>JAYRJQ010000036.1:0-18533 GCA_041906185.1 Burkholderiaceae bacterium
CGGGCGGGCAGGGTGGGCAGGGCGGCCGGGGCGCCGCCGTGCGCCGCCGCACCGAGAGCGCGGAATCCCTGCTGCCGCCGGCGACGCCGCGCGGGCGCACGGCCGCGCCGCAGGAGCGCCCGCGCAGCCGCGTCGGGCAGACCTCGGCCCGGACCGACGCGGGATCGTCGGGCGGCCAGGCCATCGACGAGGCCTACTTCAAGCGCTTTGAGTGACCATGAGTGCCGTGCTCCAGCACGAATCGACCGGGGGTACGCGCCAGATGCTGCGTCTGGCCTGCATCCAGGAGTCGCTGCTCGTGCCCATTGACGCCGTCCGCGAGATTCTCGAGGTGGGGCGGCTCACCCCGCTGCCGCAGACGCCGGGCTTCGTGCGCGGCGTGATGAACCTGCGGGGCTCGGTGATCCCGGTCATCGACCTCTCCGCCCGCTTCGGCCACGGCCCCATCGAGCTGGGCCGCCGCAGCGCCATCGTCGTCGTGGAGGTGCCGGACGACGCCGGCCGCCCGCCGCTGGCCATGGGCCTGCTCGTGGATGCGGTCTACGAGGTCCTCGACGTCGATGCCCGCGCCATCGAGCCCGTGCCCGCGCTCGGGATGGCCGTGCCGCCGAAATACGTGGCCGGCATGGTGAACGTGCGGGACCGCTACTCGAGCCTGCTGAACCTGGCCCACACGCTGTCCCCGGAGGAGCTGACGGCCCTGATCGGCGAGGAGCATCCGGCCTCATGAGCAAGATCTCCGACGCTGCCTTCAAGGGCGTCTGTGACTATTTCTTCCGCATCTCCGGCATCCGGCTGACAGAAGGCAAGCGCGCCCTGGTCCTCAGCCGCCTTCACCGCCTGTCCCAGGACTGCGGCTTCCCGGACCTCAACGAGTTCATCGCCCGCCTCACCCGCGGGCAGCTCGGCGAGGAGATCGCGGTGGCGGTGGTGGACCGGCTGACGACCAACGAGACCTACTTCTTCCGCGAGCCGGCGCACTTCACCGACCTGCGCAAGCGGGCCCAGGGCCATCGTGGGGGCGAGGAGTTCTGCGTCTGGAGCGCCGCCAGCTCGACGGGCGAGGAGGCCTACAGCTGCGCCATGCTGCTGGCCGACACGCTCGGCAAGGCACCGTGGCGGATCTGGGGCACTGACCTCTCCACCACCGTGGTCGCCGCGGCGCGCACGGGGCTGTATCCCGTCGACCGCATCGAGAACATGCCGGAGAACTACCTCAAGCGCTACTGCCTGCGCGGCGAGGGGCCCTACGAGGGGCAGATGCTGATCGAGCGCAGCCTGCGCCAGCGCGTCGAGTTCCTCGGGGCCAACCTCACGCAGGAGCTGCCCCAGCGGCTGCCGATGTTCGACGTGATCTTTCTTCGCAACGTGCTGATCTATTTCGAGCCGCCGGCCAAGGCCGACATCGTGCGGCGCGTCATCACCCGCCTCAAGCCGGACGGGCTGCTCTACACGGGCCATGCGGAGTCTCTCTCCGGGCTGGACCTGCCGCTGCAGACCGTCGCGCCGGCCATCTATCGCCATGGCTAGCCTGCCTTTGCCCAGCAAGACCGTCGGCTGGCATCCCGGCCCCGGTCCGTCCATCATGCTGCTCCCGGGGCAGCTCCATTTCGGCCAGAACGTGACCTTGAAGACACTCCTGGGCTCCTGCGTGGCCCTGACCCTGTGGCACCCCGAGCGACGCATCGGCGGCATGTGCCACTACCTCCTGCCCACCCGGGCGCGCCAGCCGGGCATGCCCTTGGACGGCCGCTTCGGCGACGAGGCCGTGCTGACGATGGCCATGTGCATCGAGCGCGCGGGCGTGAAGCCGGACGAGTTCATCGCCCATCTTTACGGCGGGGCCGACACCATGCCCGACGGCGCCGCGGTGAAGCTCAATGTGGGCGAGCGCAACATCGAGCAGGGCTGGAAGCTGATCGACCATTTCCGCTTCCAGCTGGACGGCGTGGACGTGGGTGACAACGTGCCGCGGCATGTGGTGCTGGACCTTCAGACCGGTCTGGTGACGGCCCGCCGCGGCCTGCCCGCGGGCGTGACGTCCGGAGGTGGCGCATGAGCGGCATCAAGGTCGCCCTGGTCGACGACTCGGCCATCGTGCGCAAGCACCTCACGTCCCTGCTCGAGGGCGCGGGCATGGAGGTCGTGCTCACCGCCAGCGACCCGCTGTTCGCGTGGCCCAAGTTGCAGGCGAACTGGCCGGACGTCATCGTGCTGGACGTCGAGATGCCCCGCCAGGACGGCATCTCCTTCCTCACGCAGATCATGCAGCAGCGGCCGACGCCGGTGGTGATGTGCTCCACGCTGACCGAGGCCGGCTGCGACACCACCATGCAGGCGCTGGCCGCCGGAGCCGTCGGCTTCGTCACCAAGCCCAAGCTGGGCCTTCGCGATTTCCTCGAGGACGACAGCAACGGCCTCGTCGCTGCCGTGCGGGCCGCCGCCCGGGCCAATCTGCGCGCCTTGCCGCGTGCCGTGGCCGCGGCGCCGGTCGTGCCGGCCACACCCGGCAGACGGGCCGAGGAGACGCCGGGAGCAGCGGCAGCAGTGGCAGCAAGCCTGCCGCGCCCGACGAGCGTCGCGGACAAGGCGCTGAGCGTCACCACGGACCGCGTCATCGCCATCGGCAGCTCCACCGGCGGGGTGCAGACGGTGGAGGCGCTGCTGCGCCAGCTGCCACGTCAGTGCCCGGGCATTCTGCTGGTGCAGCACATGCCGTCGAGCTTCACCTCGGCCTTTGCGCGGCGGCTGAACAGCCTGCTCGACTTCGAGGTGCTGGAGGCCCGGGACGGCGACCGGCTCATCGACGGGCGGGTGCTCATCGCGCCGGGCGGGCGCCACATGCAGCTGCGGCGCAGCGGGGCGCAGTACCTGGTGGAAGTGCGCGACGGGCCCTTGGTCAACCACCACCGGCCGTCGGTGGACGTGCTGTTCCGTTCGGTCGCGCAGGCAGCTGGGGCGAATGCCACCGGCGTCATCCTGACCGGCATGGGCGACGACGGTGCCCGCGGCCTGTTGAGCATGCGCCGCGCGGGCGCCCGCACGCTGGCCCAGGACGAGGCCAGCTGCGTGGTCTACGGGATGCCGCGTGCCGCGGTGGAGCTCGGGGCGGTGGAGCAGGTGGTGGGCCTGGACCGGATGGGCGCGGCCATCCAGGGCCTGCCGGCGGGCGACGGCGCCTGAATCAGCTCAGGATGCTGCCGATGGTCTTCATCAGCTCCAGCGGGCTGAAGGGCTTGGCCAGGTAGGCGTTGGCGCCGGCCGCGAGGCCCGCGCTGCGGTCGGCGCCGGTGCCGAGGGCCGTCAGCATGATGATCTTCGTGCGGCGCAGCCGGGCATCGGCGCGGACGCGGCGGCACAGCTCGAGGCCGTCGACGCCGCCGGGCATCATCAGGTCCATCAGGATGAGGTCGGGCTGCAGGGTGCGCAGCAGCTCCCAGCCGACCACACCGTTCTCTGCTTCGTGGATGTCGTAGTCCTCGAACTCCAGCGAAATGCGCACGAGCTCGCGGATCTCGGCCTGGTCTTCGACGATGAGGATTTGCTTCATGGGCAACGATCGAATGGGGGGTGACGTGATAGAAATCACCTGGGGCGATGATGCCACTCAGGGGCGTCCCCGGACTGCCCTAAAGTGCTTCCAAAGCGTTCGGAATCGGCATCCCGGGCCACTGTGAAGGAGAGACAAGCTCATGGCAATGCACCCCGCGCTCAACAAGAGCCTGCGCCAGCTGGACGGTGTCCTGTTCGTCGCGGCCGGGGCCAACGCCCTGCTCGCGGCGGTGCTGGCCTCCGGCAGCCGGTGGATCGGCCCGGTGCTGGCCGTGGCCCTGGCGGCGGCCTGGGCGTGGCGGCGTCCGGGCAATCTTCTGTCCCGCTACGTCGCCGTCGCGGCGATGCTGGGCGCCATCGGGCTGCAGGCCGGTGCGGCTCCTGGCGCGGCCTGGCCGCTGGGCAATCTCTTCCTGGCGCTGTGCCTGCTGCTGGGTTTCGAGGACTGGCAGCTCCAGCTCAGCGCGGGCGTGCTGGCGCTGGTGGGCCACACGAGCCTCACGGCCTTCGCCACGAGCGGTGCGGCCTCGCGCGAGCCGTGGCCGGAGGCGCTGATGCTGCTGTTCCTGACGGGTGTGCTCGTCTACCTCGCACGCCGCCAGGCGCGCCGCTCGGCGGAGCGCTTCGAGCTGGAGTTCCTCGTCAACGCCATGGGCCGTCACGGCGCGATCCGCCTGAACATGGAGGCCATCAAGACGGTCTCGCACGTCGGCCAGCGGCTCAAGGAAAGCCAGCAGAGCATGGCCAGCACGCTGCGTCAGGTCCGCGACATGGTCGTGGGTGTGCAGCAGGCGGCCAGCGAGATGACCACCATGAGCTCCGAGCTGCGCGAGCGCACGGAGCATACGGACAGCGGCCTGCGTGACGCGGCGATGAGCCTGGAGCAGATCAACGTGATCGTCACCGAGAACTCCAACGCGGCCCAGCAGGCGCGCGGCATGGCGGTCGAGGCCTCGACCATGGCCAGCAACGGTGGGCAGACGGTGACGCAGCTGGTGGACTCGATGCGCCGGATCCAGGCGGCCTCGAACAAGATCACCGACATCATCAGCGTGATCGACGGCATCGCCTTCCAGACCAATATGCTGGCGCTCAACGCGGCCGTCGAGGCGGCCCGCGCGGGGGACCAGGGGCGCGGTTTTGCCGTCGTGGCTGGCGAGGTCCGCATCCTGGCGAAGCGCTCCTCGGAGGCCGCCCGCGAGATCAAGTCGCTGATCCAGGATTCGTCCGCCACCATCGATGCCGGCTGCCAGCTCGCGGACCAGGCCAGCGGCGCGATGCGCGACCTGGTCGGCGCCGTGCAGCGGGTGGGCGGCGTGTTCCAGACGCTGACCTCCGACACCTCGGAGCATGCGCAGGGCATCCACGTGGTGGCCGATTCCGTGCGCGAGCTCGACGAGGTGACGCGCCAGAACGTCGAGGTCGCCGACCGCTCCGGTCAGCTGGCCGTGCAGCTGCAGCGCAATGCCTCGGCGCTGGCCGAGGCGCTGAGCGCCTTCCGCATCGGCGGTGACGAGGCCGCGGCCGCGCTGCTGCAGGAGTCGCGCGAGGCGCTGGCCCGCGTCGAGCAGGAGCTGGCACAGCAGGAGGACCGCCAGCGTGCCGGGCAGGCCGGTGGTGCGGCCGGGGTCGAGTTCTTCTGACGTTTTCGGGCTGGGGCTTAGGCGCCCGGCGGACCGAGCCGGCGCGCGAATCCCAGCAGCGCCTCCGCACCCAGCGCGCCCTGACGAAGCAGCGCCGCGAGCGCATCGGCCTCCGGCCAGCGGCCCGCGGCGCAGGCCTGCTCGGCGGCGCGGAAGTCGGTGGCCAGGGCTTCGGCGCCCAGCGAGGCCGCCAGCCCCTTGATCGAATGCAGCGTCTGCTGGGCGCCGCGCAGGTCGTTGGCCTCGCGCGCCTGCTCGAGCACCGCCGGCAGGGCCTGGACCTGCTGCTGCAGGCCCTCGCACATCCGCACCAGCAGCGGCGCCTTGCCCATCACCCGCTCCATGGCCTCCTGCAGCGCGAAGCCCTGTGCGGCGGCCTCGGCGAGCACGGCCGGGTCCACGCGGATCTGGCGCAGCCGTTCGCGCAGACGCTGCATGGCGGGGGTGTCCTCCTCGGCTGGCGGCGCGGGCTTGTCGGGCGCCGGTGAGGGCGCCGTGGCCACGGGCTGCGCGGCCGGCGGCGGCTCGGCCAGCGACGGGCAGCAGCGGTGCAAGGTCTGCACCAGCAGGTTCAGGTCCAGCGGTTTGCCGACGAAGGCGGTCATGCCGGCCGCCTGGCAGTCGGCCTGATCCTGGGCCATGGCATTGGCGGTCATGGCGATGATGGGCAGCGTCGCCAGGCCCAGCTCGCCCCGGATGAGGCGCGAGGCGGTGAGGCCGTCCATCACGGGCATCTGGACGTCCATCAGCACCGCATCGAAGTCTTGCGCCTGACCGCGCAGGCGCTCGACGGCCAGCGCGCCGTTCTCTGCGAGCTCGACCTGCGCGCCCTCGTCGCCCAGCAGCTCCAGGGCCACCTGCTGGTTGGTGGCGTTGTCCTCGACCAGCAGCAGCCGCGCGCCGCGCAGGCGCTGCGGGGAGGGGGCCTCGGCGGCGGGCGCCACCGCTGATGCGTCTTGCGACAGGGCCTCGCTCAGCTGCGTTGGCGTGAGCGGCATGACCATCACCCGCAGCCCGCGGGTCGCCAGGGTGGGTTCGAGCGCAGCCAGGCTGTGCTGCCCCTCGGCGGTGGTGAGGACCAGCACGCGCAGGTCCGGGTGCCGCGCCAGCAGTCCTTCGGCCCAGGCGCCGAGGTCGGCCCGCGGGGCAAGGGTGTCCAGCACCAGCACGGGCGCGTCGGCACCCGTTGCAGGCAGGACGCCCGTTGAAGCGGCGAGCGCCTCGTCCAGGGCCTGTTCCAGCGCGTCGACGTTCACCCGCGTCAGCGGCTGCAGGCCGGCCTGGCGCAGCAGCTGCGACAGGCGCTCCGGGTCCTGGCCTTCTTCCGCCAGCAGCAGGGCGGGTCGCGTGCGAGGCGGCGCGGTGTCGTGGGCGTCAAGGACATCGGCGCCGGTCAGGGGCAGATCGAAGGAGAAGCAGCTGCCCTGGCCGGGTGCGCTCTCGACGGCGATGCGGCCGCCCATCAGCTCCACCAGCCGCGCGCTGATCGCCAGGCCCAGCCCGGTGCCGCCGAAGCGTCGGGTCGTGGAGGCCTCGGCCTGCGAGAAGCCGCTGAAGATGCGCTCCTGGTGCTCGGTCGCGATGCCGATGCCCGAGTCCCGCACGGCCACATGCAGACGCGGTGCCCCATGCTCGTCCGGGCGCGGCTGCAGGCTGATCACCACCGATCCCTCGGGCGTGAACTTCACGGCGTTGCCGGCGAGGTTGACGAGCACCTGCTGCAGCCGCAGGGCGTCGCCCTCCAGCACCGGCGGCAGGGCGGGATCGAGCTCGAAGTACAGGCGCACCGGCTTGCCCTGCACGGTGGCGCCCAGGATGGTGCCGACGTCGCGCAGCAGCGGGTCCAGCGCAAAGGGCCGCGTCTCCATCGTCATCTTGCCGGTCTCGATCTTGGAGAAGTCGAGGATGTCGTTCAGCAGCCCCAGCAGCGAGCGCGCGGCGCCAGCCAGCTTGTCCGTGTAGCCCTTCTGGCGCGCGTCCAGGCGGGTCTTGTCCAGCAGCTGCAGCAGGCCGAGGATGGCGTTCATCGGCGTGCGGATCTCGTGGCTCATGTTCGCCAGGAACTGCCCCTTGGCGATGGCGGCGTTCTCGGCGGCCTTGCGGGCGAGGATCAGGTCGGTGATGTCCACGCGGAAGCCGACCGTGTGGCCGTCCGCCATGCGCTGCTCGATGACGCGGATCCAGCGGCCGTCGCTGAGCGCCTGCACGTGCGAGGTGCCGCCACGCCGGTGGTCGGCGAGGCGCTGCGCGAGCCATTCCTCCTCGTGGCCGAGCGCTTCCGGGTACTGCCCCCGCTCGACGCCGGCGCGCACGATGGTCTCGAAGTCGGCGCCCGGCTGAAGCAGGTCGGCACTGGCGGCGTACAGCTCGCGGTACTTGTCGTTGCACAGCACGAGCCGGTCCTGCGGGTCGTACAGCACGAAGGCCTCGTTGATGGTGTCGATCGCGCTGCGCAGCAGGCTCTCGGCCCGGTGCAGGTGCTGCAGCGTGCACCGCTGCGCCGTGACGTCCATGTAGGTGGATACATAGCCGCCGCTGGGCAGGGGGTGGCTGCGGATCTCCAGGTGCAGGTCCGCGTCGGGGCGGTAGCGCTCGCGGGTGCAGGGGCCGGCCAGCGAGGCCTGGGCGTTGGCCAGCGCCACGGCCTGCGCCTCGGCCAGGCTGAGCTCGCCGTAGTCCCCGCGCCGGTGGAGGTCCGTGACGATGTCGGCGAGCGTCGTCTGCGCTTGCTCGAACAGCGCGGGGCTGAGCCCGTAGAGCCGCGTGAAGCGCTCGTTGTGCATCGTGACGACGAGGTCCTTGTCGTAGACCGTCAGGCCGCAGGGCAGGGCCTCGAGCATGGCGCTCATCTGTTCGGTGAGGCGCTCGCGGGACTGCTCCAGGCGGCGGCGCTCGGTGACGTCGACGTAGGTGGTGACGAAGCCGCCGCCGGGCATGGGGGCGCCGCGGACCTCGAGGGTCCGGCCGTCCGGGCGCGTGCGCTCGAACTGGTGGAAGGTCGGCTCGCGGGCTCGCTCCACGATGGCCTGCACCCGGGCTTCCGCCTCGTCGGCATCGGCGTACTCGCCATACTCGCCGCGCAGCGCGTTGAAGCGGATGATGCTGTCGAAGCTCACCATCTCCCGGTCGAACAGCGCATCCGGGAAGCCCAGCAGCTCGCGGAACTGCGTGTTGTGGGCGACCAGCTGCAGGTCGCTGTCGAAGACGCTCAGCGCGCAGGGCAGGTTCTCCAGCACTGACCTCAGCAGGCGGTGGCTGCGCTGCGTCGCGGCCTCGAGCGAGCGCCGCTGGCTGATGTCCGCGAAGGCGCCCACGAGGCGCACCGGGCCGCTGTCGTCGAACTCGGCCTCGCCGACGCTGCGCAGCCACAGCGTGGTGCCATCCGGGCGGGTGTGCTCGAACTCGAAGTCCCAGCCCACCGAGCCCGCCAGCGCCGCCTGCGTCCCGCGGCGCAGCTGGGCGGCATCGGCCTCGCCCAGGGCGTTGAGCAGATGGTCGAGGCTCAACGGGTCCGGGTTGTCCAGCTGCAGCAGGCGGCGGGTCTGGTCCGAGAGGTCGAGGCGCTGCGTGGCGAGGTCCTGCTCCCAGGCCCCGATGCCGGCCAGGCGCTCGGCGCGGTCCAGCAGCTGGCGCTGCTGCCGCAGCTGCAGCTCGGCCAGCTTGCGCGCGGTGATGTCGATCTGCAGGCCGGTGACCCACAGCGGATCGCCCCGCGCGTTGCGCACGGCGATCCGGCCGGTGGACTGCACCCAGACCCAGTGCCCCGCCCGGTGCCGCAGCCGCAGCTCCGCGTCGAAGGTCGGCAGCAGGCCCTTGAGATGGTCCTCCAGACGCCGCCGCACGGCGTCCCGGTCCTGCGGGTGGACGCGGGACAGCCAGCTGGCGAGCGTCATGGACCCCGCCTCGTCGCCCTGATAGCCGAGCATGCTCATGCAGCGGCTGTTGTAGTCGATGCGCTGCTCCTCGGCCTGCAGGTCCCAGGTGCCCGCGGCCGTCCCTTCGATGATGTTGGCCAGGCGCGTGTGCTGCACCTGCAGCGCATCGCTGGCTTCACGGGCCGCGGTGATGTCCATGCCGATGGAGACGAATCGCTCGATGCCGCCCTCGCTGTTGAGGCTCGGCGAGACGATGTTGTCGACCCAGAACAGCGAGCCGTCCTTGCGGCGGTTGCAGACCTGGCCTCGCCAGGAGCGCCCGGCCTGGAGTTCGGCCCACATCGACTGCCAGAAGCTGGCGGGGTGGACGCCGGACTTGAGCAGGCGATGGTCCTGGCCCAGCAGCTCGGCCTCCGTGTAGCCGCTCACCTCGGCCATCAGCGGGTTGATGCTCGTGATGCGGCCGGCCGGGTCCGCCACCGACACGATGGCGTGCCGGGCGACTGCCGCCAGCAGTGCATCGCTGTCCCCCCGGGCCTGCGCGTGCAGCGCCTCGCGGTGCTTGCGCTCGGTGATGTCGATGCCGACCTCGATGAAACCTTCGAGCCGGCCGCGCTCGTCGTGGATGGGCTGCAGGAGGATGTCGATCCAGTAGAGATGGCCGTCCTTGTGGCGGTTACAGATTTCCAGCCGCGCCGCCTGCCCACCCAGCCGGGCCTCGGCCAGCGCCTGCTGCGCGGCGGGATCGGAGCCCGGATGCGAAAGGAAGTCCCAGGGCGGCCGGCCGCGCACCTCGTCCAGCGTGTAGCCACTGGAGCGCACGAAGCCCTCGTTGACCCAGGTGACTCGCATGTCGGGGTCGAAGCAGATCACCGCGTTGGCGGTGCGCTCCGCCACGGCCGCCAGGCGGCGCACGTCAGCGGTCAGCTGGCCGGCGCGGCTCTCGGCGCGCTCGCGGGCCGTGATCAGCAGCCAGGCGAGCACTGCCAGCAGCAGCGAGCTGAGGGTGCCCGCGATCGGCAGGGCGAGCGGTCGGTCGGTCTCGAAGGCCTCGAAGAGCTCGGTGGGCGTCAGGCGGACCTGCAGCGTCTGGTCGCCCAGGCGCAGCGGGAGGGTGTCCGCCAGCGCGATGACGCGTGCCAGGCGCGCGGGCGCGTCGCTGCCGTCTTCGGTGAACAGGGGCGGGCCGCCGCCGCCCGGATCGGCCGCCCAGACGCGGACGCTGAGCTGCCCGCCTGCGGAGCGGCTCACGCCCTGCAGCGCCTGCTCCACGACGATGGGCGCGTAGACCAGCCCGAGCAGCGCCTGCCCGCGCTCCTGGATGGTCTCGAGCGAGGCGCCCGGGCGGTACAGCGCCTGGATCAGCAGAAAGCCCGGCACGGACTTGCCGTCCCGGACCAGGGTGATCGGGTGGGTGAAGGTCGGGCGGCCGCTGCGGATGGCGCTTTCAATCGCATGCCGGCGCAGGGGATCCGCGCCGATGTCGCTGCCCCAGCTGGCGGCGTTGTCCTTGAGCGGCTCGATGTAGCGGGCGATGTAGAGCACGTCCTGGCCGGACCCGCTCGTCTTCACCTGGAACGCGGTGGCGCCTTCTGCCTGCAGCTCACGTTCGAGCGCCGGCAGGGCATCGGGGGTGACGCGACTGATCAGGCCGAAGCCCGTCACCCCGGGGAACTCATGCGCCAGGTCCAGCGACTGCACATAGCGCTGGAACTCACGGTAGCCCGCCTCCGGGTGGGCGGCGACGACACCGCGCACGCCCTGGAAGCCGTACTGGGCCAGGGCGAGCCGGCGCTTGATGTCATTGACGACGTGCTCCGAGGCCTCGTCGAAGCGGGCGTCGGAGGCCGCATCCTGGCTGCGCTGCGCGAAGCGGGTCGTCCAGGCCGTGGTGGCCAGGCCCAGCAGGCCCACCAGCAGGGGCAGGAGCCAGCGGCGCGTGCGCCCGCCTTGTGCGAACGCCTGCGGGATGTCTGCGAAACGGATCATCGATCGCCCTGGCCCAAGCCGTCGAAGGTTGCGGAACGGAAGTCCGCCTGCGAGTCTACGGCGAGGGTCCCGGCGCGTGCGTCTCCCCGGCGCGCCAGACATGCGATCGATGGCGGCGGAGTGCGGTCTAGTGCACAGCCGGCGGGTTCATGACGTCAGGGCGTCGCCCGGCAGCGACGCAGGAGGTCCCACTCCGGCCGGTAGATGGCGCTGTGCACCTCCGCCAGGCCGAGCACGGTGTGGCTGAGCCAGTCGTGCGAGATCGGCGTGTCGAGCTGGGACTGCAGGCAGCGCCGGTCGACGCCGAAGCGGCGGGCGCTGTCGTCCGGCAGCCAGAGGATCCAGGGCACGTGCGTCTGCTCGCGCGGGGCCACGGCATAGGGCACGCCGTGCAGGTAGAGATTGTTCTCGCCCAGGGACTCGCCGTGATCGGACACGTACAGCAGGCTCGTGTCGTAGGCGTCCTGGCGCTTGAGCCACTGGAGGGTCTCGGCCAGCACGGTGTCGGCGTAGACGATGCTGTTGTCATAGGCGTTCACGACCTGCTCGCGCGGGCACTGCTGCAGGGCGTTGCTGCGGCATTCCGGCGTGAAGGGCTTGAGCTCGGGCGGCGAGCGGCGGAAGTAGGCTGGGCCGTGGCTGCCCATGGGATGCAGCACCAGCACCACGCCCCGCTGGCGCCGCTCGGCGTCCAGGGCCTGCAGGCGGGTGTCGAGGTCGTGCAGCAGGGCCATGTCCAGGCACTCGCCGCCCTCGCACAGACCGGCGGGGAGCGGCGTCTTGCCGGCCGCCTCGGTGGCATGGGCGTGCGGGACGCGGTCGCACAGGCCCTTGCAGCCGCTCTGGTTGTCCAGCCACAGCACGGCCAGGCCGGCGCGCTGCAGGGCATCGAGCAGGTTCTCCTGCTCACCGGCGCGGTCGAGGAAGCCGCTGCGGCCGAGGTGCGAGAACATGCAGGGCAGCGAGGCCGCGGTGCTGGTGCCGCAGGACGTGGCCTGGCGGAAGCTCAGCACGTCCAGGCCGGCCAGGCGCGGGTTGGTCGGGCGGGCGTAGCCGTTGAGCGAGAAGTTGGCGGCCCGGGCCGTCTCCCCCACGAAGAGCACCAGCAGGCGCGGCCGGCCCTGCGGATCGGCCGGCTGCCAGCGGGCGTCGGCAGCGACGACGGCGGGCGGGCCGTCCGGCGCCTTGTGGGACTCGACCGCCACCACGCCGAGCGACCAGAACGGGGCCAGCGGGTTCATCATGTAGCGCAGCGAGGGGTAGGTGCGCATGGTCGACGCCAGGTCGGCATAGCTGCTCATCGCCAGGCCCACCATCAGCGCCAGGCCGCCCGCAAAGCCGGCGAGGTTCCAGCCCAGGCGCTTCGGCCAGGCCTGCGGCGCCAGCCGGCGGCGCCACAGCCACACGGCCGGCACGACGCCCAGCAGGAGCAGGCTGGCCAGGAGGCGCAGGCTGAGGAGGTCCCGCGTCTCCTTCACGTCGGTCTGCAGGACGTTGACCATCATCGTCGGGTCCATCACGGTGCCATAGGCGCCCATGAAGTGCGCGGCGGCCGCGGCGCTCATCAGGCACAGCACGAGCACCGGCTTGACGAGGCGGGGCCAGGCCAGCAGGCTCATCAGTGCGCCGTGCAGCGCCACGACCATGCCGGCAAAGACCAGCACGAAGCCCACGCCCTTGGCGCCCTGCAACTCGGGCAGGGCCAGCATGCGCTGCCACAGCGGCCAGTTGGCGAACAGACCCATCCACAGGGCGGTGAGCCAGGCTAGGGAAAGCGGGGACCAGCGCTTGGGCGGCGCCTCGAAATCGGAAGACTTCATGCAGGAGAAGGGGCAGGGCGGACGACGCCCGGCATTGTGGCGCACGCGGCGCTCTCGGCACGCTCGTCATGCCGACGGGCGCAGGCGCGGGCCGCGGCGGGCCCTTCAGGAACGCAGCGCGAGGCCCCCCGCCTGGCGCACATTGCGCCGCGAGATGGTCACGCCCAGCGGCAGCACGAAACGCTTCTGCAGGGCCTCGATGCGCTCGTTGAGGCCGTCGGCATCCTCGATCTTCTCGGCGTGCCGCTTGAGCACGGCCTGGGCCATGTCGATCAGCTTGGCGTTGCGCGTCTCCTCGCCCTGCTGGATCAGCAACTCCACGCCCACGCGGGCGCTGCCGCGCATGGTGTGGCGCATGGCGGTCTCGGCGATGCCGAAGATGCGGGCGTGGCACTCACGCAGCTCCGTCATGGCCATGTCCTGCTTCTCGCACATGGCGATCAGCACCTCGGTGCTGGCCTTGGACGTGCAGTAGCGAAGGCCGATGCGGGTGATCAGCTCCTTGATCTCGTCGAGCTGGATCTCCTGGCCCGAGAAGCGGATCCAGAAGGCCAGCAGCAGCGTGGCGGCCTCGAGGTCGAAGGCCTCGGCGTCGAGCTCCTCGCTCATGCTGCGGGCCAGCGCCAGGGCGTCGGCCACGCGACGCTCGTACAGCAGGCGCAGCCCCTGGATCATCGTGCCGAAGCGCAGCAGGCGGGTGGCCTTGGGCGCGCGCTCGATCTCGCGCAGCATGGCCTCGTGCACGAGCTTGAGACCCTTGCCGTCCCGCATGTCGAAGCGCATCAGCGCGATCAGCACGAGGGTGAACATGTCGAAGAGCTTGGAGCGCAGGCCCTGGATCATGGCCCGCTCCAGCTGCTTCAGCGCCTCGTCGCGTTCGCCGGCGTAGAACGCCAGCGTGCCGGCGCGCTGCTGGCGCAGCAGGCAGCCGGGCGTGAGATTGGCGGCGGTGCGGTAGGTGCGCAGGGCGTCGGTGATCTCGCCCTGCTCCATCTGCACGCGGCCCATGACGTCGTAGGAGTCGGCGTGGTCGGGCATGTCACCGATCAGCGCCTCCAGGGTGCGCTTGGCCGCGACGAGGTTGCCCGTCGCCAGCTCGGTGCGCGCGACGCCCAGCCGGGCCCAGGGCACGGTCTTGGCCTGGATGATGGCGTCGTAGAGCGCGCGGGCGTCCTCCACGCGGTTCAGGCGCAGCAGCAGTTCCGCGCCGATGCGGGCGGCGTAGAGCCAGAACTGGGCACGTTCCTCGAAGCGCTTGAGGCACAGCTGGGCCGCCAGCTCGAAGTTCTGTTGCTCGATGGCCTCGAAGATGTCCTTGAGCACGCGCTTGCGATGGCGGGCATTGCTCAGGCGGTCCGCCAGCGAGGCGCTGGTGTAGGGCTTGATGAGGTAGGCATCGAGCGCCGCCTCGGCCGCCTCGGCGACCTTGGCGTAGGTGGCCTCGCCGGTGACCATCACGAAGACGGTGGAGTAGGGCAGCAGGTTCTCGCGGCGCAGCTCGTCGAGCAGGTCCTGGCCGGACATGTCGGTGCCGTCGAAGTGGTAGTCGCACAGGACGATGTCGTAGGCCTTGTGCTCCAGGATGATGCGGGCGTCCTTCACGCGCGTGGACTGGCGCACCGTGCCCACGCCCAGCTCGCGCAGCTGCGCCGCCATCAGGCTGCGCGAGGTGGCGTTGCTGTCGATGACCAGGGCGCAGGCGTCCTGGATGTCCTTGTCGAGCATTTGCATGGGGCACTGGCGGCGTCCCGCCAAGGGGGATTCAGTCCTGAACTCTCACGGGACGATCTTCGGCCAGATCATGCGCGACTTGACCCGCAATAGGCACAAAGCTGCGGCCTAATTACCACTTCGCAATGAAAATGAGCCCGCGAGGGGCTCATTGCATACGGCCAGGGTGGGGCCGGGGCTTACTTGAACAGGTCCTTGACCCGGTCCGTCCAGCTCTTGGCATTCGGCGAGTGGCGCTCGCCGCCGTCCTTGAAGCTCTTGTCGAGGTCCTTGAGCAGCTTGCGCTGGTACTCGGTGAGCTTGACCGGCGTCTCCACGGCGATGTGGCAGTACAGGTCGCCCGGGTAGCTGGAGCGCACGCCCTTGATGCCCTTGCCGCGCAGGCGGAAGGTCTTGCCGTGCTGCGTGCCCTCGGGCAGGTCGATCTCGGCTTTGCCGCCGAGGGTGGGGACCTCGATGGTGCCGCCCAGCGCCGCGGTGGTCATGCCCACGGGCATGGTGCAGTGCAGGTCGTCGCCGTCGCGCTCGAAGATGTCGTGCTGCTTGATGCGGATCTCGATGTAGAGGTCGCCCGCCGGGCCGCCGTTCACGCCGGGCTCGCCATTGCCCGCCGAGCGGATGCGCATACCCTCGTTGATGCCGGCCGGGATCTTGACCTCCAGCGTCTTGGTCTTCTTGATCTTGCCCTGGCCGCTGCAGGTGGTGCAGGGGTCGGGGATGATCTTGCCGCTGCCGTGGCAGTGCGGGCAGGTCTGCTGCACGCTGAAGAAGCCCTGGCGCATGTGCACCGTGCCCGAGCCGCCGCAGGAGCCGCAGGTCTTGGCCGAGGTGCCGGGCTTGGCGCCGGTGCCGCTGCAGGTCTCGCAGGATTCCCAGGCCGGGATGCGGATCTGGGTTTCCTTGCCGCGGGCGGCTTCCTCCAGCGTGATCTCCATCGCGTAGGAGAGGTCGCTGCCGCGGTAGACCTGCTGGCCGCCGCCGCGACGGCCGCCGGCACCACCGAAGATGTCCCCGAAGATGTCGCCGAAGGCCTCGGCGAAGCCGCCGAAACCTTCCGCGCCCGGGCCGCCGCGACCGCCCATATTGGGGTCGACGCCGGCATGGCCGTACTGGTCGTAGGCGCCACGCTTCTGGGCGTCGGAGAGCATCTCGTAGGCCTCCTTGGCCTCCTTGAACTTCTCCTCGGCCGCAGCCGCGCCGTCACCCTGGTTGCGGTCCGGGTGGTACTTCATGGCCAGCTTGCGGTAGGCCTTCTTGATGTCCTCTTCGCTGGCGTTCTTGGCGACGCCGAGGACTTCGTAATAGTCACGCTTTGCCATGGGCGGATCCTGGCTTCTCAAACAATTGCGCCGCGCCGGGGGCCAAGGGGAACACCCAGGCTGTGGCGCGGCGGGTCAGCGCACCCCGCACGCTTGCGCGCGCGGGGCCGGGCCGTCGATTACTTGCTGTCCTTGACTTCCTTGAACTCGGCGTCGACGACGTTGTCGTCGGCCGGCTTGGCGGAAGCCTGCTGCTGCGCCTGGGCCTGGGCCCCGGCGTCGGCAGCGCCGGCTGCCTGCTGGGCCTGCGCGTCGGCGTACATCTTCTCGCCCAGCTTCTGGCTGGCGGTCATCAGGGCTTCGGACTTGGCGTCGATGGCGTCCTTGTCGTCACCCTTCAGGGCCTCTTCCAGGTCCTTGATGGCGGCCTCGATCTTGTCCTTCTCGCCAGCCTCCAGCTTGTCGCCGTGCTCGCTCAGGGACTTGCGCACCGAGTGCACCAGGCCGTCGCCCTGGTTCTTGGCCTGCACCAGCTCGACCTTCTTCTTGTCCTCGGCGGCATTGGCCTCGGCGTCCTTCACCATCTTCTCGATCTCGGCCTCGGACAGGCCCGAGTTCGCCTTGATGGTGATCTTGTTTTCCTTGCCCGTGCCCTTGTCCTTGGCGCTGACGTGCAGGATGCCGTTGGCGTCGATGTCGAAGGTCACCTCGATCTGGGGCGTGCCGCGCATGGCGGGCGGGATGCCTTCCAGGTTGAACTCGCCCAGGCTCTTGTTGGCCTGCGCCATCTCGCGCTCGCCCTGGTAGACCTTGATGGTCACGGCCGGCTGGTTGTCTTCAGCGGTCGAGAAGGTCTGGCTGAACTTGGTCGGGATGGTCGTGTTCTTCTTGATCATCTTCGTCATCACGCCGCCCAGGGTCTCGATGCCCAGGGACAGCGGGGTGACGTCCAGCAGCAGCACGTCCTTGCGCTCGCCGCCCAGGACCTGGCCCTGGATGGCGGCACCGACGGCCACGGCCTCATCGGGGTTCACGTCCTTGCGCGGGTCCTTGCCGAAGAACTCCTTGACCTTGTCCTGCACCTTGGGCATGCGGGTCATGCCGCCGACCAGGATGACGTCGTCGATCTCGCTCACGGCCACGCCGGCATCCTTGATGGCGGTGCGGCAGGGCGCGATGGTGCGCTCGATCAGCTCTTCCACCAGCGACTCCAGCTTGGCGCGGGTCAGCTTGATGTTCAGGTGCTTCGGGCCGGTGGCGTCAGCGGTGATGTAGGGCAGGTTGACGTCGGTCTGCGAGGAGTTCGACAGCTCGATCTTGGCCTTCTCGGCGGCTTCCTTCAGGCGCTGCAGGGCCAGCACGTCCTTGGTCAGGTCGACGCCCTGTTCCTTCTTGAACTCGCCAATGATGTAGTCAATGATGCGCTGGTCGAAGTCTTCGCCGCCCAGGAAGGTGTCGCCGTTGGTCGACAGCACTTCGAACTGCATCTCGCCGTCCACGTCGGCGATCTCGATGATCGAGATGTCGAACGTGCCGCCACCCAGGTCATACACGGCGATCTTGCGGTCGCCCTTGCCGTGCTTGTCCAGGCCGAAGGCCAGCGCCGCGGCGGTGGGCTCGTTGATGATGCGCTTGACGTCCAGACCGGCGATGCGGCCGGCGTCCTTGGTGGCCTGGCGCTGGGCGTCGTTGAAGTAGGCCGGCACCGTGATCACGGCCTCGGTCACTTCCTCGCCGAGATAGTCCTCGGCGGTCTTCTTCATCTTGCGCAGCACTTCGGCGCTGACCTGCGGGGGCGCGTACTTCTTGCCGCGCACTTCCACCCAGGCGTCGCCGTTGTCGGCGGCCGCAATGGTGTAGGGCATCAGGTCGATGTCCTTCTGCACTTCCTTCTCGGTGAACTTGCGGCCGATCAGGCGCTTCACCGCGTACAGCGTGTTCTTCGGGTTGGTGACCGCCTGGCGCTTGGCCGACGCGCCGACCAGGATCTCGCCATCTTCTTGGTAGGCAATGATGGACGGCGTGGTGCGAGCGCCTTCGGCGTTCTCGATCACGCGCGTCGTGTTGCCTTCCATGACGGCCACGCACGAGTTGGTGGTGCCCAGGTCAATGCCGATGATCTTTCCCATGATTTGTGCTCCTGAATGCGGTGGAATGCTTCTGAATTGTGGATAAGTCGCCGCGTTTCAAGGGGCGGCGGACTGTGAATTACTTGGGTGCGGCGACGGTGACCAGGGCCGGGCGCAGCACGCGGTCGGCGATCAGATAGCCCTTTTGCAGCACGGCGACAACGGTGTTCGCCTCCTGCTCGGCCGGCACCATGGAGATGGCCTGGTGCTGGTGCGGGTCGAACTTGGTGCCAGCGCTCGGGTTGATCTCGTTGACCTTGTTGCGCTCCAGCGCGGCAGCCAGTTGACGGCGCGTGGCGTGCACGCCTTCGAGCACCTGCTCGACCGTCGCATCCGGGCGCGCGATGGCAGCTTCCATGCTGTCCATCACCGGCAGCATCGACTCGGCGAAGCTCTCGACGGCGAACTTGCGCACCTTGCTGACCTCGTCCTCACTGCGGCGACGGATGTTCTCGGTCTCGGCCTTGGCGCGCAGGTAGGCGTCGGACATTTCGGCCAGGCGTGCTTCCAGCTCGGCAATGCGGGCCTCAGGGCT
>JAYRJQ010000018.1:0-113817 GCA_041906185.1 Burkholderiaceae bacterium
GACTGCGACTGGATCAGGCGCTCGGCGACGCGGGCGCGCAGGCGGCTCATCGGCACGCGCTGCTCGGGGCGGTCGCCCAGGTTCTGCGCGACGGGCGCGGCCACGGCGGGCAGCGGCTTGGCGGCGGCCACGGGGGCAGCGACCGGTGCAGCCACGGCGGCGGGCTTGGCGCCGGCGGCCAGGGCGTCGCCCTTGGTCACGCGGCCGTCCTTGCCGGTGCCGGCGACGTCGGTGGCCTGCAGGCCCTTCTCGGCCAGGATCTTGGCGGCGGCGGGCATGGCCACGTCACCCTTGTTGGCGGCGGCAGCGGGGGCTGCGGCGGCCGGCGCGGCGGCGGGCGCAGCGGCGGCCGGGGCGGCCACGGCACCGGCCTTGCCTTCGGTGTCGATGCGGGCGATGACTTCCTCGCTCACGACGGAAGCGCCACCGTCCTTCAGCGTCTCGGCCAGCACGCCGGCGCTGGGCGCGGGCACTTCCAGGACGACCTTGTCGGTCTCGATCTCGATCAGGATCTCGTCCACCGCGACGGCTTCGCCGGGCTTCTTCTTCCAGGAGATCAGGGTGCCTTCGGACACCGATTCGGACAGTTGGGGAACCTTGACTTCAACGATTGCCATGATGATTCTTTCTGCTTGTTGCTGCGTCGCCGCCTAACCCGGCTGTTGCGCACCCCACATCGGGGCACGAACAGCCGGCGTCAGCGCGGCACATAGCGCCGCAATGACTTATTTGGTGAGAACGAAGCCCTTGAGCTTGGCGAAGGCCTGGTCCAGCAGCGCCTTTTGCTGCTCCTGGTGCAGGTGCGCGTAGCCGCAAGCCGGCGAGGCCGAGGCCGGGCGACCGGCGAAGCCCAGCTTCTGGCCGTCCTGCATGTTCTCGTGGATGTAGTGCTGCACGAAGAACCAGGCGCCCTGGTTCTGCGGCTCGTCCTGGCACCACACGATGTCCGCGAGGTTCGGGTACTTCTTGATCTCGGCAGCGAAAGCCTTGTGCGGGAAGGGATAGAGCTGCTCGACGCGGATGATCGCGACGTCGCTGGCCTTCTTCTCCTCGCGCTTCTTGACCAGGTCGTAGTAGACCTTGCCCGAGCAGGCGATCACGCGCTTGACCTTGGCCGCGTCGATGCTGGCGTCCAGCTCGCCGATCACCGTCTTGAACTCACCCTTGGTGAACTCGGTCAGCGGCGAGGTGGCATCCTTGGCACGCAGCAGGCTCTTGGGGGTCATGATGACCAGCGGCTTGCGGAACATGCGCAGCATCTGGCGACGCAGCACGTGGAAGATCTGCGAGGCCGTGGTGGGCTGCACGATCTGCATGTTGTTGTCCGCGGCCAGCTGCATGAAGCGCTCCAGGCGGGCCGAGCTGTGCTCGGGGCCCTGGCCTTCGTAGCCGTGCGGCAGCATCATGGCCAGGCCGTTGGCGCGGCCCCACTTCACTTCGCCGGAGGCGATGAACTGGTCGATCACGACCTGCGCCCCGTTGACGAAGTCGCCGAACTGGGCTTCCCAGATGGTCAGCGTGTTGGGTTCGGCAGCGGCGTAGCCGTACTCGAAGCCCAGCACGGCCTCTTCCGACAGGATCGAGTCGATGACCACGAACGGCGCCTGGTTGTCGGCCACGTTCTGCAGGGGGATGTAGGTGCCCTCATCCCAGTTGCTGCGGTTCTGGTCATGGATCACGGCATGGCGGTGCGTGAAGGTGCCGCGGCCGCAGTCTTCACCCGACAGGCGCACCGGGTAGCCCGAAGCGACCAGCGAGGCGAAGGCCATGTGCTCGCCCATACCCCAGTCGACGTTGATCTCGCCACGGCCCATGGCCGCGCGGTCGGCGATCAGCTTCTGCACCAGGTTGTGCGGCACGAAGTCCTTGGGCAGCGTGGTGATGCGCTCGGCCAGGCGCTTCCATTCGGAAACGGGGATGGCGGTGTCGCAGTTGTCCGTCCACTTCTTGCCCAGGAACGGGGTCCAGTCCGTGGCGTACTTGCCCTTGTAGTTGGTCAGGACCGGGTCCACCGTGTGACGGCCTTCGTCCATGGCGGCGCGGTAGGCCTTGACCATGTTGTCGGGTTCGTCAGCGGCCAGGGCGTTCTGCGTGACCAGCTTGTCGGCGTACAGCTTGCGGGTGCCGGGGTGGGCGGCGACCTTCTTGTACATCAGCGGCTGCGTCAGGGCAGGCGTGTCCTGCTCGTTGTGGCCCAGCTTGCGGAAGCAGACGATGTCGATGACCACGTCCTTCTTGAACGCGGTGCGGTAGTCCATCGCCAGCTGCGCGGCCCACACGACGGCTTCGGGATCGTCGCCGTTCACGTGCAGCACCGGAGCTTCGATCATCTTGACGACGTCCGAGCAGTACTGCGTGGAACGCAGGTCGCGCGGGTCGCTGGTGGTGAAGCCGATCTGGTTGTTGATGACGATGTGCACCGTGCCGCCCGTGCGGTAGCCGCGGGTCTGGGCCATGCACAGGGTTTCCTGCACGACGCCCTGGCCACCGAAGGCCGCATCACCGTGCACCAGCACCGGCAGCACCTGGCTGCCGGCGGTGTCGCCGCGGCGGTCCTGGCGGGCGCGCACGCTGCCTTCGACCACCGGGTTCACGATTTCCAGGTGCGAGGGGTTGAAGGCCAGGCTCAGGTGGACGGGGCCGCCCTGCGTGGACACATCGCTCGAGAAGCCCTGGTGGTACTTCACGTCGCCGGCGGGCAGGTCGTGGGCGCCCTTGTGCTCGAACTCGGCGAACAGGTCCTTGGGCATCTTGCCCAGGGTGTTCACCAGCACGTTCAGGCGGCCGCGGTGGGCCATGCCGATCACGATTTCCTGCACGCCGTTCTCGCCGGCGCGCTGGATGAGCTCATCCATGGCCGCGATGAAGCTCTCGCCGCCTTCCAGCGAGAAGCGCTTCTGGCCGACGTACTTGGTGTGCAGATAGCGCTCGAGGCCTTCGGCCGCGGTCAGGCGGTCGAGGATGCGCTTCTTGTCTTCGGCGGCGAAGCTGGGCTTGCCGCGCTGCTTTTCCAGGCGTTCCTGCCACCAGCGCTTTTCAGCGGGGTCGGAGCCATGCATGAACTCGGCGCCGATGGTGCCGCAGTAGGTCTCGCGCAGGGCCTGCACGATCTGGCGCAGGCTCATGGTCTCGCCACCGAAGTAGGTGTTGGCGGCGGAGAAGGCGATGTCCATGTCGGACTCGCTCAGGTCGTAGAAGGCCGGATCGAGTTCGGGAATCTTGGGACGCTCACCACGCTTGAGCGGGTCGAGCTCGGCCCAGCGGTTGCCGAGGAAGCGATAGGCGGCAATCAGGGACTGCACGTGCACCTGCTTGCGAGCCACGGCCAGGTCGGCGCTGGAGGCCTTGTTGCCGAAGGCGTTGGCCTTGGCGCGTTGGGCGAAGGACTCGATCACGGGCGCATGGGCCACATCGCGAGAGTCGGTGCCGTCCACGGCGGGGACGTGCTGGAGGGCGTCGAAGTAGGCGCGCCAGTTGTCCGGCACGGAACCCGGGTTGTCGAGGTAAGCCTCGTACATCTCTTCGACATAGGGCGCATTGCCCCCGAACAGGTACGAATTCGACCTGTATTGCTGCATCATTTCGCTCACCTCTTGCCTCGGTTTCCGAAGCTGTTGGCTGGTTGGACAACCTTCCGCGACACGGCTTGACCGGTTGGCGGATTGCGACCCGCCTTTGCTGTTGCCAGAAAAGGGGACGGGAAGGACCTGAGGATCCGCCTAGGCCCACCGGGCAATTGGCACAAATCCTCATCACAGGGAACCGGACTGTAACACCCTTGCCATCTGCCACCAATGCGCCTGTCGCATTGATCTTCGGCAACTTGTGCGCAGTCCTGAGGCTTTTGCACGACCCGCCGGGGGTCAGCTCTTGCCCTTTCGCAGGCCGTCTTGCAGGTCCGCAAGGGGCCAAACGTTTGCGAATTCAGGGGCCATCGCCTAGACTTCCCGCGCGCGCCACGGCCCCGCGATTGAATGGCCGGGCGACGGGAAGAGAAAAGGACCTCCCCCATGCAAGTCAGCGTCGTTGACTACCGCGCCCCGGATGCCGCCGAGCGCTTCACCCGTTCCCTCCATGAAACCGGCTTCGGCGTCCTGGTGAACCACCCGATCCCCCAGCCGCTGGTCGAGAAGATCTACGGCGACTGGCTGGGCTTCTTCAATGGGGACGAGAAATCGGCCTATGCCTTCTCCAAGGAGACGCAGGACGGCTGGTTCTCCACCGAGATCTCCGAGACGGCCAAGGGCTTCACCCAGAAGGACATCAAGGAGTACTTCCACATCTACCCCTGGGGCCGCATCCCGCCGAGCCTCAAGGACGATGCGATGCAGTACTACGGCCTGGCCAACGGCCTCGCCGCCGAGCTGCTGTCGTGGGTCGAGAAGCACACCCCGGCCGACATCGCGAAGAACTACCGCGAGCCGCTCTCGAACATGATCAAGGACAGCCGCCAGACGCTGCTGCGCGTGCTGCGCTACCCGCCGCTGACGGGCCAGGAGCCGGCCGGCTCGCTGCGCGCGGCCCCGCATGGCGACATCAACCTGCTGACCATCCTGCCCGCGGCCAACGAGCCGGGCCTGCAGGTCCAGGCCAAGGACGGCAGCTGGGTGGACGTGCCCTGCGACTTCGGCATGCTGATCATCAACATCGGCGACATGCTGCAGGAAGCCTCGCAGGGCTACTACCCCTCGACCATCCACCGCGTCGTGAACCCGACCGGTGAGGGCGCGAAGAAGAGCCGCATCTCCCTGCCCCTCTTCCTGCACCCGCGCAACGAGGTGGTGCTGAGCGACCGCTACACGGCGCACAGCTATCTGGACGAGCGCCTGCGCGAGCTGGGCGTGAAGGGCTGAAGCGGCCCGGACCACGGCCACTTCCACCCGGGCGCCTCGTGCGCCCTTTTTCATGTCCGGCCGTCGCTAGCGGTCCTCATCCACCCAGCGGAGCCAGGCGGGATCGCTCGCGGGTGAGACAGCCGGGTCCAGTGGCCAGTCGACCTGCGGCGCGTTCAGCGCACGGACGCAGCGCGGGCGCCAGTCCGCAGGCAAGACCTGACCCTCCCGCCACCACTGCCATGCGCCATTCAGGGAGCAGGCGGCCACCGGCGCGGCGCGGCCACGCCAGTGCGGATCGCCGGCACGCTCCTGCGCCAGCCCTTGCAAGCCAGCCTGCAACCGCGCTTGCGCCGCCTGCACCAGGGCCTCGCCCGACAGGGTCCGGCTGTCGGCCGAGAGCCCCCAGCATTGCCAGGGTCCGGCGACGAAGGTCGGGGCGGACACGAAGCTCAACGCCTCCTCCCCCTCCCCCGCCGCGCGGCGCAGGGCCCGCTGCAGCGCAGGGCGCCACGCCCTCGACTGCCAGAACCGATCGAGCTGTGCCGCCTCGCAGCGCTGGAGCAAGGCGCTGTGCTCGAGCCGCGGCGGCACGGAGACCCGGTGCAGGGCCGCTGCCGGCAAGGCCCGCGCGGTCGGCCCGCTGCCGGCCGGGCAAGGCGCCGTCGCGGCACCCGGCGCATCGGTCAGGAAGCGGCGCAGCCGGGACGGGTCCAAGGCGATCTCGAGGCCCAGCGCGGAGGGTGCCTCGCGCAGTGATGCCAGCGCCGCCAGCGTGGGCCCGGGATCGAAGGTCGGCACTCCCAGGTCCTCGCGCATGGCCAGCGCCAGATGGTCGTAGGTCTGCCCACCGGGCCAGGACGACAGCTGGTCGCTCACCGCCGCGATCACCGAGCGGCCGGCGGCCTCCCCGGATGCCGTCAACGCACCCAGCCACGCCTCCAAGGCCGCCTCCTGACCTTCGCGCCGCCCCGTCAATGCCAGTAGCAGTGCCTGCCCCTGGAGGCTCCACGCCGGCCGGGTACCCTCCCGGGCTGCATAGCGCTGCAGGGGCGCAAGATGCTGAAGGGCCTGCTCGGCGCGCAGGAGCAGCGTCGCCACCGTCTCGGGCGGCAGCCCCTGCAGCTCGATGGCCGCGGCAGCAAGCCCCTCCCAGGGCTGCGCCGGATCCGCCGACACGCGGCAGGTCTGGCCAGCCGGAGGGGTTTGCCTTGATCCCGACACGGGCGGCGCGGGCACGGCTGCGGTCCCCGTCGGGCGGGCCGGTGCGGCCGGCCTGTCCTCCCAGACTTCCCAGTCCGGCTCGCCGGCCTCTGCCAGCGCCGCGGCCCGCGCCCGACGGTCCGCGGGCGCGGCGGGCGCCAGCCAGGCGATGGCATCCTGCCGGTTCACCGCAGCCCCCAAGGCGGCCGCAGGCCAGGGGCCGTCGAGGCGCTCGCAGGCCGAGAACACGCGCGGACCCGAGCAGCGAGCCAGCGCGTGGGCCAGCTCGAAGCCCGCAAATGCGCGCTGGGCTGGCAGCCGCTGCGCCGTGGCCAGGAGCCGCTGCTGCCGCCAGGCCGCCCGCGCGGCCGGCCCTGGCGCCGTCCCTGCAGCCCAGGCCGCCACGACTTCCCACAGCCGCGCCTGCAGGGCCGGCAGCCGGTCCTGCCCCGCCGCGGTCAGCGACAGGCTGATCAGCAGGCGATCGCGCTCACCGTAGTAGCCGGGCCGGGCGTCTGCTTGGACCTGCGTGACCAGGCCCTCCGCCTTGAGCACAGTGACCAAGCTGCCGGGCGCATCGGACGTCACCTGTTCAGCCAGGGCGTACAGCCGGTCCGCATGGGCCCCGAGGGCCGGCGTCCACAGCCACCACAGGACGCGCTCGCCCCCATCCGCAGGCTGGCGCAGCAAGCGCCCTGCTGCAGCCGCCGCCCAGACCGGACCGGCGGGTTGCGGCGGCGTGGCCCCCTCGCCCGCGGCGGCCGCAGACGGCGAGCGCAAGGGCCCGAGCGCCTCCGGCCCCAGCTGCAGCCAGGCGCGCAGCGTCGGCAGCGGCACCGGCGCCATCAGCACCACGCTCATCTGCGACTCGTCATGCTCCCGGCGGCTGAGGGCCGACGCCGCCTGCGCAATCGCCGGGGAGGCCTCCAGCGGCAGGCTCTGCCGATGGCCGGAGCGGAACCGGCTCACCGGGTGGTGGCGCGTCGCCGCCAGGCTCTCCAGCTGCTCCAGGATCTGGCCGTCCTGACCGCGGAAGCGCTGCCATTCGCCGTCGATCACACGGATCTGCTGCTGCACGCCTGCCAGGCTGTAGTCACGCGAAGCGAGCGCGGCGCGCATCCGCTGCCACAGGGCCGGCGCCTGGCGCACCTCCACGGCGGCAAAGTACAGCGTGTCGCGGTCGCGGGTCTTGAACCAGTGTTCCCCCTGGAACTGCTGCTGGATCCAGGGCACCAGGGCCGGCTCGCCCGGAGCGACCGGATCGAAGGCCACCAGGTGCTCGCGCAAATGCGCCAGCCCCGGGAACGCCTCGCCCTCGTCGTAGCTGCCGTAGGGCACATGCACCGTCAGCTCGGCGCGCTCCAGCGCTGGATCGCTGATCAGCAGGACCCGCATCCCGGCCGGTGTCTGGCGCTGCTCATGCTCGATGCGATGGCCGCCATGCCATCGCCAGGAGCCGGCCTCGGCCACGAGGCTCAGCGCCGACAGGCCCAGCAGCAGCGCCAGGCTCCGCAGTCCATGGAGGCAGCGCTGCACTCGCTGCCTGATTCCCCAACACGATTCGAGCGTCATCCGTCCCCTCGATCAGCGTGGCGAGCCCCGAAAGGCGCTGCCGCTGCCATGTCGACAAAGACGCGCACTGTAGCCGTCAGCGCCCGGGCGGCGCGTCGGGACAAGCGAGCACAGTGCAAGAATCGGGCATGAGCGCCGCTCGCATCATCGAGATCCACCCCGACGCACCGTCCAAGCCGGCGGTCGGCCAGCCCTGCAACGGCTGCGGCGTCTGCTGCCTCGCCGAGCCCTGCCCGCTGGGCATGCTGCTCAGCCGGCGCGTGCGCGGCGCCTGCGTCGCGCTGCGCTGGGAAGGCCGGCGCTATGTATGCGGGGCCTTGGGCGCGAATCCCGGCGGCCTGCGCGGCTGGCTGGTGCGCCGCTGGATCGGCGCGGGCCAGGGCTGCGACTGCTCGCTGGAGCCCCAGCCGCCCGAAGGCTGATCAGCCCAGCGCGAGGCGGGCGCGCACTGCCAGGTACTCGCGCTCCAGGCGATCCACCAGCTGTGCCGCCGGCACCACCTCGCGGATGGCGCCGATGCCCTGGCCGCAGCCCCAGATGTCCTTCCAGGCCTTCTTGGAGTCACCGCCGAAGTTCATGGCGCTCGGGTCGGATTCCGGCAGGTTCTCGGGGTCCATGCCGGCCGCCAGGATGGAGCCGCGCAGGTAGTTGCCGTGCACGCCGGTGAAGAGATTGCTGTAGACGATGTCGTCGCTGTTGCTGGCGACGATCATCTGCTTGTAGCCCTCGGCGGCACGGGCCTCCTCGGTGGCGATGAAGGCCGAGCCCATGTAGGCGAAATCCGCGCCCATGGCCTGCGCGGCCAGGACGGCATCGCCCGTGGCCATCGAGCCCGACAGCGCCAGCGGGCCGTCGAACCACTCACGGATCTCCTGGATCAGCGCGAACGGGCTCTTGGTGCCGGCGTGGCCGCCCGCGCCCGCGGCCACGGCGATGAGGCCGTCGGCGCCCTTCTCGATGGCCTTGTGGGCGAACTTGTTGTTGATGATGTCGTGCATCACCAGGCCGCCCCAGGCGTGCACGGCCTGGTTGACGTCCTCGCGGGCGCCCAGGGACGTGATGACCAGCGGCACCTTGAACTTCTCGCACACGGCCATGTCGTGCTCGAGGCGGTCATTGCTCTTGTGCACGATCTGGTTGATGGCGAACGGGGCCGCCGGGCGGTCCGGATGCGCGCGGTCGTGCGCGGCCAGGGCCTCGGTGATCTCGGCGAGCCAGTCCTCCAGCTGCGCGGCGGGGCGGGCATTGAGCGCCGGCATGGAGCCCACGACGCCCGAGGTGCACTGGGCAATCACGAGCTTCGGGTTGCTGATGATGAACAGCGGCGAGCCGATGACGGGCAGGCGCAGACGCTTCAACAGGGCAGGCACGGTCATTCCAAATCCTTCCGGAAAGACGGATCAACGAGAGGGAAATTGAGCCGGCAAGACCTGGCACCCACGGTGCGGGGTCAGGTCTTGCCGGCGGGCGACGCCTCGATCAGAACTCGATGAGAACTCGATCAGAAGGCATCCAGGGCCATGGCGGTGACGCTGTCGGCGCCCTCGACGATGGCATCGCGCTGCGCCAGCGCGCGCGGCAGGATGTGCTCGGCGTAGAAGCGCGCCGTGGCGATCTTGGCCTGCATGAAGGCCGCGTCCTCGCCGGCGGCGAGCTTGTCCTCGGCCACGATCAGCGCGCGGGCCAGCTGCCAGCCGGCGACCAGGTTGCCCGCCAGCATCAGGTAGGGCACCGAGCCGGCGAAGGCCGCGTTCGGGTTGCCCTTGCCGCTGCCGGCGATGAACTCGGCCGACTCGACAAAGGCCTTGCGGGCCAAAGCCAGCTGCTTGCCCATGGCCTTGGCGGCGGCGCTGTCGCGCTTCGCCAGCATGGCTTCGGTGCCTTCGATCTGGCTGGCCACGGCCTTGGCCATCTGGGCGCCGTCGCGCAGGGTCTTGCGACCCACCAGGTCATTGGCCTGGATGGCCGTCGTGCCTTCGTAGATGGTCAGGATCTTGGCGTCACGGTAGTACTGGGCCGCGCCGGTCTCCTCGATGAAGCCCATGCCGCCATGCACCTGCACGCCCAGCGAAGTCACCTCGAGGCTCATCTCGGTGCTGTAGCCCTTCACCAGCGGCACCATGAACTCGTAGAAGGCCTGGTTCTGCTTGCGGGTGTCGGCGTCGGGATGATGGTGCGCGGCGTCATAGGCGGCCGCGGCCACCAGGGCCATGGAACGGCAGCCCTCGGTCAGCGAGCGCATGGTCATGAGCATGCGGCGCACGTCCGGGTGATGGATGATGGCGGCGCTGCCGGCCACCGAGCCGTCCACCGGGCGCGACTGCACGCGGTCACGCGCGTACTGCACGGCCTTCTGGTAGGCGCGGTCGGCGATGGCGATGCCCTGCACGCCCACACCGAAGCGAGCGGCGTTCATCATGATGAACATGTACTCGAGGCCGCGGTTCTCCTGGCCGATGAGATAGCCGATGGCACCGCCGTGGTCGCCGAACTGCAGCACGGCCGTCGGGCTGGCCTTGATGCCCATCTTGTGCTCGATGGACACGCAGTGGGCGTCGTTGCGCGCGCCCAGCGAGCCGTCGGCGTTGACCAGGAACTTCGGCACGAGGAACAGGCTGATGCCCTTCACGCCCTCCGGTGCGCCGGCCACGCGGGCCAGCACCAGATGGACGATGTTCTCGGCCATGTCGTGCTCACCGTAGGTGATGAAGATCTTGGTGCCGAAGATCTTGTACGTGCCGTCCGGCTGCGGTTCGGCGCGGGTGCGCACCAGGGCGAGGTCCGAACCGGCCTGCGGCTCGGTCAGGTTCATGGTGCCCGTCCAGCTGCCGTCGATCAGCTTGGGCAGGTAGACGGCCTTCTGCTCGTCGCTGCCCGCGGTCAGCAGCGCCTCGATGGCGCCGTCCGTCAGCAGCGGGCACAGCGCGAAGCTCATGTTGGCGCTGTTGATCATCTCGCCGCAGGCGGCGCCGATGGTCTTGGGCAGGCCCTGCCCGCCGAAGTCCGTCGGGTGCTGCAGACCCTGCCAGCCGCCCTCGGCGAACTGCTTGAAGGCCTCCTTGAAGCCCGGGGTCGTGAAGACCTGGCCGTCCTTCCAGTAGCTGGGGTTCTTGTCGCCTTCGAAGTTCAGCGGGGCGATCACGTCCTCGTTGAGCTTGGCGCACTCCTCCAGCACGGCCTGGGCGGTCTCGACGCCGTAGTCGGCGAACTCCGGGATCGCTTCGGTCAGCTGCTGCAGGCCGGCGAGCTCCTGCATGGTGAAGATCATGTCCTTGACGGGGGCGCGGTAAGTCATCGTCTTGTCTCCAGATGGACGAAGGGCGCCGCAACCGTGAGTTCCGGCGCCCTGCTGATGTCAGCCCCCAGACCTGTCACTCTGTGCCAGGCCCCCCGAGGGGGCAAGGAAGCTTGGGGCGACCCTGCGCTTCCTTGAGAGGCTATTCACGAGTGGATGCGGCTCAGAGGCTGTTGACCAGTTCCGGCACGGCCGTGAACAGGTCGGCTTCGAGGCCGTAGTCGGCCACCGAGAAGATCGGCGCTTCCGGATCCTTGTTGATCGCCACGATCACCTTGGAGTCCTTCATGCCGGCCAGATGCTGGATGGCGCCGCTGATGCCGCAGGCCACATACAGCTGCGGAGCGACGATCTTGCCGGTCTGGCCGACCTGCCAGTCGTTGGGGGCGTAGCCAGCGTCCACGGCGGCGCGCGAGGCACCGAGGGCGGCACCCAGCTTGTCGGCCAGCGGGGTCAGGACTTCGTTGAACTTGTCGCTCGAACCCAGGGCACGGCCACCGGAGACGATGATCTTGGCGGCGGTCAGCTCGGGGCGGTCGCTCTTGGTGACTTCACGGCCCACAAAGCTGCTCTTGCCGCTGTCGGCGGCAGCGGGGACGGACTCCACGGCGGCGCTGCCACCGGTCGCGCTGGCGGCGTCGAAGCCGGTCGAGCGGACGGTGATCACCTTGACGGCGTCGGCCGACTGCACGGTGGCGATGGCGTTGCCAGCGTAGATCGGGCGCTCGAAGGTGTCGGCGCTGATGACCTTGGTGATGTCGCTCAGCTGCGCCACGTCCAGCAGGGCGGCGACGCGCGGGGCAACGTTCTTGCCCGAGGCGGTGGCGGGGAACAGCAGGTGGCTGTAGCCCGAGGCCACTGCCAGCACCTGGGCGGCCAGGTTCTCGGCCAGGCCGTCGGCCAGGGCGGCGCTGTCGGCGTGCAGCACCTTGCTCACGCCGGCGATCTGCGCGGCAGCGGCAGCGGCGGCAGCGGCGTTGTGGCCGGCCACCAGCACATGGACGTCACCCCCAGCGGCCACAGCGGCCGTGACGGTGTTCAGCGTGGCGCCCTTGATGGACGCGTTGTCGTGTTCGGCAATGACGAGTGCGGTCATGTCTTCTATCTCCATCGGTGCGGCGAAGCTCGCCGCACAGCATCAATCTGTTCTGAATTCCCGAGTGGGGCATGCGGATCCGGCTCCGCCGGGCCGACATGCCCGCCCCCTGACAGGGGGCGCGCGAAGCGCGTAGGGGGTCAGATCACTTTGGCTTCGTTCTTGAGCTTGCTGACCAGCGTGGCCACGTCCGGCACCTTGATGCCGGCGCTGCGCTTGGGCGGCTCTTCGACCTTCAGGGTCTTGATGCGGGGAGCGACGTCCACGCCCAGGTCGGCCGGCTTGACGACGTCGAGCGTCTTCTTCTTGGCCTTCATGATGTTGGGCAGCGTGACGTAGCGCGGCTCGTTCAGGCGCAGGTCGGTGGTGACCACGGCCGGCAGAGCCAGGGACACGGTCTCGAGGCCGCCGTCCACTTCACGGGTCACGGCGACCTTGCCGTCGGCGACTTCGACCTTGGAGGCGAAGGTGCCCTGCGGCAGGCCGGTCAGCGCGGCCAGCATCTGGCCGGTCTGGTTGCAATCATCATCGATGGCCTGCTTGCCGAGGATCACCAGCTGGGGCTGTTCCTTGTCGACCAGGGCCTTCAGGATCTTGGCCACGGCCAGGGGCTGCAGCTCGGCGTCGGTCTCGACCAGGATGGCGCGGTCGGCGCCGATGGCCATGGCGGTGCGCAGGGTCTCCTGGCACTGGGTCACGCCGCAGGACACGGCGATCACCTCGGTGACGACGCCCTTTTCCTTCAGGCGCACGGCCTCTTCGACGGCAATTTCGTCAAAGGGGTTCATGGACATCTTCACATTGGCGATGTCCACGCCCGTGCCGTCACTCTTGACGCGCACCTTGACGTTGTAGTCGACGACTCGTTTGACGGGAACCAATACCTTCATCGAAGCACTCCAGGCGAATTGACGTAAACGTTAATCAGGATTCTACGGGGGTCTGGCACCCATCCGCGAAGCCCTGCACGTCGCACGTCCATCAAGGTGAAAAATAAAACGAACGATCGTTCTATTTTAGACATGAAGATCCGGGCCTTGGCAAGCAGCATTTAGACTCCGCTCCCTGATGATGGTCCCGACCTCCCCTGCCCCAGACGCCCTTGCCACCGAGGCGGCCGTGGCGCCGTGCATCGGCGTCTTCGATTCCGGCGTAGGCGGGCTCACCGTCTTGCGAGCGCTGCGCGCCGCCATGCCGGAGGCACCCCTGCATTACGTGGCGGATTCGGGGCATGCGCCCTACGGCCCGAAGAGCACCGAGGCCATCCTGGCGCGCTGCCTGGCCATCGGCGAGCACCTGATCGCGCACGGCGCAGCACTGATCGTCGTCGCCTGCAACACCGCCACCGCTCACGCCGTGGCTGCCCTGCGCGACCGTTGGCCCGCCCTGCCCATCGTGGGCATCGAGCCGGGCATCAAGCCGGCCGTGCAGGCCACGCGCAACGGCCGCATCGCCGTGATGGCCACGCAGGCCACGGTGAACAGCGAGCGCTACCGGCAGCTGATCGCGACGCATGGGGGCGACGTCCACGTGCACAGCCAGGCCTGCCCGGGGCTGGTGGATCGCATCGAGACGGGCGACCTGGATGACGGACGCCTGCAGGAGCTCCTGAAGAGCTACACCGACGCCGTGAAGGCCAGCGGCGCGGACACCGTGCTGCTCGGCTGCACGCACTACCCCTTCATCCAGGACCGCATCGAGGCGCTGCTGGGGCCGGGCATCACAGTGCTCAACACCGAAGGTGCCGTCGCCCGGCAGGCCCACAAGCGCTGGACAGCATTGGGCTTGCCGGCCACCACGCCCAGCGTGCGCCTGGAAAGCACCGGGGACCCCGCCCCGCTGGCGCGCCTGGCCACGCTGGCGTTGCAGGCACCCCAGGCGGCGCGGCAGATCGACATCTGAGGCGCACGCCAGAAACAGCAAAGCCGACACGTGGTCGGCTGCGAGGGAACGGGTCAAGTGAGCAAGGATCTGGTGCCCGGGAGGGGAATCGAACCCCTACGCCCCGTTCAGGGCCGCGGATTTTAAGTCCGCTGCGTCTACCAATTTCACCACCCGGGCGGCGGTCACTGACGGTGCGCATTATCAGCGCGCGCCCGTTCGACGGGCACTGGGGCCGGACCGAACATATGGGCCCTGAAATGACAAAGGGGAAGCATCGCTGCTTCCCCTGGGTCAACACTGGAGCGGGAAACGAGGCTCGAACTCGCGACCTCAACCTTGGCAAGGTTGCGCTCTACCAACTGAGCTATTCCCGCATGGACCGGATGAAAATCATCCAGTGCATCAAAACTGGAGCGGGAAACGAGGCTCGAACTCGCGACCTCAACCTTGGCAAGGTTGCGCTCTACCAACTGAGCTATTCCCGCATGGTGCCGACTGCTTTGGTGACAGCCTGCGTTCGGATCGAATGATGGAGCGGGAAACGAGGCTCGAACTCGCGACCTCAACCTTGGCAAGGTTGCGCTCTACCAACTGAGCTATTCCCGCATGTCACTCTGGAGGCGCGGTCCGGAGTCGAACCGGACTAACCGGATTTGCAATCCGGGGCATAACCGCTTTGCTACCGCGCCATCACAATCCACGACAAGGTCCTTGGTGGTGACCTTGACGAAAAAGGGAAGCCGGGGCCTCCCTTTTAAATTCGCTTGCAAAATCCTGGAGCGGGAAACGAGGCTCGAACTCGCGACCTCAACCTTGGCAAGGTTGCGCTCTACCAACTGAGCTATTCCCGCATGGACTCTGACTAGAGTTCAACACACGTTTGCGAAGACTTCCCACTTTGGCTTTCACCAAAATTTCAGTGTCGCGTCGTTTGCGCTGAAGCTCAGATTATAGACAGAAATTCATGACCCGCGCAAGAGTTCGCGGGTCATTTCATCAAAGTCTCAATGCTTGATGGCGTCGCCCGCGGCGGCGGCAGGCTTGGCGCCCTCCTCCGCGGTCTTGGCCGGCACCGCTTCTTCTTCAGGCAGCGGCTTCGGCAGGGACTCCAGCGCCACTTCGAGCACGCGCTCGATCCAGCGCACGGGCACGATCTCGAGCTGGTTCTTCACGTTCTCCGGAATGTCCTGAAGGTCCTTGACGTTCTCTTCCGGAATCATCACGGTCTTGATGCCACCGCGGTGCGCGGCCAGCAGCTTTTCCTTCAGGCCACCGATGGCCGTGACCTCGCCGCGCAGCGTGATCTCACCCGTCATGGCCACGCCGGCACGCACCGGAATGCCCGTGAGTGCGGAGACAAAAGCCGTGGTCATGGCGATACCCGCGCTCGGGCCGTCCTTGGGCGTGGCGCCGTCCGGCACGTGCACGTGGACGTCGCGCTTCTCGAAGAGCTCGTCCTTGATGCCCAGGCGGCTGGCGCGCGAGCGCACCACGGTGCGGGCCGCCTCGACGGACTCCTTCATCACGTCGCCCAGCGAGCCGGTGCGGATGATGTTGCCCTTGCCCGGCATGGCCGTCGCTTCGATCGTGAGCAGATCGCCGCCCACTTCCGTCCAGGCCAGACCGACCACCTGGCCGACCTGGTTGGTCTTCTCGGCACGGCCGAAGTCGTACTTGCGCACGCCGAGGAAGTCATGGAGGTTGTCCTCCGTGACCACGACCTTGCCCTCATAACTCTTCAGCTGGTGACCCTTCACCACCTTGCGGCAGATCTTGGAGACCTCGCGCTCGAGCGAGCGCACGCCGGCTTCGCGGGTGTAGTAGCGGATCACGCCACGGATGGCGGATTCGGTGACTTCCAGTTCCTCGTCCTTCACGCCGTTGTTGCCGCGCTGCTTGGGCAGCAGGTAACGCTCGGCGATGCTGACCTTCTCGTCTTCCGTGTAGCCGGACAGCCGGATCACCTCCATGCGGTCCAGCAGGGCCGGCGGGATGTTCAGCGAGTTCGACGTAGCCACGAACATGACGTCGGACAGGTCGAAGTCCACCTCGATGTAGTGATCGGCGAAGGTGTGGTTCTGCTCGGGATCGAGCACCTCCAGCAGCGCCGAAGACGGATCGCCGCGGAAGTCCATGCCCAGCTTGTCGATCTCGTCCAGCAGGAACAGCGGATTGCGCGTGCCCACCTTGGAGAGCGACTGCAGCACCTTGCCCGGCATCGAGCCGATGTAGGTGCGGCGGTGGCCACGGATCTCGGCTTCGTCACGCACGCCGCCCAGGGCCATGCGCACGAACTTGCGACCGGTGGCGCGCGCCACGGACTGACCGAGCGAGGTCTTGCCCACACCGGGAGGGCCGACCAGGCACAAGATGGGCGCCTTGACCTTGTCGACGCGCTGCTGCACCGCGAGGTACTCGAGGATGCGTTCCTTGACCTTGTCGAGGCCGTAGTGGTCCTCGTTCAGCACGGACTCGGCAAAGGCCAGGTCGTGCTTGATCTTGGTCTTCTTGCTCCAGGGCAGGTTGACCAGGGTGTCGATGTAGTTGCGCACCACGGTGGCCTCGGCCGACATGGGCGACATCAGCTTGAGCTTCTTCAGCTCGCCCTCGGCCTTCTTGCGGGCTTCCTTGGGCATGCGGGCGGCCTGGATTCGCTTCTCGAGCTCCTCCATGTCCGCGCCTTCCTCGCCGTCGCCCAGCTCCTTCTGGATGGCCTTGACCTGCTCGTTGAGGTAGTACTCGCGCTGGCTCTTCTCCATCTGGCGCTTGACGCGGCCACGGATGCGCTTCTCCACCTGCAGGATGTCGACCTCGTGCTCGAGCAGGTCGAGCAGCTTCTCCAGGCGCTTGGCGACGTCGGCCAGGTCCAGCACGGACTGCTTGGCGTCGAGCTTCAGCGGGAGGTGGGCGGCGATGGTGTCGGCCAGGCGGCCGGCGTCGTCGATGCCGGCGATGGACGTGAGGATCTCCGGGGGGATCTTCTTGTTGAGCTTGACGTACTGGTCGAACTGCTGCGTCACGGCGCGGCGCAGGGCCTCGACCTCCGGTGCCTGCGCGGCCTCCGGCGGAATGGGCGTCACCTCGGCCACGAAGTGCTCTTCGGTCTCGGTGATGGTGCTCGTGGTGGCACGCTGGATGCCCTCGACCAGCACCTTCACGGTGCCGTCAGGCAGCTTGAGCATCTGCAGGATGCTGGAGACGCAGCCGACCTCGAACATGTCGTCGGCCTTGGGCTCGTCCTTGCCGGCGGCCTTCTGGGCCACGAGCATGATCTGGCGGCCGGCGTCCATGGCAGCCTCGAGGGCCTTGATGGACTTCGGACGCCCGACGAACAGGGGGATCACCATGTGCGGGAACACGACCACGTCGCGCAGCGGCAGCAGCGGCAGCGTGATGGGTTCTGCGGGCAGGATGGGATGACCGGACATAGAAACCTCTCTTTCTCAAGCCCATCTGGGGCCCGAGGACCTGATTGCAAGGCGGGGATCGCGCCCCTTGCTTGCCTTCAGGCCGGTTGTGACTGTGCGCTTTCGCACAGGCAGCCCGACAACAGGCCGCCGTGCGGGCCGGGACCGGTCAGGCGCTGGCCTTGGCCTGCTCGCGGTAGACGAGCAGCGGCTTCGCGTCCTCTTCGATGTTGTGTTCGTCCAGCACGACCTTGGCCACGCCATCGAGGGCCGGCAGTTCGAACATGGTGTCGATCAGCGAGTGCTCCATGATGGAGCGCAGGCCGCGCGCGCCGGTCTTGCGGGCCAGCGCCTTGCGGGCGATGGCACCGAGGGCCGACGAGCGGATTTCCAGCTCGACGCCGTCCATGGCGAACAGCTGCTGGTACTGCTTGACCAGGGCGTTCTTGGGCTCGGTGAGGATCTGGATGAGCGCGTCCTCGGTCAGCTCACCGAGCGTGGCGACCACCGGCAGGCGGCCGACGAGCTCGGGGATCAGGCCGAACTTGATCAGATCCTCGGGCTCCACCTCGCGGAACAGCTCGGAGACCTTGCGCTCGGACTTGCTCTTCACCGAGGCGCCGAAGCCGATGCCCGATTTCTCGGAGCGGTTCTGGATGACCTTCTCGAGGCCATCGAAGGCGCCGCCGCAGATGAACAGGATGTTGGTCGTGTCGATCTGCAGGAAGTCCTGGTTGGGGTGCTTGCGGCCACCTTGCGGCGGCACCGAGGCCATCGTGCCCTCGACCAGCTTCAGCAGGGCCTGCTGCACGCCCTCGCCCGAGACGTCGCGGGTGATGGAGGGGTTGTCGGCCTTGCGCGAGATCTTGTCGATCTCGTCGATGTAGACGATGCCGCGCTGCGCACGCTCGACGTCGTAATTGCAGTTCTGCAGCAGCTTCTGGATGATGTTCTCGACGTCCTCGCCCACGTAGCCGGCTTCGGTCAGCGTGGTGGCGTCGGCGATCACAAAGGGCACGTTGAGCAGGCGAGCCAGCGTCTGTGCCAGCAGCGTCTTACCGGAGCCCGTCGGGCCGATCAGCAGGATGTTGCTCTTGGACAGCTCCACCTCGCCCTTGTTCTCCGCCATGTGGCGCAGGCGCTTGTAGTGGTTGTAGACGGCCACGGACAGCGTGCGCTTGGCCACGTCCTGCCCGATGACGTACTGGTCCAGGCTGGACTTGATTTCGCTCGGGACGGGCAGATCGGACTTGCTGGCGCGCGGCTGGGCGCCCTCGGCCGGCACTTCATCACGGATGATGTCGTTGCACAGCTCGATGCACTCGTCGCAAATGAACACCGACGGGCCGGCGATCAGCTTCTTGACCTCGTGCTGGCTCTTGCCGCAGAAGGAGCAGTAGAGGACTTTCTCGCTGGAGTTGCCTTTTTTCTCGGCCATGGATCTGCTTTACGGTTCAGGTGGGAGACCTGGGGTGATGATAGTTCAAATGAAGAAAGGGTCCTTGGGCGGATAAGGACCCTCATCCGGCACCAGTTGGCAGCCGTGCCTCGCGCGTTGATCGCGCCGGGCCGGCAGAAGCGGTCACCGCCGCCCTGCCCGCCCGGGGCCTGCGTTCAGGGGCGCTTCTCGATGACCTGGTCGATCAGGCCGTAGGTCTGGGCCTCGGCTGCCGACATGAAGTAGTCGCGCTCGGTGTCGTTCTGGATCTTGTCCAGCGGCTGGCCGGTACGCTCCGCCATGATGCGGTTGAGCTGCTCGCGCGTCTTGAGGATCTCGCGGGCATGGATCTCGATGTCCGTGGCCTGACCCTGGGCGCCGCCCAGCGGCTGGTGGATCATGATCTTGGAGTTGGGCAGCGCGAATCGCTTGCCCTTGGCGCCGGCGGTCAGCAGGAAGGCGCCCATGCTCGCGGCCATGCCCATGCACAGGGTCGAGACCTCGGGCTTGATGAACTGCATGGTGTCGTAGATGGACATGCCGGCCGAGACGCTGCCGCCCGGGCTGTTGATGTACAGCGAGATTTCCTTGTCGGGGTTCTCGCTCTCCAGGAACAGGAGCTGGGCCACGACCAGGTTCGCGGTGGCGTCGTTGACGGGGCCCACCAGGAAGATGATGCGCTCGCGCAGCAGGCGGCTGTAGATGTCATAGGCACGCTCGCCGCGGCCCGATTGTTCGATGACGATGGGCACCATGCCCAGATTGCTCGTTTCCAGCGCGCTCATGAAGGGTCCTTGCGGTTGTTTTCAGCGGGGGATGGCAGGGTATATGGGGTGGGATTATGTCCCGGCAAGCCCGGCCCTTCCGGTCTGGGGATTCATTGGAACAACAGGGGCGCACCAGCGACTCCGAGGCACCAATGAAAAAGGCGCCGGCCTCGCGGCACGGCGCCCTGTCAGCCCCGGCAAGCCGGGACGTCGGCCGATCAGGCCTGGGCCATCAGCTCGTCGAACGGCAGGGCCTTGTCGGTGACCTTGGCCTTGGCCAGAACGAAGTCGGTCACGTTGTTCTCGATGACAACGGCCTCGACTTCAGCCAGACGCTGACGGTCGCTCAGGTACCAGCGCACGACCTCGGCGGGCTTCTCGTAGCTCTGCGACAGCTCCTCGATGTGGGCTTGCAGCTGCTCGGGCTTGGCCTGCAGGTTGTTGGCGCGAACCAGCTCCGACACCACCAGGCCCAGACGCACGCGGCGCTCGGCTTGGGCGGAGAACATGTCGGCCGGGATGTCGACCTTGTCGGCATCCTTCACGCCACGCTTCTTCAGGTCCTCACGGGCACCCTCGACCAGGCGCTCGGCCTCGCCGGTCACCAGGGCCTTCGGCACATCCAGCTCGGCGGCGGCGACCAGGGCGTCCATCACGGCAGCCTTGTTGCGGGCCAGCACGCGGAACTTCACTTCGCGCTCGAGGTTCTTCTTGATGTCGGCGCGCAGGGCCTCGACGCTGGCGTCCTTGATGCCCAGGGACTTGGCGAAGGCCTCGTTCACCTCAGGCAGGTGCTGGGCTTCGATCTTCTTGACCGTCACGAGGAAGTCGGCTTCCTTGCCGGCCACGTCCTTGCCGTGGTAGTCCTCGGGGAAGGCGAGCGGGAAGGTCTTGGACTCGCCAGCCTTCATGCCGCGCACGGCCTTCTCGAAGGCTTCGAGCATCTGGCCTTCGCCCAGCAGGAACTGGAAGCCTTCAGCCTTGCCGCCGGCAAAGGTCTCGCCGTCGATCTTGCCTTCGAAGTCGATGGTGACGCGGTCGCCGTCGGCAGCCGCTTCGGCAGCGGGACGCTGGGCGAAGGTGCGACGCTGCTTGCGCAGAATCTCGACGGTCTTGTCGATGGCTTCCTCGGTCACTTCGCTGGAGACGCGCTCCACTTCCGAAGCGGCCAGATCGCCGATCTTGACTTCCGGGTACACCTCGAAGGTGGCGTCGAAGGTCATCTGACCTTCAGGGGCGCCGTCCTTCTGGGCGATGTTGGGCATGCCGGCGACGCGCAGCTGCGCTTCGTTGGCGGCGGCGTTGAAGGCCTGACCCAGCTTGTCGTTCATGACTTCGTACTGGACGGAATAGCCATAACGCTGGGCGACCACGCTCATCGGCACCTTGCCGGGGCGGAAGCCGTCAGCCTTGACCGTGCGGGCCAGCTTCTTCAGGCGGGTCTCGACTTCGCTGTTGATGTCAGCGGCCGCCAGCGTGAGCGTGATGCGGCGTTCGAGCTTTTCGAGGGTTTCGACGGTGACAGCCATAGTGGACTCTGTGAACAAAGTGATTCTGGTGCGCGGGGTCGGACTCGAACCGACACGCCCGTGAAGGCGTCAGGACCTAAACCTGGTGCGTCTACCAATTTCGCCACCCGCGCGAGTGGTTTCAAGGCTGCCGTGGCATCAGGGTCCGAAAACCCCAAGCCACCTCAGCCTCGTGGCATTTCGGCAAACCGGTGATTGTAGCCGCGAATACGGGCATTTCCCGGACCTAGGGGTTAGCCGCAATCCCTTCCCCCCAAAAGAGAAAGGTGCCCGGCCTGTTTCCAGGCGGGCGCCTCAGGCTCGGCGTCCGGGCCCGGCGTCCGGCTTTGGCGGCTCAGGCCGCCCGCGCCATCAGAAGCGCGAGGGCGTCGGGAAGCGCGAGCTGGCCTCCGCCGGGCGCATCACGCGGAACCAAGCCGCGTACATGGCCGGCAGCGCCAGCAGCGTCAGCACGGTCGCGACGATCAGCCCCCCCATGATGGCAACGGCCATCGGCCCCCAGAACACGCTGCGCGACAGCGGGATCATGGCCAGCACCGCCGCGGCGGCCGTCAGCACGATCGGGCGGAAACGCCGGACGGCGGACTCCACGATGGCCGACCACGCCGGCACGCCGCGCGCCCGGTCCTGCTCGATCTGATCGATCAGGATCACCGAGTTGCGCATGATCATGCCCATCAGCGCGATCACGCCCAGCAAGGCCACGAAGCCGAAGGGCCGGTTCAGCAGCAGCAGGGCCGCTGCCACGCCCGCGATGCCCAGCGGGCCGGTCAGGAAGACCAGCATGGCGCGCGAGAAGCTCTGCAGCTGCAGCATCAGCAGGGTGAAGATGATGAACAGCATCACCGGCACGCCGGCCGCAATCGAGCCCTGGCCCTTGCTGCTTTCCTCGACGGCGCCGGCCACCTCGATGCGGTAGCCCGGCGGCATCTTGGCGGAGAGCGCCTGCATCTGCGGCCAGACCTGCGCGGAGACGGTCGCCCCCTGCATGCCCTCCTCGACGTCGCCCTGCACGGTCACGGCGTAGTTGCGACCCTCGCGCCACATCACGCCCGGCTCCCATTCGAAGCCGACCTTGGCGACCTGCGTCAGCGGCACGGCACGGCCCGTCGTGGTGGGCATGTAGGCGTTGCCGAGGTCGGTGATGGCGTTGCGCTCCTCCAGCGGCTGGCGCAGGACGATGTCGATGAGCTTGTCGCCCTCACGGTACTGCCCGATCACGCTGCCCGAGAGGATGGTCCGCGAGGCCTGGGCCAGGCTCTGGCTCGTCACCCCGAGGGCGCGCGCCTTGTCCTGGTCCACGTCCAGCTTCAGGGCCTTGATGGACTCGTTCCAGTTGTCATTCACGCCGCGCATGTGCGGGTTGGCCTTGAGCAGCTCCTTGGCCTGGTCCGCCCACTGGCGCACGACGCGGGGGTCCTCGCCCATCACGCGGAACTGCACCGGATAGGGCACGGGCGGCCCGTTGGGCAGCAGCTTGACGCGCGTGCGCACTTCGGGGAATTCGGTCGCCATCAACTCGGGCAGGCGCTTGCGCAGGGTCTCGCGGGTGACGAGGTCCTTGGGCAGCACGATGGCCTGGCTGACGTTGGACTGCGGGAACACCTGGTCCAGCGGCAGATAGAAGCGCGGCACGCCGCTGCCCACCCACGTCGTGACGCTGGCAACGCCCTCTTCCTTGAGCATGCGCGCCTCGAAGCGCTTGGCCATCTGCTCGCTTTGCTGGATGGTCGAGCCCTCCGGCAGCCACAGGTCCACCAGGATCTCGGGGCGACTGGAATCCGGGAAGAACTGCTGCTGCACGCGCGTCATGCCGAAGAGGCCCGCGAAGAACAGCAGCACGGTGATGCCGATCGTCTTCCAGCGGTTCTCCACGCACCAGCGCACGAGCGCACGGAAGCGGTTGTAGAACGGCGTGTCGAAGAGCTCGTGCGCCTCGCCGCCGTGGCCGGCCTTGGTCTTGAGCAGGAAGGAGCCGAGGTAGGGCACGAAGTAGATCGACACCACCCAGGAGATGACCAGCGAGGCCGCCGTCACCGCGAAGATGGCGAAGGTGTACTCGCCCGTCGTGGAGCGGGCCAGGCCGATGGGCAGGAAGCCCACCGCCGTGATCAGCGTGCCCGTGAGCATGGGCATGGCGGTGACGTCATAGGCGAACGTCGCCGCGTGCATCTTGTCGTAGCCCTCCTCGAGCTTGCGCACCATCATCTCGACGGCAATGATGGCGTCGTCCACCAGCAGGCCCAGCGCGATGATCAGCGAGCCCAGCGAGATCTTGTGCAGCCCGACGCCCCAATAGAACATGGTCACGAAGGTGATCGCCAGCACGAGAGGGATGGTCACGGCCACCACGAGGCCCGGCCAGATGTCGATGCGCAGCGGCCGCGTGTGCAGACCCAGGCTGATGAAGCTGACGGCCAGCACGATCACCACGGCCTCGATCAGCACATGGACGAACTCGTTCACCGAGCGCGACACCGAGGACGGCTGGTCCTGGATCTGGGACAGCTCCATGCCAGCCGGCAGGCCCTTCTGCACGTCGGCCAGCTGCGCCTTGAGCGCCTGGCCCATGGCGATGATGTCCCCACCCTTGGCCATGGAGACGCCCAGCGCCAGCACCTGCTTGCCCTGATGGCGGACCATGGTGCTCGGCGGGTCGACGTAGTCGCGCTTGATCTCGGCGATGTCGCCCAGGCGGAACTGGCTGGCGGCGCCGGTGAAGGGGTTGACCGCGCGGATGGAGAAGTCGCGCAGCGCCTTCAGATCGTCCAGCTGGCCCTGCACGCGGATCTGCAGATTGGTGCTGCCGGCATTGAGCACGCCTGCGCCCTCGACGGCGTTCTGCGCGCCGATCTGGTTGATGACCTGCGTGAAGTCCAGGCCCAGCTCGGCCAGGCGCTTCTGCGAGATCTCGATGTAGACCTTCTCCGCCTGGACGCCGAAGATCTCGACCTTCGCGACGTCCTTCACCTTGAGCAGCTGATGGCGCACGCGCTCGGCGTAGACACGGGTCTCCTCGCGACTGAAGCCGTCGCTGCTCAGGGCGTAGATGGAGCCGTAGACGTCGCCGAAGTCGTCATTGAAGACGGGGCCCAGCACGCCCTGCGGCAGGGTGTAGCGCATGTCGTTGATGCGCTTGCGGACCTGGTACCAGACCTCGGCCACGTCCTTGGGCGGGGTGCTGTCCTTCAGCTGGAAGATCGTGAGCGACTCACCCGGCTTCGTGTAGGACCGGATCTTGTCGGAGTAAGGCACTTCCTGGAGCGTCTTCTCGATCTTGTCCGTCACCTGGTCGGCCATCTGCATGGCCGTGGCGCCCGGCCAGAAGGCCTGGACCACCATCAGGCGGAAGGTGAAGGGCGGGTCTTCGTCCTGGCCGAGCTGGAAGTAGGCCGCGAAGCCCATCACCATCAGCACGATCATCAGGTAGCGCGTCAGGGCCGGATGCTCAAGCGCCCAGCGCGACACATTGAAACGGGAGCCAGCGTGGCCCGGTTTGGAGCTCATGGACACGGCGGGCCTCCTCAGCGCGAAGCGGCAGCGGCGGCCGACGAAGCAGTGGCGGCCGGCAAGGCATCACCCGCGTAGCGACGCACCTTCTGGCCGTCCGTCAGCACATGCACGCCGGCGGTCACGACTTCCTGGCCCGGCTTCAGTCCGCCGGCGATGACCACGGTGTTGCCGTCGGCCCCACCGATCTGCACCGGCTGGGCACGGACGGTCATGGCGGCCGGGTCCAGCACCCAGACCTGGCTCTTGCCGCCGCGCTCCAGGATGGCGCTCAGCGGCAGCTTGACGACATTGCCCAGGCGCGGGAGCTCCCACAGCACGGCAGCGGTCTGGCCCAGCTTGACGTCGCTCTTGCCCACGTCGGCCTTGACCTGGAAGGTGCGGGTCACCGGATCGGCCGCGGCTGACACCTCACGCAGCTGCAGCGGCTGCGCCTCCTGCTGACCCCACAGCCGCATGCGCAGGGCGCCGGGCTGGCTGGCGGCGGCGCGCAGGCTGCCGACCTGGTCCTCGGGGACCGAGAACACCACGTCGCGCGGGCCGTCATGGGCCACGCGCAGCACCGGCATGCCGGCGCCGACAACCATGCCAGGCTCGGCGTCCACACCGGTCACGACGCCCGGGGCGTCCGCCACCAGCGCGGCGTAGGCCACCTGATTCCCCTGCACGCTGGCCTGGGCCTTGGCCTGGTCCAGCTGGGCCTGGGCGGCCTTGAAATAGGCATCGCGGCGCTCCAGCTCGGCGGCGCTGATGAAGCCTTGCTGGTGCAGCTCGATGAAGCGGCGGTAGTCGGCACCAGCCTGGTCGCGGTTGGTGCGGGCGGCGATCATCTGCGCCTGCGCCGCCTCCGAGCCCAGGCGCAGGTCCTGGGCGTCCAGCTGGGCCAGCACCTGCCCGGCGCGGACCTTGTCGCCCAGATTCACCAGGCGCTGCTGGATCTTGCCGCCCACCCGGAAGGACAGGCGGGACTCGGTGCGGGCGCGGATCTCGGCCGCGAACTCGCGCGTCAGGCCGGCGGTGCTCGACTCGATCAGCTGGGTGCGCACGGCACGTTCCGGTTCAGGGGCCGCCGCCTGCTTGCCGCAGGCGCTGAGCAGCAGCGCCACCATCACGGGCAGCAGGGCGGGGAGTCGGGAATTCCGGAATTTGGGCATCGAAGACCTCTTCATGACGGATCGTGCGGCAAGGCACGGCGGAACGCCGACGCGGCGGCCGCGCAGTAACTGACTGACCGGTCAGTAATGTATTGAGCCCCTCCCGGCTTGTCAAACCCCGGATTGGGCGCGCCCGAGCTCCTCCGGCCGGGCGGACATTGCGGACACAATGCCGGCCGTGAGCATAGAGCACTACGAGAACTTTCCTGTCGCTTCCTGGCTGTGCCCCCCACACTTGCGGCCCGCCGTGGTGGCGATCTACCACTTCGCCCGGACGGCGGACGACCTGGCCGACGAAGGCACGGCGGGCACGGCGGAGCGGCAGGCCGACCTGCGCGCCTACCGCGCCGACCTGCACGCCTGCGTGGCCGGGCGAACGCCCTCCCCGCGCTGGGCCCGCGCCGTGTTCGAGCCGCTGGCGGTGCAGATACAGCGGCACGCCCTGCCCGTTGCGCTGCTCGAGGCCCTGCTCGATGCCTTCGAGCAAGACCTCGTCAAGACCCGCTACGCCAGCCGCGAGGAGCTGCTGCACTACTGCGAGCGCTCCGCCAATCCAGTCGGGCGACTGCTGCTGCATCTGTATGGTGTGCGGGGCGAGACGGAGCTGGCGCAGTCGGATGCCATCTGCAGCGCGCTGCAGCTGATCAATTTCTGGCAGGACTTCACCCGCGACGGGCCGAACGGCCGCTGCTATGTGCCGCAGACCGAGCTCGACCGCCACGGCCTCGACGTGCAGGCCTGGCTGCGCTGCGAGGACAGCCCCGCCGCCCGCGCCCTGATCGCCGAGCTGTGCGCCTGGGCGCGGCAGATGATGCAGCGCGGAGCACCGCTGGTGCATGCCCTCCCCGGGCGGGCAGGCTGGGAGCTGCGACTGGTTGTCCAGGGCGGCCTGCGCATTCTTGAGAGAATCGAGGCCATGGATCACGCCTCCCTTGTTCGCCGCCCGCAGCTGGGCGCCCTGGACTTCGCCCCCCTGCTGTGGCGCGCGCTGCGCATGCGCCCTGCCCGAGGAGCCGCCGCGTGACGCCCGACCAGTACGCGCAGGAGCGCGCCGCCGCCAGCGGGTCCAGCTTCTACTACGCCTTCCAGTTCCTCTCGGCCCCGCGCCGGGCGGCCATCACCGCCTTCTACGCCTTCTGCCGCGAGGTCGACGACGTGGTGGACGAGATTCACGACCCGGGCGTCGCCGCGGCCAAGCTGGCCTGGTGGCGCAAGGAAGTCCTGGCGGCCTTTGCCGGTCAGCCCAGCCACCCGGCCATGAAGGCGCTGATGCCCCATGCCCCGGACTACGACATCCGCGCCGAGCACCTGCTGGCCGTGATCGACGGCTGCCAGATGGACCTGGATCAGAGCCGCTATCTCGACTTCGCGGGCCTGCAGCGCTACTGCCACCTGGTGGCGGGCGTGGTGGGCGAGGTGGCGTCGGGCATCTTCGGCCGCACCGAGGCCCAGACCATCGCCTACGCCCACAAGCTGGGCCTGGCGCTGCAGCTGACCAACATCATCCGCGACGTGGGCGACGACGCCCGCCGCGGCCGCATCTACCTGCCGGTGAACGAGCTGCAGCAGTTCGGCGTCAAGGCCAACGAGATCCTGCTGCGTCAGGCGCCCTGGGGCTACAGCGAGCGCTTCACGGCGCTCATGCAGTTCCAGGCCGAGCGTGCCCACCGCTGCTATGACGAGGCCTTCGCCCTTCTCCCCGAGGCCGACCGCAAGGCCCAGAAGCCCGGGCTGATGATGGCCAACATCTACCGCGCGCTGCTGCGCGAGCTGGAGGCCGAGGAGTTCCGGGTGCTGCACCAGAAGATCTCGCTGACTCCGCTGCGCAAGGTGTGGATCGCGATGAAGACCAACTGGCGCGGGCGCTGAAGGCGTGGCCCGCATTGCCGTCATCGGGGCCGGCTGGGCCGGCCTGAGCGCCGCCCTGGCACTGCAGGCTCAGGGCCATGCGCTGAGCGTGTTCGAGATGGCGCCGACTCCCGGGGGCCGGGCGCGCAGCCTGTCCCCCGACGACGCCGGGCCGCCGCTGGACAACGGCCAGCACATCCTCATCGGCGCCTACACCGAAACGCTGGACCTGCTGGCCTCGCTGGGCCTGCCGGAAGAGCGCCTGTTCCGGCGCAGCCCGCTGCAGCTGACGGACGCCGCCGGCCGCGGCCTGCGCCTGCCCGCGGGCCCGCCGCAGCTGGCCTTCGCGTGGGCGGTGCTGCATGCGCGGCATTGGTCCTGGGCCGCCCAGCTCAGCGTGCTCAGCCACTGCCTCGGCTGGGCGTTCGCCGGCTTCCGCTGCAAGGACACCCTGACCGTGCGCGAGCTGTGCCAGGGTCTGCACCGGCAGCCGTATGAGGAGCTCGTCGCGCCGCTGTGCGTCGCCGCGCTCAACACGCCCGCCGAGCAGGCCAGCGCCCGCGTCTTCCTGCGGGTGCTGAAGGATGCGCTGTTCAGCGGGCGCGGGTCCGCCGACCTGCTCCTGCCGCGGCAGCCGCTGGCCGCGCTGCTGCCCACGCCCGCGCTCGCGGCGCTCCAGGCGGGCGGTGCCCATGTGCAGCTCGGGCGCCGTGCCCTGCTGGGGCGCGACCCGATCGGCGGCTGGACGGTCCGGACCGACGGCGCGCCCGAGGCCTTCGACGCCGTCGTGCTGGCCTGCCCGGCCCGCGAGGCGGCGCGGCAGCTGGCCGAGCTCGATGCCCGCTGGTCGGCCGAGGCGGCGGCGCTGCGCTACGAACCCATCGTGACGGTCTATCTGCGCGCCGAGGGGCGGCTGCCCTTCCCCATGGTCGCGCTGAGGGAGTCCGCGAACGAGCCCGCCCAGTACCTCTTCGACCACGGCGCGCTCGACCTCGCACCCGGCCGCTTCGCCGCCGTCATCAGCGGTGCCGGCGCCTGGCTGGACCGCGGCCCGGACGGCATCGACGCCTGCGCGCAGGCCACGCTCGCCCAGGTGGCCCGGCAGGCGCCGCAGCTGCGCGAATGCCAGCTCGAGCGGGTGATCACGGAAAAGCGTGCCACCTTCGCCTGCACGCCCGGCCTGAAACGCCCCGCCGCCCGCATCGCGTCAGGCCTGTGGGCGGCCGGGGACTACCTCGACGGCCCCTACCCCGCCACGCTGGAAGGCGCCGTCCGCTCCGGCCGCCAGGCCGCGCAGGGGCTGCACGCCGAGCTGCAGGCTGTCGCGCCCCGCGCCACACACTGAGACCGGCCTCCAATTTCGCCATGCAAAAAATTGCTGCCATGCCGCACAATGGTCGGCATGAAGAGCAATGAGGCACAGACCCCCGCCATCCAGGTGCTGGAACGCAGTTTCGCCATCCTGGACGTGCTGGCCAGCCACCAGGACCCGGTCTCCCTGAAGCAGATCAGCGAAACCACCGGCCTGCACCCCTCCACGGCCCACCGCATCCTGAACGACCTCGCCATTGGCCGCTACGTCGATCGCCCGGAAGCCGGCGCCTACCGCCTCGGCATGCGCCTCCTGGAGCTCGGCAATCTGGTCAAGGCCCGGCTGGACGTGCGGGACGCTGCGCTCGAGCCCATGCGCGAGCTGCACAAGTTCACCCACCAGCCGGTCAATCTCTCGGTGCGCCAGGGGGACGAAATCGTCTACATCGAGCGGACCTACTCCGAGCGCTCCGGCATGCAGGTCGTGCGGGCCGTCGGCGGCCGCGCGCCGCTGCACCTCACCTCGGTGGGCAAGCTCTTCCTGGCCAGCGACGACCCCCAGCGCGTGCGGGCCTACGCCACGCGCACGGGCCTGGCCGGCCACACGCGCAACAGCCTGACCGACATCGCCGCGCTCGAGCGCGAGATGGCCACGGTGCGCCAGCGCGGGGTCGCCCGTGACGACGAGGAACTCGAGCTCGGCGTGCGCTGCATGGCCGCCGGCATCTACGACGACCAGGGCAAGCTCGTGGCCGGCCTGTCCATCTCGGCCCCCGCGGATCGCCTCGAGGAGGCCTGGCTCGGCCGGCTCAAGGACACCGCCGCTCAGATCTCGTCGGCGCTCGGCTACCGCGGCTGAGCGCGCATCCCGGCCCGAAACGACAACGCCCGGCACCTTGCGGTCCGGGCGTTGGTCTTTTCAGCGAGCGCTGAGGGCTTCAGCTGGCCTTGTCCAGGGTCATCTGCGCCTGCGGCTGCGCGCCGCCCGACGACGTGGCGCCGGCGTTGGTGAGCCACTTGCGGATGCGCTCGGCGTCCCCGATGCGGGAGTACTTGCCGGTGGAATCCAGCAGCACCATGATCAGCTTGCGGCCCGCCAGGCTGGCCTGCATGACCAGGCAGCGGCCCGCTTCGTTGATGAAGCCGGTCTTCTGGAGACCGATGTCCCAGCTGCCCGAACGCACGAGGCCGTTGGTGTTGTGGAAGGCGACCTGGCGGCGGCCCAGCGCCACCGTGGCGTCCCGGGTCGTCGAATATTCGCGCAGCAGCGGCACCTCGTGGGCCACCTTCACCAGGGCGGCCAGGTCCTTGGCGCTGGACTGGTTGCGGCTGGACAGGCCGGTGGGCTCCACGTAATGGGTGTCCGTCATGCCCAGGGCCTGCGCCTTCTGGTTCATGGCGGCCACGAAAGCCGTCAGGCCGCCCGGATAGTGGCGCCCAAGCGCATTCGCTGCGCGGTTCTCCGAGGACATCAGCGCCAGATGCAGCATCTCGGCGCGGGTCAGCGTGGTACCGACGGCCAGGCGCGAGCCCGTGCCCTTCTCGGTGTCACGGTCTTCGTCGGTGATGGTGATCTTGTCGTCCAGCGACTGGCCGGCCTCGACGACCACCAGCGCGGTCATCAGCTTGGTGATGGAGGCGATGGGCAGCACGGCCTGGGTGTTCTTGGACAGCAGCACCTCGTTGGTGTCCTGGTCCATGACCAGGGCGACGCTGCTCTTGAGGTCCAGGGGGTCGTCCACCGAATGCAGGCCATACATCTGGCCGAAGGTGGGGCTGGCCGGCGTGGCGACCACGGCGGCCTTGCGCACGACGGACGCCGGTTTGGCCTTGCGGGCATTCTTGGACGTGGCCTTGGGGGCCACGGCAGCCTTGCTCGCGGACTTGTTTGCAGCATTGGTGCCGGTCTTGCCCGCGCTCTTCGCGGTGGCCGCCTGGGCGCCTTGCGGAGCGAGGGCCAGGGCCAGCACAACGGTCAAGGCGAACGCGCCGCCCGCCACCGCGCCCAGGAAGGTCTTGACACCCAAGGTCTTTACAACAGTACTCACGCCAGCCCCCAACAAGGTCGCCACCAGTTTAGGTGAAGCTCAAAACCCGGGCAAGATCAAAAACTTAGCCGCGGCTCTTAAAGTTCACGATCGAGACGCCCTGCACGGTCCGGGCCCGTTGCCGGGCCCGGGTCCGCGGGCCTCAGCCCTGGGCCGCCACGCGCTCGGTCTTGCTCTGCAGCTTGTTCAACGCGGCCAAATATGCCTTGGCCGACGCCACGACGATATCCGGATCGGCACCGACGCCGTTCACGACGCGCCCGGCGTGCTGCAGACGCACCGTCACCTCGCCCTGGGATTCTGTGCTGCCGCTGGTGATGGCATTGACCGAATAGAGGATCATTTCCGCGCCGCTTTGCACCTCGGACTCGATGGCCTGCAGGCAGGCATCGACCGGGCCGTTGCCGTCGCTCTCGGCCTTGAACTCCTTGTCGCCGACGGCGAAGACCACGCGGGCGTGCGGACGCTCGCCCGTCTCGCTGCGCTGGGCCAGGGACAGCAGGCGGTAGTGCTCGTGGTCCTGCGTGACCGACTCGTCCATCACCAGCGCGATGATGTCCTCGTCGAAGATCTCGTTCTTGCGGTCGGCCAGGTCCTTGAAGCGCTGGAAGGCGGCATTGATCTCGGCCTCGGACTCCAGCTCGATGCCCAACTCCTGCAGGCGCTGCTTGAAGGCGTTGCGGCCGGAGAGCTTGCCCAGCACGATCTTGTTGGCGCTCCAGCCCACGTCCTCGGCGCGCATGATCTCGTAGGTGTCGCGGGCCTTGAGCACGCCGTCCTGGTGGATGCCGGACGCATGGGCGAAGGCGTTGGCGCCCACCACGGCCTTGTTGGGCTGTACGACGAAACCGGTCGTCTGGGAGACCAGCTTGGAGGCCGGGACGATCTGGGAGGCATCGATGCCCACGTCCAGGCCGAAGTAGTCGCGGCGCGTCTTGACCGCCATCACCACCTCTTCCAGCGAGCAGTTGCCGGCGCGCTCACCCAGGCCGTTGATCGTGCACTCGATCTGGCGGGCCCCGCCGATCTTCACGCCGGCGAGCGAGTTGGCCACGGCCATGCCCAGGTCGTTGTGGCAGTGCACGGACCAGATGGCGAGGTCGGAGTTGGGCACCTTCTCGCGCAGCGTCTTCAGGAAGTTGCCGTAGAGCTCGGGGATGGCATAGCCCACGGTGTCGGGGATGTTGATGGTGCGGGCGCCTTCCGCGATCACGGCCTCGCACACGCGGGCGAGGAAGTCCATGTCGGAGCGGTAGCCGTCCTCGGGCGAGAACTCGATGTCGTCGGTCAGGTTGCGGCCGAAGCGCACGGACAGGCGGGCCTGCTCCAGCACCTGCTCGCGCGTCATGCGCAGCTTCTTCTCCATGTGGAGCTCGCTCGTCGCGATGAAGGTGTGGATGCGCGAGCGGGCCGCGCCCTTGAGCGCCTCGGCGGCGCGGGCGATGTCGCGGTCATTGGCGCGGGCCAGCGAGCAGACGGTGCTCTCGCGAATCACGTCAGCGATGGCCTTGACGGCCTCGAAGTCGCCGTTGCTGGCCGCAGCGAAGCCGGCCTCGATCACGTCCACGCGCATGCGCTCGAGCTGGCGGGCGATGCGCAGCTTCTCGTCCTTCGTCATCGAGGCGCCGGGCGATTGCTCGCCATCGCGCAAGGTGGTGTCGAAGATGATGAGCTGGTCAGCCATGAGGGTCTCCGTGAAACGTGAAAGAGGTGATTCGGAAGGGGTCGGCCGGAAAAACAAAAAGCCCGCGAAGCAGGTGCTCGGCGGGCTCTTGGGGTGGAAGTACGGTGACGTTCAGACGCGCGACTGCCTCGTGCCCAAGGGCCCGATGGCTAGTAGCAGAGCGGCAATGACGGTCAGCGTCTTCATGGTGGTCGAATGTAGCACGGGGCCCGGCGGCGGCACCCCGTCTGCCTACGTCAATGGTGAAGGCCCTTTTCATCGGGCTCGTCAGTCGAGATGGCGATCACGCTGACGGGCTTGCCCTTCACGCGCTTGTAGCCGTAGACCACGTAGCCGGACAGGCCGTAGACGCAGAACAGGCCGAAGAGCACCTTGGGCGGGTCGAGGTTGATCAGCGCGATGCCCAGGGCGATCGCCACCACGCTCACGAAGGGCACCGAGCGCTTGAAGCTGATGTCCTTGAAGCTGTAGAACGGGGCGTTCGTGACCATGGTCAAACCCGCGTAGAGCGTGAAGCCGAAGGCCAGCCAGGCCAGGCCCGTCGAGGCGGCGGGGGCGTGATAGCCGGCATCCTCGACCACCCAGATCAGGCCCATCACGAGCGCAGCGGCCGCGGGGCTCGGCACGCCCTGGAAGAAGCGTTTGTCGACCACCGCGATATTGGTGTTGAAGCGGGCCAGACGCAGCGCGGCCCCGGCGCAGTACACGAAGGCCGCGAACCAGCCCCACTTGCCGAGGCCCTGCAGGGCCCACTCATAGGTGATCAGCGCGGGGGCGGCGCCGAACGACACCATGTCGGAGAGGGAGTCCATCTGCTCGCCGAAGGTGCTCTGGGTGTTGGTCATGCGGGCCACGCGGCCATCCAGGCTGTCCAGCACCATGGCGCAGAACACGCCGTAGACGGACTGCTCGAAGCGACCGTGCATGGCCATCACGATGGCATAGAAGCCGCCAAACAGGGCCGCCAGCGTGAAGAGATTGGGCAGGATGTAGATGCCCTTGCGGCGCGGACGCACCGGGGTCAGGACTTCGGCGTCATCCTCGTCGTCGAGGTGTGCCGGCTGCTTGGGATCGGTCATGGGCAGGGAGGATAGCGCATGCGCCGGCATAAAAAAGCCGCGCCAGCCCGAAGGCGACGCGGCTCTCTAATGCCGGGTGAGGATCCTTTGACGGATCCGCCCATCAGTTCTTCGACTGGTCGACCAGGCGGTTCTTCTTGATCCAGGGCATCATCGCGCGCAGCTTCTCGCCGACCTGCTCGATCGGGTGCTCGGCCGTCAGGCGGCGGCGCGACAGCAGCGTCGGGGCACCGGCCTTGTTCTCGAGGATGAAGCTCTTGGCGTACTCACCGGTCTGGATGTCCTTCAGGCACTGGCGCATCGCGTCCTTGGTGGCCTCGGTCACCACGCGCGGGCCGGTGACGTACTCACCGTACTCGGCGTTGTTGGAGATCGAGTAGTTCATGTTGGCGATACCGCCTTCATAGATCAGGTCCACGATCAGCTTCAGCTCGTGCAGGCACTCGAAGTAGGCCATCTCGGGCGCGTAGCCGGCTTCCGTCAGGGTCTCGAAGCCCGCCTTGATCAGCTCGACGGCACCGCCGCACAGCACGGCCTGCTCGCCGAAGAGGTCGGTCTCGGTCTCTTCGCGGAAGTTGGTCTCGATGATGCCGGCCTTGCCGCCACCGTTGGCCGAGGCGTAGGACAGCGCCAGGTCACGCGCCTTGCCGGTCTTGTCGGCATAGACGGCGATCAGGTGCGGCACGCCGCCACCTTGCGTGTAGGTGCCGCGCACGGTGTGGCCCGGGGCCTTGGGGGCGACCATCCAGACGTCCAGGTCCGCGCGGGGCGTGACCTGGCCGTAGTGCACGTTGAAGCCGTGGGCGAAGGCCAGCGAGGCGCCCTGCTTGATGTTCGGCTCGACTTCGCGCTTGTAGACATCGGCGATCTGCTCGTCGGGCAGCAGGATCATGACCACGTCGGCGGCCTTCACGGCCTCGGCGATCTCGGCGACCTTCAGGCCGGCGTTCTCGGCCTTGGACCACGACGCGCCACCGCGGCGCAGGCCGACCGTGACCTTCACGCCGCTGTCGTTCAGGTTCAGGGCGTGGGCATGGCCTTGTGAGCCGTAGCCGATGATGGTGACGTTCTTGCCCTTGATGAGGCTGAGGTCGGCGTCCTTGTCGTAGTAAACGTTCATGTCGGTCTCCAGAAAAACTTTGCAATCAATATTCGGGCCCCTTGCGCTTGCGAACCTCGTGCCGGGGCCACACCGAGCCAGGTTCGCTGCCCCACCGGCTCATGGCCTGCAGGGCGACGGCAGGCCGCAAAGGCCTGTCGCCAGGGGAAAGGTCAGACGCGCAGAATGCGCTCGCCGCGGCCGATGCCGCTGGCGCCGGTGCGCACGGTCTCCAGGATGGCGGTGCGGTCGATGGCGTCGATGAAGGCGTCGAGCTTGCTGGCGTCGCCGGTGAGCTCCACGGTGTAGGTCTTCTCGGTCACGTCGATGATGCGGCCGCGGAAGATGTCGGCGGTGCGCTTCATCTCCTCGCGCTCCTTGCCGACGGCCCGCACCTTGATGAGCATGAGCTCGCGTTCGGTGTAGTTGCCCTCGGTGAGATCGACCACCTTCACGACCTCGATCAGCCGGTTCAGGTGCTTGGTGATCTGCTCGATGACGTCATCGGAGCCGGTGGTCACGATGGTCATGCGGGACAGCGACGGGTCTTCCGTCGGCGCCACGGTGAGGCTCTCGATGTTGTAGCCGCGGGCGGAGAACAGGGCCACGACGCGCGACAGCGCCCCCGGCTCGTTCTCGATGAGCAAAGCAATGATGTGTCTCATGGGTCTCGTCCTTCGCGCTCTTCAGGCCGGCGGCGGTAACCGACGGCCCTTGGCCACGCTCTTCGAACAGTGGAAAAAGAATGACTGAGGAGGTGCCGATGCGAGCCTTGGCTGACCCTGCGCCGGTCCGGGGCCGGTAAGCCGGCGGACCGTGCAGGGCTTACGAAGGCGTCACAGGTCCTCGGACCCCAGCAGCATTTCCGAAATGCCCTTGCCCGCCTTGACCATGGGCCAGACGTTCTCGGTCGGATCGGTGCGCACGTCGAGGAAGACGGTGCGGTCCTTCAGGCGCATGGCCTCGCGCAGGGCGGGCTCCACGTCGGACGGATGCTCGACGAGGATGCCCACATGCCCGTAGGCCTCCGCCAGCTTGACGAAGTTGGGCAGCGCATCCATGTAGCTGTGGGAGTAGCGACCCTCGTAGTCGAGTTCCTGCCACTGCCGCACCATGCCCAGGTAGCGGTTGTTGAGGGAGACGATCTTGACCGGCGTCTTGTACTGCTGGCAGGTCGAGAGCTCCTGGATGCACATCTGGATCGAGCCTTCGCCGGTGATGCAGAACACATCCGACTCGGGCTTGGCCAGCTTGATGCCCATGGCGTAGGGCAGGCCCACGCCCATGGTGCCCAGGCCGCCGGAATTGATCCAGCGGCGGGGTTCGTCGAACTTGTAGAACTGCGCCGCCCACATCTGGTGCTGGCCCACATCGGAGGTGATGTAGGTGTCGCGGTCGCGGGTGAGGTTCCACAGGGTCTCGACGACCATCTGCGGCTTGATGACCTCGCTGTCCCGCTTGTAGGACAGGCAGTCCTTGCGGCGCCAGTCATTGATCTGGCTCCACCAGGCGTTGATGGCGGCGCTGTCCGGGCGGGCCTGCGCTTCCTTGATCTGGTGGATCAGTTCCTGCAGCACGTCCTTGACGTCGCCGACGATGGGGATGTCCACCCGCACGCGCTTGGAGATCGACGAGGGGTCGATGTCCACGTGGATGATCTTGCGCTCGACCTGCGCGAAGTGCTTGGGATTGCCGATCACACGGTCATCGAAGCGCGCGCCCACGGCCAGCAGCACGTCGCAGTGCTGCATGGTCATGTTGGCCTCGTAGGTGCCATGCATGCCCAGCATGCCCAGGAAGCGAGGGTCGGTGCCGGGCATGGAGCCCAGGCCCATCAGCGTGTTGGTGCAGGGGTAGCCCAGCAGATTGACCAGCTCGCGCAGCTCGGCGGTGGCCTCGCCCAGAATGACGCCGCCGCCCGTGTAGATGTAGGGGCGCTTGGCCGCCATCAGCAGCTGCACGGCCTTGCGGATCTGCCCCGAGTGCCCCTTCTTGACGGGGTTGTAGGAGCGCATCTCGACCGTGGCCGGGTAGCTGAAGTGGGTCTTGTTGAGGGAGACGTCCTTGGGGATGTCCACCACCACGGGGCCGGGACGGCCGGTGCGGGCGATGTGGAAGGCCTTCTTGAGCGTGCTCGCGAGGTCGCGCACGTCCTTGACCAGGAAGTTGTGCTTGACGATGGGACGGGTGATGCCCACGGTGTCGCACTCCTGGAAGGCGTCCAGGCCGATGGCGGGCGTCGGCACCTGGCCGGTCACGATCACCATGGGGATGGAGTCCATGTACGCCGTGGCGATGCCGGTGATGGCATTCGTGACGCCGGGACCGGAGGTCACCAGGGCCACGCCCACTTCGCCGGTGGCGCGTGCATAGCCATCAGCGGCATGCACGGCGGCCTGCTCGTGGCGCACCAGAACGTGTTGGATGGAGTCCTGCTTGTAGAGCGCGTCGTAGATGTAGAGGACGGCGCCGCCCGGATAGCCCCAGAGGTACTTGACGCCCTCTGCTTGCAGACTACGGACCAGGATCTCGGAGCCGTTCAGCTCCGAAGCGGAATTTGAAGAATGCGGTTGTGCACGACCATCGGTCGCTGCACGTTTGACGTCCGCGGCAGACATATCCATGTCGAACCTCTGTGAATTTCTCTGACGAAAAACCATCGGTGCTCCTCTTCACACCCTTGTGAGGCGGATTCGGAACGTGCGCGGTCAAAAAACTCGGCGCCCCGGTCGGGCACCAGCTTGAGACCTTGGGAACTCATTGTGCGAAGCAACATTATGCATGGAATTGGCGCTCTGGCTGGGGGTTTGACTCCAATTCGGGACGCAGTGACATAATCCGCGACGTTTTTCCCGCCGGCACTCCAGGCCGGGCGCACTGGATCCATCTTGGCGACAGACAAAGAACTCAACGATTTCCTGAAGAGCGTGGACCGGCGGGCCTTCAAGCGCACCGCCTACATGGTGCGCGACGACGATGCCGCCCTGGACATCGTCCAGGATTCCATGATCCGCCTGGCCGAGAAGTACTTCGACCGCCCGGCCGCCGAGCTGCCGATGCTCTTCCAGCGCATCCTGTCCAACGCCACGATGGACTGGTTCCGGCGCCAGAAGGTGCGCAACGCGGTCATGTTCAACCTGTCGGACGTCGAGGGCGCCGACCCGGATGACGACTTCGACCTGCTGGAAACCCTCACCAGCAGCAACGGCGGGCTGGGTACGCTCAGCGCGGCGGACGAGGTCTCGCGCAGCCAGATCCTGCAGTCCATCGATGCCGAGGTGAGCCAGCTGCCGACACGTCAACGGGAAGCCTTCCTGCTGCGTTACTGGGAGGAGTTGGACGTCGCCGAGACGGCCAGCGTCATGGGTTGCTCGGAGGGAAGTGTGAAGACGCACTGCTCCCGGGCCGTTCACGCACTGGCAAAGGCGCTCAAAGCCAAGGGGATCACACTATGAACAAGCACACGACGCCCGGGATGGACGCAGACGCCGAGAACCGCGTGGCGGCCTATGGCAAGCGCGTGGCGGCCGGTCTGAGCCTGGCATCTGACGAGCTGCCCGTCGACATCACCGAACGCCTGCGCTTCGCGCGCGAGCAGGCGCTGCGCAAGGCCAAGGAGGCCCGCGCCGCCGCGCCGGTCACCGCCGAGCAGACCCTGCGCATGGGCAGCACCCTCGCCCTGCAGGGCGGCGAGCGCTCGCCCCGCTGGTTCAAGCTGGCCTCGCTGGGCCCCCTGCTCCTGTTGCTGCTGGGCCTGCTGCTGATCCAGCACAGCCAGTGGTACCAGCAGATCCTGGCCGCCGCCGAAGTCGACACGGCCATGCTGGCCAAGCCGCTGCCGCCCGCCGCCTACAGCGACCCGGGCTTCAAGGAATATCTGGATGAGAATCCGGACGAGCAACAAGAACGACACGAAGAGTGACCGCCCGCCCATGACGCCTGCGCTGAACGTCCGACGCCCGCTCGCCCTGCTGCTGATCCCGGCACTGCTGAGCACCGCCCACGCCCAGCCCAGCGAAGCGTCTCCCCCCGCCGCCGCGGCGAGTGCCCTCGCCCCGGCCGCCTCCACGCCCGCCGCCCTGCCCCAGGCGGCCAAGCCCCTGCCCGCCGCCAGCCTGGTCGGCGGTCAGCGCTGGGCCAGCCTGAGCCCGGCCCAGCAGACGGTGCTCGCCCCGCTGGCCCAGGAATGGGACGGCCTCGATGCCGCGCGCAAGAGCAAGTGGCTGGAGATCGCCGCCCGCTTCCACACCCTCACGCCCGAGCAGCAGTCGCGCCTGCGCGAGCGCATGATCGAGTGGACCCGCATGAGCCCCACGGAACGCCAGCAGGCGCGCGTGGGCTTCCAGTCCAACCCCCAGCTGCGGGACGACAAGCTCCAGTCGGAGAAGCTGCAGTCGAAGTGGCAGGCCTACCAGGCGCTGACGCCTGAAGAGCGTCAGGCCCTGGCCCAGAAGGGCGCCGAGAAGGCCGCGCAGAAGCACCCGGGCGGCAAGGCCGCCGCCGAGGCTTCGAAACCGCTGAACGGCACCAAGTCCAGCTTCGTGCCGCAGAAGCCGGCCGCCGCCCCAGTGGCCGTCGCGCCCTCGGTGCTGCAGGCCAAGCCCGGGGTGACGACGGTCCTGATCACCCAGGGCCGCCCGGTCGCAGGCAGCCGCCCCGCCGGACGCGGCAAGCTGGTGGTCGACCCTGCCCTCGTCGATCCCAAGACCCTGCTGCCGCGCGTGCCGCAGGCCGCCCCCGCAGCCTCCGCCAGCAGCCGCTGACCATGGACGTGCAGACCCCGCAGCAGGCGCCGAGCCTGTGGCGCCGCATGGCGTCCTTCGTCTATGAGGGCGTTGTCCTCTTCGGCGTGACCTTCATCTCCGGCTACCTCTTCAGTGCGCTCACGCAGCAGCGCAGCGCCCTTGTGGGCAAGGCCGGCCTCCAGGCCTTTGAATTCGTGGTCCTGGGCATCTACTTCATCTGGTTCTGGACCCATGGCGGCCAGACCGTGGCGATGAAGTCCTGGCATCTGCGCGTGGTCGACGAGGCCGGCGCCCCGATCGGCCAATGGCGCGCCCTCGCCCGCTACCTGCTGGCCTGGCTGTGGTTCCTCCCGGCGCTGGTGTCGGTGGAGCTGGCCGGCCTGCACAGCGGCGGTGCCATCTTCGGCGCGCTGCTGGCCGGCGTGGCGGCCTATGTGCTCCTGGCCCGCCTGCATCCCTCGCGCCAATTCCTGCACGACGTGCTGTGCCGCACGAAGGTCGTGACACAGCTACCCACGCCGCGCCAGAAGCCATGAGCAACCCCCACAAGGGCCGCACTGGCCTGGACCGCATCCTGCATGCCGCCGGCTACTCCTGGGCCGGCCTGCGCGCCGCCTACTCCGGCGAGAGCGCCTTCCGCCAGGAGGTGTGGCTGTGCGTGGTCGCGGTGCCGCTGGCCCTGTGGCTCGGGCAGGGCTGGGTGGAAACCGCCCTGCTGCTGGGCTCGCTGCTGCTCGTGCTCATCGTGGAGCTGCTGAACTCGGGCATCGAGGCCGCCATCGACCGCGTGGGCTTCGAGCTGCACGACCTGTCCAAGCGCGCCAAGGACCTCGCCAGCGCGGCGGTCCTGCTCTCCCTCGTGCTGTGCGCCGGGGTCTGGGGCGCGGCGGCCTGGCACCGCTTCTGCTGACTCGCCGGACACCCAAAGCAAAGGGCGCCTCGCGAGGCGCCCTTCTTCATGGCGGGTCGGATGCCTGGCGCGGCCGGATCAGACCGCCGCTTCGTCTTCCTCGCCCGTGCGGATGCGGATGACCTGCTCGACCGGCGTCACGAAGATCTTGCCGTCACCGATCTTGCCGGTCTTGGCCGCCTTCAGGATGGCCTCGATGCAGCGCTCGACGTCGTCGTCCTTGACCACCACCTCGACCTTCACCTTGGGCAGGAAGTCCACCACATACTCCGCGCCGCGGTAGAGCTCCGTGTGACCCTTCTGGCGGCCGAAGCCCTTCACCTCGGTGACGGTCAGACCGGACGCGCCCACCTCGGCCAGAGCCTCGCGGACCTCGTCCAGCTTGAAGGGTTTGATGATGGCGGTGATCTGTTTCATCGGGGACTCCAAAGCGGATTGATAAAGCCTGTTGCCCCGATTTAAGCATGGAACTCAGGCAGGAATGCGCAGCAGATCGGCCAGCCAGACGGTCGCTTCGCCGTCGCTCGGGGCCCGCCAGTCCCCCCGCGGCGAGAGCGATCCGCCACTGCCCACCTTGGGAGCGTTGGGCACGCAGCTGCGCTTGAACTGGCTGCCCTGGAAGAAGCGTTTGACGAAGATCCCGAGCACCCTCTTGATTTCGGCAAGCTCGTATTCGTTGCGCTTCACATGCTCGCCGTCCGGCCATTCGCCCTGCGTCCGGTCGCCCCAGGCCTGCAGCGCCAGGAAGGCGATCTTGGACGGCGCAAAGCCGTGGCGCAGGGTGTAGAAGAGGTTGAAGTCCTGCAGCTCGTAGGGGCCGATGTGGCTCTCGGTGCTCTGCAGCGCCTGGCCCGGCACCAGCTCCGGGCTGATCTCGGTGGCGAGGATGTCGAGCAAGACCTCCCGGCCGCTGTCATGGCCCAGCTGATCCGTCTCGGCCACCCAGCGCACGAGGTACTGGATCAGCGTCTTGGGCACGCTCGCGTTCACGTTGTAGTGGGACATGTGGTCGCCCACGCCATAGGTACACCAGCCCAGCGCCAGCTCGCTGAGGTCGCCGGTGCCCAGCACGAGGGCGCCCAGGTGGTTGGCCAGGCGGAACAGGTGGCTCGTGCGCTCGCCGGCCTGGACGTTCTCGAAGGTGACGTCGTAGACCGCCTCCCCGGCCGCGTAGGGATGGCCGAGGTCGTGCAGCATCTGCGTGCAGCTGGGGCGGATGTCGATCTCGCGCGCCTCGCAGCCGATGGCCTGCATGAGCCGCCAGGCCTGGTCGCGCGTGCGGGTGCTGGTGGCAAAGCCGGGCATCGTCACGCCGATGATCTGCTGGCGCGGCAAGCCCAGCTGGTCCATGGCGCGGGCCGCGACGAGCAGCGCGTGTGTCGAGTCCAGGCCGCCCGACACCCCCAGCACCAGCTTGCGGATGCCGCTCGATTCCAGCCGCTGCACCAGCGCCTGCACCTGGATGTTGAAGACCTCCTGGCAGCGCTCGTCGCGGCGGCTGCGGTCCGCGGGCACATAGGGGAAGCGGTCCACCCGGCGGCGCAGGCCGAGCGCCTGCTCGCGCGGCGGAGCCAGCTCCAGCGCCACGCGGCGGAAGTCCCGCAGCTGGGGCGCATGCCGGCGCACCGAGGCACCGTAGCTGGTCTGGCGCATGCGCTCGCGCGCGAGGCGCTCCAGGTCCACGTCCGCGAAGATCAGCTGCGAGCCGCGGTGGTAGCGCTGCGACTCCGCCAGCAGGTCGCCGTTCTCGCTGATCAGCGCCTGGCCGTCCCAGGCGAGGTCCGTGCTGGACTCGCCCGCGCCGGCCGAGGTGTAGACATAGGCCGCCAGGCAGCGCGCCGCCTGCTGCGAGACGAGCTGGCGGCGGTAGGCCGCCTTGCCCACGGTCACATTGGAGGCCGACAGGTTCACGAGGACCGTCGCACCGGCCAGCGCCGCGAAGCTCGAGGGCGGGATCGGCGTCCAGACGTCCTCGCAGATCTCGGCATGGATCACCAGCCCCGGCACGTCCACGGCCTCCACCAGCACCTCGCTGCCCACGGGCACGCGCTGGCCCAGCAGATCCATCTCGCGGGACAGCAGCTCCTCCGCGGCATTGAACTGGCGGGCCTCGTAGAACTCGGCGTAGTTCGGCAGGTAGGTCTTGGGCCAGACGGCCAGCAGGCGGCCGCGGTGCAGGGCCACGGCGCAGTTGAAAAGCCGGTGCTCGATGCGCAGCGGCAGCCCCACGATGGCGATGGGCGTCAGGCCCGCGGACAAGGCCAGCAGCTCGGCCAGCGCCTCCTCGCAGCCATCCAGCAGGGCCCGCTGATGGAAGAGGTCGTCACAGCTGTAGGCCGACAGGCCCAGCTCGGGAAACGCCACCAGGGCCGCCCCGGCCTCGTGGGCCTGCTGCATCAGGGCGCCGGTCTGCACGGCATTGAAGGCCGGATCGGCAATGCGGCACTGCGGCACCCCCACGGCGATGCGCGCGAGCTGGTGGTTGTAGAGGTTGTGAAATTCCATGGCCTGCATCCTGCCACCATTTGCTCCTGACGTTGAGCGCCGGGCAAATCCCTGCGCGCCCGCGGCCGACGCCCCTCGCCCTAAGATCGCCGCCACCATGCCCGACCGCCCGCCCCTTGAGGTCCGGATCGACGACGATCCCGGCCGTTTGCCCGCCGATGCCTGGAACGCCCTGTTGGCCGCCAGCCCGCAACCGACGCCCTTCATGCGGCACGAGTACCTCCAGGCCCTGCACGACTCGGGCTCGGCGGTCACCGAACGGGGCTGGACGCCTCGCTTCCTGAGCCTGTGGGATGGCGAGGCGCTCGTGGCTGCGTGCCCGACCTACCTCAAGGACCATTCCTACGGCGAGTACGTGTTCGACTGGGCCTGGGCCGATGCCTACGCCCGTCACGGCCTGGCCTATTACCCCAAGCTGCTGGTGGCCGTGCCCTTCACGCCGGTGCCCGGCAGCCGGCTCCTCGCGCGCGACGCCATCACCCGCGCGGCATTGATCCAGGCCCTCCAGGCGCATGCGCAGGCGCAGGCGCTCTCGTCCGCCCACGTGCTCTTCCCCACCGCCGAGGAGCAGCGCGCGCTGCTCGACGCCGGCTGGCTGGCCCGCAGCGGCGTGCAGTTCCACTGGGAGGCCGACCCCGAGCCGCCCGCCAGCTTCGAGGCCTTTCTCGCGAGCCTGCAGCGGGACAAGCGCAAGAAGATCCAGCAGGAGCAGCGCCGCGTGCGCGAGGCGGGCGTCCGCTACCGGGTCCTCCTGGGCGACGAAATCGGCGAGGAGGACTGGGACTTCTTCCACCGCTGCTACCGCCAGACCTACGCCGAACACCGCAGCACGCCGTACCTGAGCCGCGACTTCTTCCGCCGCATGGCCGGCACGATGGCGCGCCACTGGCTGCTCTTCATCGCCGAGGTGGACGGCCAGCCCGCGGCCTGCTCCCTCATCGCGCTGGATCCGGACCGGCGTGCGGCCTACGGGCGCTATTGGGGCAGCCTCGTCGACATCTCCTGCCTGCACTTCGACGCCTGCTACTACCAGCCCCTGGCCTGGTGCATGGCTCACGGCTACCGGCGCTTCGAGGGCGGTGCGCAGGGCGAGCACAAGCTGGCGCGCGGCCTCCTGCCGGTCGGGACGCAATCCGCCCACTGGCTGGCCCATCCCGACTTCCGCGACGCGGTGGCCGACTATCTTGCCCGCGAAAGCCCGGCCATCGCCGGCTATGCCGAGGACCTGCGGGCCCACCAGCCCTTCCGGCGTGGCGCCCTCCCCTGATCCCGGCCGCCCATGAAAAACGCCGCCGGGGCGGGGCCGCGGCGGCGTCGATGCGATCACGAGCGACCGCAGGGGGTCAGCTCTTGCCTCGCAGGGCTTACTTCTGCTGCGCCTTGGCGTAGTTGTCGATGCCGGCCTGCACTTCGGCCTTGGCGGCGTCCGGGCCTTGCCAGCCCTTGACCTTGACCCACTTGCCGGGCTCGAGGTCCTTGTAGTGCTCGAAGAAGTGCTGGATGGAGTTCAGACGCATCGGGTTCACGTCCTCCGGCGAGTGCCAGCGGTCGTACAGCGGCAGGATCTTGGTGGTCGGGACGGCCAGCAGCTTGGCATCGCCACCCGCCTCGTCGTCCATCATCAGCACGCCGATCGGGCGGCAGGTCACCACCACGCCCGGGGTCAGCGGGAAGGGCGTCACCACCAGCACGTCCACGGGGTCCCCGTCATCCGACAGCGTCTGGGGGATGTAGCCGTAGTTGCACGGATAGTGCATGGCGGTGGTCATGAAACGGTCCACGAACAGGGCACCGGTTTCCTTGTCCACCTCGTACTTGATCGGGTCGGCGTTCATCGGGATCTCGATGATCACGTTGAATTGCTCAGGCGCCTTGGGGCCGGGGGTCACGTTGTGCAGGCTCATGGTCTTGTCTTTAGTCAACGAAAGGGGTCCGCGCGCAGGTCACGGGGAAACCCGGATTCTACCGGCGCCCTGATCTCAGCCTGACACAGGCATGCCGGCTGCCTGGAGTCGTGCGTCAAGGCTTTTCCGGCAACCACTGGTAAACGATCAATCTTTCGGCACTTCCACTCGCATAGCATGCCCCGGCGGACCTGTGGAACAGCGGGCTGGACTGACGTTGAGAAGCAGGCTCTTTTTCAAACGGCAGAGACAACGAAGGAGACATGTTCATGTCGACGAGTGTGGCGCTGTATTTCGCGCTGGCCTGCGGCCTGGCCGCGGTCATCTATGGTTTCATTCAACGCAGCTGGATCCTGAGCCAGGACGCCGGCAATGCCCGGATGCAGGAGATCGCCGCGGCGATCCAGCAGGGCGCGGCGGCCTACCTGGGCCGCCAGTACCGCACGATCGCGGTGGTGGGCGTGGTGCTGGCCATCGCCATCGCCGTGGTCCCCGGCCTGGGCCTGCAGACGGCCATGGGCTTTGTCATCGGGGCGGTGCTCTCGGGCATCTGCGGCTTCATCGGCATGAACATCTCGGTGCGCGCCAACGTGCGCACCGCGCAGGCCGCCACCAAGGGCATGGGCCCGGCCCTGAACGTCGCCTTCAAGGGCGGCGCCATCACGGGCATGCTGGTCGTGGGCCTGGGCCTGATCGGCGTGGGCGGTTTCTACTACGCCATCACCGGTGGCACCGGCGCCACGAGCGAGGCCCTGAAGCCCATGCTCGGCCTGGCCTTCGGCTCCTCGCTGATCTCCATCTTCGCGCGCCTGGGCGGCGGCATCTTCACCAAGGGCGCTGACGTCGGCGCCGACCTGGTGGGCAAGGTCGAGGCCGGCATTCCCGAGGACGACCCGCGCAACCCGGCCGTGATCGCCGACAACGTGGGTGACAACGTCGGCGACTGCGCCGGCATGGCGGCCGACCTCTTCGAGACCTATGCCGTGACCCTGATCGCCGCGATGGCGCTGGGCGCGCTGATGGTGATGGGCCCCGCGGCCCATGCCGGCGTGATCTACCCGCTGGCCCTGGGCGGCGTGTCCATCATCGCCTCCATCATCGGCTGCGGCTTCGTCAAGGCCAGCGAGGGCATGAAGAACGTGATGCCCGCGCTGTACAAGGGCCTGATCGTGGCCGGCGTGCTGAGCCTGATCGCCTTCTTCTTCGTCACGCGGGCCATGTTCCCCGGCGAGGTCGAGCTCTCCGGCGGTCTCAAGACCGACGCCATGGGCCTCTTCGGCGCCTGCGCCGTGGGCCTGGTGCTGACGGCGGCGATGGTCTGGATCACCGAGTACTACACCGGCACGCAGTACCACCCGGTGCAGCACGTCGCGCAGGCCTCCACGACCGGCCACGGCACCAACATCATCGCGGGCCTGGGCGTCTCGATGAAGTCCACCGGCTGGCCGGTGATCTTCGTCTGCGCGGCCATCTACACCGCCTTCAAGCTGGCCGGCCTGTACGGCATCGCCGTCGCGGCGACGTCCATGCTGTCGATGGCCGGCATCGTGGTGGCCCTCGACGCCTACGGCCCCATCACCGACAACGCCGGCGGCATCGCCGAGATGAGCGATCTGCCCGACAGCGTGCGCGACATCACCGACCCGCTGGACGCCGTGGGCAACACGACCAAGGCCGTGACCAAGGGCTACGCCATCGGCTCCGCCGGCCTGGCCGCGCTGGTGCTGTTCGCCGACTACACGCACGCCCTCGAAGCGCGCGGCATGCACCTGCGCTTCGACCTGTCCGACCACACGGTGATCCTCGGCCTCTTCATCGGCGGCCTGATCCCCTACCTCTTCGGTGCGATGGCCATGGAGGCCGTTGGCCGCGCCGCCGGCTCGGTGGTGGTGGAGGTGCGCCGGCAGTTCAAGGAGATCCCCGGCATCATGGAAGGCACGGCCAAGCCCGAGTACGGCGCGGCGGTCGACATGCTCACCACCGCGGCCATCAAGGAAATGATCGTGCCCTCGCTGCTGCCGGTGGCCGCGCCCATCATCGTGGGCATGACCCTGGGCCCGGCCGCGCTGGGTGGCGTGCTGATGGGCACCATCGTGACGGGCCTCTTCGTGGGCATCTCGATGTGCACCGGCGGCGGCGCCTGGGACAACGCCAAGAAGCTGATCGAGGAAGGCTTCAAGGACGACAAGGGCGTCGTGCACCGCAAGGGCTCGGACGCGCACAAGGCGGCCGTCACGGGCGACACCGTGGGTGACCCCTACAAGGACACCGCCGGCCCGGCCGTGAACCCCTTGATCAAGATCATCAACATCGTGGCCCTGCTGATCGTGCCGCTGCTGCCCATGACCCCGGGCACCGCCAAGCCGATGGAAGCCGCCCCGGCCGCCGTCACCGCCCCGGCGCCGGCCGCCTCGGAGGCCGCTGCCATGGCCTCCGCGCCCCACGCGGCCGCCTCGGCAGCGGACATGGCCTCGGGCGCCAAGCCCTGACCGCCCTGGGCAGGCAAGGCCTGGCCCCGTCCGCGGGATCAGGTTTACCCGAATCCAGGCAAAAGAGCTCGCATCGGCGAGCTCTTTTTCATTGGCGGGCGCCGCGCTCGGGCCACAATAGCGTTCAGTATCTTCGTGAGTAGTGACACCTGACGCCCCCGCCCCGTTCTGCCATGCGCCACCCGGTCCTCACTCGCCATGAATTCGAACGCCGCCAGGGCCAGCTGGCGGACCTGCAGCGCTATGTCGCCGGGCAGGAAGAGAGCTTCCACCTCCTGCACACCTCGCTGCAGGCCTTCGTGGACCGCTACATCGATCTGCTGGGCCCGCTGTACCTCGAGCTCGACGCCCTGGAATCGCAGCTGCATTCCGCCAGCGTCCACCTCGCCGAGGCCCTGCGCCGCAACGGCCTGACGGCGCCGCTGCCAACCCCGCCGCGCGCCACCGCCCTGCCCCAGGTGCCCCGTCTGCCGGAGGCCGCCCCGCTGCCCCAGCAGCCGTCGGGCGACGGCGTGGTGGAGGTCGAGCCGCCCTCCCTGAAGCAGCTGTACCGCCGGGCCGCCATGCGCCTGCACCCGGACCTCGCCCCCAACGAGCTGCTGCGCCGCCGGCGCGAGCAGGCCATGATGGAGGCCAACCAGGCCTATGCCGAGGGCAACCGCTTCCTGCTGGAGCGCCTGCTGCTGGAGGCCGGCGAGGATCCCCTCAAGGTCACCGGCAGCAACGGCGACGCCGTGCTCGAGTGGCTGCGCCGCAGCGAGCTGGCCGTGCAGGGCCGCCTGCGGGTCGTGCAGGCCCACCTGGTGGCGCTGCAGGCCCATCCCATGCACCAGCTGATGCAGGCCATCGAAGGCGCCGAAGGCCGTGGCCTCGCCCCCTTCGAGATCATGCAGAGCCGCCTGCGCACGCAGATCAGCCAGCGTCGCCAGGAGCTCTACATCGGCCAGCGCCTGCAGCCCGAGTCCGAGCTGGCGGTGGCCTTCCTCACGCAGCGCGTGGAGCGCATGGGCGCGTCGGCCTACTGAGCCACAGGGCCGCGGCCCTGGCCGCCCAGGGCCCGCCCCTCAATGCGAGGTGCCTTCCTCGCGGCTGATCTTGTTCCAGACGTTGTACTTGCCCACCGGCTTGCTCATGGGCAGGCGCTTGAGCTCCTTGAAGCTCCGGGCGTCGTACACGATCAGCGCGCCGTCCATCTCCCACAGGCTGGCCAGCACGTAGCGGCCGTCCTTGGTGAACTCGACGTGGGCCAGCGTCTTGCCCGGCTCGCGCACCTGCGCGACGACCTCCAGCGTGGCCTTGTCGATGATGCTCAGCGTGTCCTTGGCCGTGGGGCTCATCATGGAATCCGTCCAGGCATAGGGGCTCTGCGCGTGGCTGCGCATGAAGAAGCCCGGGCCCGGCGTGACGATCTCCTTCACGAGCTGCCAGCTCTTGAGGTCCACCACGCTGATGCGCCCGTCCTTCAGGTTCGGGCTGGCCAGCAGGCGGCGCCCCTCGCGGGTGAAGCTGATGCCGGACCCCAGGTGCGGCAGCCCGGGAATGGGCAGCTCGGCGATCTTCTTGCGCACGTCCAGGTTGACGACCTGCCCCAGGCTGCCGCCGCCCTCGCGGGGGCGGGCGGAGCCCAGCACGTGGGCGTAGCTGTCGTCGAAGAAGAAGTCGTCCAGCGGCTCCTCCAGCAGCGTGCGGCGAATGTTCTGGTAGCCCGGCGTGGGCAGGGATTCGCCCATCTTGTAGTCGTGCACATAGCCCTCGTGGATGGGCTCGGCCTTGGGGTCGTAGCTGATCTCCCAGAGCTCGGGCAGGTCCTTGAGCGCCACGACGAAGCTCTTGCGCGGCGTGGCGTCGTACACCGCCGAGACCCGCGAGCTCTGCGCGCCGTCGCGGCTCTGGGCCGCGTAGCTGCGCACCAGCTTCAGGTCGGCATCGAAGAGCACGGCGTTGCGCGGCAGGTAGTTCGCCGCCATCACCCAGCGGCCATCGGCGCTCACGGCCACATTGCGCATGTTGAGCCCCGCGCGCACCTCGGCCACCAGCTTCAGGTTCCAGAGGTCGTACTTGCTGATCCAGCCGTCGCGCGAGCCGAAAAACACATAGCGGCCATCGGGCGTGAACTTCGGCCCGCCATGCAGCGCATAGCGGCTCGCGAAGCGGTGCAGCACCTCGAAGCGGTCACCGTCGACCAGGCTCACGTGGTGATCCCCGCCCTCCACCACCACGAAGAGGTTCATGGGGTCGGCCTTCCACTGCGGCTTCGCGGGCCAGCGGGTGCTGGCGGCGTCGATGCTGCGGGAGGCCTCGATGTCGGCGTCCGTCCAGCGGGGCAGCACGGGCGGCGGCGCGTAGACGAAGGCCTGCAGCGCCTGGATCTCGGCCTCGCTCAGCTGCGCGCCGAAGGCCGGCATCTGCGTCGCCGCGCGGCCGTTGCGGATCACGGCCAGCGCCTCGGGCTTGCGCAGGCGCTCCAGGCTCTCGGGCAGCAGCGCCGGGCCCATGCCGCCGGTGCGCTCGGCGCCGTGGCAGCTCACGCAGTGCTGCTGGTAGAGCGCCGCGGCCGAGGGCGGGCGGGGGGCGTCTTCCGCCGCGCGGGCGTAGTCGAGGCCCACCATCACGAGGCCGGCCGCCAGGAGCAGCTTGCAGAGGGACTTGATGTGTTCGTTCATGCGGACAGCACCTCGATGATGCGGCGCTTGCCGCTGAAGGGCGTGAGCTCGACGCGCGCCAGGCGGCTCGCCGCCTCGGGCGAGAGGCCGATCTCGTTGTCGTCCAGGTAGCAGCCCGGGTCCTCGGCCCAGTAGTCGCCGGTGAGCTGGTGCGCGCGCACTCGCGTGTTGCCGCCGCACAGCGCGAAGTGCTGGCACTCGGCGCAGCGGCCCTTGACCGGGCGCGGATGCATCTTGAGGCCGTCCATCAGCGGGTCGCTGCGGTCGCTCCAGATCTCGGAGAACGGCCGCTGGCGCACATTGCCCAGCGGGTGGTGCCCCCACATGGTGTCGGGGTGGACCTCGCCCTGGCTGTCGATGTTGGCCACGCCGACGCCGGAGGCATTGCCGCCCCAGGCCACGAGGCGCGCGCGCAGCGCAGCCTGCCACTGCGGCCATCGCCGGCCGACCCAGGCCAGCAGGTAGGCGGCATCGGCGTCGTTGTTGCCGGTGACGTAGTCGCGCGTGCTGCCGGCCTCGGCATCGGCCCAGGCGGTCTCGAAGAGCAGGTCCAGCGCCTGGCGGGTCGCCTCGAAGTGGGCGTCGCGGCCGCGGTGGATGTTGCCGCGGCCGGCGTAGTTCAGGTGCGAGAAGTAGAACTTGTCCACGCCCTCGTCCTTCATCAGCTGCAGCAGGAAGGGGAAGTCCTGGCCGTTCAAATCGGTGAAGGTGTAGCGCAGGCCCGTCTTGACGCCGCGCTCGTGCAGCAGACGGATGCCGGCCATCGACTCGTCATAGGCCCCGACCTTGCGGCGGAAGCGGTCGTGCGTGTCGCGGCTGCCGTCGATGCTGACGCCCACGTAGTCGAACTGCTGCGCCGCGATGCGGTCCGCCATCGCAGCGTCGATCATCGTGCCGTTGCTGGAGAGCGCCGTGTAGAAGCCCATGCCCTGCGCGCGGCTGGCGATCTCGAAGAGCTGCGGGTGCAGCAGCGGCTCGCCACCAGAGAGGATCAGCACCGGCACGCCATAGGCCTTCAGGTCGTCCATGACCCTGCAGATCTCCTCGTGGCTCAGCTCGCCGGGGTAATGGTGATCGGCGGACAGCGCGTAGCAGTGCTTGCAGGTGAGGTTGCAGCGGCGGGTGAGGTTCCAGATCACGACGGGGCGCGTCTCGCCGCCCGAGCCCATGCGGCGCGGCGCGGGATAGACGCCCTCGCGCTCGGCCTGGGCGATCTCACGCAGGTATTGGCTGATGCGAAGCATGTTCAGTCCTCCTGGGATGCGGGGCGGCTGGCCAGGCGCAGGCCGGTCTTCTTCAGGATGGCGCTGCTGTAGAGGATGTCGTGGGCGCGGCAGGCGTCGCCCAGCAGCGTGCGGATCTCCTGCGCCTGCGCTTCCACCTCCTCGCGGCTGCGGCCGTGCAGCATGGCGAAGAGGTTGTAGGGCCACTCGGGCAGATGGCGCGGGCGGCGGTAGCAGTGACTGACGCAGGCCAGGCTGCCGATGCGTTCGCCGACCTCGTCGACCAGCGCATCGTCCACGTCCCACACCGTCATGCCATTGGCCAGATAGCCCAGGCGGTAGTGGTTGGGCACGGCGCCGATGCGTCGGATCAGGCCGCGGTCCTGCATGTCCTGCAGCAGCTGCAGGACCTCCGTCTCGGTGATGCCCAGCAGCGCGCCCAGCGCCTCGTAAGGCTTGGCGACGAGGGGCAGGCCTTGCTGGGTGGCGGCGATGAGATGGCGCTCCAGCGCACTGAGCTGGGCGGGTGCCTTCAAGGCGGCGTTCATGGGCGGGCCTCCATCGTGGCGCGGGCCGGCAGGTGCAGGCCCACGAAGAACTCGCGTTCCTTGGGGAAGGCCCAGACCTTGAGGCCGGTCTCGGCCTCGATGGCATGGACCACGCGCGTGATGTCCGATGCCTGCTCGGTGGCCAGCACGAACCACATGTTCAGCAGGTGCTCGCGCCGGTAGTTGTGGGCGACCTCGGGATGCGCATTGACCAGGGCCGTGACGGCCTCGTAGCGTTCCTGCGGCACTTGCAGCGCGGCCAGCACGAAGCGCCCCCCGGCGCGCTCGATCTGGAACAGCGGGCCGAAGCGGGTCAGCGTGCCCTCGCCCAGCAGGCGGTGCAGGCGCTCGAGCAGCTCGTCCTCGCTGCAGCCCAGCTCCTCGGCGACGGCGGCGAAGGGCCGCGCCACCAGGGGCAGCTCGCCCTGCAGGCGGTTGATCAGCGCCGCATCGAGGGCGTCGAGGCGCGCCAGGCTGCGGCGCGCGGCGGATGGCTCATGCATGGGCATACTCCTGTGCCGGCGCAACCACGGCCATGGCCGGCAGCGCGTCGACGAAATAGCCCGAGCCGCACTGCTTGAAGCGCCGGCGGCTGAACAGCTGGGCCTGGGGGAAGGCATGAAGGCCGGCGGCCTCGCGAGCGGCGTCCAGCGCCGCACGCACGGCGTCGCGCTCGCGGCCATGGATCATGCAGAAGAGGTTGAAGGGCCAGCCCGGTCCGCGCTCGCGGCGATAGCACAGGGTGACGCCGGGCTGCTGCGCGAGCACCCGGGCGTGCGCGTCGATCTCGTCGTCCGGCACATCGAAGACGCACATCGCGTTGCTGGCAATGCCGAGCTCGTGGTGGCGCACGATGACGCCGAAGCGCCGCAGCACGCCCTCATCCAGCCAGGTCTGCAGCGTGGCCAGCACCTCGGACTCGCGCCAGCCCAGGGCCTCCGCCCAGGCCGCGTAGGGCCGGGGCTGCAGCGGCAGGCCCTGCTCCAGCAAGGCCGCCAGGGGCCGCTGACCGGCGTCGAGGGCCCGCACGCGCGCCGGCTGGGTCGCGCCCGCCGGCACCGGCGCCGGCCCGCGCGCCCGCAGGTCGAAGCCCAGGTTGATGCGGTAGGGCCGCACCATGGGCAGGCGCAGGGCCTGCAGGCCGCAGCGCTGCTCCAGCTCGAGCAGGCGCTGCTCGATCCAGTCCCGCGAGGGCCCGGTGATGACGAACCACAGCGAGTAGGCATGCTCGCGCTCATAGTTGTGATTGACGCCCGGCACCGCGTTGACCAGGGCCGCCACGGCCTCCAGCCGCTCCGGCGGCACGGCCAGCGCGCACAGCAGCCCTGCCCCGCCCGAGCCCGGCGCGAAGACGCCGCCCAGCCGCGAGACCGAGCCCTGGCTCACGGCCTGAGCCAGCTGCTCGATCACCACCGCCTCGCTGCAGCCGTAGCGCCGCCCCATGGCCTCGAAAGGTTGGCTGATCAACGGCAGGCGCTGCTGCCAGTCATTCAGCAGGGCTTCGCGCAGCGGCGCGGGGCCGAGGGTCCGTGCGTTCACAGGCCCACCTTGCCCGCCCGGCTCGTGAAAAAGATGCCGCTGGGCGAAGAAGACTCCAGCGTCGCCAGCGTCTGGAAGCTGGCGGTGTCGATCACCGAGACGCGGTTTGCATCGCGCGAGGAGATCCACACGGCCTCGCCGCGCGGCGTGAACTCCATGTGCAGCACGGCCTTGCCGGGGCTCAGGGTCTGCACGATCTGGCGGGTCTGGGTGTCGATCACCTGCACGCGGTCGTAGTCGGGCACGGCGAAGTTGACCCACACCTGGCGGCCGTCCGGGCGGGCCATCACGAAGACGGGCTGGCCCTGCACGGGGATGCGGCCGACCTCGCGCCAGGTCTCGGTGTCCACCACCAGCACCTCGTGCCGACCGATGGCGGGCAGGTAGGCGTGGCGGCCGGCCACGGCCCAGCCGCGCAGGTGCGGCATCTTGAAGACGGGCAGCGGCTCCTGGCCGCGGCCGTAGCCCCCGAGGATGCGCTCGACACGCGGCTCGGCGGCCCAGAGGTCGATCTTGGCGAGGCCGTCCTCGCCGAAGAGGCCGGCGATGTAATGGCGGCCGTCGGGCGTCACCAGCGCGTCGTAGGGCTGGCGGCCGATGCCACGGAATTTCTGCAGCTTCGGCGTGCGCGGGTCGGCCAGGTCGGCGACCCAGATCTCGTCGGCGTCGAAGAGCGCGTAGATGAAGCGCTGGCCGGGCAGGTCCGCCAGTCCCACCACGCGCGAGAACTTGCCGGGGGCGTACTCGGCGGGGATGTCGGCCAGGGGCTTCAGCGTCTCGGCGTCGAAGACCTTGATGCCGCCGGGCTGGTAGTTCTGCGCGACCACGAGGCGGCCATCCTGCGAGATCGCCCCGCCGATGGAGTTGCCCGCCTGCTGCACGCGGGCCTCGATGCGGCGTTCGCCCAGGTTCACCTTGCTCAGCGCGCCGTCGCGGCCAAAGACATAGGCATGCAGGCCGTCGCGCGCGTACACGATGGACGCGTGGGACAGATCGCCCAGCCCCTCGATGCGGCCCAGCACGCGGCGGCTGCTGGTGTTGACCACCTGCAGGCGGCCGTCGGCGCGCTCGACCACGAGGCCGAGATCGCCCGTGCCCAGCCAGCGCTCCGCCGGCACGGAGGGCGCGGCTGTGGGCGGCGTCTGGGCGCAGGCGGCCATCAAGGCCAGTACCAGCGCGGACGCCAGACCGCGGAGGCCTGCGAGGCCCGGGCGTGTGATGTTCATGGTTGTCTCCTCGACACCGCCGCCGCGGGCGTGCCGGCGCCGACGGGCGCGGGGCTCAGCAACTGCAGCGCCAGCCAGTCGGCCTCGTCGCTGCTGAGCATGCTTTTCCAGGGCGGCATGGGCGTGCCGGGCCGGCCGTGGAAGATGGTGGCGCTGAGGCTCTGCCAGGGCTTGCCCTGCAGCGCGTCGGCCGTGAGGGCCGGCCCCAGGCCACCGGTGAGGCGCATGCCGTGGCAGGACCCGCAGTCCTGGCGCAGCATGCGCAGCAGCTCGGTCTGACGCTCGGGCGCAGGCTCGGCCCGGCCGGACATCGGCCAGGCCAGGACCAGCAGGAGCAGACAGACCGTGCCGCGCATGGGCGCTCAGCTCTTCAGGATCTGCTCGACGGCGGCCTTCAGGTCGCCATCGCTGATCTTGTCCGGACCGACCGGGGCCATGGGGATCGGGCCGAAGGTGCCGGAACCGCCCTTGCGGACCTTCTCCATCAGCTTGGCCGTGACGTCCTGGCCCTTGTACTTGGCCGCGATGTCCTTGAAGGCCGGACCCACCACCTTCTTGTCCTTGCTGTGGCAGGCCATGCAACCGGCCTTGTTCATGGCCTCGTCCACGTCGGCATGCGCCGTCACGGCGGCGAGGCCCAGGCTCAGGGTGATCAACAACGCTTTCATGTGTGCTCCTTGACTGCTTGTCTTGAAGACCGCCCCAGCCTTCGGTCGAAGGTCGGGGTCAGGTCTTGCTCATCGGAAAGTCAGGGAAGCGCCGGGCCGCCCCACGCTTCCCTGCCCCCTCGGGGGGCCTGGCACCACGTGCCAGGTCTGGGGGCCTCAGTACACGTCGTGCTGGGTGTTGTAGACGTTGAAGTGGCCCGTCGGCGTGATCAGGCGCGGGTCCTTGATCACGGCCTTGAGCTTCAGCGTCTTGTCGTCGACGACCACCAGGGCGGACTGCTTGTCCTTGGCGGACCAGACGGCGAACCACACCTCGTCACCGGCCTTGTTGAACTCGGGCTGCACGACGCGCTGGGCGCCGCCGTCCGAGATGCCGGCCCATTCGGCGATGGGCAGCACGGTGTAGCCCTTGTCCAGGTTCTTGATGTCGAACACGGCCACGGACTTGGACAGCGCGGGATCCGGGTTCAGCGGCGTGTCCACGTACAAGTGCTGGCTCTTCGGGTGGCTCTTCAGGAACAGCGAACCGCCGCCCTGGCCCTTGAGCACGGCCACCTGCTTGAAGGCGTACTGCTTGTGGCCCTTCGGGTCGGTGGCGATCAGGGAGATGCTGTCACCGCCCAGGTGGCCGGTGGACCACACGGGACCGAACTTCGGATGGATGAAGTTGGCGCCGCGACCCGGGTGGGGAATCTTGTCCACGTCGATCAGGGCGGCCAGCTTGCCTTCCTTGGCGTCCACCGCGGCAATCTTGTTGCTCTGGTTGGCCGCGACCATGAAGTAGCGCTTGCTGGAGTCCCAGCCGCCGTCATGCAGGAAGCGGGCGGTGCCGATCTCGGTGGTCTTGAGCGCGTTGAGGTCGGAGTAGTCGACCATCAGCGTCTTGCCCGTCTCCTTGACGTTCACGACGAACTCGGGCTTGAAGTGCGAGGCCACGATGGAGGCCACGCGCGGCTCCGGGTGGTACTCCTGCTTGTCCACCGTCATGCCGCGGGTCGCGACGATCTTCAGCGGCTCGAGCGTGTCGCCCTTCATGATCACGAACTGGGGCGGCCAGTAGCTGCCGGCGATGGCGAGCTTGTCCTCGTAGCCCTTGTACTTGGAGGTGTCGACCGAGCGGGCTTCCAGGCCCACGCGGATCTCGGCCACGTTGTCCGGCTTCTCCATCCACAGGTCGATCATGTTGACCTTGGCGTCGCGGCCGATCACGAAGAGGTAGCGGCCCGAGGCGGAAGTGCGCGAGATGTGCACCGCGTAGCCGGTCTTCACGATGTTGATGATCTGCTTCGTGTCGCCGTCGATCAGCGCGACTTCGCCGGTGTCACGCAGCGTGGTCGAGAAGATGTTGTCGATGTTGTAGCTGTTCATCTTCTTGGTCGGCCGCTTGGACGGGTCGATCAAGAGCTTCCAGGTGGCCTTCATCTGCTCCATCCCGAACTCGGGCGGGGTGGGAGGGTCCTGCTGGATGTAGCGGGCCATCAGATCGACTTCCTTGTCGTTCATCTCGCCCGAGGTCAGCCAGTTGGGCATGCCGGCGGCCGAGCCGTAGGCAATGAAGACCTTGAGGTAGTCGGTGCCCTTGGCCAGGGTGATGTCCGGCGTCAGCGGCTTGCCGGTGGCACCCTTGCGCAGCACGCCGTGGCAGCCGGCGCAGCGCTCGAAGTAGATCTTGCGACCCTGCTCGAACTCCGCCTGCGTCATGGCGGGAGCCTTGGGGTTGCTGCTCTGGTACATCGGCTCGCTGGCCAGGGGGGACGCGCCCGCCTGGTAGTTCACCTCCGCGGGGGTCACGCTCTTCTTGCCATCCTCTGCCTGGGCATTCAGGCTGGCCAGCAGGGCCACGGCGGCCAGGCTGATCACGGCGAACCGGGGACTTTGCAGTGTCTTCATCACTCCACTCCGACAGGGACGGGGCCCGACAACTTGTGGGCGGCGCCCCAGAGGCAGCACATCGTCCAGACTTTGCTGGGCTCGGCAGGGGCTGCGTGTGCCTGATTCGAGCGAGGTCATCGTCCCGCCGCGCGCGCCTGGCGTCCTTGAACTGGTTCAAGGACGCCACAAGAGCCCCTTTCCACAATGGGCCCATCCAAGGAGAGCCCCATGAGCCGACTCGACGAGCCGCTGTATTTCTCGAACAGCACAGCCACCCCGGCGGCCTCGCCCGCCCACGTCACGCTGGTCGGTGCCGGTCCCGGCGACCCCGACTTGCTGACAGTCAAGGCCGCGCGCGCGCTGGGTCAGGCGACGCTCGTGCTGTACGACCACCTCGTGTCCAAGGACGTGCTCAAGCTGATCCGCGACGACGCGGACTTGATCTATGTCGGCAAGGAATCCGGCCACCACACGCTGACGCAGGAGGGCATCATCGAGCTGATGATCCGCCTCGCGCGCAGCGGCCGCGCGGTGCTGCGGCTCAAGGGCGGTGATCCCTACATCTTCGGCCGCGGCGGCGAGGAAGCGCAGGCGCTGGCCGAGGCCGGCATTCCCTTCGAGACGATTCCCGGCATCAGCGCGGCACAGGCGGCCGGCGCGCTGGCGGGCATCCCGCTCACACACCGCGACCACGCCTGCTCGCTGGTCTTCGCCACGGGCCATCTGCGCGAGGCCGTGGACGGCGAGCCGCGCTCGGTGGACCTGGACTGGGACATGCTGGCGCGCGCGCGCCAGACGGTGGTGATCTACATGGGGTTGGGCAGCCTGCCCATCATCAGCGAGCAGCTCATCCGCCACGGGCTCTCGCCCGACACGCCGGCCGCACTCATCGAGAAGGCCAGCACCCCGCAGCAGCGCTGCCTGCGCGGCAGCCTCGAGACCCTGCCCACGCTGGCCAAGCTGCATGGCATCAAGCCGCCGGCCCTGCTGATCATCGGCGAGGTGGCTGCCCTGCACGAGCAGCTCAGCCCCGCGATGCGGGCCGCTCACTGCAAGGGATAGGACGCCAGACTGCGGGTGTTGAGGATGCGGATGTCGCGGCGATCGATCTGGATCAAGCCTTCCGCCTCCAGCTCGTGCAGCACGCGCGAGAAGTACTCCGGCGTCAGCGACAGGCGCGAGGCGATGGTGGCCTTGCTGACGGGCAGCGAGACGGTCAGGGTGTCGCCCGGCACGCAGTCGTCCTCGTCCTGCTCGCTCAGCAGGAAGCCGATGACGCGCTGGATGCCGCTGTGCAGGCAGTAGGACTCCACGTCGCGGATCAGCCCATGCAGGCGGCGTGACACGCCCGCCAGCATGCGCAGCGCGAAGCGGGGCTCGCGGGCGATCTCCTCCATCACGGCCGCCTTGCTGATGGACAGCAGCAGGCACTCCGAGAGCGTCTGCGCATTCACGATGTGCGGGCGGTCGGTGAACATGAGCGCCTCGCCGAAGCTGTTGCCGGGGCCCACGAGTTCGATGACCTTCTCCGCGCCGCTGGGCGAGCGCGCATAGAGCTTGACCTGGCCCGTCACCACGACGTGGAAGGCATCGCAGGTCTGGCCCACGCGGAACACCGTCTCGCCGCGCCCCAACCGATGCAGCTGGCAGCCCTGCTGGGCGAGCGCCTGCAGCTCGGTGGGCTGCATGTCGCCGAACAGCGGCAGCACGGACAAGTAGCGGGGAAGGTCGAAGGTGGCTGGCATGTGGGCTCCCTGGAATGGCTGGCGACCTTTGAAGGCCGGACGAACGCGATTCTGTGGAGCGGCCCGCCCGCCGATTTGAGGCGGATCAAGTGCGGCCGGCGCCTAGTTCTTCCGAACGATGGGGTGCCTGTCGCCTGCTAGTTCCTCCGGTGTAGCGTCTTCATGGCGACATCGACCAGTTCGCCGGCCGCACACCTTCCCGGTGTGCCCGGCCGCGGTTTGACGGCGCTCAGGCCGCCAGCCGCGCGTACAGCCGGGGCAGGCTGCTGACGAGCTCCTGCGGGCGCCGCAGATGCACGAAGCCCTGCTGCCCGAAGAGATAGGGCAGGTACTCGGCCGGCCCCTCGTCGATGCTGATGCACATGGGGCTCAGGCCCGCCTGGCGCGCGGCCAGCACGGCCTGGCGGGTGTCCTCCAGGCCCCAGCGCCCTTCGTAGTGATCCAGGTCATTGGGCTTGCCGTCGGTCAGGAGCAGCAGCAGGCGCTGGCGCTCGGGGCGCTCGCCCAGGCGCTCGGTGGCATGGCGCAGGGCCGCGCCCATGCGAGTGTAGAAGCCCGGCTTGATCGCCCCTACCCGGTGGCGGGGCTGCGGGCCCCAGCGCTCGTCGAAGGCCTTGAGCTGCTGGATGCGCACCTGCTGGCGCTTGACCGAGGAGAAGCCGAGCATCTCGAAGGGGTCGCCCAGGCCTGCGAGCGCCTCGCCGAAGACATAGAGCGCATCGCGGATGACGTCGATGACGCGCATCTCGCCTTGCACGCAGGCGTCGGTGGAGAGGCTCAGGTCGGCCATCAGCAGGCAGGCCAGGCTGCGGTCCTGGCGCTGGGGCTGCTGGAAGACGGGCGGGGACTCCGCCGAGCGGCGTCCGCCCGTCAGGCGGGTCTCGCTGGCATGGCGCACCCACGCGTCGAGGTCCAGCTCATCGCCCTGGGCCAGTCCCTTCTGCCAGCGCGGCGCGGCGCGCAGCACCTCGAGACGCCGGCGCATGCGGTGCCCCAGCAGGCGCAGCGCCGGCGGCGGCTGCCAAGGGTCCGGCCGGGCGGCGACGAAGCGCTGCAGGCCGCAGTAATCCTCGCGCAGCACCTGCGCCTTCCAGTCCCACTCGGGCAGGCGCTCGGGCGCGCCCACGAGGGCGTCGTCTGCGGCGGCGCTGGGCAGGTCCAGGTCGAAGCGCACCCGCGAGGCCAGGGTCTCGCCGCCCTCGGCCACGTCGAGCTGCTGCATGTCGTTGGCCACGGCGGCGCCGTCGCTGTCGGGGTCGTCGTCACCGGCGCGGTTGACCTTGACGAACTCCGACCACGACAGCACCGACTCGGCGCGGAACATCAGGATCAGGCCCTGCTTGCTGCTGCTGTCTTCGTTGCGGCGGGCGCTGCGGCGCTGGCGGTCCTGCGCGGCCTTGCTGCCGGCGGTCGGCGCGGCGCCTTCCTTGCGAGCCGACAGCGCAAGCGTCGCCGGGGCCGGCTGCAGCCACAGCCAGACGGCACCGAGGCTCTCGGGCTTCAGCGCGCGCGCGGCGGCAGGCAACGCGTCCAGCCGCCCGCGGGCCTGCAGGGCCTGGCGCAGCAGGCGCTCGGGCGGCGCCTCGGCGCCGAGGGTGTCTGGGTCGGGACGCTGACGCAGATGGGCGTCCAGCAGGCGATCGTGCAGATCGGCGAGCCCGGGGAAGCGCGCCAGCGCCAGCGCCGTGGCGCGCACATTGGTGGCCACCCAGCCGCCCTGCCCCACTTCAGCGGCTTCCGTGGCTTCCGTGGCCTCCGTGGCTTTAGCGCCCTCGAGGGCCTCGGCCGCCTCCCAGCAGGACGACAGCGCCGCGAGCCAGAAGTAGAGGCCGCGGTTCAGGGCCGGGTCGGCAAACACATCGAGCCGGGCCGGCAGGGCCAGCACCTCGGGCCCCAGCTGGGCCTGGGCGGCGCGCTGCTCACTGCCGGCCAGGCGCTGCAGCCAGCCGCGCGGGCCGCCATGGCGCAGGGCCTGGGCCTCGGCCAGCCGCAGCGCGTGCGAGCCGCCGCCGGCGCGGAACAGCAGCCCCAGGGCGCGCTGCACCTGCGCCAGCTCCACGGCGGCCTCCGGATGCCCTTGCTCGGCGGCGCGGGTCACCCAGCGGTGCCAGGTCTTGCCCACCCACTCTTCCATCAGGCGGCCTCCCGATCCGGGCGGGCATCGTTGGTGGCGGGTGCGGCGGTCTCACGGCTCGCGGGCCGCTCGCCGGAGGACGCCAGCTGCTGGGCTTCCAGCTTCTTCTGGCGCAGGGTCTCGCGCACGGCCTCGAGGCCCACCTGCCACTCCAGCAGCGGCGCCTTGTCACGCCGGCCTTGGGAGCTTTCGCAGGCATCCAGGCACTGGCCGCACTGCACGCAGGAGAACATCATGCGCTTGATGTTGCGCGGGTTCAGTCGCATGGGGCAGGCGGTGTCGCAGGCCGAGCCGGAGAGGCCGGGGCTGATGTCGCAGGACTTGCAGTCCCGGGCCTGCTCGCGCTTGAAGGCGACCACCATGCCCCGCGGATTGGCCATCCACATCAGGCTCTGGAAGAGGCCCACGGCGCAGCCGAAGCGGCAGAAGAGATGGCGGGCAAAGGCGAACTCGGCGGTGAACACCAGCGTGCCGATGCCGATGAAGCGGGCCTGGTTGGGCGTCAGCGTGCCGTTCCACAGGCCGCTCCACAGCTCCCGCGGGGGCAGCAGATAGCTGGCCAGGGTGATGGCCCACACAAAGCCCAGCAGCGCGCAGGCGAGGCCGAACACCGGCCACCAGCGGCCGTCCGGGCGGCGGCCGGCGCGCTTCACGGGCAGGCGGTCCCACAGCGAGAGCTTGCCGATGGCGCGGTGCAGCAGGTCGTTGAGCAGCTCGACGATGGAGAAATGAGGGCACAGCCAGCCGCAGTACAGCCGGCCGTAGCGCCAGGCCACGAAGAGGAAGCCGCCCACCACGAGCACGATGGGCAGCAGCGCCTTCAGCAGCAGGTTCAGCGCGGCGTCGGCCCCGCTGGCGCGGCCATGCTGGACGGCGTCCAGGCCCAGATGCCAGGGCTGGCCGAACAGCCACAGCTGCGTCTCATGGAGATCGAAGCGCAGCAGGTCCAGCAGCGGTGCCGAGACGAACAGCAGGAAGAAGCCCAGCTGCAGGCTGCGGCGCAGGCGCTGCGAAGGCGCAGAGCGGCCGCCGCCCCCGACGGGCGTCAGCAATGCAGAAGGCGGCCGGTCCATGTCAATCCAGTACGGCGCCCACCACCTCGGCGAGTGCGGCCGCGGTGTCGGCCTCGTCGGTCAGGGCATCGACGATGGCGGCCTGGACGGCCAGGCACAGCGGCAGGCCGGCCACGGCCAGGCGGGCGGCGGCGACCAGCAGACGGGTGCTGACGGTCTCCTCGAGGTCATGCTCGCCCAGGCGGCGCAGGGCCGAGGCCAGGCGCACGAGCTGCTGGGACAGGCGCTCCTCGCAGGCCGATTCGGTCTGCACGATGCGCTGCTCGACCTCGGGCTCGGGATAGCCCATCTGCAGCGCGACGAAGCGCTGCCGGGTGCTCGGCTTGAGGCTCTTGAGCAGGTTCTGGTAGCCGGGGTTGTAGGAGATCACCAGCATGAAGCCGGGCGCCGCGGCGATCTGCTCGCCGGTGCGCTCGATGGGCAGCATGCGGCGGTCGTCCGCCAGCGGATGCAGCACCACCGTGGTGTCGCGGCGCGCCTCCACCACCTCGTCGAGGTAGCAGATCGCGCCCTGGCGCACGGCCCGCGTCAGCGGCCCGTCGCTCCAGACGGTGGCGCCGTCCTGGATCAGGAAGCGGCCCACCAGGTCGGCTGCCGTGAGGTCGTCATGGCAGCTGACCGTGATGAGGGGGCGGCCCAGGCGGGCCGCCATATGCTCGACGAATCGAGTCTTGCCGCAGCCCGTGGGCCCCTTGATGAGCAGGGGCAGGCGCTGGGCATGCGCATGAGCGAAGACCCGGCATTCCTCTCCCTGTTCCGCGTAGAAAGGCGCTTCACCTTGCCCCAGCTGGGCGGCGGTTACCTGGAGTCTGTCCACCGGGTCCTCCTCGTTCACAGGTCAATCACAGATCACGCACGCGCTGGGCGGGCTGGGCACGCAGCAGGCCACCGCCGCGGGCGTCGGCATCCGCCTGCGTCACCGGCTCGCCGCCGATGAAGAAGCTCGCCAGATAGGTCACCAGACCCAGCAGGAAGCCCACGCCACCGGCCAGACGCACCCAGTAGAAGAAGCGCAGCTGGTCCTGGGTGGCCATGAAGCTCATGGCGCCCTCGGTCGGCATGCGCTGCAGCCAGACCTGCAGGATGCCGGCGCCGGTGAGGGCCAGCACCATCACGCCCATCGAGATGGTCATGATCCAGAAGCTCCACATCTCGGTGTTCTGCGCACGCTGGCTGTTGGCGATGCGGCCGCGCAGCATCGGCATGGCGTAGCTGATCAGCGTGATCACCACCAGCACGTAGGCACCGTAGAAGGCCAGGTGGCCGTGGGCCGCGGTGACCTGGGTGCCGTGGGTGTAGTAGTTCACCGGCGACAGCGTGTGGATGAAGCCCCACAGGCCGGCCCCGAGGAAGCCCATCACCGAGGTGCCCACCGCCCACAGCACGGCGGCCTGGTTCGGGTGTTCACGGCGGCGACGCTGCACCATGTTGAAGGCGAAGACCGTCATCATGAAGAAGGGAATGGGTTCCAGCGCCGAGAAGATGCTGCCGATCCACGTCCAGTAGCCGGGCAGGCCGATGAAGTAGAAGTGGTGGCCGGTGCCCAGAATGCCCGTCATCAGCGCGAAGGCGATGATCACGTACAGCCACTTGTCGATCACCTCGCGGTCCACGCCGGTCGTCTTGATCAGCACGAAGGCCAGCAGCGAACCCAGGATCAGCTCCCAGACGCCTTCCACCCAGAGGTGGACGACGAACCACCAGTACATCTTGTCCCGCACCAGGTTGTGCGGATTGACGAAGCTGAACAGGAACATCAGCGCCAGGCCCCACAGGCCCATCAGCAGGACCAGGGAGATGGCCGTCTTGCGGCCCTTCAGCACGGTCATGCTGATATTGTAGAGGAAGCCCAGGGCCACGACGACGATGCCCAGCTTCGTGGGCAGCGGCTGCTCCAGGAACTCGCGCCCCATGGTCTGCAGCAGGTCATTGCCGGTCAGCTCCGCGAGCTTGGCATACGGCACGGCGAGGTAACCCACGATGGTGAGCGCGCCCGCCACGAGGAAGATCCAGAACAGCGCCAGCGCCAGCTTGGGGCTGTGCAGCTCGGTCTCGGACTCCTCCGGCACCATGTAGTAGGCCGCCCCCATGAAGCCGAACAGCAGCCACACGATCAGCAGGTTCGTGTGGACCATGCGGGCCTGGTTGAAGGGGATGTAGGGGAACAGGAAGTCCCCGACGAGGTACTGCAGCCCGAGGCCCAGACCGAAGAGGATCTGGCCCGTGAACAGCAGCAGTGCGGCGATGAAGTAGTACTTCGCCACCGCCTGGGTCTTGTACTTGAGTGTGGTCATGATGGGTGTGCCTCCTCAGCCTTCGATGTTGGGGGGCCACTGCTCGGTGTTGATCTCGCCGGTCCACTTGAGGAACTCGACCAGGTCATTGAGCTGCTGCTCGTCCAGGTTGAACTGGGGCATCTGGCGGCGGCCCTCGGCGTGCGTGGGCTGGGCCTTCATCCAGGCCTTGATGAAATCACCGCCACGGCGCTTGTAGACGTTGCCCAGCTCAGGCGCGAAGTACGCGCCCTCGCCCAGCAGCGTGTGGCAGCCGATGCAGTTGCGCGTCTCCCAGATCTTCTTGCCCGCGACGACGGCCGGGGTGATGGCCTGAGCATTGGAGCGCTGCGGGATGCGCTGCTCGGTGTGGAACACGATGGCCGCGAACAGGAGGGCGAAGAAGACGGATCCGCCCCAGAACATGTTTCGTGCCATCTGCTTGGTGAAACCGCTGCCCTGACTCATGGGGCCTCCTTGCGTGGATCAAACAGATGGCCGCAAGACTAGGGGCGCGGAGGTCAAGAATCCTTGAACCGGTTCAAGAACCGGGAAAGTCCGAAAGATATAAGCAAAATATAGCTATTGACAAAGAGAAAAGCCGCCCGGAGGCGGCTTGGCGGCGGTGGGACCGCTCGTGGCGGGTGCGACTCAGACCTCGGTCAGCTGCAGTTCCTCGTCGCGCGGGTACCAGGCATCCACCCAGGCACTGACGCGCACCTGCGCCACGGCCGGGCAGGCCTTGAGCCAGGCGGCGGCGGCGTCGCGCTGGGCGTCGGTGACGGAGCCGCGACCCAGCGTGCCGACGAAGCCGTCGGTCTCCGACAGGGGCACCCAGCCCCCCAGACCACCGATCTGCAGGCCCAGAGCGGCCAGGGCCGGATAGACGGCGTCACAGAAGGCATCCAGGGCGGCGTCGTCCAGGGCCGACTTGAACTTCAGCTCGACCCAGAAGCCCAGCTCCTGGAACTCGCCGACATACAGCTTCTTGCGCTGGCGGCGGTTGAGACGGGAGAGGCGGCGCTTGGACAGGGAGGGGACGGTGTGTTGAGTCATGGGGCGCATTCTACGGACCTGTCGTCCAGCCCTGCCCCGCCTCCCCCGCGCCGCGCCGCCTCAATCCTTCAGCACGGTCATCGGATCCACCAGGCGAACGTCGTGCATCTGCTGGAGGTAGGCCTCGTAGTAGCCCTTGTGCGAGGCCCCCACGATGGACAGCATGCGGCTCCCCGGCTGCTGCGCCAGGACCTCCCGCATATGGGCCACCATGCGCAGATTGCGCGTCTCCCAGGCGCCGACGTAGCTGCGACCGAAGCCCTGCGGCGACGGCTCGGCCAGGGCGGCCCCGAAATCGGAGCGGTAGACCCGCTCGGGCGCGCCGGGCGCATTGCAGTCCTGGTAGAGCGCCAGCACGCCGCCCACCTTGGAGAGCCCCTCCCGCAGGACCTGGTCCCGCGCCCGGCGGGCACGGGCGGCCTCGTTGTCCCAGGCCTGGCGGATGGCGGCCTCCTGGGCCTGCGTGTCGGCCGGGTCGGGGAGGTCCGACGTGTGGTCGTCCACGCTGAACACGCGCTGCAGACCCATCTCGACGGCCAGCGGCGCGGCGATCCAGCTGTCCTCGCTCGCCCGCGCACGCAGGCGCTCGAGGCGAGCCACCAGAGCGTCATCGAGGCCCTCCCCCGCCTGGCGCTCGGCCGCGGGCAGGTACAGCCACTGCACCAGCGCCGAGACGGACTCGCCGCCCGCCAGGAACACCGCGGCCAGGCGCCGGCGCTGGGCGGGCGCAGGCTCGGCCGGCCAGGCGGCCAGCAGGCGCTCGGCCTCCTGGTTGGCCTGCACCACGTCCAGCCCGGTGGCGCGGGCCGCCGGGGCCACCTCCGGACAGTAGGACTTCACCGTGTCGGCATAGCGGGCCGGCTGTCGACGCAAGGCATCGCATTGCAGGCCGGACAGCCGCTCCACCGCGATCAGCTGCGGGCGCCACTGCCGCAAGCGCGCCAGCAGCGGCGCGAGCTGGTCCTGGCGCAGCTGTCCCTCGAACTCGCCGAGGTGTGGTGTGCCCAGCACCAGCACCTGGTTGGGCGCCCCCGCCGGCGCCCCGGGATACGCCTCTGGCAGAAAGGCCGGCCGGTAGGCGGCGGCCACCGGCGCGGCCTGGGCGTGAGCGCCTGCGGAGGTGAGGGCCAAGCCTGCCGCGGCCAGCACCGCAGCCAGCACGGGCGCCTGAATGGGCAAGGTTCGAATGTTCCTGGGGTTCATGTCCACTACCTTTTGACGTCATCTGATGAGTCACCGAGCCGCCTCGGAGGGGCAGACCGGCTCGGGCAATCCAGCAGCGAGACGATGGACGGGCGCCAGGGCTCGTTGCATGAGCGGCATGGTGCAGACCCGGCGATGCCTCGACACGCGACTTCAGACGAACTGCGCCAGCCGACGCGTCAGGCGCAGCGGCGGCGGCTGAAGCGCAAGGCGTCCTGGATGCCGCGTGCCCTGGCGCCTGCCGGCATGCGACGGTCTGTCCAGCAGCGCTTGCGGGGGTCAGGTCTTGCCATTTGCAGCAGGCGCGCGGCGAGGGGCCTTGCTGTGCCCGGCGCTGTCGAGGCTGCAGGCGCTGACGAGCGCCGCGTGCGACGGCGAGCAACGCAGGTCGGCGTTACGGCCCACACGGATGCCTCCACGCGCGGGATCGAGCGTCTGTCTCCCGACAGACCCAGCCCCAGCCCCTGATGCAGCGGGCCCACGCGAGGCCCAGACAGCAAAAAGCCCGGTACTTTTCAGTACCGGGCTCGTGCTTATCTTTGGTCGGGGTGGCGGGATTCGAACTCGCGACCCCTTGCACCCCATGCAAGTGCGCTACCAGGCTGCGCTACACCCCGACGAAGAAGAAAGATTATAGAACGATTTTTTAGAGTTGTGCAAGTAGTGTCGAACGAATTGCCAATAATTCTTCGCGCACCTGCTCCAGGCTCAGTTTCTCCACGCTGACGCTCAGGCGGGCGGACTCGTGCTTGTCGGCGGCCATGGCCATCGCCTGGCTGTGCGAGGCCTCGAGGGCGTGCAGCTCCTCGGCCAGCGCCTCGGCGGCGACGGCCTCCTCGTGGAAGCTGGCAGCCGTCTCCGGGCGAGCCAGACCATCGGCCAGCTGGTTGCGGGCCCCGCTGATGGTGAAGCCCTGGTCATAGAGCAGGTCACGGATCCGGCGGATCAGCAGCACCTCGTGGTGCTGGTAATAGCGCCGGTTGCCGCGCCGCTTCATGGGCTTGAGCTGCGTGAACTCCTGCTCCCAGTAGCGCAGCACATAGGGCTTCACGCCGCACAGCTCGCTCACCTCACCGATGGTGAAGTAGCGTTTGGCGGGAATGGCGGGAAGCGCTTTGTCCATTGAAATCAAGGGCTTCAGGTGGGGAGGTCAGACTCTACTCGAAGTCCTCGTCGCCGGGAACATCCCCCTGCACCACCCCCTTGAGTTTGTGGCTCGCATGGAAGGTCACGACGTTGCGCGCCTTGATGGGGATGGACTCGCCCGTGCGCGGGTTGCGGCCCGGGCGCGGCGCCTTGCGACGGATGTTGAAATTGCCGAATCCCGACAGCTTCACTTCGCGCCCCTGCACCAGGCTGTCATGGATGATGTCGAAGAAGGCCTCGACCATGTCCTTGGACTCGCGCTTGTTCAGGCCCAGCTTGTCGAACAGCAGTTCGGCCAGCTCCGCCTTGGTCAGCGTGGGCGTCTCCAGGCTGGGCAACAGCACCGGGCCGCCCGCTGGTTTCATCTCGTCCGTGCTCATGCGAAAGCTCCTCCTCAGGCGCGCAGGCGCGCGCCCAGCTTTTCACCCAGGGCTGCCAGCACCGTGGCCACGGCCTGCTCGATGCGCTCGTCCGTCAGCGTGGCTTCGTCGTCCAGCAGTTCCAGACGGATCGCCATGCTGCGCTCACCTTCCTTCAGGTCGCCGCTGGGCTGCGCCGGCTTGAAGATGTCGAAAAGACGCGCCGAGCGTACCAGGGCATCGCCAGCCGTGCCGATGGTTTGCATCAAGGATTCATGCGTGACGGCTTCCGAGACGATCACGGCGATGTCACGCAGCACCGCCTGCTGGCGCGGCACGCCCTGCCCCACCGGCAGCGTGCGGGCGAGCACGGCATCCAGCTCGAGCTCGAACAGCACCGGCGCGCCGGCGCCCTGAGGCAATTCGTAGGCCTGACGCCACTTCGGGTGCAGCTCGCCGACCACGCCGATGGGCTGGCCATCGAGCTCCACACGGGCGCTGCGGCCCGGATGCAGCGCGGGGTGCTCGGCCGCGACGAAGCGCAGCTGGCGCGGCGCGAACAGGGCTTCGAGGTCCCCCTTCACGTCGAAGAAGTCCACGGCGCGGTCGCGCTGGCTCCACTGCGCCTGATCGGCCGGACCGAAGGCCAGGCCGCCGAGGCGCATGGGCTGGGCGATGCCGGCCACGCTCGACGCGCCCGTCTGCACCGCGGCGTCACGCAGGAACACGCGGCCGATCTCGAACACGCGCACGCGGCTCGCCTTGCGGGCCAGGTTGTGGCGCAGCACGTTCAGCAGGCTGCCCATCAGGCTGGTGCGCATCACCGAGAGCTGGCTGGTGATGGGGTTCAGCAGGCGGATCGGGTGCTCCTGCCCCGCCAGCTCACGCTCCCAGCGCTCCTCGACGAAGCTGAAGTTGATGGTTTCGAAGTAGTCCCGGGCGGCCACGGCGTGGCGCAGGGCGTGCACGCCCCGGCGCGATTCCGAGCGCGTCTTGGCCACGACGGGCGCCAGCGGCGGCGTCGACGGCAGCTGGCCGTAGCCCATCACGCGGATGACTTCCTCGATGAGGTCTTCCTCGATGGCGATGTCGAAGCGCCAGCTCGGCGGCGTGACGGTCAGCGTGCCCTCGCCTTCGGTGAAGGGCAGGCCCAGACGGCGGAACACGCCGGCGCAGTCCGCCTGCGTGACCGGCATGCCGATCACCTTGGCGGCGCGCGCCACGCGCAGCGTCACGGGCTTGGGCGCGGGCATGTTGACGCGCTGGTCCACCAGCGGGCCGGCCTCGCCGCCGCAGATCTCGAGCACCAGCTGGGTGATGCGCTCGATGTGCTCGGCGATGCTTTCGGGATCGACACCGCGCTCGAAGCGGTGGCCGGCGTCAGTGCTGAAGTTGTAGCGGCGGCCACGGCCCATGACGGCCTCGGGCCACCAGAAGGCGGCCTCGATGTAGACATTGCGGGTGTCGTCGGACACGGCCGTGTGGTCGCCGCCCATGATGCCGGCGAGCGACTCGACCCGGCTGGCATCCGCGATCACACCGACCTTCTCATCGAGCTCGACGGTGCTGCCGTTCAGCAGCTTGAGCTGCTCGCCGGCCTTGGCCCAGCGGACGATCAGCTCGCGGTCGATCTTGTCGAGGTCGAAGATGTGCGAGGGGCGGCCCAGCTCGAACATCACGTAGTTGGAGATGTCCACCAGGGCCGAGACCGAGCGCTGGCCGCAGCGGGCCAGGCGCTGGACCATCCAGTCCGGGGTCTTGGCCTTGTGGTTGACGTTGCGCACCACGCGGCCGGCAAAGCGGCCGCAGAGGTCCGGGGCCTCCACGCGCACGGGCACGGTCTGGTCGACCACCGGCGTCACCGGCGTGATGGCCGGCAGGGTGAGCGGCGCGCCGGTCAGCGCGGCCACCTCGCGGGCCACGCCCAGCACCGAGAGGCCGTGGCCCAGATTGGGCGTGAGCTTCAGCGTGAAGAGCGTGTCGTCCAGGTTCAGGAACTGGCGAATGTTCTGGCCAACGGGGGCATCCAGAGGCAGCTCCAGCAGGCCGCCGTGCTCGTCGCTGAGCTGCAGCTCGCGAGCGGAGCACAGCATGCCGAAGCTCTCGACGCCGCGCAGCTTGCCGACCTTGATCAGGAAAGGCTTGCCGTCTTCGCCCGGGGGCAGCTCGGCGCCCACGGTGGCCAGCGGCACCTTGATGCCGGCGCGTGCGTTCGGGGCGCCGCAGACGATCTGCAGCGGCTCCGCGCCACCGGCGTTGACCTTGCAGACCCGCAGCTTGTCGGCGTTAGGGTGCTGTTCGGCTTCCAGGATCTCGGCGACGACGATGCCGCTGAAGGGCGGCGCCGCCGGGCTCAGCTCCTCGACTTCCATGCCGGACATGGTCAGCAGCGAAGCCAGCTCTTGGGTGTTGAGGGACGGATTGCAGAAGGCCCGCAGCCAGGACTCAGGGAATTGCATGGGATTCTCGTCAGCGTGTTCGGTGGTGTTCTTGCGATGCTTGCGATGCGTGTGATCGAGGCAAGGCGGGCTTACTTGAACTGGCTCAGGAAGCGCAGGTCGCCCTCGAAGAACAGGCGCAGGTCATTCACGCCGTAGCGCAGCATGGCCAGGCGGTCGATGCCGGAGCCGAAGGCGAAGCCGATGTAGCGCTCCGGGTCCAGGCCCATGTTGCGGATCACCTGCGGGTGCACCTGGCCGGCGCCGGAGACCTCCAGCCAGCGGCCCTTCAGCGGACCGGTCTCGAACATGATGTCGATCTCGGCGCTGGGCTCGGTGAAGGGGAAGTAGCTCGGGCGGAAGCGCAGCTGCAGCGCGTCCGTCTCGAAGAAGGCCGTGATGAAGTTCAGGTAGACCGACTTCAGGTCCTTGAAGCTGATGTTCTCGCCGACCCACAGGCCTTCGACCTGGTGGAACATGGGCGAGTGCGTGGCGTCGCTGTCCACACGGTAGGTGCGGCCCGGGGCGATCACGCGGATCTCGGGCATCGTGTCCTGCCCCGCATAACGCTTGGCGTGGGCCTGCGCGTAGCGGATCTGCATGGGGCTCGTGTGCGGGCGCAGGTTGAACCAGCGGCCGCCTTCGTCCTTCATGTCCACGTAGAACGTGTCCTGCATGGAGCGGGCCGGGTGGTTCTCGGGGTTGTTCAGCGAGGAGAAGCTGAACCAGTCCGTCTCGATCTCCGGGCCGTCGGCCACGTCGAAGCCCATGGAGCCGAAGATGGCCTCGATGCGTTCCATGGCCCGCGTGATCGGGTGCAGGCCGCCGGTGCCGCGCTGGCGGCCGGGCAGCGTCACGTCCAGCGCCTCGGCCTTGAGCTGCTTCTCCAGCTCGGCGTCCGCGAGGGCCTGGCGGCGCGCGTTCAGCGCGGCCTCGATGCCCTGCTTGAGCTGGTTGATCTCGGCGCCGCGGGTCTTCTTCTCCTCGACCGGCAGCGCGGCCAGACCCTTCATCAGCTCGGTCACCTGGCCGGACTTGCCCAGGAATCGCGCCTTGGCGTTCTCCAGGTCGGCAGGGGTGGAGGCCTGGGCAAATTCAGCCTGGGCGCTTTGCAGCAATTGGGCGAGGTCGTTCATCGCGGCGGCGGACTCGTATTCGTTGGCGGGGGCGTGAGGCCCCTGGATCGCCGGGCGCAAACCCGGCGGGGGTGTCGATCCTGCAGCACCTCGGCGGCGGGCCGGCGGCGCGTCAGGGCGACGAATCTGGGCAATGAGAAAAATGAGAAAAGGCCGAACACCAGGGTGTCGGCCTTCAAGAGGTGCGCACCCTGGTCTTGCAACCAGGGCCGCCCGGATGCGGCTTGCACCGCATCAGGACATTTAGGCGAGAGCGGCCTTCACCTTGGCGAAGATGCTGGCAAAGCCAGCCGGATCGTTGACGGCCAGATCAGCCAGGACCTTGCGGTCGATGTCGATCTGGGCCTTCTTCAGGCCGGCCACGAACTTGCTGTAGCTCAGACCCAGGCCACGGCTTGCTGCGTTGATACGAGCAATCCACAGCTGGCGGAACACGCGCTTCTTGGCACGGCGGTCACGGTAGGCGTACTGGCCCGCCTTCATCACCGCCTGCTTGGCGATGCGGAAAACGTTCTTACGACGACCACGGAAGCCCTTGGCCAGAGCCAGGACCTTCTTGTGACGAGCACGTGCGGTAACACCACGTTTGACGCGAGGCATGTTGTATCTCCTTAATTCGCGGGATTACAGACCGGCATAGGGCAGCATCGAAGCGATGTGACCCATGTTGGTTTCATGCACGTTCACGGCGCCGCGGAGCTGGCGCTTGTTCTTCGTGGTCTTCTTGGTCAGGATGTGGCGCTTGTACGCCTGACCGCGCTTGACGGTACCACCCGGACGGACGCGGAAACGCTTCTTGGCGCCGCTCTTGGTCTTCATTTTGGGCATGACTGCTCCTTTTAAGTGCGTCCCCTGGGGCGGTTGCGGGACTCGCAACACTTGCCAGCCTCAGGGAGACTAATAAGCCCGCCGACGACCAGATCGACGGGCCTGAACCAGTTGTCGGCAAAGCACCGACCACGATGTCGCCCAAGGGGCGACCAAAACCTTCGACGGCGAGGCCTTTCGGCCGTCCGCCGGGCCGCCCCAAGGACGGCCTCTTGCAATCAAAACCGGGCCAGCGCCCGGTTGTGATTGCACCCCCTCGGGGGGTGGGCCTGCGTATCCGCAGGCCCGGGGGTCAACATGACCTCAACGCTTTTTAGGCGCCAAAACCATGATCATCTGCCGCCCTTCCAGCTTGGGCATGTGCTCGACGACCGCCACATCCGCCAGCTCGTCACGGATGCGCTCCAGCAGCCGCATGCCGATGTCCTGGTGGGTGATTTCGCGACCGCGGTAACGCAGCGTCACCTTGCCCTTGTCACCATCCTCGGCGATGAAGCGGCGCAGATTGCGCATCTTGATCTGGTAGTCGCCTTCGTCCGTGCCCGGACGGAACTTGACTTCCTTGACCTCGACGACCTTCTGCTTGGCCTTGGCCTCGGCCGCGCGCTTCTGCTCCATGTACTTGAACTTGCCGTAGTCCATCAGCCGGCAGACCGGCGGATTGGCGGTGGCAGAGATCTCGACGAGATCCACATCCATGTCGCCCGCCATGCGCAGGGCTTCCTGGATGCTCACGACACCGATGGGCTCGTTCTCGGGGCCGTTCAGACGGACCTCGGGAGCAAGGATTTCACGGTTCAGCCGATGCTTGCGCTCGGGAATCGCACGACGGTCAGCAAAAGTAGCGATGGTGCCACCCTTTCAACGAGCCCAAGGCAAGGGGCCCAGCAATAAGCAAAAGCGCGCCCAATGCAGGCTCTTCAGGCCTTCTCGGTGATGTCCGCCGCCACCTTCTCCACGAAGCTGGCCAGAGGCATCACACCCAGGTCCTGATTGCCACGGGCGCGCACCGCAACGGCTCCGTTTGCCTTCTCCTTGTCACCAACGACAAGGATGTACGGAACCTTCTGCAAGGAATGCTCGCGGATTTTATACGTGATCTTTTCGTTGCGCAAATCCGCCACGGCCCTAAGCCCTTGTTTTTGCAGCGATTTCACAATTTCAGCCACGTAATCGGCCTGAGCGTCCGTGATATTGGCCACGACCACCTGCGTCGGCGCGAGCCAGACGGGCAGCACGCCGGCGTGCTGCTCGATCAGGATGCCGATGAAGCGCTCCAGGCTGCCCACGATGGCCCGGTGCAGCATGATGGGGCGCTGACGGCTGCCGTCCTCGGCCACGAATTCGGCATCCAGGCGCTCCGGCATGTTCGGATCGACCTGGATCGTGCCGCACTGCCACTGGCGGCCCAGCGCGTCCTTGAGCGTGTACTCGATCTTGGGGCCGTAGAAGGCGCCCTCGCCCGGCAGGTACTCGAACTCGCAGCCCGAGGCGCGCAGGCCCTCGGCCAGGGCGGCCTCGGCCTTGTCCCAGCTCTCCTCCGTGCCGATGCGCTGCTCGGGGCGCGTCGACAGCTTGTAGAGGATCTCCGTGAAGCCGAAGTCCTTGTAGACCTTCTGCAGCAGCGTCGTGAAGGCCGTGACCTCGCGCTGGATCATGTCTTCCGTGCAGAAGATGTGACCGTCATCCTGCGTGAAGCCGCGCACGCGCATGATGCCGTGCAGGCCGCCCGTGGGCTCGTTGCGGTGGCACTGGCCGAACTCGCCGAAGCGCAGCGGCAGGTCGCGGTAGCTCTTGATGCCCTGCTTGAAGATCAGGATGTGGCCGGGGCAGTTCATCGGCTTGAGCGCATAGTCGCGCTTCTCCGATTCCGTCGTGAACATGTTCTCGCGGTACTTGTCCCAGTGGCCGGTCTTCTCCCACAGCGTCTTGTCGATGATCTGCGGACCCTTGACCTCCAGGTAGCCGTTCTCGCGGTAGACGCGGCGCATGTACTGCTCCACCTCCTGCCACACCGTCCAGCCCTTGGGGTGCCAGAACACCACGCCCGGGGCGTGCTCGTCGATGTGGAACAGGTCGAGGTCCTTGCCCAGGCGGCGGTGGTCGCGCTTCTCGGCCTCCTCCAGCAGGGTCAGGTACTTCTGCAGGTCGTCCTTGGAGGCCCAGGCCGTGCCGTAGATGCGCTGCAGCTGCTCGTTGCGGTGGTCGCCACGCCAGTAGGCGCCGGCCACCTTCATCAGCTTGAAGTGCTTGAGCTTGCCCGTGGAGGGCACGTGCGGGCCGCGGCACAGGTCGGTGAAGGCGCCCTCGGCGTAGAGGGAGACGTCCTCGCCCTGCGGGATGGATTCGATGATCTCGGCCTTGTAGGCCTCGCCGATGCCCTTGAAGTAGGACACGGCCTCGTCGCGCGGCAGCACCGAGCGCGTGACCTTCTCGTCCTTCTTCGCCAGCTCGTTCATCTTGGACTCGATGGCCGCCAGATCCTCGGGCGTGAACGGGCGCTTGTAGCTGAAGTCGTAGTAGAAGCCGTTCTCGATGACCGGGCCGATCGTGACCTGGGCGTCGGGGAACAGCTCCTTGACCGCGTAGGCCAGCAGGTGGGCCGTCGAGTGGCGGATGACCTCGATGCCGTCGGCGTCCTTGTCGGTGACGATGGCGAGCTGGGCGTCGGCCTCGATCAGGTAGCTCGTGTCGACCAGTTTGCCGTCGACCTTGCCGGCCAGCGCGGCCTTGGCCAGGCCGGCGCCGATGGAAGCGGCCACGTCGGCCACGGTGACGGCCTGCGGGAATTCGCGCTTGGAACCGTCAGGCAGTTGAATGGAAATCATGGGGTGCTCCGAATCGCAAGGGCCCCGCCGTTCGGTGCAGACGCTGCTGCAGGGGAGCCCGGAAATGAAAAAGCGCGGCCTGGTGCCGCGCTTTGTTCGGGAGGCATCACCGGTTCGAGGTGATTCGGGGATGCCCAAAGACGAGACGTGCCGCGGCCGACTATGCTCCGGTGGAGGTCGTAGTTCGCGGTGTCATAACCATCACGCCTTTCTCAGCCCTTGTTCGTCAAAGAGGCCCCGATTGTAGCCACAACGGGCGGAGCGGGGCTCAGTAGCGCTGCAGGCGGCCATCCACGACGCGCACGCGGTCGCCGCTGCGCAGGCCGTCCAGGCGCTCGAAGTCGAAGGCCTGCTCGCCGCCCCGCTCGAGGCGCACCCACACGCGGTAGCGCGTGCCGCCGCCTCGCTGGCCGTCCCGCTCGATCTCGTTGCCGATCACGGCGCCCACAACGGCCCCGATGGCCGTGCCGACGCCCCGGTCGCGGCGACTGCTCATCTCATGGCCGATGACGCCGCCGATCACGCCGCCCGCCACAGCCCCCGCGCCGGAGCTGCCGCGATCGCCACGATCCCCGAAGGCCTCGATGCGCCCCACGGTGCCGTACATCACCCGCTCATTGCCATAGCGAGCGGGCGGCGGCGTGACGCGGCGATCGTCATAGCGACGGTCGTCGTAACGCCGATCGTCATAGCGGCGCTCGTCATAGCCCCGGCTGTCACCGTAGACCTGGTCGTCATCCCAGTCGCGGCGGCGCTCGTGCGCGCAGCCGCTGAGCGTCAGCAGGGACAGCGCGGCCAGTGACAGCGCCAGGGACCAGGAACGGGGCTTGAAGGACGGCATGGGCGGCACCCACCAGGAAGTCAGGACACCCCCTCAACGCGCGAGGCCCCGATTCGGTTGATCGGCCGTCGCGCGTTCAGAGCGGCAGCGCCTGGATCGTGTCCTGGCGGCAGGCCTCGGCGAACTCGTCCCGCAGGCGCTGGCTCTCGTCGATCGCGCGCCGCCAGGCGGCCGCACGGGCGGCGACGTCGTCACCGTAGCGCTGGAAGTCCGCCCGGTCGGGCAGCTTGCCGTTGGGCAGCGTGCGCACCCATTCGGGGTTCGGCGCCAGCAGCACCACGTTGTCGAGGAAGGCCGTGGGCCGGTGGCGGTGCTTGAGCGCCTTGTCGAGCCAGCCCGGCACGACCTCGCGCTGGAAGTGCGGGTAGAGCACGAGGCCCTCCCCCACCATCGCGGCGTAGTTCAGGTGCAGGTGGTAGTCGGTGATGCCGCCGTCCCAGTAGGCCCCGGCCGGCGCCCCGGCGATGTCGTGCACTGCCTGCAGCCAGAAGGGGATGGAGCAGCTGGCCAGCAGGCTCGCCTGGAAGTTGCGCGCGTTCAGCCCGACCTGGCGGCTGCGGTAGTCCCGCAGGTCCATGGGCAGCGGCGAGCGCAGGTCCGAGAACACCACGCGCTCCAGCCAGCGGCCCATCGCGCGGCGCGACCAGGCATTGGCCGCGAACGCCGCCGCGTAGCCCATGGGCGTGCGCACGCGGTGCTCGCGCGCGAGCAGGCCCTGCCCGCGTGACGTGAAGATGTGCAGGCGCCAGCGCGGGTGGCTCAGCACCTGAGCCTCCCGCCCGCCGAAGACCTCGTGCAGCTTCTGGCCGAAGCCGCGCGAGACCACCGCCGCCGTGGGCGACTTGCCCGGCGCGCTCTCGTACTGCTGGTGGATGTATTCCTCGGCCAGGCGCTGGAACTCCGGCACGGCCTCCGCCGGCCGGTGCGCCAGGCAGGCCGTGCTCATGCGCCAGGCCCCGATCGAGGCGCCCAGCAGGTGCACCTCCTGCCGGCTCGCGGCCAGCCACTCGCCGAAGAGGTATTGGTCGAGCGGGTTGAGGATCAGCCCCTTGGGGCCGCCCGCCGCCGCGGGGATGACCTGAACGTCCTCGGGCCGCAGCCCCTGCTGCGCCAAACGGGCGCGGGCCCGAGGGCCCGCGAAGATTTGCAATGCACGCGTCATGGACGCCATTAGAACCTCAGATCGCCCCACGGCCTGCGCGCGTCCTGCGCCAGCGCCGGCGCAAGGGGCTGGATCACAGCTTCATTTCGAGACCGACGTTGAAGTTGGCACGGCCCTGGCGATCGCTGCGGCTGCCATAGCCGCTGCTGAGCGTCGTGCTGTTCCAGCTGTCGACCGGCACGAAGTTGTTGGCCGCGACACGCAGCGCCACCGTGCGGCTGAAGGCCCACTGCGCGAACACGTCAAGCGAGCGGGTGCGGGACTGCGCCACGCCCTGGCTGGCCGTCTGCTGCGTGGCATAGCCGGGCGTGTAGGCCAGGCTGGCGCCGGTGGTCAGCGGCACGCTCGTGAAGCGGTAGTCGAAGCCGAGGTTCGCCGACCACGGCTGCTGGCCCTCGAGGCGGTTGTCGGGGCCCGGCACGGCCTCGACCTTGGAGCGGTAGATGTTCAGCGCACTGCGCAGGTTCAGCGGCAGCTTTGCGTCGAAGAGCGTCGGGAACAGCTCGGCGGCACGGCCCTTGAGCTCCAGCTCCAGACCGCTGCTCTGGGCCTTGGAGATGTTGACGGGCTGCGAGATCCAGCGCGGCACGCCGGCCCAGTCCACCTTCTGCAGCGACACCACGTTGCGCACCAGGTCCTTCACCTCGCGGTGGAAGACGCCGATGCTCAGCATGCCGCCGCCCGCGAAGTACTTCTCGAAGGCGAGGTCCAGGCCCGTCGCCAGCTCGGGCTTGAGCAGCGGGTTGCCCAGGCGGTCCGGCGAGAGCTCGGTGTTGGGCTTGTTCACGTCGGGGAACAGGCTGCTGATGCCGGGGCGCGCCAGCATCGCGTTGAGGTCGGGCGCCTTGTAGCTGCGGGTCAGGCTGGCGCGGATCAGGTCGCGGCCCTTCGGGTCGAGCTTGTAGTTGAGGTGCCACAGCGGCGTCAGCACCGAGCTGGTGTTGCGCACGGTGCTGTCCAGGCCGCGGCTCTCGGTCACGATGCGCTCGTTGCGCAGGCCCAGGTAGGTGGACCATTGCGGCGAGAGCTCCCACTCGTCCTGCACGAACAGCGCCTGACGCTGGATGCGGGCGCCGAAGGGCTGGCCGTCGAACTCCGGCAGCTGCACCTGGCCGAGCTCGGTGACGGTGCGCTCCTCGTCGCGGTGGCGCCATTCGAGGTCCCAGCCGAAGGTCAGGCTGTGGGACTCGCCCACCAGCTGACCGAACTTGCCGGCCTGCGTCACCGTGCGATCCGTGTTCGAGCCGGTGGTGAGGCGGCGGTCGGCGTGGTCGCGGTAGGTCTGGTTGCGGAAGGTGCCGCCCGACTCGCCGCCACCGAGCTTCAGCTCCAGCTTCTGGGTGTCATTGAAGCGGCGCGACCACTGCGAGTTCAGTCGCACGTTGTGCCAGGTGCCGCCGTTGAGGGCGTCATCGTCCAGCACCGCGTTGGGCGTGGCGTTCTCGGTGATGAAGGTCTGGCGGTTGTTCCAGAAGCCCTTCTGGATGAAGGCCTGCAGGCTCGCGTTCTCCTCGTCGGAGATCTTCCAGTTGATGCGCGGCGCGGTGTTGAAGCCGTGGCCCCAGAAGGCCTGCTCGTTGTGCTGCACGGCGTCCGCGGCCAGGCCGTCGTTGCCGGGCATGTGGCGGGCGTTGCGGGCGTCGTTCTGGCCGCGCCACTCGAAGAAGGACACCGGCAGCGAGTAGGCGAAGCCGCCCTGGCGCGAGCCATAGGTGAAGTTCACGCCGGGCGTCGGGCGCACGGCGCTGTAGCCGAAGCCCACGCGCAGGTCCTTCTGCGTGGTCTTGGGCGCTTCCTTGAGGATGATGTTGATGGCACCGGCCACGGCCTGCGCGCTCTGGTCGGCCGTCGGGCCCTTGGTGACCTCGATGCGCTCGACCTGGGCCGGGTTCAGCTGGGTGAAGTCGAAGCCGGGGGGCGCCGGGTCCCCGTTGATCAGGATGAGCGTGTAGCCCGCTCCCAGGCCGCGCATGCGCGGGCCGCCGCCCTGCATGTCCACGCCGGGCAGGCGCTTGAGCACGTCGGCGAGGTTGTTGTCGCCGTACTTGTCCATCTCCTCGCGGCCGTAGATTTGCTTGGCCACGGGCGCGCGGCGGCGCAGCTCGGTGTCGCTCTGCGGGCGCGCGTTGATCTCCACGCGCTCCAGCTTGTTGCCCTGCTGGGGGCGGCCCTGGGGATCACCCCCCTGCGGGATTTCCTGGGCCAGCGACGGCAAGGCGGCGAGAGAGGCAAGCGCAAGCGCCGACGCGGCGGCGATGGGATGAAGACGCACGGAAACTCCTGATTCTGGTGTCCTGGACATCGGACTGGCGCGCAGCGTAGCGGCGGCGCGGCCCGCTGTCAGCCCCGCTGCGACCAGCTGCGGTTTCAGCGCCGCAAGGGGTCAGTGCCGGCGCTGAATGGCCGTTGGCGCGCCCGCCGGGTGGCCGGGCGCGCGACGGCTCAGCGCTTGCCCTGCAGCTTGGCGAAGGCCGCCGCCATGGCATTGCCCGACGGGGCGGCCGGCGCGGCCGCCCGGCCCGGGCGCTCGTTGCGGGCGGCCGGGCGGAAGCTGTTGTCCGCCTTGGCGCCCCCGCGGGGCGCGGCGGCATCGAGCTTCATGGTCAGCGAGATGCGCTTGCGGGCGAGGTCGACCTCCAGCACCTTGACCTTGACGATGTCGCCGGTCTTCACGACCTCGCGGGCATCGTTGACGAACTTGTTGGACAGCTGGCTCACATGCACCAGGCCGTCCTGGTGCACGCCCAGGTCCACGAAGGCGCCGAACTGCGCCACGTTGGACACGGTGCCCTCGAGGATCATGCCCTCGGCCAGGTCCTTGATGTCCTCGACGCCCTCGTTGAAGCGTGCCACCTTGAAGTCGGGGCGCGGATCGCGGCCGGGCTTTTCCAGCTCCGCCAGGATGTCCTTGACGGTGATGGCGCCGAAGCGCTCGTCGGCGAAGGCCTCGGGGCGCAGCGCGCGGATCACGTCTGCCTTGCCCATGACGTCGGCGATGGGCCGCGCGACATGCGCCAGGATGCGCTGCACCACCGGGTAGGTTTCCGGGTGCACGCCGGAGAGGTCCAGCGGGTTGTCGCCGTCACGGATGCGCAGGAAGCCCGCCGCCTGCTCGAAGGTCTTGGGGCCGAGGCCCGTGACGTCCAGCAGCTGCTGGCGGTTGCGGAAGGCGCCGTTGGCATCGCGCCAGCGCACGATGGAGCCGGCCACCGTGGCCGACAGGCCCGAGACGCGCGACAGCAGCGGCGCCGAGGCGGTGTTGAGGTCCACGCCGACGGAGTTCACGCAGTCCTCGACCACCGCATTCAGCGTGCGTGCCAGCTCGCTCTGGTTGACGTCGTGCTGGTACTGGCCCACGCCGATGCTCTTGGGGTCGATCTTCACCAGCTCGGCCAGCGGATCCTGCAGGCGGCGGGCGATGGACACGGCGCCTCGCAGGCTCACGTCCAGCTCGGGCAGCTCCTTGGAGGCGAACTCCGAGGCCGAGTAGACCGAGGCGCCGGCCTCGCTCACCACGACCTTCTCGATGTGGGTGCCGGGGGCCAGCTGCTGGATGCGCTTGATGAGGTCGGCGGCCAGCTTGTCGGTCTCGCGCGAGGCCGTGCCGTTGCCGATGGCGATCAGGTTCACGCCGTGCGTCGCGCACAGGCGGCCCAGCGTGTGGATCGAGCCTTCCCAGTCCTTGCGGGGCTCGTGCGGGTAGACGGTGGAGGTGTCCAGCACGCGGCCCGTGTCGCTCACCACGGCGACCTTCACGCCGGTGCGGATGCCCGGGTCCAGCCCCATCACCACGCGCTTGCCGGCCGGCGCAGCCAGCAGCAGGTCGCGCAGGTTCTCGGCGAAGACCTTGATGGCGACCTTCTCGGCCTCCTCGCGCAGCCGCGAGAACAGGTCACGCTCCAGACTCATGGAGAGCTTGACCTTCCACGTCCAGGCCACCGTCTTGCGGATCAGCTCGTCGGACGCCCGCTTGCCGTGGCTCCAGCCCAGGTGGCGCGCGATGCGGCCTTCGGCGAGGGAGGGCTGGCCGGGGAGGATCTCCTCGTCCAGCACCAGCTTGGCGTCGAGGAACTCCTGCGTGCGGCCGCGGAACACCGCCAGCGCACGGTGGGACGGCACGGTCTTGATGGGCTCGGCGTAGTCGAAGTAGTCGCGGAACTTGGCGACGTCGGCGTTGTTCTCGTCCTTGCCGTCCATCAGCTTGGACTTGAACAGGCCCTCCTCCCACAGCCACTCGCGCAGCTTGCCAATCAGCACGGCGTCCTCGGCCCAGCGCTCGGAGAGCAGGTCCCGCACGCCGTCCAGCACCGCGTAGGCATCGGCAAAGCCGGCATCGGCATTGAGGAAGGCCTGCGCCTCGGCCATCGGGTCCAGCGTGGGGTCGGCGAAGAGCCTGTCGGCCAGGGGCTCGAGACCGGCTTCGCGGGCGATCATGCCCTTGGTACGGCGCTTCTGCTTGTAGGGCAGATAGAGGTCTTCCAGCTCCTGCTTCGTCGGCGCCGCCTCGATGGCCGCGCGAAGCTCCGGGCTCAGCTTGCCCTGCTCCTCGATGCTCTTGAGCACCGCGCCGCGGCGGTCCTCCAGCTCGCGCAGATAGCCCAGGCGGGACTCCAGCTCGCGCAGCTGGCTGTCATCCAGCCCGTCGGTGACTTCCTTGCGGTAGCGGGCGATGAAGGGCACCGTGGCGCCGCCATCGAGCAGCTCCACGGCTGCGTTGACCTGGGCCGGGCGCACGTTCAGCTCGGCGGCAATCTGAAGCAGGATCTTGTCCAAGACGTCTGGAAGGGAAAACCTGAAAGCGCGCGAGTGTGCCACACCGGCCCCGCCGCCGCCGTCGCCCGCGGGCCGTGAAATCCGCCGCAGGGCGCCGTCCGGCCACGTCGGCACGACCGTGCGTCAGTGACAACAACTGCACTGTTCACCCGCTTGGACGGCCCGGCGGCACTTACAAATTCAAACGTTTGCAGTCTACGCTTCGGCGATCGCCAAGGAGCTGCCCCATGAGTCTTGCCCCCTCACACTGCGCGCCCGGCTGGGCCTGTCCTTCGCCGCCATCGTCGGGCTGTCGCTGCTCGGCAGCCTGCTCGCCCTGAACAAGCTCGGCCAGATCGAGAGCAATCTCAACGCGGTGGTGGACGTCAACAACGTCAAGCTCGAGCTCAGCAACGAGATGTCCGAGGCGGCGCACATCGAGGCCCAGGCGATGCGCACCATCGCGCTGGTCGAGTCGCTGGACAAGGCCCGCGCCGAGGCGGAGATGGGCAAACTCACGGCGGCCCACAAGCTTTACGACAGCGCCGAGGCGGCCCTCGACAAGTTCCCGCCGACCGAGCAGGCCCGGCAACTGCGTGCCGCCGTGGCCGATGCCAAGAACAAGGCCCGCCCGCTCAATGCGCGCTTCCTGGCGCTTGCCCTGTCGGACCAGGACGCGGCCGCACTGCAGGTGCTGCTGAACGAGGCCGCGCCCGCCACGCAGGCCTGGCAGGAGGCGCTCGACGCCAGCATCGCGAACACCAAGGCGGGCAACGAGGCCCTGGTGGCGCATTCACGCGAGGAGTACGAGGCCGCCCGGAACGGGATGATCGCCCTCACCCTCGGCAATCTGGGCGTGGCCGTCGTGCTGTCCCTGCTGATCCTGCGGCGCCTGCAGCGCGAGCTCGGCGGCGAGCCCGCGGTGGTCGCGCGGATCGCCAACGAGATCGCGGATGCCCGCCTGGACGGACACATCCCGGTCGACCGCCATGACAAGGCCAGCGTGATGGCGGCCATGGCCCGCATGCAGGAGGCGCTGACCCACATGGCCCGCGCCCTGCGCCTCAATGCCGAGCAGGTGGCCACGGCCAGCAGCGAGATCGCCCAGGGCAACAGCGACCTGAGCCAGCGCACCGAGGAGCAGGCCAGCGCGCTGCAGCAGACGGCCGCCACCATGGAGCAGCTGGGCTCGGCCGTCCAGCACAACGCCGACAACACCCAGCAGGCGAGCCGGCTGGCCACCGGTGCCGCCGCCGTCGCCGAGCGGGGCGGCACGGTCTTCCACGAGGTGGTCGAGCGCATGCGGGGCATTCACGACAGCTCCGCCAGGATCGCCGACATCATCGGCGTGATCGACGGCATCGCTTTCCAGACCAACCTCCTCGCGCTCAACGCCGCCGTGGAGGCGGCCCGTGCGGGCGAGCAGGGCCGCGGGTTCGCGGTCGTGGCCTCGGAAGTGCGCACGCTGGCCCAGCGCAGCGCCAGCGCCGCCAAGGAGATCAAGACGCTCATCACGCACAGCGTCGAGCAGGTTCAGCAGGGCAGCGACCGCGTCAACCGGGCCAACGGCACCATCCACGAAATCGTCGAGGCCGTGAGCCGGCTGCGGGACATCGTCGGGGAGATCAGCGCCGCCACCGCCGAGCAGAGCACCGGCCTGAACCAGATCAGCACGGCCGTGGCGCAGATGGATCTGGTGACGCAGCAGAACGCGGCGCTGGTCGAGGAAGGCGCCGCGGCGGCCGAGAGCCTGCGGACGCAGGCCGAGCAGTTGCTGCAGACCGCCAGCGTGTTCCGCCTGCGCGAGGGCGAAGCCGCCGCCCGCCCTGCCTCAGCGGCCCGCCGGCGGGCCTCGTCGACGGGCCTCCCGCCCCTGCCCCAAGGCGCGGACGGCTGGGCCCACATCTGACCGGGCCGGGCTCGCTGCGTTCAGCGCCCCGCCAGGAAGGCCGCGGCGCCCTCGCCCGCCACCCAGCCGCTGGCCATGCTGGCGGTGAGCAGATAGCCGCCGGTGGGCGCTTCCCAGTCCAGCATCTCGCCGGCGCAGAACACGCCCGGCCGCTGCGTGAGCATCAGGCCGGCGTCGAGTGACTCCAGCCGCACCCCGCCCGCCGTGCTGATGGCCTCGGCCACCGGCCGGGCGGCCGTCACGCGCAGGGGCAGGTGCTTGAGCGTGCGGGCCAGGACTTCGGCGTCCTGCACCTCCTCCTTGGACAGCACCTCGTACAGCAGCGCGGCCTTCAGGCCCTCGATGCCCAGGCGGCTCTTGAGGTGGGTGGACAGCGAGCGCGGGCCGCGCGGCCGGCGCACCTCGGCCAGCACCTGGGCGTCGTCGTGGTTGGGCAGCAGATCCAGGTGCAGCACGGCCTCGCCGAACTCCGCGATCTCGTCGCGCAGCAGGGCCGAGGCGGCATAGACGAGCGAGCCCTCGATGCCGCTCGCGGTGATCACGAACTCGCCCTGGCGCTCGAAGCGCCGGCCCGAGCGGCCCACGAAGATCAGGCGCACGGGCTTCACCGGCTGGCCGGCGAAGCGCTCGACGAAGAAGGCGGACCAGCCGGCCTCGGCCACGCCCGCCCGGCGCGGGCCGAGGTCGAAACCGCAGTTGGCCGGGCGCAGCGGCGCGACGTCCGCACCCGCTTCGCCGAGGGTCGCGGCCCAGGCGCCCGTCGAGCCGAGCTGCGGCCACGAGGCGCCGCCCAGGGCGAGCACGGTCGCGCCGGGGGCCGGCACCGTCACCTCGCCCGCGGGCATGGCAAAGCGCAGGCCGCCCTGCGCGTCCCAGCCCAGCCAGCGGTGCCGCATGTGGAAGCGCACCCCGGAGGCGCGCAGGCGGTGCAGCCAGGCGCGCAGCAGCGGCGCCGCCTTCATGTCCGCGGGGAAGACGCGGCCGGAGCTGCCGACGAAGGTCTCGACCCCCAGGCCCGCCGCCCAGGCGCGCAGCCCGGGGCCGTCGAGCCGGTCCAGCCAGTCGCGCACGGCCGGTGCGCGCTCGGCGAAGCGCTGCTCGAAGGCCTCGCGGCCCTCGGAGTGCGTGAGATTCAGCCCGCCCTTGCCGGCCAGGAGGAACTTGCGTCCCACCGAGGGCATGGCGTCGTAGAGGTCCACGGCCACGCCCGCGGCCGCCAGACGCTCCGCGGCCATCAGGCCGGCGGGACCCCCGCCGATGATGACGGCGGACAAGGAGGATTCAGGGCGGGTGGACATGGCGGGACTCGGTCAGGCGGGGCCGGCAGTGTGCCAGAAGTGGGCGCCGCGTGGGCTGCGGCCTGCGTCGCGCCCGGCCTCCCAGGCCCCGCTCAGGCCCCCTCAGCCACCGCTCAGGTGCCGCTCAGGCCATGCGCAACGCCGTCACCAGCTGCTCGCGCAGGGCCGGCTTGTCCGCGAAGGGGTCGGTCGGGTTGCGCTGCTGCATGACGTCCTCCAGCCGGGTCTGCACGCCGCCGAGGGCCTGCGGATGGCTGAAGATGTAGAAGCGGTCCTCGTCCATCGCCTGGAACACCATCGCCGCGACGTCGGCCGCGGTGATCTTGCCGGCGCTCACGGCCTTGTCCGTCATGGCCTGCGACACCAGCTGGCTGCGGCTGGGCTTGGCCATGGGATGGTCCGGCGTGCGGTTGCGGTGGCTCTGCGAGATGCCGGTCGGCACGAAGTACGGGCACAGCACCGAGCAGCGCACCTGGTCCGTCACGAGGGACAGGTCTTGATAGAGCGTCTCGCTGAGGCTCACCACCGCGTGCTTGCTGACGTTGTAGACGCCCATGTTCGGCGGGTTCAGCATGCCGGCCATCGAGGCCGTGTTGACGATGTGGCCCTCGAAGGACGGGTCGGCTTCGGCCGCCGCCAGCATCATCGGCGTGAAGAGGCGCACGCCATGGACCACGCCCATGAGGTTCACGCCCAGCACCCATTCCCAGTCGGAGAGGCTGTTCTCCCAGATCAGCCCGCCCGAGCCCACGCCAGCGTTGTTGAAGACGAAGTGCGGCGCACCGAAGCGCGCCTGCACGGCCTCGGCCAGCGCCTGCATCTGGTCCGCCTTGGCGACGTCCACCTGACGCAGCAGCAGCGGATGGGCGCCGAACTCCTCCTGGAGACGGGCCATGGCATCGGCCTGCACGTCGCAGAGCACGAGGTTCATGCCGCGCTGCGCGGCGAGGCGGGCGACCTCCAGGCCGAAGCCCGAGGCGGCGCCGGTGATCACGGCCGTGCGGCCCGGGTACTGCTTCATCTGCGTCACTCCAAGGGGGCCGCGTCGCGGCACATGTCGATGTGGGGGATGCCGTCCTCGTCGTAGACCGGCGAGGTGGCACGGAAGCCGAGGCTGGCGTAGAAGTCCTGCAGATGCGCCTGAGCGCTGAGCTCCTGCCCCACGCCCGGCCAGCGCTGCTCGCACTCGCGCAGCGCCTCGCGCACCAGCGGGCGGCCCTGCCCCTGCCCGCGCAGCGCGGGCGAGGTCAGCACGCGGCCGATGGCGGCCCGCTGCTGCTGCGGCCCCTTGAGACCCGGCGGCAGCAGACGCGCGTAGGCCAGCAGGCGCCCATCGGCATCGCGGCCCATCACGTGCAGGCAGTGGCGGTCGCGGCCATCGGTGTCCTGGTAGAGGCAGCGCTGCTCGACGACGAAGACCTCGTTGCGCAGCGCCAGCATCTCGTAGACGCCCTCGGCATCCATCGCCTGCAGCGGCAGGCAGGACCAGCGGAGCGGGCTCATCAGATGAGCTTCACGAGCTGCTTGCCGAAGTTGCGGCCCTTGAGCAGGCCCAGGAAGGCCTCGGGCGCGGCGGCCAGGCCTTCGGCGATGGACTCGCGGTACTTGAGCTTGCCGGTGGCGACCATCATGCCCAGCTCCTTGAGGGCCTCGGGCCACAGCTGCATGTGCTCGGAGACGATGAAGCCCTCGATCTTCATGCGGTTCACGAGGATCAGCTGCGGCGCCATCATGGGGATGGGCTCGCCGTTGTAGCCGGAGATCATCCCGCACATGGCGATGCGGCTGAAGGCATTGGCACGCAGCATCACGGCGTCGAGGATCATGCCGCCCACGTTCTCGAAGTGGCCGTCGATGCCGTTCGGGCAGGCCTGCTTCAGCGCGGCGGACAGCGACTTCAGGTCGCGGTGCTCCTTGTAGTCGATGCAGGCGTCGAAGCCCAGTTCCTCGACCACGTAGCGGCACTTGTCCGGCCCGCCGGCGATCCCCACGGCGCGTGCACCACGCGCCTTGGCCAGCTGGCCCACCGCGGTGCCCACGGCGCCGCTGGCCGCGCTCACCACCACGGTCTCGCCGGCCTTGGGATTGATGATCTGGGTGAGGCCGTACCAGGCCGTCACGCCGGGCATGCCGACGGCGCCGAGGTAGGCCGCCAGCGGGATGTGCGTGGTGTCGACCTTCTGCAGCACGCCGCGCTGGCTGGCATCGACCAGCTGGTATTCCTGCCAGCCGCCCATGCCCACGACCTGGTCGCCGGGCTTGAAGTGCGGGTTGCGCGACTCCACGACCTCGCCCACCGTGCCGCCCATCATGACCTGGTTCAGCGGCTGCGGCTCGGCGTAGCTCTTGCTGTCGTTCATGCGGCCGCGCATGTAGGGATCGAGGCTCAGGTAGTGGTTGCGCACCAGGACCTGGCCGTCCTGCACCGCGGGCAGCGGCGCTTCGACGAGGCGGAAGTTGTCGGCGGTGGGCTCGCCGGCAGGACGGGAGACCAGGTGGATCTGACGGTTGACGCTCATGGCTTCCTCACTCTCTCTGTAAGTTTCGTGTACCCATTGGGACACCGATGGCCGGGATTGAATCATGGCGCATTCGTGAAGCCCGTCTCGGTGGCGACAAAAACGAACGGTCGTTCGCATCCCTTTGGATAGAAATCGGTTGCAAGACCGTCGGCGAGCAAGGGAAAGTACGGAGTGAACGATGCGCTCGCGGGCGGCGGCAGGGGCCGGCGCGCTGATGAACGCAGGAGCGATCATGCAACTGACGAATTTCCGGATCGGGACGCGCCTGATGGGCGCCATGCTGGCCGTGGCGCTGCTGGGCGTGCTGATCGGGGTGGTCGCCCTGCGCAGCCTCAGCAGCGTGGCCCAGAACGGCCACCTCATGTACGCCGAGGAGCTGATGGCCATCTCCAGCGTCAAGGAGGCCAACATCAACCTCATCTACGTGGCGCGCGACGTCCGCAACGTCCTGCTGGCGCCGACCCCCGAGAAGCGTATGGCCGCGCGTGAGTCCATCAAGAAGGACATCAAGGCGATGAAGGCGGAGCTCGACGAGGCCTTCCCGCTGTTCGTGACCGAACAGGGCAAGGCCGAGATCGCCCGCATCAAGGAAGTGATGGCGCAGTGGGAATCCTCGCTGGCCACCCTCGAAGGCAAGCTGGCCGAAGGCGGCGACCCGGAAGACGCCCAGAAATACCTGTTTGACGTCTACGTTCCCAAGGTCAATGCTTTCGACGACCAGCTGACCGTGCTCACCAAGCTCAAGGAAGAGTACGCCAAGCAGCTCGCCGCCCAGGGCACGGCCGACTACGAGCACAGCCGCAACCTCACGATCACGCTGCTGGTGCTCAGCCTGCTGGGCGCCGTGGTGATGGCCACGGTGCTCTCCCGCCAGGTCAGCCAGGGCCTGCAGAAGGCCGTCGACACGGCCAGCGCCATGAGCGCGGGCGACATGACCGTCAGCCTCAGCGCGCAGGGCCGCGACGAGGTCGCCCAGCTCACGACCGCTCTGGAGGACATGCGCAGCAAGCTGATGGGCGTCGTGCACACCGTGCGCGCCAATGCCGAGAGCGTGGCCACCGGCAGCGCCCAGATCGCGACGGGCAACTCGGACCTGAGCCAGCGCACCGAGGAGCAGGCCAGCGCCCTGGAGCAGACCGCCGCCACCATGGACCAACTGGGCTCGACGGTGCGCAACAACGCCGACAACGCCCAGCAGGCCAACCAGCTGGCGCTGTCCGCCTCCGAGGTCGCCCAGCGCGGCGGCGGCGTGGTGGCGGAGGTCGTCGAGACCATGAAGGGCATCAACGACAGCTCGCGCCGCATCGCCGACATCATCGGCGTCATTGATGGCATCGCCTTCCAGACCAACATCCTTGCGCTGAACGCCGCCGTCGAGGCGGCCCGCGCCGGCGAGCAGGGCCGCGGCTTCGCCGTCGTGGCGGGCGAGGTGCGCAACCTGGCCCAGCGCAGTGCCGAGGCGGCGAAGGAGATCAAGTCCCTGATCACCACCAGCGTCGAGCGTGTCGAGCACGGCACGCAGCTGGTCGACCGTGCCGGCTCGACGATGGACGAGGTCGTGGCGTCCATCCGCCGGGTGACGGACATCGTCGGCGAGATCAGCGCCGCCAGCCGCGAGCAGAGCACGGGCATCGGTCAGGTCACCGAGGCGGTGACGCAGATGGACCGCGTGACGCAGCAGAACGCCGCCCTGGTCGAGGAAAGCGCGGCGGCAGCCGAGAGCCTGAAGACCCAGTCGGCCCAGCTGCTGGATGTGGTGGCCTTCTTCCGCCTGCAGTCGGGGGGCGGCGGCACGCAGCGCAGCGCCCTCAACACCCAGGCCTCGTCCGCGCCGGCCGCAGCCTCGTACAAGGCATCGCCCCCGGCACGCCCGCCCGCACCGGCACCCAAGGCGAGCGTCGCCAAGCGCCCCGAGCCCGCCCCGATCGCTGTCCCTGCCAAGGCGCCCTCCCCCAGCCCCGCCAGCGAGCCCCGCGGCAGCGCCCCCGTCACCGATGAGTGGGAAAGCTTCTGAGCTGACGCCCTGCTTCATGCCGGCCGTGCGTGCGCGGCCGGCGCCTCCCTCCCCTCCCGAGCGCCTCGTGCGCTGTCGTTTCCGGTTCCACGCAGTATCCGTTCAACCTCCGCCCATGGCCGCGCGACCGCCGGCCCTGCATGGGCGAGTCAGCGGTCCCGCGCCCCACGGTTGAAAGGAAGTTCCATGTCTCACGCCCAAGCGCCGCGCCTCGGTCTCATCGGCCGGCTCCTCGTCACGGTGGCAGCCTTGACGCTCGCCCTGCTCGGCGCCGCCCTGCACACCTCCAGCCAGCTGGGCGCGCTGGAGGACGCCGCGCACCAGGCGGAGATCGCCCGCTTCCCGCAGCTGCAGACCATGGCGCAGCTGCAGCTGGAGGTCACGCGGCTGTCGCTGCAGCTGCGGCACACCATGCTCTCCCGCACGGCGGAGGAACGCGGCGCCACGCTGCAGGACATCCAGCGGCTCAAGGGCCTCATCGCCCAGCTGCTCCAGTCCTATGGCCAGGGCCTGCGCACCGAGCCCGAGCGCCAGCGCTTCCAGGCCGTGCTGCAGGCGGCCGACGCCTTCGGCAAGGTCGAGCAGGGCAATATGGCGCTGATCGAGGCCGGCCAGATGCCGGAGGCCTTCGCCTATCTGGTCGACCAGACCATTCCCGCCCGCAACGTGCTGCTGCAGGCCATCTCGGGCACGGTGCAGTACCAGGAAGCGCAGCTGCAGCAGGAGCTGCAGCTCATCAAGCGCAACGCCCACAGCGCACGCTGGATCTTCGGTGCCGTGGCGGTGGCCGTGGTGGCCGCGCTGCTGGCCCTGGCCCTCTACATCGCTCGCACCCTGCGCCTGCGTGTCCGCCAGCTGAGCGAGGTCGCCGAGCGCATCCGTGACGGCGACTTCACCCGCGCCGTGCGTGACGAGCGGCCGGACGAGCTGTCCGCCGTGATGCAGGCGCTCCAGGCCATGCAGGAGGCGCTGGGCGGCATCGTGCACACGGTGCGCAGCAATGCCGAGGCCGTGGCCACGGGCAGTGCCGAGATCGCCTCGGGCAATGCGGACCTGAGCCAGCGTACCGAGCAGCAGGCCAGCGCGCTGGAGCAGACGGCCGCCACCATGGACCAGCTGGGCTCGACGGTCCGCAACAACGCCGACAGCGCCCAGCAGGCCAACCAGCTCGCGCTGTCGGCCTCCGAGGTCGCCCAGCGTGGCGGCGGCGTGGTCGCCGAGGTGGTCGAGACCATGCGGGGCATCAACGAGAGCTCGCGGCGCATCGCCGACATCATCGGCGTGATCGACGGCATCGCCTTCCAGACCAACATCCTCGCGCTGAACGCCGCGGTGGAAGCGGCGCGCGCGGGCGAGCAGGGCCGCGGCTTCGCCGTCGTGGCGGGCGAGGTGCGCTCGCTCGCGCAGCGCAGCGCCGAGGCCGCGCGCGAGATCAAGTCGCTGATCTCGACGAGCGTCGAGCGCGTCGAGCACGGCAGCCAGCTGGTCGACCGGGCCGGCTCGACGATGGACAAGGTCGTCAGCGCCATCCGCGGCGTGACGGACATCGTCGGTCGCATCAGCGCCGCCAGCCGCGAGCAGAGCACCGGCATCGGCCAGGTCAGCGAGGCCGTCACGCAGATGGACCGCGTGACGCAGCAGAATGCCGCCCTCGTCGAGGAAAGCGCCGCCGCCGCCGAGAGCCTGAAGGCGCAGTCGGCCCAGCTGCTCGATGTGGTGGCCTTCTTCCGTCTGCAAACGGGCGGCACGCCCCCGGCACCGCGGGAGGCGACGCGCCAGACCCCCGTCACAACGGGGCCCGCGCCCCGCGGCGCCCTGCCCTCCGCGAGCCCGGCCGCCGCCCCGGCCCGCGTGGCACCGGCGAGCCCCCCACCGGCCCCCCGCGCCGCGCCGCCCGTCACGGACGAGTGGGAAAGCTTCTGAGCCGGCGGCGCGCGGCACCCGTCATCGTCATGGGGATGGCATAGACTGCGCGCCGTGTTGCGATCCGTCCTGACCCGACGCCGGCTCCTGCGTGCAGGGCTCGGCCTCCTGCTGGGCCTGGCCCTGTCTCAGGCCCAGGCGCAGCCGCTGCGTCTGTGTCAGACGGAATCGCCGCGCTACGACTACCGCCTCGCCCTTACCCGCCTGATCCTGGAGAAGACCGCCCAGGGCGGCGAGCCGGTCGCGCTGGTCCGCCATGCACCGGGGCCGGACCCCTCCCAGGACCGCTGCCTGGACCTGCTGCGCACGGGCGAGGTGGACCTCGTCTACCTGCCGCCGACGCCGGCCCGGATGGCGGAATTCGCCGCCCTGCCCATCGACCTGCACGCCGGCCGCCTGGGCTACCGCCTGCTGGTGATCCGCAAGGAGGACGCCCCGGCCTTCGCCCGCATCACGACCGTGGCCCAGCTGCGCCGCCTCACCGGCGGCTTCGGGCGCCAGTGGGCGGACATGGCCGTGTTCGAGGCCAACCAGCTGCCCGTGATCGCCGGCCCGGGCACGGAGGCCCTGCTCGGCATGCTGCGCGCCCGGCGTTTCGACTACCTGCAGCGCGGCGTGACGGAGGCCTTCGCCGAGCTGGCGAACTTCGAGGGCCGGGACGATCTGATGGTGGAGCCGCGCCTCGCGCTGCACTACCCGCTGCCGGTGTACTTCATGACACGCCAGGACAAGCGCCCCCTGCTGCAGCGTCTGCAGCGCGGGTTGCAGATGGCCCGCCAGGACGGCAGCTTCCGCCGCCTGCTCGACCAGCACCAGGGCCGCGACTGGGCCCGCGCCACGATCGACCGCCGCCATGTGCTGGAGCTGGTCTCGCCCTGGCCGGAACTCGGCCCGCTGCCCGCCGAGCACTGATCGCCGCAGTGCCGCAGTGCCGCAAGGAGCCCCGATGCGCCCGGCGCTCAGGCCAGCGGCCGCGGCACAGCGCTCATTCCGCCTCGCGGCGCTGCAGCGACTTCAGCTGCCGCCCCTGACCCGGCAACGCACGCAGGTACTTGAAGGTGGCGGTGGCATGGGCGCAGAGCCGGCCGTCCTCGCCCAGCACGCGGCCCTCGCAGAACGCCATCGTGGCCGTGTGGTGCAGCAGCTCGCCCACCGCCCGCAGCTCGCCCTCGGCGGGGCGCATGAAGCTGGTCTTCATCTCGATGGTGACGACGCCCGGCCCCATGCCCTCCTGGTGCAGGTGGATGCTGCGCGCGGCGTGCGCCATGGCGACGTCCAGCAGGCTCATCAGCACGCCGCCGTGGGCCACCTCCCAGGAATTGAGATGGCTCTCGCGAATGTCCACCCGCAGCTCGGCCCGGCCGTCGCCCAGGCTGTGCAGCTCGAAGCCGAGCTGCTCGACGAAGGGAATGCGGACGGGAAAGGACAGCGGGGGCGTGCGTTTCATGGCGCGAGTCTAGCGGTGCGAGGGGGCTGCGCGCGGCTCAGGCGCCGTGGATGGCCGACACGCCGCCGTCCACCGCCAGCACCTGGCCGGTGATGTGCTTGCCGGCCCGCGAGGCGAAGAGCAGGGCCGCGCCCTTGAGGTCCTCGTCGTCGCCCAGGCGGCGCAGCGGGGCGGCCTCGGCGAGCTTGTCCTCGCCCACGGCGGCCAGCAGGCCCTGCGTCATCTTGCTGGGGAAGAAGCCCGGGGCCAGCGCGTTCACGGTGATGCCGTAGCGGCCCCACTCGCCCGCCAGCGCCCGCGTGAAGTTCACGGCCGCGCCCTTGCTGGTGTTGTAGGCAATCGTCTTCATCATCGACGGGTTCCCGCCCAGCCCGGCGATGGAGGCCACGTTGATGATGCGGCCGCTGCGGCGCGGAATCATGCTGGCCTGGGCCACGGCCTGGCTCATGACGAAGAGGCTGCGGATGTTGAGGTCCATCACCTTGTCCCAGGCTTCCAGCGGATGCTCCTCGGCCGGCGCGCCCCACGTGGCGCCGGCGTTGTTCACGAGGATGTCGATCTGGCCCAGGCGCTCCATCGTCTGCTCGACGATGCCGCGGGCCTGGGTCGCGTCGGCGGCGTCCGCGGCGATCCAGCGGGCGTCGATCCCGCGGGCCTGCAGGTGAGCGACGGCCTCCTCCAGGTCCTTGGCCTTGCGCGAGCTGAGCATGATCTTCGCGCCGGCCTCACCCAGGCTTTCGGCGATCTGCAGCCCGAGGCCGCGCGATCCGCCGGTGACGAGGGCCACCTGGCCGCTGAGGTCGAACAGGTCCTGCACCTTGGTGCTCATGGCGTGTCTCCTTGGAATGTCGAATGGGATCAGAACCAGGCGTCCTGCATCTCGCGGCACAGCGGCTCGCGGCGCTGGACCACGGCCAGCCATGCGCTGATGCGGGGCAGCTCGTAGGCGAAGAAGTAGCGCTGCGCCGCGCGCTTGCCCTGCGCGAAGTCGCTGCGCTCGTCGGCGCCGAGCGCCAGCACCACGTCCAGCCAGATCCAGGCCAGCACGGTGTGGCCGAAGGCCTGCAGATAGGGCGTGGCGTTGGCCAGTGCGGCCTCGGGCTCGCCGGTGGCCCAGGCGGACTTGGTGGCGGCGCCGACCTGCGCCAGCGCCTGCGCGAGCTGGTTCGCCGCCTCGGCAAGACCTGGCACCTGGCCGGCGGCCGTGATCGTCTCGTTGATGCGCTGCGCCAGCGCCATCAGCGCCGCGCCGCCTTCCATCACCACCTTGCGGCCCAGCAGGTCCAGCGCCTGGATGCCGTGCGTGCCCTCGTGGATCATGTTCAGGCGGTTGTCGCGCCAGTACTGCTCGACGGGGAAGTCGCGCGTGTAGCCATAGCCGCCCAGCACCTGGATCGCCAGCGAGTTGGCCTCCAGGCACCACTCGCTCGGCCAGCTCTTGGCGATGGGGATGAGCACCTCCAGCAGCAGCCGGGCCCGCGCGGCGGCCTCGGCATCGGCGGTGTGCTGCTCGTCGACGAGGCGGGCGCAGAACAGCTCCAGCGCCAGCGCGCCTTCCACATAGCTCTTCTGCGCGAGCAGCATGCGCTTGACGTCGGCGTGCTCGATGATGGGCCGCTGCGGCGCGGCGGCATCCTTGCCCGCCGCCGTCAGGGGCCGGCCCTGCGGCCGCTGCCGCGCGTAGGCCAGGCTCGCCTCGTAGCCCGCATAGCCGAGCATGGTGGCGCCCAGGCCCACGCCGATGCGGGCCTCGTTCATCATGTGGAACATGGCCTTCAGCCCTTCGCCCGGCGCACCGACGCGATAGCCTACTGCCCCGCCCTGCCCCAGCGGCCGGTGCCGGCCCTCGCCGAAGTTCAGCAGGCAGTTGGTGGTGCCGCGGTAGCCCAGCTTGTGGTTGAGCCCGGCCAGCACGACGTCGTTGCGCTCGCCCGTGAGCTGCCCGTCCGCGCCGACCATCCACTTGGGCACGATGAACAGCGAGATGCCGCGCACGCCCGGCGGCAGCTTGCCGTCCGGCCCGGGGATCTTGGCCAGCACGAGATGGATGATGTTCTCGCGCAGCTCGTGCTCGCCGCCGGAGATCCACATCTTGTGGCCGCGCAGGCGGTAGCGCGGGCCGAGCGCATCGGCCTCGAAGTCCGCGCCATCGGGCTCGGCGCGCGTCGCCACGTCGGACAGCGAGGACCCCGCCTGCGGCTCCGACAGGCACATCGTGCCGAACCAGCGCCCGGCGAACTCGTTCGCCGCGAAGACCTCGCGCTGGCGTGCGGTGCCGTGCGCCATCAGCAGATTGGCGTTGCCGTTGGTGAGCATGGCGTAGCCGCCCAGCGCAATGCAGGCCTTGCTGAAGAAGGCATTCGCGGCCATCTCCACCGTGCAGGGCAGCTGCATGCCGCCGTGCTCTGCATCCTGTGCGGCGCTGAGCATGCCGGAGTCGACGTAGGCGTCGAGCGCCTCCCGCGTGGCCTCAGGCAGGTGCACGCGCTCGCCGTCGAAGTGCGGCTCCTGGGTGTCCAGCAGGCGATTGACCGGCGCGAACTTCTCGCGGGCGATGCGCTCGCAGGTGTCCAGCACGGCGTCGAAGGTCTCGCGGCTGTGCTCGGAGAAACGCTCGCGCTGGCTCAGCGTCTCGGTCTTGAGCCAGTCGTAGAGCAGGAAGTCCAGGGTGTCGCGCATGGCGATCTCCAGCAAACGTTGGGGCGCTGGCTCAGGCGGCCGTGAGCGCCATGGTGGCCGAGGCCTTCATCACGAGGGTGCGCGTGTCGCCATCGACCGCGTGGACCTCGGCCTCGGTAAAGCTCAGCAGGCGCCCTGCCTTGAGCACCCAGGCCTCGCACTCCAGCCACTGGCCGCGCGCACCGCGCAGCAGGCTGGTCTTGAGCTCGGCCGTCAACACCCACTGGCCCGCGGGCGCGAGGGTCTGGGCGGCGGAGCCCATGCTGTGGTCGGCCAGCGAGGCCAGCACGCCGGCATGCACGAGGCCGGTGTGCTGGCGCAGGCCTTCGCGGAGGGCCAGACGCGTGCGCACGCGGCCGGCTTCCACCGCCACGGCCTGCACGCCGAGCTCGACCATGAAGGGGGAACGGGCGATGAAGCCCTGCAGCGTGGCGAGGTCCAGTTCCATGGCAGCTCCGGGGCCGGTGGCAACAGGAAAGGGGCGGCGCCCGCGTGGCACCGCCCGCGGGGGCGTCAGAGCACCTCGAAGACGCCCGCGGCGCCCATGCCGCCGCCGATGCACATCGTCACGCACACGCGCTTGGCGCCGCGGCGACGGCCTTCGATCAGGGCGTGACCGGTGAGGCGCTGGCCCGACATGCCGTAGGGATGCCCCACGGCAATGGCGCCGCCGTTGACGTTGAGGCGGTCCATCGGGATGCCCAGCTTGTCGGCGCAGTAGAGCACCTGCACGGCGAAGGCCTCGTTGAGCTCCCACAGGTCGATGTCCTGCACCGTGAGGCCCAGGCGCTTGAGCACCTTGGGGATCGCGAACACGGGGCCGATGCCCATTTCGTCAGGCTCGCAGCCGGCGATGGCGAAGCCGAGGAAGCGGCCCAGCGGCTTCAGGCCGTGCTGCTGCGCATAGGCCTCGCTGGCCAGCACGCAGGCGCCCGCGCCGTCGGAGAACTGGCTGGCATTGCCCGCGCTCACCACGCCCCCCGGCAGCGCCGGACGCAGGTCCTTGATGCCCTCGTAGGTCGTGCCCTCGCGCAGGCCTTCGTCGACGCTGACGCTGACTTCCCGCGTCACGAGACCCTGCACCTTGTCGACCACGCCGGCCGTCACGGTGATGGGGGCGATCTCCTCGGCGAAGAGGCCGGCCGCCTGCGCGGCGCAGGCCTTCTGCTGGCTGGCTGCGCCGTAGTGGTCCATGCGCTCGCGGGAGATGCCGTAGCGCTTGGCCACGTTCTCGGCGGTCTGCAGCATGGTCCAGTAGATCTCGGGCTTGTGCTTCGAGAGCCAGCTCTCCGTGATCATGTGCTTGTTCATCTCCTGCTGCACGCAGGAGATGCTCTCCACGCCGCCGGCCACGTAGACATCGCCCTCGCCGGCGATGATGCGCTGCGCGGCCATGGCGATGGTCTGCAGGCCGCTGGAGCAGAAGCGGTTGACGGTCAGACCGGCGACGCTGACGGGCAGGCCGGCCCGCAGCGCGATCTGGCGGGCGATGTTGTTGCCCGTGCCGCCCTCGGGGAAGGCGCAGCCCACCAGCACGTCCTCGATGGCATCGGGATCAACGCCCGCGCGCTCGACGGCGGCATGGACCACATGGCCGCCCAGGGTGGCGCCGTGGGTCATGTTGAAGGCGCCCTTCCAGCTCTTGCTGAGCGGGGTGCGAGCAGTGGAAACAATCAGTGCTTGGCTCATGTCTAGACTCCCTCGCTCATTCAGTGAAGCTCTTGCCTTCGGCGACCAGGCGCTGGATCAGCGGCGCGGGCTGCCAGAAGCTGGCGTCGTCGAGCGGGTTGCGGGCGAAGCGCTTCATGGCCTCGACCACGTTGTACAGGCCGACGGTGTCGGCATAGCACATGGGGCCGCCGCGCCACAGCGGGAAGCCGTAGCCGGTGAGGTAGACCATGTCGATGTCGGAGGCGCGCAGGGCGATGCCCTCCTCCAGGATGTGCGCGGCCTCGTTGACCAGCGAGAACACGAGGCGGTGGACGATCTCCTCGTCGCTGATCTTGCGCGGCGTGATGCCCTGTGCAGCGCGGTACTGCTCGATCATCTCGACCACGACCGGCGAGGGAATCGCGTCGCGCTTGCCCGCGGCGTAGTCGTACCAGCCGGCGCCCGTCTTCTGGCCGAAGCGGCCCATCTCGCACAGCAGGTCGGCCGTCTTCGAGTAGCGCAGATGCGGCTTCTCCTGGTAGCGGCGCTTGCGGATGTACCAGCCCACGTCGTTGCCAGCGAGGTCGCCCATGCGGAAGGGGCCCATGGCGAAGCCGAACTTCTCGACCGCCTTGTCCACCTGCTGCGGCGTGCAGCCCTCCTCCAGCAGGAAGCCGGCCTGGCGGCTGTACTGCTCGATCATGCGGTTGCCGATGAAGCCGTCGCACACCCCCGAGACCACGCAGGTCTTGCGGATGGTCTTGCCCAGGGCCATCACGGTGGCGAGCACGTCCTTGGCCGTCTTCGCGCCGCGCACGACCTCCAGCAGCTTCATCACATTGGCCGGGCTGAAGAAGTGCATGCCGATGACGTCCTCGGGGCGCTTCGTGAAGGCGGCGATGCGGTTGACGTCCAGCGTCGAGGTGTTGGACGCCAGGATGGCACCGGGCTTCATCACGGCGTCGAGCTGCTCGAAGACCTGCTGCTTGACGCCGATGTCCTCGAACACGGCCTCGATCACGAGGTCGGCATCCCCGATCTCGGCATAGCTCAGCGTGGTGCTCAGCAGGGCCATGCGCTGCTGGTACTTGTCTTCCTTGAGCTTGCCCTTCTTGACCTGGGCCTCGTAGTTCTTGCGGATCGTGGCGAGGCCGCGGTCCAGCGCATCCTGCTTCATCTCGAGGATGACCACCGGGATGCCGGCATTCAGGAAGTTCATGCTGATGCCGCCGCCCATGGTGCCGGCGCCGATCACCGCGACCTTGCGGATCTCGCGCTTGGGCGTGTCCTCGGGCACGTCGGGGATCTTGCTGGTGGCGCGCTCGGCGAAGAAGGCGTGGCGCAGGGCCTTGGACTCCGGCGTCATCATGAGCGCGAGGAAGCCCTCGCGCTCGGCCTTGATGCCTTCGTCGAAAGGCTTGTAGACCGAGGCCGCCACGGCTTCCAGGCAGCGCAGCGGCGCGGGGAAGTGCTTGGCCTGCGCCGCGACCATGTTGCGGGCGAACTGGAAGTAGGCGTCCGGCTCGGCATGGCGGGCCTTCAGGTCGCGCACGCGGGGCAGCGGGCTGCCGTCGGCGTGCTTCGCGATGACGGTCTCGGCAAAGTCGAGGGCATCGCCCAGCACGTCGCTGCCGGTGATCTTGTCGAAGAGCTTCTGGCCCGGGACCATCGCCAGCAGCTGGCTCTCGACGGCCTCGCCGCTGACGATCATGTTCAGCGCAGGCTCGACGCCCAGCGCGCGGGGCAGGCGCTGCGTGCCGCCGGCGCCGGGCAGCAGGCCGATCTTGACCTCGGGCAGCGCAATCTTGGCGCCCGGTGCCGCGACGCGGTAGTGGCAGCCCAGCGAGAGCTCCAGCCCGCCGCCCATGCAGACGGTGTGGATGGCCGCGATCACCGGCTTGCTGCAGGCCTCGACCTTGGCGATCAGCGAGTGCAGATTGGGCTCGGCCAGCGCCTTGGGGCTGCCGAACTCACGGATGTCCGCGCCGCCCGAGAAGGCCTTGCCGGCGCCGGTGATGACCACGGCCTTGATGGCGGCGTCCGCCTCCGCCTGGTCGATGCCTTCGGCCACGGCCTTGCGCGTGGCGTAGCCGAGGCCGTTGACCGGCGGGTTGTTCAGGGTGATCACGGCAACGGCGCCGTGGACCTCGTAGCTGGCACTCATGGGCGGGCTTCCTTCCTTGTGCAGTGGAGGGCTGCGGCGACCGTCATGCGAGTCATGCGCGCCGCAGAAATAGAACGATCGTTCGATTCTAGGCAGGCCCCGTGCGCCGATCCTGTCCCAGCGGCGACAGACCGGGGAGAACCCTGAGCGCGGCGCGCACAGGAGCCACCCGGCAGTCCTCGTCAGGACCCGACACGTTCAGGCCTTGGGGCGGCTCGATGGTACGGCGAGTGGCGCCGTGCGGGTGTGACGACGCGGGGCGGATCCGCTGAATGAAACCGGCGTGCAGCGCCGCATGCACGGCGGCACGGCGGCACGGGCCTCCCGGCCCGGCAGGGGGTCAGCCGCGGTTGAGCAGCTGGGTGGGCGCGAAGCCGTCGTTGGGGCGCTCGGGCTCGTCCTCGGGCAGCAGCTCGGGCGTGACGCTGTCCCCGGTGTCGGGCAGCGGTTCGTGGTGCACGACGCGGTGGTGGGCGCGCTCGTCGGCCAGGCGCATGCCGGATAGCTCCTTCTGCAGCTGCTCGATCTGGCGGCGGGCCGCGGTGTTCTGCTGGGAGAGCTGCTGGCGGGCGGCGTCCATCTGGGCCAGGCGCTGCTTCAGCGCCTTCTGGCCCTGCCAGGCCCACAGCCCGGCCCCCACGAGCCCCAGCAGCAGACCGCCCAGGGCACCCATCAGCATCGACATCGTTGCGTTCTCCATCATTCCCCCTGCGCCGGTGGTGAACGGAGGCCCCGGCGAGGGGCTGCCTCACCGGGCTGGAAACAATGTAACGCCGGGCGCATGGCGAGACCATCCTCAAGGTAGGGGCAAGCAAGACCTGGCCCCTCCAGGCAGGGGATGGCGCCGATTCCTCACGGCCCGGCTGTGGTGGGAAAGCCGCAGTCGTGAAGCGGTCCGGGGCGGGCCCTAGACCTCCAGCCACTCCTTGCGGATGTAGGCATTGGAGCGCAGATCCGCGGGCGTGCCCTCGAAGACCATGCGCCCGTGTCCCATGACGTAGCAGCGCTCGGCGATGTCCAGCGCGATGGCCAGCTTCTGCTCGATGAGCAGCACGGCGATGCCGCGGCGCTTGAGCTCCTGCAGGTACTGCGCCACCAGCTCGACGATCATCGGCGCCAGGCCCTCGGTCGGCTCGTCGATGAGGATCAGGTCCGGGTCGCCCATGAGCGTGCGGCACAGCGTCAGCATCTGCTGCTCACCGCCCGAGAGCACGCCGGCCTCGGTGTGCTGGCGCTCCAGCAGGCGGGGGAACATGCGGTACATGTCCTCGAAGCTCCAGCGGGGGTTCCGGGCGCCCCGCTTCTGGCCGAGCAGCAGGTTCTGGTGCACCGTCAGCTTCGGGAAGATGTCCCGGTTCTCCGGCACATAGCCGATGCCGGCCTGCGCGACCTCGAAGGCCTTGCGCCCCAGCAGCTCCTGATCGCCGAAGCGGATCGAGCCCGTGCCGTCCACGAGGCCCATGATGGCCTTGGCCGTGGTCGAGCGCCCCGAGCCGTTGCGGCCCAGCAGCGCGACGATCTCGCCGGGCTGCACGCGCAGGTCCACGCCATGCAGCACGTGGCTCTTGCCATAGAAGGCATGGACCTTGTCGAGCACCAGCGGGCGGCCGGCGCGGGTCGTGTCGGAGGCGCTCATGCCGGGGCTCCCGCTGCGGCCTGCTCGGCCAGGACCGATCCGAGGTAGGCCTGCTGCACGCGGGCGTCCGCGCGCACGGCCTCGGGCGTGTCGAAGGCGATGACCTCGCCGTAGACCAGCACCGCAATGCGGTCGGCCAGCCCGAAGACCACACCCATGTCGTGCTCCACCGTCAGCAGCGTGCGCCCTTCGGTGACCTGGCGGATGAGCTGGATGAAGCGCTGCGTCTCGCTCTTGCTCATGCCCGCGGTGGGCTCGTCCAGCAGGATCACCGAGGCGCCGCTGGCGATGGTCATGCCGATCTCCAGCGCCCGCGCCTCGGCGTAGGTGAGGTTCATGGCCAGCACGTCGCGCCGCTTGTCGAGCTGGATCTGCTCCAGCAACTCCTCCACGCGGTCATTGAGCCCGTCCAGCCCGGCCAGGAAGTGCCAGAAGCTGTAGCGGTAGCCCATCGACCACAGCAGCGCGCAGCGGATGTTCTCGAACACCGAGAGGCGCGAGAACAGGTTGGACACCTGGAAGCTGCGCGCCAGCCCGAGCCGGTTGATCTGGTAGGGCGGCAGGCCGTCGATGCGCCGGCCGTGCAGGCGGACCTCGCCGCTCGTGGGGGCGAAGCGGCCGCTGATCAGGTTGAACAGCGTGGACTTCCCCGCGCCATTGGGGCCGATCAGCGCGACGCGCTCCCCCGCGCGCACCTGCAGCTGCGCCCCGCGGATGATCTCGCTGCGGCCGAAGCGCTTGCGCAGGTCCAGCAGCTCGAGGGCATAGGCGCCGTCCGGCGTGTTGAGGTGCTCGCTCACAGGCTCTCCCGACGCTTGATGTCCTGCTCGATCTCTTCCTGGGTCTGGTCCCATTCCGCCTTGAAGCGCCGCCGCGCCAGCTCGAACAGCGCCAGGCCCACGACCATGGCCAGCACCGCGCCGAACCAGGCGTCCACCGAGTTGCTGCGGATGCGCGCGCCCATGAAGCCCAGCTCCGGCCCCATCGCGGCGTTGAGCTGCAGGTGGTAGAGCATCTCCACGATGCAGCTCGCGCCCAGCAGCACGGTGAGCCCCGTGCCGGCCAGCGCGAGGTAGGCCGTCCACAGGCGCGAGAGCTTGCCGAAGGCCGCCACGCGCAGGTTCATCATGATCAGCGAGGCGATGCCGCCGGGCGCGTAGACCACCATGAAGAGGAAGACGAGGCCGAGGTAGAGCAGCCAGGCCTGCGTGAGCTCGGACAGCAGCACGCCGGCGAGCACCATCAGCACCGCGCCGATGATGGGCCCGAAGAAGAAGGTGGCCCCGCCGAGGAAGGTGAAGAGCAGGTAGCCGCCGGAGCGTGCCGCGCCCACGACCTCGGCCGTGACGATCTCGAAGTTGAGCGCCCCCAGGCCGCCCGCGATGCCCGCAAAGAAGCCCGAGATGAGGAAGGCGAGGAAGCGCACCCAGCGGGTGTCGTAGCCGATGTACTCGACGCGCTCGGGGTTGTCACGCACCGCGTTCAGCAGGCGGCCCAGCGGCGTGCGCGTGAGTGCGAAGAGCGCGGCCGTGCTGACGAAGCAGTACAGCGCGATGAGGTAGTAGACCTGGATCTGCGGCCCGAAGCTGATGCCCAGCACCGGTGCGCCCACCACGCGGTTGCCCGAGACGCCGCCCTCCCCGCCGAAGAACTCCGGCAGCATGAGCGACATGGACCAGATCAGCTCCCCCAGGCCCAGCGTGATCATCGCGAAGGGCGTGCCGGACTTCTTGGTCGAGACATAGCCGAACAGCGCCGCGAAGAAGAGCCCGGCCAGGCCGCCTGCCAGCGGCACGAGGCTCACCGGCAGCGCCAGCTGACCGGCCGAGACCTGGTTCAGCGTGTGCATGGCCAGGAAGGCGCCGAGCCCGCTGTAGACCGCATGCCCGAAGCTCAGCATGCCGCCCTGCCCCAGCAGCAGGTTGTAGGCCAGGCAGGCAATGATGCCGATGCCCATCTGCGAGAGCATGGTGTGGGCGAGGCTGCTGGTCCACAGCAGCGGCGCCACGCCGAGCATCAGGGCATAGAGGCCCCAGACCAGCCAGCGGCCGACGTTCCAGGGCTTGAAGTGGAAGTGCGCCGTGCTGGCGCGCACATGGTTCATGGCGGCGCTCCCTCAGTCGTCCCGCGTGCCGAAGAGGCCCTTGGGCCGGAAGATCAGGATCAGCACCATCAGCAGGTAGGGCAGGATGGGCGCGACCTGCGCGAGCGAGAGCTTCAACAGCGGATAGCCCGGCGTGGCCGGCGTGACCGCCAGCCCGAGGCGCTGCGCCAGCGTGGCCAGCGAGCCGTCCACCGTCAGCGGCAGCGTCTGGATCAGCCCGATCAGCAGCGAGGCCACGAAGGCTCCCGCCAGCGAGCCGACGCCCCCGACCACCACGACGACGAAGATGATGGAGCCCACGATGGCCGCCATGGCCGGCTCCGTCACGAAGGTGATGCCGCCGATGACCCCGGCCAGCGCTGCCAGCGCACAACCGCTGCCGAACACCAGCATCAGCACGCGCGGCACGTTGTGCCCGAGCGCCTCGGCCATCTCCGGATGCGTGAGCGCCGCCTGGATCACGAGCCCGATGCGGCTGCGCGTGAGCAACGCCCACAGGCCGCCGAGCATCGCCAGCGCCACCAGCATCATGAAGGCGCGCGTCAGCGGGAACTTCGAGCAGGCCGCCGCCGCGCACTGCGCCGGCGTGGCCTCGCCCCACACCAGGCGCAGGCCCTCGGTGGCGCTCTGCACCAGCGTGAAGGCCGAGCCCTGCAGCGCGGGCGGCGGGCCGAAGGGCACCGAGGTGCGGCCGAAGACCAGTTGCACGAGCTCGAGGATCACATAGGACAGCCCGAACGTGATCAGCAACTCGGGCACGTGCCCGTACTTGTGCACCCGCCGCAGCGCCGTGCGCTCGAACAGCGCGCCGAGCAGCCCCACCGCGAGTGGCGCCAGCACCAGCGCCGGCCAGAAGCCCAGCCAGCCCGCCAGCACATAGGCCGCGTAGGCCCCCAGCATGTAGAAACTCGCGTGCGCGAAGTTCAGCACACCCATCATGCTGAAGATCAGCGTCAGCCCCGCGCTGAGCATGAACAGCAGCAGCCCCGAGGCCACGCCGTTGAGCAGGTTGATCAGGAGTTGGTCCACATCACCTCGTCAGAAGTCGGAACATGAGGCAACCCCACCGGAGCGCCGGGCTCGGCAGACGGTCGGCGCCCACGCGCCGAATCGGGTATGCGGCGGCGGCAAGCGAGCGGGTCGAGGTGGCGCTGAGGAGCGCAGCCGTACTGGCGTACGGCGAGCACCGCAAGCGCCAGATCGGCCCGCGCAGCCCGCAGCCGCAGCCCGATTCAGCGTTTCATTTGGCAGGAGGTGGGCGTCGAGGAGACATACGAGTCGTACATCTTCAACGGCACCAACGTGTACCCGGTGTTCTCGGGGCTGTACGGGTACTTGGCATCGGCCTTGTTCCACACCGAGATGAACAGCGGCTGCTGCAACTGGTGGTCGGTCTTGCGCACCTGCACCTCACCGTTGAAGCTCTTGACGGTCAGGCCTTCCAGCGCGGCCGCCACCTTGACCGGGTCGGTGCTCTTGGCCTTGGCCATGGCCTCGCCCAGCAAGCTGTAGATGTGGATGACGCTGCCGGTGTAGAAGTCGTCGTTGAAGCGCTTCTTGTACTCGTCCATCCACTTGCCCATCTGGCCACCGAGGTTGTAGTGGTTGTAGGACACCTGGAAGACGCGCCCCGCCGAGGCCGCGCCCAGCGCCGTGGGCGTGCCGCTGACGCCGGCGTAGTAGGTGAAGAACTTGCCCGTGTAGCCGGCCTCGTTGGCCGCCTTGACCAGCAGGGTCAGGTCTGAACCCCAGTTGCCGGTGATGACGGTGTCCGCGCCGCTGGCCTTGATCTTGGCCACGTAGGGCGCGAAGTCCCGCACCTGGGCGAGCGGGTGCAGGTCCTCGCCGACGACCTGGACGTCCGGCCGCTTGCGGGCCAGCATCTCCTTGGCGTACTTGGCGACCTGCTGGCCGTGCGCGTAGTTCTGGTTGAGCAGGAAGACCTTCTTGACGTCCGCCTGGTCCTTCATGAAGGTGGTGATGGCCTCCATCTTCATCGAGGTGTCGGCGTCCATGCGGAAGTGCCAGTAGCTGCACTTGGCGTTGGTGAGGTCCGGGTCCACGGCCGAGTGGTTGAGGTACAGCACCTCCTTGCCGGGGTTGCGCTCGTTGTGCTTGTTGATCGCGTCGATCAGGGCCAGCGCGGCGCCGGAGCCGTTGCCCTGGGTGACGTAGCGCACGCCCTGGTCGATGGCCGACTTCAGCGCGTTGAGCGTCTCCGCGGGGCTGAGCTTGTTGTCGATGGCGATGATCTCGAACTTCACGCCGGCCGGGTTGGTGGCGTTGAACTTCTCGGCGAAGAACTGGAAGCTCTTGACCTGGTTCTGCCCCACCGGGCCCATCAGGCCGGACAGCGGGTCGATCCAGGCGATCTTCACCGTCTCGCCCTTCTGGGCCTGCGCCCCGAGGGACAGGCCCGCCAGCAGCAGGGATGCCGCGACGTGCCGCAGCTGGAACTCACGCGATGCAGTCAACATGGATGTCTCCTTCTGACCCTTGGCGGGCCTGTTCTCGGTCTCAACATGTCCTGCAGGCCCGGGCCTCGCGGCCCGACCTGCCTCAGCGAACGCGATCGGCCGGCCCGGTTCAGGTCCCGGGCAGGCGGTGCTCGGCAAACTGCTGGCGCAGCTTGAGCTTCTGGATCTTGCCGGTGGCGGTGTGCGGGATCTCGTCGACGAAGACGACATCGTCCGGCACCTGCCATTTCGCGATGCGGCCCTCGTAGAAGGCGAGCATCTCCTCGCGGCTCAGGCTGGCGCCCGGCTTGCGCACGACGACGAGCAGCGGGCGCTCGTCCCACTTCGGATGCCGGCACGCGATGGCCGCCGCCTCGCCCACCGCGGGGTGGGCCATGGCGATGTTCTCGAGGTCGATGGAGGAGATCCACTCGCCGCCGGACTTGATCACGTCCTTGCTGCGGTCCGTGATCTGCATGAAGCCGTCGGCGTCGATGGTGGCCACGTCGCCCGTCGGGAACCACTGCCCGGCGTCGACGCCCCGCTCCTTCACCGGCACCAGCGCGGACTGCGTCTGGCCGAAGTAGCTGTTGATGACCCAGTGGCCGCGCACGACGAGATTGCCGCTGCTTGTGCCATCCCAAGGCTGGGCATCGCCGGCGTCGTCGATCACGGCCATGTCGATGCCGTAGATCACCTTGCCCTGCTTCTCGAGGATGCGGCGCTGCTCCTCCTGCGGCAGCTTGAGCTGCTTCGCGGTGAGCTTGGAGAGCGTGCCCAGCGGCGAGAGCTCCGTCATGCCCCAGGCGTGGATGACCTCGACGCCGTAGTCGTCCATCAGCGTGCGCAGCATGGCCGGCGGGCAGGCGGAGCCGCCGATCACGGTGCGCTTGAAGCTGCTGAACTGGAGCTTGTTGGCGCCCACGTAGTTGAGCAGCCCCAGCCACACGGTCGGCACGCCGGCGCTGAAGGTCACCTGCTCGGACTCGAAGAGCTCGTAGAGGGACTTGCCGTCCAGATGCGGCCCGGGGAACACGAGCTTGGCGCCGACGATGGCGCTGCTGTAGGGCAGGCCCCAGGCGTTGACGTGGAACATGGGCACCACGGGCAGGATCACGTCCTTCGAGGAGCAGTCCATGCCGTCCGGCAGCGCGGACGCGAAGGCGTGCAGCACGCTGGAGCGATGGCTGTAGACCGCGCCCTTCGGATGGCCGGTGGTGCCGGAGGTGTAGCAGATGCTCGACGCGGCGTTCTCATCGAAGACCGGCCAGGTGTAGCGGCCGTCCTCGGCCTCGACGAGCTCCTCGTAGCACAGCAGCCCGGGCAGCGTCGTCTGCGCCGGCATGTGGGCGCGATCCGTCATCAGCACGTAGTGGCGCACGTGCGGCAGCTGCGGCGCGAGCTTCTCGACGAGCGGCAGGAAGTTCAGGTCGAAGCACAGGGCCAGGTCTTGCGCGTCGTTGGCGATCCAGGCGATCTGCTCGGGGAAGAGGCGCGGGTTGATCGTGTGGCAGACGAGCTCCGAGCCCGAGCTGCCGTAGTAGATCTCGAGGTGTCGGTAGCCGTTCCAGGCCAGCGTGCCGACGCGGTCGCCGGCCTTCAGCCCCAGGCGGGCCAGCGCCTGGGCCACCTGGCGGGAGCGCCGCTCGCAGTGGCGCCAGTTGTAGCGGTGCAGGTCACCCTCGACCCGCTTGCTGACGATCTCGGTGTCCCCCGAGTGGCGGGCCGCGTGCTGGATCAGCGAAGAGATCAGCAGCGGCATGGACATCATCTGTCCCATCAGACCCATCTATGTCTCCTTGGTCTCCGCCCTGCATGGAGCGGAAATCGGCAGTTGCAAATCATGTTAACCCTGCGCCGCACAGCGGCTTAGTCACCCTCGTTACACTGGAACTCATGGTTTTCGACAAGGGCAACGGCCCCACTCCGGACACGGGCGGCGAGCCCTTCGCGAGCGGCGCGATGGGCTGGCAGGAACAGCTCGGCAGCGTCCCCACCAGCCACCCGGCCAGCTTCACCCGCCTGGGTGACGGCTTCCTGACACGGCTGCCGCCGGAGCCGCTGCCCGCACCCTATTGGGTCGCCAGCAGTGCGGCCTGCGCGCAAGTGCTGGGCCTGCCCGAGGACTGGCGCAGCGAAGACGCCCTGCAGGTGCTCAGCGGCAACGCCCTGTGGGAGGGCATGCAGCCCTGGGCCAGCGTCTACAGCGGTCATCAGTTCGGCGTCTGGGCCGGGCAGCTGGGGGACGGGCGGGCGCTGCACCTGGGCGAGCTCGTGCATGAGGGCCAGCGCTGGGAGGTCCAGCTCAAGGGCGCCGGGCGCACGCCCTACTCCCGCCGCGGCGACGGCCGCGCGGTGCTGCGCTCCTCCATCCGCGAGTTCCTGTGCTCCGAGGCCATGGCCGCGCTGGGCATCCCCACCACGCGGGCCCTGTGCATCACGGGCTCGCCGCAGGGCGTGCAGCGCGAGACGCTGGAGACGGCGGCCGTGGTCACGCGCGTCGCCCCCAGCTTCCTGCGCTTCGGCCACCTGGAGCATTTCGCGCACCACGGCCAGCTGAACGAACTGCGCCAGCTGGTCGCTCACGTCCTGAGCCACCACGCGCCGGAGTGCCTGGAAGCGCCCGTGCCGCCCGTGGCCCTGCTGGAGAAGATCGCCCGCCAGACCGCGCAGCTGCTGGCCGCTTGGCAGTGCGTGGGTTTCTGCCATGGCGTGATGAACACGGACAACATGTCCCTGCTGGGCCTCACGCTGGACTACGGTCCCTTCGGCTTCCTCGACGGCTTCGACCCCGGCCACGTCTGCAACCACTCGGACCACCAGGGCCGCTACGCCTATGTGCGCCAGCCGCAGGTGGCCTTCTGGAACCTGCACGCCCTGGCCCAGGCCCTCATGCCGCTGATCGGCGGGGACGAGGAGGCCGTGGCCGAGCTGCTGGGCGATGCCCTGGAGCCCTACCGCCAGGTCTTCCAGCAGGAGATGCTGCGCGGCATGCGGGCCAAGCTCGGGCTGCTGCGCGCCGAGGCCGAGGATCAGGCCCTCATCGACGACTGGCTGCGCCTGCTGGCCCTGCATCGCACGGACTACACCATCGCCCACCGCCGGCTCTCGCACTGGCCGGCGAGGGCCGAGGCCGCGTGGGCGCCGCTGCGCGACATCTTCCTGGACCGCGAGCGCTTCGACCTCTGGGCCCTGCGCTACCGCGAGCGCCTCGCGCGCGAGGCCAGCGACGACGCCGAGCGCCTGCCCCGCATGCAGGCCGTCAACCCCGCCGTCGTGCTGCGCAATCACCTGGCCGAGACCGCCATCCAGCGCGCCGAGGCGGGCGATTTCACGGAAATCGAGCGGCTGCTGAAAGTTCTGCAGCGCCCGTACGACGAACCCGCTCAAGCGTCCGATGCGGACTTCCCGCCCGACTGGGCTTCCCGTCTTGAGGTGTCCTGTTCATCATGAGCAACAAGCCCCCCTCCTCCTATCCCGTGGCCAAGAGCGACGCCGAATGGCGCGAGCAGCTCGACGAGCTGCAATACCAGGTGACGCGCCACGCGGCCACCGAGCGCGCCTTCACCGGCCAGTACTGGGACCACTGGGCGCGCGGCCACTACGACTGCGTCTGCTGCGGCACGCGCCTCTTCGAGGCCGAGACCAAGTTCGACGCCGGCTGCGGCTGGCCCAGCTACTGGGCGCCCGTGAACGCCGACGTGATCGAGCGCATCGAGGACCGCAGCCACGGCATGGTGCGGGTCGAGGTGCGATGCCAGCAGTGCGGCGCGCACCTGGGCCACGTCTTCCCCGACGGTCCGAGGCCCACCGGCGAGCGCTTCTGCATCAATTCCGCCGCGATAGACTTCGCGCCCGATGCCTGATCGATTCAGGCGCTGACACCGTCTCCATGAAGCTTCTGCTCGATTTCCTGCCGCTGATCCTGTTCTTCGGCACCTTCAAGTTCGCGGAGGGCCACAAGGCCGCCGCCGCGGCCTTCGCCTCCTCGCACTTCGGCTTCATGGTGTCCGGCGGCACCGTGGGCCCCGAGGAGGCCCCCGTGCTGCTGGCCACGCTCGTGGTGATGGTGGCGACGCTGGCGCAGGCGCTCATCACCAAGCTGCGTGGCCACAAGATCGACCTGATGCTGTGGATCAGCCTCGCGCTGGTCGTGGTGCTGGGCGGCCTGACCGTCTGGCTGCACGACGAGACCTTCATCAAGTGGAAGCCCACCGGCCTCTACTGGGGCATGGCCGTGGTGTTCCTCGTGAGCGACCTCGTGTTCCGCAAGAACCTGCTGCGCAGCATGATGGAGATGGACGTGCAGCTGCCCGACCTCGCCTGGACGCGCATGAACCTCGGCTCCGTGCTGTTCTTCGTGGCGCTCGGCTTCCTGAATCTTTACGTTGCTTTTCACTACCCGACCGCCACCTGGGCCAACTTCAAGGTCTTCGGCGTGACGGGCCTCTTCGTGCTGTTCACGCTGGGCCAGGGGCTCTACATGAGCCGCCACATCATCGAGCCGGCCGACAAGGCTGACACGGCCGAGGGCGCCAACGCGCCCGCCAAGGAGGGCCACGCCCCATGAACAATGCCATGAACGACGCCATGAGCGACGTCCCCCGCGCCTCCACCGCCGTCATCGAGCAACGGCTGCGTGACGGCCTCCAGCCCCAGCACCTCGAGGTGCAGGACGACAGCGCCTTGCATGCCGGCCACGCCGGCGCGCGCGAAGGCGGGCACTACACGGTGCGCGTCGTGAGCGAGCGCTTCAGGGGTCTCACGAAGGTCGCGCGCCACCGCCTCGTATATGATTTGCTGGCTGAGCAGATGCGCCGCGGCATCCATGCCCTGGCCATCGAAGCCAAAGCTCCGGGAGAACCCTGAGCTGCTCTGTACGGCGCCCCGAACCCCACGGATTCGAGGGCGTCTGTTTTTATCCAAACCTCGCCGCGTAACGCGGTGTATCTCTGATAGATCCGGTGGCAAGTTCCCCGGTGGAGTCTGTTGAAAGGCCCAATGTCCATGAAGAAGATTGTGCTCGCCGCTTCGATCGCGGCCCTGACCGCAGCGCTGGCTCCCCTGTCGGCCAGTGCCCAGAACATCGCGACGGTGAACGGCAAGGCCGTGCCCAAGGCGCGTGTGGACCAGCTGATCCAGCAAGTCACCAAGAACGGCCAGCCCCGCACGCCGGAGCTGGAAACGCAGGTCAAGGACGAAGTCGTCCGCCGCGAGATCTTCATCCAGGAAGCCGAGAAGCGCGGCATCCCCGCCAGCGCCGACTACAAGATCCAGATGGAACTGGCTCGCCAGATGATCCTGATCCGCGGCCTGATGGAAGACTACAAGGCCAAGAACCCGGTCACCGATGCCGAAGCGCAGAAGGAATACGACCAGTTCAAGGCGGCCAACAGCGGCATGGAATACCGTGCCCGCCACATCCTGGTCGAGAAGGAAGACGAGGCCAAGGCCCTGATCAAGCAGCTCAACGGCGGCGCCAAGTTCGAGGACCTCGCGTCCAAGAACTCTAAGGACACCGGCTCGGCGGCCAATGGCGGCGACCTGGACTTCGCCAACCCCAACAACTTCGTGCCCGAGTTCTCCAAGGCCATGACCGCCCTGAAGAAGGGTGAGATGACCCAGGAGCCGGTGAAGTCGCAGTTCGGCTTCCACATCATCAAGCTGGAAGACACCCGCGAAGCCACCTTCCCGGCCTTCGACGACGTCAAGGGCCAGATCAAGCAGCGCATCGAACAGCAGAAGATGGGCAACTTCCAGCGCGAGCTGGTCGAGAAGGCCAAGACCGACTACAAGTTCGCTCAGTGAGCTTGAGCCCCCAGACGAGCCGCACCGCGGCTCCCTGAAGAACCCGGCCCTGGTGCCGGGTTTTTTATTGCCCGCGAGCGAGCGGCGATCGAGCGGCGGCTCGGAGGCGACGGCGCGGCACCTCCGGCGCAGGCGGGGCACTCGGCCCCGCCGGGCCGTCAGGCATGCGCGCTCGAGGGAGCGGCCGCAGGCCGCAAGGCGTCGACCAGCCGGCCGGCCTCGATGCGCAACTGGCGTTCGCAGCGCTCGGCGATGGCCAGATCGTGCGTGACCATGACGAGCGTCGTGCCCGCCTCGCGGTTGAGCTCGAACATCAGCGCCATCACCTGCGCGCCGGTCGCGAAGTCCAGGCTGCCGGTGGGCTCGTCCGCCAGCAGCAGCGCCGGGCGCTGCACGAAGGCACGGGCCAGAGCCACACGCTGCTGCTCGCCGCCCGACAGCACGCGGGGATAGTGGTAAAGCCGCTGGCCCAGGCCGACGCGCTCCAGCATGGCCTGCGCTTGCGTGCGGGCCTCGCGATCACCGCGCAGCTCGAGCGGCAGCATGACGTTCTCCAGCGCCGTCAGGTTCGACAGCAGCTGGAAGTTCTGGAAGACGAAGCCCACATGCGCCGCACGCAGCGCCGCGCGGGCGTCCTCGTCCAGCGCATAGAGGTCCTGGCCCTGCAGGCGCACCGCGCCCTGGGTGGGCGTGTCCAGGCCCGCCAGCAGCGCCAGCAGCGTGCTCTTGCCCGAACCGGAGGCGCCCACGATGGCCACGGATTCCCTGGCCTGCAGACGGAAGCTGATGTCATGCAGAATGGTCAGCTCGCCAGTGGCATCGTTGACTGTTTTGCCCAGGTGTTCGACTTCAAGAATGGATGCAGACATGAGGAGCGCGATGCAACGCCGGATGTGGATGGCCTACTCTAGCCTGAGCTTGGCCCTGTTGCTGGTGCCAGGTCATGCCAGCGCGACGAAACGCAAGATCCTGGTGGTGGGCGACAGCCTCTCGGCCGAATACGGCCTGGCGCGTGGCAGCGGCTGGGTGGCGCTGCTCGAGGCGCGGCTGAAGGCACAGAAGCGCGAGATCGAGGTGGTCAACGCCAGCATCAGCGGGGAGACGACCTCCGGCGGGCGCTCCCGCCTCGGCGCGCTGCTGAAGAAGGAGCAGCCCAGCCTCGTGATCATCGAGCTGGGCGGCAACGATGCCCTGCGCGGGCTGCCGCTCGCCATGACGCGGGACAACCTGCGCGCGATGGTCCAGGACAGCAAGAAGGCCGGCGCCCGCGTCCTGCTGGTGGGCATGCAGATGCCGGCCAACTATGGCGCCGCCTATGGCAAGGAATTCGCGGGCAGCTTCGAGACCGTGGCCCGCGAGGAGAAGGTCGCCCTCGTGCCCTTCCTGCTCGCCGGCCTGGCCGAGCTCCCCGATGCCGAGGCCTGGTTCCAGCCCGATCGCATCCACCCACTGGCGAAGGCGCACCCGCTGATGCTGGAGCAGGTCTGGAAGGGGCTCGCGCCGCTGCTCTGAGCGGCGCGCGGCCCCGAGCGGCCGCTCAGCGTTCGTCCTGACGGCCCTTGCGCGGCACGTTGTCCTGCGGGGCCGGGCGAGGCGCGGGCCGCGCCTCTTCCTGGCGCTGCGGAGGCGCCACCCGGGGCGGCTCCGGCGCACGAACGGGCTCGCGGACGACCTCGCGCGGCATTTCACGCGGACGCTCCGGCTGGATCTGGCGCATCGGCACCTCGCGCGACTCGCGCTGCTGCTGCTCGAAGCGCTGCTGACGTTCCTGGCGCTCCATCCGGTCCACGCGATCCTGGCGCTCCTGGCGCTCACGCTCCATCAGGCGCTCGCGGTCCTGGCGTTCACGGTCGGCGCGCTCGCGGTCCTGGCGCTCCTGGAACGCGCGCTCGGGGGTCGCCATCGGCATCTGACTCTGCGTCTGGAACGCCGGCTCGCGGCTTTCCTGGCGCGTCGGCGTGTCGGGCAGGCGGCGCAGAGGCGGCCCGTCGTCCCGCGGGCGGGCGGGCACGACCTGCGGCATCGGCGCGGGCGTGGACGGCACCGAGACCTGGGGCACCGGCACCGCGGCGGGCGGCGGCACCTGCGGCGTCGGGCTCGGCACGGGCGCGGCGCCGGGCTGGGCGCGCATCGGCACGCCCGGGCTGGGATCGTCGCCGCGATCGCCACGACCGCGCCCCACGTC
>JAYRJQ010000037.1:0-15971 GCA_041906185.1 Burkholderiaceae bacterium
CGCCGTCGCGATCGACGTGGGGCGCGGCAGCGTGGCCGGGGCCCTGGGCGCCGCCGGATCCGCCGCCGGCGCCTCCCGCACGCTCAGCAGCAGCGGGGCGCTGTGCAGCGGGCGCGGCTCGCGCTCGGGCCAGCCGATCAGCAGCCAGGCATGGGCCAGCAGCGCCGCGCCCACGGCCGCGCCCAGGCCCCGGCCGGCCCGCGAGGCGGGGCCTGGCGGGGGCGTCGTGGCGGCGGTGATCGGCGAAGGCGCTCGGCTCATTGGACAATGCAGGAATGCAGGAGTGTCACCCACGATGAAACTAGCCACCTACCGTGACGGATCCCGCGATGGCCAGCTGGTGGTCGTCTCGCGGGACCTGAGTCAGGCGCACTACGCCAATGGCATCGCCACGCGGCTGCAGCAGGTGCTGGACGACTGGAATTTTCTCGCGCCGCAGCTGGAGGACCTCTTCCTCGCGCTGAACCATGGCAAGGCGCGTCACGCCTTCGCCTTCGAGCCCGCCCGCTGCATGGCCCCGCTGCCCCGGCCGCGGGCGCTGCTGCAGGGCAATGCCTACGCCGAACTGCAGGCGCTGATCGAGGGGCAGGCCGAGCCCGAATCCGGCAGCGAGCCCGTGCTGCAGCGCGGGCCGGCGGAGTCGCTGCAGGGGCCGACGGAGCCCGTGCGCCTGCCCAACGAGGCGCTGGGCCTGGACTTCCAGCCCGGCCTCGTCGCCGTGTGTGCGGACCTCGCCCAGGCGGCGGCGCCGGAGGGCGCGCTGGAGGCCGTGCGCCTGATCGGCCTCAGCTGCGACTGGCGCCTGCAGCAGCTCGTGCTGCGTGAGCGCGAAGCGCGCCAGGCCCCGCATCTGAGCCAGCTGGCCTGCAGCTTCGCGCCGGTGCTGGTGACGCCGGACGAGCTGGGCGACGCCTGGCGCGGCGGGCGGCTCAAGGGCAGCCTGCTGTCCTTGCTGAATGGCCGCAAGTTCGGGCCCGTGGACCTGGGCGCCGAGATGCGATTCAGCTTCGGTGAGCTCATCGCCCAGGCGGCGCGGCTCAAGCCGCTGCGCAGCGGCGTGCTCGTGGCCAGTGGCCCCGTCGGGCCCGCCCGGCCGCGCCAGGGCTGCGCGAGCCTGGCCCACCGCCGGGCGCTGGAGGCCGACGAGAAGGCCGGCGTGCAGACCGGCTTCATGAAGTGGGGCGACAGCCTGCGGGTCGACCTCAAGGGCACGGACGGGCAGAGCGTCTTCGGGGCCATCGACCTCGACGTGCTCAACCTCACGGACCCGGATCCCCAGGAGGCGGCGGCGCTGCCGGCCGAGGTCGCGGCGCCGGATGGCCCGGGCGACGAGGCCCTGCCGCTGATGGATGCGGACGTGGAGGCCGGGGCATGAGCGCGTTGCAGGCCAGCGGCGCCCGCCAGGCCGTCGTGATCGACACCGACCCAGGCCAGGACGACGCCATCGCCATTCTGCTGGCCCTGGCCAGCCCCGAGCTCGAGGTGCTGGGGATCAGCACCGTGGCCGGCAATGTGCCGCTCGCGCTCACCAGCCGCAATGCGCGCATGGTCTGCGAGCTGGCCGGCCGGCCGGACCTGCCCGTGTACGCCGGCGCCGACCGCCCGCTGCAGCGCCCGCTGGTCACGGCCGAGCACGTGCACGGCAAGACGGGGCTGGATGGCTTCGAGCTGCCCGCGCCGACGATGCCGCTGCAGGCCGGTCACAGCGTGGACTTCATCATCCGCAGCGTCATGGAGCGCCCCGCCGGCAGCGTGACGCTGTGCCCGCTCGGGCCGCTCACCAACATCGCCCTGGCGTTGCAGAAGGAGCCCGCCCTGGCCGCGCGCATCGGCCGCATCGTGCTGATGGGCGGCGGCTGCTTCGAGGGCGGCAACATCACGCCCGCGGCCGAGTTCAACTGCTACGTGGACCCGCACGCCGCGGCGGTGGTCTTCGCCAGCGGCGTGCCCATCACCATGGTGCCGCTGGATTGCACGCACCAGGCGCTGACGAGCCCGGCCCGCATCGAGGCGCTCCGGGCCTTGGGCGGCCGCATCGGACCCGCCGTGGCCGGCTGGCTGGCCTTTGCCGAGCGCTTCGACGAGCAGAAGTACGGCCAGCAGGGCGGGCCTCTGCACGACCCCTGCGTGATCGCCTGGCTGCTCAAGCCCGAGCTGTTCCGCGGCCGCACCTGCAACGTCGAGATCGAGACCCAGAGCCCGCTCACGCTGGGCATGAGCGTCATCGACTGGTGGGGCGTGACCGAGCGCCCGCGCAACGCGCTGGTGCTCGGCGAGGTCGATGCGCAGGGCTTCTTCGACCTCATCACGGAACGGCTGGGCCGCCTGGTCCGCTCGCTGGAGCCGGCATGAGCGACGCCTCGACCCCCTGGCTGGACCGCTCGCACGACGTGAGCGATGCCCAGGGCCTGCGCGCCTTGTACGACCGCGTGCCGTCGCCGGCCTCGCTGTTCAAGGAGTGCCGCGAGATCCACCCGCTCTACCGCCGCTACATCGAGGCCGCGCCCTTCGCGGTGCTGGCCACGCGCGGCCCGAACGGGCTCGACACCTCGCCGCGCGGCGACGCGCCGGGCTTCGTGCAGGTGGCCGACGCGACGACGCTGCTGCTGCCCGACCGCCGCGGCAACGACCGCATCGACAGCCTGCGCAATGTCCTGCACGACCCGCAGGTGGCGCTGCAGTTCCTCATTCCCGGCGTGCCCGAGGTGCTGCGCGTCAACGGCACTGCCCGCATCAGCGCGTCGCCGGCCCTATGCGAGCGATTCGCCGTGGACGGCAAGCTCCCCGCCACGGTGCTGGTGATCACCGTGAACCTCGTGTTCTTCCAGTGCGCCCGCGCCATCAAGCGCTCGCAGCTGTGGAATCCGGCCACGCAGCGCGATCGTAGCGAGCTGCCCTCGCCGGGCGAGATCCTGCAGGCGCTGGAGGCGAGCTTCGACGGTGAGGCCTACGACGCGGCGCTGCAGGCCCGTCAGAACGCCACCCTGTACTGAACGGAGCCCGCCTGGGCGAATGGCGAAGGCCCTGCGCTGGGCGGATCCGGGGCAGCCTTTCTACAATCGGGCCCATGAACGCCCCTACCGCCCCCCGCTACACCCGTGGCAGCGCCTTGCCCGCGCTGATGAAGCAACGCATCGTCATCCTCGACGGGGCGATGGGCACGATGATCCAGCGCTACAAGCTCACCGAGGCCGATTTCCGCGGCACGCGCTTCGCCGATCACCCCAAGGACCTCAAGGGCAACAACGACCTGCTGGTGCTCACCCGCCCGGACGTCATCAGCCAGATCCACGAGCAGTACCTCGCCGCGGGCTCGGACATCATCGAGACCAATACCTTCGGCACCACCTCCGTGGCGCAGGAGGACTACGGCCTGCAGGACCTCGCCTACGACATGAACGTGGCCGCCGCCCGTCTGGCCCGCGCCGCCTGCGAGAAGTACAGCACCCCCGAGAAGCCGCGCTTCGCCGCCGGCGCCCTGGGCCCGACGCCCCGCACGGCCTCGATCAGCCCGGACGTGAACGACCCCGGCGCCCGCAATGTCGACTTCGACACCCTGCGCGCCGCCTACTACGAGCAAGCCAAGGGGCTGCTCGAGGGCGGGGTGGACCTGTTCCTCGTCGAGACGATCTTCGACACGCTCAACGCCAAGGCCGCGCTCTTCGCGCTCGACGAGCTGATGGAAGCGACGGGCGAGCGCCTGCCGGTGATCATCTCCGGCACCGTGACCGATGCCTCGGGCCGCATCCTCTCCGGCCAGACGGTGACGGCCTTCTGGCACTCGGTGCGCCATGCCAAGCCCCTGGCCATCGGCCTGAACTGCGCGCTCGGCGCCACGCTGATGCGGCCCTACATCGAGGAGCTGGCCAAGGCCGCCCCCGAGACCGCCGTCAGCTGCTACCCCAACGCCGGCCTGCCCAATTCCATGAGCGACACCGGCTTCGACGAGACGCCGGACGTCACCGGCCGCCTGATGGCGGAGTTCGCGCAGGCGGGCTTCCTGAACATCGCCGGCGGCTGCTGCGGCACCACGCCGGACCACATCGCGGCCATCGCGGCCAAGGTGTCGGCCTACCAGCCGCGCGCCTGCGGGCACAAGCTGTTCAGCGATCTGGTCGCGGCCTGAGGCCTGAGGCTTCGGGGGCGGCGGGCGCTCAGCCCGTCGTCTTCAGCAGCTTTTCCATGTGGATGACGAGCTTGAGCTCGTGCGGTGCCAGGCTGGCGGCGACGGCCTGCGCCTGCAGACGGGTGTCGCGCGGCACCGGGCCGCTCAGGGGTGAGCCGCTCTTGCCGATCAGCGCCGCCACCAAGGGGTCGGTGGCACTGTGGCCGCGGCGCACCACGATGCCCTGCTCGCCGTTGGCCAGGCGCACGAGGCTGCCCGGCGGGTACAGGCCCACGGCCTTGATCACCGCGGCGCCGGCCTCGTCGGGCTGCTGGCGCTCGTCCAGATAGATGGCCCGCACGGCGGCCGCGCCGGAGAGGGCCTTGCGGTTGCGCCGCGGGCTCAGCCGGGCGCCGAAGATGTCGATCCGGCGCAGCACGCGGGCGAGCTGGTCGATGTCCGCGCGCCCCGCCAGCGGCCCCGGGCCGGCCTCGTGATGCAGGCGCACGGCGCCCAGCCAGAGCTCGTCCGTGACGCCCAGCGCGCGCAGCTGCTCGGCGCTGCGGTCGCCGTGGTCACGCATTTCCAGGGACTGCCGCGGGCTCGGCTTGTCCTCCTGCGCCGCCAGGCGGTCCTGCTGCGGCGTGATGCTGAGGTTCATCGTCAAGGCGGCGTTGAGCAATGCCAGCGTCTTGTCCTCCGCCCAGCCCAGCTGCTTGGCCACGAGCTCCGACACCAGCAGGCACAGCACGGCGTGGCGGGCGCTGTAGCGCTGGAAATCCTGGGAGGCGTCGTGCACCAGCAGCGTCAGGACGGCGTCGGGGCGTTGGTGAAAACGCCGCAGGGCGTCCTCGCGCAGCGTTTCCAATCGGCCAAGGAAGTCTTCGCGGGGATCCTTGAGCAGGCTGTGCGCGTGCAGGTGCAGATCGTTCCAGAAGGCCGGTTCGCTCAGCTCCGCGACGGCCCGTTGCGTGCGCTCGGCGCGGAAGTCGGCCTCCACCTTCACGATGCTGGCGAGCGAGGCGCCCTGCATCATCAGCGTGTCCATCTTGTGGACCAGCGCCTTCTGGTATTCCTTGGTCTCATGGGCCTGAACCCAGGCGCCGCGCTGGATCAGGGCCTGGACCTGCGGGGTGTTCTGCAGCGTCTGGCCGGCCGCGAACAGGAGGTGGCCTTCCGCGTCTCGCACGGAGAATGTCAGCACCTGGCCGATGCGCAGGCTGTTGGGGGGCAGGGGGACGAGTTCCACGGTCAGAATGTATTTCGGCGCGGCGCAGTATGGGCTTGAGGGCGCGCAGCCCAGGCGCGCGTAAACCCTGCGAGTGCGTAAAATCCGCACGTTCGAGGAGCGTTGCGACGCCTCGGCCGGCCCGCCGCCGGCCAGCGCCAGGCTCGAACCCGGTGGCCCCCTTGCGACTCCCCTGCAAGCGCTGCCCTGCCAACGACGCTCACCGAGTCCCCATTTTCCTGGCGGCCGAGGTGAGTCCTGCCCCGGCCCCAGCAGCAACGGCTGCAGCATCGTCTGCGCCACCAGCATCGCCGAGGTCCGCATGTCCACAACGTCGTCCGCACAGCCCCGCACGGCCGTCCAGCCCATGAAGCTCTCGGGCCTGGAGCCCGTCGTGATCGGCCAGGGCACGCTCTTCGTCAACGTGGGCGAGCGCACCAACGTCACCGGCTCCAAGGCCTTCGCCCGCATGATTCTCGAGGGGCGCTACGAGGACGCGCTCTCCGTGGCCCGCCAGCAGGTCGAGAACGGCGCGCAGATCATCGACATCAACATGGACGAGGCCATGCTGGACAGCAAGGCCGCGATGGTGCGCTTCCTCAACCTCATCGCCTCCGAGCCCGAGATCGCGCGCGTGCCCATCATGATCGACTCCTCCAAGTGGGAGGTGATCGAGGCCGGCCTGAAGTGCATCCAGGGCAAGGGCATCGTCAACTCCATCTCGCTCAAGGAAGGCGAGGCCGAGTTCAAGCGCCAGGCCACGCTCGTGCGCCGCTACGGCGCCGCGGCCGTGGTGATGGCCTTCGACGAGAAGGGCCAGGCCGACACCTTCCAGCGCAAGATCGAGATCTGCGAGCGGGCCTACCGCGTGCTCGTCGACGAGGTCGGCTTCGCGCCCGAGGACATCATCTTCGACCCCAACATCTTCGCCATCGCCACCGGCATCGAGGAGCACGACAACTACGCCGTGGACTTCATCGAGGCCACGCGCTGGATCAAGCAGCACCTGCCCGGCGCCAAGGTCTCGGGCGGGGTGTCCAACGTCTCCTTCAGCTTCCGCGGCAATGACCCGGTGCGCGAGGCCATCCACACCGTGTTCCTCTACCACGCCATCCAGGCGGGCATGGACATGGGCATCGTCAACGCCGGCATGGTGGGCGTCTACGACGACCTGGAGCCCGTGCTGCGCGAGCGCGTGGAGGACGTGGTGCTGAACCGCCGCCCCGATGCGGGCGAGCGCCTGATCGAGGTCGCCGAGAGTGCCAAGGGCGCCGCCAAGGACGACAGTGCCCGCCTGGCCTGGCGCGCCGGCGACGTCAACGAGCGCCTCTCGCATGCGCTGGTGCACGGCATCACCGACTTCATCACCGAGGACACCGAGGAATGCTGGCAGGCGATCCGCGCCACCGGTGGCCGGCCGCTGCACGTGATCGAAGGCCCGCTGATGGCCGGCATGAACATCGTGGGGGACCTCTTCGGCCAGGGCAAGATGTTCCTGCCGCAGGTGGTCAAGAGCGCCCGCGTGATGAAGCAGGCCGTGGCCCATCTCGTGCCCTACATCGAAGAAGAGAAGCGCCAGCTGGCCGCCGCCGGGGGTGACGTGAAGCCCAAGGGCAAGATCGTCATCGCCACCGTGAAGGGCGACGTGCACGACATCGGCAAGAACATCGTCACCGTGGTCCTGCAGTGCAACAACTTCGAGGTGGTGAACATGGGCGTGATGGTCCCCTGCCAGGACATCCTCGCCCGCGCCAAGGTCGAGGGGGCGGACATCATCGGCCTGTCCGGCCTGATCACGCCGAGCCTCGAGGAGATGCAGCACGTCGCCGCCGAGATGCAGCGCGACGACTACTTCCGCATGAAGAAGATCCCGCTGCTGATCGGCGGTGCCACCTGCAGCCGCGTGCACACGGCGGTGAAGATCTCGCCGCACTACGAAGGGCCGGTGGTCTATGTGCCGGATGCCTCCCGCTCGGTGGGCGTGTGTGCGGACCTGCTCTCGGACGAGCGCGCCACGCGCTTCATCGACGAGCTCAAGGCCGACTACGACAAGGTCCGCGACCTGCACGCCAACAAGAAGCAGACGCCGCTCGTGAGCCTGGCCCAGGCCCGCGCCAACAAGCAGCGCCTGGACTTCGACGCCTACACGCCGCCGGTCCCGAAGTTCCTGGGCCGCCGCGAGCTGCGCAATGTGGACCTCGCTGAACTGGCCGCCTGCATCGACTGGGGCCCCTTCTTCCAGACCTGGGACCTGGCCGGCCCCTTCCCGGCCATCCTGAAGGACGAGGTGGTGGGCACCGAGGCCCAGCGCGTGTTCAGCGACGGCAAGCGCATGCTGCAGCGCCTGATCGACGGCCGCTGGCTCACCGCCAACGCCGTCTTCGGCCTCTATCCCGCCGCGCAGGTGAACGATGACGACATCGAGATCTACCGCGATGAGTCCCGCAGCGAGGTGCTGATGACCTGGCGCGGCCTGCGCATGCAGAGCGAACGCCCGGTGATCGACGGCCCGGATGGACAGATTCGGCGGCCCAACCGCTGCCTGGCCGATTTCATCGCGCCCAAGGACACGGTGCCCGACTATGTGGGCCTCTTCGCCGTCACCGCGGGCATCGGCTGCGACAAGAAGGAGGCGCAGTTCCTGGCCGACCACGACGACTACTCCGCCATCATGCTCAAGGCCCTGGCCGACCGCCTGGCCGAGGCGCTGGCCGAGCGCCTGCACCAGCGCGTGCGCACGGAGTTCTGGGGCTACGCCACCGACGAGCAGCTGGACAACGAGGCGCTCATCGCCGAGCAGTACCGCGGCATCCGCCCCGCGCCGGGCTACCCGGCCTGCCCGGACCACCTCGTGAAGCGCGATGTGTTCCGCGTGCTGGACCCGGAGGCCATCGGCATGGGTCTGACGGAGTCCATGGCCATGACGCCGGCCGCGAGCGTGAGCGGCTTCTACTTCGCCCACCCCGACGCCAGCTACTTCAACGTGGGCCGCATCGGCGAGGATCAGCTGAAGGACTGGGCGGCCCGCTGCGCCCTCGACGAGGCCAGCGCCCAGCGCGCGCTGGCGCCGCTGCTGGGCTGAGTTCAGGGCCCGGGGGCCCGCGCGGGCCCGGTCTGCCAAACGCTCGCTTACATCTGTGACCTGTTCGGCTGTCGGCCGAACGGGCCCTTCTGGCATTCTGGAAGTACTGCCCGCGCCTGCCGTTCCCGGCGCGTCGCGGTGCTCGAGGAGATCCCCATGAAACTGCCCTTCACTTCCAGTCAAATCATTGCCGGCGTGCTGGGCGCCGGTGTGCTGCTGGCCGGCGCCTTTGCCGTCGGCCGTGCTTCGTCGCCGTCCGTGCCGGTGAGCCCGGTCGCCGCGCCCGCCGCCGAGGTCGGTGGCGGCTCGCCGGCGCCGGTGCAGCCAGCACCCCAGAAACAGTCGATGGCGGACGCCCGCGAGGCCCAGGGCAATGCCGGCACGAACGGCTCCGAGCCCGGCAAGGCCGCGTCGAGCCATGCCCCGGCCCTGTGCGGCGAATGCGCCCGCGTGACCGAGGTGCACGAGGAAACCCGCCAGGGCAAGGCCAGCGGCATCGGTGCCGTGGGCGGCGCGGTGCTGGGCGGCCTGCTGGGCAACCAGGTGGGCGGCGGCACCGGCAAGAAGATCGCGACCATCGGCGGTGCCGTGGCGGGCGGCTACGCCGGCAACGAGATCGAGAAGCGCCAGAAGTCGCACCGCGTGTGGGTCGTGCGCCTGAGCCATGCCGACGGCAGCTCGCAGCGCCTGGAGCAGGGCCAGGACCCGGGCCTGCGCGTGGGCGATGTGGTCGTGGTGCGGAACGGCCGCATCGAGCGCCGCGAGCGCTGAGGCCCGGTCGGCGCAGCCCGACCTCTGAACGGCAAAGGCGGCCCGCGGGCCGCCTTTGTCATGTCGAGCCGGCTCGCCGGCTCAGCGCGCGTTGGCGTTCACGATGCCCTTGAAGTCATAGGGCACGACGATGGTGTTCACCTTGCCCGCGGCAATGCCCTCGGCGATCTTCAGCTGGGCCTGCGCATTCATGTACTCGATGGCCTTGCTGTTGGCGTTGAGCGCGGCGATGCGCTCGGCCTCCTTCTTGGCCGTCTCGACCTCGATCTCCTTGGCGCGCAGGGCGTTCTGGGCCGTCACCACGGCATTGGCCGAAGCGATGATGTCGTCGGCCGGCAGCACGTTGCGCACCTGGACCAGCGTGACGCTCAGCGCCTGGTCCAGCTTCTCGGCGGCCAGCGTCTCGGTGACGATGCGCTTGATCTCCTGCTCGATCTTCTGGCGGTTGTCCGCCACGGCGAGCGCCTTGTACTCGCGCACGGCCTTGTAGGCGGCGTTGTTGGCGACGGTCGTCATGAAGCTGTGCATGAGGATCCAGTCGCGCTCGTCCCGGTTGTAGGCGTGGAAGCTGCGGCTCTTGGTGCTCCAGAGGTCGGACACGCTGCTGGGGTTGATGGAATAGACCAGGGTGAGGTCGAAGTCCTTCAGCGTGCTGTTGTCCGCCGTGAGCGGGTTCTTGTTGTCCAGCGTGACGGCGATGTCGCGGACCGGGAAGGTCAGCACGTCGCCGAAGAGCGTCTGGTTGAAGCTGCCCGGCATGAGCTCGGCGCCGCTGATCTGCTTGTCGATGCCCACGCGCAGGCCGACCTCGCCGGTCTCGATGCGGGTGCAGGCGCTCAGGGCGGCGGCGGCCATCAGCAGGGCCAGAGTGACGGGGCGGATCGCGGTCTTGCGGGTCTTGTTGGCGCTCATGGGGCCCTCTCAGAAGAAATGAATCATCGCGGCGGCCAGGACGCCCGCCAGCACGGCACCGACGCCTGCCCAGCGCAGCCACTGCAGCCAGGCGATGGCCTGACGCCGGCTGAGCGAACGCAGCCAGATCAGCAGGCCCAGGCAGGCCAGCCACAGCATCAGCAGTACCAGCCACGCGCGCAGCAGGCTCATGTCGGTGTCCCTCGTGGTTTTTCTGCGCGCATCATTCCACAGGCTGCCGTCACCGATGGCCCTCTTGCGGGGGAAGTGCGATGGTGGGCGGCGCCTGTCGGGCCGCCACCACAGGGCCGGACTCGGGGCCGGGCTCAGGGCAGGGGTACGGTCGGCTCGAAGGGGTAGCGCACGCCCAGCCGCGCGCGGATGCGGTCCATCCAACCGAGGATGTCCAGCGTCTCGGCATGGCGCATCCGCGGGCTTTCAATGAGGCCGGCCCGGATGCAGGCCTCGGCCTCCTCGATCTCGCCCTCGAAGCCGTTGATGCGCCAGGGAGCCTCGATGCGCTGCTCTGCCCGGCCCTGCGGGCGCAGGACCACGGTCTGGCTTTCCCAGAAGTGCTGCGGCAGGCGGATCGAGCCGCGCTCGCCGAGGAGGGTCAGGGCATTGGGCGCGCTGGCGTCCAGGCCGCAGAGGAACTGCGCCGTGACGCCGCCCTCGAAGCGCAGCAGCCCCTGCACCCGCTGGTCCACGCCGCTGGGCGCCAGCACGCCCTGGACGTCCAGCTGCTCAAGTGCCGGGACGTGGCCGAGGGACTGCTGCAGCGCCAGGCGCGTCGCGGTGAGGTTGTAGATGCCGACGTCCAGCAGCGCTCCGCCGGCCGCCGCGGGGTCGAAGAGGCGGCTCAGCGGGTCATATGGCGCGGGGAAGCAGAAGGTCGACTCGATGGCGCGCAGCGGGCCGATGGCCTGGTCCCGCAACAGCCCGCCGAGCACCTCGTAGGCCGGGAGGAAGCGCGTCCAGACGGCCTCCATCAGGAAGACGCCGCGCTCGCGGGCCAGGGCCACCAGGGCCTCGCCCTCGGCCCGGTTCGGCACCAGGGGCTTCTCGCAGAGCACGGGTTTGCCGGCCGCCAGGGCCGCGCGCACCGGTGCGCCGTGCTGGGCGTGGGGCGTCGCGACGTAGACGGCATCGATGGCCGGGTCCGCCAGCAGGGCGGCCAGGTCCGTGCTGACGCGGGGCGCGCCGGCCGGGTCGGGCCATTGCACCTGGCATTGCTCGGCAAAGGCCGCCGCTCGCCCGGCGTCGCGCCCATGGACGGCGGCAAGGCGGCTGCCGGGGAGTGCGCTGAGCGCGTGGGCGAAACGACGGGCGATCTTGCCCGGGCCGACGAGGGCCCAGCCGAAAGTCTTCATGAGCAGGCAGGAGTTGAGGCGGGCATTGTGGTGCCGGCGTGCCCTGGGCAGGTTTCAGACCGGTTTCATGCGGTGTTTATGCAGGTCTGGAGGCCCGCCGGCTCGATGCCGCCGCGCCCAGGGGCTCAGCCTTTCACGAGGGCGCGCCGCAGCTGCACGGCCTCGGCCACATGCGGTTTGAGGATGGCGTCCTCGCCGGCGAGGTCGGCAATGCTGCGCGCCACCCGCAGCAGGCGGTGCTGGGCGCGGGCGGACCATCCCAGTGACGCGATGCTGCGCTCCAGCAGGGCCTGGGCAGGCGCCTCGGCCCGGGCGTGGGCATCCAGCTGTGGCGGCCCCAGCAGGGCGTTGGTGCAGCCCTGGCGCGCGCGCTGCCGCTCGCGCGCGAGCCGCACCCGGGCCGCCACGGTGGCGGTGTCATCACCGTCCGGCGCGGCGGCGAGCAGTTCGGGCGGCAGGCCGGGCACCTCCACCATCATGTCGATGCGGTCCAGCAGCGGGCCGCTGAGCCGCCCTTGGTAGCGGGCGACCTGGTCGGGGCTGCAGCGGCATTGCCGGACGCCCGGCTGGCCATGGAATCCGCAGGCGCAGGGGTTCATCGCGGCGATCAGGTGACTGATAGCATCATAACCATGAATAAATCGCCACCCCATTCTGCGATTTCCTATGCTCGCTTCTCATCTGGGAGGCAGAGCCGTGGATCTTCCATTGAGCGACAGCGTGCAGCCTTCGAGCACTGGCTCAGTGCGCACGCGGACCTCTACAAGGCTCGCTATCTGCAGGACGAGGGGGTGTCTGCATATCGAGGGAAAAACGCAGCTTACGGCGACTTGGGACGCTTCTTGAGTCTCATTGAACAGAAGGTTATTAAAGCTGGTGACGTTTTGGTAGTTGAGGCCATAGATCGCCTGAGTAGGCAATCAACGATTGATTCATTCGATCTGATTAAGGAAATTCTCAGGAAAGGGGTGAAGATAATTACCCTTGAGAATAATCAAACCTATGACGCCGAAAGTCTAAATGGTGCGGCTATCTATTCGCTCATTGCAAGCATTCAGGCGGCGCATGAGTATAGCAAGCGACTCGGCGAGCGTGTGGCTGCTTCACATGAAGCGAGACGAAGAAAAGCCAGGGCGGGAGAGCCAATAAGAAACGTTGTCAACGCGCCGTGGATAAAAGACGGAAAATTGCATGAGCCATTTGCGGGGCTCGTTAGTGCTGCAGTTGACTTCTATCTAAAGGGATTGGGTCATCGGGAAATTGTGAGGATGCTGCAGGATCAAATTTCCGCAAATGAAATTTTGCTTGCTCGGTATGGCCGACTAAATGCAACAACTGTCAAAAAGTGGTTGAGTGATGAAGCGCTTATAGGTGTCTGGAGCACAAAAGGGGAAAGAATCGAGGGCTGCTTTGAACCCTTAATTAGCAATATTAAGTGGCTTCAGGTACGTGAAGAACAGAAGCGACGTATTAGGCAGCCAAGCAAGTCAAGCGAATACGTGCTATCGGGAATCGTCTTCTGTGGTGCGTGCGGATTGACGTTCCACACCCGGCGACAAAAACCTGCGGCGACGAAAGCTGCGCCTGTGGGGTCAGAGGCGTACTGTCAAAAGAAATCGATTCTTTACTGCAATTGTTCTGGCTATTTGAAAAATGGCACGTGCAGCAACGGAACAACTTGGCCATATAGCGTACTAAAGTACATCTATGACTACGGCCTGACTACTGCCCTGGCTGACTTGTATATGAAGAGGGATGCTGCAGCTCCACAGGCTACGGAGGAACTTGAAGATCACATTGCTAGGCTAAAAATTCAGCAATCGCGAGAGATTGATCTCTACAGAGTGACGGCAGATCGCGCTCATTTGGATACTATTGCTGAATATCGAGAAAAGATAGAAAAGTTGCAAGCTCAAAAGTCTGATATTGAGCAAAGAATTGCTTCTGTCTATTCCGTTGCGGGCACAATTTTTGATCTTTCAAAGATCGAAAAAATGCCGCTATTGGAGTTGCGAACGCTGTTGAAGCAAATGAAATACAGAGTCAATGTAACCGGGCGAGTTGCAAGGCTCTCTAGCTCGCCTGAGGGGCGTGAAATTTTCACCTTGGTCCGACGAATGCAGAAGATTGCCAAGTGCTATGTTCTGTCGATTGAGCTGCCAGGGATGGAATTTGAGAACTCATGGATCCGTTACGTTGCCATAGGTGATGACGGAAGCTCAATCGCGGAATCGAATTCGATTCAGGATTTGGAGAGGAGTATCTTGCAGGGCGGCTCGGTGGCTTGATCTGTGCTGTGCAATCGCAGGATGCCCCCCAATGGAAAGCTGAAATATCACTAGAGGATATCAGTGCTTCAAGTAGCTATATAGCGTGCTTCGGCTGATGTTTAGTTCGCGCGCTAGTGCCGAGATATTGACGTCAGAGGCTGATGCCTTGGAACGCAATTCTGCAATTTGGTTCTCGGTGAGACTAGGCTTTCGACCTATGTAAAGCCCCTTGGCTTTGGCAATCGCAATACCCTCCAATTGGCGCTCTCTGCTCAGATTCCTTTCAAACTCTGCGAAGGAGCCCAGCATTTGAAGCATCAGGGTTTCAAAACTGCTGCTCGCTTCTCGCCCGGAGAAGGCAAGGTTTTCCTTATGAAATCGTACGCTCCATCCCTTTTCTTTGAGCCCCTCAACGATTGTTAGTAGATCGTTTAGATTGCGAGCAAGACGATCTAGGCTGTGAACGTGCAGTGTGACGTCATGAAGCCTGCCTAAATTCTCATCCTTGAGGAGTCTCTGAAGCTCAGGCCGCTCTGCATTCTTGCCTGATGCTCGATCTTCATAGATAAACGAGAAGGGAATTTGGCAATCAGCCAATTGGCGATCAAGGCACTGCTCGATGGTGCTAACTCGCTTGTACGCAATGTGAATTTCAGTTTTGCGCATCATTGGTTTTGGTGTCTGCGATGGGTCTTGATCCTAACGCACAACTGTCAAAAAACCGCATTACTAATTCTAATTAGACACTCAGAGACGGCTCGGGCGACTGTACGGTTGGGAGTACTCTATCTTTGCAGTCGTCGTTGGAGTGAGCAAGCGGATCAATGTATCTGCTGCAAGAAAGAAAGGCGTACTCGGGTTTCGTAAGGACTTTTGCGAAATAGGTGAGGCGCTCGAAAGCATCTTCAAATTCCCATCGAAGGTCATGAAAGTAGACGCTTCCCTTGCGTGCGTACTCTCCTCGTCGATTAAGGCGAATTTCACCGGTATTTTCGCAGATGGCAAGCGGAAGGCAATCAAAGCGCCTTTGTTGAATTTTTACTTTGCGCGTTGAGCTAAATTTCACCAAACGTTCTGAGAGTAAGCGTAGATCCAGCGCGTCTAGTCCATCAGCAACCACAAGCAGGTGAAGATGTTCTTTTTTGCTTCTTGGTCTTTTCTCAACAACGTATAGATATACGAAATTTGGTTTGGATTGGGCGTCTACAGGCTTATTGCGCTGGAGAAGGAAGCGCTCTAGATCCTGAGGTAGTGATTTAATCGTTTCAAGCTTTGGGGAATCAATTACAAGATGCGCGGCGCGAGGCTTCTGATAGTTGTGTAGTCCATGTTTAAGAATCTGAAAGACCTTTTCGACTACGTTGACGTATAGCCCCTTGGCAGATTTTTCTTTTGAGTACGCCTTAAGTCCGCGAAATGTATTGCTGAATGTGATTGTGGATTGGATGCTTTGCATAGTCATCTCCTAATGCTATGCGTCTGGAATGTTGCACCTCGTGTGGTTAAGTTGACTGTCTATTCATTGCTCATCTGTGCCGGTGGCATAAGTTTTCATCTATATTCAGATCGCTCTCAATTTCCATCCCAATTAATGCTGGCTATTTTCTAAGTGCTTGTGATTATTGGGATTATTGGAGTTTCGGGCAATGCGTGAGTATGAAATGAGTTCACATTTTTGTGAATTGAGGAATGGATTTCTGTGCAATGGGCCTTTCGTGATGCATTCCAAACGCGGTATAAAAAATGCCCGATTCGCGTGAACGATCGGGCTCCGTGTTGACTTCTAATTGTACTTGAATGATTTACTGTCGGGAATGGTAGGTGAATTTGTATAGCATTATTTTCGGAGGGGGTCTATTTGGTGATGTGCGTGAATGCAATTTGATTTGTTTAACAAATAAATCTAGCTTCCGACGCTTGGTGACGTTCGTTTGTTGTATTCGCTAATCGCACTGACGACGACTCCGGCGATGCTGGCGTAGAGCAAAAAGTCAATAGCGTGAGCAATGCGGGTTAGGTCGGAGTCATCGGAGAAAAACAATCCGGATGGAAAGAGATAGTGGCAAAAAATGCTAGCTGTGTAAATTAGCAGTGAAATCAGAGGGCGTTTCCCGCACACAAGGGTTGCTGCAGCTAGTATGGTGGCCAAGCAAAGGCTGGAAGCGAAAGTTACAATGCTAATTCCTCCTGTTGTAACTCCTGGGAAGGAGTTGAGGATAAGTACAGCAGCGGC
>JAYRJQ010000019.1:0-110321 GCA_041906185.1 Burkholderiaceae bacterium
CCGTGAAGCTGATCGCTCCGATCGCCATGGAAGAAGGTCTGCGCTTCGCTATCCGCGAAGGTGGCCGTACCGTCGGCTCGGGCGTGGTTGCTACCATCATCGAGTAATTTTTGAAGGACCACAGGGGCATAGCTCAATTGGCAGAGCGTCGGTCTCCAAAACCGAAGGTTGGGGGTTCGAGACCCTCTGCCCCTGCCAACAGTCTCTGATCAAGATCGTTGGTCTTTGTGGTCAAGCCAAGCCCGCGGGAGTGCATCCCGGCGGGCTTTGCTGCTGATGGGTCAGCCATGACCCTTGCCCGTTTCGGGCGCTGAAAGCGAATCGAATGTCCAATCCTCAAGTCGAAACCGTCACTTCCGGCGCAGACAAGGCCAAGCTGGCCGGTGCCGTGCTGCTGCTGATCGGTGCGCTGGTGGCCTTCTACGCGCTGTCCAAGCAGGGCGCGCTGGCCCAATGGGGAGCGCTGCTGGTGCTGCTGGCGGCCTCTGCCGGCGCCTTCTTCACCTCTGAATCCGGCAAGTCGCTGATCGCCTACGGCCAGGACTCGCTGCGCGAGGTGCGCAAGGTCGTGTGGCCGACCCGCAAGGAAGCGACCCAGATGACGGGCTATGTGTTTGCCTTCGTCGTGGTGATGGCGCTGTTCCTGTTCCTGACGGACAAGACCCTGGAATGGGTGTTGTATGACCTGATTCTGGGTTGGAAGCGCTGAGCAGGTGCCAAAGGACTGATATGAGCGAAGAGCAACAAGTCGTCGCAGCCGACGCCGTCCCGGCCGGTCTGCCCAAGCGCTGGTACGTGGTCCATGCCTATTCCGGCATGGAGAAGGCTGTCGAGCGCAATCTGCGCGAGCGCATCGACCGCGCCGGCATGCAGGACAAGTTCGGCCGCATCCTGGTTCCCACTGAAGAAGTGGTCGAGCTGAAGAACGGCAAGAAGTCCGTCACCGAGCGTCGTTTCTTCCCTGGCTATGTGCTGGTGGAGATGCTCATGGACGACGACACCTGGCATCTGGTCAAGAACACCTCCAAGGTGACCGGTTTCGTCGGTGGCGCGAAGAATCGCCCGGCCCCGATCTCGGAGCACGAGGTGATGAAGATCGTCAACCAGATGCAGGAAGGCGTCGAGAAGCCCCGGCCCAAGGTCGAGTGGACGGTCGGCGAAATCGTCCGCGTCAAGGAAGGCCCGTTCACGGACTTCAACGGCGCCATCGAGGAAGTCAACTACGACAAGTCCAAGGTGCGCGTCTCTGTCACGATCTTTGGTCGTGCCACGCCGGTGGAGCTGGACTTCTCGCAGGTCGAGAAGGTCTGACGCCAAGAACAAGGGCCCGATGCGGCCCTTCAGGTGCTTTTGGCGCCTGGAGAACGCATCCGTAGCCAGCCTGTGACGAGACACGGGCAAGAGGAGCCAGGGTAGGGGCGCAAGTCCGAGTCCCTGGCGCTAGCACTCAGGCGCAGCGGCGTGGCCGTCGCGGCGCTTCTAGGAGAAATCATGGCCAAGAAGATTGTCGGCTTCATCAAGCTGCAAATTCCGGCTGGCAAGGCAAATCCTTCGCCTCCGGTCGGTCCCGCGCTGGGTCAGCGCGGCCTGAACATCATGGAATTCTGCAAGGCGTTCAACGCCCAGACGCAGAGCTATGAGCCGGGTCTGAAGCTGCCGGTGGTGATCACCGCCTTCGCAGACAAGAGCTTCACCTTCGTCATCAAGTCGCCCCCCGCGACCGTGCTGCTGAAGAAGGCTGCCAAGATCGAGAAGGGCTCGCAGCGCCCCCACCTGGACAAGGTCGGCAAGCTGACCCGCGCCCAGCTGGAAGAAATCGTCAAGACCAAGCAGAAGGATCTCACCGCTGCTGACCTGGACGCTGGCGTTCGCACGATCGCTGGTTCGGCCCGCTCGATGGGCATCATCGTGGAGGGTGTGTGACATGGCTAAGCTGACCAAGAAGCAAAAAGCTCTGCAAGGCAAGGTCGAGACCACCAAGCTGTACCCGCTGGGTGACGCTCTGAACCTGGTCAAGGAACTGGCCACCGCCAAGTTCGATGAATCCATCGACGTGGCCGTGCAGCTGGGCATCGATGCCAAGAAGTCGGACCAAGTGGTGCGCGGCGCTGTCGTGCTGCCCCATGGCACCGGCAAGACCAAGCGCGTGGCGGTCTTCGCCCAAGGCGCCAAGGCTGAAGAAGCCAAGGCCGCCGGCGCTGACGTCGTCGGCATGGAAGACCTGGCTGAGCGCGTGAAGGCTGGCGACATGCCCTTCGACGTGGTCATCGCCTCGCCCGACACGATGCGCATCGTGGGTACCCTGGGTCAGATCCTGGGCCCCCGCGGCCTGATGCCGAACCCGAAGGTCGGCACCGTGACCCCGGACGTCGCCACCGCTGTCAAGAACGCCAAGGCTGGCCAGATCCAGTTCCGCGTCGACAAGGCCGGCATCATCCACGGCACGATCGGTCGTCGTTCGTTCGATACCGAGAAGCTGCAGGACAACCTGCGCGCGCTGGTCGAGGCACTGAACAAGTCCAAGCCGGCTTCGAGCAAGGGCATCTACCTGCGCAAGGTGGCTGTGTCCTCGACGATGGGCGTCGGCGCCCGCGTCGAAATCGCCAGCATCAACGCCGCGGCTGCTGCCTGAGCTTGATGCAGCCCGGCGCCTCGGCGCTGGGCGGCCAAAGAATCTGCGCGGCACGAGTCTGGTGCCGCGCGACAAGATTGGTGGGGCGTCTCCATCCCTGATGGAGGCGCGTCATCCAAGACCGCTGGCGTGAAGCTCCGCAGTACCGGGGGCGACGCTTAATGACCACCGCGTGTGGTCGCCAGCGCAGATGGCGAACCCGCTGAAGGGAAAGTTTTGTGCCCGAGCCGAGAGGCTCTGGTGTGAGTTCCTGACAGAAGGTCGCTGAATTCCGGTGTGCCGAAAGGTCGCAAGACCCCAGGCATTTTTGTGAGGAGTAGACCTTGAGTCTCAATCGCAACGAGAAAGCAGCCGTCGTGTCGGACGTGGCAGCCCAGGCTGCCAAGGCCCAGACGCTGGCGTTGGCTGAGTACCGTGGCCTCACCGTTGAAGCCTTGAACAAGCTGCGCGTCACCGCGCGTGCCCAAGGTGTGTATCTTCACGTGCTGAAGAACACCCTGGCGCGTCGTGCTGTGGCCGGCACCTCGTTCGAGGTCGCTTCGGAGAGCATGGTCGGCCCGCTGATCTACGGCTTTTCGGAAGATGCTGTCGCGGCTGCCAAAGTCATCGCTGACTTTGCCAAGACCAATGACAAGCTGGTGATCAAGGGCGGCGCCTATGGTGGCAAGGCCCTGGACGTCAATGGCGTGAAGGCCCTGGCCGCCGTGCCGAGCAAGGAAGTGCTGCTGTCGCAAGTGGCCGGCCTGCTCAAGTCGCCCGTGCAGCGTACCGCTGCCGTGCTGGCTGCACTGGCTCAGCAACGTGGTGGCGGCGCAGAAGCCGAAGCCCCGGCTGCCGCCTGATCGACGACGATCACCGCATCAACTGCAACTTATCTGTATTTAGGAAAACATCATGGCATTCGATAAAGACGCATTCCTGGCTGCTCTGGACAGCATGACCGTTCTGGAACTGAACGACCTGGTCAAGGCCATCGAAGAGAAGTTCGGCGTGTCCGCCGCTTCCATGGCTGCTCCCGCCGCTGGCGGCGCTGCTGGCGGTGGCGCTGCTGCTGCTGAAGAAAAGACCGAGTTCACCGTGGTGCTGGCTGAAGCCGGTTCCAACAAGGTGGGCGTGATCAAGGCCGTGCGTGAAATCACCGGCCTGGGTCTGAAGGAAGCCAAGGACCTGGTCGACGGCGCTCCGAAGCCCGTCAAGGAAGGCGTGTCCAAGGCTGACGCCGACGCCGCCAAGAAGAAGCTGGAAGAAGCCGGCGCCAAGGTCGAACTCAAGTAATTCGTACGGCGTCCGGCTACTGCGCCGGCCGATCTCGGGCTTTCGATGCTCGCCGTACACCAGTACGGCTGCGCGTCTCAAGCCCGACCTCGACCGGCTCGCTACGCCGCCCGCCGCACGAATTCGGGTTCGCCTGGATTCGAGAAGGGGTTGCCTTTGGGCTTCCCCTTTTTCGTCATTGCGGGTTTATCTTGATTGAGAACAGCTGAAAGTGCTTCGCGAGGTATCATTCGCGGTTCTTTCAAGTGTTCTCTGATCCGACTGCAGAGAGCCGGTTTGGTCGGACTCTGGTTACGCATGAGCATGCGGCCAGGGTTGTCCGCCAGCGGTTGGTAGTGGCCAACCACCAAGCTTCGGGTGCAATGCCTGAGAAGCCAGTCGCCGACGCAGCCCCTGCCATGGCCAGGTGGGGGCTAGCCACGGAGTGTTTATGGCGCAAACAACCCCCTACAGCTATACCGAGCGCAAGCGTATCCGCAAGAGCTTCGGCAAGCGCGAGAACGTCCAGAACGTTCCCTATTTGCTGACCATGCAGAAGGACTCTTACGTCGCCTTCCTGCAAAAAGACCTTCCCCCCGCCAAGCGCAAGCCTGAAGGCTTGCAGGCAGCCTTCCTCTCCGCCTTCCCGATCGTGTCGCACAACGGGTTCGTGGAGATGAAGTTCCTCGAGTACAACATCGCCAAGCCGCCGTTTGACACCCGCGAGTGCCAGCAGCGCGGCCTGACCTATGCAGCGGCCGTGCGTGCCCGCCTGCAGATGATCATCTATGACCGTGAGAGCCCCCAGGCCAAGACGGTCAAGGAAATCAAGGAACAAGAGGTCTACATGGGCGAAGTGCCCCTGATGACCGACTACGGCTCCTTCATCGTCAATGGCACCGAGCGTGTCATCGTGTCGCAGCTGCACCGCTCGCCCGGCGTGTTCTTCGAGCACGACAAGGGCAAGACCCACTCGTCCGGCAAGCTGCTGTTCTCGGCGCGGATCATTCCCTACCGTGGCTCGTGGCTGGACTTCGAGTTCGACCCGAAGGACATCCTGTACTTCCGCGTCGACCGCCGCCGCAAGATGCCGGTCACGATCCTGCTCAAGGCCATCGGCCTGAACCCCGAGCAGATCCTGGCGCACTTCTTCGTGTTCGACAACTTCCGTCTGATGGACTCCGGTGCCCAGATGGAATTCGTGGCCGACCGCCTGAAGGGTGAAGTCGCCCGCTTCGACATCACGGACAAGAGCGGCAATGTGCTGGTCGAGAAGGACAAGCGCATCACCGCCCGCCACGTGCGTCAGCTGGAGCAGTCCGGCACGCAGCACGTCACGGTGCCCGAAGACTTCCTGGTCGGCCGCGTGCTGGCCAAGAACATGGTCGACGGCGACACCGGCGAGATCATCGCCAAGGCCAATGACGAGCTGACCGACGCCCTGCTGAAGAAGCTGCGCAGCGCAGGCATCAAGGACATCCAGTGCCTGTACACCAACGAGCTGGACGAAGGCGCCTACATCAGCCAGACGCTGGCCCTGGATGAAACGACCGAGCAGCTGGCTGCCCGCGTCGCCATCTATCGCATGATGCGCCCTGGCGAGCCGCCGACGGAAGACGCCGTCGAGGCCCTGTTCAACCGCCTGTTCTACAGCGAAGACACCTACGATCTGTCGCGCGTCGGCCGGATGAAGTTCAACGCCCGTGTGGGCCGCGACACGCCGGAAGGCAAGATGACCCTGTCGAACGAGGACATCCTCGACGTGGTCAAGATCCTGGTCGAGCTGCGCAATGGCCGTGGCGAAGTCGATGACATCGACCACCTGGGCAACCGTCGCGTGCGCTGCGTGGGCGAACTGGCTGAGAACCAGTACCGCTCGGGCCTGGCCCGTATCGAGAAGGCCGTGAAGGAGCGTCTGGGCCAGGCCGAGACCGAAGCCCTGATGCCGCACGACCTGATCAACTCCAAGCCGATCTCCGCGGCTCTGAAGGAGTTCTTCGGTGCCTCGCAGCTGTCCCAGTTCATGGACCAGACCAACCCCCTGTCCGAGATCACGCACAAGCGTCGCGTCTCCGCACTGGGCCCGGGCGGTCTGACCCGTGAGCGCGCCGGCTTCGAAGTCCGTGACGTGCACCCCACCCACTACGGCCGCGTCTGCCCGATCGAAACGCCGGAAGGCCCGAACATCGGCCTGATCAACTCGCTGGCTCTGTACGCCCAGTTGAACGAGTACGGCTTCCTCGAGACGCCGTACCGTCGCGTGGTCGACGGCAAGGTGACGAACCAGATCGACTACCTGTCCGCCATCGAGGAAGGCAAGTACGTCATCGCCCAGGCCAATGCCACGCTGAACGCGGATGGCCAGCTGATCGACGAACTGGTGTCCGCCCGTGAGAACGGCGAATCGGTTCTGACCTCGCCGGAACGCATCCAGTACATGGACGTGGCCCCGACGCAGATCGTGTCGGTCGCTGCCTCGCTGGTGCCGTTCCTCGAGCACGATGATGCGAACCGCGCACTGATGGGCGCCAACATGCAGCGTCAGGCTGTGCCGACCCTGCGCCCCGAAAAGGCCTTCGTCGGTACCGGCGTGGAGCGCGTGGCGGCCAAGGACTCGGGCACCGTCGTGACGGCCCGCCGCGGCGGCGTCGTGGACTATGTCGACACCAACCGCATCGTGATCCGCGTCAACGACGAGGAAACGGTGGCCGGTGAAGTCGGCGTCGACATCTACAACCTGATCAAGTACCAGCGTTCCAACCAGAACACCAACATCCACCAGCGCCCGATCGTGCGCCGGGGTGACAAGGTGGCCTCGGAGGACATCATCGCTGACGGCGCCTCGACCGACATCGGCGAGCTGGCCCTGGGCCAGAACATGCTGGTCGCGTTCATGCCCTGGAACGGCTACAACTTCGAAGATTCGATCCTGATCTCCGAACGCGTGGTGGCCGAAGACCGCTACACCTCGATCCACATCGAGGAACTGGTGGTCATGGCCCGCGACACCAAGCTGGGCTCCGAAGAAATCACCCGTGACATCCCGAACCTGTCCGAGCAGCAACTGGCTCGCCTGGACGAGTCCGGCATCGTCTACATCGGTGCGGAAGTCGGCCCCGGCGACGTGCTGGTCGGCAAGGTGACCCCGAAGGGCGAAACCACCCTGACCCCGGAAGAGAAGCTGCTGCGCGCCATCTTCGGCGAGAAGGCGTCCGACGTGAAGGACACCTCGCTGCGCGTGGACCAGGGCACCTCCGGCACCGTCATCGACGTGCAGGTCTTCACTCGTGAAGGCATCCAGCGCGACAAGCGCGCCCAGCAGATCATCGACGACGAGCTGAAGCGCTTCCGCCTGGACCTGAACGACCAGCTGCGCATCGTGGAAGCGGATGCCTTCGACCGTATCGAGAAGCTGCTGACCGGCAAGATCGCCAATGGCGGTCCCAAGAAGATCAGCAAGGGCACGGTCATCAGCAAGGACTACCTGGCCGAGGTCGAGAAGTTCCACTGGTTCGACATTCGCCCCGCCGAGGACGAGGTCGCCAACCAGCTGGAATCCATCAAGAACTCGCTGGAACAGACCCGCCACAGCTTCGATCTGGCCTTCGAAGAGAAGCGCAAGAAGCTGACGCAGGGCGACGAGCTGCCCGCCGGCGTGCTGAAGATGGTCAAGGTCTACCTGGCCGTCAAGCGTCGTCTGCAGCCTGGCGACAAGATGGCCGGCCGTCACGGCAACAAGGGTGTCGTGTCCAAGATCACCCCGATCGAAGACATGCCCTACATGGCCGACGGCACGCCTGCCGACATCGTGCTGAACCCGCTGGGCGTGCCCTCGCGGATGAACGTGGGTCAGGTTCTGGAAGTGCACCTGGGCTGGGCCGGCAAGGGCATCGGCCAGCGCATCGGCGACATGCTCCAGCAGCATGCGGCCGTCAGCGAGCTGCGCAAGTTCCTGGACGAGCTCTACAACCGCAATGGCGGCAAGACCGAGCACCTGGACGACCTGACCGACAAGGAAATCGTCGAGATGGCCCAGAACCTGTCCAAGGGCGTGCCCTTCGCGACGCCGGTGTTCGACGGTGCCAAGGAAGAGGAAATCCGCGGCATGCTGAAGCTGGCCTACCCGGATGACATCGCCGCCCGCAAGGGTCTGACCGAGACGCGTACGCAGGCCTACCTGTACGACGGCCGTACCGGTGACCAGTTCGAGCGCCCGACGACCATCGGCTACATGCACGTGCTGAAGCTGCACCACTTGGTGGACGACAAGATGCACGCCCGTTCGACCGGCCCGTACTCGCTCGTCACGCAGCAGCCGCTGGGTGGTAAGGCGCAGTTCGGCGGTCAGCGCTTCGGTGAAATGGAAGTGTGGGCCCTGGAAGCCTACGGCGCGTCCTACGTGCTGCAGGAAATGCTGACCGTGAAGTCCGATGACGTGAACGGCCGTACCAAGGTCTACGAGAACATCGTCAAGGGCGAGCACGCCATCGACGCCGGCATGCCGGAGTCGTTCAACGTGCTGGTGAAGGAAATCCGTTCGCTCGGTATCGACATCGAGCTCGAGCGCAACTAAGAGACGGAACAGGAGAAACACATGAAAGGTTTGCTGGACCTGTTCAAGCAGTTCACGCCCGACGAGCACTTCGACGCGATCAAGATCGGGCTGGCCTCGCCCGAGAAGATCCGTTCGTGGTCCTTCGGTGAGGTGAAGAAGCCCGAGACCATCAACTACCGGACGTTCAAGCCGGAGCGTGATGGCCTGTTCTGCGCCAAGATCTTCGGCCCGATCAAGGACTACGAGTGCCTGTGCGGCAAGTACAAGCGCCTGAAGCACCGCGGCGTGATCTGCGAGAAGTGCGGCGTCGAAGTGACCCAGACCAAGGTGCGCCGCGAGCGCATGGGGCACATCGACCTGGCGGCACCGTGCGCCCACATCTGGTTCCTGAAGTCCCTGCCTTCGCGCCTGGGCCTGGTGCTGGACATGACGCTGCGCGACATCGAGCGCGTGCTGTACTTCGAAGCTTACGTGGTCGTCGATTCCGGCATGACCCCGCTGAAGAAGTTCTCGATCATGAGCGAGGACGACTACGACGCGAAGCGTGCCGAGTACGGTGACGAGTTCATCGCACTGATGGGCGCCGAGGGCATCAAGAAGCTGCTGGAGGAGATGGATCTCGACATCGAGATCGATCGCCTGCGCAACGACATGACCGGCTCCGAGCTCAAGGTCAAGAAGAACTCCAAGCGCCTGAAGGTCATGGAGGCCTTCAAGAAGTCCGGGATCAAGCCGCACTGGATGATCATGGACGTGCTGCCCGTGCTGCCGCCGGACCTGCGTCCGCTGGTGCCGCTGGACGGCGGCCGCTTCGCGACTTCCGACCTGAACGACCTCTACCGTCGCGTCATCAACCGCAACAACCGTCTGGCTCGCCTGCTGGAGCTGAAGGCCCCTGAAATCATCGTGCGCAACGAAAAGCGCATGCTGCAAGAGGCCGTCGACTCCCTGCTGGACAACGGTCGCCGCGGCAAGGCCATGACGGGCGCCAACAAGCGTGCCCTGAAGTCCCTGGCCGACATGATCAAGGGCAAGAGCGGTCGCTTCCGTCAGAATCTGCTGGGCAAGCGCGTGGACTACTCCGGTCGTTCCGTGATTACCGTGGGCCCGACCCTGAAGCTGCACCAGTGCGGTCTGCCGAAGCTGATGGCGCTTGAGCTGTTCAAGCCCTTCATCTTCTCGCGTCTGGAAGCCATGGGCATCGCCACGACCATCAAGGCGGCGAAGAAGGAAGTCGAATCCGGCACCCCGGTGGTGTGGGACATCCTTGAAGAGGTGATCAAGGAGCACCCGGTGCTGCTGAACCGCGCACCGACGCTGCACCGCCTCGGCATCCAGGCCTTCGAGCCCGTGCTGATCGAAGGCAAGGCCATCCAGCTGCACCCGCTCGTCTGCGCGGCCTTCAACGCCGACTTCGACGGTGACCAGATGGCCGTCCACGTGCCGCTGTCTATCGAAGCGCAGATGGAAGCCCGCACGCTGATGCTGGCCTCCAACAACGTGCTGTTCCCGGCCTCTGGCGAGCCCTCCATCGTTCCGTCGCAAGACGTGGTGCTGGGCCTGTACTACGCCACCCGCGATCGCATCAACGGCAAGGGCGAAGGCATGGTCTTCTCCGACGTGTCGGAGATGCTGCGCGCGCTGGACAACGGCGTCGTCGAGATCACCGCCAAGATCAGCGTCCGTCTGACCGAGTACACCAAGGACAAGGAAACGGGCGAGTGGATCCCTGAGACCAAGCTGGTGGACACGACCGTCGGCCGCGCCCTGCTGTCCGAGATCCTGCCCAAGGGCCTGCCGTTCTCGAACATCAACAAGGCGCTGAAGAAGAAGGAAATCTCGCGCCTGATCAACACGTCCTTCCGCAAGTGCGGCCTGAAGGAAACCGTGGTGCTGGCAGACAAGCTGCTGCAGTCCGGTTTCCGCCTGGCCACGCGCGCCGGCATCTCGATCGCCATCGACGACATGCTGGTGCCCAAGCAGAAGTACGAGCTGATCGAGCGCGCCGAGAAGGAAGTCAAGGAGATCGAGCAGCAGTACGTCTCGGGTCTCGTGACGGCCGGTGAGCGCTACAACAAGGTGGTGGACATCTGGGGCAAGACCGGCGACGAAGTCGGCAAGGTCATGATGTCGCAGCTGTCCAAGCAGAAGACCATCGACCGCAACGGCAAGGAAGTGGATCAGGAGTCCTTCAACTCCATCTACATGATGGCTGACTCCGGTGCCCGCGGTAGCGCGGCCCAGATCCGCCAGCTGGCCGGTATGCGGGGCCTGATGGCCAAGCCGGATGGCTCGATCATCGAGACGCCCATCACCGCGAACTTCCGCGAAGGCCTGAACGTTCTGCAGTACTTCATTTCCACCCACGGCGCCCGTAAGGGTCTGGCGGATACGGCACTGAAGACCGCGAACTCGGGTTACCTGACCCGTCGTCTGGTCGACGTGACGCAGGATCTGGTGGTGGTCGAGGACGATTGCGGCACCGACAACGGCATCAACATGCGCGCCCTGGTCGAGGGCGGTGAAGTCATCGAGTCCCTGCGCGATCGCGTGCTGGGCCGCGTGGCTGCCATCGACGTCGTCCATCCGGAAACGCAAGGCGTGCTGCTGACCGCCGGCAACATGCTGGACGAAGACACCCTGGACGTGCTGGAACAGGCCGGCGTGGACGAGATCAAGGTCCGCACGCCGCTGACCTGCGGCACGCGCTTCGGTCTGTGCGCCAAGTGCTATGGCCGTGACCTCGGCCGTGGCGGTCTGGTCAACACCGGTGAGGCCGTGGGCGTGATCGCCGCGCAGTCGATCGGTGAGCCGGGTACCCAGCTGACCATGCGTACGTTCCACATCGGTGGTGCCGCATCGCGTGCTGCCGTGGCCTCGAGCGTCGAAGCCAAGTCGGACGGCATCATCGGCTTCAATGCCACGATGCGTTACGTCACGAACGGCAAGGGCGAGCTGGTGGTGATTTCCCGTTCCGGTGAAATCATCATCGCCGACCAGCACGGCCGTGAGCGTGAGCGTCACAAGGTGCCGTACGGCGCCACCCTGAACGTCAAGGCCGACCAGACCCTCAAGGCTGGCACGGTGCTGGCGAACTGGGACCCGCTGACCCGCCCGATCATCACGGAATTCGCCGGTCAGGCGAAGTTCGAGAACGTCGAGGAAGGCGTGACCGTCGCCAAGCAGGTCGACGAAGTGACCGGTCTGTCCACCCTGGTGGTGATCGATCCGAAGCGTCGCGGCGCCGCCAAGGTGGTCCGTCCGCAGGTCAAGCTGCTGGACGCCAACGGCCAGGAAGTGAAGATCCCCGGCACCGACCACTCGGTGACGATCGGCTTCCAGGTCGGCGCGCTGATCCAGATCCGCGACGGTCAGGACCTGGCCCCCGGTGAAGTGCTGGCCCGTATCCCTGTTGAAGGTCAGAAGACCCGAGACATTACCGGCGGTCTGCCCCGCGTGGCAGAACTGTTCGAAGCCCGCTCGCCCAAGGACAAGGGCGTGCTGGCCGAGCAGACCGGTACCGTCTCCTTCGGCAAGGAAACCAAGGGCAAGGTTCGCCTGCAGATCACCGATCCGGACGGCAAGGTCTGGGAAGAGCTCGTGCCCAAGGAAAAGAACATCCTGGTGCACGAAGGCCAGGTGGTCAACAAGGGTGAAGGCATCGTCGACGGCCCGGCCGATCCGCAGGACATCCTGCGTCTGCTGGGTATCGAGGAACTGGCTCGCTACATCGTCGACGAAGTGCAGGACGTCTACCGTCTGCAGGGCGTGAAGATCAACGACAAGCACATCGAGGTGATCGTTCGCCAGATGCTGCGCCGCGTGCAGATCGTCAACCCGGGCGATTCGACCTACATCCTGGGTGAGCAGGTCGAGCGCTCTGAGCTGCTCGACACCAACGACCGCCTGCGCGCCGAGGGCAAGCTGATCGCCACGCACGCCGACGTGCTGCTGGGCATCACCAAGGCCTCGCTGTCGACGGACTCCTTCATCTCGGCCGCTTCCTTCCAGGAAACGACCCGCGTGCTGACCGAGGCTGCCATCATGGGCAAGCGCGACGAGCTGCGTGGCCTTAAGGAAAACGTGATCGTCGGCCGCCTGATCCCGGCCGGTACCGGCATGGCCTTCCACCAGGCACGTCGTGCCAAGGAAGAGATGGACGACGCCGAGCGCCGCGCCATCGCCATGCAGGAAGCCGAGGAGATGGCTGCCGTGCAACTGGCCGCTCTGGACGAGCCGGCTGGCGAAGGCTCTGCCGAGTAAGGCAGGACCTGACGGCCGGGGCAACCCGGCCGGCGCCTCCGCAGAACCGCCGCACCCGCAAGGGGCGGCGGTTTTTTCTTGCCTGCGTCACCGCGCGCGACGGAATCAGCGGGCGGAGATCAGCCCGGCGCCTCGCCAGGGGTCGGTGGCGCCGTCAACTGCAGCCACTGTTCGGGGCGCAGGATGGCCAGCCCGTGCTTTCGGGCGCGCTTGGCCAGCGCCAGCACGTCACCGTCCCGGCTGATCAGGGCGTCGACCCGCTGGCTGAGCGCGAGGTCGATGAACTTCTGGTCATCCTTGTCCCGGCACTTCAGCAGGGGAGGGGGTGTGTCGTCGTCGTGGACGAGTGGCATGCGGCACAGCCGCGCAAAGGTATCGGCGATGCCTTGCGGGTCCGGGTTCCAGCGCGCCGCCACCCCGCGCGACAGCACGTGCAGCAACTCGTCCCGCATGGCCTCGCTGCCGATCCAGGTCCAGTGGCCGGCCTCGATGGGGCCGACCAGCGCCTGGATGCCGGGATCACGGAACACCAGCCACTCCATCACGACCTGAGTGTCGAGCACCAGGCGCGGCGCCGTCGCGATGCTGTCGGGCAGCTGCAAGGGGCGCGAATCGAGGGATGGCGATGTCAGCATGGGAAGGATGCGGTAGTGGGGGAGAGCAGGCCAGCAAAAAGGGCGACGCATCGGGGCAGTGTGATTCGCCCAGCGCATGGAGCGTCGTCCTCGAAAGGTCCGTGCGGCGCCCATTTTCCGCGCAAACCCCGTGCCCATCGGCCTTGTGCGCCGGGCTGCTTGTGCAAAAGACGGCCGCTGGCATACAATCGAGGGCTCTCTAGTTGGTCTAGCTGCGTCCATCGTGATGCAGACAGCTTGAATTCAGCGTGCGACGCCTGGGTATTCCTGGGGGTTGCGCGCTTTTGCGCTTCCCTTTGGGGTGCATTGCGTGCCCGTCGCGGGCGGTGAATTCGGGCGGCGTTTTGCCAGGTGGCGAAGCGCGTCGGGTCGCTAGAGGTCTGTGACTTCAAACGGGAACAAGTTACTTATGCCAACCATCAACCAGCTCGTGCGCCAAGGTCGTGAGACCGAGGTCACGAAGTCCAAGTCGCCTGCCATGCAGGCTTGCCCCCAGCGTCGTGGCGTGTGCACTCGCGTGTACACCACGACCCCCAAGAAGCCGAACTCCGCTCTGCGTAAGGTTGCCAAGGTGCGCCTGACCAACGGCTTCGAGGTGATTTCCTACATCGGCGGTGAAGGCCACAACCTTCAAGAGCACAGCGTCGTGCTGGTGCGCGGCGGCCGTGTGAAGGATCTGCCGGGTGTTCGTTACCACATCGTCCGCGGCTCGCTGGACCTGCAAGGCGTCAAGGATCGCAAGCAGTCCCGCTCCAAGTACGGTGCGAAGCGCCCGAAGAAGGCTTAATTGAGTTGTCACGACCGGCCGTCAGGCTCTGGTCGGATGTTTTTGCGGAGCGCATGACCCCATCGAGGGCACAGCGGCCGAGTAAGTGGATGGTCCGAATGCGTGATCGTCCCCGGTTGCGGCAGATGGCAGCGAGCCATTGCCAGACCAACTGAAGCGAAGAAGGAAATACCCATGCCACGTCGTCGCGAAGTACCTAAGCGCGAGATCCTGCCTGATCCGAAGTTCGGTAGCGTTGATCTGTCCAAGTTCATGAACGTCATCATGGAATCGGGCAAGAAGGCTGTCGCTGAGCGCATCATCTACGGCGCCCTCGACCAAGTCGAGAAGAAGGCCGGCAAGGATCCGCTGGAAGTGTTCATGACCGCCCTGAACAACGTGAAGCCCATGGTCGAAGTGAAGTCCCGCCGTGTCGGCGGTGCGAACTACCAAGTTCCCGTGGAAGTTCGCCCCGTCCGCCGGATGGCTCTGGCCATGCGCTGGCTGAAGGAATCGGCCCGCAAGCGTGGCGAGAAGTCCATGGCTCAACGCCTGGCCAACGAACTGCTGGAGGCCTCCGAAGGCCGCGGCGGCGCCATGAAGAAGCGTGACGAAGTCCACCGTATGGCTGACGCCAACAAGGCTTTCTCGCACTTCCGCTTCTAAACACGTCTTTTATGGCCGCCTCGGGTTTCTACTGACCCGCTGGCGGCTCACTGCATCTGGAGCAAGACCATGGCCCGCAAGACCCCCATCGAGCGCTACCGCAATATCGGTATTTCGGCGCACATCGATGCCGGCAAGACCACGACGACCGAACGGATCCTTTACTACACCGGTGTGAACCACAAGATCGGTGAAGTGCATGATGGCGCCGCCACCATGGACTGGATGGAGCAGGAGCAGGAGCGTGGCATCACGATTACCTCCGCTGCCACCACCTGCTTCTGGAAGGGCATGGAAATGACCTATCCGGAGCACCGCTTCAACATCATCGACACCCCGGGGCACGTGGACTTCACCATCGAGGTGGAGCGTTCCATGCGCGTGCTGGACGGTGCCTGCATGGTCTATTGCGCCGTGGGTGGCGTGCAGCCCCAGTCGGAAACCGTCTGGCGCCAGGCCAACAAGTACAAGGTGCCGCGTCTGGCCTTCGTGAACAAGATGGACCGTACCGGTGCCAACTTCTTCAAGGTCGTCGACCAGATGAAGACGCGCCTGAAGGCCAATCCTGTGCCCATCGTGATCCCCATCGGCGCTGAAGACAACTTCAAGGGCGTCGTGGACCTGCTGAAGATGAAGGCCATCATTTGGGACGAAGCGTCCCAAGGCATGAAGTTCAGCTACGAAGACATCCCGGCCGATCTGGTCTCCGTCGCTCAAGAGTGGCGCGAGAAGATGGTCGAGGCTGCTGCCGAGGCCACCGAAGAGCTGATGAACAAGTACCTGGAAACGGGTGACCTGTCCGAGGAAGAGATCAAGCTGGCACTGCGTACCCGCACGATCTCGACCGAAATTCAGCCGATGCTGTGCGGCACCGCCTTCAAGAACAAGGGTGTGCAGCGCATGCTGGACGCCGTGATCGACTTCCTGCCCTCCCCGGTGGACATCCCCCCGGTGACCGGTACCGACGAAGACGAGCAGCCGGCGACCCGCAAGGCTGACGACGGTGAAAAGTTCGCCGCCCTGGCCTTCAAGCTGATGACCGACCCGTACGTCGGTCAGCTGACCTTCGTTCGCGTGTACTCGGGCGTGCTGCAATCCGGCGCCACCGTGTACAACCCGATCCGTGGCAAGAAGGAACGTATCGGCCGTATCCTGCAGATGCACGCCAACCAGCGTGAAGAAATCAAGGAAATTCTGGCCGGTGACATCGCCGCTTGCGTGGGTCTGAAGGACGTCACCACCGGCGAAACGCTGTGCGATCCGGATTCCGTGATCACCCTGGAAAAGATGGTCTTCCCTGAGCCCGTGATCTCGCAGGCCGTGGAACCCAAGACCAAGGCTGACCAGGAAAAGATGGGTCTGGCACTGGGCCGTCTAGCTGCAGAAGATCCCTCGTTCCGTCTGCGTACCGACGAAGAGTCCGGTCAGACCATCATTTCCGGCATGGGCGAGCTCCACCTGGAAATTATTGTCGACCGCATGAAGCGCGAGTTCGGCGTGGAAGCCAACGTGGGCAAGCCGCAAGTGGCCTACCGCGAAACCATCCGCAAGACCGCCACCGACGTCGAAGGCAAGTTCGTTCGCCAGTCGGGTGGTAAGGGCCAATACGGTCACGTCGTGCTGACGGTCGAGCCGCAAGAAGCCGGCAAGGGCTTCGAGTTCGTCGACGCCATCAAGGGCGGCGTGGTGCCTCGCGAGTACATCCCGGCGGTCGAGAAGGGCATCATTGATTCCCTGCCGAACGGCGTGCTGGCTGGCTTCCCGGTCGTGGACGTGAAGGTCACGCTGACCTTCGGTTCGTACCACGATGTGGACTCGAACGAAAACGCGTTCAAGATGGCCGCTTCGATGGGCTTCAAGGAAGGCTGCCGTCGCGCCAGCCCCGTGATCCTCGAGCCGATGATGGCCGTGGAAGTCGAGACCCCGGAAGACTACGCTGGCAACGTGATGGGCGATCTGTCCAGCCGTCGCGGCATGGTCCAGGGCATGGACGACATGGTCGGTGGCGGCAAGGTCATCAAGGCCGAAGTTCCGCTGTCGGAAATGTTCGGCTACTCGACGACCCTGCGCTCGATGTCGCAAGGCCGTGCCACGTACACGATGGAGTTCAAGCACTACAGCGAAGCTCCGAAGAACGTGGCCGACGCGATCATTACCGCTCGCGCCAAGTAAAGACCACCCCCTACCGCCTGCGGCGGCCCCCTCAAGGGGGCGAGCTCGTAGGACCGGCGAAGCCGGATCCTTGAGCTCCGTGCGGTGGACGGCCCTTCGGGCGTCCATCCATGCGCTGGAGGTCGGGGCAATGAATCGTCTTCGTCGAGGGTCTCCTGCTTGCCAGCCGGCAGGGATCAAGGCCTCGGCGGAAACGCTAAACCATCAGACTGGATGAATGCTCTTTTTGGAGAATTGAAATGGCAAAAGGCAAGTTTGAACGTACCAAGCCGCACGTGAACGTGGGCACGATTGGTCACGTTGACCATGGCAAGACCACGCTGACGGCTGCTATCGCGACCGTGCTGTCGAAGAAGTTCGGTGGCGAGGCCAAGGCCTACGACCAGATCGACGCTGCGCCCGAAGAAAAGGCACGCGGCATCACGATCAACACCGCTCACGTCGAGTACGAGACCGCCAACCGCCACTACGCTCACGTGGACTGCCCGGGCCACGCTGACTATGTGAAGAACATGATCACCGGCGCTGCCCAGATGGACGGCGCGATTCTGGTGTGCTCGGCCGCTGACGGCCCGATGCCCCAGACCCGCGAGCACATCCTGCTGGCACGTCAGGTCGGTGTGAAGTACATCATCGTCTTCCTGAACAAGTGCGACATGGTGGACGACGCCGAGCTGCTGGAGCTGGTGGAAATGGAAGTCCGCGAGCTGCTGAGCAAGTACGACTTCCCCGGCGACGACACCCCGATCATCAAGGGTTCGGCCAAGCTGGCGCTGGAAGGCGACGCAGGCGACCTGGGCGAGCAGGCCATCATGCGCCTGGCTGACGCTCTGGACAGCTACATCCCCCAGCCGGAGCGTGCCGTTGACGGCGCCTTCCTGCTGCCGGTGGAAGACGTGTTCTCGATCTCGGGCCGTGGCACCGTGGTGACCGGTCGCGTCGAGCGCGGCATCATCAAGGTCGGCGAGGAAATCGAAATCGTCGGTATCCGTGATCTGCAAAAGACCACCGTGACCGGCGTGGAAATGTTCCGCAAGCTGCTGGACCAAGGTCAGGCTGGCGACAACGTCGGTATCCTGCTGCGCGGCACCAAGCGCGAAGACGTCGAGCGCGGCCAAGTGCTGGCCAAGCCCGGCACGATCAAGCCGCACACCCACTTCACTGCTGAGATCTACGTTCTGAGCAAGGAAGAAGGCGGCCGTCACACCCCGTTCTTCAACAACTACCGTCCCCAGTTCTACTTCCGTACCACGGACGTGACCGGTGCCGTGGAGCTGCCGAAGGACAAGGAAATGGTCATGCCTGGCGACAACGTCGGCATCACCGTGAAGCTGATCGCTCCGATCGCCATGGAAGAAGGTCTGCGCTTCGCTATCCGCGAAGGTGGCCGTACCGTCGGCTCGGGCGTGGTTGCTACCATCATCGAGTAATCCCTGCGTGACTAGCGGGCGGCCCGATGGGTCGCCTGTCATCACCATTTACGCGGCCTCGCGGCCGCACGCTCTTTGAAGGAACAGTCATGCAAAAGCAAAAGATCCGCATCCGCCTGAAGGCCTTCGATTACAAGCTGATCGACCAGTCGGCTCTGGAAATCGTGGAAACCGCCAAGCGTACCGGCGCCATCGTCAAGGGCCCCGTGCCCCTGCCGACCCGCCTGGAGCGTTTCGACATCCTGCGTTCGCCGCACGTCAACAAGACGTCGCGCGACCAGTTCGAGATCCGCACCCACCAGCGTCTGATGGACATCGTCGACCCGACCGACAAGACGGTTGACGCCCTGATGAAGCTGGACCTGCCGGCTGGCGTGGACGTGGAAATCAAGCTGCAGTAATGCGGGCTCGATGTGGGCGTCTTGTGGCGCCTGTCATCGAAAGCGTGAGAAGGGCAACCTCCAGGTTGCCCTTTTTTCTTGACCCTCGTGTGACGCCGCTTGCGGCCCGCTCAGGGTTGACGCTATACTCGCAGACTTTTCCGCGCTGGTCTTTGCCAGTGCGGCTTTAGTGCATCGCCTGGATGCGCCCTGGGACGCCTTTACCGGCCTGGGAGCGAGGTCAAGCGGTGTTTGGTCAGCCCGACCAATCGTTGTCGGGTGTTTGTATATGGCTCTTGGAGCTGCAAAGCCTTGGCTTGGCGGTGAAGGGGGCTGGAGAAAAAACATGAGTCTTAGCAATCGTCTCGGATTGCTGGGCCGCAAGGTGGGCATGATGCGCATCTTCACGGACGATGGCGACGCCATTCCCGTGACGGTGCTGGACGTGTCCAACAACCGCGTGACCCAGGTCAAGACCGAAGAGACTGACGGCTACAGCGCCATCCAAGTGGCGTTCGGTGCACGCAAGGCCTCTCGCGTGACCAAGCCGGAAGCCGGCCACCTCGCCAAGGCGGGTGTGGAAGCCGGTGAAATCCTCAAGGAATTCCGTGTCGCTTCTGACGTCGCTGCCGAATACAAGGCTGGCGCTCAGGTGCCCGTGACGCTGTTTGCCGCCGGCCAAAAGGTCGACGTGCAAGGTACTTCGATTGGTAAGGGCTTCGCCGGCACCATCAAGCGCCACAACTTCAGCTCGCAGCGCGCTTCCCACGGTAACAGCCGTTCCCACAACGTCCCGGGCTCCATCTCGATGGCGCAGGATCCGGGTCGCGTGTTCCCGGGCAAGAAGATGTCCGGCCACATGGGCGACGAAACCGTGACCACCCAGAACCTCGACATCGTGCGCGTTGACGAAGCTCGTCAGCTGCTGCTGGTCAAGGGTGCTGTGCCGGGCGCCAAGAACGGCCACGTGGTCGTGCGTCCTGCCGTCAAGGTCAAGGTCAAGAAGGAGGCCAACTGATGCAGCTCGAGCTTCTGAACGAGCAGGGTCAGGCCACCTCCAAGGTGGACGCGCCTGACACCGTCTTCGCTCGCGAATACAACGAAGCCCTGGTGCACCAGGTGGTCGTGGCCTTCCAGGCCAACGCCCGTCAAGGCACCCGCGCTCAAAAGGACCGCGAACAGGTCAAGCACTCGACCAAGAAGCCCTTCCGCCAGAAGGGCACCGGCCGCGCTCGCGCCGGTATGACTTCCTCGCCGCTGTGGCGTGGGGGTGGTCGCATCTTCCCGAACCTGCCGGAAGAAAACTTCTCGCACAAGCTGAACAAGAAGATGTACCGCGCCGGCATGGCCGCCATCCTCTCGCAGCTGGCTCGTGAAGGCCGCCTGGCCGTGGTGGATTCGATCTCCGTCGAAGCCCCCAAGACCAAGCTGCTGGCCGCCAAGTTCAAGGCCATGGGTCTGGAATCCGTGATGCTGATCGCTGACCAGGTGGATGACAACCTGGCGCTGGCTTCGCGCAACCTGCCCAACGTGCTGGTTGTCGAGCCCCGTTACGCCGATCCCCTGTCGCTGGTCTTCTACAAGAAGGTGCTGGTGACCAAGGCCGCAATGGAGCAACTCAAGGAGATGCTGGCATGAGCGCCCCGAAGTTTGCAGAAGGCCGTCTGGCCCAGGTGCTGCTGGCTCCCATCGTGTCCGAAAAGGCCACCCTGGTTGCCGAAAAGCACAACCAAGTGTTGTTCAAGGTCCTGCGTGACGCCACGAAGCCCGAGATCAAGGCTGCCGTTGAACTGATGTTCAAGGTTGAAGTCGAGTCCGTGAGCGTGGTGAACACCAAGGGCAAGGTCAAGCGCTTTGGCGGCCGCGTCGGCCGTCGCGACCACGTCAAGAAGGCGTATGTGTCCCTGAAGGCTGGCCAAGAGCTCAACTTCTCCGGGGAGGCTGCGTAATGGCCGTCGTTAAAGTCAAGCCAACCTCGCCTGGCCGCCGTGGCGTTGTCAAGGTTGTGCACAAGCACCTGCACAAGGGCGCTCCTGAAGCGTCGCTGCTGGAGCCGCAAAAGCAGAAGTCTGGCCGTAACAACAACGGTCACATCACGATGCGCCACAAGGGCGGTGGTCACAAGCACCACTACCGCGTGGTGGACTTCCGTCGCAACAAGGACGCCATCCCCGCGAAGGTTGAGCGCATCGAGTACGACCCGAACCGCACGGCCCACATCGCTCTGGTGTGCTATGCCGACGGCGAGCGTCGCTACATCATCGCTCCGCGTGGCCTGGAAGTCGGTTCGACCATCCTGAGCGGCGCCGAAGCTCCGATCAAGGCTGGCAACACGCTGCCGATCCGCAACATCCCCGTGGGTTCGACGATCCACTGCGTGGAAATGATGCCGGGCAAGGGCGCACAAATGGTGCGTTCGGCAGGTGCTTCCGCGGTCCTGATGGCCCGTGACGGTGTCTACGCCCAGGTTCGCCTGCGTTCGGGTGAAGTCCGCCGTGTCCACATCGACTGCCGCGCCACCATCGGTGAAGTGAGCAACGAAGAGCACAGCCTGCGTCAATACGGCAAGGCCGGCGCCATCCGCTGGAAGGGCATCCGCCCGACCGTCCGTGGTACCGCCATGAACCCGGTTGATCACCCGCACGGTGGTGGTGAAGGCCGTACCGGTGAAGGCCAGGCGCCTGTGTCGCCGTGGAACACCCTCACCAAGGGCTACCGCACTCGTAACAACAAGCGCACGCAGACGTTCATCGTTTCGCGTCGCAAGAAGTAAGGGGTAGACCAACATGGCTCGTTCCCTCAAGAAGGGTCCGTTCGTGGACCATCACCTGCTGGCCAAGGTCGACAAGGCTGTGGCCAACAAGGACAAGAAGCCCATCAAGACCTGGTCGCGCCGCTCGACGATCCTGCCCGAGTTCATCGGTCTGACGATCGCAGTGCACAACGGCAAGCAGCACGTGCCGGTCTATGTGTCGGACCAGATGGTCGGTCACAAGCTGGGTGAGTTCGCGCTGACCCGCACCTTCAAGGGTCACCCCGGTGACAAGAAGGCCAAGAAATAAGGATTGAGACGATGGAAACCCGTGCAATCGTTCGCGGTGTCCGCCTGTCGGCCGATAAGGGCCGTCTGGTGGCGGACCTGATCCGCGGCAAGAAGGTGGACCAGGCGCTCAACATCCTGGAATTCACCCAGAAGAAGGCGGCTCTCATCATCAAGAAGGCGCTCGAAAGCGCCATCGCCAACGCCGAACACAACGACGGCGCTGACATTGATGAGCTGAAGGTCACCTCGATCTATGTGGAGCAAGGCACCACGCTGAAGCGCTTCTCGGCTCGCGCCAAGGGCCGCGGCAACCGCATCAGCAAGCCCACCTGCCACATCTTCGTGTCGGTCGGTAACTGAGGCCAAGAGGAAGACTATGGGACAGAAAATCCATCCGACCGGCTTCCGCCTGCCTGTCACGCGCAACTGGGCTTCGCGCTGGTACGCGAACAACCAGAACTTCGCCAGCATGCTGGCCGAAGATCTGCAGGTTCGTGACTACCTGAAGCAGCGCCTGAAGAATGCCGCCGTGTCGCGCATCCTGATCGAGCGCCCCGCCAAGAACGCCCGCATCACCATCTTCTCGGCTCGTCCGGGCGTGGTGATCGGCAAGAAGGGCGAGGACATCGAGAACCTGAAGGCCGAACTGACCAAGCGTCTGGGCGTGCCGGTGGCCGTGAACATCGAAGAAGTGCGCAAGCCTGAAATCGATGCTCAGCTGATCGCCGACTCGATCACCCAGCAGCTGGAAAAGCGCATCATGTTCCGCCGTGCCATGAAGCGCGCGATGCAGAACGCGATGCGTCTGGGCGCCCAGGGCATCAAGATCATGTCCGCCGGCCGTCTGAACGGCATCGAAATCGCTCGTACCGAGTGGTATCGCGAAGGCCGCGTGCCTCTGCATACCCTGAAGGCCGACATCGACTATGGCTTCTCCGAGGCCAAGACGACCTACGGCGTCATCGGTGTGAAGGTGTGGGTGTACCGCGGTGACCGCCTGGCCAATGGCGAGGCTCCCGTGATCAACACCCCCCCTGGCGCTGAAGACGATCGTCGTCCGCGTCGCAACGCCCGTCCGGGCGCCCCGGGTGGCCGTGGCCGTCCTGGCGCTGACAAGCCCGCCGACGGTGGCGACAAGCCCGGCGCCAAGCGCGTGGTCCGCAAGGCCCCCGCTGCTGGCGAGGCCAAAGGAGAATAAACATGCTGCAACCCGCTCGTCGCAAATTCCGCAAAGAGCAGAAGGGTCGTAACACTGGCGTGGCCACTCGCGGCGCCAATGTGTCGTTCGGCGACTTCGGCCTGAAGGCCACTGAGCGTGGCCGTCTGACGGCTCGCCAGATCGAAGCGGCTCGTCGTGCAATCTCGCGCCATATCAAGCGCGGTGGTCGCATCTTCATCCGCATCTTCCCGGACAAGCCCATCTCCCAGAAGCCCGCCGAAGTCCGTATGGGTAACGGTAAGGGCAACCCGGAGTACTACGTCGCTGAAATCCAGCCCGGCAAGGTGCTCTACGAGATCAACGGTGTGCCGGAAGCCCTGGCTCGCGAAGCGTTCACGCTGGCTGCTGCAAAGCTGCCCCTGCGTTGCACGTTCGTGGCACGCCAGGTCGGCCTCTGATTGGAGAGATCACCATGAAAGCATCTGAACTGCGTGGCAAGGATGTCGCTGCCCTGGAAAAGGAAGTGACCGATCTGCTCAAGGCCCACTTCGGCCTGCGCATGCAAAAGGCCACCCAACAGCTGAGCGACACCACTCAGCTGGGCAAGATCCGTCGCGACATCGCTCGCGTCAAGACCGTGCTGGCCGAAAAGAAGAAGGGGGCCTGATATGACGCAAGCTCAAGAAAAGAACACCCGCACCCTGGTGGGTCGCGTGGTGAGCGACAAGCGCGCCAAGACCGTCACGGTCCTGGTCGAGCGTCGCGCCAAGCACGAGCTCTACGGCAAGATCGTGGCCCGTTCCCGCAAGTACCACGCCCACGACGAAAAGGGCGAGTACAAGATGGGCGACGTGGTCGAGATCGCTGAAGGCCGTCCGCTGTCGAAGACCAAGAGCTGGGTCGTGACCCGCCTGGTCGAGAAGGCAGAATCGGTCTAAGCCCTCCGGGTCAAAGGCGCAGGATCCCTGGGGTCTTGTGCCGAGCGACCTGCGAACGGTCGGAACGCTGGGATACTGGCGTCCGACCGTTTTTCATTGTTGCCCGGCCCCTTGCGGCGCCGGGCTTTGCTTTTGAGGAGAGCCCCATGTTGAAGATTGGCGACAAGCTGCCCAGCGCGACCGTGCAGGAGTTCGTGGAAGTGGAGGGCAATGGCTGCTCGATCGGCCCGAATGCATTCGACTCGGCTGCGCAGGCTGCCGGCAAGACCATTGCCGTCTTCGCGCTGCCTGGTGCCTTCACGCCGACCTGCTCTGCCCAGCATGCCCCGGGCTACATCCAGCAAGCGGACGCCCTGAAGGCGGCCGGCGCCGACGAGATCTGGTGCCTTTCCGTCAACGACGCCTTCGTCATGGGCGCCTGGGCGCGTGAGTTGGGCGCCGCCGGCAAGGTGCGTTTCATCGCGGATGGCAGCGCGGACTTCACGCGTGCCACGGGCCTGACGCTGGACCTGCAGGCGCGCGGCATGGGTCTGCGCTCGCAGCGCTACAGCATGCTGGTCGTGGATGGCGTCGTGAAGACGCTGAACGTCGAGGCCGCGGGCAAGTTCGAGGTCAGTGGTGCCGACACCATGCTGGCGCAGCTGAAGAGCTGAGCCCGTCGCGCCCGCGCTGAAGCCTGTCGGGCTCACGCGGGCGTCGGCTCAAATCGCCTGGACACCGTTGCCAGGCAGGGGAAGGCGCTCCGTTAGAGGCGCCTTCCAACTTTCAGCGATCCGGATGCTTGACATGGCAGCCGAGTCGCTGGCACAATCTAATGCTTCGCCGAATGTCGGGCGCATCATGCGGTGCGTCTCGGCCTCGGATCCGCCCACAACCGCTGTAGGCGCTGGCTGGTGCACTTGCTGTGCCAGAGGGTGCCAAGGCTTACGGGCCCAAGACTGACCGGTTCGGTCTGTAGCGATGGTCGCTGCAGGTCGAGGCGGGAAAAGTTGGGGACAGACATGATTCAAATGCAATCGCGACTGGATGTCGCGGACAACACTGGCGCCAAGTCCGTTCAGTGCATCAAGGTGCTTGGTGGTTCCAAGCGCCGGTATGCCGGCATTGGCGACATCATCAAGGTCAGCATCAAAGAAGCTGCTCCGCGTGGCCGCGTCAAGAAGGGCGAGGTCTACAGCGCTGTGGTCGTGCGTACCGCCAAGGGCGTGCGCCGCCAGGACGGTTCGCTGGTGAAGTTCGACGGCAATGCCGCCGTGCTGCTGAACGCCAAGCTGGAGCCGATCGGCACGCGTATCTTTGGCCCGGTCACGCGTGAACTGCGTACCGAGCGCTTCATGAAGATCGTGTCGCTGGCGCCCGAGGTGCTGTAAGCCTCGTCAAGTCAAAGGTACTGCCATGAACAAGATTCGTAAGGGCGACGAGGTCATCGTGCTGACCGGCCGCGACAAGGGCAAGCGGGGCGTCGTCGCTTCGCGTGTCGATGCTGACCACCTGATCGTGGACGGCGTGAACGTCGTGAAGAAGCACGCCAAGCCCAACCCCATGAAGGGCACCACCGGCGGCGTGGTCGACAAGACGATGCCGATCCATCAATCCAACGTGGCGATTTTCAACGCCGCCTCCGGCAAGGCCGATCGCGTGGGCATCAAGCTGCTCGACGACGGCAAGAAGGTGCGCGTCTACAAGTCGACCGGCGAAGAGATCAAGGCTTAAGAGGTTCGACATGGCTCGTTTGCAAGCGTTTTATCGCGAAAAAGTCGTTCCCGGCCTGACCGAGAAGTTCGGCTACACGTCCGTGATGGAAGTGCCGCGCATCACCAAGATCACCCTGAACATGGGTGTCAGTGAAGCCGTCGCCGACAAGAAGGTCATGGACCACGCCGTGGGCGACCTGACCAAGATCGCCGGCCAGAAGCCCGTGGTCACCAAGTCGAAGAAGGCCATCGCCGGCTTCAAGATCCGTGACGGCGTGCCTATCGGCTGCATGGTGACCCTGCGTGGCGTCCAGATGTATGAATTCCTGGACCGCTTCGTGACCATCGCCCTGCCGCGCGTGCGCGACTTCCGTGGTATCTCCGGCCGGTCGTTTGACGGTCGTGGCAACTACAACATCGGCGTCAAGGAACAGATCATCTTCCCCGAAATCGAATACGACAAGGTGGATGCTCTGCGTGGTCTGAACATCAGCATCACGACGACTGCCAAGACGGACGACGAAGCGAAGGCCCTGCTGGCCGCGTTCAAGTTCCCGTTCAAGAACTGAGGTGACCCGTGGCAAAACTCTCGATTAAGCAACGTGAGCTGAAGCGTGAACAACTGGTCGCCAAGTTCGCCAAGAAGTATGCAGAACTGAAGGCCATCATCGACGACTCCAAGAAGTCCGATGAAGAGCGCTACGCCGCTCGCCTGGAGCTGCAGAAGCTGCCCCGCAATGCCTACCCCACTCGCCTGCGCAACCGCTGCGAGCTGACTGGCCGTCCCCGTGGCACCTTCCGCAAGTTCGGTCTGGCCCGTAACAAGATTCGTGAACTGGCTTTCAAGGGCGACATCCCCGGTGTCGTCAAGGCAAGCTGGTAATCGGCAGGTTTAGGAGATTTCGTATGAGCATGAGTGATCCTATCGCCGATATGCTGACTCGCATTCGCAACGCCCAGAGCGTTGAGAAGGCCAGCGTCGTGATGCCTTCCAGCAAGCTGAAGGTCGCGATCGCCAAGGTCCTCAAGGACGAGGGCTATATCGACGGTTTCGCGGTGCGTGGCGATGCAGCCCGTCCCGAACTCGAGATCGCGCTGAAGTATTACGCCGGTCGCCCGGTGATCGAGCGCATCGAACGCGTGAGCCGTCCCGGCCTGCGCATCTACAAGGGCCGCCACGATATCCCGCAGGTCATGAATGGCCTGGGTGTGGCGATCGTCACCACCCCGAAGGGTGTGATGACCGACCGCAAGGCACGTCAAGCCGGTATCGGCGGCGAAGTGCTCTGCTACGTCGCCTAAGCGCAAGGAGAGACAGACAATGTCCCGCGTTGGAAAAATGCCGGTCGCACTCCCGCAAGGCGTGGATGTGACGATCTCCGCTGAGCAGATCAGCGTGAAGGGCGCCCTGGGTACGCTGGTTCGTGCAGCCAACCCCCTGGTCGCAATCAAGAACGAAGGCGGCAAGCTGAGCTTCAGCCCTGCCGACGCTTCCTCCGAAGCTGACGCCCTGAGCGGCACCTTCCGCGCGCTGGTGGCCAACATGGTCAACGGCGTGAGCAAGGGCTTCGAGAAGAAGCTGAACCTGGTTGGCGTGGGTTTCCGCGCCCAGGCTCAAGGCCAGAAGCTGAACCTGCAGATCGGTTTCTCTCACCCCGTGGTGAAGGACATGCCGGCTGGGATCAAGGTGGAATGCCCGACCCAGACCGAAATCCTGATCAAGGGTGCCGATCGCCAAGTGGTGGGTCAGATTGCCGCCGAAGTGCGCGCCATCCGTCCTCCCGAGCCCTACAAGGGCAAGGGCATCCGCTACGCCGATGAAAAGGTCTCCCTCAAAGAGACCAAGAAGAAGTAAGGAGCCGCGCAATGTTGACCAAGAAAGAACAGCGCATCCGTCGCTCGCGCCAGACCCGTGCCCGCATCGCCGTGCAACGCGTCGCCCGCCTGACGGTTTTCCGCTCCAACCTGCACATCTACGCCAGCGTCATCTCCGAAGATGGCACCCGCGTCCTGGCTGCCGCTTCGACGGCCGAGAAGGACGTCCGCGCTCAGCTGGGCGGCGATGGCAAGGGTGGCAATGTGGCCGCTGCCACGCTGATCGGCAAGCGCATCGCCGAGAAGGCCAAGGCTGCCGGCGTCGAGAAGGTGGCGTTCGATCGCGCTGGTTTCGCGTACCACGGCCGTGTCAAGGCCCTGGCCGAAGCTGCCCGCGAAGCCGGCCTGCAGTTCTAAGCGCATAAAGGATTGATGAACATGGCAAAGTTTCAACCCCGCGTGCAGGACGAAGGTCGCGACGACGGTTTGCGCGAGAAGATGATCGCGGTGAACCGCGTGACCAAGGTGGTGAAGGGCGGCCGTACGCTGTCGTTCGCAGCACTGACCGTGGTCGGCGACGGTGATGGCCGTATCGGCATGGGCAAGGGCAAGGCCAAGGAAGTGCCGGTGGCAGTTCAGAAGGCCATGGAGTCCGCTCGCCGCAACATGATCAAGGTCAGCCTGAAGAACGGTTCGATTCACCACAACGTGGTGGGCGAGCACGGTGCTTCGCGCGTCATGATGGCTCCGGCGCCTGCCGGTACCGGCGTGATCGCTGGCGGCCCGATGCGTGCTGTCTTCGAAGTGATGGGCGTGACCGACATCGTGACCAAGAGCCACGGTTCGACCAACCCCTACAACATGGTTCGCGCCACCCTGGACGCCCTGAAGCGCTCGACGACGGCCGCTGAAGTCGCTGCCAAGCGCGGCAAGACCGTTGAAGATATCTTCAACTGAGTCGCCAGGATTGGAGAGACAGATGTCTGACAAGAAAACTCTGACGGTCAAGCTCGTGCGCAGCCCGATCGGCTGCCGTGCCTCGCACCGTGCCACCGTGACCGGTCTGGGCCTGCGCAAGCTGAACAGCACTCGTGTCCTCGAGGACACGCCTGCTGTGCGCGGCATGATCAACAAGATCGCCTACCTCGTGCAGGTGCTGTAAGCACGGCGCGAACTGAGGACTAGAAATGCAACTCAACACCATCAAGCCCGCCGCTGGTGCCAAGCACGCCAAGCGTCGCGTGGGCCGTGGCATCGGCTCCGGTCTGGGCAAGACTTGCGGCCGCGGCCACAAGGGCCAGAAGTCGCGCGCTGGCGGCTTCCACAAGGTCGGCTTCGAAGGCGGCCAGATGCCTCTGCATCGTCGCCTGCCCAAGCGTGGCTTCAAGTCGCTGACGCTCCCGTTCAACGCCGAGATCACCCTGAGCGATCTGCAAGGCCTGGCCGGTGACGAAATCGACATGCTGACGCTGAAGGCTGTCGGCCTGGTGCCCGAACTGACCAAGTCGGTGAAGGTCATCCTGTCTGGCGAAATCAGCCGCAAGGTCACGCTGAAGGGCGTGGGCGCTACGGCTGGTGCCAAGGCTGCGATCGAAGCCGCTGGCGGCTCCGTCGCTGCTGAGTAAAGCTCAAGGATCAGGCAACAGTGGCTACCAACCCGAATCAACTGGCCAAGAGCGGCAAGTTCGGTGACCTGCGTCGCCGGCTTGTGTTCCTGCTGCTGGCGCTGGTCGTGTACCGTATCGGGGCGCATATCCCCGTGCCGGGCATCGATCCGGTCCAGCTGCAGCAGTTCTTCAAGGGCCAGCAGGGTGGCATCCTGAGCCTGTTCAACATGTTCTCTGGCGGTGCACTGTCGCGCTTCACCGTCTTCGCGCTGGGCATCACGCCCTACATCTCGGCCTCCATCGTGATCCAGCTGATGGGTTATGTGGTGCCGAGCCTGGAAGCGCTGAAGAAGGAAGGCGAGTCGGGTCGTCGCAAGATCACGCAATACACCCGCTATGGCACGCTCGGCCTGGCCATTTTCCAGAGTCTCAGCATTGCGCTGGCCCTGGAGAGTTCGCCTGGTCTGGTGCTGGCTCCCGGTTTTGGCTTCCGCCTGACCGCCGTCAGCAGCCTGGTGGCTGGCACCATGTTCCTGATGTGGCTGGGTGAGCAGATCACCGAGCGCGGTCTGGGCAATGGCATCTCGATCCTCATCTTCGGCGGTATCGCGGCAGGTCTGCCGGGCGCCATCGGTGGTCTGCTGGATCTGGTGCACAACGGTGCCATGACGATCTTCTCTTGCCTCGTGGTCATCGCCATCGTCATTGGCGTGACCTGGCTGGTGGTGTTCGTCGAGCGTGGTCAGCGCAAGATCCTGGTGAACTACGCCAAGCGCCAGGTCGGCAACAAGGTGTACGGCGGTCAGTCGTCGCACCTGCCCCTGAAGCTGAACATGTCGGGTGTGATTCCTCCGATCTTCGCATCGTCGATCATCCTGCTGCCCACCACGCTCGTGAGCTGGTTTGCAACGGGTGACAGCATGCGCTGGTTGAAGGACATCGCGGACATGCTGCGTCCGGGTCAGCCGATCTATGTGCTGCTCTACGCTTCCGCGATCGTGTTCTTCTGCTTCTTCTACACGGCGCTGGTGTTCAACAGCCGTGAGACCGCAGACAACCTGAAGAAGAGCGGGGCGTTCATCCCCGGGATTCGTCCCGGTGAGCAGACTGCCAAGCACATCGACAAGATCCTGTCCCGTCTGACCATGGCTGGCGCCATCTACATCACCGGTGTGTGCCTGCTGCCTGAGTTCCTGACACTGAAGTACAACGTTCCCTTCTACTTTGGCGGCACCTCGTTGCTGATCATCGTGGTGGTGACCATGGACTTCTGGGCCCAGGTGCAGTCCTATGTGATGAGTCAGCAGTACGAGTCTCTGCTGAAGAAGGCTAATTTCAAGGCCAACTGAGTCTCCGGACTCGGTCAGCCGATCATCAACAACCGTTCCAACCGAAGCGACAACGAGGCATGGCGAAAGACGACGTCATTCAAATGCAGGGTGAGATTCTCGAGAACCTGCCCAATGCCACGTTTCGAGTGAAGTTGGAGAACGGACATGTCGTTCTCGGTCACATCTCCGGCAAGATGCGCATGCACTACATCCGCATCCTGCCTGGCGACAAGGTGACCGTCGAACTGACACCGTACGATTTGAGTCGTGCTCGCATCGTGTTCCGGGCGAAGTGAGCGAATTTGTCCCCCGGACGCGCTGTTTGAGCGAATAGATTTAGGTCAAGGAGCAGACCATGAAAGTTTCGGCATCCGTCAAGAAGATGTGCCGCAATTGCAAGATCATCCGTCGCAAGGGCGTGGTGCGTGTGATCTGTACCGATCCGCGCCACAAGCAGCGTCAAGGCTGATTGCTGCACGACACGAGCGAATTAGAGGACGCAAATGGCACGTATTGCTGGTATCAACATTCCGCCGCAAAAGCACACCGAGATCGGTCTGACCTCGATCTACGGCATTGGCCGTACGACCGCGCAGAAGATCTGCAACGCTTGCGGTATTCCCCTCGACAAGAAGGTCAAGGACCTCAATGACTCCGATCTGGAAAAGATCCGTGAGGAAGTGGGCAAGCTGACCATCGAAGGCGATCTGCGCCGTGAGATGTCGATCAACATCAAGCGTTTGATGGATCTGGGCTGCTATCGCGGTTTCCGTCACCGCCGTGGCCTGCCGATGCGTGGCCAGCGTACGCGCACCAACGCCCGTACCCGCAAGGGTCCGCGCAAGGCTGCGCCGACCGGCAAGAAGTGATCCAGCGGCAACCCTGAAGAGAGCTCACCATGGCAAAAGCACCTAACAACTCGGCTGCCCAGCGCGTTCGCAAGAAGGTTCGCAAGAACGTGGCTGACGGCATCGCCCACGTCCACGCTTCTTTCAACAACACCATCATCACCATCACCGACCGTCAAGGCGGCGCCCTGTCCTGGGCTTCGTCGGGCGGCCAAGGCTTCAAGGGCTCGCGCAAGTCGACGCCTTTCGCAGCCCAGGTGGCGGCTGAAGTGGCAGGTCGCGCTGCGCAAGAGCAGGGCATCAAGAACCTGGACGTCAAGATCAAGGGCCCCGGCCCGGGTCGCGAGTCTTCCGTTCGCGCACTGGCAGCGCTGGGCATCCGCATCAATTCGATCTCGGATGTGACGCCTGTCCCGCACAACGGCTGCCGTCCGCAAAAGCGTCGTCGCATCTAAGGCGATTTGCTGCGATAATCGCGGACTGTTTTCCCCGCCGGCGGGCACGAAAGTGCCTCGCCGGCTGTTTTGCTGAGCACGGCATCGTTCGTCGCTCATGAAGCCCACCGTTCGAGCCCATAAAAACACGGGCCGGACTCGCGCAGGCACCGCCTTCATGCGGCGCTTGCGTCAGATTGAACAAGGACACGCAAAGTGGCACGTTACCTCGGCCCGAAGGCCAAACTTTCCCGCCGTGAAGGCACTGACCTGTTCCTGAAGAGCGCCCGCCGCGCCATCAGCGACAAGGCCAAGTTCGACACCAAGCCTGGTCAGCATGGCCGCACCTCTGGCCAGCGCACCTCCGACTTCGGTCTGCAACTGCGCGAAAAGCAGAAGGTCAAGCGCATGTACGGCGTGCTGGAGCGCCAGTTCCGCCGCTACTTCGCCGAAGCCGAGCGCCGCAAGGGCTCCACCGGCGTGAACCTGCTGACGCTGCTGGAATCGCGTCTGGACAACGTCGTGTACCGCATGGGCTTCGGCTCCACGCGCGCTGAAGCACGCCAGCTGGTCTCGCACAAGGGCATCACCGTGAACGGTGAAGTCGTGAACATCGCTTCCTACCTGGTCAAGGCTGGTGACACCGTCGCCGTCCGCGAAAAGGCCAAGAAGCAGCTGCGCATCCAGGACAGCCTGAAGCTGGCCGAGTCGATCGGTCTGCCCGCTTGGGTGCAGGTCGATGCCTCCAAGATGGAAGGCATCTTCAAGAAGACCCCGGATCGCGACGAATTCGGCGCCGAAATCAACGAATCGCTGATCGTTGAACTTTATTCGCGTTAATTCTTTCGCGCTTGCCGAGCGGCCCTTTGCGGGCCTGCTCGGCATTTCCTCGTCCGGGTCCAGCGTTGCCGCCGGGCTCGGTTGGTCCCTCAGCCTTATCGGTGTAACGAACCGAGGGTATTGAAAGAAAGACCTCATGCAAACCAATCTGCTCAAACCCAAATCCATCAATGTGGAGCCTCTGGGCGGTCATCGCGCCAAGGTCACCCTGGAGCCGTTCGAACGCGGCTATGGCCACACCCTGGGCAACGCCCTGCGCCGTGTGCTGCTGTCCTCGATGGTGGGTTATGCGCCGACGGAAGTGACGATCGCTGGGGTGCTTCACGAGTACTCGGCCATCGACGGCGTGCAGGAAGACGTGGTTCACATCATGCTGAACCTCAAGGGCGTCGTGTTCCGCCTGCACAACCGTGAGGAAGTCACCCTGGTGCTGCGCAAAGAGGGCGAAGGCCCCGTCACCGCTGCAGACATCCAGACGCCTCATGACGTCGAGATCATCAATCCCGAGCACGTCATTGCCCACCTGTCGCAAGGCGGCAAGCTGGACATGCAGATCAAGGTCGAGAAGGGCCGCGGCTATGTGCCGGGCACGATGCGCCGTTACGGCGACGAGCCGACCAAGTCCATCGGTCGCATCGTCCTGGACGCCTCGTTCTCTCCCGTGAAGCGCGTCAGCTACGCTGTCGAAAACGCCCGCGTGGAACAGCGTACCGATCTGGACAAGCTGGTCATGGAAATCGAGACCAACGGCGCTATCTCGCCGGAGGAAGCGATCCGTGCCTCGGCCAAGATCCTGGTCGAACAGCTGGCCGTCTTCGCTCAGCTGCAAGGCACCGACCTGGTCGACGCCTTCGACCAGCCGGCGCAGCGTTCCAGCACCTTCGATCCGATCCTGCTGCGTCCGGTGGACGAGCTGGAACTGACGGTGCGTTCGGCCAACTGCCTGAAGGCCGAGAACATCTACTACATCGGCGATCTGATCCAGCGCACCGAAACCGAGCTGCTGAAGACCCCGAATCTGGGTCGCAAGTCGCTCAATGAAATCAAGGAAGTGCTGGCTTCGCGCGGTCTGACTCTGGGCGCCCGCCTGGAAAACTGGCCGCCGCAAGGTCTGGACAAGCGCTGATCAGCTTCTCCCCCTACGCGCTGACGCGCGCCCCCGTCAGGGGGCAAGCTTCTAGGACCGGCAGAGCCGGATCCTGAAGCTTCGCTGGGGAAGAGGGCTGAAGTGAAGAGTATTTTGAAAAGGGTGGGGCGTTGACAAACCCCACTCGGTGCCCCGGCAGTACCTGATACGGCTGCTGGTATTACATCGTAGGAAAGGAAAGCACCATGCGTCATCGTAACGGCCTCCGCAAGCTCAACCGCACCAGCGAACACCGCAAGGCAATGCTGCGCAATATGTGCGTCTCGCTGCTGCAGCACGAAGCCATCAAGACCACGGTCCCCAAGGCCAAGGAACTGCGTCGCGTCGTCGAGCCCCTGATCACCCTGGCCAAGGAGCCGACGCTCGCCAATCGCCGTCTGGCTTTCGACCGTCTGCGTGACCGCGACATCGTCAGCAAGCTGTTCAACGAGCTGGGCCCCCGCTTCGCCACCCGTCCGGGCGGCTACACCCGCATCCTGAAGATGGGCTTCCGCGTGGGCGACAACGCTCCGATGGCCTACGTCGAGCTGGTGGACCGCGCTGAAGAATCGGCTGAGGCTCCCAAGGCTGAATAAGCCTTGCACCGTGGCCCTCAGGGGCTGCGGGTGATTTGAAGAAGGTCGGCATGCGCCGGCCTTTTTTTATGTCCGCGAATGCCTCCGGCTCGCGGGCAGGCCCTGCGATTCCGTGGCTTATCGCATGCCAGGTGGCGGCCGGCGTGGGCAGCCGCTAAGCTGCGCGCTTCGCCGGGGCCGCACCGAGGCGTCCGGCTGAGAGCCTTTCCGGACGCTTCCCGCCTGCAGCCAGGCACGAAGAGAACTCAGCATGAACATGATCAAGCAAGCGGTATCGCCCTGGCTGGCGCGGATGCTCGCCCCCCTGCTGTTGCTGGCGGGCGCCTGGATGCCTGTCGTGGCACAGGCCGACGACTTCCTGGAGCCGGAGCAGGCCTTCAAGCTGGCCGCCCGTGTGCAGGGCGACAAGAGCCTCGAGCTGCGCGTCACGATTGCCCCCGGCTACTACATGTACCGGGAGCAGTTCCAGTTCGTCGCCGAGGGCGTGCAGCTCAAGCCCGCCATCCCGGATGGCAAGAAAAAGTTCGACGAAACTTTCCAGAAAGAGGTCGAGATCTACCGCGACGGGCTCACCATCCGCCTGGACGTGGCTCAGGCGCCGCCCAGTTTCGAGATCAAGGCGACGGGCCAGGGCTGCGCGGACAAGGGGCTGTGCTATCCGCCGATGACACGCCCGCTGCAGGTGCAGCTCAAGGGCTTCGGGGGGGCGGGGCAGGTGAGCCTGCTGCCGCCAGGCGAAGGTCTAGGCAGCTTTGGGGACGGAGAGGCGATGGCGCCCGCTGCGGAATCGTCGTCGGCCAGCGGTCAGACGGTCGCAGGTGCGGGCGCCGCGACGACCTCCGCGTCCGGCTCGCTGGAGGGGGCCCTGCAATCGGGGCGCTTCTGGTGGGTCGTCGCGCTGTTCTTCCTGGGTGGCGTCGGCCTGTCGTTGACGCCTTGCGTACTGCCGATGGTGCCCATCCTGGCGTCCATCATCGTGGGCGGGGGGCAGCAGGTGTCCCGTGGGCGCGGCTTTGCGCTGGCCCTCGCCTACTCCCAGGGGATGGCGCTGGTGTACACGGCGCTGGGTGTGGCGGCAGGGCTGGCGGGCGAAGGCCTGGCGGCCTACTTCCAGTCGCCCTGGGTCCTGGGCTCCTTCGGCCTTGCACTGGCGCTGTTCTCCTTGTCCATGTTCGGCGCCTATGAGCTCCAGCTGCCCAGCCGATTCGCGAATCGCCTGAACGACGCCTCGCAGCGTCTGCAGGGTGGGCGGCTGGTGGCGGTGTTTGTCATGGGCGCGCTGTCGGCGCTGCTGGTCAGTCCCTGCGTCACGGGAGTGTTGGCGAGTGCCCTGCTGTACCTCAGCAAGACGCACGACGTCGTGCTGGGCGGCTCGGCGCTCTATGCCATGGCCAATGGCATGAGCGTGCCGCTGCTGTTGCTGGGGCTGTCGGCCGGGTCGCTGCTGCCGCGCGCCGGTGCCTGGATGGACGGCGTGAAGCACTTCTTCGGCATGCTGCTGCTGGCTGTGGCGATCTGGACGGTGCAGCCCCTGCTGTCTGACGCCGTCACGCAGATCCTGATGGGCGCGCTGGCCGTGGCGGCGGCGTTGGCTCTGGGTCTGTTCAAGGGCTGGCACCCGCATGCGGGGCCGCGCGCCTGGCTGGGCAAGACGGCTGCCCTGGCGGCGCTGGTCTTCGGCCTGATGCAGTGGGTGGGGGCGGCGGCCGGTGGCACGGACCCGCTCAAGCCGCTGCGCGGAATCTTCGGCGTGCCGGCGGCGCAGGCGGCTGCGCAGGCGGGAGGCTCGCAGGGCCTGGTGTTCCAGAAGATCCACAGCGTCGAGGAGCTCGACGCCGCGCTGAAGGCCGCGGGGCGGCCGGTCATGCTGGATTTCTACGCAGACTGGTGCAAGTCCTGCAAGGAGATGGAGCGCTTCACCTTCACCGATGCCCAGGTGCAGCAGCGCCTCTCGAAGGCCTTGTTGCTGAAGGCCGATGTCACGGCCAATTCACCAGAAGATCGCGAGCTGCTCAAACGATTCAAGCTCTTCGGCCCTCCGGGCACGATCTTTTTCGATGCGGCCGGTGAGGAGCTGAAGGAGCGCCGGGTCATCGGATTCCAGGATGCCTCGACGTTCATTCGTTCGCTGGAAGCGGTCGGCATTTGATCGAACCTTCAAAATCGTGCTACACTCTTAGCTTCAGTCGCGGGGTGGAGCAGTCTGGTAGCTCGTTGGGCTCATAACCCAAAGGTCGTAGGTTCAAATCCTGCCCCCGCAACCAATCAAGGCCTGTGAGTCTCTGTGCTCATGGGCCTTTTTTCTTGATGACCCCGGATCCTGTGCCCGGGATGTGCCCGTGCCCACGGGCGCGCAAGCGGGACGGACTGGCACTTTTGACGTCGTGCGGGTGCCCCCTTCGAGCCTGTGCCATGCGGCACGCCGGCCGAGAGTTGGCACAATCCGACTTTTGCACCTTCAAATCGAATCCATGTCTGAATCGACTACTCAGCCGGGCGCTGACCAGCAAGCGCAGCAAGCGGCCTGTGCCGAGCAGCTCAAGGCCCTGTTCCCTGCCTTGTTCACGGGGGCGCCCAAGCCGGTGAAGCTGCGCATTCAGGCGGATATCCAGGAGCGTGCGCCCGGCCAGTTCAGCAAGCAGCAGCTGTCGGCTTTCCTGCGCCGTCATACTGGCAGCACGGCCTATCTCAACGCGGTGATCAAGTCGACGCACCGTTTTGACCTGGACGGACAGGAAGCCGGCGAGATCACGGCCGAGCACAAGCAGGTGGCCCGCGACGAGCTGAGCCGCCGTCGCGCCAAGCACCAGGAGCGTCAGGCGCAGGAAGAAGTGGCCCAGCGTCAGCGCTTTGAGCTGCTGCGTGCCTTCGAGACCACGACCCTGACTCGAGCCAATTTCTGTGCGCTGAAGGGGCTGGCTGAAGACCAGCTGGACGGTCTGCTCACCCTCGCCCGGGAAGAGGCGAAGGCCCGTGCGGCGCGCCCGCGCCCGCAGGAGGGGGGCCGCCCCGGTGCCGGTGATCGGCGCGGTGCGCCGGGCGCGGATCGCCGCGGTCCGCGCCAAGGGCGTCCGGACGATCGCCGACATGGGCGTGGCGGCCCGGGCAAGGGGGCTGCTCCCAAGGCTCGCCCGCCAGTCGCGGGTGCAGACGCCGCCGCAGCTGCCGCAGCGACGGCCGAGCCGGCGGCTGCGCCTGTATCGGCCCAGGACGTCCAGGAAGGCTGAGCTCCGGAGGGGGCTCGGCTGCAGCGGAGCTGCTGGCGAGCTTGACCTGGAACGGGAAGGAGGGCGCCCAGCCTGTCAAGGTGGGTGCCCCTGCGGTGTGGATATGACTCGGGTCTGACTCGGAGTCAAGGACGGCCGCTGCCGAACTGGGGTCGGCGCGCCGCTGCCAGCTCGCCGCCGGGCAGCCTCAGATGGACGACTTCACGCCGGTCTTGGTGTCGCTGGCGCAACTTGGTTTGCAGACCACTTCGTTGCGCCCCAGGACGCGCTTGGACTGCAGGGCGCTGGGCGGGCGGTGCTTGCCGCACTTGAAGCAAGAACGGGTGTGCCCGCTGCCAAGAAACGGCGAACCGCCGAGCTTGGACTCGTAGCGCAGGCCGTCTTCGCTGACCGCCGTGTATGTATCTTTGCTCATTCTTGTCCTTGTCCTGGCCCACCTCTTGCCATGTACAGCGAGGGTGAAGGGCGAACCGAGAATGTCGAAATCCCTCTGAGCCCAATTTAGGCACAGGCCGCGTGCGGCCGCTACCTCGCAAACCCACGCTCTTGTCACAAACCGCATCGTTGACTGACTGCCGGCATCCCGCGAGCACGGGGAGGCGGTCCATCGGGGGAGCGCTGAGGCGGGCGCATCGCGAACCCGCGGTGGGCTTTTGGTGCATCATGAGCGTTTGAACGTTCCTCCCTGCGATTTCCTCCATGCAAGACCTGCCGCCCGAAGCGCTTCAGCAGATTGCCGCCTATTTCCAGGTTCTGGCCGAGCCCACGCGCCTCAAGTTGCTGAATGCCCTGCGCGACGGTGAGCGCAATGTGGGGGACCTCGCAGCACTGTGCGGCTCCACGCCAGCCAATGTGTCTCGCCATCTTTCCCAACTGGCCAAGCAGGGGCTGGTGGAGCGGGAAGGGCGAGGCAACAGCGTCTACTACCGCATGGCCGACGCCTCGGTCTACGCCCTGTGCGACCTCGTGTGCGGCAACATCGCCCGGCGCTTCGAGCGGGACGTGCAGTCCCGTGAGCTCTTCCGTGAAGCGCGGGCCGGCGGGCGGGCCAAGGCAGGCTGATGCGTCTGGCGGGCTATGGGCCCGGCACGCGTCGGCGCGCATGACGCACAATCGCCGCTTTTGAATCGCGCGCCCCAGCCATGGCCAAACTGTTTTTCCGCTATGCGGCGATGAACGCCGGCAAGTCCACCGCCCTGCTGCAGGTCGCGCACAACTACGAGGAGCGCGGCCACCGCGTGCGCATCTTCACGGCCCAGCTGGACGACCGCTACGGTCGCGGCTACGTCACCTCGCGGCTGGGGCCCCAGAGAGCGGCAGAGGTGTTCACGCCGGAGACCGATTTTCTGGCGCTCACCCAGGCGGATCCCGGCATCGCCTGTCTGCTGGTGGACGAGGCGCAGTTTCTGAGCAAGACGCAGGTCCATGCACTGCATGAGATCGCGCATCTGCACAACCTGCCGGCCATCTGCTATGGCCTACGGACGGATTTCCGGGGAGAGCTCTTTCCCGGTTCCGCCACCCTGCTGGCTCTGGCGGACGAGATGGACGAGATGAAGACCATCTGCGACTGCGGCCGCAAGGCGACCATGAACATGCGGGTGGACGAAAGCAACCGCAAGGTCACCGAAGGGGCGCAGGTCGAGATCGGTGGCAACGCGCGCTACCGGGCCGTCTGCGGACGCTGCTTCCGTCAGGCGCCCTGATCCCGCCGGGGCATCGCCCCATGGACAAACGGCCCGGGCAGTGCCTCGGGCCGTCTGGAAGGTGCGAAGGGGCGGACGAAACGGCGGCCCCGGCGCCAGGACGCGCTCAGCCCTTGGTGTTGAGTTGCTCTTCGAGTTCCTTGCAGGAGGGCGCGCACACCGGCTGGGACTTGCCCAGCAGCTTCTTGGACTTCAGCATGGCCCGAGGGCGGTGCTTGCCGCAAAGAAAGCACGACATCGTGGCCGCGCCGAACGAAGAGGTGGCCGCGAAAGGCGAGCCGGGAGCTTTTGATCGGTAGCGCAGACCATCGGCGTCGATGGTCGTCTTGGTACTGTCCTTGGCCACGCTGGTCCTGACTGATATATGAGTAAAACGACGAGGATCCGGTCTTTCCGAGCTTCCTCTGCCCGAGAAACCGGCCTTTCTACACCCCGTATTTTCCATCATCAGGCGCTGTTCGGCGCAGCCCCCGGGTGAGAATTTCGCCGCAGTCCCCCGCTCATGGGGCGGCACACCTGGCCCCGTCGGGACGCCGCTGCGGACTTCAGCCCCCGGTGAAGCGCGGCGTCCGGCGTTCCTGCCAGGCCTGCACGCCCTCGGCCAGATCCCGCGAGGCGCCGGCGCGGGCGATGTCGCTCGCGAGCTGGACTGGGTCCAGCTCATGGCGAGCGATGGCGTTGAGATGCCGCTTCATGCCGGTCAATGCCAGCGGAGCCAGCTCGCACAGGGACTGCGCCAGTGCCTGCGCCTCGGCCTGCAGAACGGTCTCGTCCTCATAAAGCCGGTCCAGGAAACCGCAGGCCAGCATGGCGCCGGCGTCAAGGGTCTCGCAGGCGAGCAGGATGCGCTTGGCCATGCCCAGGCCCAGGCGGTTCACGTAGCGGGTCATGCCGCCCCGGTAGAAATGCAGGCCCAGCCGGGCCGCCGGGACGAACATCTCGCAGGCGCGCGTGCCCAGACGGAAATCGCAGGCCAGCGCAAGATCCGTGGCTCCGCCGTAGACCCCGCCCTGGATCGCGGCGATGGTGATCGGGCGGGCGTTCTCCCAGGCGTCCGTCAGGCGCTCGAACAGCGCGCCGGCATCGACGCCCGGCACCGCCCCGATGTTGAATCCGCTGCAGAAATGCCGGCCCTCGCTCTGCAGCAGCAGCACGCGGACATCCGCGGTCTCGTTGACCACTGCCAGATGCTGCTCCAGCGTCTGCAGGTCCTGGATCTCCAGGCGGTTGGCCACCTTCGGCCGCCGCAGGGTGATGCAGGCCAAGTGCTGGTCGATGTGAAGGCGGGGGGCGAGATGGGGCATGACGGAGCCGGAAAGCAAAGGCCCCGCCAGTGTAGGGGCCGGTGCCGGGCGCTATTCCCCGAGCAAGCCGCTCGGACATTGGGCGCGCGTCGCGCATCCGGGGCGCCCGGACTGTCTTTGGGGCGTCAATGTCGGCACTCGCGGGGCCCGAAAACCGCCAGAAATTCATCGACCGACCGGTCGGACTATTTCTTGAGCCTTGTCAATGCGCGTTGGCACGAAGCGTCGTGTCAGGCGCTTTGTTTAGAGTGGGCCGCAACAAGAGGCGGTGTCCATGGATTTCACAATAGCAAGCATTCTCGCGCTGGACGGGCTGACCAACGGCGCCATCTATGCGCTGCTGGCCCTGGCCACGGTGCTGGTCTTTGCCGTGACGCGGGTGATCTTCATCCCCCAGGGCGAATTCGTGGCCTTCGGCGCGCTGACCCTGGCCGCGCTGCAGCAAGGGCAGACGCCGGCGACGGTGCACTTCCTGCTGCTCATGACCGCCTTGGTGGCCCTGCTGGACGGCTGGCAAGCCTGGCAGGGGCGACAAGGCATACGCGGGCTGATGCGGGTAGCCCGGCAGGCACTGCCCGGTTTGCTCATTGGCGCGCTGGCCCTGTGGGCGGCGCCCCGCCAGTGGCCGCTGCCCGTGCAGGCCGCGCTGAGCCTCGCCATCGTCACCCCCATGGGCGCGCAGGTGTACCGCCTGGCCTACCAGTCTCTCGCGGACGCTTCGGTGCTGGTGCTGCTGATCGTGTCGGTGGGTGTGCACTTCGCCCTGACGGGGCTCGGGCTGGTGTTCTTCGGTGCCGAAGGCTCGCGCAACCCGGCCTTCTGGGACGCGACCTTCTCCGCCGGTCCGCTGAGCCTGTCGGGACAGACGGTGATCATCATGGCGGCTTCCGGTGCGCTGATCGCCGCGCTGTGGCTGTTCTTCGAGCACAGCCTGCGGGGCAAGGCGCTGCGGGCCACGGCCGTCAACCGGCTGGGCGCACGGCTGATGGGCATCTCCAGCACCGCGGCCGGCCAGCAGGCCTTCACGCTGGCGGCGTTCATCGGCGCCCTCTCGGGGCTGCTCATCAGCCCGACGACGACCATCTTCTACGACAGCGGCTTCCTCATCGGCCTGAAGGGATTCGTGGCCGCCGTGTTCGCCGGGCTGGCCAGCTATCCAGGGGCGGCGCTCGGCGCGGTCCTCGTGGGCCTGCTGGAGTCCTTCAGCTCCTTCTGGGCCAGCGCCTACAAGGAAGTCATCGTCTTCACCTTCATCCTGCCCGTGCTGCTGTGGCGCTCCCTGCGCGACCCGCATGGCGAAGAGCACTGAGCAGGAGGCTCCCATGTCGCAAAGCAAAGTCCTGCCTGCCATCGCGCTGCTGCTGTTCTTCCTGCTGCCGGCCCTGCCGGTGCCGGAGTTCTGGATCACCCAGCTCAACTACATCGGCATGTTCGCCCTCGTGGCGCTCGGCCTGGTACTGCTCACCGGCGTGGGCGGCCTGACCTCCTTCGGCCAGGCGGCCTTCGTGGGCCTCGGGGCCTACACCACGGCTCTGCTGTCCACGCACTACGGCCTTTCGCCCTGGCTCGGCCTGCTGGCGGGCCTGGCGATTACCGGCGCGGTGGCGCTGGTCCTCGGCCTGCTGACGCTGCGCATGTCCGGCCACTACCTGCCGCTGGCCACGATCGCCTGGGCGCTGAGCCTGAACTACCTCATCGCCAACACCGAGTTCCTGGGCAAGTACGACGGCCTGCTGGGCCTGCCGGCGCTGCAGCTGGGCTCGATCCCGCTGGCGAGCGGGCGGGCGATGTTCGCGCTCATCTGGGTCTGCGCGCTGCTGGCGGCGCTGGGCGTGAAGCATCTGCTGGATTCGCGCCCGGGCCGGGCCATCCGGGCGCTCAATGGCGGCACCACGATGGCCGAGGCCATGGGCGTGTCGACCTTCCGCTACAAGCTCGGCGTCTTCGTGCTCGCGGCCTTGCTGGCGTCGATGTCGGGCTGGCTGTTCGCGCACTTCCAGCGCACCGTGAACCCGAGTCCCTTCGCCCTGAAGATGGGCATCGAGTACCTCTTCATGGCGGTCGTAGGCGGCATCGCGACGGTGCCCGGCGCTTTCGTCGGGGCCGGGGTGGTCAAGCTCCTGGAGGACCAGCTGAAGGAGCTGCTGCCGCGCCTGCTCGGCAGCAATGGCAACTTCGAGATCATTGTGCTCGGCGTGATCCTCGTGCTGATGCTGAAGTACGCCCCCAAGGGACTGTGGCCCTTCGTGCAGGGGGCGTGGCAGCGCCGATACCCGGCACGCGTCCGTGTTCGTGACTGGGAAGGCGCTGCGGCCCTGCCGTCGCGTGACAAGCCTCAGCGCGGCGAGCTGCTGCTCGATGTCGATCGCATTCGCAAGCAGTTCGGCGGCCTGGTGGCGGTGAACGACGTGAGCTTCCAGATCCGCGCGGGCGAGATCATCGGCCTCATCGGGCCCAATGGTGCGGGCAAGTCCACCACCTTCAACCTGATCAGCGGCGTGCTTTCGGCCACCAGCGGGAGCGTGCAGTTCCGCGGGCAGCCCGTGGCGGGGCTCGGCGCTCGCCAGATCGCCGAGCGCGGCATGGCCCGAACCTTCCAGCACGTGAAGATGGTGGCGGACATGACGGTGCTGGAGAACGTGGCCCTCGGCGGCTACCTGCGCAGCCGTGCGGGCATGGTCGCGAGCATGCTGCGCCTGAACGCGAGCGAGGAGCGCCAGCTCTTCGCCGAGGCGGAAGCGCAGCTGCGCCGCATCGGCATGGCCGAGCAGATGCACGAGCTCGCCGGCAACCTGGCCCTCGGCCCGCAGCGCCTGATGGAGATCGCACGGGCGCTGTGCAGCGACCCCTCGCTGCTGCTGCTGGACGAGCCCGCCGCCGGCCTGCGCCACAAGGAGAAGCAGGCGCTGGCCGCCGTGCTGCGCCAACTGCAGGACGAGGGCCTCAGCATCCTGCTGGTCGAGCACGACATGGAGTTCGTGATGGGCCTCACCGACCGTCTGGTGGTGATGGAGTTCGGCACCAAGCTGATCGAGGGCACGCCGCAGGAAGTGCAGGACAGCCCCATCGTGCGGGCCGCCTACCTCGGCACCGAGCATTGAACCGCGCAGGAGAGAGACGATGACGCAATTGCTGCAAGTGCGCGGCCTGCATGCCGGCTATGGCCGCGCCGAAGTCCTCAGCGGACTGGACCTGGACCTGGCGCAGGGTCAGGTCGTGACGGTGATCGGCCCCAACGGCGCGGGCAAGAGCACCACGCTCAACGCATTGATGGGCGTGCTGCCGTCTCGTGGGCAGGTCAGCTTCGACGGTGAGGACCTGACGGGCTGCGGCCTCGAGGACCGCGTGATGCACGGCATGGCCCTGGTGCCCGAGAAGCGTGAGCTCTTCACCACCATGAGCGTGGCCGACAACCTCCTGCTGGGCGGCTTCCGGCCGATGCGCCTCGGGCAGCGCGAGTGGCGCGACGAGCTGGAGCGGGTCTACCAGATCTTCCCGCGGCTCAAGGAGCGGCGCGAGCAGATGGCCGGCACGCTGTCGGGCGGTGAGCGGCAGATGCTGGCGGTGGGTCGTGCGCTGATGTCGCGCCCCAAGCTGCTGATGCTGGACGAGCCCAGCCTCGGCCTGGCACCGCTGATCGTGAAGGAGATCTTCCGCATCGTCGCGCAGCTGCGCGAAGCAGGCGTGAGCATCCTGCTGATCGAGCAGAACGCCCGCGCCGCGCTGGAAGTGGCGGACTACGGCTACGTGCTGGAAACGGGGGAGATCGCCCTGCAGGGCCCGGCGTCCGAGCTGGCACGTGACCCCCGCGTGATCGAGACCTACCTGGGCGCCGCACGCAAGTCCGCCTGAGGGCCGGCGCGGCCATCGGTGATGGCCCGCCCTTTCGTCTGCGCAAGGTTCCGCTCGGGGCGGCCGGGCTGCAGCCTGTCGCGCCGCGCTGGAGCGGAGGCGATGCGCCTCGATATCCTGGGGATCAATGACCGTCTTCCAGGAGATGCCCCATGAATGCCTGCTTCTCTTCTCCCGGCTCGCGCCGCTTCTCGTCCCGACTGATGGCTGCCCTGGCGCTGCCCGCGGCGCTGCTCCTGGCCCCGGCGGCGATGGCGCAGAGCGACAAACCCGCGCGCAGTGCCAGCTCCAGCGGCTTCAGTGCCGGCGTGGAGTTCAAGGCCCAGGCGACGCCCGCGGACGTCGGGCTGCCGGCCTATCCCGGCGCCGTGCCGCAGTTCGACAAGAAGGACGACGCCGCCTCGCTGACCATGGGGCTGTGGGGCGGCACCTTCGGCTTCAAGCTGGTGGTGACCAAGTTCGCGACGGACGACAGCCTCGAGACCGTCAGCCGCTTCTACAAGGACGCGCTCGCCAAGTACGGCCCGGTGCTGGACTGCAGCCAGAACACCGGCACCGCGAAGAAGGACGACAAGGTCCTGAGCTGCGATGACGACAAGCCCGAGAAGGGCGGCCTGATCTTCAAGGCCGGCAAGCCCGAGGCCTACCGCCTCGTGAGCCTGCAGCAGCGCGGCAGCAAGGTCCACTTCCAGCTGGTGCGCATCGAAGGGCCCAAGCGTTGAGCCTGGCGGCCTGCGCCGCCGCGCTCAGTCGCTGTCCAGCAGGCTGCCGATCGGCAGCGGCTGCAGCGGGAAGCGCACACCGCGCTGCGGATGGGCCTCCGGCCAGCCCAGCAGCTGCTGGGTAATCGGGCCGCAGATCCGCCCCTGGCAGGCGCCCATGCCGCAACGGGTCTGCAGCTTGGCCTCGCGCCAGTTCGGCCACGCCTGCAGCTCGCGCAGGCGGACCCCCTCGCAACGGCAGACGCGCACGTCGGGCGTGCAGCGCGCCCATTGCGCAGGCGTCGGGCCGAAGTGGCGCGCGAGCCGCTCGGCAAAGCGCAAGGCCCGGTCGTGCGCCCGCCGCAGCGCGGCCGGTGCATCGCGGCCGAGCATGGCCAGGGCCGCGAGCTCGCCTTCGATCCAGGCTTTGCGCATGCCGCCGATGCCCGTGCACTCGCCCGCGGCATGCACGCCCGGGACGCTGGTGCGCAGCTGCGCGTCGACGCGGATGCGCCCGTCCGGCCCCGTCTCGCAACCGCGCATCGCGGCCAGCTCGCTGTTGGGGATCAGGCCGAACCCGAGGCCGAGCGCCTCGCAGGGCTCGTCCCATTCGCGCTCGCCGTCACTCAGGCGCACGCCTTCGACACGGTCCTGGCCCAGCACGCGGAGAACCTGCACGCCCGTGCGGTAGGGCACGCCGCGCAGCTGCCATCGCAGGGCCAGCGCCTGGCGCCATTGCGAGGCGTCGAGCCGGCTGGCGAAGAGGGCCAGGTCTTGCCATCGCCGCAGTTCGGCGATGCCCTGCAGCCGGGCGCCGGCCTCCTGCAGTGTCTTCGCGGTGGCCAGCAGCAGCGGCCCGCTGCCGGCCAGCATCACGCGCTGACCAGTGACGGGCCATCCGCCCTTGACCAGCGCCTGCAAGCCGCCGGCGCCCGTCACGCCGGGGAGGTCCCAGCCGGGCACGGGCACGTGCAGCTCGCGCGCGCCGAGCGCCAGCAGCGTGCGTTCGCCATGCAGCTGGCGCAGCGGGCCGCCGGTCTGGTCCTGCGCCAGGACGCCGCCGTCCGGCGTGATGCCGACCGCCATGTGTGCGGGCAGATAGCGCAGGCGAGGGTGATCCAGCCATTGCGGCAAGCGGGCCGCCACGCGGCGCGCGTGAGCGTCCTGCACCCGCGGGCCGCCGCGCCAGATCTGGCCGCCGGCCTGCGCCTGGTTGTCGATCCACAGCACGTCGGCATCGGCCTCCAGCAGCGTCTGCACCGCGGCGAGGCCGGCCGGCCCGCTGCCGACCACGAGATGGGAGGCGTGCTGGGCGCTCATGTCAGCGTCTCCACCCGCATGCCGTCGGTCACCAGGCGCATGCAGGCGAGCGACTCGTCCTGGCCGTCGATGCGCACCCGGCAGGCCTGGCACTGGCCCATGCCGCAGAACACGTCGCGCGCGCCGCCCTGGGTCGTGAGACCGAAGACCGCGACGCCGCTGCGGCGCAGGGCCGCGGCCACGGTGATGCCCTCGGGCACGGCGCGCGGGCTGCCGTTGATGTGGAGCGTGAGAGTCTTCATCGGGCGGGTGCCGTCGGGAATCGTGCGGGGTCGTAGGGCTGGGCGTCGAGCACCGCAGGCTGGGCCAGGCTGAGGTCCGCCAGCAGTTCGGCCGTGGCCAGCGAGGTGGTGATGCCCAGGCCTTCGTGCCCGCAGGCGACCCAGGTGCTGCGCAGCTGGGGGTGGGCGCCGATCAGCGGCTGGCCGTCGCGGCTGGCCGGACGGATGCCGCTCCAGCAGCGCAGCAGACTCTGCTGCGCCAGTGTGGGGAGATAGTCCGCCGCGCAGGCGAGCATGCGGCGCAGCATGGGCAGGTCGATCTCGCGGTTCTCACGCCCGATCTGCCGCGAGGAGCCGATCAGCCATTGCCCGGCCGGGCGCGGCTGGACGTTGAAGGACACGGTGTCCTCGTCCACCAGGTGCGCCTTCTTGAGGTAGCCCAGCTCGACGAGCTGATGGCGCAGCGTCTGCTCGCGGGCCTGGGTGATGGCCAGCTGGCCCTTCTTCGGCACGAGACAGCCCTCGGGCAGGAAGCGCTGGCTGGCCAGTCCGCCGCACAGCACGACCATGGCGGCGCTCACGACGCGACCATCCGTCAGCCTCACGCGGCCGGGGTGCAGCGCCTGCACCTCGCCGCGGATGAGCAGCGCGCGCGACTCATCCAGCCACTGCTGCACCACCCGTGGCGGATAGACCCGCCCGTCCGCCGGCACCCTCAGCGCGCCCACCAGCCGGTGATGCAGCAGCGGCTCCGCCTGCCGCAGCGCGGCCGCGTCCAGCAGCTCGGCGGCCAGCCCTTGCGACTGCAGCCAGGCGGCCTTGCGCTGCGCGATCCGCCACTCCTCGTCGTCCGCCGCCAGCCACAGCGTGCCGCAGCGCTGGAACTCCGCCCCGTGCCCGTGGTCCCGGGACGCGGCCAGCCAATCGGCCCATTTCTGCATGGACCGGCGCGAGAGTCGGTACTCGTGCTCGTCGCTCGCACCTTCGGCGTCGACGACCAGCAGATGCCCCATGGACGCCGCCGTCGCGCCGCCGCCGGGCGCGGCCCGCTCGACGATCGCGACGGACAGCCCCCGCTGCGCGAACTCGCGCGCGCAGGCGGCGCCGACGATGCCGGCGCCGATGATCAGCACATCGGCCTGCAGCATGGTGCCGTTCTCAGCGGGGGATGCCCCAGGCGAAGGGATCGCCGGGCTGGATGACAAGTTGCGCGTCGAGGTTCACGTAGGCGCGGCCGGTGATGGTCGGCAGGATGCGGCCGTCGCCGTCGCCCGCGGGCTGGTAGCGCCCTTCGAAGACGCTGCCGATCACGCTCTCCTGCAGCCACCGGGCGCCGGGGGCCAGCTTGCCGTCGGCGGCCAGGCAGGCCAGCTTGGCACTGGTGCCCGTGCCGCAGGGCGAGCGGTCGTAGGCGCTGCCGGGGCACAGCACGAAGTTGCGCCCGTCATTCGCCGGATCGGCCGCCGGGCCGATCAGCTCGATGTGGTCGATCTCGGCGCCGTCGGCCCCCGTGATGCCCTGCGCCACCAGGGCCTGGCGCAGCTGCTCCGAGAAGGCCGTCAGCGCGACGGTGCGATCGGGGGTCAGGTCTTGCCCATGGTCGTCGCACAGGAAGAACCAGTTGCCGCCCCAGGCGATGTCGCCGTGCAGCCGGCGGCCGCCGACCTCGACCGGCACCTGGCGCGCCAGGCGGTAGGCCGGGACGTTGGCAATGCTCACGCGGCCGTCGTCGTGCAGCGTGGCGGTGATCTCGCCCACGGGCGTCTCGATGCGATGCGCGCCCGGCTGGAGGCGGCCCAGATAGGCCAGCGTGGCGACGAGGCCGATGCTGCCGTGCCCGCACATGCCGAGGTAGCCGACGTTGTTGAAGAAGATCACGCCCGCCGCGCAGGCCGGGTCGACGGGCTCGCACAGCAGCGCGCCCACCAGCACGTCCGATCCGCGCGGCTCGTTCATCAGGGCGCGTCGCCAGGCGTCGTGCTCGCCGCGCAGGCGCTGCAGCCGCTCGGCCATGCTGCCGCGACCGAGGTCGGGGCCGCCGCTGACGATGAGCCGCGTGGGCTCGCCGCCGGTGTGGGAATCGATGATGCGGGTGGGCGTGATGGGCGTCATGGGGGAAGCAGGGCTCTCAGGCGATCACCTGCTGCGCGAACTGCCGCAGGTAATCCATCAGTTGGTCCGCCGCCGCCGCGGCCGCCTCGCTCTGCCCCTGGGCGATGGCTTCGGCGAGCAGCTGGTGGCAGCGCGCGCCTTCGCTCATGTCGCCCTGGTGCTGGTAGGCGGTCCAGAAACGCCGGCACTGGATGACCATGGGGATCACCGCGGCGACGGCAGCCTGGTTGCGGCAGGCGGCGTGGTTGACGTGGTCCAGGGCCTGGTCGGCCTGGAGATAGGCGGTGAGGTTGCCGGCCTTGGCGGCGGCCGTCATCTCTGCGGCGCAGGCCAGCAGCGCCTCGCGCTGCGGCGGCGTCGCACGGCGTGCGCTGGTGCTGGCGATGAGGCGCTCCAGCGCGCGGCGGGCCTCCAGCAGGTCCAGGTGCTGGGCCAGCTGGATGTCGCTGACGAGCAGGCCGCGGCGCGGCAGCTGCACGATCAGGCCGTTGGCGACCAGGCGCATCAGCGCTTCGCGTGTGGGCGTGCGCCCGAGTCCGATGCGCTCGATCAGCTCGGCTTCGACGATGGGCGCGCCCGGCTTCAGGGCCAGCGTGGCGATGAGGTTCTCGATCGCGTCGTAGGCCTGGTCGGCCACGCGCCGCTTGTCGATGGCCTCGTCGCCCGCCTCGTGCGGGATGGGGGAGGACGTTGTTGCGTTCATGCCCGCATCTTCGCAGCAGAAGCGCGCCTGCCTATGCCGGATTACGCGAAATGGCGACAGTCACCGGACCGGCACGGGGCGTCAGAAGAACTGGCGCAGGTCCGGACGCGTGTCCAGGCCCTTCTGGATGATGGCCTGCACGCGCTCGCGCTCGGCACCCACCAGCGGCATGCGGGGGCGGCGGACGTGCTCGGTGCCCACGCCCACCATGGCTTCGGTCAGCTTGATGTTCTGCACCAGCTTGGTGGAGACGTCCAGGTGCAGGAGCGGCGTGAACCACTGGTAGAGCTTCAGCGCCTCGTCGTAGCGCTTGGCCTGCATCAGGCGGTACAGCGCCACGGTCTCGGCCGGGAAGGCCGTGCACAGGCCGGCCAGCAGGCCGTCGCAGCCCAGGGCCAGGCCCTCGAAGCTGAGGTCGTCCACGCCGATGAAGAGCTGGTAGCGCGTGCCCAGGGCATTGCGCAGGTCGGTCAGGCGGCGGATGTTGTCCGTCGACTCCTTGATGGCGACGAGCCATTCGCAATCGGCCAGCTCGACGAAGTTCTCGGGCGTCAGGTCCACCCGGTAGGCCACCGGGTTGTTGTAGACCATGGTCGGCAGCTGGGCGGCGTTGGCGATGGTGCGCACATTGGCCATGGCCTCGCGGGCGTCGGCCACGTAGATCACCGAGGGCATGAGCATCAGGCCCTGCACACCGATCTTGTTGGCGCCGTCCACGTAGCGCAGCGCCTCGCGGGTGCTGGTCTCGGAGACGTTGGCCAGCACCGGCACCCGGCCGGCCGACACCTTCACGGCGATCTCGGCCACCTGCAGCTTCTCCTCCAGCGTAAGCGTGCTCGCCTCGCCCAGCGAGCCGCCCGTCACCAGGCCGTCGACGCCGTTGGCGATCAGGAACTCGAAGTGACGCTCCATGGCCGGGACGTCGAGGTTCTCGGCGGCATCGAACTTGGTGGTCACGGCGGGATAGATGCCGCGCCATTGCGGCAGGGGGCGGGAACTCATCAGGATCTCCTGTTTCAATATATTTGCAGAATATTCGTTGAAAAGCGGGCTGTCAACCCCAGATCCCAGGCACCGGCGCCTGCTGGGCGACCGACGCCCGCACCGGCGTCCCGAGCGGGGGCAGGCCCCAGGCACCGGGGGCCGGCCTGACGCATACAATCCGCGATCCGTCCGCGCAGGCACTGCCTTGCGCGCGGCCATTCCAAGAGGGTTCAGACCGTGTTCATTTCTACTGCTTTCGCCCAGACCGCTGCTCCGGCGGCCCAGAGTCCCGAATCCAGCCTCATGGGCATGCTGCCCCTGGTGCTGATGTTCGTCGTGCTCTATTTCGTGATGATTCGTCCGCAGATGAAGCGTCAGAAGGAGCACAAGGCCATGATCGACGCCCTGGCCAAGGGTGACGAGATCGTGACCAGCGGCGGCCTGCTGGGCAAGGTGGCCAAGATGGACGACAACTTCCTGAGCGTGGAAATTGCCAGCGGCGTGGAAGTCAAGGTCCAGCGCTCGGCGGTGGTCCAGGTCCTGCCCAAGGGCTCGGTCAAGTAAGACGCCCCGGCGGCGCGCCCCGCGGCGGGCCGCCTGTCATTCATCCGGCCCGGGCCGCCCCAGTGCGGTGCCGGGCATGTTTTCAGGGCGCGAGCCCAGGTCTGGTCCAGACCTCCAGAGGATGCCTCCATGAACCGTTATCCCTTGTGGAAGTACGCGCTGCTCGTCGTGGCGCTGCTGATCGGTCTGATCTACACCCTGCCCAACTTCTTCGGCGAGGCGCCGGCGGTGCAGGTGTCCAGTGGCAAGGCCACGGTGAAACTGGACGCGGCCATGGTGGCCCGCGTCGAGGCGGCCATGCAGGCCGTCGGTGTGAAGGCGGACTCGGTGGCCTTCGAGGGCAACTCCGTGCGTGCCCGCTTCAACGACACCGACACCCAGCTCAAGGCCAAGGACGCCATCAACAAGGCGATCAACACCGACCTGAGCGAGCCGTCCTACATCGTGGCGCTGAACCTCGTGTCGCGCTCGCCGGACTGGCTCAAGAGCGTGCGTGCCTTCCCGATGTACCTGGGCCTGGACCTGCGCGGTGGCGTGCACTTCCTGATGCAGGTGGACATGAAGGCGGCGATCGCCAAGAAGGTCGAGTCCCTCGTGGGCGACACCCGCTCCATGCTGCGCGAGAAGAACCTGCGCCACGCCGGCATCACGAAGGAGGGCAATGACCTGGTCATCGCCTTCCGCGACCTCGAGACCCGCACCGCCGCGCTGGGCCTGCTGCAGGACAAGCTGCCTGACATGCAATGGCTGCCCCAGGGCGAAGGCACCGAGCTGAGCCTGCGCGGCAGCTTCAAGCCCCAGACGCTCGCCGCGGTGCAGGACGCCGCGCTCAAGCAGAACATCACCACCCTGCACAACCGGGTCAACGAGCTGGGCGTGTCCGAGCCCGTGATCCAGCAGCAGGGCCTGGACCGCGTCGTGATCCAGCTGCCGGGCGTGCAAGACACGGCCAAGGCCAAGGACATCATCGGCCGCACCGCCAACCTCGAGTTCCGTTTGGCCGACATGTCCTCCGAGGCCATGGCCGCGCTGGCGGGTACCGGCCCGGTGCCCTTCGGCCGCGAACGCTTCGGCGTCGGCCGCGGCGCGCCCGTGATCGTCCACAAGGACGCCATCGTCACCGGCGACCTGCTGACGGACGCCCAACCCCGCCAGGACGAGAACCACCAACCGGCGGTCTCGGTGCGCCTGGACGCCAAGGGCGGCCGTCTGATGAAGGAAGTCTCGCGCGTCAACGTGGGCAACCACATGGCCGCCATCCTCTTCGAGAAGGGCAAGGGCGAAGTGCTGACCGTGGCCCGCATCAACAGCGAGCTGGGTAGCGACTTCCAGATCACCGGCATGGGCACGACGGAGAACGCCGCCGACCTCGCCCTGCTGCTGCGCGCCGGCGGCCTGGCCGCGCCGATGGAAATCATCGAGGAACGCACCATCGGCCCGACGCTCGGTGCCGAGAACATCGCCAAGGGCATGCACAGCGTGGCCTGGGGCTTCGCGGCCGTGGCGATCTTCATGTGCATCTACTACATGCTCTTCGGCGTGTTCTCCACGCTGGCACTGGGCTTCAACCTGCTGATGCTCGTGGCCGTGCTGTCGATGCTGCAGGCGACCCTCTCGCTGCCGGGCATGGCCGCCATCGCCCTGGTGCTGGGCATGGCCATCGACTCCAACGTGCTGATCAACGAGCGCGTCCGCGAGGAGTTGCGCAGCGGTGCGACCCCGCAGGCCGCCATCTTTGCCGGCTACGAACGCGCCTGGGCGACCATCCTGGACTCCAACGTCACCACGCTGATCGCCGGCCTGGCGCTCCTGGCCTTCGGCTCGGGCGCGGTGCGCGGCTTCGCCATGGTGCACTGCCTGGGCATCATGACCTCCATGTTCTCCTCGGTGATGTTCTCGCGCGCCCTGGTCAACCTCTGGTACGGCCGTCAGAAGAAGCTGAAGTCCCTCTCCGTGGGCCAGGTCTGGAAGCCCGCCGCCGAACCCGGCAGCGCCTCGACCGACACCCCCGAAGCGGCCGAAGGCAAGGCCTGACCCCCTGACAGGAATCCGACATGGAACTCTTCCGAATCAAGCGGGACATCCCGTTCATGAAGCACGCGTTGGTCTTCAACGCGATCTCCTTCCTCACCTTCGCCGCGGCGGTCTTCTTCCTGATCACCCGCGGTCTGCACTACTCGATCGAGTTCACCGGCGGCACGGTCGTCGAGGTGGCCTACGCCCAGAGCGCTGACATCGAGAAGACGCGGGCCACGGTCGAGCACATGGGCTTCGGCGAGGTCACGGTGCAGAAGTTCGGCACGTCGCATGACGTGATGATCAAGATGCCGCCCCACAAGACGATCAAGCAGGACAAGGTCGTCGGGCAGGTCTTCGTCGAGCTCTGCACGGCAGAGAAGGGGCAGGTTTCCAAGCGCCAGACCGTGTCCGACAAGGGCGAGGGCATCGAGAAGGACGTCTGCACGACGGCCGACGGCGCCGAGCCGGTCAAGCTCTCGCGCAGCGAGGTGGTGGGCCCCTCGGTGGGTGCCGAGCTGGCGGCCGATGCGGCCAAGGCCCTGGCCATGACCGTCATCGGCATCATGATCTACCTGGCCTTCCGCTTCGAGTGGAAGTTCGCGGTGGCCGGCATCATCGCCAACCTGCACGACGTGGTCATCATCCTGGGCTTCTTCGCCTTCTTCCAGTGGGAGTTCTCGCTGTCCGTGCTGGCCGCCGTGCTGGCCGTGCTGGGCTACTCGGTGAACGAATCCGTGGTGATCTTCGACCGGGTCCGCGAAGCCTTCCGCAAGTACCGCAAGCTCACCACGCACGAGGTCATCGACCACGCCATCACCTCGACGATGAGCCGCACCTTCATCACCCACGGCTGCACGCAGCTGATGGTGCTGTCCATGCTGCTGTTCGGCGGCCCGACGCTGAAGTTCTTCGCGGTGGCGCTGACCATCGGCATCTGCTTCGGCATCTATTCCTCCGTGTTCGTGGCCGCGGCCATCGCCATGTGGCTGGGCGTGAAGCGCGAGGATCTTGTCAAGACCAGCAGCTCGGTCAAGGAAGATCCGGACGATCCGAACGCAGGGGCGGTGGTGTAGAGTCGTCCGCATGGCCGACTTCCCGTCCCATTTCGCCCATGAGCGGCACTGATCCGCGCCGGCAGGCCCAGGCGGCCCAGGCCCGGCGCGTCTTCACCGAGGCCCTGGTGCGCGGCATTGCCGCGACCGGGGCCGCGCTCCATGAGGCCGCTGCGCAACTGCTGCTGCAGCCTGCGGAGTACGCCCTCAGCGTGGCGCGCCGCGACGGCGTGGCGCTGTGGCAGCGGCGGGGCGTGGTCTGGCTGAGCATGCTGCGGGACGCCGTGCGCACGGCCGCCACTCAGGGCGTGCCCGAGCACGTCACCGTCAGCGGCAGCGCCAGCCTCAGCCTGGTGGACGACGACACCATTGAACGCCAGATCACGGCGTCGCGTCTCGCCCTGGCCATGATGGACAAGGCGACGTGGGAGTTCACCGATCTGCGCACCCGCATGCTCCTGCTCGAGGGGCATGACGAGCTGGCGTCGAACGATCTGCTGCGCGCACAGGCCCTGTCGCGACTTGTCCTCGATTGCTGGTACGCCAGTGGTCTCACGCCCACGGAATGGCAGCTGTTCCTGCTGACCCTCAACGAGGAGATGTCGCACCTGCTGCTCGAGGCCTACCACGAGACCAACCACTGGCTGATGCAGCAGGGCGTGCTGCCGGAAGTCGACCTGCGGCCCTACATCCGTCGCACCGCCGACAGCCGCCAGGTGTCCGCCGTGCCGGATGCGTCCCAGGATCCCGCCTTCGCACCCACGACGCTCTACGCGCGGGGCATGGGGGGATCGGACGGACCGCCGGCGCACGGCCATGGCGCCGCGGCCGGGCATCACGGCCAGCCCGCGGGCTTTGCCAGCTCGGGCCAGGGGCAGTCCCTCGGGGCGGCAGCTCCCGCGCGCGGCGCCGTCAAGTCCGCGGTGCGCACGTCGGCCGAGCAGGTGATGGCCCAGCTGCAACGGGTGCTGAACCGCCAGGTGCCGGGCATGTCCGCCGCCATGGCGCCGGCGATGAACGCCCCCACGCAGCCGATGCCTGTCGATCCGCGCGGCGAGCGCGCGGGCCCGGCCACGCTCACCGGCCGCCTTCATGCGGCCATCAACCACGCCCAGGAAATGCTGCGGCATCGCGCGCAGCCTTCGCTGGCGAGCGCGCCGTCCTCGGGCGGCATGGGGGGTGGCGCCCCCAGCACGGGCAGCCCGCAGCGCGAGATTCCCGTTCCTCAGCAGATCGAGGAGCTCAAGGCCCGCAACCTGGCCGTCAAGCAGGTGCTCAAGCAAGCCGCCGACACGCCGGCCGAACGCGCCACGATCGAGGTGGTGGCCTTGCTGTTCCAGTCCATCCTGACGGAAGAGCGAATCCCCGCCTCGGTGCGGGTGTGGTTCGCCCGGCTGCAGATGCCGGTGCTGCGCGTGGCCATCGGCGAGCCCGACTTCTTTGCCACCACGGACCACCCGGCGCGACGCCTGATCGACCGCATGGGTGCCTGCGTGATGGGATTCAACACCTCCTCCGGCGGTGACGTCAGCGAGGAAGTGGAGCGCGAGATCAAGCGGGTCGTGCAGGTCGTCGAGGCCTATCCCGACACCGGCCGCCGCGTGTTCCAGACGGTGCTGACGGAGTTCGAGAAGTTCCTGGCCCACTATTTCGAGCAGGAGAACAGCGCCTCCATCAAGGGGGTGTCCCTGGCCCAGCAGGTCGAGCAGCGGGAGACGCTGGCCATCCAGTACACCATCGAGCTTCGCAAGATGCTCAACGAGGTGCCGGTCCAGGATGGCGTGCGCGACTTCCTGTTCCAGACCTGGGCCGATGTGCTGGCGGTGACCGCCGTGCGTGCCGGCGCCCAGGCCGAGGTGACCAAGCAAATGAAGCGCGCTGCGGCGGACCTGATCTGGTCCGCCACGGCCAAGGTGTCCCGCGAGGAGCGGGCTGAGGTGATCCGCCGTTTGCCGCCCCTGCTGAAGGTGCTGCGCGAGGGCATGGGCCATGCGGGCCTCTCAGCGCTGAAGCAGGATGAGCAGATCCGGGCGCTCAACAACTCCCTGGCAGCCGCCTTCACGGCCAAGTCGGCGAGCATCCCGCCGGAGCGTCTGGAGGAGCTGATGAGCCAGCTCGAGACGCTGGAGGCGATGTTGCCCGATACGGCGGACGGCGAGCTGGACGAGACGCTCATGCGGGACCTGTCCTCGCACGAGTCGGAAGACCTGGAGGTCGTGGCCGAAGGCGGCGCACCGCCATCGGCGGCCATGGTCGCCTGGGCGCAGGAGCTGCAGGTCGGATCCTGGTACATGCTCGACTACCGCGGCCGCAACGAGCCGGTGCAACTGGCCTGGCGCGGCCTGCGCCATCAGCTGACCCTGTTCGTGTCGCCCAAGGGGCGCGGCGTGCTGTTCCAGCAGAGCCGCCTCGCGGCCTTCCTGCAGGCCGGGCTGCTGCTGCCGGCGCAGGATGAGGCCCTCACCGTCAAGGCCACGCGCAATGCGCTGGCCAAGATCGACGCCGATCCCGATCGCCTGCTGAGCTGACGACGGCGGCCGCCATGTCACTGCCGGCCGGGGGACGGCGCGCCACCATGCAAAACGCGCCTGGAGCGGCGCGTTGGTGGGGCAGTGCGGATCAGTGGATCAGGCGATCCTCGGGAGCGACGAAGAGCTCGTCGAGGATGAGCGCATCGGGCTCCTCGCCCAGACTCCAGAACACCATCAGCACGATGATCTTGAGGTCTTCGAGGTCCAGCGGGGCACCGGGGATGGCCATGGCGCGGTCCACCACCATTTCCCGCATGGGCGGCGGCAAAACGCCAGCCGACTCCAGGAAGCTGATGAAGCCGACGGAGGCTTCGCCCAGGTGTTCCAGTTCGTCCTTGGAGTAGATCCGCAGGCTCAGGGCGCCTTGCTCTCCGTGGTGGGACTGCGCCGCTACGGCCAGACCGTCCAGCCAGGACAGGGCCTCCTGGATTTCGTCGGTCTCGAAGCCTACGGCTGACAATTTGCGAGTCAGCTGGGCGTGATCCGGACAGGCATCCGGCCGCCAGTAGGTCTCATAGAGATAGACGAGGACGTCAAACATGGTTGGACTATACCCCAGCCGTTCCGGACACCGATGCCGGGAAACAGGCCGGCACGGCAGGGCTTTTACGCAGTCTGGCGTGGTACGAAGGCCGCTCCGACAGGCGCTGTGCGGGCTCGCCCGGCGGGCGGTGGACCGGGGCTGGCCGGGGCTGCTTGCGGGGGAGCGGCGGGGGGGAGCGCCGGGCTCAGGCGCTGTGGCGCCGCTGCAGCCGCCCACCCGGCAGGCGGACAACGAGGCCGTCCAGCTCCAGGTCCAGCAGCAGGGCCTGCAGCTGTTCGGTGGGCCATCCGCCCCGGGACTGCAAGGCGTCGAGGCTGAGCGGCTCGTGGGACATGACGGCCAGCAGGCGCTGGTGCTCGCTGGCCCCCGCGAGGTCCGGCGGGGCGCTCGTCGAGGCGTCCGGCCCGGGTGAGCCGGTCGCAGGGGTGGGCAGGTCGCTGTGCCGGGGCAGCTCCTCGAGGACGTCCGTGGCCGATTCCACCAGCTTGGCCCCCTGCCGGATCAGGGCGTGGCAGCCGCGGCTCAGCGGTGAGTGGATCGAGCCGGGAATGGCGAACACCTCGCGCCCCGCCTCACCCGCCAGCCGTGCGGTGATCAGGGAGCCGCTCTGCAGTGCCGCCTCGACGACGAGGCATCCTTCGGCCAGGCCCGCGATGATGCGGTTGCGCACCGGGAAATGAGGGGCCAGCGCGGGGGTGTCCAGCGCGTACTCGCTCATCAGCAGGCCCTGCTCGACGATGCGCATGGCCAGGGCGGCGTTGCGCCGGGGATAGATCTCGTTGAGCCCGGTGCCGAGCACGGCAACGGTGCCGCCCGCGGCAGACAGCGCGCCCTCATGCGCCGCCGCATCCACGCCCAGGGCGAGGCCCGACACGACGCAGTGCCCGCCTTCGCTGAAATGGCGGGCAAAGGTGAGTGCATGGTCCAGCCCCTGGGGCGTGGCATTGCGGCTGCCGACGATGGCCAGCATGGGGCGGCGAAGCATCGCCCGCTGACCCCAGAGGTACATCAGCAGCGGCGGGTCGGCGGTTTCGAGCAGCGCCTGCGGGTAGTCAGGATCGCCGAGCAGCAGCAGGCTGCGGCGCCCATCCTCCTTGAGCCACAGCCGTGTCTGCTCGAGGAGGGCGGGCAGATGCTCGGGGGGGCGGCCCAGCGCCTGGGCGCCCTGCGGGCCGATGATGCGAGACCAGTCGGCGGGGCCGCGTTCAAAGATGGCCCGAGGCTCGCCGAAGGCCGTCAGCAGGCGGCGCAGCGAGGAGCGGCCAAGCCCCGGTGTCTCCACAAGGCGAAGCCAGGCCGACAGCTCCCCGGGATCACGAAGCGGCGCAAGCATGCCAGGGGCCCGGGGAGGGGGCAGGTAGAAGGGGCGGGCGATCCGGGCTGGACGTCAGGGTGTGACGACTCAGGGCTGGGAGAGGCGGTCGCCCGGCCCGACGGGCTGCTGGGCCGACAGGATCAGCGCGTACGAAACGCGGCGGAAGGTCTGGAACACGAACAGCTTGCCGTTCTTTTCATCCGGCAGGCGGATGGTGTCGGCGCGGCCGGTGCCGCTGCTGGTGTCACGGACTTCCTGGCCGGTGCGCCACAGCGCCAGCACATGGCCCTGTTCCATGCCGTCCTGTGTGCCCTTGTTGATCGAGACGATCTGGTTCTGGCCGGCGTTGAGGCCTTCGCCATAGACCGCGATGACGCGGCCATCGACGGCCTTGCCCGGCGCGTGGGGCACGTAGCGGTTGAAGGTGCGGGGCGGCACGGGGGCGAGGCGGTCGCCGGCGTTGACCTCCTGACGGATCTGCTTGACCTGGAAGGTGGCGGGCACCTCGAGGGTCTTGCCGTCGGCCGGCGTGCCGGCGCGGAGGAACTCCAGCGAGCCCACATAGGCCGCCTCATAGCCCAGCACTTCCTTGGTGAGCGGGTCGCGCAGGGGCTTGGCCGTGCGGAAGGCGCGGTAGTCGCCCTGCGTCGGCAGCGTGCCACGGACGTAGGCCAGATCACCACGGCTCAGCAGCACGCGACCTTCCTGGGCAGCGGCCACACGGGGGGCCGTGGCGAGGCTGTCCTCGTCAAGGACGATGGCCTCGTTCAGGAAGGGCTCGATCAGGTGCATGGGAATGGCGGGGATGCCGCCATCGTCCAGGGACTCGGCCCGCGCCCGGGGCGAGAGCTTCACGGTGCCGTTCGGGCCCGTGACCGACTTCGCCAGTTCCAGGCGCGCACGGCCGTCCACCTTGACCAGCACCAGCTGCTGGCCGGGGTAGATCAGGTGGGGATTGCGGATCTGATCCTGGTTCATGCCCCAGAGTTCCGGCCAGCGCCAGGGGCTCTTCAGGAAGAGGGTGGAGATGGCCCACAGCGTGTCACCCTTCTTCACGGTGTAGCTGTCCGGGGCATCCGGGGCAAGTTCCGACAGGGGCACGCCGGCCTGGGCCACCTTCTGGGCGGTCTCCCGCTGGGACTGGCTGATGGGGAAGTCGGTGGCCATGGCAGGCGCTGCGCTGAGAAGGGCGGCCGCGGCCCACAGGGCGGTGACGAGGGGGGCGGGGCGCAGCATGGGCCATGAAGTCATCGGTCGTTCTCCTGCGGGCTGCCGGTGCGTCGTGCGAGGCGCCGGACCCGCTGTTTTCTTGCCTGTCGGCATGCAGTGGGAATACTGGGGGGGCAAGCCTGGGAGCGTGGCCGCACGCAGGGTGATCAGCAAGAACGCTGAAGTCCTGCGGCAGATCGGCGAAAATCCCCTCAGCTTGAGATGATTCTGCCCCTAAAGCGGGTGGACGTTGCAATGAATCCCGCCGGAGCATCGATGCTCTTGCAGGCACTTACAAAGCCGCGTTGTGGATTGTCCACAGCGCGGCATTGGAACTCCGAGATGGCCAAACTGAATATCCTGCGTTACCCCGACCCGCGTCTGCATACTGTCGCTCAACCTGTGGCCGTCGTGGACGACCGCATCCGCCAGCTGGTGGACGACATGCTCGAGACCATGTACGCCGCCGAGGGCGTGGGCCTCGCGGCCACCCAGGTGGACGTCCATGAGCGCGTGGTCGTGATCGACACCTCGGAAGAGCGCAACGAGCCGCGCGTGCTGATCAACCCCGAGATCATCGAGACCGGCGGTGCCCTGCGCGATGGCGAGGAGGGCTGCCTTTCCGTGCCGACCATCTACGACAAGGTGGCCCGCCACGAGCGGGTCAAGGTGCGCGCCCTGGACCGTGACGGCAAAACCTACGAGTTCGAGGCCGAGGGCCTGCTGTCGGTGTGCGTGCAGCATGAGCTGGACCACCTGAAGGGCAAGGTCTTCGTCGAGTACCTGAGCTCGCTCAAGCGCGACCGCATCAAGACCAAGCTGGCCAAGAAGGCCCGCGACGAGCAGCCGCGCCGCTGATGGGACTGCGCGTCGCCTTCGCCGGAACGCCGGAATTCGCGGCCGTCGCCCTGCAGGCCTTGCTGGCCGCGGGATTCGAGGTGCCCCTGGTGCTGACGCAGCCCGATCGCCCGGCCGGCCGCGGCATGAAGCTGCAGGCCTCGCCGGTCAAGCAGGTGGCGCAGCAGCACGGCATCCCGGTCAGCCAGCCGCTGAGCTTGCGGCTGGACGGCAAGCACCCGGCCGAGGCGGCGGCCGGCCGCGAGGCCCTGCTGGCCGCCCGGCCCGACCTCCTCGTGGTGGCCGCCTATGGCCTGATCCTGCCGCAGTGGGTGCTGGACCTCCCGCGCCTGGGCTGCCTGAACATCCACGCCTCGCTGCTGCCGCGCTGGCGCGGCGCGGCGCCCATCCACCGGGCCATCGAGGCGGGCGACGCCGAGACGGGCATTACCATCATGCAGATGGACGCGGGCCTGGACACGGGCGACATGCTGCTCGTCGAGCGCCTGCCCATCGCCGCCGACGACACCACCGCGACGCTGCATGACAAGCTCGCCGCGCTGGGCGGGCGCCTGATGGTCGAGGCACTGGAGCTGGCCGCGTGCGGCGGTTTCCACCCGGAGCGTCAGCCCGAGGCGGGCGTCTGCTATGCCCACAAGATCGAGAAGGCCGAGAGCGACATCGACTGGACGCTGCCGGCCGCCGCCATCGAGCGGCGCCTGCGGGCCTTCGATCCCTTCCCGGGCGGCCTGAGCCACCTGGACGGCGAGGCGCTCAAGATCTGGAAGGCGCAGCTGGCGCCGGGCGCCGGCCGGCCTGGCGAGGTGCTCGCGGCCGACGCCTCCGGCCTGCTGGTGGCGTGCGGCGAGGGTGCGCTGCGCCTGACCGAGCTGCAGCGTGCCGGCGGCAAGCGCCTGACGGCAGCGGCCTTTCTGCAGTCGCGGCCCGTGGCGCCGGGAGCGGTCTTGAAATCGGCGGCCGCCAGCCCCACCTGAGAACTCAGCCGCGCTGCGGCGCCTGTCTGACCTGTCGGAGGAGTGACGCGATGTTCAACCTGATGAAGACTGCCATCCTGATGGCCGCCATCACCGCGCTGTTCATGGCGATCGGCTTGATGCTGGGCGGGCAGCAGGGCATGGTCCTGGCGCTGCTGTTCGCGCTGGGCGCGAACTTCTTCAGCTACTGGTTCTCTGACAAATTGGTCCTGCGCATGTACAACGCGCAGGAAGTCGACGAGGCCAGCGCCCCGCAGTTCTACCGCATGGTGCGGGAGCTGGCTCAGCGGGCCGGCCTGCCCATGCCGCGCGTCTACCTGATCGACGAGGCCGCGCCCAACGCCTTCGCGACCGGTCGCAACCCCGAGCACGCGGCCGTGGCCGCCACCACGGGCATCCTGCGCGTGCTGTCCGAGCGCGAGCTGCGTGGCGTGATGGCCCATGAGCTGGCCCACGTGCAGCACCGGGACATCCTGATCTCCACCATCAGCGCCACCATGGCCGGTGCCATCGGCATGCTGGGCAATGTCGCGATGCTGTTCGGCGGGCGGGACAGCGAGGGCCGCCAGACCAACCCCCTCGTGGGTCTGCTGGTGATGATCCTCGCCCCCATCGCCGCCAGCCTGATCCAGATGGCCATCAGCCGTGCCCGCGAGTTCGAGGCGGACCGCGGCGGCGCGGAGATCTCCGGCGACCCGGCGGCCCTGGCATCGGCCCTCGACAAGATCCACCGCTATGCCCAGGGCCTGCCCATGGAAGCGGCGGAGCGCCACCCCGAGACGGCGCAGATGATGATCATGAACCCGCTCTCCGCCGGCGGCATCAAGGGGCTGTTCTCCACGCATCCGGCCACGGAGGAGCGGATTGCACGGCTGATGGAGATGGCGCGCCAGCGCTGACTCAAGACTGCCGCGGATCAGCCGATAAGCCGGGCATGACGCGCATTTCCCACCCTCTGCGCCGGCGCTTGGCCGTCGGCCTGCTGCTCCTGCCGCTGGCCGGCTGCGAATGGCTGGGCATCGACGATCCGGCCAAGCTGGCCGCCGCCAAGGAGGCCGAGGGCAAGGCCGTGGGCAGCGCCTGCCGGCACGCGCAGCGCGCCATCGAGGATTGCTACACGCTCAATCCCAAGGCGCAGAAGGCCGCCGTCTTCTCCGGCTGGAAGGAGATGGACGAGTACATGCGCGAGAACAAGCTCGAGGGCATCGCGCCCGTGGTGCCGCGCCCCGGCACGAGCAAGCCGGCCGATGAGGAGGCCGCTGGCGGCGACCACGGTGCCGAGAAGGCCGCGGACAAGACCTCCGACAAGGCCTCCGACAAGACCACAGACAAGGGCGGCGCCAAGGCCGACAAGCCCGCGGACAAGGCGGCCGCCAAGGGCGGGCACTGAGGACGCGCGGTGCGGGTCCCGCGCGGTCTCTTGCATCTGGTGCCGCCGTTCCTGCATTTCGTCTGAGCCGGCTCGTCAGCGCTTGCCGGGCTTTGCATCATGCGTCCATCGTCAACGCATGAGACAAGGATCCCCGCCATGAGCACCACCACGCGCCGCTTCTTCGCCGTCACGCTGCTGGGCAGCGCCGCCCTTCTGAGCACCGGCGCCGCCCAGGCCTGGTCCTGGAACTGGGGCTCCGGTGAGCGCGTCACCGGCGAGGGCGAGGTTGCCAGCGAGCGCCGTGACGTCAGCGGATACGACGCCGTCGCTCTCGAGGGCAGCTTCAAGGTGCAGATCCGCCAGGGCAGCGGCCACAAGCTGGAGCTGCGCGCCGAGCGCAATCTGCTGCCCTACATCGAGACCCGCGTGGTCGACGGCAGCAAGGGCCGCACGCTGGAGATCCAGACGCGCCGCGGCTACCACCTGAGCACCAAGCAGGCGCCGGTCATCGAGATCGAGATGCCGGCCCTGCGCGGCGTGTCCATCGCCGGCTCCGGCACGATCAAGGTTGACCCGATCAGCGCCCAGGACCTCAAGGCCAGCATCAGCGGCTCGGGGGACATCCACCTGAACGGCGTCAAGAGCGAGCGCGTCACCATGAGCATTTCCGGCAGCGGGGACATCATCGCCAGCGGCTCCACCGCCAACCTGAGCGTCTCGGTGGCCGGCAGCGGCGACGTCAAGGCCCGCGACCTGCAGGCCGACGAGGCGAAGGTCAGCATCGCCGGCAGCGGCGATGTCATCGTGGCGGCCAACAAGCTGCTGAAGGTCTCCATCGCCGGCTCCGGTGACGTCGCCTACGTCGGCAACCCGGAACTGAGCTTCTCGTCCGCCGGCAGCGGCAAGGTGCGCAAGCTCAACAACTGAGCCGGCACCGCCCCGAACCCCTCTCGAAAAGGGTCGGCCGCCCCACCGGGCGCCGGCCCTTTTTGCCGTGCGCGCCGCGACCGGGCCGTGCCGGCGCGCCGCTCCTTAGAATCACGCCCAGTCCCGGGGCCGCAGGCGGACCCCGGCCGCATCAGTCACACGGGGAACGGCTTGAGCCAGGTCAGCCAGGGAAAGGCAGCAGCGAGCGAGGAATGGGGCCTGGGCCGGTTGGTGGCGTTGCCGTCGTGGGCCAAGACCGCACTGCTGGTGGCTGGGGATGCGCTCTTCCTGCCCCTGTGCATGTTCACCTCGGTGGTCCTGCGCTTGGGCACGCTGGACGAGGCCCTGCAGACGGCGCTGCCCGCGCAGATCGTCTTCGCGTGGCTCGCCATCCCGGTGCTGGCCGCGGCAGGGCTGTACCGCTCCGTCGTGCGCTACCTCGATCTGCGCGTGATCGCCCGCTGCAGCGCGGCGCTGGCCGTCGAGGTGCTGCTGGTCTACAGCCTCGCCCAGCTGACCGACCTGCGCATGCTGCCGCGCTCGTCGATGCTGATCTTCTGGTTCATCACCTTCGCCTACGTGCTCATCTCGCGCTTTCTTGCGCGGGCGCTGCTGTGGGGGGCGCTGCAGCGCCACGGACGGCCGCTGGTGCGCACGCTCATCTACGGCGCCGGGGCGGCGGGCGCCCAGCTCGCGCAGAGCATGCAGTTCAGTCCCGAGTACCGCGCCGTGGGCTTCGTGGACGACGCACCGGCGCTGCACGGCAAGAAGGTCGCGGGCCTGGACGTGCTGCCCGCCGCCCGCCTGAAGAACGTGGCGGACAAGCTCGCGGTCGACCTCATCGTCGTGGCGGTCCCCTCGGCGAGCCCGGTGGTGCGCCGCCGCATCATCGAGCTCGCGGAAGGCACCGGGCGCCCGGTCAAGACGCTGCCGGGCCTCGTGGACCTGGTGCAGGGCGACGTGCGGGTGTCCGACATCCGCGAAGTGGCGCTGCCCGACCTGCTGGGGCGTGACGTCGTGCCGCCCGATGCGAGCCTGTTCAGCCGCAACATCCGCGGCAAGGCCGTGCTCGTGACGGGGGCCGGCGGTTCCATCGGCAGCGAGCTGTGCCGCCAGATCATGAGCCAGCGCCCGGCGGTGCTGATCCTGCTGGACCATTCCGAGTTCGCGCTCTACAGCATCGAGCAGGAGCTGCGCCCGCAGGCGCAAGACCTGACCCTCGAGGCAGTGCTGGGCAGCGTGCTGGACGAGGATCTGCTGATGCAGCTGATGCGCGGCCACCGCGTCGACACGGTCTACCACGCGGCGGCCTACAAGCACGTGCCCCTGGTCGAGGCCAATGTGCTGCGCGGCATCTCCAACAATGTCTTCGGCTCGCAGGCCGTGGCGCGCTGCGCGGCGGCGGCCGGGGTGTCGACCTGTGTGCTCGTGTCGACCGACAAGGCCGTGCGCCCGACCAACATCATGGGCAGCACGAAGCGGGCGGCAGAGCTGATCTTCCAGGCGGCGGCACGGGAGGCGGGCCACCGCACGACCTTCGCGATGGTCCGCTTCGGCAATGTGCTGGGATCCTCGGGCTCGGTCGTGCCGCTGTTCAAGCGCCAGATCCAGGACGGCGGCCCCATCACCATCACGCACCCGGACATCATCCGCTACTTCATGCTGATCCCCGAGGCGGCGCAGCTGGTGATCCAGGCGGGGGCGATGGCCGAGGGCGGCGAGGTCTTCGTGCTGGACATGGGCGAGCCCGTGCGCATCGTCGACCTGGCGCGCACGCTGATCCGCCTGTCGGGCCTGACGGAACGCACCGAACGCCAGCCGGACGGCGACATCGCGATCGAGTTCGTCGGCCTGCGCCCGGGCGAGAAGCTCTATGAGGAGCTGCTGATCGGCGACGGCGTCACGCCCAGCGCGCATCCTCGCATCCTGTGCGCCCACGAGCGCCTGCTCGAGCCGGCCGTGCTCGAGCCGCTGCTGACCGCGCTGCGTGAGGCCTGCCGCACGGGCGACCCGGGCGGCGCGGTGGCGCAGCTGCGCCTCCTGGTGCCGGAATACCAGCCCGCGGCCCAGTAGCCTTCCGCAGCAGAGAAGGGCGCACTGCGGGCTTGCGATGCCCGAGCGCCAGCGCCGTGAAAGCCGGCTGGCGACAATGCGGGCATGAGCAGTACCTTCCTGGCGCTTCGCCGCCACCCCGAATTCCGCGAGGGCGCCCGCGACATGCTGGGCATCACGCTCGGCATCTCAGCCTGGGGCCTCGTCACCGGCGTGGCCATGATCAAGAGCGGGCTGTCGCTGCCACTGGCGCTGATGATGAGCCTGACGGTCTTCGCGGGCAGTTCGCAGCTCGCGGCGCTGCCGCTCCTGGCCGCCGGCGCGCCGCTGTGGGTGCTGTGGGCCACGGCCTTCTGCGTGAACCTGCGCTTCGTGATCTTCAGCGCGCAGTGGCGCTTCTACCTGGGGCACCTGCCGCGGCGCTGGCGCCTGTTCACCGGCTACTTCGCGGCCGACCTCAACTACGTCGCCTTCATGCGCCGCTACCCCGAGCCCAAGCCCGCCGACGAGCCGGCGCTGGCCTATTTCTGGGGCGGCGTGGCGCTGAACTGGAGCGCCTGGCAGGTGCCGTCCATCGCGGGCATCCTGCTGGCGGACCGGGTGCCGACCGAGTGGGGCCTCGGCTTCGCCGGCGTGCTGGCGCTGCTGGGCCTGACGTACTCGCTGCTGTCGGACCGCAAGAGCTGGATCTCCGCGGGCGTGGCCGGCTGCGCGGCGGTGGCGAGCTATGCCCTGCCGCTGAAGCTCAACATCGTCGTCGCCATCGCGGCCGCCGTGGCCATGGGCTTGCTGCTGGACCACTGGATGCCCGACGCCAGGAAGCCCGAGGAGGCCGTCAAGTGAGCGAGTGGATGACTGCCCTGGCCATCGCCGGGCTGGCCGTGATCACGGTGCTGGCCCGCGGCTTCTTCATGATCCCCGAGCGCGAGATCCCGATGCCGGACTGGGCGAAGCAGGGCCTGCGCTACGCCCCGCTCGCCGCCCTCGCGGCCGTCGTGCTGCCGCAGATCGTGATGACCCCCGACGGCCAGCTGCTGCACAGCTGGCAGGACGCGCGCCTTTATGCGGCGGCCGTGGGATCGGCCTACTTCTTCTGGAAGCGCGGCATCCTGGGCACGATTCTCAGCGGCACCGCCGTGATGCTGGCGCTGCGCATCGGCCTGGGCTGGTAAGCGGCTTGTCCTCGGGTACGGGCGCGGTACGGCCCGGGGGCGCCGGGGCGGCTTGGTAAGCTAGAGGGCTTGCGCTGCCGGGACCCGCCTCGCGCAGCCCCCGAATTCCAATCCAAACCGAGAGACTCATGAACGTTCTGCGTTTTTCCGACCTCGTGGCCGCCGGCAAGGTCGCTGGCCAGCGTGTCTTCATCCGTGCTGACCTGAACGTCCCCCAGGACGACGCCGGCCACATCACGGAAGACACGCGCATCCGCGCCTCCATTCCCGCCATCGAGATGGCGCTGAAGGCCGGTGCCGCCGTGATGGTGACCTCGCACCTGGGCCGTCCCACCGAAGGCGAGTTCAAGCCGGAGGACTCCCTGGCCCCCATCGCCCAGCGCATGGGCGAGCTGATGGGGCGTGAGGTGCCCGTGGTCGCGAACTGGGTCGATGGCGTGAGCGTCGAGCCGGGCCAGCTGGTGCTGCTGGAGAACTGCCGCGTCAACAAGGGCGAGAAGAAGAACAGCGAAGAGCTGGCGAAGAAGATGGCCGCCCTGTGCGACATCTACGTCAACGACGCCTTCGGCACCGCCCACCGCGCCGAGGGCACGACCTACGGCATCGCGCAATTCGCCAAGATCGCCTGTGCCGGCCCGCTGCTGGCCGCCGAGATCGATGCCATCACCAAGGCCCTGGCCAACCCGAAGCGCCCGCTCGTCGCCATCGTGGCGGGCTCCAAGGTCTCGACCAAGCTGACCATCCTGCAGTCGCTGTCCAAGAACGTCGACGGCCTCGTGGTGGGCGGCGGCATCGCCAACACCTTCATGCTGGCGGCCGGCCTGAAGATCGGCAAGTCCCTGGCCGAACCGGACCTGGTGGGTGAGGCCACGGCCGTGATCGAGTCGATGAAGGCTCGCGGCGCCGCCGTGCCCATCCCTGTGGACGTGGTGACCGCCAAGACCTTCGCCGCCGACGCCCCGGCCACGGTCAAGGCCGCGACCGACGTGGCGGACGACGACCTGATCCTCGACATCGGCCCCAAGACCGCCGCCATCCTGGCCGAGCAGCTCAAGGCCGCCGGCACCATCGTCTGGAACGGCCCGGTGGGCGTGTTCGAGTTCGACGCCTTCGCGCACGGCACCGAGACCATCGCCCGTGCCATCGCGGACAGCAGCGCCTTCAGCATTGCCGGCGGCGGCGACACCCTGGCCGCGATCGCCAAGTACGGCATCGAGAAGGACGTGGGCTACATCTCCACCGGCGGCGGCGCCTTCCTGGAAGTGCTGGAAGGCAAGACCCTGCCGGCCTTCGAGATCCTGGCCAAGCGCGCGAACGGCTGATCCGGCCTTCGCCCCTGATGAGAGCCCGGCCTGGCCGGGCTTTTTCTTTGGGCGACTTGGCGCCTGGGCGGAAGCTCTCTTTCCGCCTCGCGAAGGCCGTCAGGCCGGTGTTTGCGATTTGTGCATGAGGGGCAAAGGACTCGGCATCAGCGGGGCATGAAACCGTCATGTACCCGGGAGTAAGCTGGTCGGCCCTGCAGCCCATACAGCACCAAGAGGAGACCCCGGATGGCTGAGAAAGAGCCCTTGTCGCCGGCCGAGAGCGCCCTGCGCGATGCCGCGCTGGAATACCACCGCGCGCCGACCCGCGGCAAGATCGCCGTCACGCCCACCAAGGCCCTGTCCAACCAGCGCGACCTGTCGCTGGCCTACTCGCCCGGCGTGGCCTACGCCTGCCTGGCCATCGAGGAGGATCCGAGCCTCGCCGCGGAGTACACCTCGCGCGCCAATCTCGTCGGCGTGATCACCAACGGCACGGCCGTGCTGGGCCTCGGTGACATCGGCCCGCTGGCCGGCAAGCCGGTGATGGAGGGCAAGGGCTGCCTCTTCAAGAAGTTCGCCGGCGTCGACGTCTTCGACATCGAGCTGGCCGAGCGCGATCCGGACAAGCTCGTCGACATCATCGCCGCCATGGAGCCGACGCTCGGCGGCGTGAACCTCGAGGACATCAAGGCGCCCGAGTGCTTCTACATCGAGAAGAAGCTGTCCGAGCGCATGAACATCCCCGTGTTCCACGACGACCAGCACGGCACGGCCATCATCAGCAGCGCCGCGCTGCTCAACGGCCTGGAGCTGGTGGGCAAGGCCATCGGGCAGGTGAAGCTGGCCGTCTCGGGCGCCGGTGCCGCGGCCATCGCCTGCCTGGACGTGATGGTGGGCCTGGGCGTGAAGCGCGAGAACATCTTCGTCTGTGACTCCAAGGGCCTGATCCAGAGCGAGCGTGCCGATGCGCAGGCGGGCAAGCTGGACGAGTCCAAGCAGCGCTACTGCCAGGTCACGAACGCCCGCACGCTGGCCGATGTGGTGGCCGGTGCCGACGTGTTCCTCGGCTGCTCGGCCGCCGGTGTGCTGACGCCGGAGATGGTGGCCACGATGGCCGACAAGCCCATCATCCTGGCCCTGGCCAACCCCGAGCCCGAGATCCGTCCGGAGCTGGCCAAGGCCGTGCGCCCGGATTGCATCATCGCGACCGGCCGCTCGGACTACCCGAACCAGGTCAACAACGTTCTGTGCTTCCCCTACATCTTCCGCGGCGCGCTGGACTGTGGCGCGACCAAGATCACCGAGGCCATGAAGCTGGCCTGCGTGCGCGAGATCGCGGCGCTGGCCAAGGCCGAGATGAGCGATGAGGTGGCCGCGGCCTATGCGGGCCAGGAGCTGGCCTTCGGCCCGGACTACCTGATCCCGAAGCCCTTCGACGCCCGCCTGATCCTGCGCATCGCGCCCGCCGTGGCCGAGGCCGCCGCGGCCTCGGGCGTCGCCACGCGACCCATCGCCGATCTCGCGGCCTACCGCGAGCAGCTCTCGCGCTTCGTCTACCAGACCGGCATGTTCATGCGCCCGGTCTTTGCCGCTGCCAAGGCCGAGTACCTGGAAGGCCAGGCCCGCGTGATCTATGCCGAGGGCGAGGACGAGCGCGTGCTGCGCGCCGTGCAGGTCGCCATCGACGAGAAGCTCACCCGCCCGACGCTGATCGGCCGCCCCGAGGTCATCCAGATGCGCCTGCAGCGTGCCGGCCTGCGCATGAAGCTGGGCGAGGACGTGCAGGTCATCGACCCCGACAACGATGCCCGCTTCCGCCACTACTGGGAGCGTTATCACCAGGTGATGGGCCGCCGTGGCGTCACGCCGGAAATGGCCAAGGCCGCGGTGCGCCGCTCGGCCACCACCATCGGCGCGCTGGCCATCGAGCTGGGTGATGCCGACGCCATGATCTGCGGCATGGTGGGCCGCTTCGAGTCGCACCTGGAGCATGTGTCCGATCTCATCGGGCTCAAGGCCGGCGTGCAGAACTTCGCGACGCTCAACGCGCTGATGCTGGAGCAGCACACGCTCTTCATCACGGACACCTTCGTCAACGAGGACCCGAGCGCCGAGCAGCTGGCCGAGATCGCCGCCATGGCCGCCGAGGAGATGCGCCGCTTCGGCCTGCCGCCCAAGGTGGCCTTCCTCTCGCACTCGATGTTCGGCTCCAGCAAGCGCGCGTCGGCCCAGAAGATGCGCCGTGCGCGCGAGCTCTTCGTGCAGCACGCGCCCGACGTCGAATGCGACGGCGAGATGCATGGGGACGCGGCCCTGAGCGAAACCGTGCGCGCCACTTTCCTGCCCGACAGCACGCTCAAGGGCGCGGCCAACCTGCTGGTGCTGCCGAATCTGGACTCGGCCAACATCCTGTTCAATGTGCTGAAGATCACCAGCGGGCAGGGCGTCACCGTGGGCCCGATGCTGCTGGGTGCGGCGCGTCCGGTGCACATCCTCACGCCGTCCGCGACGGTGCGCCGGATCGTCAACATGACCGCGCTGGCGGTTGCCGAGGTCCGTGCAAGAAATTGACCACCCCCTACGGCCTTCGGCCGCCCCCTCAAGGGGGCACAGCCGACGGCCCGGCAAAGCCGGATCCGCGGCTGTCGCTCGGGGCGAAACCCGCCGGGTTGCACCGGCGGGTTTCTTTTTGGCGAGGCCGGCCTCATGGAGGGGAGCCAGGATGCGGGGCGCGGGATTGCGTAGGTAAAGGAGGAGGGCCGCGGAGCGGTCCGGGGGACACGGAGCAGTCCCGTGCCCCGCAGCCTGGCGATGCTCGGTCGTCGCAACGCCTTGATGTCGCCACGATCTTCCCCAGCACTTCGCAGGAGAGGCCTTCACCCCACCCCGCTTGGTAACCGCATGAAATCGACTTCCCGCTCTAAATGCGGCACATAATCGATTCCTGTAACTTAATTTCAGCGAGCTGCTCCATGACCCGCGCCACCAAGATCGTTGCCACCCTCGGTCCCGCCTCCTCCACCCCCGAGGTGCTGGAGCGCATGATCCGGGCCGGGGTCGACGTGGTGCGGCTGAATTTCTCGCACGGCAAGGCGCAGGACCACATCGACCGCGCCCGCATGGTGCGCGAGGCCGCGGCGGCGGTGGGCAAGGAAGTGGCCATCATGGCCGACCTGCAGGGCCCCAAGATCCGCGTCGGCAAGTTCGAGAACGGCAAGATCGAGCTGGTCAATGGCACGAAGTTCATCCTCGACGCCAACCGCACCGAGCTCGGCAATGAAGAGATCGTCGGCCTGGACTACAAGGAGCTGCCGCGCGACGTGAAGCCCGGCGACACGCTGCTGCTCAACGACGGCCTGCTGGTGCTGACCGTCGAGGCCGTGCGCGGCGCGCAGGTCCACACCATCGTCAAGCTGGGCGGCGAGCTGTCCAACAACAAGGGGATCAACAAGCAGGGCGGCGGCCTCACCGCGCCAGCCCTGACCGCCAAGGACATGGAGGACATCAAGACCGCCATGTCCTTCCAGTGCGAATACCTCGCCGTCAGCTTCCCCAAGAACGCGACGGACATGGAGATGGCGCGCCAGCTCGCCAACGTCGCCGGCGAACCCTGGCGCCACAAGCCCGGCATGATCGCCAAGATCGAACGCAGCGAGGCCATCCCGCACCTGGAAGCCATCCTGAAGGCCTCCGACGGCATCATGGTGGCCCGCGGCGACCTGGCCGTGGAGGTGGGCAATGCCGCCGTGCCGGCGCTGCAGAAGCGCATGATCCGCATGGCCCGCGAGCTGGACAAGGTCGCCATCACCGCCACGCAGATGATGGAGTCCATGATCGTCAACCCGGTGCCCACGCGCGCCGAGGTCTCCGATGTGGCCAATGCCGTGCTGGACGGCACCGACGCCGTGATGCTGTCCGCCGAGACCGCCGCCGGCAAGTTCCCGGTCGAGACCATCGAGCAGATGGCCGCCATCGCGCTCGAGGCCGAGGCCGCCGAGTTCGTCACCATCGACACCGACTTCGCCAACCGCCAGTTCGGCCGCATCGACCAGTCCATCGCCATGGGCGCGCTCTTCACGGCCCACCACCTGGGCTGCAAGGCGATCCTCGCGCTGACCGAATCCGGCTCCACCGCGCTGTGGATGAGCCGCCACCGCATCCACGTGCCCATCTTCGGCCTGACCACCACGCCGCAGTCGCAGCGCAAGATGACGCTCTACCGCAATGTGCGCCCGTTGCTGATGCCCAAGTACGAGGACCGCGACGTCGCGCTGAAGGCGGCCGAGCAGCTGCTCGTCGAGCGTGGCGTGCTGATGCCCGGCGACACCTATGCCATCACCTGCGGCGAGCCCATGGGCTATCCGGGCGGCACCAACATGCTGAAGGTCTGCCGGGTCGAGTAAAGCTGCACGCCGGCGTTCGCCCTGCGGCGTCCCCGGCGCCTCCCGACCCTCCCGCCTGGCGTAAGCTCCCGGCCCTGCGCGGCACGGGGCCGCGCGCGCCCGCATGCCCGCCTCCCGCTGTACGCCCCTTTCTGCCGATCTGTCCGCCGATCCGTCACGCCGCCGCCTGCTGCAGCGCCTGATGGTGGTGGGTGTCGGCCCCCTGCCGCTGGCCGGCTGGAGTACCACGGCGCCGTCGCCGGAAGCTGCGATGCAGGTGCCGCTGGCCGTCAGCGACCACGTCAACCGTGACTTCGTCCTGCCGCTGCTGAACCTGCTCGCGCAGGCCGCCGGCTGGCGTTGGGACCTGCAGTTCGCGCCCATGGCCCGCGTGCTGGCCCTGCTGGAGCGGGGCGACTGCCTGGCCTTCGGCCTCGGGCGCACCCCCGCCCGCGAAGGGCTCCTGGCGTTCAGCGACCCCCTCTTCAGCTCGCGCGTCTGGCCCGTCGTCCGTCGCGGACGCGCGCTGCAGGTTCGCAGCCTGGCCGATCTGCAGGGGCGGACCGTCTGCCTGAGCCGCGCGGCGAGCTACGGCCCGCAGGTGGACGCGGCCAAGGGGCGCGATTTCCGTGTCGAGTACGCCGACGGCGATCCCCGCAGCCGTCTGCGCATGCTGCTTGCCGACCGCTGTGACGTCGCGCTGATGACGCATCGCAGCGCCGACCCCGCGGCGCTGGAGCGGCGCCTGCGGGAGGACGGCGGGCTGCCGCTGCAGGTGGAGATCGGCCCCGTGCCGCTGGTCAGCGAGCCCGTCCATATCGCCGGCGCGCTGGGCAGCCCGTGGCTGCGCGTGCTGCCGGCCCTCAATGCCGCCTTGCGTCGCCAGCAGCCGGCCATCCAGGGGCTGGTCGACAGCTCGCTGTAGCGCCGCCGGCCGACGCGATCAGGACTTCTGGGCGCTGCGCACGAGCGCCTCGATGCGCGGCGTCATGTTCGTCGGCACCAGCTCCACTTCCTGATGGGCGCGGGCGAAGACTCGGAAGAGCTCGTCCGTGAAGCCGTGGCCCACGTCCTCCACGCCCTCGAAGCTGACCTCCGCCCGCTTGAACTGCGGGAGCCGCGCAGCCACCCGCCGGGCCTGCGCCCGCGAATCCAGCGCCTGACCGGGGCCCGCCACCAGGCGCAGGTTGATCTTGGTCTGGTCGAACTCGATGCCCGTGCCGTCGGTGCTCCAGGCCTCCAGCACCTGGTCCAGCGTGCGCGAGCTGTCCAGCGCGACGGACATGTAGATCGAACTGCCCTGGCGCGGCAGCGGCCGCCCCGGCTGCCAGCCGGTCGACTCCCAGGCGCGACGCTGGAAGGCCGTCCCGTTGGCGTGGATGTCGAACACATCGGCCAGCTGCGAGCTGAAGAAGAGCCCGCGGCCGGTGTGCATCTGGGGCTGGCTCGTCAGCCGGCCCTTGGAAAGTTCCAGCATGGCGTGCTGCGGGTCGGCGATGTCGAAGGACTCGCAGATGCGGTTGAACACCCCGCAGCCGTCGTCCGAGACCAGCAGTTGCACATGGCTGGGCGTCTGGCGCAGCGAGACCGTCACGCTCGTGCCGCCGCTGTGGTCCACGGCGTTGTTCACCAGTTCCGTGAAGCCGTGCTGGACCATGCGGGCGACGTGGCGGGGAAGGGCGAAGTTGGGCGCGAAGTCCCGCTGCCAGGGGAGGTCCTCCTGCAGCCCGTGCAGCGAGTAGGTGCGCACCACTTGGCGCAGCACGCCGGGGCCGTAGACGGGGCGGCGCGTGCTGCCCTCGCGCGTGAGCCACTGGGCGTCGACCAGCCGGCGCAGCGCCGACAGCACCGCGCGGTGGCTGGCGCCGGTCCGCTCTTCGACGTGGGCCGGCAGATCCAGCGAATGCTCACGGGCTGCCGCGGTGATCCACAGCGTGAGATGGTCGACGGACAGTCGGGTCATGAATGCTCCATGAGAGGGCTGCCAGTGTCGCCGCAAGCCCCCGCAGGCGAGGCGCGCAACAGCGGTGGGAAGGCGGTCCGGTCCGCTGCTTGGGATTGACGCAACACACCAATGGCGGACCAGTTGCGAGCCTAGCCCGCGGGCTGCCCCGCCGCAAGCGACCCAACCCGCTCCCGGGGCCGGCCGGATGCACCCGACTTGCGGGGGCCGGCGCGAGGTTTGCCGGGTTCGGACACCGGCTGACACCGGTTTCGGCGGCCCTCGCCGCTAGAATCCCGGGCAGTTACGGCGCGGTTACATGCCTATGCTCGAGCCTGCCCGGCGGTCCGGTCGGGCTCGCGGGGCTGCCGCCAGACGCGCCAGCAGGATTTTTCACTTCCTCGGAGTTTCATCATGGCCCTCGTTTCCATGCGCCAGTTGCTGGACCATGCCGCCGAGCACGGCTACGGCATCCCGGCCTTCAACGTCAACAACCTGGAGCAGGTGCAGGCCGTGATGGCCGCCGCTGACGAGGTCGGCGCCCCCGTGATCCTGCAGGCCAGCGCGGGTGCCCGCAAGTACGCCGGCGAAAGCTTCATCAAGCACCTGATCCAGGCGGCCGTCGAGGCCTACCCGCACATCCCCCTGGTGATGCACCAGGATCACGGCACCAGCCCCAAGGTGTGCGCGGGCGCCATCGACCTGGGCTTCGGCTCGGTCATGATGGACGGCTCGCTGATGGAAGACGGCAAGACCCCGTCGTCCTTCGACTACAACGTGGACGTCACCCGAAAGGTCGTGGAGATGGCCCACAAGGTCGGCGTGACCGTCGAGGGCGAGCTGGGCTGCCTGGGCAACCTCGAGACCGGTGACGCCGGCGAGGAAGACGGCATCGGCGCCGTCGGCAAGCTGGACCACAGCCAGATGCTGACCGACCCGGAAGAGGCCGCCACCTTCGTGAAGGCCACGCAGCTGGACGCCCTGGCCATCGCCATCGGCACCAGCCACGGCGCCTACAAGTTCTCGCGCAAGCCCACGGGGGACATCCTCGCCATCAGCCGCGTGAAGGAAATCCACAAGCGCATCCCGAACACCCACCTGGTGATGCACGGCTCGTCCTCGGTGCCTGCCGAGCTGCTGGCCATCATCAACCAGTACGGTGGCCAGATGAAGGAAACCTACGGCGTGCCCGTCGAGGAGATCCAGGAAGCCATCAAGCACGGCGTGCGCAAGATCAACATCGACACCGACATCCGCCTGGCCATGACCGGCGCGGTGCGCAAGTTCCTGTTCGAGAACCCGGACAAGTTCGACGCCCGCGAGTGGCTCAAGCCGGCCCGCGAGGCCGCCAAGCAGGTCTGCAAGGCCCGTTACCTGGAATTCGGCTGCGAAGGTCAGGCCGCCAAGATCAAGCCCCTGACCCTTGTTCAGGTGGCCGAGGCCTACGCCCGTGGCGAACTGGCCCAAGTCGTGCAATGATTGACTAACGAAGACGAAGCTCCACGAACTTGACCCGCAGGTCGCAAGACCCGCGGGTCTTTTTTTGCCTGCGCCACCCTTAAAATCGGCGCCTCTTCGACGGATGCCCACCATGACCGCTGCCCTGCTGAACTCCTCCATCACCTCGCTCCCCCTCCTGGCCCGCGGCAAGGTGCGTGAGAACTACGCAGTCGGTGAAGACCGCATCCTGATGATCGCCAGCGACCGCATCTCGGCCTACGACGTCATCATGGGCGAGCCCATCCCGGGCAAGGGCGCGCTGCTCACGAAGATGGCGCTGTTCTGGTTCGACAAGCTCGACGGCATCGTGCCGAACCACCTGACCGGCGAGGACCCGCTGTCGGTCGTCTCGGAGGCCGAGCGCGAGCAGGTCCGGGACCGCGCCATGCTGGTCAAGCGCCTGAAGCCCCTGCCCATCGAGGCCGTGGTGCGCGGCTACCTGGCCGGCAGCGGCTGGGCCGAGTACAAGGAGAGCGGCAAGGTCTGCGGCGTTGCGCTGCCGGCCGGCCTGCAGAACGCGTCCAAGCTTCCCCAGCCCATCTTCACGCCCGCCACGAAGGCCGAGATGGGCGACCACGACGAGAACATTGACTTCGACCGCTGCGTGGCCATCATCGGCCGTGAGCTGGCGGAGCAGGTGCGCGACATCGCCATCCAGCTCTACCAGCGTGCCGCGGACTACGCCCTCACCAAGGGCATCATCATCGCGGACACCAAGTTCGAGTTCGGCCTGGACGCCGACGGCACGCTCACGCTCATGGACGAGGTGCTGACCCCCGATTCCTCCCGCTACTGGCCGGCCGAGAGCTATGCCGTCGGCAGCAACCCGCCGAGCTACGACAAGCAGTTCCTGCGCGACTGGCTGGAGCAGGCCCAGGTGGACGGCAAGCCCTGGGGCAAGGTCGCCCCGGCGCCGCAGCTGCCGGCCGAGGTGATCGAGAAGACGTCCGCCAAGTACCAGGAAGCCCTGGAGCGCCTCACGCGCTGAACTTGATCCAGGCGAGGCGTGAGGGCGCCGCCGTCTGGCAAGCTGTACCGCTGTCGAATCAACCGCCGCCCTGCAGGGGGCCATGCGTCCGGTCGGGCGCCGAAGTGAGGGAGTCTTGCATGGAGATCAAGTCGCGCCTGCTCAAGCAGCTGGACAAGGAGATTGCCGAGGCCCGCAGCCCGGTGCCCGCGGCCTGCCTCAAGGCCCGGCGCGCCATCCTGCTGGCCCGTCACGGCGCGCTCATCGAGGCCCGCGAGCAGTTGACGGTGCTCCACCAGATGGCCTTCCAGCATCCGCATCCCGAGGTGGGCGCCTGGCTGCATCTGGCCGAGGGCCTGATGAGCTACTACACCGACTTCGGCGCGAGCGCCCAGGAGAAGATCCAGCGCGCATTGAGCATCGCCCGCAGCATCCAGCAGGTGGAGGTCGAGGCGCTGTCGCACGCCTGGTTGACGCAGCTCGCCTACGTCCGCCATGACCTGCCCGTGGTGCTGACCCACGCCGCGGAGTGCCTGCGCGTGGCGGCCCCCGAGCATCACGTCGCGCGCGGCCGCGTCCACATGGTGCTGGGCGTTTGCTGGCAGTACGCCGGCCAGCTCGACCAGGCGCTGCCCTGGTTCCAGCGCTCGCGCGCCTATGCCGCGGCGGATGGTGACGACGCCACCATCTCTGCCCTCATGTACAACATGGCCGTGATGCGCACCGCCCAGGTGCGCTGGAAGGCCCTGGCCACCGCCGCGGCCCAGGCGCCCGAGCTGCTGCTGGGGGTGGACTCGGTCAAGCACTACGACGCCGCTGTGGGCGCCGCCGTGCTGGCAGAGCTGACGCCGCTGCTGCGCGCGCAGATCCTCACCATCCAGGGCGATTTCGCGCAGGCCAAGGCGCTCTACGAGGAGCACCTGCCCCTGGCCATCTCACGCGGCCTGGCCCGCTTGGGCAGCAGCCTGATGTCCGACCTCGCCTGGTGCCGCCTGAACTGCGACCAGCCCGAGGCGGCGCTGCAGCAGGCGCGTGAGGCCGAGGTGGAGCTGGACCCGCTGTGCGACGTCGATGACCGCGCCGCCACCCACACCCGCCTGGCGCAGATCTTCGCGGCCGTGGGCGAATCGGACCGGGCGGCGCACCACCGCGAGCGGGCCGCCGCCGAGTGGGCCGAGTTCGCCCGCCAGCAGCGCGAATGGGGCGACGCCCTGGCGGCGTCCGGCTTGAAGGCCGATCCGCTGCGCCGCTGAGGCCGGGCGCACGCGCGACGCGGAGGCCGGGCCTCCACGCCGGCTCCCATCAGGCCTGGGACGGCGCCGTGCGGTAGGGCTCGTCGTCCGCGATGAAGTCGTGCTCGGCCAGGGCCTGCGTGATCCAGTCGCGCACGCCCGGTGCGGCGGCGAGGCGGTCCACATAGGCCCCCACGGCGGCGGGCACGGGCAGGCCATAGGTGCGGATGCGCATGGCCACCGGTGCATAGAAGGCATCAGCCGCGCCGAAGGCCCCGAACAGGAAGGGCCCGCCGCTGGCGGTGAGGGCGTTCTCCAGCAGTTCGCACACGCGCGCCAGGTCCTTGCGCAGGCCGGCCTCGGCGGCCATCAGCTCGGCGCCCTTGGCCCGCAGGTCGGCCTCGATGTTCATCGGGCAGTGCGTGCGCAGCTGGCCGAAGCCCGAGTGCATTTCGGCGCAGAGGCTGCGGGCGCGGGCGCGCTGGCGGGCGTCCTGCGGCCAGACACCGGCCTCGGGGTGGCGTTCGGCCAGGTACTCGGCAATGGCCAGGGTGTCCCACACGGCGAAGCCATCGTCCTCGATCAGCACGGGCACCTTGCCGGCCGGCGTGTGGGCGGCCAGCGCCTGGTAGAAGGGCGAGCCCTCGCTGAAGTCGAAGCGCAGCATCACCTCCTCGAAGGCGATGCCCAGGCCCTTGGCCAGCACCCAGGGGCGCATGGACCAGGACGAGTAGTTCTTGTTGCCGATGACCAGCTTCATGGGGAGTCTCCTCTCGGGTTCAATGGGGGAGGCCGAAGCTTAGGGGCTGGGGCCGCGCCGCAGTGCTGACAAATCGGCAAGTGATTGATGCGCGCCGCGAATGGGTGGCGGCAAGCGCGCCTCAGCGGCCGGTGCGCAGGCGCCAGCGGTTCAGCTGCGCGTCCCGTGGCGGAGCCGACAGCACGCCGCTCACGCTGTGCGGCGCGATGCCCAGCTCTTGCAGGCCCGGGAGCTGGCCGCTGGCGACGTTGGGCACGCGCATCGAGGCCAGGTTGTCCCGGGACATCAGCGGCTCGCCGGGCAGGCATTCCATGAACACCGCCTGCAGCCACGCCAGCGGCGCGGGCAGCGGCAGGATGGGGCGCGGCCGGCTGAGACGCTCGCCAGCCAGCTGCACCAGCTCACGCAGGCGCAGCGCCTGGGGGCCGGCGGCTTCGTAGATGCGCCCCGCCGTGCCGGGCAGCTCGATCAGCCGGCGCAGCGCGAGGGCCACGTCCTCCACCCACACCGGCTGGAAGCGCGCGTCGGCGCCCGCCAGCGGCATGAGCGGGAAGGCGCGCTGCAGCTCGGCGAACAGGTTCAGGAAGCGGTCCTCGGCGCCGAAGATCACCGAGGGGCGCAGGAGGTGCCAGGGCAGGCCCGCCGCGCGGATCACCGCCTCCCCCCGCGCCTTGGACCGCAGATAGCGCGAGGGCGCGTCCTCGCTGACGCCCAGCGCGCTGACGTGCAGGAGGCGCCGCTCGCCCGTTGTCCCGTCCGTCATCCCATCGGTCACTTGGCTCGCCGCCTCGCAGGCCCGCACCAGCCGCTGCGGCCAGCGCACATGCGCGGCCTCGAAGGCGGCGTCGCTGCCCTGCAGGATGGCGATCAGATTCACGACGATGTCCGCCGGCGCGACGAGCCGTGCGAGGGTGGCGTCGTCATGGACGTCGGCCTGGAGCACCGTCACGCCGGGCAGCACGCTCAGCGGCTTGCCATGAACGGCGCGCCGCGTGGGGACGGTGATGCGTCCGTAGCCGGCAGCGACCAGCTGCCGGCACAGGGCGCGGCCGACGAAGCCGGTGCCGCCGAGGATCAGCAGGCGCGGGCCGGGGGCAAGGAACTCGGGCATCTCGGACTCCTGGAATGCGGGCGGGCTGGCGCCCGGGGCGGTCGAATCAGGGCAGATCCTGGTTGGCCTGGGGCGCCGCCTGGTCCCTCGGCCCGACGGTGCTGCCCAGGCGCTCACGCAGCGTGGCACGCGGCGCGCCCATCAGCCGGGCGTAGACCGTCGCGTTGGCCAGTACTTTCTTCACGTAGTCGCGGGTCTCGTTGAAGGGCACGTTCTCGGCCCACAGCGAGGCGTCCAGCACCTGGCCCTCGCGCCAGCGGCGGGGGCGGCCGGGGCCGGCGTTGTAGGCGGCCGCGGCCAGGGGCATGGCGCCGCCGAAATCATCCAGCACCAGCTTCAGATAGCCGGTGCCGATGCGCAGGTTGAAGTCCCGGTCCAGCAGGTACTCCGGCCGGTACTCGATGCCCAGCTTCTTCGCCGTCCACTTGGCGGTGGCGGGCATCACCTGCATCAGCCCGCTGGCGCCCACGTGCGAGCGGGCGTCCTGGATGAAGCGGGACTCCTGGCGGATGAGGCCGTAGACATAGGGCAGGTCCAGTCCGACATCCCCCGCCTTGGCGCTCAGCTCCTTCAGCAGGGGCTGCGGGAAGCGCTGGCTGACGTCGATCTCGGTGCGCGTGCGCTCGCTGGTGTTGATGCAGCGGTCCCAGACCTCGCGGTCGCAGGCCAGCTGCGCGGCGGCCAGCAGCTCGCGGTCGCCCATGCCGCGCAGGCTGAAGTTCCACTCCCTGACGCCTTCGTTGCGCAGCCCGGTGGCGATCAGCGCGAGGGCGCGATTCAGGCCGCCGTGCGTGAAGGCGACGCCGCGCTCGTGGGGCGTGAGCGGTGCGGGCGCGGGGGGCAGCGGCAGCGTGAGTCCGAGGTCATCCGCCGCCAGCTGGCCGTAGAAATGCAGGGGATTGGCCATGGCCTGCAGCGCGCTGCGCGCCTGCTGGCGCTGCGCCTCACCCGCCGCCCCGGCCGGCGCCTGGCTCAGCTGCAGCCGGGCGCGCCAGTAGGCCCACACGGGTTCCTTGGCGTCGAAGGCCTGCAGCGCTTCGTGGGCGGCCTGGAAGAGCGCCGGGCGACCGCGGCCCTGCTCGGCCCGCAGCGCGGCGCGGGCGATCCAGGCCCAGCTGTCCTCGCTCCAGTCGCGCGCCGCCGGCCGCCCTTGCAGCTTGATCGCCTGCTCGGCGTAGTCGGCGGCCTCGGGCTGCAGGCGGAAGGCGGACTGCTTGGCCACCTGCGCCCAGGCCCAGGCCGCGAGCTCGTTCGGCAGGCCCTGGGCCCAGCGCTGCTGCAGGGCATCGGCGGCCTGGGCCGGGTCGTTGCCGGCGAGCTTGATCACGGCCAGCGTCGCCAGCTCGGCCTGCGAGCGGCCCAGCGACGCGACCTTGCGCGCCATGAAGCGGGCGTTGTTGTCCAGCGCGTCCTGGGCGGCGGCCTGCGCGGGCTTGGGCAGCAGCTCCATCGCCTGGCGGATGGCGCGGGGGCGGGCGTATTCCACGGAGAGGCGCAGCTTGGTCCAGACGTCCGCCGGGCCCAGCTTGCGCGCCTCGACGAGGGCGCTGGCCAGGGCCGCGCAGCCGTCGTCGCCGTCCTTCTGGGCGAGCCAGGCGGCGCGGCCGCGCTCGCGCACATCACGCCCCTGCACGTGCTCGGCGAGCAGGCCGTAGCAGGTGACCTCGCGGTCGTCCGCCATCTTGAAGCGCGGCAGCTCGCGCTGGAAGTTGGTCCAGTCGCGCCGGCGGCCCAGCTCGAGGAGCCAGTCGTTGCGCAGGCGGTCCTCGACGTAGGTGCCGGGGAAGCGGGCGTAGAAGTCCTCCAGGTCCTGCTGGGCGAGCTCCGTCAGCCGCAGGCCATAGTCCCAGTAGGACACCCAGGGGGCGAGCGGGTGCTGGCTGGCCTGCGCCAGCGCCGACGCCGCCTGCAGGCGCTTGCGGTCCCGGGCCTTGAGGGCGTCACGTGCGTCCGTGAGCAGATCCGACTGCGCGCCGCTCAGGGGCAGGGGAATGGCCTGGGCCTGGACCCCGGCGGCAGCCAGGCCCAGCAGGCCGGCGGTGATGAGGGTCACGAACCGGCGGGTGGCGTGACGATGGCCCGATGGCGCCGGCGTGGCGCGGGGCGCTCCATATACTGCGTTCAATGCGTGTCCTTGATGGGGTATCCCGTGTCGACCAATCCCTCGCCCGATCGGGCCGTCCTGCGCCAGACGCTGTTGCAGCAGCGCCGTGAGTTCATCGCCTCGCCGGCCTTCGCGGCAGCCGAGCAGCAGCTCGGCCAGCGCCTGCTCGGCCTGCTGGAACAGCTCGAGCCGCAATGCCTGGGTTTGTACTGGCCGCTCGAAGGCGAATTTAACGCAGCCGCGCTGCTGGCGTCGGCGCCGGGGCTGCAGGCGTGCACTCTGGCGCTGCCCTTTGCGCGCAAGGCGAACCGCCAGATGGACTTCCGCCGCTGGGATCGCCAGCCGCCGGCCGTGCAGGACGAGTGCGGCATCCCCAGCAGCGCCGGGGCCGTGGTCCAGCCGGATGTGCTGCTCGTGCCCTGCGTCGGCTTCACCCCCGCGGGCTACCGGCTGGGTTATGGCGGCGGCTACTACGACCGCTGGCTGGCGGCCCACCCGGGCGTGACCACGGTGGGCCTGGCCTGGCAGGCCGGGCAGATCGAGCTGGCGGTGCAGCCGCACGACCAGCCGCTCACCATCGTCCTGACGGAAGCGGCGCTGATCGCGCCCTGAGCCCGGGCCGCGTCAGTCGCCGCCGAGGCCTTCCTCCTCGTCGCCGGTGCGGCCGTCGCCGATGGCGTGGCGGGTGATCGCCGCCTGCTCCTGCACCCAGCGCGCAAAGCCCAGCGCCTCCGGCCGCTGCCGGCCCTGGCGCGACATCACCAGCCAGTAGGACGACGGCGCGTCCATGCGGGCCTTCGGGCCGAAGGGCTCCAGCAGCTCCTTGCGCTGCAGCGGCTCGCTCACCAGCGCCAGGCGGGCGAGCGCGATGGCCTGGCCTGACAGCGCGGCCTGCACCTGCTGGTAGGTGAAGTTCAGGTACATCCAGCGCCGGGGCTGCAGGTCCTTCTGCCCCTGCTCGGCCAGCCAGCGCCGCCAGCTCACGTAGACGCCCGAGGGCCGCTGGTCGTCCTCTTCCGCCAGCGTGTGCAGGGCGAGGTCACTGGCCTGGCGCAGCGGCGGCAGCTGCCCGCTCTGCGCCTGCTGCAGCAGCCAGGGGCTGGCCACCGGCGTGAGGATCTCGCCGAAGAGTCGCTGCGCGTCCGGCGGGATCAACGAGGTGGGGCCGTAGCGCAGGGCCAGGTCCATCTCGCTGTCGTCGAGGTCGATGATCTGGTCGTGCGCCGAGACGCGGATGTCCATGTCCGGATGCAGGCGGTGGAAGGCCTCCAGGCGCGGCAGCAGCCACAGCGAGGCGAAGGAGGCGAAGGTGGTCACGTTCACCACCTTGCGGCCCTGGCTCTGGCGGATCTGCCGCACCGTGGTGTCGAGCCGGTCCAGCACGCCGCGTACCGTGCCCAGCAGCAGCGAACCGTGGCTGCTCAGCTCGACATGGCGGGTGCCGCGCAGGAAGAGCTGGCAGCCGACCTCCTCCTCCAGGGAGCGGATCTGGCGGCTGATCGCGGACTGCGTGAGGTGCAGCTCCTCCGCCGCGGCGCGGAAGCTGAGGTGGCGCGCGACGGCCTCGAAAGCGCGCAGGGGGCCGATGGCGAGAGGGCGTTGGCGGCTTGGATTCATGACGGAAACGCATCAATGTGACGCAGCGATGTCATTGGACGCTGCTCCGGGCAGACCCTAGTATCACCCCACGTTCCCGATTTTTACTGTGCCTGTGCGAATTGCAGGCCGGAGGGGACGCAGGGGAAAGCCATGTTCAGCCGTATCACTGCCGCAGAATCCGCATCAATCCAGCAGGCCGCCGACCACGGGGCCGACTGGCGTCTGGCCCAGGGCGAGGCCCTGAAGCTGCCCATCGGCCCGGGGCCGCGGGAACTGAAGGTGCTGGAAGGCCGCGTGTGGCTGACGCGGGACGGGCGCATGAACCGCCCGGCGCTCGATGTGTGGCTGGAGGCGGGCGACAGCCTTGCGGTGCCGTCCGGCGCCGAGCTGGTGCTCGAAGCCTGGCCGCAGGCCCGGTTCCAGCTGCTGGTGCCGCCGCTGGCCTGCCCGGACCTGAAGCGCCGTCCCGTGACGGTCAGCGCCCGCAGTCACGGCCTGGTGATCGCCTGAGCTGCGGCGGGGCGGAGGCGGGCCACGCCTGGCATGACGGCCAGGACAACGACAGGCCCTGGCTCAGCCCTGGCCTTGCGCCTTGACAGGTGCCGCTGACTTCTTCGCGCGCGGCTTGGTGGGCGGTTTGGCGGGCGGTTTGGCGGGCGGCTTCGCCGTCTGCCGCGCCCGCAGCGCCGCCTCCAGGGCCAGCTGCGCCCAGGGCCGCATCAGCGCGGGGGACTCCAGCGCCTCTTCCGGCGGGCAGAAGTAGCGCAGGCCCGCGACCTTGCCTTCCCGCTCGTACTCGAAGCGGCGGCAGCCCAGCGCCTCGAAGCGCGGGACCGTGACTTCATCGGCCTTCAGGAACAGCTGCTCGAAGGCGATGATGGCGATGAAGAGATCGTCCACATAGATGCCCCAGCCACCGAACATGCGGCGGCTGCGCAGCGAGCCCAGCGGGGCCAGCAGCTCCAGGGCGTGGTCGAGGAGTTCCTTGGACATCGGCGGATGATAGGCGCAAGTGTCATCGCCCTGACGCCGAGGCTGGCCGCAAGGCCTGACCCCGGCTAGGATGCAGGCTTCCCGCCATGCAAGGGTCTTGCCTGTGGATTTGAACGACAAGGTCGCGCTGCGCCGCAAGCTTATCCAGGATCGCCTGGCTCTGCCCCATCGTCTCGAGCTCGCTGCCGGGCTGCAGGAGGTGCTGCGGGTCTGGCTGGTCACCCGGCGCGAGACGACCATCGGCGCCTACTGGCCCATCAAGGGCGAGTTCGACCCGCTGCCGGCGCTGTACCGCTGGAGCGAGGCGCACGAGGATCGCCGCATCGGCCTGCCCGTGGTCGACAAGGAGCACGGCACGCTGCGCTTCCATGTCTGGTACCCCGGTTGCCCGATGGAGGAGGACGCCTACGGCATTCCCAAGCCCAAGGACACCGAGGTCTTCGAGCCGCAGCTGCTCGTCGTGCCCTGCGTGGGTTTCGGCCCCTGCGGCCTGCGTCTGGGCTATGGCGGCGGCTTCATGGACCGCACGCTGGCGGCGCTGCAGCCGCGCCCCGCGACCGTGGGCGTGGGCTATGCGCACGGCTTCCTGCCGCTGCTGAAGGCCGAGCCGCACGACGTGCCGCTGCAGGCCATGATCACGGAAGAGGGCGTGGTCTGGGATGAGCGCGGCTGAGCGCGACTGATCACGGCGGGGCCCGAATTCCAGCGGGCATGACCGAAGGCGGGGCGCGGCAGTCTGACCGAGAATGCACGCTCCACCTGACCGCTACCGGGCGCCACCGCGCCCCTTCGTCGCCATGAGCCACGCCGCCCAAGATCCCCGCATCCCTGCGCTCTATGCCGAGCACATCCAGGCCTGCCAGGCCCGCGCCGAGCGCGCCCTGAGCCTCAGCGGCCACGACGCGCTGCTGATCGCCTCCGGGGTCGAGAAGTACGCCTTCCTGGATGACCGCCCCTACCTCTTCCAGCCGAACCCGCACTTCAAGGCCTGGCTGCCGCTGGTGGCCCATCCCTACAGCTGGCTGCTGGTGCGCCCGGGCCAGAAGCCGCTGCTCGTCTACTACCAGCCGGACGACTACTGGCACGTGCCGCCGGCGCCGCCCGCGGGCTACTGGGTCGAGCACGTGGAGCTGCGCGTGATCAGCGAGCCCGAACAGGCGCTGCAGCACCTGCCGGCGGACGTCAGCCGCGTGGCCATTGTCGGCGAGGCCGATGCCGCCCTGCAGCACCTGGTGCCGAACAACCCCGAGGCCCTGATCCACAGCCTGCACTGGGCCCGCGCCTGCAAGACGCCCTACGAGGTGCAGTGCCTGCGCGAGGCCTCGCGCATCGGCGCACGGGCCCACCTGGCCGCGCGCGACGCCTTCCTGGCCGGCGGCTCCGAGGCCGAGATCCACCGTGCCTACCTGATCGCCGCGGGGCACACCGATCGCGACCTGCCCTACGGCAACATCGTGGGCCTGAACGAGCACGCCGCCGTGCTGCACTACCAGTACCAGGACACCGCACGGCCGGCGCAGTCGCGTTCGCTGCTGGTCGATGCGGGCGCGCAGGTGTCGGGTTATGCCTCCGACATCACCCGCACCTGGACGCGCGGCGACGCCGACAGCGCCGAGTTCGACGCCCTGCTCGCCGCGATGGAATCGGCCCAGCTGGCGCTCGTGGGCGAGGTGCGCAATGGTGTCGACTACCGCGAGATCCACCTGAGCACGCACCGCCACGTCGCCCGCATCCTGCGCGAGCAGGGCCTCGTCGCGATGAGCGAGGAGGCGATGCTGGCCGAGCGCGTCACGGCCACCTTCTTCCCGCACGGCATCGGACACTTCCTTGGCCTGCAGGTGCATGACGTCGGCGGCTTCATGGCCAGCGAGGCCGGCGGCACGCGCGCCAAGCCGGAGGGCCACCCCTATCTGCGCCTCACGCGCGACCTCGCGCCGGGCATGTGCGTGACGATCGAGCCGGGGCTCTACTTCATCCCCACGCTGCTGAACAAGCTGCGCGCCACGCCTGCCGCGAAGGCCGTGGACTGGGCGAAGGTGGAGCGCCTGGCGCGCTTCGGCGGCATCCGCATCGAGGACGACGTCGTCTGCCAGGCGGCAGGGGCGCCGGAGAACCTCACGCGGGACGCGTTCGCCTCGCTGGCCTGAGCCTGCGTCCGAGCGTCAGGGGATGCCGCGCACGATGTGCGGCCCCAGCAGGCTGCTGAACCACACCGGCAGCTTCTGCCAGGCCCGCACCAGCAGCGCGAACTTGCCGTTGCTGGGGCGGGCATCGCCCACCGAACCCTTGAAGGAGTGGTACTGCCAGAAGGCGGGGTGCGCCGTGGCGCCCCACTGCTGCTTGAACTTGTAGGTGCCGCTGTCCACGGTGCTGCGACCGAAGTCGAACATCGGCTGGCCGCGCTGGATGCTGCGTTCCAGCACGCGCCAGTACAGCAGCAGGTTGACGCTGAGGTGGTTGTGCTCGCGCAGCGCGCTGGCGCTGGGAATCAGCGTGCAGCCCGGTGCATGCAGCAGGAAGCCCGCGGCCACCGCCTGGCCCTGGTGGCGCACCACGGCGATCTCGGCCTCGGCGGGGAACTGCGCCAGCATCTGCGCGAAGAGGGCACGGCCGTAGGGCGGCGTGCCGAGGTCGCGCATGTTGCGGGCGAAGACACGGTAGAACTCGTCGAGCAGCGCCTCACGCCCGAAGGCCACGGTGAGGCTCTCGTCGGCCAGCGGCTTGCGGATCTGGCTGCGCAGCTTGGACTTGATCCCCTTCTCCCACAGCAGCTCCGGCGTGGCGGGCAGCGCGAGGCGCATGTGGACCTTCTCCGTCACGAGCGCATTGAAGGCCGGGTGCGCGAGCTCCCGCTCATGGCGCAGCTCCAGGTGCTTGACGCCCAGCTGCCGGGCGAGCTCCACCGCGGCCTCGATCAGCCGGGCTTCGTCGGCGGGGCTGTCCGCCAGCACGCCGCCGGTGTTGAGGTAGGGCTGGCTCACCAGATAGCGTCCGAAGATGGGCCCGGCGACGAGTTGCAGGGGCAAGGCGCCGACGATGGCGCCCTCGCGCGTCAGCCACAGGAAGTGCGGCACGTGGCGCAGCGCCTGCTGCAGCACGGTCGACCACTCCTGGCGCAGATGGAAGCCGTCATAGCCGAAGCGCTGCAGGTAGGCATTCCAGCCGGCGGGCGGCTGCGGGGCTTGATGCAGGGTCGTGTCGGACATGCGGCGTGCGGGGCGGGGCGGTGTTGAGCGGCCCCGCATCCTATGACATCGACCCTGGCGCCGCATCGCCCGAGTCGGGGTGAGGTGCAAGCAGACGCAAAAAAGCCGCCGGGCCCGGAAGGCACGGCGGCTCAACAAAGAGGAAAGCTCAGAAGAAAGCTGTGGGCGCCTCTGCTTAGAAGCGGAAGCCCAGGCCCACGCCGACCAGCAGCGGGTCCACCTTGAACTTGCCGACTTCGGTGCCCTTGGAGTAGACCTTGGTGCCGATCTGGACCTTCTTGATGTCGACGTTCAGGTACAGGTTCTTGCTGATCTCGTAGTCGAAGCCGACCTGGAAGGACAGGCCCACGCTGGTGTGCTTCACGCTGGGCGACAGGGCGGTGTCCACGGCGGGGATGAATTCCACGTTCGAGAAGATCGTGTAGTTCAGGCCGGCACCGACGTAGGGACGGAAGGTGTCATTCGGCGCGAAGTGGTACTGCAGGCTCAGGGTCGGCGGCAGGTGCTTGAGGGTGCCGATCTCGGTGCCGTTGGACGACAGGGTGTGCTTCTGCGGATAGGTCAGGATCAGCTCGGCCGCCAGGTTGGGGCTGAAGAAGTAGCTGAAGTCGACTTCCGGGATGACCTTGTTGTTCACGGTCAGGCCCAGGCCGGTGTCGTCCTTGTTGGCCGAATCCAGATTCACGGCGCGCACGCGCATCATCCAGGGGCTCTCGGCGGCCTGGGCGGCGAAGGCGCCAGTGGCCAGGACAGCGGCGATCACGGTGCGTGCAACAAACTTGCTCATCTCAATAGCTCCTTCAATGAATGGGATCGATTCCCGATGAAGCTATTGGAGTCGGGGGCTCAGGGTAAGCCCTTGATGTGGCGCAACCCGGGGGAGCCGTTCCCCCCGGGGGCTATGGGGACTTGATCCTGCGCAAGCTCAGGCGCCGAGGCCGAGGCGTTTGCACAACTCCAGCACCAGACCGCTCTGGTTGAGCGTATAGAAATGGATGCCCGGTGCGCCGCCGGCGATCAGGCGCTCGCACACGCGCTGCACCACGTCCAGGCCGAAGGCGCGGATGGAGGCGGTGTCGTCCATGTAACCTTCCATCTTCAGCGCGACCCAGCGCGGGATCTCGATGCCGTCGCGGGCCGCGAACTGCGCGATGCGGGCATAGTTGTGGAAGGGCATGATGCCCGGCACGATGGGGGCGGTGACGCCCAGCTTGCGGGCCTCGTCCACGAAGTGGAAGTAGGCATCCGGATTGAAGAAGAACTGGGTGATCGCGCCGTTGGCGCCGGCCTTCATCTTGTCGGCGAAGTGCTGCAGGTCGCGCGCCGCATAACGCTGCTGAGGGTGGTACTCCGGATAGGCGGCGACCTCGATCTGCCAGTCCGCGCCCTGCGTCTCGCGGATGAACTGCACCAGCTCCGCGGCATAGCGGAACTCACCCGCCGTGGCCGTGCCGCTGGGCAGGTCACCGCGCAGGGCCACGACGCGGCGGATGTTCTGGGCCCGGTAGGTGGCCAGGATCTCGGCGATGTTCTCGCGGGTGGAGCCCACGCAGGAGAGATGCGGGGCGGCGTCGTGGCCGGCCGCCGCGATGTCGCTGACGGTGGCCAGCGTCTTGTCGCGCGTGGAGCCGCCGGCGCCGTAGGTCACGCTGAAGTAGTGCGGGTGCACCGCGCTCAGCTCCTGCACCACGGTGCGGAGCTTCTCGGTGCCCACGGGTGTGTTGGGCGGGAAGAACTCGAAGCTGACCGGAGGGCGGCTCGAGGCGATGTTCGGGGTCGTCATGGCGATGCCTTTCCTGTGGCTGCGGGGTGGCCGCTCGTCTTGCGGGCCCACAGAAAGAATTCCGTGTTGCCATCACCGCCGGTGATGGCGCTGCTGAAGTAGCCCAGCACCTGCCAGCCCACTGCTTGAGCGGCCGTGCGGGCCTGCTGTTCCAGTTGCGGATACAGCGAAGGGTCCTTGACCAGTCCGCCGCGCGAGAGGGCCTTGGGGCCCAGCTCGAACTGCGGCTTGATGAGAAGCAAGACCTGACCCTCGGCGGCAAGCCAGGGGTCCAGGTGCGCAAAGGCGCCGATCATCGAGATGAAGCTGAGGTCGCCCACGACCAGCGGGAACCCGCCGGCCGGAGCGTGTGCCGCGAGGGCCGAGCCCGCGAGCTCGCGCACATGCAGGCCTTCGAGCGCGGTGACGCGCGCGTCGGCCTGCAGCGTGGCGTGCAACTGCCCATGACCCACGTCGATGCCGACCACGCGGGCCGCGCCGGCCTTGAGCAGGCAGTCGCTGAAACCGCCGGTGCTCTGGCCCATGTCCAGCACCGTGAGGCCCTGCACGTCGATACCGCTGGCCTGCAGCGCGCCTTCCAGCTTCAGGCCGCCGCGCGAGACATAGCGCAGCTCTGCGTCGTCCGTCACCGCCAGCACCTCGTGCTCGCCCACGTCCTCGCCCGCCTTCTTCACCTTCGCCCCTGACGCCCGCAGCACCGCCCCCCGCTCGATCAGCCGCTGGGCGGCCGATCGCGTGGGCGCGAGTTGCAGGGCCATGAGGCGTTGGTCGGCGCGCATCGAAGAATTGGATCTGGAGGTTATGCCGGGTCGTGCCAGACGTGCCCGGCTCGGTGTCTCGGGGCGTCGCGAGCGGCGCGCTGGCTAGGCGGACGGAGCGCAGGGACCGGAACGACCTTGCGGGTCGTGAGGATCCTGAGCACCGCCCAACGACGCCAGCGTGTCGCGCAGTAGCCCTCTCTCAATAGCGGTAGGTGTCGGGCTTGTAGGGGCCTTGCTTCGGCACGCCAATGTAGGCCGCCTGCTCCTCGGTCAGCTCGGTCAGCTGCGCATTCAGCGTGGTCAGCTGCAGGCGCGCCACCTTCTCGTCCAGGTGCTTGGGCAGCACGTAGACCTTGCCGATGTCGTAGGCGTCGCGGTGGGCGAACAGCTCGATCTGCGCGATGGTCTGGTTGGCGAAGGAGGAGCTCATCACGTAGCTCGGGTGGCCCGTGCCGCAGCCCAGGTTCACCAGGCGGCCCTTGGCCAGCAGGATGATGCGCTTGCCGTCCGGGAAGATGACGTGGTCGACCTGCGGCTTGATCTCCTCCCACTGGTACTTCTCGAGCGACGCAACGTCGATCTCGTTGTCGAAGTGACCGATGTTGCAGACGATGGCGTTGTTCTTCATCGCGGCCATGTGCTCGTGGCGGATGACGTTCTTGTTGCCGGTCGTGGTCACGAAGATGTCGGCCTTGTCGGCGGCATATTCCATCGTGACGACGCGATAGCCTTCCATCGCGGCCTGCAGGGCGCAGATCGGGTCGATCTCGGTCACCCACACTTGCGCGGACAGGGCGCGCAGGGCCTGGGCCGAGCCCTTGCCCACGTCACCGTAGCCGGCCACCACGGCGATCTTGCCGGCCACCATGACGTCGGTCGCGCGCTTGATGCCGTCCACCAGGGACTCGCGGCAGCCGTAGAGGTTGTCGAACTTGCTCTTGGTGACGGAGTCGTTGACGTTGATGGCGCGGAACAGCAGCGTGCCCTTGGCGCTCATTTCCTTCAGGCGGTGCACGCCGGTGGTCGTCTCTTCCGTCACGCCGATGATCTCGGCGCTCTTGCGGGTGTACCAGGTCGGGTCCTGGGCGACCTTGGCCTTGATGGCCGCGAAGAGGATGCGCTCTTCCTCGCTGCCGGGGTTGGCCAGCACGGAGAGGTCCTTCTCGGCCTTCTGACCCAGGTGCATCAGCAGCGTGGCATCGCCGCCGTCGTCCAGGATCATGTTCGGGCCTTCGCCCGCTTCGCCCTTGCCGGCGAACTCGAAGATGCGATGGGTGTAGTCCCAGTAGTCCTCCAGCGTCTCGCCCTTGTAGGCGAAGACGGGCGTGCCGCGCGCAGCCAGGGCGGCCGCAGCGTGGTCCTGCGTGGAGAAGATGTTGCAGGACGCCCAGCGCACTTCGGCGCCCAGGGCCTGCAGGGTCTCGACCAGCACGCCGGTCTGGATGGTCATGTGCAGCGAGCCGGCGATGCGGGCGCCCTTGAGCGGCTGGCTGGCGGCGTATTCCTTGCGGATGGCCATCAGCGCGGGCATCTCGTGCTCGGCGATGTTCAGTTCCTTGCGACCCCAGTCGGCGAGCGACAGGTCGGCAATCTTGTAGTTTTCGGTGGCAGCGGCGTTCATGGGCAGGCTCCTTCATGGTCTGAAGCCGCTGACGCCAAGCAAGGGGAAGGCGAGGAAGACGCAATCACCCAGGCCGGACGGCAGCGGGTGAGCGCGGTTGCGAGGGGTCGGCGCCAGGGTGTGGCTCACTCGACCGTTTCCGAGCCTGGCCTGCAGCCGCTGTGCGCGGGCTGCGGGTTGCAACGCTCCTCGGATCAGCGCGGATTGTAGTGGGAGCCGTGGGGCGTGGGCGTGAAATTGGGCCTGGCCGATGCGGCAATTCAGCCTTCGCGAGCGTTTTCGTCGCCAAGCCCGAGGAAGCGCGACAGATGCGCCAGGGCCTCTTCGAGCGCCGCCTCGAAGTGGGCACCGCGGGGGCGGGAGCCGACAAAGCCGGTCTCGCATTGCAGGCGGCCGTCGACGACTTTCAGGTTGGCCCAGCCCGGGATTTCCTCGCCCCACAGCAGCGGCAGGGCGTAGTGGCCCATCTTGCGCTTCGCGGCCGGCGTGTAGGCCTCGAAGCGGTAGGGCCAGCCCCAGAACAGCTCGAAGCGGTGGCGGTCCCAGACGACGGGGTCGAAGGGCGCGAGCAGGCGCAGCGCCTCGTGCGGCCGGTGGCGGCGGGAGCGCGGGTCTTCGCCCGCGGGCCAGAACCAGACCTGGCCGTCGACCTCTGCGTGCGGGTAGTGCTGCCGGGCCCGCTTGAGCGCCTGCCGGGTCTCGACCTTCAGGTGCGGCGCACCGTAGCCGAGCAGCGAGACGAGATAGCCGAAGCTGCGGGCCGGCAGGGGGGCGTAGAGCTGCAGGACCATGTCCACCAGCGCCTGCGCGCGGGTCCGCCGGGCCTCGGGGCTGTCGTCCTGTGCGGGATGCTGCACGGCCTCGTAGACGCGTGTGCCGCTGTCCCGCCGGTGCACGCGCAGCAGGCCGCGGTAGTGCATGCCGTCGAGCAGGTGCGTGACGGCATTGGACTGGCCGCCCCAGTAGCCCCGCACCTGCCCGTGGTCGAAGCGGGCCTGGACCTGAGCCGGATGCTGCGGGCCGGCCTCCTCGATGTGGGCCAGCAGCTCGGCCGCGCGCGCGGCCGTCGGGGCGTCCCAGGCCCTGCGGGCGGTGCGCGGATGCATCAGTGCCAGGTGCTCGCGCGGCAGGAAGCCGTAGTTCACGAAACAGTCCTCTTCGACCGCGAGGCGCCGATAGCGCGACTCCAGCTCGCCGGCGCGGTAGCCCTTGACACGCCACGCGAGGATCAGATCCTGCGCCCGCGCCGGTGCCCGCATCGGGTCCGCCTGGACGAAGCCCAGCCGGCGGATGGCCTGGGGCAGCGTGGTCGGGGTGAAGAGGCTGCGCGCGATGGCGTAGCGGCGCAGCTGTTCAAGGCTCGGCGGGCGGGTGGGGCTCACGGGACGGCGGCGGGAGGCGTGGCGGTGAATGGGCCGCAGCTTGCCTGCTGACTGTGAATTTGTACAGTGCCGTTTGTCCGGGGAAAGGGGACGATCCCGCGGCCCTCAGCGGCCACCCCGCAGGGACTGGCGCTGCTCGTCGGTGTCCATCTGCATCTCGTAGCTGAAGAAGCGGTTCCGGCCGTAGGCCTTGGCGTTGTAGAGGGCATCGTCTGCCCGCATCAGCAGGCCTTCGGGCGTGGTGGTCTCGTCGGGGACGCAGGTGGTGATGCCGCCGGAGAGCGTGATGTGGGCGGCGATTGGCGAGTCCGGGTGCTTGAGCTGGCCCTGCGCCAGCGTGCGCAGCAGGGCGCGGGCGTAGGTCATGGCGCCGGAGCGGGGCGTGTTGGGCAGCAGCAGCGCGAACTCCTCGCCGCCGTAGCGGGCCGCGCAGTCCGCCGGGCGGCGGCAGAGGTCCTTCAGCTGGCGCGCCACGTGGCGCAGGCACTGGTCGCCTTCGACATGTCCCAGCGCGTCGTTGTAGCGCTTGAAGTGGTCGACGTCGCAGAGCATTAGCGTCAGGGGCTGGCCGCTGCGGCGCGCGGCGGCGATCTCCTGCTGCAGACGGCCATCCAGGCCGCGGCGGTTCATGAGGCCCGTCAGCGGGTCCACCTGGCTGAGCTCGTGCAGCTGCGCATTGGCCTGGCGCAGCTCCTCCGAGACGTCGACCAGGCGCTGGCGCATGTGCGAGAGGCGCTGCATGGCCCGCAGCTTGGCGTGCAGGATCATGGGCGTCACGGGCTTGATGAGGTAGTCGTCCCCGCCGGCCTCGATGCCCTTCCAGACATCGGCGTCCTGCCCGCGCTGCGAGAGAAAGATGATGGGCGTCCAGCTCCCGGGCTCCGCGCTGCGCATGGCCCGGGCGGCCCAGTAGCCGTCCTTGTTCGGCATCTCCACGTCCAGCAGCACAAGGTCCGGCCGGTAGCGCTCGAAGAGCTGCAGGCCCCAGTCGGCGCTGTCGGCCTCCAGCACGCGATGGCCGGCGCGATCCAGGTCGGCGGCCAGGGCCACGCGCGTCGCGTTCTGGTCGTCCACGACGAGGATGGTCAGCGGGGCGGCTTGGTAGTGCAGGCTCATGTCGGGCGCGCCGGCGAGGGTCGGGTGTCGAGGGTAGCGCCGGATGCGGGGGGCTGTCATGACCCCGCAGCCCGGCGCGCGCGACGCCCCGCGACCGCCTTGGCAAAGCCGTGAATCCTGCACGGCGCGGCGACTGTGCAATCGGCGCTGCAGGCGTAGCATGGGCCGGAGTCCGCTCAGCGCCACCCGCGCCGGCCGGACCGTGGATGAGCGCCGGCGGTCTGCGGACGCCGATGCCCCGCCGGACAAGCCCGACCGCCTCGGTGGTCATTGCGGACAGGGCCCGACCCTGCTGTGCCCATGACGGAAACCACGCAACTCGAAGCCAAGGTGCTGCTGCTGGAGCATGAGCCGGAGCAGTACCGGCGACTGTCCGACTTCTGCACGCAGGTCGGCCTCGTGGCGCTGCCGCGCTCGGCCGGCGATGCTCTGGCGACGCTCTCCCAGCACAAGGATCTCGGCGGCGTGCTGCTGGCGGAGAACCTGCCCTGCGATGGCCCTGACGGCCTGAGCCTGGCCCGCGCCATTCATCGGCTGCGGCCCGAGCTGCCCATCTTCCTGCGCCGCACCAGCGAACGCGCCCTGACGCCCGAGGAGCAGGCGACGCTGCGCCACGAATGGAAGTCCGGCGAGATGGAGCCGCTGCGCGAGGCGGTGGAGCGGGCCATCTTCAGCCTGCGCTACCCGACCAGCCTGGTCAACGGCATCGTGCAGCTGACGTGCTCGGCGCTGAGCTCCATGTTCCCCAACGCGCTGGTGATGGCGGAATCGCCCTATGTGGTGCACGACCGCATCATCCATGGCGAGGTGTCGACGCTCATCGCCATCGAGAGCACCTGGTGCCGCGGCTACATGATGCTGCAGACCGAGGAGACGGCGCTGCGCCAGGGCCTGCTGCAGGGCTTCGGCTACGAGGGCGTCGGTGGGGACCTGAACTTCCGCGAGCTCAACAACATGCTCGGCGAGACGACGAACCTGATCTGGGGCGCCTTCAAGAATCGCTACATCCCGCCCAAGGCCTTCGCGAACCAGCAGACCCAGGTGCCCATCGTGATCAACCACGAGCACAAGTACATCTCGTTCGGCTCGCAGGACCCGCAGCTGTGCATCCGCTACCAGCTCTCGGACCCGAAACGGCCCGGCCTGCCGCCGCTGATGATCGTGCAGCGATTCATCTTCAACCTGCACTGGTCGCCCGAGGAATTTGCCGAGTTCGATGCCGCCCCGCCCGATGTGGCCGCCACGGGCGAGCTCGAGCTCTTCTGAACAACGACTGACCGAAGATTCGCGAGGAGAACCCCGATATGGCCCACATTCTCGTGGTGGACGATTCCAGCACCATGCGAGAGATCGTCGCCAGCTTCCTGAGCAAGAACGGCTTCGAGGTGGCCGTGGCCACCGATGGTCGCGACGGCCTGCACCAGCTCCAGAAGGATCCCGGCATCAAGCTGGTGGTCAGCGACGTCAACATGCCCAACATGGACGGCCTGACCATGGCCGAGAAGATCCGGACCGAGCTGGGCAACAAGCAGGTGCGCATCGTGATGCTCACCACCGAGGACAACCAGACCATGCGCGAGCGGGGCAAGGCCATTGGCGTGACCGGCTGGATCGTCAAGCCGTTCAAGGGGGAGGCGGTGCTGGGGCCGTTCCGGAAGCTGTGCGGGATGGCGTGAGCCCCTTGCACCCATGAAAAAAAGCCGCCCGAGGGCGGCTTTGTCTTGCGCAGGGCCAGGTCTTGCTCTCGCGACGTGGGCTTACAGCCCAGCCGCTGCGCGCAGTGCTGCGGCCTTGTGGTCTTCGCCCACATCGCTGCGCGATATGAGCGAAGCCCCAAACCGGCGGGGCCGCCTCTGGCGTCCCCTGGCCTTACAGGCCAGCCGCTGCGCGCAGCGCAGCCGCTTTGTCGGTTCGTTGGTCTCTGCTCACGTTGCTGTGCAACATGAGCATCGCCCGCGATCCGATGCGTCGCTCTCGCGACGTGGGCTTACAGCCCAGCCGCAGCACGCAGTGCTGCGGCCTTATCGGTGCGCTCCCAGGTGAACTCGGGTTCCTCGCGGCCGAAGTGGCCATAGGCCGCGGTCTTGGAGTAGATCGGACGCAGCAGGTCCAGCATCTGGATGATGCCCTTCGGACGTAGGTCGAAATGCTCCTGCACCAGCTTGGCGATCTGCTCGTCGGGGATGACGCCGGTGCCCTCGGTGTAGACGGTCACGTTCATCGGGCGCGCCACGCCGATGGCATAGGCCACCTGGATCTGGCACTGGCGCGCCAGGCCGGCCGCCACGATGTTCTTGGCGACGTAGCGGGCGGCATAGGCGGCCGAGCGGTCCACCTTCGTCGGATCCTTGCCCGAGAAGGCGCCACCGCCGTGCGGGCAGGCGCCGCCGTAGGTGTCGACAATGATCTTGCGACCGGTCAGGCCGCAGTCACCCTGCGGGCCGCCAATCACGAAACGACCGGTCGGGTTGATCAGGTACTTGGTGTCCGGCGTCAGCCATTCCTTGGGCAGGACCGGCTTGATCAGCTCTTCGCGGATGGCCTCGTAGAAGGCATCGGTCATCTTGTCGCCCAGGCTCATCTCGGGCGAATGCTGGGTGGACAGCACCACGGTGTCGATGCTGTGCGGCTTGCCGTCCACATAGCGCATCGTGACCTGACTCTTGGCGTCCGGACGCAGGAAGGGCAGGCGGCCGTCCTTGCGCAGCTGGGCCTGGCGCTCCACGAGGCGGTGGGCGTAGTAGATCGGCGCGGGCATCAGCTCGGGCGTCTCGTCGCAGGCATAGCCGAACATCAGGCCCTGGTCGCCGGCACCCGTGTTCAGGTGGTCGTCGCTGGCGTGGTCCACGCCCTGGGCGATGTCGTTCGACTGCTTGTCGTAGGCGACCAGCACGGCACAGCCCTTGTAGTCGATGCCGTACTCGGTGTTGTCGTAGCCGATGCGCTTGATCGTGTCGCGCGCGACCTGGATGTAGTCGACGTGCGCGTTGGTCGTGATCTCACCGGCGAGCACGACGAGGCCGGTGTTGCAGAGCGTCTCTGCAGCCACGCGGGAGCGCGGGTCCTGGGTGAAGATGGCGTCAAGAATGGCGTCGGAAATCTGATCCGCAACCTTGTCCGGGTGGCCTTCCGAGACCGATTCGGAAGTAAAGAGAAAATCGCTGTTCGCCACGTTTTTAAACTCCAGTTCGTTGATTCATCGGCGTTGCCGTGCTGGTGGAGTCAGGCGGCGAACGCTTTAGCGGCATTTGTGGAGCTTCTCAGCCCGGCGGTTCTCTCAATCGCTTGATGAGCCCCGCATCGCCCCGCAAGTTGTCCAAGTTAACTCGGCGATCTGTTCATTATAGAAACATGCTTCTGCTGCGCCTGCTGTCTCGCTGTCCCCTGTGGTTTTTGCACGGCCTGGGCGCCGCCGTAGGGTGGCTCAGCTGGGCCCTGAGCCCGTCCTACCGCCGGCGCATCCGCGAGCACCGGGCCCTGGCCGGCCTGCACGGCTGGGCGGGCATGGGCGCCGTGGGGCAGGCCGGGCGGATGATCGCGGAGCTGCCCTGGCTGTGGCTGCGCTCGCCGGACCGGCCGCTGGGCGCACGCGTGCGCTGGGAGGGTGAGCAGCACATCCTCGCCGTGCCGCCAGGCCAGGGGCTGATCTTCCTCACGCCCCACATGGGCTGCTTCGAGGTCACGGCGCAGGCCTATGCCGAGCACTTCGCGGCCAGCCATGGCGCGATCACCGTGCTCTACCGGCCGGCCCGCAAGCCGTGGATGCGCGAGATCGTCGCCGCCTCGCGCCAGCGCCCCCACCTGGACACCGCACCGGCCACGCTGTCCGGCGTGCGCCAGATGCTGCGGGCCCTGCGTCAGGGGCAGGCGGTGGGCTTGTTGCCGGACCAGGTCCCGCCGCAGGGGCAGGGCGTCTGGGCGCCGTTCTTCGGCCGGCCGGCCTTCACGATGACGCTGGCCCAGCGCCTCGCGCTGCAGACGGGCGCCGCCGTGGTCCTGGTCTGGGGCGAGCGGTTGTCCTGGGGGCGCGGCTATGTGGTGCATGTGCGACCCGGACCTCAAATCCCGGCCGATTCCAGTCCAGAATGCGCGGCCGAGCTCATCAACCAGTCCATGCAAGCCTTGATCCTGGAAGCGCCCGACCAGTACCTCTGGGGCTACAACCGCTACAAGTCTCCCCGCGAGGGCGGCCTGGCATGAGCGCCCGCCTGCTGATCGGCCTGCTGTGGCTGCTGCACTTCCTGCCGCTGGCCGTGCTGGCCTCGCTGGGGCGCGGCCTCGGGCGTCTGCTGTGGTGGCTGGCGCGCAGCCGCCGCCGCATCGCCCTGCGCAATCTCGAGCTGTGCTTCCCGGAGCTGCCCGCGGCCGAACGTGAATCGCTCGCCCGCGAGCACTTCGCCATGGTGGGCCGCAGCCTGCTGGAGCGCGGGCTGCTGTGGTTCGCCTCTGCCGAGCGCCTGCAGCGCATGATCCGCATCAAGGGCAACATCCAGCTGGCCGAGCAGACCCCCGGCGCGATGATGTGGCTGCTGCCGCACTTCGTGGGACTGGAGTGGGTCGGCCCGGCGCTCATGCTCAACCAGAAACGGCCCGGCGTGGACGTCTACCAGCCGCAGAGCAATGCCGTCATCGACGCCCGGATCCTGGCCGGGCGTTCGCGCTTCGGCACGACGGCCTTCGTGGACCGGCACGACGGCATCCGCCCCGTGCTGCGTCTGATCAAGCAGGGCTACGCCTTCCTCAACGCGCCCGACCTCGACCACGGCGAGAAGGACTCCGCCTTCGTGCCCTTCTTCGGCGTGCCCGCCTGCACGCTGCTGGCCCCGGCCCGCATGGCGGCGAGCCAGGGCATGGTCGTGCAGCCGCTGGTGGTGACGATGCTGCCGGGCGGCCAGGGCTACGAGGTCGAGGCCTGCGAGCCCATCCCCGGCTACCCGAGCGACGACCCGCTGGCCGACGCCCGCACGGTCAATGCCTGGCTCGAGGCGCGCGTGCGGCGCCACCCGGCGCAGTATTTCTGGGTGCACAAGCGCTTCAAGACGCGCCCGCCCGGCGAGCCGCCGGTGTACTGACGCACGGATAATGGCCGCATGAAGCTGCGATTCACCAAGATGCAGGGCGCGGGCAATGACTTCGTGGTCATCGACGCCACCCGCGAACCCCTGGGCCTGAGCGCCGAGCAGATCCGCCACCTGGGCGACCGCCGCTTCGGCGTCGGCTGCGACCAGATCCTCGTGATCGAGGCGAGCGACGAACCCGGCGTGGACTTCCGCTACCGCATCTTCAACAACACCGGCGACGAGGTCGAGCACTGCGGCAACGGCGCGCGCTGCTTCGTGCGCTACGTCTCCGAGAAGGGGCTCTCCGCCAAGCGCAGCGTCCGGGTCCGCACGATGAACAAGCTGCTCGAGCTGCACCTGCGCGACGACGGCCGGGTCAGCGTCGACATGGGCGCCCCCATCTTCGGGCTGGCCGAGGTGCCGTTCAATCCGGACGGCCTCGATGCCCGTCGCGAGGGCGCGATGGACCTCTGGCAGCTGCCTCTGGCCGATGGCGACACCTGCGACGTGGCCGTGCTGTCCATGGGCAACCCGCATGCCGTGCAGCGCGTGGCCGACGTGGACCAGGCACCCGTCCTGCAGCGCGGCCCGCAGATCGAGAGCCATGCCGCTTTCCCGCGCCGCGTCAACGCCGGCTTCCTGCAGGTCCTCGATCGCGGCCATGTGAAGCTGCGCGTGTTCGAGCGCGACGCCGGCGAGACGCTGGCCTGCGGCACCGGCGCCTGTGCCGCCGTGGTGGCGGGCATCCGCCTGGGATGGCTGGACGAGGCCGTGGAAGTGCAGACGCGCGGCGGCCAGCTGCGCATCGAATGGGCGGGCCGGAGCCAGGGCCTTGATGCGCCGGTCTGGATGACCGGCCCGGCCCAGACCGTGTTTGAAGGAGAGATCTCGCTGTGAGCACCCAAGACAACGCCCCGCAGGGCCTGACCGAACAGGACATCGCCCAGTACCTGCTGCGCAACCCCGGCTTCTTCCAGCGCCATGCCGAGCTGCTGGCCAGCGTGCAGCTGAGCCACCCGCACGGCCAGCGCGCCGTGAGCCTGCAGGAGCGCCAGGCCGAGATGCTGCGCGAGAAGATCAAGGGCCTCGAGCACAAGCTGATCGAGATGATCCGCAACGGCCAGGAGAACGTCGCCATCGCAGACCGCCTGCATGCCTGGACGCTCAGCCTGATGCTCACCGCCGACCCGGCGGCGCTGCCCGAGGTGCTGCTACAGGAGTTGCGCCACCACTTCCTGATTCCTGCGGCGGCCCTGCGGCTGTGGGGCCTGGACGCCCGTCACGCGGCGGCCGAGTACGCCCAGCCCGTCAGCGACGACGTGCGCAGCTTCGCGTCGAGCCTGGCTCAGCCCTACTGCGGCGTGAACAGCGGTTTCGAGGCCGTGCGCTGGCTGGGCGAGGACGCCTCGATCGCCTCGCTGGCCCTCGTGCCGCTGCGCCGCCATGCGGCCGACGAGCCCTTCGGCCTGCTGCTGCTGGGCTCGCCCGATCCCACGCGCTACACCGCGGAGATGGGCACCGAGTTCCTGCAGCGCATCGGCGAGCTCGCGGGTGCCGCACTGGCGCGGCTGCTGGCCGATGGACCCGTCGCTGCCTGAGCCCCCTGCCGGCCCGGCGCCGCTGCCCGAATCGCAGCGGCGCTACCTCGAGCACCTGCGCGTCGAGCGTCGCCTCGCGCAGCGCACGCTGATCCTCTACGAACACGCGCTTCGCCGCCTCTGCCAGCTGGCCGAGGAGGCCGGCGTGGCGCTGGAGCGCGTCGGCGTGGCGCAGGTCCGCCGCTGGGTGGCGCGCCTGCATGGGCAAGACCTGTCCCCCCGCAGCCTCGCGCTGATGATGTCCGCCTGGCGGAGCTGGTACCGCTGGATGGGCCGCCAGGGGCTGGTCGAGCTCAACCCCGTCGACGGCCTGCGTGCGCCGCGCGGCGCCAAGCCGCTGCCCAAGGCGCTGGCGGTGGACGACGCCGTGCAGCTCGCCGCCTATCGCGACGAGGCGGCCGACCCCGTGCGCGAGGCCTGCGATGCCGCGCTGGTGGAGCTGCTCTACAGCTGCGGCCTGCGGGTGAGCGAGCTGGTGGGCCTGGACGTGGTCCCGGGCGCCTTGGCGCGGGGCTGGCTGGACCTCGCCGCCGCCGAGGCTCATGTGCTGGGCAAGGGGAGCAAGCAGCGCCTCGTGCCCATCGGGCGCGCGGCGCTGGAGGCCCTGCAGGCCTGGCTGAGTTGCCGGGGTGAGTGGCTCGCGCCGGGCAGCACCGAGCGGGCCCTGTTCATCGGGCCGCGTGGCGGCCGGCTGGGCGCCACGCAGGTGCGCCAGCGCCTGAGCCTGCGTGCCCAGGCGGCCGGCTCGCCCACGCACGTGCACCCGCACATGCTGCGGCACTCCTTCGCGTCCCATGTACTGCAGTCCAGCGGGGACCTGCGCGCCGTCCAGGACCTCCTCGGCCACGCCAACATCAGTACCACGCAGGTCTACACCAAGCTGGACTTCCAGCATCTCGCGAAGGTGTACGACGCCGCCCACCCTCGCGCCCGCAAGCGTTGACCGCAGGGCCGGCAGGGCCGCAAAACCCTGGTATGGTCGGCGCCCATGTCTGCGCCGCGCCTTCCCCTCGATTCCCTGCTGCCCCGCCTGCTGTGCCTGAGCCTGGCCGCTGCCTTGTCCCCCAGCCACGCCCAGGCGGCGGACCCCGCGCCGCTGGTGCCCAGTGCCGCCCGGCCGCTCAACTGGGAGATGAGCTGGACGCCGCTGCGCACGAAGGAGGGCGGGCGCATGGCCCTGGCCGGCGGCAGCGCTCTGCTGGCGGTCAATGAGGACTGGGGGCTCGGCCCCACGGGCTACGCCTCGGCCAAGGGCAATTACGGCGGCATCTTCATGCTCGGACTCACCGGGCAGCGGCGCTGGCGCCTGGGCAGCAACACGCACCTGGCGGCGGGCCTCTTCGTGGGTGGCGGCGGCGGGCTGAGCTCCGATGTCCTGCGCTTTGGCGGCGGGCTGATGTGGCGCCCGGAGCTGTCCATCCGCACCGAGGCCGGCCCCTGGTACAGCGGCCTCGGCATCTCCCGGGTGATGGTGCCCGGCGGCAATATCGCGGACACCCAGCTCAGCTTCATGATCGGCCGGCAGTCCATGTTCCATTCCTTCGACCCCTCGGCCGGCGGGCGCGTCGGCACCTCGGGCGACCGGGGCGGTCTGGGCTTTGACGAGATGTCGCTGACGGCCGGCGGGTACGCGCCGTCCCAGTCGATCCGGCGCCGCAGCGGCAGCACCATGAACCGCAAGGTCGGGTTGGCCGGTGCGTCGCTGCGCCAGTACATCTCTCCCAGCGCCTGGTGGGGGCTGGAGGCGGCCGGCGGCGCCAAGGGGGGCGCCGACGGCTACATGGAAGTGCTGGCCAACCTCGGGCAGGACTGGGCCATCGGCAGCACGGGCGTGCGCGTCGGCGGCCAGGCAGCGCTCGGGCTTGCCGGGGGCGGTGACGTCGATACCGGCAGCGGCTGGCTGATGAAGATCGGCCCGACGCTGCGCTGGCAGTCCGCCAGTGGCTGGGGCTGGCGCGTGGACGCCGGCTGGGCGCAGTCGCGCGGCGCCTTCCATGCGCCCTATGCCCGGTTCAGCCTCGACATGCCGCTGGAGCCGGTCTTGCGGCGCCAGCAGCCGGGCGCGCTCCAGACGGGCACGGTCGAGGAGCAGGGCTGGCTGGTGACTCTGCAGCGCGTGCGCCAGGTGCCCTTCAAGGACGGCAGCCACCAGGACATGACGCAGATGGGCCTGATCATGACGCGCGGCCTCGGCGACCATCTCTACGGCCTGGCGCAGGCCGGGACGGCGGTGCAGGGCAAGGCGGGCGCCTATGCCTACGGCCTGCTCGGGGCCGGCCTGCGGACGCAGCCCTTTGGCGACGGACGCTGGCGCGTGGGGGCCGAGGTCCTCGCCGGTGCGGGCGGCGGCGGCGGGGTGCAACTCGGCGGCGGCGCGCTGCGCCAGACCGAAATCTGGGCGCAGTGGCAGGGTCAGGGTGACCTCAGCCGCCTGCGCCTGCGCGCCGGCCTGGGGCAATGGGGCAGCCTGCGCGGCCGGGGTGGGGACAGCACGCAACTGAATCTGGCGGTCGGCTACGCCTGGGGCAACCTCTGAGCGGAGCGGCGCGGCGACAATACGCGCCATGAAAGTCATTCGTCTCAGAGCCGGCAAGGAGCGTTCGCTGCTGCGCCGCCATCCCTGGGTCTTCCAGGGTTCCGTGGAAAAGGGCAAGGCCGACGCCGGTGAAACGGTGCGCGTGGAGTCCGACAGCGGGCAGTTCCTCTGCTGGGCCTCCTTCAGCCCCAGCTCCATGATCCGCGTGCGCGCCTGGAGCTTCGACGAGGCCGAGCGCATCGACGCCGACTTCTTCGACCGCCGCGTCCGCACGGCCATCGCCGTGCGTGAGCGCATGCCCATCGTGTCGAATGCGCGCCGGCTGATCCATGGCGAGGCGGACGGCCTGCCCGGGCTGATCGTTGACCGCTACGACGACACGCTGGTCGCGCAGTTCCTGTCCGCCGGCACGGAGCGCTGGAAGGACACCATCGCCGACAGCCTCCTCGCAGCCACGGGCCTCACGCGCCTCTTCGAGCGCTCGGACTCCGGCGTTCGCCAGCTCGAGGGCCTGCCGCCTGTCACCGGCTGGTTGCGCGGCGAGGGCCACACCGAGCTCACGATCGAGGAGCACGAGTGGAAGCTCACCCTCGATGTGCAGGAAGGCCACAAGACCGGCTACTACCTCGACCAGCGGGACAACCGCAAGAAGTTCGCAGAGACCGTGCGCCAGTACGGCCTGCAGCGGGTGCTCAACTGCTACTGCTACACCGGCGGCTTCTCCGTGGCGGCGCTGGCCGGCGGTGCGGCCGAGGTGACCAGCGTGGATTCGTCCGGGCCGGCCCTGGCCCGCGCCAGCGCCCACGTGACGCTCAACGGCTTCGACCCGGCCCGCCACACGGCCCTCGATGCCGACGTCAACCAGACGCTGCGCGACTTCCTCAAGCAGGGCCGCACCTTCGATGCCATCGTGCTGGATCCGCCCAAGTTCGCGCCGACCGCCGCCCACGCGGAGCGGGCGGCCCGTGCCTACAAGGACATCAACCGCCTCGCCTTCAAGCTGCTGGAGCCGGGGGGCGTGCTCTTCACCTTCTCGTGCTCGGGCGGCGTCGGCCCGGAGCTCTTCCACAAGATCGTGGCGGGCGCCGGCATGGATGCCAACGTCGACGGCTTCATCCTCGACCGCGTGGGTGCCACGCCGGACCATCCCCAGACGATCTGCTTCCCGGAGGGCGAGTACCTCAAGGGCCTGCTGCTGCTGAAGCGCTGAGCCAACAGGGAAGGGTGAGCCCTAAGGAGGGGACAGGAAGATTCGGGGTATACCTGCGGACCGCGCTCGACAACGCGTCTTTTCGTGAAGCAAGTCACGAAGTGGCGCCCATCAAAGGTCTCACAGAGCGCGAGTCATCTCGAGGGAATATTCATGAAAGTCTTGTCTTCTCTGGCGCTGGCGCTGCTCAGCGCCGGTGCGATGTCGTCGGCGCAGGCGCTGACCCCGGTCACGTCCTTCGGCCCAGATCTGGTGCCCCTGACCGGCAACACCAGTGGGCCCGAGGACTGGCGCTTCCTGCCGGGCCAGAGCTTCAACGGCGTGCCGGGCGCGCTGGACGGCGTCGCGATGCTGAACTTCCAGACCCACAGCGGCGGCAACTACGCCTGCTCGGGCTCCCTGCTGGCCGGCGGCCAGTACGTGCTGACGGCCGCTCACTGCGCAGACGACTTCGTGAGCATGAAGGTGGACTTCGGCTGGGCCGGCGGCGCCTCCAAGGTGTCCCGTACCGTGGCGGCGGGCAATGCCATCGTGCACTCGGGCTGGACCGGCCAGCTGGACACCGGCGCTGACATCGCCCTGCTCCGCCTGGACCGTGCCGTCACCACCATCAAGGGCTACCAGCTCAGCACCACGCTGGACGTGGGCAAGGACATCCTCGTGGCCGGCTACGGCACCACGCAGGTGGGCAACGCCCCGGACGACACCAACTGGAACGACTGGAAGTTCGGCCATTACGCCTGGAACCGCATTGACGTCGACAGCCAGACCTTCAACAAGGAGCTCGGCACGGTCTTCAAGGGCTGGTACAACCCTGAGGACTACAAGTACGGCGTGACCTATATGTCGGACTTCGACAGCGGTCTGGACGACAACAACACGCTGCAGATCTTCGCCGATGGCATCGGCACCGCGCTGTGGAGCAGCGACCGCGGCCATGGCAAGGACGAAGGCATGATCGCCGGCGGCGATTCCGGCGGTGGCGATTTCGTCTGGGACGGCACGCAGTTCCTCCTGACCGGGGTGCATAGCTGGGGCTGGGAAGCCTGCACCCGCTTCGGCCTGGACTGCGACGCGGCCTACGGCAATTCCGCAAGCTACGGGGACCTCTCGGGCTCGACGGCGGTCTACTCGCACCTGAACTGGATCAAGCAGCAGATGGGCGTTCCCGAGCCGGGCAGCGCCGCACTGGCCGCGCTCGCCCTGTTCGGCCTCGGCGCCGTGCGTCGCCGCCAGCGCGGTTGAACCGTCGCCCGCTGAGGTAGCAACGGCCCTTCGGGGCCGTTTTTCATGGGGCCTCGCTCAGACGGCCGGCAGATGCAGGCGGGGTGAGAACTTCGCCCGGTGCACGCTGAAGAAGGCCTTCACGTTGCGGACGTTGCTGTCGGCGCTGTAGAGGCTCTGCACGAGCTGGTGATAGGCCGCCATGTCGGGCACCTGGACGATGAGCACGAAGTCGGGGCCGGGCGACACCTGGTAGCACTGCTGCACTTCGCTGCGGGCCACCGCCAGCGCCTGGAAGCCCGCGACGGCCTCGGCGGTCTGGCGTTCCAGTGTGATCTCGACGATGGCGATCAGCCCCGCCCCCAGCTGGGCCGGGTTGAGGATGGCCACCTGCTGCTCGATCACGCCGAGCTCTCGCAGCCGCTTCACCCGGCGCAGACACGTTGCCGGCGACACCGCCGCGCGCCGAGCCAGGTCCAGGTTGGACAGCGAGGCGTCGTCCTGCAGCACCCCCAGGATGCGGTGATCGGTGGCGTCGAGCTGAATCAAAATTTCAAAACACGGTGAACGATGGTTGAATTCATCATATCTGCCATGTGGTGAAATTTATAGCCATTTGGTGGTGAAATTTGATCGCACATGCCAATGGGGCCCTCCTAGGATTCGCTCCCATCGCAGCCCGGGTGGGTTGCACCAGCGGAGGAACCATTCATGTGTGGCATCGTCGGCGCCGTCTCGAAGCGCAATATCGTCCCCATCCTGATCGAGGGCCTGAAGCGCCTGGAATATCGCGGCTATGACTCCTGCGGCGTGGCCGTGCACCAGGACGGCGAACTGCGCCGCGCCCGCAGCACCTCGCGCGTGGCCGAGCTGCACAGCCAGACGGCCGAGGATGGCATCGCCTCCGGCACCGGCATCGCGCACACCCGCTGGGCCACCCATGGTGTCCCGGCCGTCCACAACGCCCACCCGCACTTCTCGCACGGCGCCCATGCGGCCGACGGCGCCGCGGGCCGCATCGCCCTGGTGCACAACGGCATCATCGAGAACCACGACGAACTCCGTGCCGAACTCAAGGCACGTGGCTACACCTTCCACAGCCAGACGGACACCGAGGTCATCGCCCACCTGATCGACCACGTCTACCAGGGCGACCTGCTGGAGGCCGTGCAGCAGGCCGTGCAGCGCCTCAAGGGCGCCTATGCCATCGCCGTGTTCAGCCGTGACGAGCCGCATCGCGTCGTCGGCGCCCGCGAGGGTTCGCCGCTGGTGCTGGGCGTGGGCACGGAAGAGGGCCAGGGCGAATTCTTCCTGGCGTCGGACGCCATGGCGCTTGCCGGCGTGACGGACCAGATCGTCTACCTGGAAGAGGGCGATGTGGTGGACATGCAGCTGGGGCGTTACTGGATCACGCACCGCGCGGTTGACAGCACCCGTTTCGAGACCGTCCAACGCGAGGTTCGCACGGTGCACGCCCACAGCGGCGCGGCCGAACTCGGCCCGTACCGCCACTACATGCAGAAGGAGATCTTCGAGCAGCCCGTGGCCATCGCCAACACGCTGGACGCCGTGACCGGCATCAGCCCCGAGATCTTCGGTGACGGCGCCTACGGCGTGTTCAAGGAGATCGACTCCGTGCTGATCCTGGCCTGCGGCACGAGCTACTACGCCGGCTCCACGGCCAAGTACTGGCTCGAGAGCATCGCCAAGATCCCGACCAGCGTCGAGATCGCCAGCGAGTACCGCTACCGCGACAGCGTGCCCAACCCGCGCACCCTGGTCGTGACCATCAGCCAGAGCGGCGAGACCGCTGACACGCTGGCGGCGCTGAAGCACGCCCGTGCCCAGGGCATGAAGCACACGCTGACCGTCTGCAACGTCTCCACGAGCGCCATGGTGCGCGAATGCGAGCTGGCCTTCATCACCCGTGCCGGCGCCGAGATCGGCGTGGCCTCGACCAAGGCCTTCACCACGCAGCTGGTCGGCCTCTTCCTGCTGACCCTCGCCCTGGCCCAGACTCGCGGCCACCTGAGCGAGGCCCAGGAGGCCGAGCATCTGAAGGCCCTGCGCCATCTGCCCGTCGCCGTGCAGGCTGTCGTCGCCCTCGAGCCGCAGGTCATCGCGTGGAGCGAGGAGTTTGCCCGCAAGGAGAACGCCCTGTTCCTCGGCCGCGGCCTGCATTACCCCATCGCGCTGGAAGGTGCGCTGAAGCTCAAGGAGATCAGCTACATCCACGCCGAGGCCTACCCGGCTGGCGAACTCAAGCATGGCCCGCTGGCGCTGGTGACCGCCGAGATGCCTGTCGTGACCGTGGCGCCGAACGATGCGCTGCTGGAGAAGCTCAAGAGCAATATGCAGGAAGTGCGCGCCCGCGGCGGCGAGCTCTTCGTGTTCGCTGACAGCGACACCCGCATCGAGAGCGAGCAGGGCCTGCACGTCATCCGCATGCCCGAGCACTACGGCGCCCTGAGCCCCATCCTGCACGTCATCCCGCTGCAGCTGCTGGCCTACCACACCGCCTGCGCACGCGGCACGGACGTGGACAAGCCGCGGAATCTGGCGAAGAGTGTGACGGTGGAGTGATGGGGTAAGTCAGCGGACTTTCTTGCTTTGATTTGCAATGTTTGTGGATATTTGTGTGGGCAAACTCCTTTTTTTACTAAACAGTGTGTGTTGCGGACATTTTTTGCAAAGGTTCTGACTTTGGCTGGTGGGGATTCGGTCCCCCACTGTGGACTGTGGGCAGTCTGAAATCCCTGAAGAATCCCGCTAGGCGGCAGGCACGTCGCTCAGGCAGGTTATGCAGGACGAGCGTCCTGGCTGCTGCTTCGCGACTGGCCTGCGCGGCTAGGGCATTGAGCTGAAAAATGCCCGTGAGCGCCAGAATGTCCTGATGCATGTCCTGATACGCCTCGGCCAGCAAATGCTTTAGCTTTGGCTTTCGCGGCTTCAAGCCCACACAACCACCGTTGTGGCGCCGCCCGCATGGCCCAATGTCCGGCATTTGACTGCAGAACAGGCTTGCGAGCGGTCGCGCTTCAGCGGCCAAGACAATGTCAGGCAGTCACAGCGGACACTCCAAGGATTGGCATCTGGTGCTGCGAGGGCAACTCGCCTGGGCCGGCCTGAACAGCACTCACGGAGAATCCGGCCATGGCGGACACCAACGACTGCACTTGCCGGTTTGTCAGCCCATCGTCGTTTGCGAAGCAGAGCTTCTCGACCTGCTGGGCATCGCCCAAGTACCGGCCCACAACGGCGAGACTGTCTGACGTGCTGCTGGTTGCAATCAAGTTGCTGCCGCTGCAAACAATCGTGAGGTCTGACTGAGCGAGGCCTGCATTCAACAAGTTGCGATTCACAGCACCCTGTGTTTCGTCCGGCTCGATGATGAAGTCCATCCCGTAGCCCTTGCCAAAAACGTAGGCGTCGCTACCGGCACCCCCAGACCGCGCATCAGCACCAGTCCCCCCGTCCAGAACGTTGCTAGCAGTGTTGCCGTTCAACGTGTCGTTGCCATTGAGCCCGAGCAGTTGACTGCGTGTGCCAGGAATCGCAGCAAGCGCTTCACCCCTAGGCGCTCCAACGACAGGCGAGACCGCACGCTGGACGATATCAGTCTGAGTCCAGGTCGCATCAGTGAACTGGATCTGATTGATCTTGTACTCGGGGAAATTGTCGGCGTAGAAGTACTTTGCCAGCGTCAGGCTGTCACCGGACTTGAACGTCAGCACCAGATCCGATCCTCGTCGCTCAAACGACTCGACGTCGGTGCTTGCCAGGTCCGTGAACTTCACCACGTCCACTCGGCCGCCGCCCCAGTCGTTCTCGTTCAGCAGGTCCTGGCCGAAGCCTGATGCGAACACGAAGGTGTCGCTGCCGAAACCGCCGTCCAGCGTGTCGTTGCCGACACCACCGACCAGTGTGTCGTCACCTTCGCCACCCAGCAGCTGATCAGCGCCTTCGCCTCCCTTGAGCAGGTCATTTCCCGCATTGCCGTTGATCACGTCGTCGCCGGCCTTGCCAT
>JAYRJQ010000020.1:0-107389 GCA_041906185.1 Burkholderiaceae bacterium
GACCGAAGGCTTCAAGGGCGTGACGGGCACGATCAGCTTCGACGGCAAGGGCGACATCAAGAACGGCGCCCTGACGCTGTACACCTACAAGGGCGGTGCCCGCGAGCAGATCGCGGTCGTGCGCTGATCCATCAGCCCCTGGGCAGACCTTGCGGGCTGCCCGGAGCTGAAAGACAAACGCCCACTTCGGTGGGCGTTTTTTTTGATCTGCGGCGGGCGCGGCAGCGTCGGGCGCCGTAGAGGTGTCAGAACTGATTGCGGATCAGCCCCACGGCCAGGCCCTCGATGGCGAAGGGCTCGTCGCCCGTCACGATGATGGGTTCGAAGTCGGGGTTTTCGGGCAGCAGGCTGATGTGCTGGCGCTCCTTGCGGAAGCGCTTCACCGTGACCTCGTCACCGATGCGCGCGACGACGATCTGCCCGTTCTTGGCCTCGGCGCACTTCTGCACCGCCAGCAGGTCGCCGTCCATGATGCCGACGTCCCGCATGCTGAGGCCGCGCACCCGCAGGAGGTAGTCCGGCTTGCGGGCGAAAAGGCTGGGCTCCACGCTGTACTGCTGCTCGATGTGCTCCTGCGCCAGGATGGGCGCACCGGCGGCGACGCGGCCCACCAGGGGCAGGGTCAGCTGGGCCAGACCCGGCAGCGGCAATGCAAATTGCGCATCGCTTCTGAGGGCCTCGCGCACTTCGCGGGCGCGGTTGAGCGCCTTCAGCGCAGCGCCGGGCAGCCGGATGCCCCGCGACGTACCGCCCACCAGCTCGATGACGCCCTTGCGCGCGAGCGCCTGCAGGTGTTCCTCGGCGGCGTTCGCGGACTTGAAGCCGAGTTCCGCGGCGATCTCGGCACGGGTGGGCGGCGCGCCGGTTTCCTCGATACTCTGGCGCACCAGATCGAAAATCTGCTGCTGCCGGGCGGTGAGTTTGGGGCTGGCGTCCACGGGTGGCCTTTCGGTGAGGGGCTCCGCCGGGGTGACAGCGCTAGGGCCGGCGGTTGAATTGAACGAAATCTGGATGTTTATCCAGTGGCTGTATTTTTATCCAGGACGTCTCAAATTGCAAAGCAAAGTCGCTGACTTGATCGTCATCCTCGGCACCGGCGGCACCATCGCCGGCAAGGCGGCCCAGGCGAATGACAACGTGGGCTACAAGGCGGGCGAGATCCACGTCGAGGCGCTCGTCGCCGGCGTGCCCGGCCTCTCGGCCTTCCGGCTGGAGGCCCGGCAGATCGCCCAGCTGGACAGCAAGGACATGGACTTCCCGACGTGGCGGCGCCTTGCTCTCGCCGTGGAGTCGCAGCTCGCGCGTGAGGAGGTGCGGGGCGTGCTCATCACCCATGGCACGGACACGCTGGAGGAAACCGCCTACTTCCTGCACCGCGTGCTGGCGCCCCGAAAGCCGGTCGTGCTGACGGCGGCGATGCGGCCGGCGACGGCGCTGCAGCTGGACGGCCCGCAGAACATGCTGGATGCCGCCCACCTGCTGCAGGATCCCGCCTCGCAGGGCGTGATGGTCTGTGTGGCCGGCCAGGTGTATGGCGCCGAGCAGGTGCAGAAGGTCCACAGCTACCGCGTGGATGCCTTCCGCGGCCGCGACGGCACCGTGCTGGCGCAGGTCGAGGAGGGGCAGGTGCGGTGGCTGGCGCAACCGGTGGCGGCCCCCGCGGCGCTCGGGACCGATGCGCTGCCCGCCGAGGGCGGCGCCTGGCCGCGGGTGGAGCTCGTGCTCAACCACGCGAATGCGGATGGCCGTCTGGTGCGTCTGCTGCAGCACGACGGCATCGACGGCCTCGTGGTGGCCGGGACGGGCAACGGCACCCTCAGCGAGCCGCTGGAGCAGGCGCTGCTGGCCGCGCAGGAGGCGGGCGTGAAGGTGCTGCGCAGCACCCGCTGCGATGGCGGGCCCGTGGCGGACAACGGCCGCGGGCTCCCCAGCGCGGGCGCGCTGAGCCCGGTCAAGGCGCGGGTCGAGCTGCTGCTGCAGCTGCTGGCCGCGGCGCCGGGCGCCTGACGACGGGCAGAGGCACCTCGTCCCCACAAAAAAGAGCCGGTCCCAGTGACCGGCTTTTTGCTGCCGAGGCCGTCACGGCCTCGGTGGGGCAGGGCGGAGACTCAGACCAGCGTCAGGCTCACGTCGATGTTGCCGCGCGTGGCGTTGCTGTAGGGGCAGACCTGGTGCGCGGCCTCGATCAGGGCCTGGGCGGCCGCACGGTCCATGCCGGGCAGGCTGATGCGCATGGCGACCTGGATGCCGAAGCCCTGGGGGATCGGGCCGATGGCGACGTCGCTGGTGATGGAGACGTCGTTCGGCACGGCGATCTTCTGCTTGGCGCCCACGGCCTTCATCGCGCCGATGAAGCAGGCCGAGTAGCCGGCCGCGAAGAGCTGTTCGGGATTGGTGCCATCGCCGCCGGCGCCGCCGAGTTCACGCGGCGTGGAGAGTTCGATCTTCAGCTTGCCGTCGCTGGATTCGGCACTGCCTTGGCGGCCGCCCGTCGCGGTGGCGGTGGCGGTGTAGAGCACTTTGTCGAGAGCCATGGTGGGTCCTTTCGGGTGATGCCTCGGGGGCGGGGTGGTCGGGTGATCGGGGTGGATCGGAAGTGCGGGCTCAGGCGGCGTCCTGCACGCTGCGCTGGAGCTCGTCGCGCAAGGCATGCAGGCGCTGCGTGAGGGCCTGCAGCTCGTCGAGCGAGCAGGCGCTGGCGCAGGCCAGCGACTCGGGAATCTTGCGCGCCGCCTTCTTCAGCGCGCGGCCTTCGCGGGTGAGAGTGATCAGCACGCGGCGTTCGTCGCTCGCGTCCCGCAGGCGCTGCAGCAGGCCGGACTGCTCCATGCGCTTGAGCAGCGGGGTGAGCGTGCCGGAGTCGAGGCTCAGGCGCTCGCCGAGGGCGCTGACGGTCTGGCCGTCCTCTTCCCACAGCACCAGCAGCACGAGGTACTGCGGGTAGGTCAATCCCAGCGACGCCAGCAGGGGCTTGTAGAGCTTGGTCATCGCCAGTGAGCTCGAATACAGGGCGAAACACAGCTGCTGGTCCAGCTGCAGCCAGTGATCGCGAGGATCAGCAGCGGCGCTTGCGGGGCGGTGGCGTGAAGGCATGGGGTGAACTGTAGCGGGCAATTTAATTGCACACAATTTAAAAGGTCATTCCGGCGGCCGGTATCCGGTGGCGGGACGGATGCAGGGATGGGGCGGGGAAATCCCGCGTGCCGCAGGTGACACGGCCCGGCGTCGGCCTGTGACAAGATCGCGGCCACAACATCCGAAGCGTCGGGAAGGAGAAGTCGTATGCAAGCAGCCGCTGCCGTGCTGGTGGGCCTCGTGGGTCTGATCCACGTCTACATCCTCGTGCTGGAGATGTTCTGGTGGACCACGCCCAAGGGGCGCAAGGCCTTCGGCCTGACACAGGAATTTGCCGACGCCACCCGGGTGCTGGCGGCGAACCAGGGGCTCTACAACGGCTTCCTCGCGGCGGGCCTCTTCTGGGGCCTGGCCCGCGGGGATGCAGCCACGCAGCTCTTCTTCCTGGGCTGCGTCTTCGTGGCAGGCGTCTATGGCGCGGCCACGGCCAGCCGCAAGATTCTCTTCATCCAGAGCGTGCCGGCGGCCGTGGCGGCCGTGGCGGTGTACCTGGCCTGATCGCAGGCCCCGCGGCGTCGCGAGGATGCCGGGCCTGCGTCGCTGGCGGGGGCGGGGTCTGGCGCGGGAAGCGGCTCAGAGCCCGGCGGCGGCCGTCAGGCTCTCGATCTGCTCGCTGAGCTCCAGCCAGCGCATCTCGAGCTCGTCGATCTCGTCGCCCACGGCCTTGAGCCGGCGGCCGCTGTCGGCGATGGCGGCCGGGGCGAGCGTGCCGGTGGCCAGCTCCGCCTCCAGGGCCTCGCGTTCCTGCGTCAGCCGGGCCAGCTGCTTGTCGATCGTCTCGATCTCCTTGCGCATCGGCCGCGTCTGCTCGTTGAGCTTCGCCCGGGCCTGTGCCGAGGTCTTGCGGTCCTCGCGCTGGCTGGCCGGCGACGCGCTGCTGCTCTGCGCCTTCTGCGCCTCGGCCGCGCTGCGGCTGGCCTCCTTGATGGCCTTGGCGGCCTCGCGGGCCGTCTCCAGCAGCCAGCGCTGGTAGTCGTCGAGGTCGCCGTCGAAAGGCGAGACCTGACCCTTGGCAACGAGCCAGAACTCGTCACAGACCTCGCGCAGCAGCGCGCGGTCATGGCTGACCAGCATCACGGTGCCCTCGAACTCGTTGAGCGCCATCGACAGCGCCTCGCGGGTCTGCAGGTCCAGGTGGTTGGTCGGCTCGTCCAGCAGCAGCAGGTTGGGGCGCTGCCAGACCAGCATCGCCAGCACGAGCCGCGCCTTCTCGCCGCCGGAGAGGCTGCCGACCTCCTGGTTGACCATGTCGCCCGTGAAGCGGAACTGGCCCAGGAAGTCCCGCAGCTCCTGCTCGCGGGCCTGCGGGCTGACCTCCTTGGCCAGGCGGATCATGTGGGCGAGCGGGCCCTCGTCGGGCCGCAGCACGTCCATCTCCTGCTGGGCGAAGTAGCCGATGGCCAGGCCCTTGCCCTCGGTCAGCGTGCCGCCGAGCGCCTGCTGCATGCGGGCCACGGTCTTCACGAGCGTGGACTTGCCCTGGCCGTTGGCGCCGAGGATGCCGATGCGCTGGCCGGCCAGCACCGTGCGGTTGATGTCGCGCACGATGGTGGTCTCGCCGTAGCCGCAGGCCACGTCGCGCAGCGAGAGCATGGGATTGGGCAGCGAGACGGGCTCGCGGAACTCGAAGGCGAAGTCGGCCGAGGCCAGCACCGGCGCGAGGCGCTCCATGCGCTCCAGCGCCTTGACGCGGCTCTGTGCCTGCTTGGCCTTGGTGGCCTTGGCCTTGAAGCGGTCGATGAACTTCTGCAGGTGGGCGATGCGGTCCTGCTGCTTCTCGAAGGCCTGCTGCTGCTGGACCATGCGCTCGGCTCGCATGGCCTCGAAGGCGGTGTAGTTGCCGCCGTAGCGCGTCAGCTTGGCCTCGTCCAGGTGCAGCGTGACGCGGGTGATGGCGTCGAGGAACTCGCGGTCGTGGCTGATGATGAGGAGCGTGCCCTCGTAGCGCTGCAGCCAGGCTTCCAGCCAGACGAGGGCGTCGAGGTCCAGGTGGTTGGTGGGCTCGTCCAGCAGCATGAGGTCGGCCGGGCACATCAGCGCGCGGGCCAGTTGCAGGCGCATGCGCCAGCCCCCCGAGAAGCTGTTCACCGGGGCCTCCACCTGCGCGCCCTTGAAGCCCAGGCCCATCAACAGGGCCTGCGCGCGCGCGCGGGCATCGAAGGCGCCGGCGTCGCTCATGGCCACGTGGCCCTCGGCGATGCCGTGACCGTCACCGGCGGCCTCGGCCTTCGCGAGCAGCTCGCGGGCGGCCATCAGGCGGGTGTCGCCCTCCAGCACGAAGTCGGTGGCCGAGGCCTCGGTCTCGGGCATGTGCTGCGCGACCTCGGCCAGGCGCCAGTGCTTGGGCACCTCGACGTCGCCGCGGTCGGCATGCAGGCGATCGGTCAGCAGCGCAAAGAGGCTGGACTTGCCCGCGCCGTTGCGGCCCACGAGGCCGATCTTCTCGCCGGGCTGCAGCACGACGCTGGCGTCGTCCAGCACGACCTTGGTGCCGCGTCGCAGCACCACATTCTTCAGGGTGATCATGTCTTGTTCAGTTCAGGCCGGCGAGCAGGGCCTCGCGGGTCACGAGCAGCACCTGGTCTTCGCCGGCGCTGCATTCCATCCACGCCACTTCCAGGCGCGGGAAGGCGGCCTCGAAGAAGTCACGCTCGTTGCCGATCTCCAGCACCAGCACGGCGTTCGGCGCCATCTGCTGCGGGGCGGTGGCGAAGAGCCGGCGCACGAAGTCCATGCCGTCGCTGCCCCCGGCCAGCGCCAGCTCGGGCTCGGCGCGGTACTCGGCGGGCAGGGCGGCCATGGACTGGCTGTTGACGTAGGGCGGGTTGCACAGGATGAGGTCGTAGGGGCCGTCCGCCGGCGCGAGGGCGTCGCCCTGCAGCAGGCGGATGCGCTCGCCGAGGCCGTGCCGCTCGACGTTGATGCGCGCGACGGCCAGGGCGTCCTCGGACAGGTCGATGGCATCCACGCGCAGGTCCGGCCAGGCCATGGCGGCGAGCACCGCGAGGCTGCCGTTGCCCGTGCAGAGGTCCAGCGCCCGCGAGGTGTGCTCGGAGAGCCACGGGTCGATCGTGGCCTCGGCGATCAGCTCGGCGATGAAGCTGCGCGGCACGATGGCGCGCTCGTCCACGTAGAAGGGCACGCCCTGCAGCCAGGCTTCGCGCGTGAGGTAGGCGGCGGGCTTGCGGGTCTCGATGCGCTCGCCGACGAGGGCCTCGATGCCGGCCAGCTCGGAGGCGTCCAGCAGGCGTTCCTCGTGGTCCCCGAGGCTGTCCAGGGGCAGGCCGAGCTTCCACAGCACGAGCCAGGCGGCCTCGTCGAAGGCGTTGGTGGTGCCATGCCCAAATGCGACGCCCGCCTTCACGAGGCGGGCGGCTTGGGCTTCGATGCAGTCGATGAGCTTCACGGGAGCAATTGTTCCAGACAGAGACAGTAGATGGCGGCCAGCGGGCCGACCTGGTCCACGGGCACGTATTCGTCGATCTTGTGGATGCTGGCGTTGAGCGGCCCGAACTCGGCCACCTGCGGGCAGACCTTGGCGATGAAGCGCCCGTCGGAGGTGCCGCCGGTGGTGGAGAGCTCGGTCTGCACGCCGGTCACCTCGCGGATGGCCGTGCCCAGCGCGTCGCTGAGGCGACCGACGGGCGTGAGGAAGGGCTCGCCGCTGAGGTGCCAGTCGAGGACGTACTCAAGGCCGTGGCGGTCCAGCAGCGCGTGGACGCGGGCCTTGAGGCTGTCCGGCGTGGACTCGGTGGAGAAGCGGAAGTTGAAGTCCAGCACCAGCTCGCCGGGAATGACGTTCGTCGCGCCGGTGCCGGCGGCGATGTTGGAGATCTGGAAGGTGGTCGGCGGGAAGTAGCTGTTGCCGCGGTCCCATTCGGTGGCGGCCAGCTCGGCCAGCGCCGGCGCGGCCTGGTGGACGGGGTTGCGGGCCAGCTGCGGATAGGCCACATGCCCCTGCACGCCGATCACGCGCAGGCGGCCGGAGAGCGAGCCGCGGCGGCCGTTCTTGACCGTGTCGCCGAGCTGCCGCACCGAGGTGGGCTCGCCGACGATGCAGAAGTCCAGGCGCTGGCCGCGGGCCTTGAGCCGCTCCACGCAGACGACGGTGCCGTCCCGGGCCGGGCCTTCCTCGTCGCTCGTGAGCAGGAAGGCGATGCTGCCGGCCGGGGACGGGTGGCGCTCGAGGAAGGCCTCGCAGGCGGTGACCATGGCGGCGAGCGAAGTCTTCATGTCCGCCGCGCCGCGGCCGTAGAGCCGGCCCTCGCGGTAGCTGGGGACGAAGGGGTCGCTGGACCAGGCGCTCAGCGCGCCGGTGGGCACCACGTCGGTGTGGCCGGCGAAGACGAGCACCGGGCCGTCCGCCGCGCTGCCGGGTCGCAGGGCCCAGAGATTGCTCACGCGGCCGTCGTCCGGGCCGCTGTCCATGCGTTCGAGCTGGAAGCCGAGGCGGGCCAGGCGCTCGCCGATCAGGTCCAGGCAGCCTTCGTCACGCGGCGTGACCGAGGGGCGGCTGATGAGCTGCTCCAGCAGCTGCAGGGTGGGTTCGCCCAGGCGCTCGGCCAGCGTGCTTGCGGGGTTCATGCCGGTGGGGATCATTCGTGACGCACGTCCAGCGTGATGGAGGTGAAGCTCGCCACGTCCTCGGCCGGCTCTTCCTTCTTCTTGCCGCCTTCGCCCTTGCCCAGGGCCGAGCCCTCGTTCTGCAGGCGCCACAGCAGGTTGGTGGGCGAGTCGGCGAAGGCCAGGCCCTCTTCCTTGCTGATGATGCCTTCGTTGATGAGGTGGGCGAAGTGCTCCTCGAAGGTCTGGGAGCCTTCGGCGATGGACTTCTCCATGGCTTCCTTGACGCCGTTGAAGTCCCCTTGCTCGATCAGCTCGGCCGTCAGCTTGGTGTTGACCAGGATTTCGGTGACCGGCACACGGCCGCCGGCGTGGGCGCGCACCAGGCGCTGCGAGACGACCGCCTTGAGGCCGGCCGCCAGGTCATTCAGCAGGGCGGGGCGGCTTTCCGGCGTGTAGAAGGACAGGATCCGGTTCAGTGCGTGGTAGCTGTTGTTGCCGTGCAGCGTGGCGAGCACGAGGTGGCCCGACAGCGCATAGGAGATGGCCGCCGTCATCGTCTCGCGGTCGCGGATTTCGCCGATCAGGATGCAGTCGGGCGATTGCCGCAGGGCGTTCTTCAGGGCCACGTGCAGCGAGGCGGTGTCCCGGCCGACCTCGCGCTGGTTCACCACCGAGCGCTTGTTGCTGAACAGGAACTCGACCGGGTCCTCGATGGTCAGGATGTGACCGGCCATGTTCATGTTGCGCTGCTCCAGCATGGCGGCGAGCGTCGTGCTCTTGCCGGTGCCGGTGGCGCCCACCATGAGGATCAGGCCGCGCTTCTCCATCACGAGCTTGGACAGGATGGGCGGCAGGTTCAGGCTGTCCAGCGAGGGGATGATGTGCGGGATGTGCCGGAACACGGCGGCGACGGTGCCGCGCTGACGGAAGGCGGAGAGGCGGAAGCTGCCGACCTTGGAGATCGAGACGGCCATGTTCAGCTCGCCCGTTTCGTCGAGCTCCGCCAGGTTCTTCGGGTCCAGGACCTCGGCGATCAGCTGGCGGGGCTGGCTGGGCGTCAGGAGCTGGTCGGAGAGCTGCAGCATCTGCCCGTTGATGCGGATCAGCACCGGCATATTGGCCGAGAGATAGATGTCCGAGGCGCCCTTGTCCGCCATCAGGCGCAGGATGCGCTCCATGTTTCCGCTCATGCCACCGGCCTCCAACGCGTGTCAACGACGCAAGTCAAAAATCAAACGGGCTTCGGCGCCTGCAAAAGGCGCGCGAAGCCCGAATCATCGCCTAGTTTTGCAGGCGGCTGCCTGCCGAAGCCTCGTCAGGCGCGCAACAGTTCGTTGATGCTGGTCTTGGCGCGGGTGCCGGCGTCGACCTTCTTGACGATGATGGCGGCGTAGAGGCTGTACTTGCCGTCGGCCTTGGGCAGCGAGCCGCTGATGACCACGGAGCCGGCGGGCACGCGGCCGTAGCTGACCTCGTCCTTCTCGCGGTCGTAGATGGGGGTGCTCTGGCCGATGTACACCCCCATGGAGATCACCGAGTTCTCCTCGACGATCACGCCCTCGACGACCTCGGAGCGTGCGCCGATGAAGCAGTTGTCTTCGATGATGGTCGGGTTGGCCTGCAGGGGCTCCAGCACGCCGCCGATGCCCACGCCGCCGCTCAGGTGGACGTTCTTGCCGATCTGCGCGCAGGAGCCGACGGTGGCCCAGGTGTCGACCATGGTGCCTTCATCGACGTAGGCGCCGATGTTGACGTAGGAGGGCATCAGCACGACGTTCTTCGCCATGAAGCTGCCGCGGCGGGCCACGGCGGGCGGGACCACGCGCACGCCGGTGGCGCGCAGCTGCTCCTCACTCAGGCTGCCGAACTTGGTCGGGACCTTGTCGAAGAAGCCGAGGTCGCCGCCGCCCATGGCGCGGTTGTCATTGAGGCGGAAGGACAGCAGCACGGCCTTCTTGACCCACTGGTGCACCGTCCATTGGCCCACGGCCTGGCGCTCGGCCACGCGCAGGCGGCCGGCGTCGAGCTCGGCCAGCACATGGTCCACGGCCTCGCGCACGGCGGCGGGCGCGCTGGCGGGGCTGAACTGGGTGCGGTCTTCCCAGGCTTGGTCGATCAGGGTCTGCAGGTCTTGGCTCATGGTGTTCTCGAGTCAGGGAGAGGTGAGGGGGAGGGCGCCGCAGCGAGGCGGCGCCAGGGCGCGAACCGCGCTCAGGGGCGGTAGGCGCGGGTGAAATCGACGATGCGGCGGGCGGCTTCGAGGCACTCGGCCTCCTCGGCCACCAGCGCCAGGCGGATGCGGCCGCGGCCCGGGTTGACGCCGTGCGCCTCGCGCGCCAGCAGGCTGCCGGGCAGGACCGCCACATTGTATTGAGCGAGCAGTTCGAGGGTGAAGCGGACGTCGTCCCCGCCGGGCACGCCGGCCCAGAGGTAGAAGCTGGCGTCGGGCAGGGCGACGTCCAGCACCTCGGCCAGCAGGGGCGTCACCGCGGCGAACTTGGCGCGGTAGGCGTCGCGGTTGGCGACGACATGCGCCTCGTCGTTCCAGGCCGCGACACTGGCCGCCTGCACCATGGGATTCATGGCGCTGCCGTGGTAGGTGCGGTAGAGCAGGAACTTCTTCAGCAGCGCGGCGTCACCGGCCACGAAGCCCGAGCGCAGGCCCGGCACGTTGGAGCGCTTGGAGAGGCTCGTGAAGGCCACCAGATTGCGGAAGTCCGGCCGGCCCAGTTGCACGGCGGCCTGCAGGCCGGAGAGCGGGGGCTCGTCGCGGAAGTAGATCTCGGAGTAGCACTCGTCCGAGGCAATGACGAAGCCATGGCGGTCCGAGAGCTCGAAGAGCTGGCGCCACTCGTCCAGCGGCATGACGGCGCCCGTGGGATTGCCGGGCGAGCAGACGTACAGCAGCTGTGTGCGGGCCCAGGTGGCGTCGTCGATCTGGCGCCAGTCGGCCGCGAAGTTGCGGGCCGGGTCGGAGTTGGCGAAGGCGGGCCTGGCGCCGGCCAGCAGGGCTGCGCCCTCGTAGATCTGATAGAAGGGATTGGGGCAGACGACCGTGGCGCCGGGGCGCGTGGGGTCGATCACCGTCTGGGCGAAGGCGAACAGGGCCTCGCGCGAGCCGTTGACCGGCAGCACCTGCGTGGCGGGGTCGAGCTGCAGGTCGTAGCGGCGCTGCAGCCAGCCGGTGATGGCCTCGCGCAGGCGGGGCTCGCCGGCCGTGGCGGGATAGACGGACAGGCCCGAGAGATGCGCCATCAGCGCGTCCTCGATCAGCTTCGGGGCCGGGTGCTTGGGTTCGCCGATGCCCAGGCTGATGGGGCGCAGCGCCGGGTTGGGCTGCAGGTCCTTCGTGAGGGCGCGCAGGCGCTCGAAGGGATAGGGCTGCAGCGAATCCAGCAGGGGGTTGTGAGGCGTTTGCATCCAGCGGGGCGCCGCTCGTGGCGGCTCAAAGACGACGCTGGCAATTGTCAGCCCCACAACGGCATTCCAGCCGCCCTTCATGGTGGGTCAGGCCGTAGGACACGGTTATTTCTTCGCCAATCGCGATTTCGCGCAGGGCGAAGAAGCGCACCTCGCCGTCCGCCACCTCGATGCGGGCATTGGCCGCGCAGCTGTGGTTGGTGAAGCGCATGGCGTCGTCGGAGCGGCTGCAGTCGATGGCCCGCGAGGGCGACAGCTCCACCAGCATGAGGCGGGCCCGGTCCTGGGCGCGGCGCCGGGCCTCGGCCACGGTGATGGACTCGCCCGTGAGGTCGCCGATGTGACGGCCGGCGGCGATGACTTCATCCGCAAAGACGCCGAAGCCGTCGATGCGGCTGCGCTTCACGCGCACGGCGGCGTACTGGTGCAGGGGGCTGGTGTCGAAGGCCATCGGGTTGGCAATGAAGAAGGGGGCCGAAGCCCCCCGATGCTGCGACGCCTGGCTTACAGCAGGCCGGTCTCGGCGCCGTGCTGGGGCAGGTCGACGCGCGGCAGGGGCTTCCAGCCCTTCTTGCGGTGCTCGACGACGACGTTGGTGTAGATGCCGCCGCGCACGTACCACTTGGCGGTGATGCGGATGAAGCGCGGGTTCGTGACCTTTACGATGTCCTCGAGGATGGTGTTGGTCACCTTCTCGTGGAAGGCGCCTTCATCGCGGTAGGACCACATGTACATCTTCAGGCTCTTGAGCTCGACGCAGTACTCGTCCGCGATCATGTCGATCGTGAAGTGGGCGAAGTCGGGCTGGCCGGTCAAGGGGCAGAAGCAGGTGAACTCGGGCACCTGGAACTGGATGACGTAGTCGCGCTGCGGGGCCGGGTTCGGGAAGACGTGCAGCTCCTTGCTGGGGCGCGACGGCGGGTTCACCGGCATTTCGCGCATCTTGGGTGCGGCGGCCTTGGTGGCAGTCTTGGCGACGGTCTTGGCGGGCTTGGCGCTTGCCTTGGTGGCAGGCTGGGCGGCGGCGGTCTTGGTGTTCTTGCTCATGTGGGTTCCAGGCCGGCGCCCACCACTGACTCAGGGGTCAGACGAGGCGCCCGGGCAACGGATGTCGGGGAGGTGCGCGATGTTATCATCCGGCCCCGAGATTTGCCCCCGTCGAGGGGCATTTCTGTAAATAAATCAACGCCTTAGCTTCGCATTGAGCGAGCTGGGGCACTTGGCTCCAGCCCCGGCCGGAGCGGACCTCGAGATTCTCTGAGCCAGCCTAGCCGTCCATGCGCCTGAACTCGATCAAGCTCTCGGGCTTCAAGTCCTTCGCCGAGCCCACCAATTTCCAGCTGCCGGGCCAGCTGGTGGGCGTGGTCGGCCCCAATGGCTGCGGCAAGTCCAACATCATGGACGCCGTGCGCTGGGTGCTGGGCGAGAGCAAGGCCAGCGAGCTGCGCGGCGAGTCCATGCAGGACGTGATCTTCAACGGCTCCGGCAACCGCCGCCCGGCCAGCCGCGCGAGCGTGGAGCTGGTGTTCAGCAACGAGGACGCCCGCGCGGGCGGCCAGTGGAACCAGTTCGCCGAGATCGCCGTGAAGCGCGTGCTGACCCGCGAGGGCGGCAGCAGCTACTTCATCAACAACCAGCCCGTGCGCCGGCGTGACGTGCAGGACGTGTTCCTCGGCACCGGCCTCGGGCCGCGTGCCTACGCCATCATCGGCCAGGGCACGATCAGCCGCATCATCGAGTCCAAGCCCGAGGAGCTGCGCCTGTTCCTGGAGGAGGCCGCGGGCGTCTCCAAGTACAAGGAACGCCGCCGCGAGACGGAGAACCGGCTCAAGGACACGCGCGAGAACCTCACCCGCGTGGAAGACATCCTGCGCGAGCTGAACAACAACCTCGAGAAGCTGGAGCGCCAGGCCGAGGTCGCCGCCAGCTACCGCTCGCTGCAGGACGCCGGCACGCTGAAGCTGCACCAGCTGTGGTTCCTCAAGCACCGCGACGCTGCCACCGAGCAGGACCGCGTCAAGAAGGAGCACCTGGACGCCGTCAACGCCCTCGAGGCCCGGCTGGCCGAGCTGCGCGCCGTCGAGGCCGAGCTCGAGACCGTGCGCCAGGCCCACTACGCCGCCGGTGACGAGCTGCATGCCGCGCAGGGCCGCATGGCCGAGGCGCAGCTAGAGGTGAGCCGGCTGGAGGAGCGCATCCGCTATGTGGTCGAGGGCCGCCAGCGCGTGGAGTCCCGCCTGATCGAGCTGCAGGCCCAGAACCAGCAATGGGAAGAGCGTGCCGCGCAGGCCGCCGCCGAGCTGGAGGACATCGCCGCGAAGATCGCCGAGGCCGAGGAGCAGAGCGAGATCCTCGCCGCCCAGGCCGAGGAGCAGGCGATGAACCTGCCCAACCACGAGGACGCGGTGCGGGCGAACCAGGCCCGGGCCAACGAGCAGCGCACGCAGGTCAGCCAGGTCCAGCAGCAGATCCAGGTGCTGGCCGCCGAGAGCCGCAACATCGACGAGCAGAACCGCCAGCTGCGCACGCGCCGCGAGCGTCTGGCGACCGAAAGGCAAGGCCTGACCCTCCCGGATCAGGGGCGCCTGGACGAGCTGAAGGTGCAGAGCGCGGATGCCGACGAGCAGCGCGACCTCGCCGACGCCCGCCTGCACGAGCTGCAGGAGCAGGTGCCGCAGCTGGACGAGTCCCGCCGTGCCGCGCAGGACGACGCCAACCGGCAGCTGGCCCGCCAGGCCGACCTGTCCGCGCGGCTCGAGGCGCTCAAGGCCCTGCAGGAGAAGGTGCAGACCGAGGGCAAGCTCAAGCCCTGGCTGGCCAAGCACGGTCTCGACGGCCTGGCCGGCCTGTGGACGCGCCTGCACATCGAAACCGGCTGGGAGAACGCCCTCGAGGCCGCGCTGCGCGAACGCATGGGCGCGCTGGAGGTCGGCCGCCTGGAGACGGTGCGCGCCTTCGCCAGCGATGCGCCGCCCGCCCGCCTGGCCTTCTACTCGCCGCCCGCCGCGGCCATCGCCAACACCCACGAGACCCTGCCGCGGCTCACCGACCTGCTGCGCCTGGACGACGCCGGCCTGAAGGCGCTGATGAACGACTGGCTGGAGGGCGTCTACACGGCGGCTTCCATGGACGAGGCTCTGGCCGGGCGCGGCAAGCTCTCGCACGGCGAGGTCATCATGACCCGCGAGGGTCACGCGGTGAGCCAGTTCGCCGTGAGCTTCTATGCGCCCGATTCCGAGGCCGCCGGCCTGCTGGCCCGCGCGCAGGAGATCGAGAACCTGGGCCGCGAGCTGCGCGCCCAGACGCTCATCGCCGACGATGCCAAGACCCACCTGATCCGCGCCGAGGCCGCCTACAGCGAGGCCTCGCAGCGCCTGGCCGCCGTGCGGCGCGAGGCCAGCGAGTCGCAGACGCGCGCGCACCAGCTGCATGTGGAGCTGCTGCGCCTCGCTAGCCAAGCTGAGGCCGCCAGCACCCGCAAGGCCCAGCTGGAGGACGAGATCGCCGAGATCGACGCCCAGTCGGAGGAGCTGCAGGAGCGCCGCATGACCGGCGAGGCCCGCTTCGAGGAGCTGGACCTGCAGCTGGCCGACACCCAGGAGCGCCACGCCGAGCTGGAGGAGGGCGTGATCCAGGCCGAGCGCAAGCTGGCCGAGGCGCGCGAGCAGCTGCGGGCGCTGGAGCGCCGCGCGCAGGAGTCGCAGTTCGCGGCCCGCGGCCTGGCGGCGCGCCGGGGCGAGCTGCAGCGCGGCATCGAGACCGCCGGCCAGCAGATCGCCCAGAACAAGACCTCGGCCGAGAACCTGCAGGCGGAGCTGGACACGCTCAACGACGCCGCCGCGCAGGCCGGCCTGCAGGACGCCCTGGCCCTCAAGATGGAGCGCGAGCAGCAGCTGGCCGCCGTGCGCAGCAGCTACGACGACCTCAGCCTGCGCCTGCGCCGCGCCGAGGAGCAGCGCCTGAGCTTCGAACGCAGCCTGGAGCCTCTGCGCGAGCGCATCACCAAGCTGCAGCTGGACGAGCAGGCCGCGCAGCTGGGCGGCGCGCAGTATCTGGAGCAGCTGAACGCCGCCGGCGTGGACCAGGAACAGCTGGCCAGGACGGTGGAGGAGGGCGAGGTCAAGCTGTGGGGCCTGCAGAGCGAGATCGACCGCATCAACCGCGAGATCGCCGCGCTGGGCGCCGTCAACCTGGCCGCGCTGGACGAGCTCACCGCCGCGCGCGAGCGCAAGACCTTCCTCGATTCGCAGTTCGCCGACCTCACCAGCGCCATCCACACGCTGGAAGACGCCATCCACAAGATCGACCTGGAGACGCGCGACCTGCTGTCCGCCACCTTCAACCAGGTCAACGAGCATTTCGGGCGCATGTTCCCCAGCCTCTTCGGCGGCGGCAACGCCAAGCTGGTGATGACGGGGGACGAGATCCTGGATGCCGGCGTGCAGGTCATGGCCCAGCCGCCGGGCAAGAAGAACAGCACCATCCACCTGCTCTCGGGCGGCGAGAAGGCGCTGACGGCCATCGCGCTCGTGTTCGCCATCTTCCAGCTGAACCCGGCGCCCTTCTGCCTGCTGGACGAGGTGGACGCGCCGCTGGACGACGCCAACACCGAACGCTACGCGCGCCTCGTGGCGCAGATGAGCGCGGGCACGCAATTCCTCTTCATCTCGCACAACAAGATCGCGATGGAGATGGCGGAACAACTGATCGGGGTGACCATGCAGGAGCAGGGCGTCTCCCGGATCGTGGCGGTGGACATGGAAGCCGCCCTGACCATGGCAGAGAGCTGATGACGATGTTTGCAGTGCAAGGCATGGAGTTCGAGATGACGGAGGTCCGGGCATGACGCTGACCGCGATGCTGGCCATCCTCGGGGGGCTGATCCTCGCCGCCGTGATCGCCCATGGCGCCTGGACGGCGCGCAAGGCCGGCCCCAAGCGCGCCGAACCGCCGCTGGAGCCGGGCGGCGAGCGCCAGGAGCCGGGCCTCGGCGTGGCGCGCGCCGCCGTGGGCGAGTCCTTCGAGGACGATCCCGGCATGGGCGACACGGTGCCCATGCCCGGCCGCACGCTGCCGCGCCGGCCCTCGGCGCGCATCGATGCCCTGATCGACGCCATCGCCACGGTGACCGTCGAGCTGCCCGTGAGCGGCGAGCTCGCGCTGTCCCACCTGCCGGGCAGCCGCCGGGCGGGCACCAAGCCCTTCCACATCGAGGGCCTGAATGCCGAGACGGGCGAATGGGAGCTGCCCACGCCCGGCCAGCGCTACAGCGAGTTCCAGGCTGGCGTGCAGATGGCCAACCGCAGCGGCGCGATGAATGAGATCGAGTACTCGGAGTTCCTGCAGAAGGTGCAGGGCTTCTCCGACGGCATCGCGGGCTTCCTGCAGGCGCCGGACATGCTGGACGTCGTCGCGCGGGCCCGCGAGCTGGACCAGTTCGCCAGCGAGCACGATGCCCAGCTGGCCGTCGTCCTGCGCGCGAAGACCGCCGCCTGGACGCTCGGCTACGTGCAGCAGATGGCCCTGCGCCACGGCTTCGTGCCCGGCGCCATCCCCGGCCGCCTCGTGCTGCCGGCCGACGAGGAGGGCGCCCCGCCCGTGCTGCTGCTGAGCTTCGAATCCCAGGCCGCGCTGGCCGAGGACCCGGCGACCAGCAGCCTGCGCGAGCTGACCCTGTCGCTCGACGTGCCGCAGACGCCCGAGTCCCTGGAGCCCTTCGCCGCCTGGCAGGAGTGCGCCCGCCACCTGGCGCGCGACTTCGAGGCCGACGTCTGCGACGACCGGGGCCAGGTCTTGCCCCTGATGGCCTTCCAGACCATCGGCGTGGAGCTCTCGACGCTGTACAAGGCGCTGGCCTCGCGCGACCTCGCCGCCGGCAGCCCGGCCGCACGCCGGCTCTTCAGCTGAGCCCCCGCCCGGGCAGTGCGAGGGCTACACTGGAGGCCCCCCACTGCCTGAGCCGCCCTTGAGCACCAGCCTCCTGCTCATCGCCCTGCTGATCGCCGCCAGCGCCTTCTTCTCGATGGCCGAGCTGTCCCTGGCAGCCTCGCGGCGCCTGAAGCTGCGCCAGCTGGCCGAGGAGGGCGACGAGCGTGCCGAGCGCGTGCTGCAGGTGCAGGAGCACCCGGGCCACTACTTCACCGTCATCCAGATGGGCGTCAACACCGTCGCCATCCTGGGCGGCATCGTGGGTGAGGGCGCCTTCACGCCGCATTTCGCGCAGGCCCTGTCCTATGTGGTGACACCGGAGCAGGCGCAGACGCTGGGCTTCGCCGCCTCCTTCGCCGTCATCACCGCGCTGTTCATCGTGCTGGCGGACCTCGTGCCCAAGCGCCTGTCCATGAACGAGCCGGAGCGCGTGGCGCTGGTGCTCGTCGGCCCGATGCAGGGCCTGTGCACGCTGCTCAAGCCGCTGGCCTTCGCGTTCAGCGCGGTCACCGAGGGGCTGATCCGCCTGATGGGCCTGCCGGCCACGCGGGACAACAGCATCACCCACCACGACATCCTCGCCCTGGCCGAGGCCGGCAACGAGGCCGGCGTGGTGGCCGATGCCGAGCAGCAGGCCATCGAGAACATCTTCGAGCTCGACACCCGCACGGTGGAGAGCAGCATGACGACGCGCGAGCGCGTGGTCTTCTTCAGCCTCGACGACGACGACGCGCTGGTGCGCAACCGCATCGCCGAGGAGCCGCATTCCACCTACCTCGTCTGCGATGGCGAAATCGACCAGGTGGTGGGCTACGTGGACGCCACCGATCTCTTCCAGCGCGTGCTGCGCGGCGAGCGCATCGAGCTGCGCGGCAGCAGCGGCCTGATCAAGAAGGTGCTGATCGTCCCGGACCGCATCACGCTGTCCGAGGTGCTGGCGCAGTTCCGCCAGGCGCACGAGGACTTCGCCGTCATCGTCAACGAGTACAGCCTCGTGGTCGGCGTCATCACGCTGAACGACGTCATGAGCACCGTGATGGGCAGCCTCGTGAGCCCGCACGACGAGGAGCAGATCGTGCGCCGCGAGGACGGCTCCTTCCTCGCGGACGGCATCACGCCCATTCCCGACGTGCAGCGCGCGCTGGGCCTTGAGGCCTGGCCGCATGCGGGCCAGTACGACACGCTGGCGGGCTTCCTGATGGTCATGCTGCGCCGCATTCCGAAGCGCACGGACCACGTCGTGTGGGAAGGCTGGCGCTTCGAGGTCATGGACGTGGACAGCCACCGCGTGGACCAGGTCATGATCGCGCGGGACGAAAGCCCTTCGCCGGCCTCGGGCTGAGGCGGCCCGGGCTTGGGCACAATCGCTGCCCATGAGCCAGAACGATCTTTTCGCCGCCCCCCCTGAAGACGAGGCCACGCCCGCCGAACGCGCGGCCCGGCTGCGCGAGCAGCTGAACCACCATGCCCACCTCTACTACGTGCTCGACGCGCCGGAACTGCCGGATGCGGAGTACGACCGCCTCTTCCAGGCGCTGCAGGCGCTGGAGGCCGCGCATCCCGAGCTGCTGACGCCGGATTCGCCCACCCAGCGCGTGATCGGCCGGGTGCTCGACAGCTTCACGCCGGTGCAGCACGCGGTGCCCATGCTGTCGATCCGCACCGAGACCGACACCGAGGCCAGCGGCGCCGAGAACTTCGATGCCCGCGTGCGCCGCGAGTTGGGCCTGGGCGCGGGGGACGCGCCGGTGGAATACGCCGCCGAGCTCAAGTTCGACGGCCTGGCCATGAACCTGCGCTACGAGCGGGGCGTGCTCGTGCAGGCCGCGACCCGCGGGGACGGGCAGACCGGAGAGGACGTCACCCAGAACATCCGCACCATCGGCCAGATTCCGCTGAAGCTCAAGGGGCAGGCCCCCGAGGTGCTGGAGGTGCGCGGCGAGGTCTACATGCGCCGCGACGACTTCGATCAGCTCAACGAGAAGCAGCGCGCCAAGGGCGAGAAGACCTTCGTGAACCCGCGCAATGCGGCGGCCGGCGCGGTGCGCCAGCTGGACCCGGCCATCGCCGCACAGCGCCCCCTGAGCTTCTTCGCCTACGGCCTCGGCGAGGTGCGCGGCTGGGACGTGCCGGCCACGCACAGCGGCCTGCTCGACGCCCTCGCGGCCTTCGGCCTGCCGGTGTGCCAGGACCGCGCGGTGGTGGCGGGCGCCGCCGGCCTGATCGCCTTCCACCGCGAGATGGGCGAGCGCCGCGATGCGCTGCCCTTCGACATCGACGGCATCGTCTACAAGGTCAACCGCCTCGCCCTGCAGCAGCGCCTGGGCTTCGTGACCCGCGAGCCCCGCTGGGCCGTGGCGCACAAGTACCCGGCCCAGGAGCAGATGACGCGCCTGCTGGACATCGACATCCAGGTCGGTCGCACCGGCAAGCTCACGCCGGTGGCCAAGCTGGAGCCGGTCTTCGTGGGCGGCACCACGGTCAGCAACGCGACGCTGCACAACGAGGACGAGGCCCGGCGCAAGGACGTGAGGGTGGGGGACACCGTCATCGTGCGCCGCGCGGGTGACGTCATCCCCGAGGTCGTGGGCGTGGTGCTGGAGCGCCGCCCGGCCGATGCGGGCGAGCCCTTCGACCTGTACAAGCGCCTGGGCGGCCAGTGCCCCGTGTGCGCCAGCGCCATCGCCCGCGAGGAGGGCGAGGCCGATTGGCGCTGCACGGCGGGCCTCTTCTGCCCGGCCCAGCGCAAGCAGGCGCTGCTGCATTTCGCCAGCCGTCGCGCCATGGACATCGAGGGCTTCGGTGACGAGATCGTCGCCGCGCTGGTGGACGGCGGCCTCGTGAAGACGCCGGCCGACCTGTTCCTGCTCAAGCGCGAGCAGCTGATCGGCCTGCGCCTGGCCGGCGGCAGCACGCTGCAGGCCCTCAGCGCCGACAACCTGCTGGCCGCGCTGCAGGCGGCGCGCACGCCGGCACTGGGCCGCTTCCTGTTCGCGCTGGGCATCCGGCATGTGGGCGAGAGCACCGCGGCCGCGCTCGCGAAGTTCTACGGCTCCTGGCAGGCCTTCGTCGCGACGGGGCGGCACACGCCGCGCCTGATCCCGGACATCGGCAAGGAGGTGGCCGACTCGATCGCGGCCTTCAATGCGGAGCCGCACAACCGCGAGGTGGTGGCCGCCATGACGGGGGCCGAGGCCCAGGTGCAGCCCTCCGTGCTCGAGCCGGCCGTGCGCGTCCCGCTCAAGCAGCTGCTGGCGCTGGTGAAGGCCGTGGATGGCGAAGAGGGCGGCCGGCGGCTCAAGGGCATCGGCGGCGGCACCATCGAGCGCCTCGCCGAGGCCTGCGGCACGCCGCAGGCGCTGCTGCAGACGACGCAGGCGGACTCCGCGCTGGAGTCCGCCCGCCTGTCCTTCGGCGAGCTGCTGCTGCAGCCGCCCTGGGCCGCGGCGGTGGCCGAGCTGGCCGCGCTGGGCAATGTCTGGGAGGCCACGCCGGCGCCCGCCGCGGGGCCGGCCGGCGTGGCCGGGCTGACCTTCGTGCTGACCGGCACGCTGCCCACGCTGTCCCGCGATGCGGCCAAGGCGCTGATCGAGGCGGCAGGCGGCAAGGTGAGCGGCTCGGTGTCCAAGAAAACGCACTACGTCGTGGCCGGCGAGGAGGCCGGCTCCAAGCTCGACAAGGCGCGCGAGCTCGGTGTGCCGGTGCTCGACGAGGCGGCGCTGCAGGCCCTGCTCCAGGCGCAATGAGCCCGGCGGGAGCGCTGCTCAGGTGAAGTCAGAGATCATCGACGGCCAGTCGTCCTCGCTGTCGGCGAAGCGCTCGCGGATGGCCAGCACCTCGTCCCAATGCTCGAAGAAGACGGCCACGCAGGCGGGGTCGAAGTGCGAGCCCGACTGGCTGCGGATCCATTGCGACGCGTCCTCGAGCGTCCAGGCCGGCTTGTAGGGGCGGGCCGAGGTCAGCGCGTCGAAGACGTCCGCCACCGCGACGATGCGGCTGAAGATGGGGATCTCCTCGCCCCGCAGGCGGTTCGGGTAGCCGTTGCCGTCGAACTTCTCGTGGTGGCCCAGCGCGATGCTGGCCCCCGCCTGGAGGATCTCCGAGGTGCTGTCCCGCAGGATCTCGTAGCCGTAGACGGTGTGCTGCTTCATCACCTCGAACTCGTCGGGCGTGAGCCGCCCCGGCTTGAGCAGGATGGCATCGGCCACGCCCACCTTGCCGATGTCGTGCAGCGGCGCGGCGACGAGGATGAGCTCCTGCTGCGCCTGGCTGAGCCCGAGCGCGCGGGCGATGAGGTGCGAGTAGTGCGCCATGCGCAGGATGTGCGCGCCGGTCTCGGGGTCACGGTACTCCGCCGCGCGGGAGAGGCGGATCACCGTCTCGTGCTCCCGCTGCACGGCCTGCGCCGTGGCCTTGCGCACCTCCTCGGCCAGCCAGGCGGCGCGGTCGGCCAGCTGCCGGCGGGCGTCCCCCAGCGAGAGCAGGTTGCTTGCGCGGGCCTCGAACTCGGCGCGGTCGACGGGCTTGGTCAGGAAGTCGGAGGCGCCCGCGCGCAGGGCCCGGTAGCGGACTTCCTTCTGGTCGTTCGCCGTGACCATCAGGATGGGCACCGTCTCGAGGCCCGGCTTGGCCCGCACCGCCTGGATGAAGTCCAGCCCATTGAGCAGGGGCATCATGTAGTCCACGACGATGAGGTCCACGTCGTGCGCGTCCACCCAGGACAGCGCCTGCACGGCGTCGCCGAAGCTGCGCACCTCGCAGCCGCCCAGCCGCTTCACGAGCGCCTCGAACAGCGCGAGGTTCACCGGCGCGTCATCGACGATCAGGACCTGGTGCGGGCGGCTCATGACGCTTCTCCGGTGGGCAGCAGGCGGATCAGCGCGGGCATGCCGGCGATCAGCGCGTCCAGGCGCTCGGCCACGCCGTCGCTGCTCCCCGACTCGGTCTGTGCTTCGATCGCGGCGGCCAGGTCGGCCAGGGGCGTGGCGCCGAACATGCGCAGGGTGGACTTCAGGGCGTGCGTGGTGTGCATGAGGGTGTCGAGATCGCCCGCCGACAGGGCCTCGCGCAGGCGCTGCTCGTCGAGGGGCCACTGCTCGTGGAAGATGGGCGCGATGATGCCGACGATGTCCTGGTCGACGGCGGCCAGGCCTTGGGCGAGGTCGAAGGGCGCTGCCGGCGCCCCCGCGGTGGCCGGCACCGCACCGGCGCTGGCCAGGGCGTAGTGGTGAACGAGGCGCTGGAAGGCGCGCAGGTCCAGCGGCTTGGAGAGGTAGTCGTCCATGCCGGCGGCCAGGCAGCGGTCGCGGTCGCCCTGCATGGCCTTGGCGGTCATGGCCACGATGGGCGTGCGCGGCCCCGGCTCGGTGGCGCGGTAGCGCCGCGTGGCCTCGAGGCCGTCGAGCACGGGCATCATCATGTCCATCAGGATGAGGTCGAAGCGCTCCGCCGCGAGCAGCGTCAGCGCGCGCTCGCCGTTGTCGGCCAGCGTGACCCGGTGGCCCCAGCGCACCAGCAGCTGCGTCGCCAGCCGCTGGTTCACCGGGTGATCCTCCACCAGCAGCACGCGCATCGAGACCCCGGTCGGTGCGGGCTCCGTCTCGGTGCCGTCCCCGGTGGACAGGCCTGCGGCAGGCAGCTCGTCGAGGCCCTCGGCCAGCAGTGGCAGGCAGACGTGGAAGCGGCTGCCCTCGCCGGGGGTGCTCTCCACCCAGATGCGGCCCTGCATGGCGTCCACGAGCCGGGCCGAGATCGTCAGCCCCAGCCCCGTGCCGCCGTAGCGTCGCGTGATGGAGCTGTCCTCCTGCGAGAAGGCCTCGAAGATGGTGCCCAGCTTGTCGGCCGGGATGCCGATGCCGGTGTCGGCGATGGTGAAGGTCACCTCGCCGGCGCGGCCGGGCCGCAGGCTGAGCGACACGCTGCCCTGCTCGGTGAACTTGATGGCATTGCCCAGCAGGTTGAGCAGCACCTGGCGCAGGCGGCCCGCGTCCCCCAGCACCCGCGCCGGCAGCCCGGGCGCCACGTCGCAGCGCAGGGCGAGGCCCTTGTCCGCGGCGCGCACGGCCAGCGGCTTCATCACCTCCTGCACCAGCGGCTCCAGCGCGAAGGGGATGTGCTCGATCTGCAGCTTGCCGGCTTCGATCTTGGAGAAGTCCAGGATGTCGTTGATCACCCGCAGCAGCGCGTCGGCCGAGGAGCGCACGATGCTGAGGTGCTCGCGCTGCTGGGCGTCCAGCTCGCCATCGAGGGCCAGCTCCGTCATGCCGATGATGCCGTTCATGGGCGTGCGGATCTCGTGGCTCATATTGGCCAGGAAATCGGACTTGGCCCGGTTGGCCGCCTCGGCGTCCTCCTTGGCGCGGCGCAGTTCCTCGGACACGGCGCGGGCCTCGGTGACGTCGGCCAGGTAGCCGTTCCACTCGATGCCGCCTTCGGGCGTCCGCTGCGTGCGGGCCTCGCCGTGCACCCACACGATGGCGCCGGTGTCCCGGTGCACCAGGCGGTAATCCAGGGACCAGGCCTGCAGCTGGCGCGCGGACTGCTCGAAGGACTGCACCATGCGCTGGCGGTCCTCGGGATGCACGCGGGCCATCATGGCGTCGGGGTCCGTCATGGCCAGCTCGGGGCTGAGCCCGCAGATGCGCTGCAGGGCGGCGCTGCAGAACACGATGTGCGAGGCACCCACGGCCGGCCGCAGGATCTGGAACACGGCCACGGGGATGCTCTCGGTGATGTCGCGCAGCCGGGCATGGGCCTCCTTCAGCGGCGTGACGTCCTGCCACAGGCCGGTGAAGACGACCTGCCCGTCGGGCGTGAGCTCGGGCTCGGGGCGGCTCTCGCCCCGCAGCCAGCGCACCGTGCCGTCCGGCAGCCGGATGCGGAAGTCGTCGCTCCAGGGCGCGCGCTGCTGCACGGCCCGCGCCGCGCTCTGGGCGCAGCGCTCGGCGTCCTCCGGGAAGAGCTGGCGGGCCGAGAGGCTGCCGTCGGCCAGCAGCTCGGCGGGCTCGAGGCCGCGCAGCTCCTTGAGCCGGTCGCTGACGAAGGTGTAGCGCGGCCGGCCGCCCATGGCGGGCACCTGGCACTGGAACAGCACGCCCGGCACCGCATTCGTGACGTGGCGCAGGCGGGACTCCGCGGCCTTCAGCGCCGCCTCCATCAGCTTGCGCTCGGTGATCTCGGTGCGGATGGCGATGAAGCGCTCGGGCTGGCCCTGGGCGTCGAGCAGCGGCACGATCGTCGCCTGCACCCAGTACAGGCCGCCGCTCTTGGCGCGGTTGCAGATCTCGCCGTGCCACACGCGGCCGGCGCGGATCGTCGACCACAGGTTCTCGAAGAAGGCGGCCGGATGGTGGCCCGAGTTGATGAGCCGGTGGTTGGTGCCCAGCAGCTCCTCGCGGGTGTAGCCGCTGATCTCGATGAACTTGTCGTTCACGTAGACGATCTCGCCCGCGAGCGTGGTGATGCTCACGATGCCGTGCTGGTCCAGCGCGAACTTCTGGTGGGCCAGCTCGGTGAGCGCGGACTGCAGGCGCCGCTGGCTCTCCTCGCGCCCGCGCACGAGGTCACCCATCAGGCGGGACAGCGACTCGAGGTTGTCGTCCCGCAGCGGGGGCAGGCCCGCGTCGATGGACTGCATCAGCTCCTGGGCCGTATCGCGCAGCGAGTCGATGGCGCGGGTGCGGCTGGCCAGCTCGGTGCGCAGGCGCTCGTTGGTCGCCGTCAGCTCGACGGAGCTGAGCTCCAGGCTGCGCGTCTTGAGGTCGATGTCGCGGTCGCTGTGCTCGTAGGCCTCACCGACGCGCTGCAAGAATGTGTCGAGCCCGCCCAGCAGGCGAGTCGCCTCGGGCGAGAGGCCGTCCCGCGTGGCGAGCGTCCGGAGCTCGTCCAGCACCTGGGGCAGCTGGGCCTCCTCGCAGCCCAGCAGGCGGCGGGTCTGGCGGGCCAGCAGCTTGTGCAGGGGGCGCGGGGCACTCGTCATGCGGCGCTCAGGCTTCGGCGATATGGGTGATCGTCATGGTCTGGTTGTGCAGCTTGCATTCCAGATTGCCGGTGAAGGGGCTGATCTCGCCGTTGGAGTAGAAGCCGGCGATGCAGGCGCCCTGGCCGAAGACGTCGGCCACGGCCTCGATCTCCTCGTCCACGCGCCCACCCATCACGAGCTTGCGGCCCACACAGCTGACGAGCAGCGCCAGCCCCTGGCCATCGCCCGCGTGCATCGCGCGGGCCGCCTGCGCGGCGGCCTCGGCCCCCTCGACGAGGGCGTCGGTGCCCGCATGCATCAGGCGCAGATAGCCCTCCGGGTCGATCTCGCCGGCCAGCGTGAGGCTGCCGCTGGCTTCGTCCACGCCGAGGATGGTGCGGATCAGGCCGATCTCGGTGTGATCGCGGCCGAGCATGGCGAAGGGGAAGAGCAGGCCGGAGGCCGGCAGGTCCCGTGCGTGCTCGCCGAGGTAGCGCTTGTAGACGTCGAGCGCGGGTTCGCCGTCGAGCTCGTACAGCACGTTGTGCTCGCAGCGGGTCACCTTGCGGGCCGGACCGAAGGGGGACCAGCCGCCGAAGGAGCCGTGCGAGAACTGCAGGGCCTCGCCGTAGAGGCCGAGGCACACGAGTTCGTCGCGGTGCACGCCGGACTGGTTCAGCACCCAGGTCTCGGTGAAGGCCGCGGCGTCGCCCGCCAGGCCGCCGGTGATGGGGATGTGCTGGCCGAGCACCTCGGCCATGCCCACGATCAGGGCGCTGCCATTGATGGCCACGCCCTGGCCCAGCACGATGACGGCGCGCAGCCCCTCGGCCGGCAGCTGGCCGGCCAGGCGGCGGCCGGCGTCGGTGGAGTCGGCCATGCCGGCCAGGCGCGTCGAGACCTGCGCCAGCCGGCAGCGGTCGAAGCGCACGGCAGTGATGACGCAGCTGTCGTCGGTCACGCCCTCGGCCGAGATTTCACCGGCCGTGGTGCAGCCCATGCGCTGCGCGTCAGGAAAGGCCTCCGCCAGTGGCCCGGCCACGCGCTGCAGCCAGGCGGCACAGCCGAAGACCAGCAGCAGGTTCGGTTGGATGGCGCGCAGCGGCGCCAGCGTGTCAGGGGTCGGGGCGTCGGCGCCGGGGCGCAGCGTCAGCTGTTGGACTTGCATCTCGGGCACCTTTCAGACCAGCCTGGCGATGCCGGAAATTCTGCATGGCCTGGCGCGCCTCCGGGCGACCGCTTTCGTTCGGAATGCACGCTTGCGCGGGCTGCATGCGCCCGGCGTGGGCCTGAAGGCGCGTTTGTCGTTCGCGGGCGGTGTTCAGGCCATGGTGCGACGGAAGGGCGACACAAGCCCGGTGGCCAGCGCGGTGCCCATCAGCACGATGGCGCAGCCGGCGGCCATGTGCAGGGTGAAGGTCTCGCCCAGGAAGGCCAGGCCCCACAGCACCGCGAAGACGGGGATCAGGAAGGTGACGGACAGCGCGTAGGTCGGCCCGGCGCGCTGCATCAGGCGGAAGTAGAGGATGTAGGCCAGGCCCGAGCAGAGCAGGGCCAGGGCCGTGGCGCTGAGCCAGGCGGTCGCGTCGGGCGCGGTGGCCGGCCACTGGGCGCCAGCCGGCACGGCCAGGGCCAGCGCGGCGAAGAGCTGGCTGCCGGTGGCGACGGCCAGCGAGCGCGTGCCGCCGAGGTACTTCTTGGTGGCGCTGGCGGCGATCCCGTAGCAGCACGTCGCCGCGAGGCAGGCGAGGATCGCAAAGCCGCTGCCGCCCGGCTTGAAGCTGGCCTGCTCCCAGGCCAGGAAGACGACGCCGCCGAAGCCGACGAGCAGGCCGAGGAGGCGCCCGGCGTCCAGCCGCTGACCGAGCCAGATCGAGGCCACGAGTGCGCCCCAGATCGGCGTGGTGGCGTTGAGGATGCTCGAGAGGCCTGCCGTGATGGACAGCGCCGCGTAGCTGAAGAAGGCGAAGGGCAGGGCGCTGTTGAGCAGGGCCACGAACAGCAGCGGGCGCCAGTCCAGGCGCAGCTCGTGCAGGCCCTCGCGCCCGCCTTGCCAGGCCAGCAGGGGCAGCAGGAAGAGGCTGGCCCCCGCCACGCGCACGAAGGCCAGCGGGAGCGGGCCGAAGGCCGGGGCGCCCAGGCGCAGGAAGAGGAAGGACGCGCCCCAGATGGCGGCGAGCAGCAGCAGTTCGGCGGCGTTGAGGCGGGCGTGGTCTTGCATGGGGTCAGGTCTTGCGGGAGGCGGGGCTGGCGGGCGTGCGCTGGGCGGCCTGGTGCCAGAGCTGGAGGACGGCGTAGGAGCGGTAGGGGCTGAAGGCCAGGGCCCGCTCGGCCAGGGCACGGGGCGAGGGGGCGGCCTGCCCCGCCTCGGTGAGCTGCTGGCGCAGCACCACGTCGCCGGGCGGGAAGAGGTCCGGCGCGCTCCATCCCCGCATCAGCATGTACTGCGCGGTCCAGGGGCCGATGCCGGGCAGGTCCTGCAGTTCCGCCAGGGCCAGGTCTTGCCCCCCGGCCTGCTGCGTGTCCTGCAGGCGGGCGTAGGCCAGCGTCGGCCAGCGCTGCGCCAGGGTGATGAGCGCCAGCGCCCGGTTGCGGATGATGCCCAGCTCGGCGATGGACTCGATCGGCGCCGCGGCGATCCGCTCGGGCAGCGGGAAGAGCCGCCGCACCTCGGGGGTCTGGTGGCCGGGCGGGAGGTCCTCGCCGAAGCGCTCCACGAAGCGCGAGGCCAGCGTGCGGGCCGCCGCCACCGTGACCTGCTGGCCCAGCACCGCGCGCACGGCCAGCTCGAAGCGGTCCAGGCAGCCCGGCAGGCGCAGCCCGGGCTCCAGCGCGGGCAGCGCCGCGAGGTGCTGGTGGATGGCGTCGGGCGCGGCGTCCAGGTCCAGCCAGCGGCGCACCAGGGGAATGAGGCTGCCGGCGGCTGCCCACAGCGAGGAGCAGGGCGAAAGCAGCACCGTGTCGCGCTCCGGCTGGAAGCGGATGACGAGCCGCCCGGCGAGCGTGCGGCCCTGATGCGGCAGCCGCAGGCTCCGGCTGATCAGCCGCTCCTGGGTGTCCACGTGCTCGACGCCCGGCACCGCGCGCGCCGCGAGGAAGGCCAGCAGCGCGTCCACGGCCAGGGGCGGGCGGTAGGCCAGGCGCAGGCCGGGCTCGCCGCAGGCCGTCACCGAGGGCGGCGGCTCGCCGGTCTTGCGCAGGCTGCCGGGCTGCAGCCGGTAGTGCTGAAGGAAGAGGGCATTGAAGCGCCGCTGGCTGCCGAAGCCCGCGGCGGCGGCCACCTCCGCCATGCCCAGGGGGCTGTCCATCAGCAGCTGCTTGGCCAGCAGGAGGCGGCGGGTGTGCAGATAGGCCAGCGGGCTGACGCCGTGCTCCGCCTCGAAGATGCGCTGCAGGTGCCGGCTGCTGATGCCCAGCCGCGCGGCGAGCGCGGTCACGCTCAGGCGCGGGTCCTCGGCCATCAGCGCAGCCGCCTGGCGGGCGAGCGTGCGGCTGGCGTCGGTGACGCTCCAGCGCAGCTGCGCGCCGGGCGCGGTCTCGGGACGGCAGCGCAGGCAGGGGCGGTAGCCGGCCGATTCGGCCTGCGCGGCACTGGCGAAGAAGCGGCAGTTCTCGCGCCGCGGCGTCTTGACCCGGCAGACCGGCCGGCAGTAGATGCCCGTGGAGCTCACCCCGACGAACCACAGCCCGTCGAAGCGTGCGTCGCGTGCCAGGAGCGCCGGGTAGCAGTGCGCGGTGCTGAGTTCATCGGCCCCGTGCGCGCCGGGGGGGGCGGCAGTCGGGGCCGCGGCCGGGGCGGCGCTTCGGGGCGGGGTCAGGCGGGGCATGAGCGCATCTTAGGCGGCGGTGCGGCCGGACGATGGACGGAATCGGACATGTCCCCGCGACCTCGCCACGATGCCGGGCCAGCCTACATCGCCCTGAAGAGATGCACGTAGGCCCGGCTCACGGGCAGCTCGATCGCGAGGCCCCGGAAGCGCAGGAACAGGCGGCTGAGCTCGTCCCGCCGCGTCCCCGCGAGGTGGGCGAGGTTGATCAGGGTGGAGCGATGCGCGCGCCAGAACTCCTGCGGGTCCAGCTGCAGGGCCAGGTCGGCGATCGGGGTGCGGATCAGGTACTCGCCCTGGGTGGTCCGGACGCAGGTGTACTTGTCATCCGCATGGAAGTAGATGACCTCGCCGATGGGGATCTGATGCATCAGCTCGCCCTGGCTGGCACGCACGTAGCGCAGGGGCGCGGCCGGCGTCACGGGCCCGCCGGCGGGCGCCTGCAGCTGCTGCAGCGCCTGGGCCAGCGCCGGGGTGTCCGGCTCGCCGGCGCCCGGTGCCACCAGGGCGGCCTGAAGGCGCTGCACCGTCTTCTGGAGCCGCTCGCGCTTGACGGGCTTGAGCACGTAGTCCAGGGCCGCGTGCTCGAAGGCTTGGCAGGCGAATTCGTCGAAGGCCGTGACGAACACGACCCGCGTGCGGCCCTCGATGCCCTCGGCCACCTCCAGGCCGGTGAGGCCGGGCATCTGGATGTCCAGGAAGGCGAGGTCCGGCTGCAGGGCCTCGATCTGGGCGGCCGCCTCGCGGCCGGTGCGGGCGAGGGCCACGATCTCCAGCTCGGGCCAGAGGCTGGCCAGCTCGGACTTCAGGTGCTCGGCCAGGTGGAGTTCGTCGTCGGCGATGAGGGCGCGCAGGGTCATGGCGGGGAGGTTGGAGTCGGGGGGCGATGGGGAGGGGAGGCGAGGCGTCAGGCCCGGCGCTCGGGGAGGTCGACCGGCAGGCGCATCACCGCGCGGCAGCCGGTTTCGTCGAGCGTGAGTTCGAGGGCGGCGCGCTCGCCGTAGCGGGTGGCCAGGCGCTCACGGATGTTCTTGAGAGCGAGCCCGTGGCCCGGGCGCGCGCGGTGCTGGCGGGCGTTCGAGCCCAGCCCGTCGTCACGCACCTCGATCTGCAGCCAGCGGCCTCCGTCCGTGTCGACGATGCGGGCGCTGACCTGCACCTCGCCGCCTTCGTCCTTGCCTTCCAGCCCGTGGACGATGGCGTTCTCCACCAGCGGCTGCAGCAGCAGCGGGGGCAGGCGCAGGGCCTCGGCCTCGGGAGTGGCGCTGAGGCTGAAGCGCAGGCGCTCGCCCATGCGGATCTGCATCAGCCCGAGGTAGCTGCGCGCGACCTGCAGCTCGGTGGCCAGCGCGCAGCTCTCTTCGCGCAGGGCGCCGAGGCTGGCCCGCAGGTAGTCCGTGAAGTGCTCCAGCATCTCCAGCGCGCGGTCCGGCGCCGGCTTGACCAGGCTCTGCACGGCGGCCAGGCTGTTGAAGAGAAAGTGCGGCTCGATCTGGGCCTGCAGGCGCAGCAGCCGAGCCTCGGTGGCCTGCAGCTGCAGGGCCTGGCGGCGGCGGCGCTGGTGGTCCAGGTACCAGCCGACCAGCGAGATCAGCAGGGTCAGGAACAGGAACTGGCTCAGGCCGCGCGCGCTGTCGAAGGGCGTCGTCACGTCCACATGCATCCACCAGCCCAGGAGCCCGCTGAAGGCCATCATGCCGAGGTAGATGCCGGCGATCGGCATCAGCGTGAAGAACAGGCCGGCCCGCCAGCCGCCGGCATTGAGGCGGTCCAGCGCGGGCTGTGGCAGCAGCAGCTCCGCGAGGCGGTAGCCGCCGTGGATCAGGAAGGACACGAGGAAGCCGCAGCTGTAGCTCGCCAGCAGCTGCGGCAGGCTCAGGCGGATCTGGCCGAAGACCACGCCGACCGCCAGGAACAGCGACGGAAAGCCGATGGCGAAGGCGCTGGTGATGAGGCAGCGCGCGAGCAGCGACTCCGGGCGCGCCTTGCGCAGGCGGAAGTAGTGCCTGAAGGCGAGGCGGACGTCGTCGGCGAAGGTCGTGGGGGTGTTCATGTCGATGCCGCTCAGGGCCCGGAAGTGGACATGGAACGCAGCGTAGGCGCCGAGTGTCTCCCGGAATGGGGGGCGCGCGACGAATGGCAAACCCGGGCGCCGGATGGCAAGCGCGCCGGCACCGGGGGCGGGGGCATGGCCGCCGGCGCGAATCCACACCGGAGGGCGCCATGCGGGCGCCGTGCGGGAGTTACAGCGCGGTCACGGAGCCCGCTTCCGGCCATGCCTACAATCGCGCTGAAACAAATCTACAAGGACCGGCGGCCCAGGCCGCCGACGGCATACGCATGCAAGTTCACGCTTCCATCTTCAAGGCTTATGACATCCGCGGCGTCGTGGGCCAGACCCTGGACGAGACCCTGGCCGAGCACCTGGGACGTGCCTTCGGCACCGAGGCGCTGAAGCTCGGCGAGAAGGCCGTGGCGGTGGGCCGTGACGGCCGGCTGTCGGGCCCCGGGCTCGTCGCGGCGCTGGTGCGCGGCCTGCAGTCCACGGGCATCGACGTCGTGGACATCGGCGCGGTCACGACGCCCATGCTCTATTACGTGGCCGCCACGCGCGGCAAGCACGGCTGCAACTCCGGCATCCAGGTGACCGGCAGCCACAACCCGAAGGACTACAACGGCTTCAAGATGGTGCTCAAGGGCGCCGCCGTCTTCGGTGAGCAGATCCAGGACATCCGCCGCCGTATCGAGACCGAGGACTACGCCACCGGCGCCGGCCGCGTCGGCACCATGGACATCGGCGCCGAGTACAGCCACCGCATCGTCAGCGACTGCAAGCTGGCCCGCCCGATGAAGGTCGTGGTGGACAGCGGCAACGGCATCCCCGGTGCCAGCGCCCCGGCCATCCTGCGCGCCCTGGGCTGCGAGGTGATCGACATCTACTCCAAGGTCGATGGCGACTTCCCCAACCACCACCCGGACCCCTCGCGCCCCGAGAACCTGGAAGACCTGAAGCGCATCGTCCACGCCTGCGACGCCGAGCTGGGCCTCGCCTTCGATGGCGACGGCGACCGCCTGGGCATCGTCACCAAGGATGGCCAGATGATCATGCCGGACCGCCAGATCATGCTGCTGGCCGCGGACATCCTGACGCGCAACCCGGGCGCGGAGATCATCTTCGACGTCAAGTGCACGCAACGCCTGGCCCCGTGGATCCGCGAGCACGGCGGCAAGCCGCTGATGTGGCTGACGGGCCATTCGCTGGCCAAGGCCAAGCTGAAGGAAACCGGTGCGCCGATGGCCGGCGAGCTGTCGGGCCACATCTTCTTCAACGAGCGCTGGTATGGCTTCGACGACGCCATGTACACCGCCGGCCGCATGCTGGAGATCCTCTCGCGCAGCGAAGACCCGAGCGCCGTGCTGAACGCGCTGCCCACCAGCTACGCCACGCCCGAGCTGAACGTGCCCTGCGCCGAGGGCGAGCACCACAGCGTCGTGGCGACGCTCAAGGAAGTCGCCGAGTTCCCCGATGCCAAGGAGATCATCACGATCGACGGCCTGCGCATCGAGTACGAGGACGGCTTCGGCCTCGTGCGCGCCTCCAACACCACGCCGGTGCTGGTGCTGCGCTTCGAGGGCCACACCCCCGAGGCGCTGGCCCGCATCGAGCACGCCGTGCTGGCGCAGCTCAAGCGCGTGAAGCCGGACGCCACCTTCGCGGCCGGCCACTGAGGGCTTGACCACGGCCTCCTCCCGCGAGCGCTCCCCGGCGGCGGTGCCGGCCTGGGCCGATCGCCTGGCGCGCTGGGCCTATGGCACGGCGCTGCGCCTGGCGACGCCGCTGTACTTCCTCAAGCTCTGGCGGCGCGGGTCCGCCGAGCCGCTCTATCGCACGGCCTGGGCGGAGCGCCTGGGCCTGGGCGCCCGAACGCCGCCCGGCGCGCTGTGGCTGCATGCCGTCTCCATGGGCGAGACGCGGGCGGCCGTGCCGCTGATCGCGGCGCTGCGCGAGCGGCACCCGGGCCTGCGCCTGCTGCTGACCCACTCGACGGCGACAGGCCGTGACACGGGCCGCGAGCTGCTGCGCGAGGGCGATGCGCAGCGCTGGCTGCCCCTGGACACGCCGGGTGCCGTGCGCCGCTTCCTGCAGCGCCATCAACCGGTGGCGGGCGTGCTGATGGAGACCGAGATCTGGCCCTGCCTGATGGCCGAGGCCGGGCGTCGCGGGCTGCCGATGGTGCTGGCCAACGCGCGTCTGTCTCCCAAGAGTGCCCGCCAGGGGCAACGCCTGCGCGCTCTGCTGCATCCGGCGGCGGCGCGGCTGCGCCTGGCGCTGGCCCAGACCGAGGCCGACGCCGAGCGCCTGCGGGCGGCCGGCGTCGCGCAGGTCACGGTCAGCGGCAACCTGAAATACGACCTGCAGCCGGACGAAGCCGTGCGGGCGCGCGGGCAGGCCTGGGCGGCGGCCCGCCCCCAGCCGGCGCGGCCGGTCCTGCTGATGGCCGTCAGCCGCGAAGGCGAGGAGGCGGCCCTGCTGCGCGCCTGGCGCGAGGCGGCCGGCATGGAAGCCACCCGGCCGCTGCTGCTGATCGTGCCGCGTCATCCCCAGCGTTTCGACGAGGTCGCGGCGCTGGTGCGCCAGGCGGGCTTCAGTCTGGCGCGGCGCAGTGACTGGGCCGGGCAAGACCTGCCCCCCGCCGAGGCCTGGTCGGCGGATGTGTGGCTGGGCGATTCGCTGCGGGAGATGCCGCTCTACTACGGCCTGGCGGACCTGGCGCTGCTGGGCGGGAGCTTCGAGCCGCTGGGCGGGCAGAACCTCATCGAGGCCGCCGCCTGCGGCTGCCCGCTGCTGATGGGCCCGCATACCTTCAACTTCCAGGAAGCGGCCGCCCTGGCGGAAGAGGCCGGCGCCGCCGTGCGCGTGGGTGGTCTCGCCGAGGCTCTGGCCCGCGCCGCCATGCTGCTGGCGGATGCGCCGGCCCTCGCGCAGCAGGCCGCGAAGGCCCGGGCGTTCGCGGCGCGCCACCGGGGCGCGGCCCAGCGCATGGCCGATGCCATCGCGCCGCTGCTGGCGGCGCTTCCTCCGTCCCGTTGAGGCACAGGCGCCCGCTGGCGAAGGGCGTGGGCCGATGCAGCCCGATGTGACCCCGCCAGGCGCCGCGCCGCCGGGGTCAGGTCTTGCGCGGAGCCTGCCCTGCGCCCGGGCGCATCAGCCCTTGGGCACCAGCAGCCCGTCCTGACGCAGCTTGCGGTACAGCGTGCTGCGGCCGATACCCAGCTGCCGTGCCGCGAGCGACAGATTGCCGCCCGCGGCGCGGATGGCATCGCGGATGGCCAGCGCCTCGGTCTCGCGCAGCGGCGGCGGCTGCAGGCTCAGGCCCACGGCCCGGGACGGCGCGAGGCTGGCGGACTGCGGCGAGGGCGGCACGCCGGCATAGCTGGCGGTGAGCGGACCGCCCACGGGCACCGTGGCGCCGTAGGGGGTCGTCAGGGCCGCAGCGCCCGGCGCGGCCCAGTTCAGCAGGCGGTGCGAGGGCCAGCGCATCTTCAGGTACAGCGTGGCGGGCTCCTGCTCGCTGCGGGTGGGGATCTGCACCGGCAGTGCCTGGTCCTGCTGCGCGGCCGTGACCAGCTGCTCCATGCTCAGGCCGAAGAGGCTCTGGACGGATTCGCGGTGCAGTGTGGCCGTGCCGCCGCCGAGCATGTCCAGCCCGCGGCGGTTGATGCCCAGCACATGGCCGTCCTCGGCCAGGGCCAGCAGGCCTTCCTGCAGCGTGCTCAGCGCCTCGGGGCGGGCGTGCATCTGCAGTTGCGGGGACTGCCGGAAGCGGTCCGCGAACCACTGGGATTCGATCAGGCGCGCGGCGAGGCTGGCCAGCGCAAGGGTGTGCGGATGGTAGGAACGGCGGTCCCCGGAGACGTCCAGCACCCCCAGCAGCGCGCCCTTGTGGTCGAAGATGGGCGCGGCCGAGCAGGTCAGGAAATGCATGGCGCGCAGGTAGTGCTCGGTGCCATGCACGAGCGTCGGGGCCTCGGTCATCAGGGCAGTGCCGATGGCATTGGTGCCTTTGTCCGCCTCGGCCCAGCGGGCCCCGGGGCTCAGGGCAACGCGCTGCGCGCGGGCCAGGAAGCTGGGGTCGCCGAGCGCATGCAGCACGGTGCCGCTGGCATCGCACAGCACGACCATGCTCTGGGCGTGGGCGAGCTGCTCGTAGAGCATCTCCATGACCGGCAGGGCCTGGGTGCACAGACGCGCGTTGCGGTGCTGGAGCTCGGTCAGCGCGCCGTCGGCCAGCCGGTGGAGGTCGGGCGCTTGCCCGGGATGCAGGCCGAAAGCCTGGCTGCGCTCATGCGAATGCTGGATGGCCTGCTGGTGCAGTTGCTGCGCGGCCAGCATGGACGCGCTGGCCGCAGCGGTGGCCGCCGCGGACGTGGGCAGGGCACCGGCCTGGGTCTGGGACACAAATGCTGTCGACAATGTCGTTCCCCCTGACTTTCATCACCGGCCGACTATCACGGAAGCCCCGTGGGCTGACAAGCGGGAAACTCAGGTAGGGTGGGGGCGCCATGGCCCCGCAAGCAGGGACAGCCCCGCGCCGCTGGCGTGCGCAGGGCGATCAGGCTCAGGGCTGGCCGACGCGGATGACCTTGCGTTCCTTGGCGTCCGTGTCTTCCAGGCGTTGGGCGCTGCGGGCGGTCTCCTGCTCCCAGTCCTGTGCGCTGCGGATGATGGTGGAGCGGATCAGCACGACGAGCTCGCGCTTGCGGCCGTTGTTGGCCCGGTTGCCCAGCAGCGTGGCGGTGATGGGGTTCTGGTCGGCGCCCGGCAGGCCGGAGCCGCGGCGCGTGCTCTCCTGCTGCATCAGCCCGCCGATCGCGACGATGGCGCCGTCGGGGACGCGCACGACGGTGTCGGTCTCGTTGACGCTGCTGGAGGCCAGCGGCAGGCGGTAGTTGCCCGCGGCACCGAGGTCCACCTGCTTGGTGCGCTCTGTCACGTTGGTGACGGACGGGTGCACGTGCAGCGTGATGGTGTCGCCCTCGTCGATCTGCGGCGTGACGTCCAGCGCGATGCCCGAGAAGAAGGGCGTGAGGATCAGCGTCGGCATGACCACGCCGGTGGTGTTGTTGGTGCTGGTCGAGTTCGTGGTGTTGCCGCTGTTGATGCCGGTGACGAAGTAGTCGTCCGAGCCGACCTTCAGCACGGCCTTCTGGTTGTTCAGCGTCGCCACGCGCGGGCTGGAGAGGATCTGCGTGTCCCCGTGGCTCTCGAGGAAGCTGATCAGCCCCTGGAAGCTGCCGCGCGTCAGGGCGAGCCCGAAGGCGCCGCCGCCGGCCGAGGGCAGGGGGATGAGGTCGGGCCACAGCGGGGTCTGGTTGCCCGTGGACAGCGTGGGCAGCCCGACGGTGTTGCCCACCAGCGGGTTGACGACGGACGGCGTGATGAGCGGCAGCGAGGGGTTGACGCTGGTCTGGCCGGCCATCGTGCGCGAGCGCAGGATGGACCAGTCCACCCCGCTCTGGTAGCCCTCGCGCAGCTCCACCTCGACGATCTTGGCCTCGAGCATGACCTGACGCTCGACGGCCATGCGCGTGGCCTTCAGGAAGCTCTCGACGGCGCGCAGCTCCTCCGGCATCGCCCGTACGGCGATGGTGCTGGCCTGCGGGCTGGCGATGACGCTGCGGCCCTCGCCACCACCGACCAGGCTGTTGAGCGCCTCCTGCAGCTCGGACCAGAAGTCCGCCTTCGTGGCGGTGCTGACGCGGCTGCTCTCGGACTGCTGGACGGTGCCGTTGCTGCTGTTGCTGGTGTCCGTGCCGCTGGCCGTGCTGCCCGACGTCACGCCGTTGCCGCCCGTGCCGTTCGGGTTGCTGGTCATGCGCGCGCCCGTGCTGACGCGCAGCTCGCTGCGGCCGATGCGCTGACCCGGGAGGTAGTTGATGCTGAAGACGCGCGTCTGCATCGTGGCCGGGTAGACCGTCACGCGGCGGCCGTCGATGCGGAAGTCGTAGCCGTAGACGTCGCGCAGGGACTCGAGCGCCTCGCGCATCGTGACGCCCTTGAGCGTCAGGGACAGCTGGCCGCTGACGGCGGGGTGCACGATCATGCTGTAGCGCGTGTCGGCCACCAGCGAGAGGTAGACGTCCTTGGCCTGGGCGCCGTTCACGACGAGGTCGAAGCGGGGCTCGGCGGGCGCGCTGGCCTGGGGCGCGGCGGCTGCGGCGGGCGCGCTGGCGGCACGCGCGGCGGCCTGGGCCTCGGCCTCGGTGGCACGGGCGCGGGCGGCGTCCAGCTCGGCCCGCAGCGCGGCGACGGGCTGGGCGACCTGCAGCGGCTTCTCGGCGCAGGCACTCAACAGGCCCAGGCCCAGCACGAGGGCGGCATTGCCGAGGCGCTGCGGACCCTGGCGAGCGGCGGGCCGGGAGGCGGACTGGGCGGGGCGTTTCATGGGCGATCCCTTTTCTCTTGTGACTTGTCGGGCGAACCGGATTCGGGGCTGGGCTTCTTGCTGACGCCGCTGAGCATGGGCAGCGCGTGCAGCCCGTCGCGGCTGCGCAGCCAGACGCCGTGTTCATTGACGCGCTCCACCAGCAAGGCGTCGGGGCCGCTGCCGATGCGCGTGCCGGCGGCATAGCGGCGGCTGCCGATCAGCGCGTAGGCCTTGCCGTCCACGATCAGGACCTGAGCGCTGTCCGGCAGGGCCGGGCCGGCAGCGAGGCTGCCCGGCGTGGCGGCGGGGCGCAGCGCGGCGGGCGGCTGCATGGGGTCGCGCTGCGGGGCCTGGGCGCCGGCGAGGGCCGGCAGCAGCAGGGCGCAGAACGCGAGGGCGTGCAGGCCCGGGGCGGTGCGGTGGGTGGGAGTCATGCGGCTCATGGGGCTCATGGGGCTCATGCGTCGGGCCTCAGCACATACATCTGCACGCTCAGGCGATGCGCGCCGTCCGAGCCGCCGGACTGGATCTGCAGCGGGCCCCAGCGCAGCTCGGGCAGCGCCTGCTCGAGGTTCGCGAGGTAGCGCATGAGCTCCAGGTAGTCGCCCCGCAGCTCGAGGTCCACGGCTTGCCACTGCAGGCCCGCCGGGGCTGTCAGGCGGCCGGCCATCTCGGGGGCCGGCTTGGCCGCGCTGTCGAGGCGGGTGAGCTGCAGACGTTCGTGCTTTTGCAGCAGCTGACTCAGGAGCTGCGGCAGCTGCGGCAGCGCGCTGCTGCCCTGGCGGATCTCGTCCAGGCGCTGCGACTGGGCCTGCAGCGCCTCGTTGAGGGTGGTGAGCTCGCGCCGGCGTCGCGCCAGTTCAGTGTCGCCCTGGTTGAGGGCGTTGAGCTGGGTGACCTGGTCGCGCAGGCGCTGAAGGTCCTGCTCCTGCCGCTGGACGATGGCCTGCTGCTCGCGCTGCTCGCGCGTCAGCGGGTCCAGCACGAGCGTGTCGACGGCGAGCACCAGCACCACCGTCAGGCTCAGGAACAGGAAGACCCGTTCGCGCAGGCTGAGGGCGTCGATGCGCTCGGCGACCTGTTGCCAGCGCTGGCGCCACGGGCTGCGGATGTCGGCGGTACTCATGGCTGGCCTCCGGAGGGCATCGTGGCCACCTGGACCGGCGTGCCGGCGGCGGTCAGCGCCGCGGAGGCGGCGGGCGTCACGCCGGCGATGGGCACGACAGGGGCGGCGCCCCGAACCTGGAAGGCCCACACCGGCTGTCCGGATGCGCCGGCACCCGCCGGCAGCTGCAGCCGCCCCGCGAGGCCGCCATCACCGGCGCCGCCGCCGGTGGACACCAGCTCCAGGCGCACCTCCGCCAGCGCGATCCGGTGGAGCAGCGCCTGCGTCTGCAGGCGGGACACCCAGCCGCGCAGCGCCGAAGGATCCAGCGTGCCGCCGCTGAGCTCGAGCTGACCGGCCTGCCAGCGCAGCCCCTGCAGCCAGACCGTGGCCGGCACCGAGCCGGCCAGCAAGGCGAGGAGATCGCTGTGGCGCTCGCCGGCCGGGCGCTGGCCGTGGGTCAGGGACTGCAGCAGCGCCGACTGGCTCTGCTGCTGCTGCTTCAGGAGGGCGATCTGGGCCTCGGTGGCCTTGAGGTCGCTCGCGCCCGGCAGGGTGGCCAGCGTGCGGGTCAGCGCCTCCTGCTGCGTCTTCAGCGCGGCGGTGCGGTGGATGAAGTCAGCGCGGCGCTGCTCGGCGCGGCTGCCGATCCAGGCGGCCAGCGCGAGGCTGCCGACCAGGATGAGCCCCAGCGCCTGCAGCATCGCCACGGCCGTGAAGTGGCGCCTGGGCTTGAGCAGGATGGGGGTGAGCAGGTTGATCTGTTGTGCCATGGCGGTCTAGGGGCTGGCGGTGTCGTCACGCAGGGCGGCACCCAGCAGGGGCAGGCAGGCGGCCAGCAGGCGCGGATCGTTGCCGAGCGCGGCCCCGCTGAACAGGGTGGCCGGCAGCAGCGCGGTCGTGCGCAGGCCCAGCTCCTTCTGCAGGAAGCGCGCCACGGCTTCGTCGTGATCGGCGCTGAGCACGTACAGGCGGGTGAGCGGCAGGCCCGGCCAGGATCGCTCCCAGACGTCGATCGAGCGCTGCAGCTCGAGCACCAGGCCGGATTCTTCCGTCTCCATGCCCGTGAAGCCGAGTTCGTCGCCGGGCATGTACTCGAAGCCCAGCGGCACCTCCTCACGCTCGGCCACCTTGGCCGTGCTGGTGGCGCGCTCGAAGAGGCGGTCGTCGGCATCGAGGCGGCGGGTGTAGTAGAGCTCGTCACCCGTCGAGATGGTCAGCAGGCACTGGTCCGGCATCACGAGCAGGGCGGCCGTGGCCTTGCCGGACAGATCGTCCTGGGCCGCCCGAGCCGTCTGGAGATTGCGGACCGCGGTCTCCCAGACATCCACCACCTGCGTCGTGCAACCGGCGGTGGTGGCGGCATTGCAGACGCGCTCGATGGCGGCATTGCGGGCGGCGAACACCAGCATCTCCTTCTGGCTGCGGGAGTCGTCCCCGGCCTGCAGGACGTCGATGGTCAGCTGGTCCAGGCGCCCCTCCACGAGCTCCTTGATCTGCCAGCGCGCGGCGGCCTTGAGCTCGCTGGACGGGACGTTGGGGGCCGGCAGCTTGTAGACGGCATAGTCGTCCATTTCGAGCAGGGCGATCACCTGCTCGGCGCCGAGGCTGAGCCCGGCCAGCTTCTGGGCCCACTGGGCGTCGTCCTGGTCGCTGCGCTCGAGATGGCCCAGGGCCAGCAGTTCACGGGGCCAGGTCTTGCCCGAGCCCAGGCGGACCCAGCTGAACTGCGTCGGCGTCGCGCGGTAGGCGAGCACGCCGGACTGGCCGATGGCCTTGCGCCAGGGGGCGCCGAGGAGTTGCAGCAGCCGATTCATCGGCCGCTTCCTGCGCGGGCGTGGGCGCTCGAGGTCCGGATCAAGTCAGTTCTCCCGCTGAAAGAGGGTGGTGCCGGGCCCGCCGTAGACGCCGAAGCTGGCGCGGGCGCTGGGGTCCTTGTCGGCGGCGGTGCCGCACCAGGGCCAGCGCAGGTGGGTGAGGTTGGCGCCGCTGGCGGCGGCGGGCGCCGGGGTCCAGCTGAGGCAGCTGGCGTCCGTGGCGGTGCTGCCAAGGGCCAGGGCGACGTCATAGCTGCCGTTGTGGCCCGTCAGGGGCTTGGCCAGGGTGATCAGGGCCTGCCCCTGGTTGAGGGTGATGGGGCTGCTGAGTACCGTGGCGTCCGCGCTGGTCATGGTCTTGCGGTAGTTCCCGAAGCTGATCTGGTTGCTGCTGATGCTGGTGCAGCTGTCCAGGGTGTTGGTCTGGTAGACGCTGCCGTCCCAGTAGAGCGCCTGCAGCGGCAGGCTCAGGCTGCGATTCTGGGAGCCTATTGCATTTTGCAGGCGCAGGCGACCGTAGCGCAGGGCGACTGTCGCGACCAAGCCTCGATCATTGCCATTGGCCGGCGAATCCGTGTCGAGGTTGGCAGTGCTGACACCGCTGGCCTCGCCGTCGGAGGGCAGGATGCCGAAGCTGGCCGTGAACGGGCCGTCCGGGGTGCTGGCGCCGCCCGCGCCCGTGGCCCGTGCCGCGTTGAGGACCAGCTTCACGGCCGCGGCCTGGCCGAGGGCCCAGGTGCCGGCGCTGCTCACGGCCGTCAGGCGTCCGCCGCCGGTCTTGAAGGTGGTGCTGCCCGCGATGCCGGCCGGCCCGAAGCTGGACGGCGTGCCGAGTGCGAGCTTGGCATAGGCGCCGGTGTAGTTCTGCGTGCGCGCGCCGAGCGCATTGCGGGCCTCGAGGTCGAAGCCCAGCTCGAAGTTCTCGCCGAGATAGGTGAAGGCGGCGGCCGGCGCGCAGCTGGCGGTGCTGCGATGCTTCACGCTCCCCGACGACAGCGCGAAGCTGGCGGGGATGAAGCGCCCGACGGTCGTGTTCTGCACGCCGGCGCTGTTGAAGACCAGAGCGTCGACATTGAGGCCGCTCACGCCGAGGTAGTCCGTCAGCGCACCGGCGGTGGCGAGCTGGAAGCTGCCGACCTCCGTGTACTGCAGCGTGGTGGCCGTGCTGGCGCCGCCGCTCACGCTCACGGCGCCGTTGTTCAGGCTGCCGAGCACCCCGGTGGCCGGCGTCTGGGAGCCCGCCAGGGGGCTGAGTGTGACCGTGGCGGCGAACTTGGGGGCCAGCCCGCCCGCGGTGGCCGTGGCCAGGCTGACGCCCGCATCCGGCACGCCGTCGCCCGCGCTGTCCGCCGCGCTGCTCCAGCGGTAGCCGCCGACCGTCGCGCTGAAGTTGGCCCCCGCCGCGCCGAAGACGGCATCGCCCGCGGCACTGCCGTTGGGGTTGGCCGTGGCGCCCATCACGATGCCGTTCACGACGATGGTGAAGGGCCGCACGGTCAGCACGCTGCTGCTCCCGCTGATGGCGTTGGAGGCGTAGAGATTGGTCTCGTCTGCGACGTTGAGCGTGTACTGGCCGACGTCCGTGGTGCCGAGGTTGACGGAGGCCGCACCGGCGGTGAAGGTCAGCGCGAGGTTGCTCGCAGCCGGCTTCGTCGTGGTGACGCTCACGGGGGACAGGGGCGAGGGCAGCTGGACCGTCGGGTCGGTCCAGCTGCCGCTGCTGTCCGTCCGCCAGATCTTGAGGTTGCGGCTGCCGGTGTAGTCGCTCGCCTTGCTGCACAGGCCGGTCGTGGCGTCCTTCTTCCAGAGCTCCAGCTGCAGGTCATGCGTGCGCCCGGCGACGGCGATCCAGCTGCCGCTGATCTTGTTGTTGAGGTCCTCGGTCCACACGAAGGCGTTGTCCCGGAACTGGACGGTGGCGGAGGTGGTGGCGACGAGCGTGCTGGTGTCCGTCACGGTGACGGTGACATCGCGGGCCGCCTGATGGGTCAGCGTGAACTTGGCGACGCCCTGGTCCCCTGCCACGAAGGTGTAGGTGGCCTGCCCGTCGTTGCTGCCGGCCGTCAGCGTGCCGCCGGGCGTCGGGCTGCTGCCCTTGGCCCAGGTGCCGAGGTTGCTGGACGTGCGGAGCGTCACGGTGCCGGTGTAGCCGGTGATCGTGTTGCCGCTGGCGTCGCGCGCGGTGATGGTGATCGTCTGCGGGCTGCAGGTCGAGGCCGAGCCCGTGCCGGTGATGAGGAAGCTGCCGACGGCCGGCGCGCAGGTGCTGGCGCGGGTCGTGCCGTCCCAGTTCTTGCCGTTGCGCTGGTTGGTGTAGATGTTGCTGATATCGGTGCTGCTCAGCGCCGAGTTGAACACCATGAATTCGTCGATGGGCGCGCGGAAGGCCTGCACATTGACGTTGTCACAGGAGGTGCCGATGTAGCGCATGCCCAGCGAGGCGCTGGTCCTGTTGATGCGCAGCGCCACGGAGTCCCGGAGCGTGCCGTCTAGGTAGATCTGCGTCGTGTTGCCGCTCGCGACGAGGGCGACATGGTGCCAGCCGCTCGTCAGGTTGACGGACTGCGTGCCGGGCACGATGCCGCCCGACTGGCTGTAAACGCCCCAGCGGTAGGAGTTCTTGTCGTCGCTGAACATCAGGTCGCCCATGCAGGTGCTCCGTGAGGCGTCCAGGGAGCCGAGCACGTGGTACTGGTTGCTGGCGTCCGTGGTGAAGGGCGTCCGGTACCAGCTGGAGATCGTGTAGGCACCCGGCAGCGGGACCTTGCTGGTGGTGAGCAGGTAGGCGTTCAGGGCCGTCGTGTTGAGATAGCGGCCGATCACGCCGCCCGCGGCCGTGCTCGGCTTGGCGCCGCTCGACGTCGCGTGGTAGCTGCCGCGGCTGTCCTTGGCCTCGCCGGACGTGCCGTTGTAGCTGCACTCGTCGAAGTGGTAGTCAGCGACCAGGCCGACGGCATTGGGGTCGCAGGTGCTGGTGCCGCCGATGGCGGCCTGGTCCGCGGCGCTGAAGGTGATGCTGGAGCCGGTCGTGAGGTTCACGTTGCCGGTGACGGCGATCATCCCGGTGAGCGTCGCGAAGTTGCTGAACGTCACCGAGTTGTTCGAGGTGCCGTAGATCACGCCACGGAAGCTGGCGTTGTTGGAGATGTTGACGTTGGCATTGCTGGCCAGCGTCACGACCAGATTGCTCGTGGGGCCGGCCGTGTTGAAGTTCAGGAAGTTGCCGGCGCCGAGGAAGCTGCCCACGTAGATCCGCACGGCGCCGCTGGTGTTCACCGTGACCCCGTTGCCCATCTGGAAGGTGGTGATGAAGTAGGTGCCGCTGCCCAGGGTGACGGTGCCGCCGGTCACGTTCAGGTTGCTGATGTAGTAGGTGCCGCCCGTGAAGGTCTGGGTGCCGGAGAGATTGATGTTGCTGTAGCTGCCGGCCGCCACAGGCCCGTTGTTGACGTTGGTGTTGCTGCTGAACGAGGGGTAGGTCGAGGGCTGCAGCGAGGGGAAGGTCGTCGGGTTGTTGTTGCGCACCCCGGTGGTCGGCAGATTGGTGCCGCTGCCGCTCGTGAGGTTGCCGTTGACGAGGAAGTCCGCGGTGAGCGTGAGGGAGTTGCTGGCCGTGATGGCGTTCGCGGTGGGGAAGGGCCCGCACTGCGCTTGCGCCGTGCCGCTGATGAACAGCGCCAGCAGCAGGGCGATGCAGGGCCCCACGCCGGCCACGAAGGCCCGGACGACGCGGATCAGCGCCGCCTGGATCGCGCGGCCGGACGCAGGTGCGCAAGGACGCGCGGGCGTGCAGTCCCTGAAGCGGCTTCGGCTCATCGGCTCACCCTCCGGCTGAGGCTGCGTTCGACATAGGTGGCCGCCGGCGTCGCGCCGGCCGGGCAGCTGCCGCTCACCGGCTGGTTGCAGGCCACGGCGGTGATGTCATAGAAGACCAGCGTCGTCGCGCCGTCGCTGACGGTGCCCGTCCCGGGCGTGCGCGCGCAGGAGACCGTGACCGTGAAGTCGGCGAGCGCCGGGTCCGTGGCGGGCGTGAAGCTGAGGTTGGTCGTGGCGAAGCAGCCCGGGGCGGCGGCGGGCGGCGCCGGATTGCGCAGCGTCTGGAAGCTGCCGAACTCCAGCCCGGCGTAGGCCGCCTGGTAGGCCCGCGAGGCGGCGAGCTCGGCGGCCGAGCTCATGTGCTGGCGCTGCGTGAACAGGGCCATGGCGGCGCCCAGCGCCGCCAGCACCACGAGGATGAACAGCAGCGAGGCCATGGTGAAGCCGGATTGGCGGTGGGGCGTCATGGCAGGTTGTCCACGTGCACGGCCCGGAAGAGGCGGACGGTCTCGGTGCCGAGCATCGTGTCCGCCTGCAGCGACAGGCGCAGGTTCACGGTGCCGGCCCGGAAGGCGACGACGAGCCCCTCGTAGGTGAAGCTGCAGTCAGTCACGCCCTTGGCGAGCAGGGCGCTGCTGCCGGTCGCGGGTGGGTCCGGCTGAGCCGCCACGAAGCCGTAGCCGCTGTAGCGGGTCAGCGTGCGGGCGGTGAGATCGCAGCGGTAGGTGACGGGGGTGCCGACGGCATAGACGCGGAAGGGCGGTGCCATGAGGCTCACGGGCAGGCCGGGGTTGCTGGCCAGCGTGATGGTGGTGGCCGGGCCGGCGGCATTGCTGGCCACGCGCCGGTTGCTGCTGCTGCTGACGGCGGCGTAGGCGTTGGCGTCCGGGACCAGCGGCCCGAGGTTGTACCAGACAAGGTTCTGGTTGGCGCTCACCGTGAGGCTCGCGCCGACGAGATTGAAGCTGGTGTCCGCGGTGCCGAAGGCCAGGGCGCCCGCGCCCTCCGTCTGGTAGCGCGCGGCGCCCGTCGTCGGGATGAGTTCCATCGTCGTGCTGCTGGCGGTGGAGACGATGCGCACGCTGTTGGGCAACGCATCCGCGAGGTCGCGGGCCATGCGCCGCAGGGCGATGTCCGCCCGGGCGGCCAGGTCGGCGCGGGCGGCGCTGTCCAGGTAGGCGCGCACGGCGGGCACGATGAACACGGAGACGCCCGCGATGATGCCGCCCATCACCACGATGACGATGATGGCCTCGATCAGCGTGAAGCCACGCTGGCGGGCTGCGGGGCGACGCTCAGGCTGCATTGGGTGCATGACGAGTGCGGTAGCCCTGCAGGGTGACCGAGGTGCTGCCGGGGCCGGTGACGGTCACGGTGATGCGCAGGGCATCCCCCGCCGCCACGCCACCCAGCGCCGCGGGGGCGACGGTGACGTTCACGCTGTAGTCGGCCAGCCCCGTCACGGCGGCGCCGGTGATGTCGGTGATGCCCGTCATGCTGAAGCCGTGGTAGTCGTTCACGTGGTCGAACTGGGGCGTGCCGCTGCGGGTCTCGCCCGCTTCAGGGCCCATGGCGCTTTCGGCCAGGGTGGCGCAGTTCAGTGTTCCGGCCCCCACCGTGGCACTCGTGGCGGTGGCGACGTTGGCGTCGTCCGCGTCGCAGAAGGTGAAGGGCTGCAGCTGCACCTCCTGCAGCAGCGACTCGGCAATGGCCAGCGCCTGGCGCTGAACCTGCGGGTCGGCACTCGACTTCGTCGCCAGCGCGAAGACCTGCAGCACCGCGGCCAGCGCCAGGCCGAGCACCATGATGAACATCAGCAGTTCGATCAGGGTCAGCCCGGCATTCGACCGGTGCGGGACAAGGGGGTGACGCGGGCGCGGGACCATGGCCGGCATGCTAGTGCACGCGGGCCGGTGCTGGCGCCTCAAGGAAGCGCGTGAAAGAGGCCCGTTTCGTTTTCAAGGCGGTAGCTCTTGCTGTAGCTGCCATAAGTGACCGTGAGGTCCTGGGCCCCGCCGGCGCTGTTGCTGCTCAGGCCGTCGGTGCTCGCGAAGAAGGTCGCGGTGACGGGGCTGGCCAGGCTGAGACAGGGGCTGTTGCGGGCCGGGCAGCTGACCGTGGTGATGACGGTGCCGCCACTGTAGGCGAAGCTCGCGCCGGTGCTGGTGAACGTGGCCACGATGGCGCGGCGCTGGTTCATCGCCCGGCGCTGCATGTCCTGGCAGGCCGAGCGGAGGTCGTCCCCGAAAGCCCGCAGGCGCCAGCTGTCGAGGTCGGCGAACTTGGGAACCGCCACCACCGCCAGTGCTGCCACGAGCACCAGGGTGATGATCAGTTCGATCAGCGTGAAGCCCGCCTGAAGGATCGGGCGGGCTCCAGCAGGGATCACAGGATGCCGGTGGCGGTGAAGGCGGCGCTGGCCGGACCGGGGCCGGTCACCACGCAGCCGGCGTTGGTCGCGTCGGCGGCGATGGCGGCGGAGGTGATGGAGTAGCCGGACGGCAGGGCGCCGGCCTGCAGCAGGGGGCCCACGTTCGTGCAGTTCGTGACGGCAGAACCGTTCGCCGAGTTCAGCTTGCGCTGGGCGTAGTTGATGGCCGAGGCAGAGCTCAGCGCGCCCGCCACGCCCTGGACGGCAGCGGCCTTGGCGTCACTGCCGAAGTCCACGAACTTGGGCAGGGCGATGGCGGCGAGGGCGCCCAGGATCACGATGACCATCACGAGTTCGATGAGGGTGAAACCCGCTTGATTGTTCTTGCGCATGCGAATAGCTCCGTAGTTCAGGCTGTGCCTGCATCCGGCGTGACGGCCCACGCCTCCACTCCAAGACCGGATGTAGGACTACGGTACCGGCAATCGGGCCGCAGGGTGAAGGACTTCTTTCACGAACGGGGCTAAGCTGTTGCGCCTGCAACGCAAATCCTGGCGCCAGATCAAGCCCCGCCTTGATATCAGTGGCGGCCCATGGCGGCCTGGCCCAGGTTCCACAAGGGCATGAACACGCCCAGCGCCAGCACGAAGACCATCACGCCGATCACGAACAGCAGCAGCGGCTCGATGGCGGCCGACAGGCCCTTGATGGCGTAGTCCGTCTCACGCTCGTACATCTCGGCGATTTCCAGCAGCAGCTGATCGAGCTCGCCGGTCTCCTCGCCCACGGCGATCATCTGCAGCACGATGGGCGTGAAGACGCCCGCGGCCGTGGCGCAGCGCGAGATGCTCTCGCCGCGCTCGACGCCCTCGCGCATCTGTTCGACGCGGCTGGCGATGAACGCGTTCTCGACGGTGCGGGACACCACGAGCATGGCCTGGCTGATGGGCACGCCGCTCTTGGTGGCCAGCGCGAAGCTGCGGGCAAAGCGCGCCAGCGTGGCCTTGAGCACGATGGGGCCGGCGATGGGCAGGCGCAGCTTGAGGCGGTCCCAGCGGTAGCGGCCGTCCGGCGTGGCGAGCCAGGCGCGCACCGCCAGCATCAGGCCCACGGCCCCGGCCAGCAGCAGCGGCCACCACCGCACCATCCAGGCGGAGAAGCCCAGCAGCAGCCGCGTCATGAGCGGCAGCTCGGCCTTGAAGCCGGCGAAGACGTTGGCGAAGGTGGGCAGCACGAAGATGTTGAGGACGATGATCGCGATGCCGATCGCCGCCAGCACCATCACCGGGTAGCGCAAGGCCTGCTTGATGCGTGCCCGGGTGTCGAGCTCGAACTCCAGGTGCTGGGCCAGGCGCTGCAGCACCTCGGGCATGCGGCCGGTCATCTCGCCCACCTGCATCATGGCGATGTAGAAGGGGCTGAAGATGTCGGGGTGGCGCGCCATGGCGGCCGAGAGCTCGCGGCCCTGGTCGAGGCTGGCCCGCAGGTCCTGCAGCAACGCGATGAGGCTGGCCTGCGAGGTCGAGGCCTCCAGGCCGGCCAGCGAGCGCAGGATGGGCACGCCGGCCTTCTGGAGGGTGTAGAGCTGCCGGGTGAGGATCAGACAGTCCTCGGTGCTCACGGGGGCGCGGCGGAGCTGGTCCCACCAGGACGGCGAGGTGTCCGCGAGGCTCTTCTGCGTGCTCGCCTCGATGGTCACGGGGATCACCCCGCCGGCCATCAGCTGCGCGGCAACGGCGTCGCTGCTGTCGGCATCCGTGCTGCCCCGGACCCGCTCGCCGCGGCCGTTGCGGCCTTCCCAGGTGAAGCTCTTCATCGTCAGTCGCCCTGGTCGACGCCGATGCGCATGGCTTCGGCCAGCGTGGTCTTGCCGGCCTTGACGAGGGCCAGGCTGCGGTCGGCGAGGGTCTTGCCGCGCAGCGACTCGCGCGCCGCCGCCATGAAGCCACCGGCGTCACCGCGCTGCACGGCGAGGGACATGTCGGCATTCATCTCGAGCATCTCGTAGATGCCCTTGCGACCCTGGTAGCCCGTGCCGTTGCAGTGCGAGCAGCCGGGGCCGCGCACGCTCTGCACGGTGTCCGCCTCGGGCCCCGCCACGGCCTCCAGCCAGGCGCGCTCCTGGGCATTGGCATGGTGGGGCTCGGCACATTGCGGGCAGACGGCCCGCAGCAGGCGCTGGGCGAAGACGGCCTGCAGCGAGCTGGCCACCATGAAGGGCGGGGCGCCCATGTCCAGCAGGCGGAAGGGCGTGCTGAGGCTGTCCCGGGTGTGCAGCGTCGAGAGCACCATGTGCCCGGTGATGGCCGCCCGCAGGCCGATCTCCACTGTCTGGGCATCCCGCATTTCACCGACAAGGATGACGTCCGGGTCCTGGCGCAGCGTGGCCCGCAGCACCCGGGCGAAGTCCAGCTCGATCTTGTCGTTGACCTGCACCTGCGTCAGACCCGGCAGGCGGTACTCCACCGGGTCCTCGACGGTGATGATCTTGCTCTTCTCCGCGTCCAGCTCGGCCAGGGCCGCGTAGAGCGTGGTGGTCTTGCCGGAGCCCGTCGGGCCCGTCACGAGCACCATGCCGGCCTGCTGCGTGAGGATCTCGCGGAAGCGGGCCAGCATGTCGGGCGGCATGTCGAGCTGGTGCAGGCGCCGCACGGCCGTGCCCTGGCCCAGCAGGCGCATCACCACCGATTCGCCGTACTGGCCGGGCAGGGTGGAGAGGCGCACGTCGATGGTCTTGTCCCGCAGGCGCAGCGTGAAGCGGCCATCCTGGGGCAGGCGCTTCTCGGAGATGTCGAGCGCGGCCATCAGCTTCAGGCGCTGGGCGAGGGCCGGCGCGATGCGCTTGTCGGCCTGCGTCTGGACCTGCAGCTGGCCGTCGATGCGCGTGCGGATCAGCAGCTCGCTTTCCTGCGGCTCGATGTGGACGTCGGAGGCGCCGGCCTGGCTGGCGTCCTCGAACACCGACTGCAGCAGGCGCACCACGGGCGCGCCTTCCTGGCCCACGCTGGCCTGCAGGGCGCCGAAGTCCACGGCGTCGCCGATGTCGCGCTCCAGGGCCTTGGCGAGGCCGGAGATCTCCTCGCTGCGCCGGTAGTGGCGGTCGAAGGCGGCCGGCAGCTGGCTCTCGGCCACCACGGCCATCGCGATGCGGCGCTTCAGCAGGCGGGAGAGCTCGTCGTAGGCGAACAGGTCCAGCGGGTCCGCCATCGCGACGAGCAGGGTGTCGTTGCGCTCTTCCAGCACCAGGGCGCGGAAGCGGCGGGCCGGCGTCTCGGGCAGCTGGCGCACGAGCTCGGTCTTGAGCGGGAAGGTCTTGAGGTTGACGAAGGGAATGCGCAGCTGCCGGGCCAGCACGTGCGCGAGCGCTTCCTCGGTGATGAGGCCGGCGTCGATCAGCAGGCGGCCGAGCTTCTTGCCGCTGCTGCGCTGCAGCTCCAGGGCCTGCTCCAGCTGCTGCTGGGTGATGAGTTCCTGCTGGACGAGCACATCGCCGAGCCGCAGCTTCTGCGGCCGGCCGCTGCTGCGTTCGGCGTCGGGGGAGGAGGCGGTGGCGGTGGCGGTGCTGTTGCTGTCCATCGGGTTCATGCGTTGCTGGTGGCGCGGACCTCGCCCAGGGTGGTGACGCCTTGCAGGACCTTGACGATGCCGTCCTGGCGCAGGGTGCGCATGCCTTCCTGGAGCGCCTGGTGCTGGATCTGCTCGGCGCGCGCGCCGGTCTGAACCAGACGACGGACCTCGCGCGAGACGCTCAGCAGCTCGTGCAGCCCGGCCCGGCCCTTGAATCCGGTGTTGTCGCACTGGGGGCAGCCTGGGCTGCGATGGTGCATCAGCTGGCCCTGCTTGCCATGGAGCTGGCGCCATTCCGTGAGCAGCCCGTCACGCCCCGGCCGGATGTCTTGCGGGAAGGCGTGCAGGTAGTCCTCCACCAGCTCCTCGAGGTCGGCCGCCGGCAGGGGCGAGCTCTGGAGGCAGTGCGGGCACAGCCGCCTCACCAGGCGCTGGGCGAGCACGGCCAGCAGGGAATCGGCGAAGTTGAAGGGGTCCATGCCCATGTCGAGCAGGCGGGTGACGGTCTCGGGGGCGCTGTTGGTGTGCAGCGTGGACAGCACGAGGTGGCCCGTCAGCGAGGCCTCGACGGCGATCTGCGCCGTCTCCTCGTCGCGGATCTCGCCGACCATGATCACGTCCGGGTCGGCGCGCAGGAAGGCGCGCAGGGCCTTGGCGAAGGTCCAGTCGATCTTGGGGTTCACCTGCACCTGGCGCAGCCCGGCCTGCGTGATCTCGACGGGGTCCTCCGCCGTCCAGATCTTGCGCTCCGGCGTGTTGATGTGGGAGAGCACCGAGTGCAGCGTCGTCGTCTTGCCGGAGCCCGTCGGACCCACGCACAGCACCATGCCGTAGGGGCGCTCGATCGCGTCGGTCAGGCGCCTCATGTTGTCGGGCGTGAGGCCCAGCTTCTCCATCGGCAGGGGCCGCGCCGAGGACAGCAGGCGCATGACGACGTCCTCCAGCCCGTTGTTCGTCGGGATGGTCGCGACGCGCAGCTCCAGGCGGTGCTGGGGCGAGAAGCGGGCGAAGTTGATCTTGCCGTCCTGGGGCTTGCGGCGCTCCGAGATGTCGAGGTCGCACATGATCTTGATGCGGGCGATCATGGCGTTGCGGTAGGTGTGCGGCAGCTCCAGGTAGGGCTGCATCTGGCCATCCCGGCGGAAGCGGATCTTGAGCTTCTCGCGCCCGGGGTGGGTCTCGATGTGGATGTCGGAGACGCCCTGCTGGCTGGCCTCGATGATCATCGTGTTGATCAGCCGTACGAGGGAGTTGTCCGACTGCTCGATCTGGGGCTCGTCGTCGCGGCCGCCGCGCTCGCTGACCTCGCGCTCGAGGCTCTCGATCAGCTTGTCGGTGTTGTCGAACTCGAAATCGGGCTGCAGGGGAGACTGGGGCAGGTCGCGCGGCGTGACGGTGTCATTGCCGAAGCGGTCGTAGGTGCCCGGCAGCGCCAGTTGCAGGCTGCCGACCTTGGTCAGGGCCGGCGCCACCTTGAGCTGGGTGACGAACTCGATCTCGTCCAGTGCGTCGCGCCGCGTGGGGTCCTCCATGGCGACGATCAGCCGCCCATCCCTCAGGACGAGCGGCAGCACCTCCAGGCGGCGGGCCACGGAATACGGCAGCTTGCGCACGGCGTCCGGCTCGACGGGGAAGCGCTCCACGTCCACCAGCGGGTAGCCCATCTTGCGGGCGAGTGCAGATTGCAGCTGCTGGCGCGTCACGATGCCCTTGCGCACCAGCAGCTCGCCCAGCGGGATCGAACGGTCACTGCGCTGCTGGGCGAGGGCGTCCTCGAGCTGGTCGTAGCTGATCAGCTCCATGGCCAGCAGGGCCTCGCCGATGCGCACCATGGGCATGCGGGCCTGCTGCTCGATGGCCAGCAGCAGCTGCTCCGGCGTCACGATCTGCCGCGCGAGCAGGATATCACCCACGCGCTGGCTGCGCAGCTTCTGCTGCTCCTGGGCCACGGCCTCGACGTCCTCGGTGCGGACGAGCTGCTCCTTGACCAGCACATCGCCCAGACGCTCGCCGATCTCGAAGCCGTCCATGCTCTCGGTGGGCAGGAAGACACAGCGCACGGCGTCGTCGAACTCGCTGACCGGCACGAAGAGGAAGAGCCCCATGGCATCCTCGTGATGGCCGATGGTCATGCCCTTGAGCTCGCCGCCGCCCGCGAAGCGCACGCGGAATTCCACCCGCGGCCGCTCGTCCAGGGCCAGCGCGGTGGGGGGGGCGTCCTGGCGTGGCGCCGCGGGAATCACCTGCTGCAGCTTGAGGGCGCGGAACTGGGTGAACTTCAGCGCGACCGGGCTGCGTGCCGGCGGCACCAGCAGCTGGGCGGCCCGCTCACGGGCCATCATGCGCAGCAGCTGGCCCTGGGTTCGGCTGTTGTTCAGGCCCAGCACCTCGCAGGGCTGGGGCGCCTCGCTGGGGGCGACCGGTGCATAGGCGGCAAAGGGCGGGGACGGCCAGGTGAAGACGGGACCGGCGCCGCCGCCGGGGTCCGCGCCCGATCCTTGCCCCGGTTCGGGCCAGTCAATCGTCGCGGAAAGGTCGTTCATCGAAGCGCTCCAGAGGCGGGGTGCTCGTGCACACCGGCGGCGACCGCCCAGGGCGGCGGGCCACGGTCGCATGCTAATCGCTAGGGCGGGGAGGGCATAGCCGGAACAGGCGCAGGATGGGGCGGCTGTTGCGCGGCCGCCGCCACGGCCTCGATCCAGGCTCCCGGGCGAGGCGGCATCAGCCGAGCCCTTCGTCCTCGCTGTAGCGGCGCCAGCGGGCGCTAGCCTGCTTCATCAGCGAGAGCTGTTGACGAAAGCGCGGGCAGGCGGCGCACAGCGGCATGTGGATCGCGACGAGCAGGCGCTCCCGCGTGCTGGGCGGGCGCTCCTGGGCGAGGAGAAGCATCTCGGTGACCTGGCGGCAGCTGGGCAACAGGCGGATCAGCAGAGGGCGGAGGAGTTTCATGCAGCAGCTCCCGGGCCGGTGCCCGCAAACCAGTTCAGCTCAAGACATTCGCGCAGCCGCAGCCGCGCGCGGTGAAGCATCACCCACAGATTGGTCGGGCTGATGGCCAGCGCCTTACAGATTTCCTCGGTGTCGAGCTCCAGCCACTCACGCATCATGAAGAGCCGGCCCTGCTGGCCCGGCAGCTTGTCCACGCAGGCCTCCAGCACGCGCATGAAGTCGAGCTGGCGCAGGGCCTGTTCGGGGTCGTCGCCCCAGTCCGTCGGCGCCTCGCGCCAGTGACCGGTGCTGTCGAAGAGCTGCTCGTCGAGGTCGACGTCGTCGTCCCGGGTCGTGGACAGCTCCTTGCTGTTGCGCCGGATCTGGTCGACCAGCTTGTGCTTGAGCACGCCGACCAGCCAGGTCTTGAGCTGGGAGCGCCCCGCGAAGCCGTCCGGCCGTTCCAGGGCGGCCAGGAGCGTCTCCGACACGGCGTCCTCGGCCCAGGCGTCATTGCGCAGCTGGAGCCGGGCATATTTCAGGAGCTGGGGGCGGAGGCTTTCCAGCTCGGCGGGGTCGATGCTCATGGGGTGGGAGCGAAATGGTGTGCCGCGCAGTGTAAGGACTGCCGCCCATCCCGCGACACACCGGCTCCTGCAATCCATGGACGCGCCGGCCCCGCCAGTGCCCGCGGTGTCGCAAGAACCTTTACAGTCCCCCACACGTTCAACAAGGAGCCCACTCATGTCGACCCACAAGACCCTCAGCACCGCCCTGGCCGCCGCACTTGCCCTGGGCCTCGTCCAGCAGGCCCAGGCCGCGGAAGGCGCCAAGGAAAAGTGCTACGGCATCGCCAAGGCCGGCCAGAACGACTGCGCCAACCTCAACGGCACCCACAGCTGTGCGGGTCAGGCCACCACCAACAACGCCCCCGAAGAATGGCGCTATGTGCCCAAGGGCTCCTGCAAGGCCGATGGCGGCATGACCACCGAAGAGGCCCGCGCCAAGCTGAAGAAGTAAGCCATGCGCCCGCCGGATGCGCTGCCGCCGCTGTGCGGCATCGGCTGGCGCCATGGCCATGAGGCGGCCTTGCTGGAGCAGCAGCCCCGCCTGCCCTTCATCGAGGTGCACTCGGAGAACTACTTCCAGCCCGGCGGGGCCGCCCGCCAGGCCTTGCTCCATGCGCGCGAGCATTACCAGGTCAGCCTGCATGGCGTGGGCCTGTCCCTGGGCTCGGCCTGCGGGCTGGACGCACAGCACCTGGCGCAGCTCGCGCGTCTGAGTGCCGAGGTGCAGCCGGTGCGCGTCTCGGACCACGCCAGCTTCGCGCGCGTCCCGCTCGATGGCGCCGTCGTGCATGGCGCGGACCTCCTGCCCGTGGCCTTCGGCGCCGCCTCGCTGGCCCTGATGGTCGCCAATGTCCAGCAGGCTCAGGACGCCCTGCGCCAGCCCTTGCTCATCGAGAACCTCAGCGCCTACCTGGACTGGCACCTCGACCCGTCCGAGGAGCCCCTGGCCGAGACCGAGTTCCTCGACACCCTGTGCCAGCGCAGCGGTTGCGGCCTGCTGCTGGACCTGAACAACCTCCTCGTGAATGCCCTGAACCGGCGTGCCGGTGATGCGGCCCAGGCCCTCGCGGACGCGACGGCCTGGGTGGACGCGCTGCGCACGGTGCCGGGCGAGATCCACCTGGCCGGGCACAGCGCGCAGCAGGGGCTGGTCGTGGATGACCACGGCGATCCGGTGTCCGACGCTGCATGGGCACTCTATGCCCATGCGCTGCGCCGCTTCGGCGCGGTGCCGACGCTCATCGAGTGGGACACACGCCTACCACCCTTTGCCCTGCTGCTGGCCGAAGCGCGCAAGGCGGACCGCCTGGCGCATGCGGTGATGGGCGATCGACTCACGCAGGAGGCCCGGCATGGCGGCGTCTGAATGGCAGCGGCAGGAAGCCCTACTGAGGGCGCTGCTGGGCCGTGACTCAGGGCGGCTGCCGGGCAGCGCGCCTACCCAGCCCCCGGATGACACGCCGACACCGTCTCAGACTGAAGCGCCAGCAAGGAGCGGTGGCGTCTTGCACGACGCCACACCGGCAGAGGCTCTGCACCGCCTGGGCCTTCGGGGCATGCGGCCAGCGAGGCTTCCCGAGTGCGAGCAGGGCTCGGCGGCCACGTCGGACCCCGGCTTGGTCGCCGGTCCGGAAGCAAGTCCGGAAGCAAGTCCGGAAGCAAGTCTGGAAGCAAGTTTAGAAGCAAGTTTGGAAGCAAGTTTGGAAGCAAGTTTGGAAGCGGGCCTGCAAGCCTACCGGGGCAATGCCATTGCCCTGTCGGCGCGCGCCCTGGCGGGCGCTTTCCCTCATCTGGAGACGCTGCTGGGGTCGCAGTTCGCCAGCCTCGCCTGGGCCTTCTGGCGCCAGTGCCCGCCGGCCAGCGGTGATCTCGACACCTGGGGCGCAGCGCTGCCGGCCTTTCTGCGTGAGACGGCCGACGACATGCTGGCCGGTGTCGCCACCTTCGAATGGGCGCTTCACGAGGCCGAGCGGGCGGCCGATGCCGCGCTCGATGCCGCCTCCCTGAACCTTCTTCATGGCGATCCCGCCGCGCTGTGCCTCGCCTTCCGCCCGGGGCTCGTGCTTCTCGAACTGCCTCGTGAATCGCTCGAGGCGCTGGAAGGGCACCGGGCCTGGCGCACCCCTTCCCGGCAGGCCGGGCCGCCGCTGGCCGACACATCCGTCGGATGTACGCCGGTGTCGCGGTCCGTCGCTGCACCTGGCGCGGCGGTGCCCAAGGCGGCGTCGGCCGTCCTGGTCTGGCGTAAGGATTGGCGCGGCCGTGCGACTGAGTTGCAGGCGGCTGCGGCCGCCTTCATGCGCAGCGCGCTGGCCGGCCATTCACTGGAGGCGGCCTTGGCGGTGTCGACGGGCCTTCCTGCCGGGAGCGCCTCGGCGCCGGCTGAGGCTTCCTGGGACTTCACCGTCTTCCTGCACCAGGCGCTGCAAGAGCAATGGCTGACAGCCGTCCTGCCCTTGGAGGGGAGGGACGGCGCGAAGGAAACCCATGACGTCCATCCCGATGAATCTTCTGCGCCGCCTGGGCGCCACGGCCTGCCACCCCGGGACTGAGGCCACGGCGCCGATCGAACCCTGGCCGGCGCCCCTGTTCCGCTGGGGGCAGTCGCTGGCGCTGCTGGCGGCGCGCGTCTACGTCGCCCGGGTGTTCTTCCTCTCCGGCCTGACCAAGCTGCGGGACTGGGACACGACGCTGGCGCTGTTCCAGGACGAATACCAGGTGCCGCTGCTGCCGCCCGTGCTCGCCGCCTATGCCGGCACGGCGGGTGAGTTGCTGCTGCCGCCGCTGCTGGTGTTGGGGCTGGCCACCCGCTTCGCCGCTGCCGGCATGTCCGTGGTGAACGTGATGGCGGTGCTGAGCCTGGCCGAGATCGCCCCGGCGGCCCTGGCGGGGCACGAGTGGTGGGGCAGCCTGCTGCTGGTCGTGCTGCTATGGGGCGCAGGCCGGATCTCGGTGGATCAGGCACTGCAGCCCCGCTGGCAGGCGTGGCTCAGTCGTTCGGCTTGAAGCTGATCACGAGCACCGGGGGCACACGGCCGTCGGTGTCACGGGGCAGCCGGTCCGTGCGCTCGATGGCGCGCAGCACGGCCCGGTCCCAATCAGCATCGCCGCTGGGCTTGGTCAGACGGCTGCTGATGATCTTGCCGTCCGGCGCGCAGCGCACCTCGACCTCGGCCTGCGGATTGGCCGCGCCACTGACGGTGTAGATGATGTTCGGGCGGATGGCCGCCTTGATGCGTCCGCCATAGGTCGCCGAGGGGCCGGAGCTGTGCTGGGCGGTGCCGGTGCTGCCGGGCGAGCCGGTGGCGCCTGCCATGCCCATCATGCGTTCCAGGTTCTGCTTGCGCAGCGCGTCGAGCTTGGCCTGCGCGTCCTTGGCGGCCTTCTCCTGCTTCTGCTTCTCAAGCTTGTCCTGCTTGGCCTGGTCTTCCTTCTTCTGGCGTTCCAGGTCCTTTTGCTTCTCGCGCTCCTTCTCGAGCTCCTTCTGGCGCTCCTTTTCCTTCTCGAGTTCCTTCTTGCGCTGCAGCTCGAGCTCGGCCTGGCGGCGCTCGTCCTCCTTGCGCTTCTTCTCCTTGGCGATGGCGATGTCCGCCTCTCGCTGGTCCGGCTGCGCCTCCGGCACGGGCGGCGGCGTCTTGGCCTTGGGCTGCTCCGGTTCGGGCTGGGGCTCGGGCTCCTGCAGGCGGGGCGCTGCGGCCTGGGGCACGAGGGACCACAGCTCCGCCTCGAAGGCGGGCTCCGTCTGGGTGTGCCACTGCACGCCCAGGCTCAGGCCCAGCACCAGCAGGGCATGGGCCAGAAGGGCCAGGCCGAAGCCGCGGCCCAGGGCGGGCGCGGGCGGCGGTCGCAGGCGATCGGCGCTCAGGGTGCTCGCGTTCATGGTGCTCAGCGGCTGGCCTCGGCGGCCGCGCCGCTCTTCACGGCCAGGCCCACGCGCTGGATGCCGGCGCTCTGCAGGCTGTCCATGACCTTGACCACGGCCTCGTACTTCACGTTCCGGTCCGCCGAGATCACCACCGGCGTGCTGGCGTCACCGCCCTGCGCGCGCTTGACCTGCATCGGCAGATCCTTGAGCGTCGTGGGCTCGGGTTCCGACTTGTCGAGCTTGAACTTGAGCTTCTCGTCGGGGCCAACCACCACATGGATGACGTGGTCCGGCTGCTGGCGGCTCTTGCCGACGCTCGGCAGGTCGACCAGGCCCGTCGTGATCAGCGGGGCGCTGACCATGAAGATGATCAGCAGCACCAGCATCACGTCGATGAAGGGCACCATGTTGATCTCGTTGATGGTGCGGCGGCGTCCGCGGCCGCGGGAGGCGAGGGCAGCCATGGCGGATCAGCGGGCGGTGGGGGCGGCAGCCGGGGTGCCGGCATTGCGCTGCAGGATGTTGGAGAACTCCTCGATGAAGGTCTCCAGCGTGATGGCCGATCGGTCGATCTGGCGCGCGAAGCGGTTGTAGGCCAGCACGGCGGGGATCGCCGCGAAGAGGCCGATGGCCGTGGCCACCAGGGCCTCGGCGATGCCGGGGGCCACGGTGGCGAGCGTCACCTGCTGCAGGTTCGAGAGGCCGACGAAGGCGTGCATGATCCCCCAGATGGTGCCGAACAGGCCCACATAGGGCGAGACGGAGCCCACCGAGGCCAGGAAGGAGAGGTGCGACTCCATGGCGTCGAGCTCGCGCTGGAAGCTGGCCCGCATGGCGCGGCGGGCGCCGTCCAGCAGGGCGCTGGGCTCGGCCACGCGGCGCTCGCGCAGCTTGAGGAACTCGCGCATGCCGGACGCGAAGATGCGCTCCAGCGGTGCGCCGTCGCTCTTGCTCGAGACGCTGTTGAAGAGGTCGTTGAGGTTCTTGCCCGACCAGAACTCCTGCTCGAAGGCCTCGTTGCTGGACTTCACGCGGCCCAGCGAGATGAACTTGGAGAAGATCACGCTCCAGCTGGCCAGGGAGACGGTCAGCAGGGCGCCGATCACCAGCTTGACCACGAAGCTGGCGTTGGCGATCAGGGTGAAGATGGATAGGTCTTGGTTCATCTCGGGTCGCTCGGGCGCGGCTAGTACGCGTGAAGGGGCGGAAAAGGAGGTGGAGGAGGCCTCAGGCCGTCGGGAGGGGCAGCAAGGCGAGCCGCCGGAGCAGCTCCTCGGGCATGCGGGCCGGCCGGAAGCTGCCAGCATCCACGGAGCCTATGCGGATTTCGCCTTCGGCGAGTAACTGTCCGTCACGCCAGGCCTGCTGGAACAAGGTCATGCTGGCCCGGCCCTGCTCACGCAGCTCGACGGTGACGGTGATCCAGTCGTCCAGGCGGGCCGGCGCGAGGTAGTTCACGGCCGTGCGGCTGACCACGAACATGCGGCCCTGCGCCTGGCGCATCTGCTCCTGGCTGAAGCCCAGTTCGCGCAGCCACTCGGTGCGGGCACGCTCGAAGAACTTCAGGTAGTTGGCATAGAACACCACGCCACCGGCGTCGGTGTCCTCCCAGTACACCCGCAGGCCCAGGCTGAACTGTGCGTCCCGAGGCGTCATGGCGGTCATGCGCGGCGCAGGGTGGGCAGCAGCGCGGCCAGACGGCGCACGGCCTCGTCCAGGTCCTCGTCGCTGCTGGCGAAGGACAGGCGCAGGAAGCGCGAGGCGAGGGCCGGACCGAAGTCGCGGCCGGGCGTGAGGGCGATCTGGGCGCGCTGCATCAGCTCGAAGCTGAAGTCCCAGGCGTTGTCGGTGAAGGCCGAGACGTCCATCCAGACGTAGAAGGCGCCATCCGGCACGACGGGCACGCCGAGCCCCAGCGCCTGCAGTGCCGGCACGAGGCGGTCGCGACGGGCCCGGAGCACGGCGCGGCGGCGTTCGTACTCGGCCAGCGAGGCCTCCTCGAAGCAGGCGAGCGCCGCGTGCTGGGCAATGCTGGAGGGGCAGATGAAGAGGTTCTGCGCCAGCTTCTCGACGGGCCCCACCAGCGCGGGTGGCAGCACCAGCCAGCCCAGGCGCCAGCCGGTCATGCCGAAGTACTTGGAGAAGCTGTTGATCGAGACGACGTCATCACCCAGCGCGAGCGCGCTGTGACCGAAGGCGGCCTCGTAGGACAGGCCGAGGTAGATCTCGTCGATCAGCGTGATCCCGCCGCGCTGGCGCACAGCGGCCACGATGCGGGCCAGCTCCGCCGGCTCGATGGACGTGCCCGTCGGGTTGCTGGGCGAGGCGAGCAGCACCGCACGGGTGGCGGGCGTCCAGGCGGCCTCGACCTGCGCGCAGCTCGGCTGGAATCGCTGCTCGGCAGTGGCCGGCAGCAGGACCGCCTCGGCATCGGCGGCCGCCACGAAATGGCGGTTGCAGGGGTAGCTCGGGTCGGGCATCAGCACCTGGTCGCCGCGCTCGAAAAGCGCGAGGCAGGCCAGCTGCAGCGCTGCCGACGCACCCGCCGTGATCACGATGCGTGCCGCGGGAACGTCCAGTGCGAAGTGGTGGGCGTACCAGCGGCTGATGGCCTCGCGCAGCGCCGGCAGGCCCGCCGAGGCGGTGTACTGCGTGCGCCCCTCGGCGATGCAACGCGCGGCAGCCTCGGCCACGGCCGGGCTGGCGCCGAAGTCCGGCTCGCCGATGTTCAGGTAGATCATGCGGCGCCCGCCCTGGGCAGGATCGCACAGCGCCGTGCGGGCCAGTTCATCGGCCGCCTTGGCGCATTCCATGACGTAGAAGGGATCGATCCGATCCAGGCGCTGGGCCAGCTTCATCCGGGCGAGGGCGTGTGTGGAGCTTGCCGGGGGTCAGCGGGCCGGCTTGCGCTGGGCCTGCACCTCGAGCGGGCGCAGGTCCTCGGCCGCGCGGTCCAGCACGCCGTTGACGTACTTGTGGCCGTCGGTGCCGCCGAAGGACTTGGCCAGCTCCACGGCTTCGTTGATCGCCACCTTGTAGGGGATGTCGACGCAGTGCTTGAGCTCGTAGGCGCCGATCATCAGGATGCCGTGCTCGATGGGCGACAGCTCGGTGGTCTTGCGGTCCACATGGCGGGCCAGCACGGTGTCGAGGTCAGCGGCCTCATGCACGCCGCCATTGAACAGGGCGTCGAAATGGGCCTTGTCGCACTTCTCGAAGCCCTGCTGCTCGCGCATGTGGGTCTCGATGGCGGCGGGCTCGTCACCCGTCACGAGCCATTGATACAGCGCCTGCAGCGCGAACTCGCGCGAGCGGCGGCGGGCCGACTTCGCGCCGGCGCGCTTGACGCCCGGCTTGGCCGCGGGCTTGCCGGCGGTCTTGGGAGCAGTGGGGGTGTTGGTCTTGTCGTTCATGCTCACTGCAGGGCTTTCAGAAGATGGGCCATCTCGACGGCGACGCGGGCAGCGTCGGCGCCCTTCTCGGCGGCGCGGGCCCAGGCCTGGGCCTCGTTCTCGACCGTGAGGATGGCATTGGCGACGGGCAGGTTGGCATCCAGCGACACGCGGGTGACGCCCGCGCCGCTTTCATTGGCCACCAGCTCGAAGTGGTAGGTCTCGCCGCGGATGATGCAGCCCAGCGCGATGAGGGCGTCGAAGCGCTCGCTGTCGGCCATGGTCTGCAGGGCGACCGGTACCTCGAGGGCGCCCGGCACCGTGACGTGGCGGATCTGGTGGCTGGGCACACCCATCGCGGCGAGGGCCTCGAGGCAGTGCTGTGCCAGCGTGTTCGTCAGGGTCTCGTTGAAGCGGGCCTGCACGATGCCGATGCGCAGGTCCTGGCCGTCCAGCGCGGCCTGCTGTCCCTTGTCTGCTCCTTGCATGGGGCGCTTACTCCTTGTTGGCGCGCTCGTCGGCGCTCACGAAACCGGTGACTTCCAGGCCGTAGCCGGTCATGCTCGGCATGCGGCGCGGGCTGCCCAGCAGCTTCATCTTGTGGACGCCCAGCTCACGCAGGATCTGCGCGCCGACGCCGTAGGTGCGCAGGTCCATGGCCATGGCACGGGGGGCGGGCGCGCTGCCGGCCGTCTCGAAGCGGCCCAGCAGGGACTCGGCCGCCTCGCCGCAGTTCAGCAGCACGGCAACGCCGGCAGGAGACTTCTGCAGCGCGGCCAGCGCGGCGGGCAGGGGCCAGGAGTGGGCGCTCGGGCCGGCGTCCAGCAGGTCCAGGGCGGAGAAGGGCTCGTGCACGCGCACCAGGACTTCATCCGTCGGCTGCCACTGACCGCGGCTCAGGGCCAGATGCACGGCGCCGGTGCGGTCCTTGAAGACGCTGCATTCGAAGGCGCCCTGCGCCGTCTCCATGGAGCGACGGCTGACGAGTTGCACCAGGGATTCGTTGCGGCTGCGGTGCTCGATGAGGTCGGCGATGGTGCCGATCTTGATGCCGTGCTCCGCCGCGAAGACTTCCAGGTCCGGCAGGCGGGCCATGGTGCCGTCGTCCTTCATGATCTCGCAGATCACGGAAGCGGGCGTCAGGCCGGCCATGCGGGCCAGGTCACAGCCGGCTTCGGTATGGCCGGCACGCATCAGCACGCCGCCGTCCTGCGCCTGCAGAGGGAAGATGTGGCCGGGCTGCACCAGGTCACGGGCTTCGGCATTGCGGGCCACGGCCGCCTGCACGGTGCGTGCGCGGTCGGCGGCGGAGATGCCAGTCGTGACGCCCGTTGCGGCCTCGATGGACACGGTGAAGGCGGTGCCATGCTGCGTGCCGTTGCGGGTGGCCATCGGCGGCAGCTGCAGGCGCTCGCAGCGCTCGCGCGTGAGCGTCAGGCAGATCAGGCCGCGGCCGAACTTGGCCATGAAATTGATGGCCTCCGGCGTGACGTGGTCCGCCGCCAGCACGAGGTCGCCCTCGTTTTCGCGGTCTTCTTCATCGACCAGGATGACCATGCGACCGGCAGCAAGCTCGGCCACCAGCTCGGGGACAGGAGAGATAGGCATAGGCGCGGATTGTAGAGGGGCGCGACCACCATCCGGTGTTTCCCGGGGGCACAGTCGTGCAGAGTTCGTTGGAGCGGTGCGTCCAGAAGCGCCAGGACCGGGCGCCGGCGGGGTGGATCGATCGCCCCCCCGGAGGATCGGTGGCACAAATGCCCGCCGCTCGAGCAGCCTCCGAAGATCAATGGGCACGGGCGGCGATTCGCTGGGGGCAGTGTCGTTGCTGCGGTGTCCCTACGTGGGTGAGGGCGTATTTTTTTGAGGGGATTTTGTGAGGGGATGCAGGCTGATGACCGGGTGCCCGTGAATGTGGGCTCGCGAACATCGGCTGATGACGATGGGCTCATGACGACGGGCTGGCGCACGCCCGTTGGCGCCAGGCGGCATGCAGGCCGGAGCGCCGTGACTGCCCATGGTGTCCACCCACGGGCCGGATGTCGGTTCAGAACGTCAGGCCGGGTCTGCGCAGCCGCAGGCGAACGTCATCGCCCACCGGCGTGCAGTCCAGAAGCTCGAAGCGCAGTGCGGCCTGGAGGTCTGGCAGCAGCCCCAGGGCGGCCATGCCACGACCGTCGCCCAGGAGCTTGGGGGCCAGATAGACCAGCAGCTCGTCTACGAGCCCCGCTTGCAGGAGCGCGCCATTGAGGGTGGCCCCGGCCTCAACATGGAGTTCATTGATTCCGCGGCGCCCCAGTTCGCTCATCAGCGCTCCGAGATCGACCCGTGACCGTGTGGCTTCGGGCGGCAAGCCTGCAGCGAGGCCCACCTGGCCAGGCATGTCATCGCGTCGTGGATGGCGATCGGCATCTTCGTCGACATGCCCACCCGAGGTGAGCTCCGGCAAGGCCAGACATTCGACGCCCGCTGGCCAGCCGACGCCAGCGCCGGGCGGTGATTCGAGCTGCTCAGGTGGATCTTGGGACCCCAACACGACGGCGCCCCCGGCACCCGACGCCGTGGCGGCGTCGACCGCGGGCTCCATCGGCCCTTGCGCGTGGACCAGCAGGACCTTTCCGGGCGCCTGCAGGATGCGAGCGCTCCGCGGCGTCGCCAGGCGGGAATCGGCAATAACACGCAGCGGCTGGAGCGGCGGCACCTCTCCGGACGGCAGCCGGAGGTCTAGTCGCGGGTCGTCGTCGCGGACGGTGCCGACGCCGGTCAGGATGGCGCCAGCGCGTTGCCGCCACCATTGGCCATCTTCCCGTGCCGCCGGCCCCGTGATCCACTGGCTGCGCCCGTCGGGGAGTGCCGTGCGCCCGTCCAGGCTGGCGGCGATCTTCATGCGGACATAGGGCCGACCGCGAACCATGCGGCTGAGGAAACCGATGTTGATCTCCCGGGCCTCGTCGGCGCCCAGACCGAGCTCGCAAGGGATGCCCGCCGCTTCCAGATGGCGACGCCCCTTGCCGGCGACAAGCGGGTTCGGATCGGCCAGCGCGATATGGACACGCCCCACCCGGGCTGCGGACAGGGCCTCGCAGCAGGGCGGCGTGCGGCCGTGATGGGCGCAGGGCTCCAGCGTGACGTAGACCTGCGCCCCGACCAGCGCCTCGTCACCATGCCCTCGGGCGCGCACATCGCGAAGGGCCATGACTTCGGCATGCGGACCGCCGGCCTGCTGGGTGTGGCCGGCGCCGAGAAGATGACCGTGGCTGTCGGTGATCACACAGCCGACTCGCGGATTGGGGTCGCTGAGGCCGATGGCCTGGCGAGAGAGCGCCAGCGCCATGCCCATGGCAGCCTGGGGAGAGAGAACGGGTTCGGGCTTCAAGGTGACTGGCGGATGGGTTCGACGGCGGGTGACGAGCCCGGGAGCCGTGCGGCTCTCGGGCAGTGATGATGCGGATGCCTCGCCGAGCTGGCCTGGCAGCGATGGCGCCAGTGCCCTGGTGGCGTCGCATGGCAGGCGCAGCGCACCTTCCCTGATCTTGGATCGGGCTGGAGCCGGCAGAGCGCAGGCGGGAGGATAGCCTGTGGCACGCAGGCCCGCGCGTTTCGATGGCGGATGGACCGGTGCGGGCCCGCCGTCCTGCCGAGAAGCTCCAGAGCGGCGCGAGCACCGGTTGCATGGTGCACGGCGCTTCACGCGGAACATGGGGCGTCGCAAAGGTGAGGGCGATGAGGGTGACCTCTGCCCAGCGAGCGGGCGGCTCGCATGACGCCGGCCCGCTTCTGTGAACCGGTGCTGCGACGAGCCGGGCGATCGGTGGGGCCTTCATGGGAGAGCGACCATTCCGGTTCAGTCGGACGGCTGGTGAGGGACCGTCGACGTATCGAGCAGATGCCCCTGCCGCGGGTCTGCTCCCCGCCCGGCCGGGCAGGACAGCGCCGCTCGCACGACCAGGAAATTCTGCTGCAGCAGCGGGCTGTCCACATCGGCATACCGGTCGGGATGCTCGATGTTGCTGATGCGGCCATCGTGGTCGTGGTCAGCGCTGTAACGGCAGACGCGATATCGCTTCAGGTCCGCCATCGGGCCGCTCAGCTCGGAACGCCCGCTCCAGCGCCCGTCGCGGCGGCGCGGAGGGACGAGGCAGTGATAGCTGATGACGTCCCGCCCCTGGGCCGCCGCCTCTGTGGCATTGCTGGCACAGCGAGGAAGCGTGGTGGGGTTCGGGTCGTCGTGGAGGGTGAGCGTCACGCCGCCGGGCAGGGCGGGCGACCGCGGCCTTTCGGGTGAGGGCGCAGCGCTCAGATCGAAGCGAATGTGGCCACTGATCAGCCAGGCGCCCCCTGCTGACATCCGAGCCCGGCAGCCCGCGACATCGGCGTCCCGCAGGTCGTCGATGCGGCGGTCCCCCAGCTCACACAGGCCTTGCACCATGCCCGTGCGGATGTCGAGGAGCCAGGCCAGCGTCACGCCGGGCTCCGGCTGGAACACGGCCCAGCCCTCGCCGAGAGCGCGCGCGCCGGTAGGCACGGCGGCGTGCCGGCCGTCGCCCAGGAGCACATCACCTGCCGGCGGTGGGCTCAGGGCAACCAGCGGGAGTCGGGGCTGGCGTCGGCTCAGGCGAGCGGGCCAACGCAGGGTCTGCCATGCGCCGCTGCGGTCTGGCCAGCGCACGTGGAGATCCAGATCCTGAAGTTGCCCAGCGTCGTCGCCGGACAGCTGCTGGCGAAAGGCATAGGTGGTGGTGTCCAGGCTCAGCTGCCAGTCGTTCTGCTGGGTTCTCGCCGCTTCGGCTTCGCGTGCGGGGACATCGGTGCCTGGGGGATGGCGGCCCAAGGCGCCTGCCGCCGTTGGGGACGGCTTCAGCGGCCGTAAGGCGCTCCGCGCAGCAGGCGCTGGTTCGCCGTCCGGCGCCTGCGCTCGCAAGCGCTCGACTTGTGCTTCGGCCAGGACCGCTGCGGCAGCACGGTCGCGGGCGAAGTCGCTGTGCTCGCGCAAGGTGGCATGTCCTTTGAGCACCAGGACCATGCCGATGCTCAGCACGAGGCTGCAAACCAGCGCTTCGATCAGCCCCCAGCCGGACTGCCGATGGATGCTGTCATGCCCTGCGCGATTGACGGGGCCAGGGGGGCTGCCTGATCGTTCAGTCATGGAATCATGCTCCTGAGGGTGCTCGGCGGGAGGGTGGGGCAGCGTGAGGACAGCCTGAGGGCAACGTCATGGACCCCAGCCGCCGGGGAGGCGGATCCAGGTGCCCAGCTGGTCGGCCATCGTCCGCAACACCGAAGCGCTGTAGACGAGCTGGACCTGCCCGGCCAGCTCGCTGGACTCGGCGCTGAGCACCGCTCCGTCAATCCGAAGGGCGGGCCCCGACGCCTGCAGGCGGCTGGAGCCTTGGCTGTACAGGAGCCCTGTGATCTGCACAGGGGCGTCCAGGTCAAGGGCGGCGTCGCAGATGAGCAGCACGGGGCGCTCGAGTCGGCCAAGGATCACCGGGGTCCTGAGGCGCAGGGGGCCTCGGATCCAGAGCCAGTGCTGACCTGCTCGCACCCGCGCTGCGAGCACGGGACTGCAGTCCGCCTCGACGCTGCAATCCACGGTGGCAACGCCGGGCTGGACCCGGTAGGCGGCTGGAGGCAGTCCGAAGAAGCGCTGGAAGAAGGCATCGGGGGCCATGGCAAGTTCAGGATCGTCGGAGCGAGACAGCGAGGCCGTAGCGCTGCCCGGGGGACCCTGGAGATGCCCCTCGGCGCCGCGGACGTGGCCGCCGGCCTGCACGGCCCAGGCGCCATGCGCGTCCGGTGGCATCGCCAGACCTGCAGGCGCATCCGCGAGGCTGCCCAGGTCGATGGCCGCCCTGGCGACCAAGGCACTGCCGGGCAGGCGCGGCAGCGCGGAGGCCAGCACGACGAGCTGGGACTGGACCGACGCCGGGAGGGGGCTCGAGGCCGGCAAATCGGACACCCTGCAGCCGAGCTGACCCCGCGCGCAGGACTGCACCACCAATCGCATGGTGCGGCGGCGCCAGCGCGCTGCATCGGGCCGCTCCAGTCCCTGGATGGCCAGGCTGAAGCCGGGGTGGAGCTCGGGCGAGGGTAGGCGGCTGTCCGGCAGGGGCGGCGGGTGGGTGTCACCCAGTTCAGCGGGCGCTTGCGGTGGCTGACGTGGTGCCGGGACCGGTACCAGAAGCGGTTCCAGGCGCAATGCGTTGAGCAGGTTTGGTGGCGCAGACGGCGGACGCGCCAGGGCGGGCACCGGGCATTGGCAGTGCCAGGCGTCGTCGTCATGGACGCACTGGAACTGCCGCCCTTGCCAAGCCGCGCGAACTCGTCGGTGGCCTTTCGTGTCGACCTCAGTCACCTGCGCAAGCATGGGGAGAGCTGCCGAGGGGATGGCATTGCCTGCCGGCTGGCAATCTTGTGTCAGCGTCGGACCGTTGAGCAACTGCAGCCCCCAGTCCAGGCCGCTCTCGTTAAGGCTCTGGCGCTGCTGGGCCTGCACCAGGGCATCGCTGCCGAGCAGATCGCCCAGCAGCAGGCGAGCGCCCAGCACCGTCGTCATTCCCATCAGGAGGAGCAGCACCATGAGGGTTGCCAAGGTGGCGGCACCGGCATGGCGCCGGGCGCGGCGGAGGAAATGTCCGGTCTTCAGCATGATGCAGGCGCCAGTTCGAGGTGATCGTTGCGGACATGCACGGTGCTGTGCAGGCTGCGCACCGCGGAGGCGTCCAGAAGGGACTGGCCGGTGAGCTCCACCTCGACAAGCTGCCCGTGCAGGCCTGCAATGCAAGGGGGCGCCCCACCCGGGCAAGAGCAGCTCGCCGCTGCCAGTGGATGCCTGTCGAGATGCACGAACAGGCGGGTGAAGCGCACGGTGTTGCCGTCATTCCAAGGTTGCCAGCTCCGCTCCAGCAGGTACTGCAGCTGCCCCTGTCGTAGGCGAAAGCCACGATCGACACGCCGCTGGCTGGCGTCAGCGTCCACCCGATCAAAGCGGACCAGGAGACCGTTGCCAGGGGTGGCGGGGGGCACCGGTGCGCCATCCAGCAGCACGTCCAGCATGGGCGCCGCGCCTGGCGCCCTGGGCTCGGTGCCAGGCTCCGGGACGAACTCATGCGCTTCGAGTGCCGCTCCGGCCCGGCGGATCTCCAGCTGCATCAGGGACATGGCGTTGCGGAGATCCTGCTGCAGCAGCGTTTCGGCGAGGAGGTGCTTGTGCTCCCGCAGCTGGCTCAGCATCAACCCTCCCGCGGTGGCGCACAGGAAGAGAGCCAGCGCCATGCCCAGCAGCAGGTCCACGAGGGTCAGGCCGGCTTGCGCGCCGCGGCCTGCCCAGGACCGGCGGGGAAACGCCTGTGCCTGAGGCCGCCCGGCGGCATGGAGGCCTCCGCTTGCGGCTGCTCTTGGCGAGCCTTTGCCATTGTTGAGACCGTTCATGGGCGCTCTCACTTTGGCCAGCAGGTGTCAGAGGTGCTGCCGGCGCGATCGATGGCGGTCTGGCTGAGCTGCTGCCCGTCGAGCATGACGCGCAGCTCGGCGCAGGGCGCGTCGCGCATCTGCGGGCTGCCGGGAAGCGGCGTTGCCACGGCGATGAAGCCTTGCTGGAAGGGGTCATCGGCGGCGCCGCCCGCATCGGAGGTCGAGAGCCCTCGAAGGCGGATCTCGTAGTGCCGCAGTGGCGGAGCGGCCATGCCCAGTTCAGCAAGGCTGTAGGCGTAGCGGCGGTGATTGCTTCGGTAGCGAGCCTGGGCGTGAAGCAGGCTGGCGAGCGCTGTCTGGGCTTCGCTGCGGCGGGCCTTGAATACCTGCGCCTCGAAGCGCGGCCAGGCGAGCACGCACAGCACGAGTGAGATCAACAGGACGATCAGCAGCTCGATCAGCGTGAAGCCTCGCGCCTGCGGCAGTGCCGCGAGGTGCCGCTGCGGACGTGGGGGCGTCGGGCCCGGCATCGCGGTGGCAGCTTGCGAAGTGGGGGCGGAAGTGGGGGCGGACGTGGGGGACGGGGCCCGAGCCCGGATCAGCCGGGCCATGGGAGTGACAGAAATGAGCGAAGCAAACTTGTTCATGGGGCGCTCCTGCAGACCGTCAGGCGGCTGCGCCGCTGCAAGGAGGGAGCGGACGCAAGGCCCAGCCCTGCGCGCAGGATCGGACGCGCCCGGCAGGCCTGACCACGTACCAGATGCCGCGGCCTGAGCGGGGTTCCTCGACGCGGAAGGTCCCGGCGCTGGTCACGAAGCCCTCGCCGGCATGCAGGGTGATGCCGGGTACGTTGGCGGCGATCCGTGTGTGGCTGCTGCTGGCGATCCAGCGGAAGCGCAGCGGGTGAGCGTCGCCATCGCACTGGGCGGCGGTGGGCGAGCAGCGACAGCGGTCATCGGCCGCCCCGTGCAGGATGTAGCAACTGCCACCGGGGGACCCCAGGACGCTCAGGCGCAGCGATTGCTGGCCCCCGATGGCCAAGCTGCGAGCCAGCTGCAGGTCGTGCGAGAAGTCCGAGGCGAGCACCTGCAGTCGATGCTGCTGGATCGATGCCTGGAACGAAGGCAGGGCGATGAGGCCCACGATGGCCAGCACGGCCACGCAGAGCAGGGCGTTGATCAGTGTGAAGCCCTGCCAGACACGGCGGGCGGGCCGTTCGCGAAGGCGTGGACGGCTAACGAGTGCGCGAGCGCAGAGGCGGGAGCATGGGGGCAGGTGATCGGGTCGCATGACGGGCCTTCGTGAGTGAAGGCTTGTCAGCGTAGGGATCCCGCGTCACGGACGCATCCGTCCGCCGTGTGATGGGCTCGCCCGTGAATCCGCAGGGCTGCGGATGAATCCTGGGCAGCCGGGGTCGGTCAGATGTCCCGGATCAGCTGCCTGAACTCGTCGACGTCCTCGAAGCTGCGGTAGACCGAGGCGAAGCGGACGTAGGCGACCTTGTCGATGCGCTTGAGCTCGCGCATGACCAGCTCGCCGAGCTTGGTGGACGGAATCTCCCGCGCACCGCTGGTGAGGAGCTTGTCCTGGATGCGCTCCAGGGCAGCATCGATCTGCTCGATGCTCACTGGCCGCTTTCGCAGGGCCAGCTGCATGGAGGCGCGCAGCTTGGCGGGGTCGAAGTCGGCACGGGTACCGTCCTTCTTGACCACCGCGGGCAACGCGATTTCCGCGCGCTCATAGGTGGTGAAGCGCTTGTCGCAGCTCAGGCAGCGCCGCCGACGGCGCACCACATCGCCCTCATCCGACTCGCGGGTCTCGGCGACCTGGGTTTCGTGATGGGAACAGAAAGGGCAGCGCATCGGCGGCGGACCGGCTTAGCGGTAGACGGGGAACTGGCGGGTCAGCGCGGCGACCTTCTCGCGCACCGTGGCCAGGTTGGCTTCGTCGTGCGGCTTGTCCAGCACGTCGGCGATCAGGTGGGCCGTGGCGCGCACCTGCTCCTCCTTGAAGCCGCGCGTGGTCATGGCCGGCGTGCCCAGGCGGATGCCGCTGGTGACCATGGGCTTCTGCGGATCGTTGGGGATGCCGTTCTTGTTGCAGGTCATGTGGGCGGCGCCCAGGATGGCCTCGGCTTCCTTGCCGGTCAGGCCCTTGGGGCGCAGGTCCACCAGCATGACGTGGCTCTCGGTACCACCCGACACGATGCGCAGGCCGCGTTCGATCAGGGTCTCCGCCAGGACCTTGGCATTCTTGACCACCTGCTCCTGGTAGGCCTTGAACTCGGGCGACAGCGCTTCCTTGAAGGCCACAGCCTTGCCGGCGATGACGTGCATCAGCGGGCCGCCCTGGATGCCGGGGAAGATCGCCGAGTTGATCTTCTTGGCGATGTCTTCGTTGTTGGTGAGGATGATGCCGCCGCGCGGGCCACGCAGACTCTTGTGCGTGGTGGAGGTCACGACGTCGGCATGCGGCAGCGGGTTGGGGTACACGCCGGCGGCGATCAGGCCGGCGTAGTGGGCCATGTCCACCATGAAGTAGGCGCCGATCTCCTTGGCGATCTTGCCGAAGCGCTCGAAGTCGATGCGCAGGGGGTAGGCGGAGGCACCGGCGATGATCAGCTTGGGCTTGTGCTCGCGGGCGATGCGCTCCATGGCGTCATAGTCGATGGCTTCGTTGGCATCGAGACCATAGGAGACAACCTTGAACCACTTGCCGGACATGTTCAGCGGCATGCCGTGGGTCAGGTGGCCGCCTTCGGCGAGGCTCATGCCCATGATGGTGTCGCCGGGCTGCAGCAGGCCGAAGAACACGCCCTGGTTGGCCTGGGAGCCGGAGTTGGGCTGCACGTTGGCGAACTGGGCACCGAAGAGTTGCTTCAGGCGGTCGATGGCCAGCTGCTCGACGACGTCGACGTATTCGCAGCCGCCGTAGTAGCGCTTGCCGGGGTAGCCCTCGGCGTACTTGTTGGTCAGCTGGCTGCCCTGGGCCTGCATGACGGCCGGCGAGGTGTAGTTCTCGGAGGCGATCAGCTCGATGTGCTCTTCCTGACGCTGGTTCTCGTTCTGGATGGCGGTCCAGAGGTCGGGATCGATGGCGGCCAGGGTGGATTGGGTGCGGTCGAACATGGTGTCAGTGGGAATCTAGGGTTGTAGCCGGGCCCGGACCACAAGACAGCTCCTTGAAGCTCCTTGCTCGGCTGCCCAGGCGAACGGCTGATCTGCCTGCCACCGAGGGTGTGCCGGCAGCCGCGCTCCCCGGTGGTCACCCACCTTGGCCCCCGAATGTGCAGGGGCATCATCGCCAGTTGCGCGGCCCGTGGAGTGTAGCGGGTCCGGCCCGGGGGCTGGGGCGTCATTGCGCACCTGCAAGGTCGGACAGAAATGACAAAAAGCCCCGACCGGTGCGGCTGGGGCTTCTCTGGGGTGCCGGACTGGTCCGGCCGGGCCAGGCGCGGCGGGTGTCAGTGCAGCAGCGCGACCTGCTGAGGTGCCGACGAGGCCATGGGGGCCTGCGGCTCAGCCGCCGGACGCGGCGTGGGCGAGCGGCCGGCGGCCACGGCCTTCAGCTGCTCATGCTCGTTGAGCACGCGGCCCGCGTAGCCCGCGTCGTCGCTCAGGTTGGCGGCGCCCACGTAGTACTTGAGCCCATCCTCGAGGCTGCCGCCCCGCTGGATGCACTCCTTGAGCACCTGCACCCCGACGCGCAGGTTGGTGACCGGGTCGAAGGCCGCATGGGTGCCGCCGAAGGCCTCGTACTTGTCGTCATGAACGCGCGTCATGACCTGCATGAGGCCCTGCGCACCCACCGTGCTCTGGGCAAACGGATTGAAGCCGGACTCCACGGCCATGATGGCGAGGATGAGCGTGGGCTCGACCTTGGCCTTCTGGCCCACGACCCAGGCCTCCTGCACCAGCCGGGCGACCGGTTCCGGCGCCACCTTGTAGCGGCGGGCCAGCCATTGCGCCACGGCGGCCTGCGGGCGGCTGAGCTCCTTGGGGTTGATGGCGGTCGCGCGCTGGATGGCGCTTGGGTCGCTCAGCGTGTTCAGCACATCGCCACTCGCTTCTGCGCGGGCTTCCTGGCGGGCACTGAGCCAGCCGAGCGTCTGGCTCTCCAGTTGGTGACGCAGATCGGCCTGGCTGGCAAACGTGGCCAGCACGGCGACAACGGCAAGGCCCAGCAGGGCCAGGGTGTTGTGACTGACGACCAGCAATCCCTGGCCGATGTCCTTGAGAAACACCTCGGTCGCGATGCGGGCATGGCGTCCGAGGTTCAACAGGTTAGCTTGCGCTGTCATGTGACTCCTTTCTTCTCCGCCCGACCCCCGCCCTTGCTGACGCATGGGGCAGAGACCGACGGTGATAATGGGCCGCCTCGAAGGCGGGCGGGCTCGAGAGCCCGGCCGCAGGCGGCGTCCATTGGCAGCGATCGTGCGCTTGAACCCTGGAACGGCGCACGGGTTAACCCTTGCTGGTGCAAGGTTGGCGCGATTCTAAGGACGAAAAATAACCGGTCAAGCCTATAAGGGCTTGTCTTAATAACCATCAGTTATGAAATATCGAGACCTGCGGGCCTTTATGGCAGGGCTGGAAGCCCAGGGCGAGCTGCTCCGCGTGAAGGATCCCGTGAGCACGCACCTGGAGATGACGGCCCTGTGCGACCGGGTGCTTCGGGCGGAAGGCCCGGCCCTTCTTTTCGAGAATCCCGTGACCCCCCAAGGTCTTGGGGCCCCCCCCATGCCGGTGCTCGGCAACCTGTTCGGCACCCCGCGGCGGGTGGCGCTCGGCATGGGCGCCGACAGCCTGTCCGAGCTGCGGGAGGTCGGTCAGCTGCTGGCCAACCTCAAGGAGCCCGAGCCGCCCCGAGGGCTCAAGGACGCCGGCAAGCTCCTGCAAATGGGCAAGGCACTGTGGGACATGAAGCCGAGCCTCGTGTCGCGCCCGGCGTGCCAGGCCAACATCCTTCAGGGCGATGAGATCGACCTCGGGCGACTGCCCATCCAGTACTGCTGGCCGGGGGATGCGGCGCCTCTGCTGACCTGGGGGCTGGTGATCACCCGCGGCCCGCAAGGCGGCGCGAAGCCACGGCTGCGCCAGAACCTGGGCATCTATCGCCAGCAACTCATCGGGCCGCGCCAGCTCATCATGCGCTGGCTGGCGCACCGAGGGGGCGCGCTCGACTTCCGGGACTTTGCGCTTGCCAATCCGGGCCAACCGTTCCCGATCGCCGTGGCGCTGGGCGCTGACCCGGCCACCACGCTGGGTGCCGTCACGCCGGTGCCGGACAGCCTGTCCGAGTACCAGTTCGCCGGGCTGCTGCGGGGCTCCCGCACCGAGCTGGCCGACACGGCTGTGGGCGAGGGCGGCCGGATGCTGCAGGTGCCTGCCACGGCGGAGATTATCCTGGAGGGGCACATTCCGCCCGCCGCCCCGGGCTTCGAGGGCCGCAGTGCCCATGGCGTGCCGATCAAGGAGATCAAGGGCTATCTCCACGCCCTCGAGGGCCCCTATGGCGACCACACCGGCTACTACAACGAGCAGGACTGGTTCCCGGTCTTCGAGGTCCAGCGCCTGACCCACCGAGATGACCCGATCTATCACAGCACCTACACCGGGAAGCCGCCGGACGAACCGGCCGTGCTGGGCGTCGCGCTCAACGAGGTCTTCGTGCCCATCCTGCAGAAGCAGTTTCCGGAGATCGTCGATTTCTACCTGCCTCCGGAAGGCTGCAGCTACCGCATGGCGGTCATTTCCATCCGCAAGAGCTACCCGGGCCACGCCAAGCGCCTGATGTTCGGCCTGTGGAGCTTCCTGCGGCAATTCATGTACACGAAGTTCATCGTCATCGTGGACGACGACGTCGACGTGCGGGACTGGAAGGAAGTGGTCTGGGCGATCACGACCCGCATGGACCCGGTCCGGGACACCACGCTGGTGGAGGGCACGCCCATCGACTACCTGGACTTCGCGTCGCCGGTCAGCGGCCTGGGCGGCAAGATGGGCTTGGACGCCACCAACAAATGGCCGGGGGAGACATCGCGGGAATGGGGCCGGACGATCACGATGCCGGAAGCGGTGCTGCAGTCCAGCCAGACCCTGTTCGACAAGCTTTTTGGCGGCAAGGGCTGATCGGCCAAGCCTTGTTCAAGCCTTGTTCCTTAGGTGCTGGGGGCGCGGATATCCAGCCGATGTCGCCTGGGGTAAATCAGGATCAAGGCGGTGTCAGGCCGTTCTTGAAGAAGCCGGGTAGACCGCCTAGCTTAGAGAGGCCTGACGACAGGCATCTCAACTGGCGCAGTCTCTGCGCGCCAGGGGCCCTTCGGTCGTTCACCGTTGAGCTCCACCGGTGGCGCCAGCCACCCACCCCTCCGCGCGAAAGCCCGGAGGGGTTCCTCTTTGATGGGTCCTCAGTCCGGGCCCTGCGGCGAGGGGGTGCGTTCGGTTCAATGGCCAGCCAGCAACCCCAGGCCTTCATAGAAGACGTAGCGCATGCGGCGGTAGCCCGCCGCGCTGGGCAGCCAGTCGTAGGGCGAGAGCTCGTCCAGCGCCCGCCCTCCCACAGGTGCCGGCACCAGGCGCAGCGGGGTGTTCTCGGCGAGCGCAGCGGCTTCGAAGGCCCGCAGACTGCGCGGCATGTGCTCTGCGTGCGTGACGATCACAAGCTGTCGGACGCCCTGGGCGCGCAGCAGCGGCAGGCTCAGCCGGGCATTTTCGCGGGTGTCCTGGGCCGCCGCCTCGACCAACGCCAGTGGCAGTCCGAACTCCTCCTGTGCCACCCGGCTGGCCACGTCGGCCTCCGGCACGTCACCCGGCTTGGGATGGCTGGGCAGGCCGCCCGTGAAGCCCAGCGGCCAATGACAGCGGCGGGCCAGATAGGCGCCGTGCCGAAGCCGCGCCAGCGTTTCCAGCTTCAAGTCCGGGCCGGCGCGGTCGCTGGTCCATTGATGAATCCCGCCGCCGAGCACCAGGACCAGCGTGTGCGCCTGCGCCTGGCATTCAGCGGGCACCGGGAGCAGCGGCGGCGGCGGGTCGAGGAGGGCGCGCTGCAGCAGCACGGCCGGTGCCTCGCACAGGGACAGCCACATCGGCACGAGGCTCAGCGGCAGCAGCAGGCGCCAGCGTCCTGCGCGCCGCCACAGCAGCAGGCTGGCCAGCATCGGCGGCAGCAGCAGGCCGGGCGGGGCCAGCAGGGCCAGGCAGGCGGCCTTGAGGGGGCTGTACAGATCCATCGAGTGGCTTGAGCGGAGGGTGGGCGGTGCAAAGTTGTGCTGAAACCTGAGGACGACTGCGCTGTTCGCAGGCGCCAGGGCGGCCGCGATTTGAGCATGTGACGCGGGGCTGGCGGCACAATGCGGGCTGATCCTGATCCCACCCGTCTATGGAGAACCACGCGATGAGCCATGCCGGCACGGGCCGCATCACCCTGGGGGGCGGCTGTTTCTGGTGCACCGAGGCCGTGTTCGCCCGCGTCCGGGGCGTGCAGGCGGTCGAGCCCGGCTACTGCAACGGCGAGATGCCCGACCCCAGCTACGAGCAGGTCTGCACCGGGCGGACCGGGCATGCCGAAGTGGTCCGCATCGACTATGACCCCTCTCAGGTCACGCTGCGGCAACTGCTGGAGGTCTTCTTCTGCATCCATGACCCCACGAGCCTGAATCGCCAGGGCGCCGATGTCGGCACCCAGTACCGTTCGGGCATCTATTTCGAGCATGCGCAGGACGAGGCTGTGGCGCGCGCCTTCGTGGCCGAGGCCAACGAGGCCCTGGGCGGCCGCGTGGTCACCGAGATCGAGCCCCTGCGGCTCTACAGCACGGCCGAGTCCTACCACCACCAGTATTTCGCCCGCAATCCGGACCAGGGCTATTGCGTCTTCGTGGTCGCGGGCAAGGTCGACAAGTTCAGGAAGACCTTCGCCCACCTGATGCAAGCCGATGCGGACGGGGCCTGAGTTGATCCTGCCGTCGGATCCCACCGCTCGCCGGCCCTTGCCGCGCACCGGCCTGGCGCCGGACCCGCATCGCCTCGGGCCGGGCGAGGGCGAGGGCAAGGAGGGCCGGGCATGACCGTCCTCAGCGAGCCGATGATCGCCTGGCACGGCCTGCGCCATGCGTATGCCGGCGGTGCCCTGCTGTATTTCGACGACTTCGTGCTGGCGCCCCGCCACCACCTGCTGGTCCATGGGCCTTCCGGGGCCGGCAAGACGACGCTGCTGAACATGATGGCCGGCCTGCTGCGCCCCTCCGATGGCCAGTTGCGGCTGGCGGGCGTGGAGCTTGGGCGGCTGCACGGGGCGGACGTCGATCGCTGGCGTGGGCGCGAGCTGGGCCTCGTGTCCCCCCGCCTGCACCTGAGCCCCGCGCTGAACGTGCTGGAGAACCTGCGGCTGCCCTTCCTGGCGGCCGGCCTGCGGGTGGACAAGGACCGCATCGGCCTGGTCATGACCAGTCTCGGCCTCGAAGGGTTGGCCAAGCGCCGTGCCGCCCAGCTCAATCAAGGCCAGCTGCAGCGCGTGATTCTGGCGCGGGCCCTGCTTCGCGGTCCGCGCGTTCTCATCGCCGACGAGCCGACCGCCAACCTGGACGAGGAGGGCGGCGAACGCATGATCGGCCTGCTGTGCCAGGCGGCGGCGGAGCATCAGGTCACCCTGGTGGTCACCACGCATGACGCTCGCGTCGTGCAGCGCTTCCAGGCCCTGCTGCCGGTCCAGCTGCATCGCCTGCGCAATCTGGGCTGGCTGGCGTCCGGCCTCACGGCGGGGCTCAGCAGCGTGCTCGGAGGGATGCGGGAATGAGGCGGCTGGGTCTTCATCTGCCCTGGCTGGCCTGGCGACATCTGTGGTCGCGCCCGTTGTACGCCGCGGTGAGCGTGGTGCTCATGAGCCTGGCCTTGGCCGTGGCCGGGCTCCTGCTGCAGCTGGCCCAGCGCCTGCCGCAGCAGCTGGACCAGGAGCTGCAGGGCACCGAGCTGCTGGTCGGGCCGCGCGGGGATCCCTGGCGCCAGATTCTGTCGGGTCTGCTGTTCCTGGGTGAGCCCGGCAGCAGCTTGCCCTACGAAGCCCTGCCGCTGCTGCGGGGCTTGCCTCAGGTGCAGCAGGCGGTGCCGGTGCTGATCGGCCCCCGCCATCAATCCCTGCTCATGCTGGGCACGGAGCCCGCCTTCCTGGCGATGCGACAGGCGCGGCTGGCGCACGGGCGCGTCTTCGCCCACGTGATGGAGGTGGTGCTGGGGGCTGACGCCGCGCAGCGCCTGGGCCTGGGCGTGGGGGCTGAATTCAATGCGGCCGGTGCGCAGCGGCCCTTCGTGGTGGTGGGCGTGCTGGCTCGCCAGGGGTCGACACTCGACGGACTGATCCTCACGGACTTGAGCTCTCTGTGGTCGGCGCAACGGCCCGCCGCCGCGCTCCCGGCCGGTTTGTCGGAGGGGTTCGGGGGCGCGGATGCGCTCGCCGGGGCGCCTCCGCGCGCGCTGCCCGCCGCGCTGGACGGAGCGGTGGCTGGCGAGGAAAGCCTCGGTGACATCAGCTTTGTGCTGGTCAGCCCGGCCGGTCCGGAGTCGCTGAACGTCCTGCTGCCGTGGCTGAACACGCAGGGCGGCCTGCTGGCCGCCGTCCCGAGGGATGAGGTCGGGCGTATGAAGGCCTCGCTGGCCTGGCTGCCGATGCTGCTGACGACCCTGCTGGCCCTGCTGCTGCTATGCGCCTGGCTGGCGGCCTTCGCGCTGATGCTGCAGGCCCAGGAGCAGCGTCGGCAGGACCTCGTGCTGCTGCGGGTGCTCGGGGCACCGGCCTGGCGCGTGGCCCTGCTGCCCGTGCTGGAGTGGCTGTGGGTGAGCGCGCTGGCCTTGGGCATCGCCTGGGCGGCGACCGAGCTCGCGTGGATTCAGTCCCGCCGGCTCGCAGCGCCGGAGCAATTGCACTGGCTGGGGACCCAGGGCCGGGTGGTGATGTTCGGGGGGCGCCTGGCCTTGCTCGGGCTGCTGCTGGCCCTGGCCGGCGCGGCCTGGCCGGCCTGGTGTGCCTGGCGCCTGCAGGTTTCGCGGCTGCTGCAGCCGGGAGAGTGATCCCCGAGGCCTCATCAAGTCTACGGGGCATGCCTGATGGCATCGGGGGCCGGCGCATGCACAATGCGCTCCGCCTGGGCGTCCTCGGTAGCGCCTTGCACTTCTTCTCACACCTGGACCGTGCACGCATTTTCCGCCTTCATCCCCTGCAGCGCCTTCCTGGCGGCTCCGGCACGCGAGTGCCCGGCCGGCGTGCGTCGGCGGGGCGGCGGGTTTGGATGTGGGCTGGAGGACGGTGCTGAAATCGGTACTGGAATTCGTACAAGAGGCGCTCGAGGGCTGATCCCCTGGGGCGCCGCCCACGGCCGGGAGGCAGGGCCATGAGCGTGTCACGCGCTCGCCGCGTTGCCCGTCCTGGCCACTGGCGCTGGGGCGGCTGGCCCTTCCATGTCTGGCTGGCCTTGTGCCTGCTGCTGGCGCAGGGACTGGGCCAGGGGCACCGCATCGCGCACCAGGGGGCCCGGCTCGCCGCGTCCGCCGTGCTCGCAGGCGCGATGCCCGCCGAGGCGGCCAGCACCGACGGCTGGGGTCACGTGCTCGGCTCGGCGGACTGCCAGCTGTTCGACCACCTGGCCCAGGCTGACCAGGTCACCACACCGGACCACCCGCAAGCGCTGCTGGCGCTCACCGGGGTGGGTCTACGGGCCCCGGTGCCGGCATCTGCTACGGCGGCCGGGCCTGGCCCCTGTGCACGGGATCCGCCCGTTCTTGCCTGAGATCCCGCCCCGCGCCTGGGGCTGATGACGCTTGGCTGCCATTGGCGGGCCAGGCCGGGGGCGCCATCGTGCGCCTCTCTCCTCTCGGATCCGGCGAGGCTTGACCCAGCCCGCCACATCAGGGGGCCGCTCATCGACGGCCCATGAACCATGCAAGAACGCTCTCTCCACGCCGCGCCACGCGCGGCTCGCTCCGCCATCTCCCTGCTGAATCGCGCCTCTCTGAGCCGACCGCTGCCCCTGCGGCCCTCGGTGCTCGTCCTGAGCCTGATGGCCGCCACGCTGGCCCATGCCGAGGGCGGCACCGCAGACCGCCAGACGCTGGACCCGGTCCAGGTCACCGGCAATCCGCTGGGCAATAAGGAACTGGCGCAGCCAGGGCAGACGCTGTCCGGGGATGCGCTGCTGCTGCGTCGCGGTGCCAGCCTCGGTGAGACCGTCGAAGGCCTGCCCGGCGTGGCGGCCACCTCCTTTGGCCCCAATGCCAGCCGTCCCACCATCCGCGGGCTCGATGGCGAGCGGGTGCGCATGCTCAACAACGCGGGCGCCTCCCTGGACGTGTCCAGCCTCAGCTACGACCACGCCGTGCCGGTGGATCCGCTGGTGGTCGACCGGGTCGAGGTGCTGCGCGGGGCAGCGGCCCTGCTCTATGGTGGCAATGCCATCGGCGGGGTGGTGAACACCATCGACAACCGCATTCCGCGCAGCCGCGCCCAGGGCTTGTCCGGTGCGGTCGACTTGCGTCTGGGCGGCGCATCCGGCGAGCGCGCCGCAGCGGCCGTGCTGGACGGCGGGCAGGGCCCGTGGGCCTGGCATGCCGACGTCTCCCGCCGCCTGGCGGACGACCAGAAGACGCCAGCCTTCACCGCGCCGGACGGCCTTCGCATGGATCGCGTGCGCAACTCCGCAAGCGCGGCGCGCAGCGGCGCCCTGGGCGGTTCCTGGGTCGGCCAGGACGGCTACGCCGGGCTGAGCTTCGATGACTATCGCAACGACTACGGCGTGACGGTGGAGCCCGATGTGAAGATCGCCATGCAGCGCCAGCGCGTGGCGGGCGCCGGTGAGCAGCGTTGGCAGGAGGGCTTCCTGCGCAAGGTCCAGTGGCAGTTCAGCCGCGCGCGCTATCAGCACGACGAGGTCGAGGGCGATGGCTCGCTCGGCACGCGCTTCTCGCAGCGGGGCTCGGAGCTGCGCGTGCAGGCGGAGCATGCACCTGTGGGCGGCGCGCGCGGCGTGCTGGGCTGGCAGCTGGAGAACAGCCGCTTCGAGGTGCAGGGCGAGGAAGCCCTGATGCCCGGCAACCGCAGCCGGGCGCAAGGCCTCTTCATCCTGGAGCAGTGGAGCGATGGACCGTGGCAGCTGGGCCTGGGCGCCCGGCGTGACCAGGTGCGCGTCCGCTCGGACGGCGACGCCGCGGATGCCGAGGAACCCCGCTTTGGCGAGGGCATGGAGCGGCGCTTCTCGCCCAAGAGCGGCTCCGTCAGCCTGGCCTGGCACCCCGTGGCCGACCTCGGCCTCAGCCTGAACGTCAACCATTCCGAGCGCGCACCGTCCGCCGGCGAGCTCTTCGCCAAGGGCGTGCACGTCGCGACGGGCGCCTTCGAGCAGGGGGATGCGACGCTCGGCCTGGAACATGCCAGCGGCCTGGACCTGGGGCTGCACTGGAAGCACCAGGCGGGGAGCATCGAGATCAACGCCTATCGCACGCGCTTCAAGGACTACATCGCGCTGCGGGCGACGGGGGCGACGGTGCCTGGTGAGGGCGCCGAGCCACTGCCGGTCTACGCCTATCAGGCCGTGGCCGCCCGTCTGCAGGGGCTGGAGCTGAACGTCCAGCAGGACCTGCAGATGCGATGGCTGCCCGGCGCGCTGGGGGGCTGGCATTGGCAGGCGGGGCTGCAGATGGACTGGGTGCGCGGGGACGACCTGAGCCACGGCGAGCCCCTGCCGCGCATCGCACCGCGGCGGACCACGCTGAGCCTCGAGGGGCAGGGCGGCCCGTGGGGTTTGCGGCTGGAGATCCAGCAGGCGGCGGCCCAAGGGCGCGTGCCGGCCGAGGATCGCGCGACGCCGGGCTACACGGTCGCCAAGCTCGCGCTGAATCGCCAGTTCCGCTGGGAGCAGATGGACGCGCTGTGGTACCTCAAGCTGGACAACCTCGGCAACACGCTGGCCTACCGGGCTGCGAGCATGCCCACGATCCGCGACTGGGCGCCGCTGCCGGGGCGCAGCGTGTCGACCGGCGTGCAGCTGCGCTTCTGAGCGAGGTCCGGGTCGCGCGCCGCGCGCCCCGGCTCCGGCGTCGCAACGCCGCCGCTGGTCCTCAGGGCGCCAGGCGCTCCCGCACCCAGCTGCCGCCGTCCTGGCGGTAGCGGATGCGGTCGTGCAGGCGCGAGCGACGGCCCTGCCAGAACTCCCAGCGCTCGGGCACGAGGCGGTAGCCGCCCCAGTGCGGCGGGCGATCGGGCTTCAGGCCGTGCTGGGCCGCGGCTTTGGCGGCATTGGCCACCAGCACGGCACGGGAGCTGATCACCTGGCTCTGCGGGGAGGCCCAGGCGCCCAGGCGCGAGTCCAGCGGGCGCGAGTGGAAGTAGGCGTCCGATTCCTCGGCGCTGACCTTCTCCACGCGCCCCTCGATGCGCACCACGCGTTCCAGTTCCACCCAGTGGAACTGCAGGGCAGCAAAGGGATGGACCGCGAGTTCCTGGCCCTTGCGGCTCTCGTAGTTGGTGAACCAGACGATGCCGCGCTCGTCGAGGCCCTTGATGAGCACGATGCGCGTCGAGGGCCGGCCGTCTTCGCCGACGGTGGCCACGGTCATGGCGTTGGGCTCCGGGACCTCGGCTTTCAGGGCCTCGTCCAGCCACTGGCGGAACTGCAGGAGCGGCTCGCTCGCGGCGCCGGATTCGTCCAGCTCGGCCAGCTCGTAGCTCTTGCGCAGATCGGAAAGCTTGTTCATACCGGGAGTATCACTCAGGCGGGAACTCCTTAAGTGAAGCCCCCTATGGGGAGCCCCCGGGCGTGCAGGCATGCTGCAGGGCAACAGCCGCTGAACAGGCGGCAACATGAAAAGGTGATTCGAATGGATGAACGACGGCCTGTTGTCGTCGTGCTGGCCGCTGGCCAGGGCAGCCGCTACAAGGGCCCTGGACACAAGCTGCACCAGGAACTGCGTGCGGGCGAGACGGTGCTTCAGCGCACGGTCGCCCAGGTCCGGGCCTCCGGCCTGCCATGGGTGCTCGTCACGACCCAAGCGATGAAGGATCCGGTCCAGTGCCTGGTCTCGCGGCTCGACCAGCTCGTGGTCCTGCCGGAGCGTGGTGTGCAGGGTCAGGTCTTGCCCGTCGGCATGGGACACAGCATCGCGGCGGGCGTGTCCGCCAGCGGGGACGCGCCGGGATGGGTGCTGATGCCCGGGGACATGCCCGGCGTCATGCCGGACACACTGCGCGCAGTGGCCGAAGGGCTCGGCGAGCAGGCCGTCGCCTTTGCCCAGCACCGAGGGCGCAGCGGCCAGCCGCTGGCCTTCTCGGCCGAGCTGTACTCCGACCTCGTGGGCCTGCAAGGCGATGAGGGCGCGCGGCGGCTGGTGGCGCGCTACCCCGCTGTCGGCGTGGAGGTGCCCGACCCCGCTGTGCTCGAGAGCATCGACACGCTGGAGGACCTTCAGCGCATGCGCGAGCGTGAAGCCGTGGGCAGCACGCAGGCCATGCTGCAAGGCACCTCGGTGGCTGGCACCTGGCGCTGAGGGCTTCCCAGCCGGGCCTCGTTGCCAAGCGCCCATGAAAAAGACGGGCATGAAAAAAAGGACGCCCATGAAAAAGGCGCCCGGATGGAGCATCGCGGGCGCCTTGTGAGGCGGGTAGGGCGCCGGCACCGGCCTCGGTGCGCGTCGCCCGGAATCGGCCTCAGACCGGGGCGTCGTCGCCCTTGTCCGTCTTCTTGATGCGCACCGGGCCACGCTTGCGCTCGGCGGGGGCGGCGGCGACCTTCTTGGCGACGGTTGCGCTGGCGTCGTCGGCCGGCTTGGCATCCTCGTCGAGGTCTTCCTGCTTGATGACGCGGGTGTAGGGCGCCAGGATCTGGACCAGCTGACCGTAGATGCGGGGGTTGCCTGCCACGATCTCACGCTGGTGCAGGAAGTCCGCCTCGCCCGTGAAGTTGCCCACCAGGCCACCGGCCTCGGCAATGATCAGCGAGCCTGCGGCCACGTCCCAGGGGTGCAGGCCGGTCTCGAAGAAGGCGTCGTAGTAGCCGGCGGCCACGTAGCACAGGTCCAGCGCGGCGGCGCCCGGGCGGCGCAGGCCGGCGCACTCCTGCATCACGGCCTCGAACATCTTCAGGTAGCGCTTGAAGTTGTCACCGCGTCGGAAGGGGAAGCCCGTGCCGATGAGCGCGTCGCTCATGCGGGTGCGGCGCGAGACGCGCAGGCGGCGGTCGTTCAGGTAGGCGCCGCGGCCCTTGGTGGCGTAGAAAAGGTCGTTGCGGGTGGGGTCGTAGACCACGGCCTGCTGCACCACACCGCGGTGGGCCAGGGCGATGGAGACCGCATACACGGGGAAGCCGTGGATGAAGTTGGTGGTGCCATCGAGCGGGTCGATGATCCACTGGAATTCGGAGTGCTTGTTGCCGTGTTCACGGCCCGATTCTTCGGCGAGGATGCCGTGCTCGGGATAGGCCTGCAGCAGCGTCTCGATGATGAGCTGCTCGGCAGCCTGGTCCACCTCGGTCACGAAGTCGTTGGGCGACTTGCTGTTGATCTTCAGGATGTCGAGGTCCAGGGAGGCGCGGTTGATGATGGATCCCGCTGCACGGGCCGCCTTGATGGCGACGTTGAGCATGGGATGAAGAGAAGCTTGCGTCATGCGTGAACCTGCAAACGAAAGAGGTGGACTGGCGAAGGAAAAGAGCGGGCGCTGCGTGGGGGTCCTGGGGACCGGCGGCGCTGAAACGGGTCGCTTGACGCTGGGGTCTGTCGACACATTACAGCCGGCCTCCACGGCGCGGATAATCAGCCATTTTAGCCGAGAACCCCATGTCCGCCAGCGTGGAATCCACACGATTTGTCCTGATTCAGACCAGCCACCCCGGCAACGTCGGGGCCACGGCCCGGGCGATGAAGGTGATGGGCTTCTCCGAGCTGGTGCTGGTGCGCCCCCGCTTCGCCGACGTGCTGAGCCAGGAAGACACCATCGCGATGGCCAGCGGCGCTGCCGACATCCTCGCCCGCGCCCGCATCGTCGAGACGCTGGAGGAGGCGCTGGAGGGCGTCACCTTCGCCTGCGCCACGGCCATGACGCCGCGGGACTTCGGCCCGCCCACCTCGGCCCCGCGCCCGCTGTTCGCCGAGCTGGCGACGTCGGGGCACAAGCTGGGCCTCGTCTTCGGCTCCGAGCGCTACGGCATGAGCAATGAGGACGTCTACCGCTGCCATGCCGTGCTCTCGATTCCGACGCATCCCGAGTACGGCTCGCTGAACCTCTCGCAGGCCGTGCAGCTGCTGGCCTACGAATGGCGTCAGGCGCTGGGTGGCTTCGGGGTCGAGGCCCGCACGGCGGATCCGCAGCTGGCCGACGGCCGGGCGGTGCAGGGGCTGCTGGCGCATCTGCAGGAGGCGCTGGAGCACATCGGTTACCTCGACCCGGCTGCGCCGAAGAAGCTGATGCCGCGCCTGAACCAGCTCTTCAACCGCGCGCAGCTCACGCAGGAGGAGGTCCACATCCTGCGCGGCATGGCCCGCAGCATGCTGCGCCTGCAGGGGCCGGGTGCCGGGGTGGCTGCACGCCAGGAGACGCCGGAGGACTGACTCTTCTGCCAAGTCCCCACGCCCACCCGCCCGGCACCTCGCCGCTACACTGGCGCTCCCTTGTCCCTGACACCCCGGCCCCATCACCATGTTCAAGCGCCTGCGTGAAGACATCCAGCTGATCCTCGAGCGCGACCCCGCCGCGCGCAGCAGCTGGGAGGTGCTGACCTGTTATCCCGGCCTGCACGCCCTGGTGATGCACCGCCGCGCGCACTGGTGCTGGACGCACGGGCTCAAGTGGCTCGGCCGCTTCATCTCGCACCTCTCGCGCTTCCTCACGGGCATCGAGATCCATCCCGGTGCCACGATCGCCCGCCGCGTGTTCATCGACCACGGCATGGGCATCGTCATCGGCGAGATGGCCGAGATCGGCGAGGGTTGCACCATCTACCAGGGCGTGACGCTCGGCGGGACCTCGCTCATCAAGGGTGCCAAGCGCCATCCGACGCTGGAGCCCGGCGTGATCGTCGGGGCGAATGCCTGCGTGCTCGGCGGCTTCACCGTCGGGGCCGGGGCCCGCATCGGCTCCGGCGCCGTGGTGACCAAGCCCGTGCCGGCCGGCGCGACGGCGGTGGGCAACCCGGCACGCATCATCGAGGCGCAGGCGGATGCCGAGCGCGAGGCGGCCGCGGCACGCATGGGCTTCTCGGCTTATGGCGTGACGCAGGGCGACGACCCGGTGGCGCTGGCCATGAAGGGGCTGATCGACAACGCCGCCGGCCACGAGCACCAGATCACGCTGCTGTGGCAGGCCATTGCCAAGCTGTCCGAGTCGCAGCGCAGCGACTGCGTGCCCCAGGACGCCCAGCAGGCCGAGTGCTTCGACGCCGCGTCGCTGAGCCGGCTCGTCAAGTAGCCGCGGCGAGTCGGCAAGAGAAAAGGGCGCCTCGGGCGCCCTTTGTCATGGGGTCGTGTGACCCTCAGGCCACCGGACGAGGGCGGATGGCGCTCTTGGGCCGGAAGGCCTTGATGCGTTCGTCCCGCGTCTCGAGATAAGGGCCGCCGATGAGGTCGATGCAGTAGGGCACGGCCGCGAAGATGCCACTCACGAGGACCTCGCCCTCGGGGGAGCGCAGACCTTCGAGCGTCTCGGCGATGCTCTTGGGCTGGCCGGGCAGGTTCAGGATCAGCGCCTGGCCGCGGATCACCGCCGTCTGACGCGACAGGATGGCCGTCGGCACGAAGCGCAGCGAGATCTGCCGCATCTGCTCGCCGAAGCCGGGCATCTCCCGATCGGCCACGTCCAGCGTGGCGTCGGGCGTGACGTCGCGCGGGGCCGGGCCCGTGCCGCCGGTGGTCAGCACCAGATCGCAGCGGGCGTCATCCACCAGCTCCCGCAGCGTGGCGGCGATCAGCGGGCGCTCGTCCGGAATGAGCCGGGCCTCGAAGTGCAGCGGGTTGAGCAGGGCGGCGCCCAGCCAGTCCTTCAGCGCGGGCAGGCCCTTGTCCTCGTAGACGCCGGTGGACGCGCGGTCCGAGACCGACACGATCCCGATGCGGACCGGCTCGAAGCCCGGTGCCACGGCCGTGGGCTCACTCATCGCCGTCGCCTTCCAGCACGTCGTCCGAGGCGTCCTGCGCCACGCGCTTGGCCTCGGCCTTGATGAACTGGAACAGCTCGCGGAAGGCGCGGCCGCTGCGCTGCTCGGGGGCGGCCGAGGCGTCCTTGCGCGCGGCGCGCACGAGGCTGCGCAGCTGCTGCACGTCCACGCCGGGGTGCGCGGCGATGAAGTCCTGCAGCGCGTCGTCCTGCGCCAGCAGGCGCTCGCGCCAGGCTTCGCTCTCATGCAAGGTGAGGCTGTCCTGCGCGCGGCCCAGCTTGAAGTCGGCCACGGCCTGGCGCACCGGTTCGGCGTCGATCTTGCGCATCAGCTTGCCCAGGTACTGCATCTGCCGGCGTCGGCCTTCGAAGTTGGTGATCTTCTTGGCGGCCTTGATGGCGTCGAGCAGGATCTCGGGCAGCTGGAGCGGCTCGAGGCGGCTGGCGGGCAGCGTCAGCAGGTCCTCGCCCAGCGACTGCAGGTCGTGCATCTCGCGCTTGAGCTGGGTCTTGCTGGGGCGGCTGAAGTCGTCGTCAGCGCCGGTGTCGTCGTAGGAATGGTGCATGGGGGCTCGATACGGCAGGGGCGTCGCCCGTGTCCGCCAGGATGCGGCGGCCGGGGCGCCAAGCCTCGTATGATAGTCGCCCACCCTGGCTGCATGCCGGTTTGACCTCATCCCTGCCCATGTCCAACACCCACGCCAAGCCCTCCGACTCCAGCGCCCATGCCGTGCACGGTTTCGCCTACAGCCAGGACCAGTTCCGCCAGTTGGTGGAAGACGCCTTGAACGAGGCCCGCCGCCTGGGCGCCAGTGACGCCGGCGCCGAGGTGTCCGAGGGCTGCGGCCTGTCGGTCTCGGTTCGCCAGGGCGAGCTCGAGAACGTCGAGCGCAACCGGGACAAGACGCTGGGCATCTCCGTGTATGTCGGCCAGCGCCGCGGCAATGCCAGCACCTCGGACTTCTCCCCGAAGGCGCTCAAGGACACCGTCCGCGCGGCCTTCGACATCGCCCGCTTCACCGCCGAGGACGCCTTCGCCGGGCTGCCGGACGCGCAAGACCTGGCCCTGGACGCCAGCCAGCGCCCGGAGCTGGACCTCTTCCATCCCTGGGATCTCGACGCCGAGACCGCTGCCCAGCTGGCCCTGCGCTGCGAGGCCGCCACCTTCGCGACGGACCGCCGCATCACCAATTCCGAAGGCGCGGCCGTGTCTGCGCAGCAATCGCACTTCATCGCCGGCAACACGCGCGGCTTCATGGGCGGCTATGCCAGCTCGCGTCACACGCTCTCGGTGGCGCCCATCGCCGGCCGGGGCGCGGGCATGCAGCGCGATGCCTGGTACAGCTCCATGCGTGCGGCCGCGGACCTGGCCTCGCCGGAAGCCATCGGCCGCTATGCCGCCGAGCGCGCGCTCTCGCGCCTCAAGGCCCGCCGCGTGAAGACGGCCGAGGTGCCGGTGCTGTTCGAATCCACGGTGGCGGCCGGTCTGCTGGGTGCGCTGGTGCAGGCGACGAGCGGCGGGGCCCTCTACCGCAAGGCCAGCTTCCTGCTGGACAGCCTGGGCACGCCGGTGCTGGCCTCGCACATCGACGTGCGCGAGGATCCGCACGAACTCAAGGGCAAGGGCAGCACCCCGTTCGACGACGAGGGCGTGAGCACCCGCCCGCGCAGCGTCGTGGAGGCTGGCGTGCTGCAGGGCTATTTCCTCTCGACCTACTCCGCCCGCAAGCTGGGCCTGCGCACCACCGGCCATGCCGGCGGCTCGCACAACCTGCACATGACTAGCCGCCTCACGGCGCCGGGCGATGACCTCCCGACCATGCTGCGCCGCCTCGGCACCGGTCTCTTCGTGACCGAGCTGATGGGGCAGGGCGTCAACTACGTCACCGGGGACTATTCGCGCGGTGCGAGCGGCTACTGGGTCGAGAACGGCGAGATCGCGTTCCCGGTCCACGAGGTGACCATCGCCGGCAACATGCGGCAGATGTTCCAGGACATCCTGGGCATCGGCAACGACGTCTACACGCTCGGCAGCAAGAGCGTGGGCTCGGTGCTCATCTCGCGCATGAAGCTCGCCGGCGCCTGAGCGGCCCGCCACGCCTCCCACTTGACGGCCCGCTCGATGCGGGCCGTCGGCTTTTCAGCGAGGCCTCTTCGTAGATTCGCCAGCGATTTGCCGCACTTTTTCGGCGGTATCTCAGCTCCATGAAAGCCTCGTTTCAGCCAGTTTTCAGACTGAGCGGGCGATGCACGATTTCGTGCGCTCGTTCACGGGTTTGTACCTGTCAGCACCCTGGAGGGGCACTCCTAGAATCATTTTCGACCTCGGTTTTCCCCCTGTGTTTGATCCCATTTCTAGGAGTCGTGTATGGAACGTCGTTCCTTCGTGAAGCAGGCTGGCCTGGCAGGTGTTCTGGCAGCCGCTTCGGCACCGGCCATCGTGCACGCGCAAGCGAATATCCGCTGGCGCCTGGCATCGAGCTTCCCCAAGTCCCTGGACACCATCTTCGGTGCGGCCGATGTCTTCGCGAAGAAGGTCTCGGAGATGACGGGCGGCAAGTTCCAGGTCTCGGTGCATGCCGGTGGCGAGCTGATGCCCCCGTTCGGCGTGGTGGACGGCGTGCAGAACGGCACCGTCGAGATGGCCCACACGGCGCCTTACTACTTCTTCGGCAAGGACGAGACCTTCGCGCTCGGCTGCGCGGTGCCCTTCGGCCTGAACAGCCGCCAGATGTCCGCTTGGATGGTGGAAGGCAACGGCCTGAAGCTGATGCGCGAGTTCTATCGCAACTACAACATCATCAATTTCCTGGGCGGCAATACCGGGGCGCAGATGGGCGGCTGGTATCGCAAGGAAATCAAGTCCGTGGCCGACATCAAGGGCATGAAGATGCGCATCGGCGGTTTTGCCGGCCGCGTGCTCGAGCGCATGGGCGGCGTGCCGCAGAACATCCCGGGCGGTGAAATCTATTCCGCGCTGGAAAAGGGCACCATCGACGCCGCCGAATGGGTCGGCCCCTATGACGACCAGAAGCTGGGTTTCAACAAGGTCGCCCCGAACTATTACTACCCCGGCTGGTGGGAAGGCGGCCCGCAGCTGGACTTCTACATCAACACCAAGGCCTACGACGGCCTGAGTGCCGAGTACAAGGCCATCGTGGAATGCGCCGCCGCGCAGGCCCACATCGACATGCAGGCCAAGTACGACGCCAAGAACCCGCAGGCCCTCAAGAGCCTGGTGGGCTCGGGCACCAAGCTGTTCAAGTTCCCGCGTGACGTGATGGACCTGGCCTTCAAGGAATCGATGGCCATCTACAGCGAGCTGTCCGCCAAGAACCCGAACTGGAAGAAGGTCTACGAAGACATGGCTGCCTTCCGCCGTGACCAGAACCTGTGGTTCCGCTTCGCCGAGGCCGGCTTCGACGACTTCATGCAAGCCCAGAAGCTCTGACCGGCACCCGGCAGCCGGCGCCCGAGGCGCCGGCCCCGCCCCCGCAACCCCCACGCCGCAAGGCCTGGGGGTTTTTCATTGGGCGCGTGGAAATTCCACATCGAGAAACCATTTGACTGTTTGGGCGCCGTGGCAGCGACTTCAGCGCAGCGGGCGGACGAATCGCTCCCGCAGTGCGAAATGGCGTGATTTGCCAGGACGGCATTAGGCCTCATTTTTCACGATGCGCAATTGCCGTTTCAGATCGCAAAATGCCGGCCTGCTGCGGCGCAGCAAGATTTCTCATGATGGCAAAAATCATTTTGCAATATGGAATTCAAACGGTAAGTCATTGATTTTAAAAGGAAAGATTTTTAGTCTTATATAAGACATAAGTCACCACAAACGCTGGGCAAAGGTCTAGATTTGAGTCCAACGAGTTCTTCGTTTCACATCCACCAGGAGCTAAGCATGACGACTCTGACCCGTGAACAGCAAATCGCCGCCCTCGAAAAGGACTGGGCCGAGAACCCCCGTTGGAAGGGCATCAAGCGCGGTTACACCGCCGCCGACGTCGTGCGCCTGCGCGGCTCCCTGAAGATCGAGCACACCCTGGCCCAGCGCGGCGCCGAGAAGCTGTGGAACCTCGTCAACACCGAGCCCTTCATCAATGCCCTGGGCGCCCTGACCGGCAACCAGGCCATGCAGCAGGTCAAGGCCGGCCTGAAGGCCATCTACCTGTCCGGCTGGCAAGTGGCCGGTGACGCCAACAGCAATGGCGAGATGTACCCCGACCAGTCGCTGTACTCCGTCGACTCCGTGCCGAAGGTCGTGAAGCGCATCAACGCCACCTTCAAGCGCGCTGACGAGATCCAGTGGAGCGAAGGCAAGAACGACACCGATTTCTTCGCCCCCATCGTGGCCGATGCCGAAGCCGGTTTCGGCGGCGTGCTGAACGCCTTCGAGCTGATGAAGTCCATGATCGAGGCTGGTGCCGCCGGCGTGCACTTCGAAGACCAGCTGGCCGCTGCCAAGAAGTGCGGTCACATGGGTGGCAAGGTGCTGGTCCCGACCCGCGAGGCCGTGGCCAAGCTCGTCGCCGCCCGTCTGGCCGCCGACGTCATGGGCACCCCGACCGTGCTGCTGGCCCGTACCGATGCCGAGGCGGGTGACCTGGTCACCACCGACGTGGACGACAACGACAAGCCCTTCTGCACCGGCGAGCGCACCGTGGAAGGTTTCTTCCGCACCCGCAACGGTCTGGACCAGGCCATCAGCCGCGGTCTGGCCTACGCGCCCTATGCCGACATGATCTGGTGCGAGACCGGCAAGCCCGACCTGGCCTTCGCCAAGGCCTTCGCCGACGCCATCCACGCCAAGTTCCCCGGCAAGCTGCTGGCCTACAACTGCTCGCCTTCCTTCAACTGGAAGAAGAACCTGGACGACGCCACCATCGCCAAGTTCCAGCGCGAGCTGGGCGCCATGGGCTACAAGTTCCAGTTCATCACGCTGGCCGGCTTCCACAGCCTGAACTACTCGATGTTCGACCTGGCCTACGGCTACGCTCGCAACAACATGAGCGCCTTCGTCGAGCTGCAGGAGAAGGAGTTCGCCGCTGCCGACCGTGGCTTCACCGCCGTCAAGCATCAGCGCGAGGTCGGTACCGGCTACTTCGACGCCGTGACCACCACCATCGAAGCCGAGGCCTCCACCGCGGCGCTCAAGGGCTCCACGGAAGACGAGCAGTTCTTCGACAAGAAGCACGGCTGATCTGCCGCCCCCCGCGGACGCCCGGCTCGAGCCCGGGCGCCTGCCGGACCTGAAGGCAAGGCCTGACCCCGCGAGGTGTCAGGCCTTTTTGCTTTCGTGGATCCCTGCAGCGAGTCCATCGCCGAGCGAGCGGCTGGCATGACCGATCGTTGGCAGAGCCGGGTGGCGGGTGGGCGTGATCGCGCAGGGGAAGGAGGAGGGCCGGCGGCCCGGGGGACACGGCTTGATCACGTCCACCCGCCACCCGGCGGTCGCTCGCTGTTCGCGGGAGGGGCTGGCACGCACCGTTGAACGGGCGCGCTGCCCGACGGTCGCCAGCTCATCACGCGCATTCCCTCAGCAGCCGCTCGTAGTCCTCTGCGCTCGCCACCCGCGGATTCGTCCCGTGGCAGTGGTCCTTCATCGCCCGCTCGATGATGAGGTCGGCATCCGCCAGATCCAGCCCCATCTCCGACAGACGGGTCGGCAGGGCCAGGTCTTGCGTGCGCTGGCGCAGCACCTCGGCCAGTGCCTCCGGCGCGGCATCGGCCACCCCCATGGCCTGCGCCAGCCGGGCCAGCTTGCCCTCGGCCTGCATCGACGCATGCGGCGCGTTGAAGCGCAGCACCGCCGGCAGGAAGACCGCATTGAGCGTCCCGTGATGCGCCCGAGGATGCAGCCCGCCGATCGCGTGGCTCAGCGAATGCACGCAGCCCAGCCCCTTCTGGAAAGCCATGGCGCCCATGCTGCTCGCGCACATCATCTGCAGGCGCGCGTCCAGGTCGTCGCCCTGATGCACCGCCCGCTCGATGGCGCCCCAGCCGCGCCGCAGGCCCTCGAGCGCGATGCCATCGGCCACCGGATTGAAGGCCGCCGACATGAAGGTCTCCAGGCAGTGGGCGAGGGCGTCCATGCCCGTCGCCGCGGTGAGCCCCGCCGGCAGCGCCAGCGTGAGCGCCGGGTCGCACAGCGCCACCCGCGGCAGCAGGTGCCAGGAGTGGAAGCCCAGCTTGCGCCCGTCGTCCGTGATCAGCAGGCTGCCGCGGGCCACCTCGCTGCCCGTGCCGGCGGTCGTGGGCACGGCGATCAGTGGCAACGCCTGCGGCCCGATGCGCGCGCTGCCGCCCTCGATGGTCGCGTAGTGATGCAGCGGGCCCTCATGCGTGGCCATCACGGCGAGGCCCTTCGCCAGGTCGATGCTGGAGCCGCCGCCGATGGCGATGAGCCCGTCGCAGCCCTCGTCCTGCCAGCATTGCCACGCCGCCCGCACGGCGGCCTCGGTGGGGTTGCCGGGCGTGCCGTCGAAGATCGCCAGCGGCCAGTCGGCCAGACCTTCCAGCGCACGGTCCAGTACGCCCGCGGCCCGCACCCCCGCGTCCGTCACGATCAGCGGCTTGCGCCATCCCAGCGCCCGGGCCTCCTCGCCCAGGCGCAGCCGCGCGCCGGCCTCGAGGTACACGGGGTTGACGAAGCGGATCAATGCCATGGGGTGCCCTTTCCGGTGCTCATGTACGGCGTCGGCGGTGCGCCGGGGCGGGTCTGCGAAAATGCGCAGCCCTGGCCGGCACGCGATGCGCTGCAGCCTACGTCCTGGAGTCCCTTTTGAGTAGCACCTTGTTGACACCGCGCATGGCCGCGGTGCTGGAACGCATCCATCGCGCCAACCGCCCGGCCTTCCACAGCCTGACGCCCCGGCAGGCGCGCATCGGCTACCTGATGGGGGCGGAGATCCTGGACCTGCCGCGCGCGCCGCTGCCGCGCGTGGAGACCTTCACCGTGCCCGGTGCCGAGGGCCCGCTGCAGGCCCGCCTGTACGCGCCGAGCGACGAGCGTCTGCCCGTGCTGCTGTACTTCCATGGCGGCGGCTTCACCATCGGCAGCCTCGAAACGCACGACAGCCTCTGCCGCCAGCTCGCCCTGCGCAGCGGCTGCGCCGTGATGGCCCTGGACTACCGCCTCGCGCCCGAGCACCGCTTCCCCGCCGCCGTCGACGACTGCTGGGCGATCATGAAGTGGCTGCCCGGCGCGGCCGAGTCGCTCGGCCTCGATGGCAGCCGCCTCGCGGTGGGCGGTGACAGCGCCGGCGGCACACTCGCCGCCGTGTGTGCCCTGCATGCCCGCGACCTCGGCCAGCCCCTGGCCCTGCAACTGCTGATCACGCCCGGCACCACGGCCCACGCGGACACGCCCTCGCACAAGCTCTTCGCCCAGGGCTTCCTGCTCGACGCCTCGTCCATCCAGTGGTTCTTCGACCACTACATCGAGCACCACCACCGCCAGGACTGGCGCTTCGCGCCGCTGCTGGCGCCGGACCACGCCGACGTGGCCCCCGCGGCGCTGATCCTCGCGGAGTGCGATCCGCTGGTCGACGAGGGCCTGGCCTACGGCGACCTGCTGCGCAGCCAGGGCGTGCCGGTGCAGCTCGAGCTGTTCCGCGGCGTCACCCACGATTTCATCAAGATGGGCCGCACCATTCCCGAAGCCTTGCAGGCCCTCGACGCCTGCGCCGCTGCCCTCAAGGAGGCACTGAAGCCATGAGCATGACCCGTCAGGAATTCCGCTGCCTCGAGCGCCTGCGCGTGCGCTGGGCCGAGATCGACGCCCAGCAGATCGTCTTCAATGCCCACTACCTGGGCTACTTCGACACCGCCGTCGGCGCCTACTGGCGCGCCCTGGCGCTTCCCTATGCCGACACGATGAAGTCCCTGGGTGGTGATCTCTTCGTGCGCAAGTCGACGGTCGAGTATCTCGGCTCGGCCCACTACGACGACCTGCTGGACATCGGCGTGCGCTGCGCTCGCGTCGGCACGACCTCCCTCACCGTGCAGTGCGCCGTCTTCCGGGGCGACGAGCTGCTGGTGCATGGCGAGCTGGTCTATGTGTTCGCCGATGCCGAGCAGCAGCGCCCGCTGCCCGTGCCGCCCGCACTGCGCCAGACGCTGCTGGGCTTCGAGGCGGCCGAGCCCATGGTCACGGTGCAGGTGGGCGACTGGAGCACGCTGGGCGCCCATGCCGGCGCCATCCGGCAGTCTGTCTTCGTGCAGGAGCAGAAGATCCCGGCCGACATGGAGTGGGACGCGGCGGACGCCGCCTGCGTGCATGCCGTGGCCTACAACCGCCTGGGCGTGCCGCTAGGGACCGGGCGCCTGCTCGAGCATGTGCCCGGCGTCGCCAAGATCGGCCGCATGGCCGTGATGCGCAGCATGCGCGGGGCCCGCATCGGCCGCGAGGTGCTGGAGGCGCTGATGCAGGCGGCGCGTGCGCGCGGCGACCGCGAGGTGCTGCTGCACGCGCAACTCTCGGCGGCGAGCTTCTACATGCGCGCCGGCTTCCAGCAGCGCGGCCCGGTCTTCGAGGAGGCCGGCATCCAGCACGTGGAGATGGTGCGCAGCCTGTGAGCCAGGCGGCGGACCGGTGCGCCCGACGCGGTCAGACCGGCACGAACTGCTCCAGGTGCCGCGGCCCCTGGATGTAGGCGGCCAAAGCGGCGGCCAACGCGGGCTCCGTCTGGGCGCCGGTCTCGGCCGCATGCACTTCCATCCATGTCTGCAGCGCGCCCGCGCCGGCATCCAGGCGGCGCATCAGGCGCACGCTGCCGGCCGGCACGGCCGACTGGAAGGCCGCCAGGGCCGCCGCGGTGTCCGACTCGTGGATGCGGTAGTAGACGAAACGCTCGATTCCAGGCGGGGTGGCGCTCATTGGGGCTCCGAGATCTCGTAGGGCAGGGCCTGCTGGCGCAGGAGGGGACCCTGGGCCGAGCCCAGGTGCAGCGTGCCGGCGGTGAGCGCCGCCAGCTTGGTCTCGACCAGCAGCAGGCTGCCGGTGCCTCGCGACGCCACGCTCGCCACCAGGCCGGCGGGCTGCTCCGGGTCCTCGCTGTGGAAGACCTCCTGGCCCAGCTGTGCCGCGGCGTCGCAGGCGAAGGCGAAGGTGCGACGCTTGATGGTGCCGCGGTACTGGCTGCGGGCCACGATCTCCTGGCCGGGATAGCAGCCCTTCTGGAAGTTGACGCCACCCAGCAGCTCGAGGTTCAGCATCTGCGGCACGAACTGCTCGACGGTGGTGCTGCGGATCCAGGCGAGGCCCGAGGCCACGTCGAGCGCGTCCCAGTCGGCGGGTTCGATCACGGGCAGCGCAGGCGCCGCCGCATCGGCCGGGGCCAGCATCAGGTAGCGGGGCAGGGCGCCGGCGTCGGGGAGCCGGGTGATCCAGGCCGTGCGGCCGTCACCCAGTGCCTTGCCCGACGCGGCCCAGACGCTCGCGGGGGCGTCGGCACCCAGCCACTGCTGCGCCGCGGCCCCGGCGAGGCCCCACACGGCCCAGCCGTCGGGCTGGGCGCTGCCGGCGTCCGCCAGCTTGCACTTGGCGCGCAGCACGAACATGGACAGGCGCTTGAGCGTCGGCGGCAGCACGTCCGAGGGCAGGGCCATCAGCACGGTGTCCGCGGCCGGCTTGAAGGCCACCATCGTCGCCAGCAGCCGCCCCTTGGCGGAGCAGTAGCCCGCGAGCCGCGCCTGCTGGGGCGTCTGCAGGGCCAGGTCTTGCGTCAGCTGGCCGTGGAGGAACTTGGCGGCCTCTTCACCGCGGGCGGCCATCACGCCCCAGTCAGTCAGGCGGACAGCTCCTTGGAGGTCGGCGGGCAGGGGGGGCGCAGGAAGGGCGCTCGGGGAAACGGAGGACGTTGCTTGGCTCATGGGCGAATTATGATTTGCCCGGCCCGGCCCTGGGCTCAGCAAGGTTGAGTCCGGCCCCGGGGCCGTGGCAGGGTCGACACTTTCCGGCCCGCTGTCTGCCTCCCGCTCCCCGCCTGGATCGCCTGCCTGCTTCATGTTCAAGTTCCTGCGCACTCTCGTCCTGCTGGCCCTGCTGGCCGCCCTGGCCCTGGCCGGCGCGGCGTGGTGGTGGCTCCAGCGCCCGCTCAGCCTGGCCGCACCGACGGTGGAACTCTCCATCGAGCCGGGCGCCTCGCCCCGCGAGGTGGCCGGCGCCTGGGTGCTGGCCGGCGTGCAGGAGGACGCCCGACTGCTGTACCACTGGTTCCGCTGGTCCGGGCAGGCGCGGCAGATCCGCGCGGGCAGTTACGAGATCCACCAGGGCATCACGCCTCGTGGGCTGCTCGACAAGATGGTGCGCGGCGAGGAGGTGCTGGAGCAGGTCCGCCTCATCGAGGGCTGGACCTGGCGGCAGTTCCGCGCGGCGCTGGCCCGCGCTCCGGCGCTCAAGCAGACGCTGCAGGACGTCGACGACGCCACCGTGATGAGCCGCCTCGGCCTGCCCGGCGCCTCGCCCGAGGGGCGCTTCTTCCCGGACACCTATGCCTACAGCCGCGGCGTGAGCGACCTCACCGTGCTGAAGCGGGCCGCGCAGGCCATGCAGCGCAAGCTCGATGCCGCCTGGGCCGGCCGCGCGCAGGGGCTGCCGCTCAAGAGCGCTGACGAAGCGTTGATCCTGGCCTCCATCGTCGAGAAGGAGACCGGTGCCGCGGCCGACCGCCCGATGGTGGCCTCCGTGTTCGTGAACCGCCTGCGCATCGGCATGCCGCTGCAGACGGACCCGACGGTCATCTACGGCCTGGGCACGGCCTTCGACGGCAATCTGCGCAAGCGCGACCTGCTGGCGGACACCCCCTACAACACCTACACCCGCGGCGGCCTGCCCCCGACGCCCATCGCCATGCCCGGCGTAGCCTCGCTGCAGGCGACGCTGCACCCGGCGCCGAGCAAGGCGCTGTACTTCGTGGCGCGGGGCGATGGCAGCAGCGTCTTCTCGGACGACCTGGCCGCGCATAATCGCGCCGTCAATCAATACCAGCGCGGGCGCTGAGCCGGCGCTTCTCTTCGGTGCCGGCAACGGCGCGAACCCCAGGACACACACAGCGTGAGCGGTCGATTCATTTCCTTCGAGGGCATAGACGGGGCGGGCAAGTCCACGCACATCGCGGCCGTGAGCGCGCGGCTGCGCGAGGCGGGCGCCGAGGTCGTCAACACCCGCGAGCCGGGCGGCACGCCGCTGGCCGAGCGCCTGCGCGAGCTGGTCCTGCACGAGGGCATGGACGTGCTGACCGAGGCGCTCCTCGTCTTCGCCGGCCGCCGGGACCATCTGCGCCAGGTCATCGAACCGGCCCTGGCGGCCGGGCGCACGGTGGTCAGCGACCGCTTCACGGACGCCAGCTTCGCCTACCAGGGCGGGGGCAACGGCCTGCCGCTGGCGGTGCTGGAGCAGCTGGAGTCCTGGGTGACGCAGGGCCGCCAGCCGGACCTCACGATCTGGTTCGACCTGCCCCCGGCCGTCGCCGCCGCGCGCCGGGCCGCGGCCCGGGATGCCGACCGCTTCGAGCAGCAGGACCTCGATTTCTTCGAGCGCGTGCGTGCGGGCTACGCCGCCCGCGCCGCGGCGGCGCCGCAGCGCTTCGCCCGCATCGACGCCAGCGGCGACGTCGCCAGCGTGTCCGCCCAGATCGTGGCCGTCCTGGAGCAGCGCGGATGGTGAGCATCAAGGAAGACGGCACGCTCCCGCTGCCCTGGCTCGCCGCGCCACTGACCCATGCGCTGCAGCAGGCGCGCTCGCATGCCTTGCTGGTGCAGGGCCCGGAAGGCGTCGGCCAGCTCGAGATGGCGCTCGCGCTGGCGCAGTCCTGGCTGTGCGAGGCTCCGCTCCCGACCGGCCTCGCCTGCGGCCGCTGCGCGAGCTGCCACCTGTTCCAGTCCCGCTCGCACCCGGACTTTCTGCTGCTGGTGCCCGATGCCCTGCGAGAGTCGCTGGGGCTCGATGCGGACGACGCCGAGCCCGGCAAGGACGGCGAGGGCAAGGCGAGCAAGAGCAAGCCCAGCCGCGAGATCAAGGTCGATGCCGTGCGCAGCATGCTGGGCTTTGCCCAGGTGACGGCGGCGCGCGGCCGGGCCAAGGTGGTGGTGCTGTTCCCCGCCGAGAGCCTCAACACGGTCGCGGCCAACGCGCTGCTCAAGACGCTGGAGGAGCCCGCCGGGCTGCTGCGCTTCGTGCTGGCCAGCAGCGCGCCGGAGAGCCTCCTGCCGACCATCCGCAGCCGCTGCCAGCCGGTTCCGCTGGGGCTGCCGCCGCGCGAGCAGGCGCTGGCCTGGCTGACCGAACGCGGCGTGCCCTCGCCGGAGGTGCTGCTGGATGCCTGCGGCGGCCGGCCGCAGCAGGCGCTGCAGTGGTCCGAGGACGGCATTGCCGCCAAGACCTGGCTGGAGCTGCCCCGGCGCATCGCCCGCAACGAGACCGGCGTGCTGAGCGACTGGCCCGTGCCCCGCGCCATCGAGGCGCTGCAGCGCCTGGCGACGGACCTCATCCGCACGGCCCACGGCGCGCCTTCCGCCTATTTCCCGCGGGAGGCGCTGCCTGCCGCGCGCAACCCCGAGGCCATGCAGGCCTGGGCGCGCATCCTGCGTGATGCCGCCCGCCATGCCGAGCACCCGCTCAATGCCAACCTGCTGATGGAATCGCTGGTGGGGCAGGGGCAGCGGCTGATGCGGGTGGCGGTGCGCAAGGACGCTTGAGTCCCGCGGCGGGTGGGCGCTCCTCGCACCGGGTCGCGGTGGGGACGCCATCGATGCGCGGAGCTGTCCCTTCAATTGCTCACAGATCCGGCGACCCTCGCCTGTCGCGAGGCCGGAGGCATTCGTTACACTTCAGCGCATGAGTGACATCCCCGCCAAGTCCCAGGCCGCAGCCCTGGCTGCCGCGCAGCCCGGTGGGGGCGCCCGCCCCAGCATGATGCAGCTGGTGTTCAAGGAGAAGGGGGCGCTCTACGCCGCCTACATCCCGGCCTTCACCGATGGTGGCCTCTTCGTGCCCACGCCGCGCGAGTACAAGCTCGGCGAGGACATCTACCTCATCCTCACCCTGCCGGAAGACCCGCAGCGCTACCCGATCGCGGGCAAGGTCGCGTGGATCACGCCGGCCAATGCGTCGGGCGGCCGCACCCAGGGCGTCGGCGTGAAGTTCCCCGGGGACGAAAAGACGCGCCTGATCCGCCTGAAGATCGAGGAGATCCTCGGCACGGCCATCTCCTCGACCAAGCCGACCCAGACGCTCTGATTCCGCCCGGCGGGCCTGCCGCACCCCAGGCCCACCAGGCCTGTTGCACGTTTTGGCCCACCAGGCCTGTTGCACGTTTTGGCCCGCCGGGCCTGTTGCACGTTTCGGCCCGGCTGCCGGAGCCGCTGTCGTCGCCACTGCCATCGCCATGTTCATCGATTCCCATTGCCACCTGAGCTTTCCCGAGCTCCAGGCCCAGCTGCCCGAGATCCTCGCCGCCATGCAGGCGGCGCAGGTCGTGCAGGCGCTGACCATCTGCACCACCATGGAGGAGTTCCCCGCCGTGCGGGCGCTGGCGGAGGCCCATCCGCAGCTCTTCGCCAGCGTGGGCGTCCACCCGGACAACGAGGACGTGCACGAGCCGACCGAGGACGAGCTCGTCGAGGCCAGCCGGCACGAGAAGGTGCTGGCCATCGGCGAGACGGGGCTGGACTACTACCGCCTGAACGGCCGCACGCTGGCCGACATGGAATGGCAGCGCGAGCGCTTCCGCACGCACATCCGCGCGGCGCGCCGCGCGAACAAGCCGATGGTGATCCACACCCGTTCCAGCGCCGCGGACACCCTGCGGCTGCTGAACGAGGAGGGCGGTGAGCAGGCCGGCGGCGTCTTCCACTGTTTCACCGAAAGCCTGGAGGTGGCCAAGGCCGCGGTGGACCAGGGCTACTACATTTCCTTCTCCGGCATCCTGACCTTCAAGAACGCCGCGGACCTGCGCGAGGTGGCCGCGGCCCTGCCGCTGGACCACCTGCTGATCGAGACCGACAGCCCCTACCTCGCGCCCGTGCCCTACCGCGGCAAGACCAACAGCCCGGCCTATGTGCCGCATGTCGCGGTGCAGCTGGCCGCCATCAAGGGCCTGAGCGTGGAGGCCGTGGCCGAGGCCACCACCGCCAACGTTCGCCGCCTGTTCCGCATGCCCGCATGAAGCCCGCCGCGCGCCTCCTGCCGGGGCTGGCCCTGGCGATCGCCGCCGGGGTGGCGGCGCCGCTTGCGCAAGGGGCCGAGCCGCCCGTAACGCCTCCCGCGACGCCGCCCGCCACAGCGCCCGTTTCAGCGTCCGTTTCAGCGCCCGTCACCCCGCGCGTGTCCCTCTTCAGGCCCGCCACGCCGGACGAGTTCCGCGATCTCATGCTGGCGGCCGTGCGAGACCAGCCCAGCTTCGTAATGAAGCTGCTGCTCGACGGCGTCGATCCCAACCAGGCGGACGAGCAGCGCAACACGGCGCTGCACAAGGCGCTCATGGAGGAGTCCGAGCGGGTGGTGAAGCTGCTGATCGAGCACCCCCAGATGGACGTCAACGCCATCAACCAGGCGGGCGAGACCCCGCTGATGCTGGCGGCCCTGCGCGGGCGTCTGCCCTGGGTGCAGGCCCTGGTGCAGCGCGGCGCCCTCATCAACGAGGCCGGCTTCACGGCGCTGCACTATGCCTGCAGCGGCCCGGACAACGGCGTCACGGCCTGGCTGATCGCCCAGGGGGCCGACATCGACGCCCGCTCGCCCAACGGCAGCACGCCGCTGATGATGGCGGCCGGCTACGGCTCGCCGGACAGCGTCGACGTGCTCCTGCAAGCCGGCGCCGACACGAGCCTGGTCAACGACAAGGGCCTCGGCGTGCTCGACTTCGCGCGCCGCTCCGGCCGGCCGGAGCTGGTGCAGCGCATCGAGGCGCACCGGCAGCGCGGCGGTCGCTGAACGCTCAGACCGAGCCGACCGCGCCGCACACGTCGGGCGCCTGACAGCCGCGTCAGGTTTTTTCCGACACGCGCTTTGTCGCCCGTCCGACTGGGCTGGCGCGCGGGCAGTGCCTACAGTGGAGCCATCCCAAGACACCGCGCCGCAGGAGACCACCATGTCCACCCGCCCGACCCCGATCGCCGCCAACCCCTTCGCCATGCTGCTGGACCCCGAGCAGTACGCCCGCGAGGCGGCGCACTCCGACCGCCTCAACCGTCTGCGCAGCCGCATCTACCGCCCGCTGGACAAGCCGCTGATCCCCAAGGCCGTGAACCCCGAGCTGGCCGCCTTCGACCGCCTGGTGGACAAGACCCGCCCGGCGCCGGAGGACTTCCTGGACGACGAAGGTCTCGACGCCGGCATGCAGCCCGAGTTGCTCGACGCCGCCCACTGAAGGCCGCTTGAGCGCCCTCGCAAGCCCGCGTCTGCTGGGGCTTGCACGCTTGCGGCCGGAGCGGCATCGCGCACAATGCGCCCGTTCCCTGCCGTCCCCGGCGTCGTGCTGGTCAGGCGGAAATCCGTTCCTGCCCCTTGCCGCGCCGCATGTTCCGTCTTTCTGGTGATCGTTCCGTCGTCCGTGGCCTCCTGGCGCTGAGCGTCACCGCGGCCCTGGCCCTGGCCCTGTGCGGCCCCGCGTCGGCGGCGCTGCAGTCGACGGCCGTGCCACCTGCGGCAGCCGCGCCGGCCCCGGTGCCCAGTGCCTCCCTCACGCCCGCCTCGGCAAGCCGCGTCGAGGGCTCCCGCACGCTTGCGCGCATCCGCGACACCGGCGTCATCGTGATGGGCTACCGCCCCGCCTCGCTGCCGTTCTCCTACCTGGACGGCCGTCTCAAGCCCGTGGGCTATTCCGTCGAGCTGTGCGAGCGCGTCATTGACGCCATCCGCACGCAGCTGCAGCTGCCCGACCTCGAGGTGAAGCAGATCGCCGTGAACTCGGCCACGCGCATGCCGCTGGTCGCAAACGGCACGCTGGACCTGGAGTGCGGCATCACCACGCACACGGCCGAGCGGGCGCGCAGCCAGTCCTTCTCGACCACCACCTATGTCGCGGAAAGCCGCCTGCTGTCGCGCCGCAGCCAGATGATGCGCACGGTGGAAGACCTGCGCGGCCTCACGGTGGCGTCCACCATCGGCACGACCAGCCTGCAGTACATGCACCAGCTGAACCTGCAGAAGGGCCTGGGCTTTCGCATCCTCGTGGGGCAGGACGACCAGGAGTCCTTCCGCCTGCTGCAGACGGGCCGCGCCGTCGCCTACGCGATGGACGACGTGCTGCTGCGCAGCCTGATCGCCCAGGTGCGGGACCCGCAGGAGTACTTCATCTCCGAGCAGCCGCTGTCGGTGGAGCCCTATGCCATCGGCCTGCCGGCGGGCGATCCGCTGTTCAAGCGCCTCGTGGATGGCGTCATCGTCGGCCTCTACCGCAGCGGTGACATCCAGGCCATCTACCAGCGCTGGTTCCAGAGCCCCATCCCGCCCCGCAACCTGAACCTGAACCTGCCCATGGGCGAGGCCTTCAAGCGGGTGATCGCGAAGCCGACGGACTCGCCGGATCCAGGGGCGTATCGGTGATCACGGGCACGCCGATGCAGAGCGGCCGCACGCCGCAGCCAGCCTCGTCCGTGGGGGCCGCCTCTCAGCCGAGCAGCACGGCGTCGCCAAAGGCCACGAGGTAGGTCACCTGCCACTTGGAGCCCTGCTGTTCATAGGAGCCGGACTGCAGGCGCACATTCACGACCGCATTGCCGCCCGCGGCCTGCGCCTCGCGCAGCAGGGCCAGGAAAACGCTCTGGATCTCCTCCGGGGCATCGCCGGCGATGCCCTTCTGCGTGTACTGCACGAGCCCGAGGTTCTTCTCGATCTGTCGGCCTGGTACGGTCGACGACGTGTAGCAGGCGGGCAGGTGGCTTGATTTCGAATTGGCGCCGCCCAGGCCGAAAAGTCCCATGGTCGTGTGCTCCTGTGAAGAAAAATGAGGTTGGATCCAGCGCTGCCTGTCAGCGAGTTCGTGGCGATCCGGGTTGGAATCTCAGCTCGCGCTGCGGAAGCGCTCCAGCTCGATCCCGTGCCGGTGCAGCTTGTCGTAGAGCGTCTTCTTCGGCGTTCCCAGCAGCTCCATCACGGCGGGGATCTTGCCGTGGCAGCGGCGCAGGGCCTGCTCGATGAGCGTCTTCTCGATCAGGTCCATCTGACGCGCCAGGGTCAGCGGGACGGGCTCGATCAGCTGGCCGTCGTCGCTGCCGGCGAGGCCCAGCACGAAGCGGTCCGCGGCATTGCGGATCTCGCGCACATTGCCCGGCCAGTCATGTGACATCAACTCGCGCAGGCGCTGCGGGTCGAGTTCCGGCGCCGGGCGCTCGTAGCGGGCCGCGGCCTGGGCGATGAAGTGCTGGAAGAGCAGGGGGATGTCCTCGCGGCGCTCGCGCAGCGGCGGCAGCGTCAGCGTGGCCACGTTGAGGCGGTAGTAGAGGTCGCCTCGGAACTGCTGCGCTTCGCTCATGGCCTTGAGGTCGGCCTTGGTAGCGGCGATCACGCGGACGTTGATCGGCACCTCCTCGTTGGAGCCCAGGCGCTCCAGCCGCCGCTCCTGCAGCACGCGCAGCAGCTTGATCTGCAGCGGCACGGGCATGGTCTCGATCTCGTCCAGCAGCAGCGTGCCGCCGTTGGCGAACTCCAGCTTGCCCACGCGGCGCTTGGCGGCGGACGTGAAGGCGCCGGGCTCGTGGCCGAAGAGCTCGCTCTCGAACAGGTTCTCGGGCAGGCCGCCGCAGTTGATGGCGACGAAATGCCGGTCGCGGCGCTTGCTCTGGTCGTGCAGGCAGCGGGCGACCAGCTCCTTGCCGGTGCCGGTCTCGCCGAGGATCATCACGTCGGCCGAGGTGTCCGCCAGGTTCAGGATCTGCTTGCGCACCTGCTGCATCGCCGCGGACTGCCCCAGCAGCACGGCCTCGATGCCGTTGGCGCGCTGCAGCTGCGAGCGCAGGTCGTCGACGGCATTGCGCAGCATGCGCTTGTCGAGCGCGCGCAGCGCCGTCTCGACGAAGCGCTCGGGCGCGAAGGGCTTCTCGATGAAGTCGTAGGCGCCGATGCGCATGGCCTGCACGGCCATCGCGACGTCCCCGTGCGCGGTGATCAGCACGACGGGAATGCTCGCGTCCACGTTCATCACGTGCTCCAGCAGCCGCATGCCGTCCATGCCGGGCAGGCGCACATCGCTCATCACCACGATCTGCGCACCGGGCACGATCTCCGGCAGCGCCTCCTCGGCGGTGCCGCAGGCCTGCACCTCCAGGCCGGCCAGCTCCAGGGACTGCGACAGACTCAGCCGCACCGGCGGATCGTCCTCGACGAAGAGAACCTTGTAACCCTCAAACATGCTATTCCCAGGCCAGATCAAATTCGAAACACATGCCGCCGGCCTCTGCGTGCGGCATGTCTGCGGGCGGTACAGCCCTGAGCGTACCGCCGAATTCATGGACGATCTTCGACGAGATCACCAGGCCGAGGCCCAGGCCCTGGCCGGCCGGCTTGGTGGTGAAGAAGGGCTCGAAGAGCCGAGGCAGCAGCGCCGGATCGAGGCCACGGCCGTTGTCCCGCACCTGCACGCGGACCCGCTCGCCGTCCAGGCGCGCACCGATCAGCAGGCGGCGCGGCGAGACGTCGTCCATGGCGTCGATGGCATTGCCCACCAGGTTCACCAGCACCTGCTCCAGGCGGTTAGCGTCGGCCTTCACGCGCAGGCCGTCCGGCAGGGTCAGGTCTTGCCTCACCTCGATCTGCGCGCTGCGCAGGCGGTGCTCCAGCAGCAGGAGCACGTTGGCGATCGCGGTCTGCAGCACGGCGGGCTCTGCGGCGTTCTCGGCCTTGCGGGCGAAGCTCTTGAGCTGCCGCGTGATGGCGGCCATGCGCTCCACGACGCTGTCGATGGCCTTGAGGTTCTCGGCCACCGTCTGCGTGCGCCCGGCCTCCAGGAAGCGCAGGGTGTTGGCCGAGAGCGCGCGCAGGGCGGTGAGCGGCTGGTTCAGCTCATGCGACACGCCGGCGGACATCTGCCCCAGCACCGCCAGCTTGCCGGCCTGCACCAGCTCCGTCTCGGCCTGCAGGCGCTGGGCGATCTGGCGCTTGAGCTCCTCGTTGGTGGCCCGCAGCTCGCGGGTGCGGTGGTCCACGAGGCGCTCCAGATCGCCGTGGGCCTTCTGCAGTGCCGTCTGCGCCTGGAAGACCTGTCGCAGCGCGCGTCGCCGTGACGCGAGGTAGAGGCTCATCAGCCCCACGCTGGCTCCGAACGCGCCGCCGCCCCAGGTGGCGTAGTGGGCCTGCCGCCAGACTTCAGCCGGGTCGGATAGCGTCACCAGTCGCACGCCCAGCGGCGCGGCCACGCGCTGCTGGGCCAGGAGCAGCCCGCCCTCGCGCAGCCCCTTGGCGGCGGGGACGGCCACGAGCAGGGCGTCCTGCTTCTCCATGCCCTCGACGTTGAGGCCCATGCCTTGCAGCGAGGCGCCCGGGTAGCGCCCCGAGGCCTGCAGCGCGGCCTGCACCTCCGGCGTCACGTGGCCGAGGATGCGGTACTTCCATTCGGGCACCGAGGACATGATCAGGACCTCGTTGTCGTCCACCACGAGCAGCTTCTCACCGTGCGAGCGCAGACCCAGGTCGATCCAGGTGGCCTCCAGCGGCGCGAGGTTGAGGCGCACCACAACGGCGGCCTTCACCTGCCGCTGCCGGCGCACCAGATGCAGCATGAAGTACTCCGTGCTGCCATTGCCCTCGTTCACCGCGAAGAAGTGCTGCGCCTGGGCCTGCAGCGCGTCGCGCAGGCGGGACTGCTCGCCGGCACTCAGCGGGTTGTTGCCGGTGTCGCTGGGCTGGCTGCTCGCGAGCACCACGCCCTGGCGGTCGACCAGATAGGAGGCGCTGGCCCCGGCCCGGACGGTGATCCGTGCGAGCTTCAGGTCGGCGCGGCGTCGCAGCGCGGTGTCCTCGGGCTGGGCGATGAGCGCCTGCACCTCGTCGTCGATGGCGATCAGGTTGGGCAGGTAGTCGTGCCGGGCCAGCTCCGCCTCCAGAGCGGCGGTGTAGAGCTCCAGGCGCTCGCTCGCGACGGCGGCGAGCTGGGCCATGCCGGCGTTCTCGCTGAGCCGTTGCCCCAGCAGCATGCCCAGCGCGACCAGTCCCAGCGTCAGCCACACATGGGCGTTCGGGCGGCGCAGGCGGGCGACCCAGCGCCGCCACCAGGGGCGGGTGTCGGGGGGCGGCAGCGCTTGCAGCAGGGCGGGGGGCGACGTCATCAGGTGGCGTAGTGTGCCCAAACGGCGAAGGGGTGTCGCGCGACGCCCGCGCCCTCCTGCGGGGGCCCGTTCACGTCCGCCGCCGCCGGAGTGTGGAATTCCGCACAGGCCTCGGCAGGGGTGGGCGGAATTCCGCCCAGTTACACCGCCGTGACGAAAGACACCTTTCCTCGTCGGCAAGCTTTGACCCGCCTCAACGGGGTGCTGGATGCTGATTGGTATTCGAAACAAAGGGTTAACACCGAGGGTGCTGGCCGGAGCGGCTTGGTGTTTACCCGTGATTGCGCCGAGGTGGCACGGCTCGTGCAGTACTCGTGCCCAGTGGGGCGGCCGTTTCGCCCGGCGAGAAAGCAAAGGAAGACCTGTTATGGAGACTTTTCTGCAACAGATCATCAACGGTCTGGTGCTCGGGAGCATGTATGCGCTCGTGGCACTGGGCTACACGATGGTCTACGGCATCATCAACCTCATCAATTTCGCTCACGGCGAGATCCTGATGGCTGGTGCGCTCACCAGTTGGACGGTCGTCACGCTGCTGGCCGATTCCGGCCTGCCGGGCTGGGCCCTGATGGTGATCGCGCTGATCTGCGCGGTGGCCGTGTGCACCTTCCTGAACTTCACGATCGAGAAGATCGCCTACCGCCCCCTGCGCAGCGCGCCGCGCCTGGCGCCGCTGATCACGGCGATGGGGATGTCGCTGCTGCTGCAGACGCTGGCGATGATCGTGTGGAAGCCGAATCCGAAGCCGTTCCCGCTGCTGCTGCCCACCGAGCCGTTCAATCTGGGCGGGCCGGTGATCACGGTGACGCAGGTGCTGATCCTGGTGCTGACGGTGGTGATCCTGGCGGCGCTGATGTATTTGGTGAACCACACGAAGCTGGGCCGCGCGATGC
>JAYRJQ010000001.1:0-412328 GCA_041906185.1 Burkholderiaceae bacterium
CTTGCGCTTCGCGGTCCAGCGCTTGATCTCTTCGTCCATCAACGTACTCATGGTGTCTTCCTCTCGACGGTAACACCTGAGCAGGTTTTCACTGGGTCAATACATGATCGCCAAGAAGCGCGATATCAAACAGGCCGCGATGCAGCAACTTCTCACCGGCCAAACTCGCCTGCCGGGGTTCAGTGGGGAGTGGGTCAATAGGACGCTGATTGAGTTGGCCGAACGACGGAAGGAGCTGTTTGACGACGGAGACTGGATCGAATCAGAGCACATTCGATCCGAGGGCGTTCGCCTTATTCAAACCGGAAACATCGGTGTGGGCTGCTTTGTTGACAAGGAGGACAAGAAGTTCATCGATGACCGGTCCTTTGCTCTTCTGAGATGCAAAGAGCTTGTCGCAGGAGATCTACTCATTTGTCGACTTGCTGACCCTGCTGGGCGTGCGTGCGTATTACCCGTTATTGGTGATGACCGCGTCGTTACCTCCGTAGATGTGACCATCTTCAGGCCTCCGGCCGAAACAGTGAATAGAGTGTTCCTTGCCCAAGTGTTTTCAACGCCTGAATGGTTCAAAGCGGTAAGCGATCGAAGTGGGGGAACAACTCACAAGCGTATTTCCCGTGGAGCGCTTGGACGCATAGAAGTCAAGCTTCCCAGTCTTCCTGAGCAATCCGCCATTGCCGCAGTCCTCGCCGACATGGATGCCGACCTCTCTGCCCTCGAATCCCGTCTCGCCAAAACCCGCGCCCTCAAGCAAGGGATGATGCAAGAACTGTTGACTGGAAGGACGCGCTTGGTATGAGCGAGATAGGTGTCAGCAGCGATGGACCGCTGAGTCGTAACCGGATCGTTGCATTCGTGGACATCCTGGGTGCTAGTCAGGCGGCGCTATCAGGTAAAACCGCCGCGCTGGTAGGTGACATCTTTCGACTCGGCAGGACCATGCGATGGACGCACAGAATTCACCGGCGCGGCGCAGATGGGAGATCCGCTCTGCAAGAGTACAAGCCTGGCATTGTTCAGTTCAGCGACTGCTTGCTGCTCTGGAGTGATCCGCTTGATGGATTGTCGCCACCTGAGCTCGTCGATGCGGCGGGATCGTTCCTGTGGAATCTCTGTGCGGAGATGGGGCGCTTGCTGCTGGCGGGCGTTCCATTCAGAGCTGGAGTCAGCGAAGGACCTGTGGTCATCGTGCCGGAGCTGAACATCTACGCTGGTCGCCCCATCGTCGAGGCCGCCAAGTTGGAGAGCTGTCAGGACTGGCTCGGTGCTGCGATGGTGTTTGCGGATAGGCCGGACCGGCTCATCAAGAGCCCGAACGAAATCTACGTGACTGGTGACCGTTCGATGTTCGATCACTTTGCAGTGCCCGAAGTGCCGGTGCCTCTCAAGGGGAAAGCTCCAGAGGACCCATCAGGAAACACTGTTGTTGCCTTGAACTGGGCGCTGTCGGCACAGGAGACGCAAGGCCCGTCCTATCTGGATCTGAAGACGAAGCTGGACGACTTGCAGTCCGCCGCCGGCGATGGCGCAAAGGAAAAGTACAAGCGGGCGATGCAGTTCCTCGCTGCGGTGGAGCGAAGGTCAATCTCGACGCCATCATGAGCGAACGCTACCAAGTCTCAGGCCCCGAAGGTGAGTTCGAGCCCGGCTCCAACGAACAGGTGCTGCGCAACCTGGTGGGCATCACTTCGCCGGACGACATGGACGAGCTGGAGCTACGTCTGCTGGGCGAGCTGTACGACGAGGTGCTGGTGCAGAACCTGCCCGTTCGGCAGCTCACAGTGGCGGACCTGAAACACTGGCACCGGCTGTGGCTGGGCAATGTCTACGCCTGGGCGGGGCAAGAGCGTTCGGTGAACCTGGGCAAGGGCGGCTTTCAGTTCGCCACAGCCGGTTTGCTACCTGGCTTGCTGCGCGACTTTGAGCGACAGTATCTGGCGCAATGGACGCCCTGCGGCGGACTGGGAGCTGATGAGTTGGTGCACGCCATTGCCGTGACTCACGTGGAGCTGATCCTGATCCATCCATTCCGCGAGGGCAACGGGCGCTTGTCGCGCTTGCTGGCCGATGTGATGGCCGTGCAGGCCGGCCATGAGCCCCTGGACTACAGCAGCTGGGAACAGCGGAAGCCGGCCTACATTGGTGCGATCCACGCCGGCTTCTCAGGGGACTATGGCCCTATGGCCGGGTTCGTCGCAGAGGCGATGGCTGCGGGCGATGCTGGCAAGGACCGCGATGAGACCGATGACGAACTTAGCGGGCCAGCTTGATGTGGGCGAAACGCTGGGTGGGTGCTTGCCGCAAGCTCTGCTCCAGCAAGGCCACGCTGCGACCCGTCTCCACGGCAGTGGAGCTGGCCACAGCGCGCTGCAATGCCTTGCGGCTGGGCTTCTTGATCGGGGGCTGTGGGCTTGGTTTCAACATGGTGTGCGCTCGCGATCTGGGTGGGGCGATTTTATCGGGTTCTGCCCAGAGCCGTGCTTTTGATTGAAACCAGGCAAGTACCCGTACGACAGATAAAAACCAAGCAGGGAGAAGACACAGCGTGAGTACCCAATTGCGCCCGGAACGGGTCACCCAGAACCGCGTCGTTCGAAAAGTCACCTTGCCAGCTCTGGATGGCGGCCTTGGCTACGCCAATCTTGGCGACTGGAGCAAGCGTGAGGGCAACCGCTGCATTGAACCGGAGCTGCTGCGCAAGAACTTGCTGCAGCGCGGCTACTCGGACGTGCATGTCTCGCAGGCGCTGCAGAAGCTGATGGCGGCGGCGGATGCCACGGGCATCACGCTCTACCAGGCCAATCTGCGCACCTACCAGCTGCTGCGCTATGGGGTGCCGGTGCAGGTCGCGGCGGGTGTGCCGCATGAGACGGTGCATTTGATCGACTGGAACAATCCGGCCAAGAACCACTTTGCGCTGGCCGAGGAGGTGACGCTCAAGGGCGGGCATGAGCGCAGGCCTGACATCGTGCTGTATGTGAACGGCCTTGCGCTCGTGGTGGTCGAGCTGAAGCGCAGCTCGGTCGATGTGGCCAACGGCATCCGGCAGCTGATCACCAACCAGGAAGAGATCTTCAATCTGGGCTTCTTCAGCACGGTGCAGCTGGTGCTGGCCGGCAGTGATTCGCAAGGCTTGCGCTATGGCACGACGGGCACGCCGGAGAAGTTCTTCGTCGAGTGGAAGCATCATCCACACAAGGCGATAGAGGACGGGGTCAGCCTGGCTGAAGGAGAGCTGCTAGATGACCCCCTGATGCAGATGCTGGCACCCGAGCGCTTGCTGGATCTGGTGCGCAACTTCGTGATCTTCGATGCGGGGCAGAAGAAGGTGCCGCGCCTGCACCAGTATGAAGGTGTGAAGGCGGCGCAAGAGCGCATCAAGCGGCAAGAAGGGGGCGTGATCTGGCACACCCAGGGCAGCGGCAAGAGCATCTTGATGGTGTTGCTTGCCAAGTGGCTGCTGGAACATGACCCAGAGGCCCGCATCCTGGTGATCACGGACCGCGATGAGCTGGACAAGCAGATCGAGGGTGTGATGAGGAACGCGGGGGTGATTGGTGCCGAGGCGCCGTCGCCCCGTATCCAGTCACGCCGTGACCTGGTGGAGAAGCTGGGCTCCGCATCGCCCCGGTTGATGTGCGCGCTGATCCACAAGATCGACGCGGCCGACCTAAAGGGCGAGCCGCCTCGCTTGGCGGGCCGCTTCTATGTGTTCGTGGATGAATGTCACCGCACCCAGGGCGGTGACATGAACAAGCAGATGAAGCGCTGGCTGGCCAGTGCCGTCTTCATCGGCTTCACCGGCACACCGCTGCTGCGCCGTGACAAGCAAACCACCCGCGAGGTGTTCGGCACCTTCATCCACACCTACAAGTTCAACGAGGCCGTTGATGACAAGGTGGTGCTCGACCTGAAGTACGAGGCCCGCGCCGTGCCGCAACGGCTGAGCTCGCCGAAGGCCGTTGACGATTGGTTTGAGAAGGCCGCCAAGGGCTTGAACAACTATCAGAAGTCCGTGCTGCGCCGGCGCTGGGCGACGATGGAAGACCTGATGAGCTCGGGCGAGCGCAAACAGCGCATCATGGCCGACATCATTCACGATTTCGGTGTGCGGCCGCGTTTGAACAATGACCGGGGCACCGCCATCCTGGTGGCCGCATCGATCTACGACGCCTGCCATTACTACCGCCTGTTCCAGAACACCAGCTTCGGGAAGCACTGCGGGATCATCACGTCCTTCGAGCCCAACCACAACGCGATCTCGCAAGAACCCAAGGACAGCGACGAACGCTACAAGTTCGACACCTATACCCAGCATGTGCTGAAGGCAGGGCAGACCACCACACAGTACGAGACGGAAGCGAAGCGGCGCTTCATCGAAGAGCCCGCCAACCTCAAGCTGCTGATCGTGGTGAGCAAGCTGCTGACGGGCTTTGACGCGCCCAGCTGCACCTACATCTACCTGGACAACGAGCTGCGCGACCACAACCTGTTCCAGGCCATCTGCCGCACCAACCGGCTGGACGGCGAGGACAAGGACTATGGTCATATCGTCGACTACAAAGAGTCGCTGGAGAACGTGCAGAAGGCCTTGGCGGTCTATACCTCCGATGAGCTGGACACCGAGAGCTGCGGTGAGGGCTCAGAGCTGACGGTCAAGGACTGGCGAGAAGAAGGCCGGGCCAAGCTGGACGCAGCGCGAGAGGCATTGGTCTATCTGTGTGCCCCTGTGAAGCAGCCGCAAGGCATCGAGCAGCACATCCACTACTTTTGCGGCAGCGCGAGTGATCCGGCGGCGCTGAGCGACACCGAACCGCTGCGTATCGCCTTCTACAAGGCCGTGGCGGCCTATGTTCGTGCCTATGCTGACCTGGCGCAGAACCTGGAGGATGCGGGCTATAGCGCTGTGCAGATCGACGCCTTCGAGAAGGGGACGGCCTTCTACAGCGAGCTGAGGGCGGCCATCAAGAACCACTCAGGCGAGGAGCTGGACACCAAGCCTTTCGAGGCGGACATGCGCCACCTCATCAACACCTACATCCAGGCTGACCCGGCGGATCTACTGGGCGATCTGAGTTCGCTGTCCCTGACCGAGCTGATCATCGAGACCGGCATCCATGATGCGATTGCCCGAAAGCTCAACGAGAAGGGCAGGCTCTCCAAGAATGCGATTGCCGAAGGCATCATCAACAACGTTCGCAAGACCATCATCCGCGACCAGCTGACCGACCCCAAGTTCTACGAGCAGATGTCCAAGCTGCTGGAGGACCTCATCCAGCAGAAGCGAGACGACACGGAGAGCTACGAGCAGTTCCTGAAGAACGCCGAAGCGCTGGCCAAGCAGTTGGGCAGCAAAGGGTCTGATAGTGACAAGCTGCCGGCCGCTTTGCGCGGCAACAAGGAGGCGGCTGTGCTCTACAACAACCTGCCGTCGGTGCTTGCCATGGCCACGCCAGAGCACACGGCGGCAGAGCCGGATGCAGGGTATGGCGATGAATGCCTCGATCTTGCGCTGAGTTTGGACAAGGCCATTCGAGACAAGGCGCCGGCCGGCTGGAAGGGCGATCCGGCACGTGAGGCGCAGGTGCTCAATGCGATCTTCCCCATCATGAAGAAGAAAAAAGCTGCAACATTGGCTATCTTCGAAATCATCAAGAACCAGCCAGGCTATTGATGAGCGAAGAAGAGGAGATCGTCCTGGGCGCATTGCGGGTCAGCCTGGTCCGCAAGCGAGTGAAGAACGTGCACCTGACTGTGCATCCGCCTGAAGGGCGGGTAACGCTGGTGGCGCCGGTGAACACGCGCGCTGAGGTGGCGCGGGCCTACGCCATCTCCAAGCTGGCCTGGATTCGCCAGCAGCAGGCCACCTTGCGAGGCCAGGCGCGCGAAACGCCACGCCAGTTTCGGGAACGCGAGAGCCACGAGCTATGGGGGCGACGGCATCTGATGACCGTGCGGGAGGCCGATGCGAAGCCCTTTGTGAAGCTCGATCACAAGCGCATCACGCTCACTGTGCGGCCCGGCCACGACCTGGCCAAGCGAGCCGAGGTGATGCATGAATGGCACAAGACGCTGCTGCATAGCCTGGTGCCAAAGCTGATCGCCAAATGGGAGCCCAAGTTGGGCGTGCGGGTCTCGGGTTACTTTCTACAGAGCATGAAGACCAAGTGGGGCAGCTGCAACCATCGCGCGGGCAACATTCGACTCAATACGGAACTTGTGAAGAAGCCGAAGGACCTGGTCGAGTACGTTTTGGTGCACGAAATGCTCCACCTTCTGGAGCCGACGCACAGCGACAGGTTCGTCGCGTTGCTGGACCGCCATTGGCCCAGTTGGCGAGAGGATCGGGCAGAGCTCAATTCATTGCCGCTGGGGCGGAGCGGCAAGATCGACAGCATGGAATAGTTTTCCATCTGTAAGTCTGGACGTACCTCGTTTGCGCGCATCAGGCATTAACGGGGTGTCGAAATCGATCCCGCAACGACCAAGTACAGGCGCACAGGGGTGTCGGTAGAGTTACCTACGGCGAAGCCGGCTGCTGGAGCAGGCGCTCAGCAAGAGGGCCATAGAAGACACAGGTGAGGCTGAAGAACCGGCTGAGCCGCTTATTGCACGGTAGCAAATCCAGCGCTGCAAGATGGTCCAAATCCCAATGCTTGGTCGTGTGCTCCTCGTAGAGCTCGTCCAGTTCGTCCCACCACGCACGGCGCAAGCTCACCAAGTAGGGGCTGTTCAGATTGAGCAGCCGGATGGTGTAGTCAGCGCGGTCCCAATCCGGCGTCCCACGCAGTCCGCTGCGCGGCTCCACTTCACCATTGGACAGATAGGCAAAGTAGCGAGCGCTATCAGCCTGAAGTGGTGATACAAAAAGCGCCATGTCAACGGGGAGGGGGTGCCCCTGTTTGCCAGGGGCGTGGCCGCCAAAGACCTGCCAGCCCTGCGAAGCGGCTTGCGGCAGTCCCTCATCGCTGCTAAACGCGCTAGCTGCGAGGTTGCCATAGTCGAAAGTGCGTCCCGGGTTCTGCGCCTTGTTCTCCACATGCTCGATGTGATAACCCAGGCCTTCGCGATCGGCATCCAACTCGCTGTAGCAGCACAGTCCGTATTGCTCGGGCAGTAGGTAGTACTCGAGCAGATCGCGCTTATCGCTCAGCTTGTTCCAACGGCGCGCTGCATCGTCATGCGTTGTGGGTGGATTGGCGTTGGCGGACCGCAGTGCGTAGTTGCCTGCACCGCCCGTCTTCTGAATCGACCTCACGAACCATCACCCGCCAGTTGTCGTTGCCTTTGTATGCTGCGCCGCAGCCGCTGGATTTGCTCATGCTGGTCACCCAAAGCAGCCACGAGTTCTGCCATCAGGGCACTGACCGATTGGCTGGCGTAGTCGCCCTGGTCGACCAGGCGCGTGAGTTCTTTCAGTTTGGCGAGCTCCGGGATCGGCGGTTGGGGATCCACCTGCATGACGCGGTGCAGGGCCACGTTACTGGGCTGGCCGTAGGTATTGGACAGGGGCTCTGAAGCAAAGATGTCGCCGTATTCATTCGTGCCCAACAGTCGGATGCACTCGCGGGGTACGCTGGATATCACCTGCGGGCTATGCGTCGTCACTATGAATTGGATTTCCGGGAATGCACTGCGCAGCGATGCCAGAATGGTTTGCTGCCACGATGGGTGTAAGAACATGTCCACCTCATCGATCAACGCCACACCGGGCGTTTCGAGCGCAGCACGCTCGCCAAGGTGCGGATTGAGCTTGTAGGCACGAAAAGCAAGATCAGCCACCATGGCGATCGCGTTGCGCAAGCCGTCGCTTAGCATGTCCACTGGCATAACACCCAACCTGTCATGCTGCATAACCAACTGCTGCTGCTCGCTGGCGCGGTACTCCAGACTGTGCCAACCGGTTTGCGCCTTCACAAGCGCGTCGATTGAGGACTTCACAACCTTTACCATGGCCTCGAAGCGCCTGCCTACTTCGCTCAGTGGTTCACCTCGCTCAAGCGCAGTCACTTGTTCTTCGCGGTAGCTGCGGTAGACCCAGCCGTACCAAGCCGTGAATGTCTTGAAGCTCGACGAGTAGGCCAAGCAATTGAGATAGCCAGATGTACGGGAATAGCTGCTCTTGTTGAGAGCCACTTCCTCCGCCACCGAAGTGAATCTGCCCTCGTACCACAGCCTAGAGGTGCCGAGGTGGGCTATCAGCGGCAAGGTGTTGGGCACGCCATCCTGTCGAGCAAAGTGCTCTTGACCTTTGCCGTAAGCGGTGAGGGCCTTGGTTGCCGAATCGCCAAGCGTATTTGTGCCCGCCTTAATGCGCTCGCGCCATTGTCGCCAGTTCTTGACCGGCTGCTCGTTGGACCATGGCCCCGTCGCAGTGATTGCCGAAGGCAGCTGGGGCTCCATGTTTCCGTCAGCCATCAACTGGCGTCGGACATCATCGTGGCCAATGGATGCCCCCTTGCCAGTCTGGCTGCCTAGATCGAATCCTTTGACGTAGGGCCATAGAGCAACACGAGCAGCGTCCAGCACCGTGGTCTTTCCTGCGCCGTTGGGTGCAATGAATACGGTCAATTGGCGGTGGAAAGTGACTTCCAGCCGCTTGAAACAACGGAAGTTTTCCAGTAGCAACGAATCTAGGCGCATGTCAGTCTCGTGTCGGCTCTCTGCATATTGTCAGCGCAAAGACTCAGCCGCCGCCGAGGGGAGTTCCTGCCATTGTCACCGGGTCTCACTGCTGCTCTCTTGTCAGAGTGCTGCTCTTTCCGCAGCAGTGACCCAGTGACGCCAGGTTGAATCGGGCTACGAAGTGCAGCCTACAAGCCGGTCACCTCGGGTGTGGAGTTGTCAGGATCCAATGCGACTGCAAACTGGGAATATTGGCCTGCGTCGAAGCGCGCTGTTCAATAGTCCTGCCATGTAGGGAGATGATGCTCTGCGCCCCGCGTCCCGACGGTCATGGCTCCGTGAGGAGGGAACCGCGGCAACTCATGTATCGGGTAGGGGAGTCGGCAGTTCAACCTGCGCTTGTGTCAGCATCCACTGTTCGATTTGGTCATGCCATTTCCGCAGCAGGTCCAAAGGGCGCCGCCGATAGTGTTTTTCGGCAATGGCGGATGGCTTGTGCCCCTGTATCTGAGCGACTACCCCGACAGGCACCTCGCACCATTCAGAGAGAGTTCCGAACGAGCGGCGGAGGCCATGGAGCGTCAAATGCGGCAACTGGGCTGTCTTGAGTGCGCGCATGTGGGCGATTCTTGGATCTGAGACCTTCCCATCTGCGGACGTGATGCTTGGGAAGACCCATGGCGAAGGCGACCATGTCAATCCGCGTTTGGCCAGCTGTGCCAGGCGTCGCTTGCTCGGCGGCAGCTGATTCAGGCGCTCCAGTTCTGCCAATAGCGACGCAAAGTACGGGGTGATCGGAATCACTCGCCCCCCGGTCCCTTCAACCTTGTCATCGAGTCGCAGACTCCGCCACCTGAGGTCGACGTCGGGGCCCCAGCGCAAGGAAGCGAGTTCCTCTCTGCGGGCGCCGGTGAGAAGCAGCCCCTGGAGGTAGGTCGAAACGACGATGTTGGGCAAGGCGCGAACCGCTGCAAACCATGCGGGGAGCTGCTCGCGTTGCAGGGAGTCACCGTCCTTGGCGCGGACGCGCGGCACAGTCTCTCGGACGGCGCGGGCCCGGTAGGCGTCATCTGGGATCAGTCCCCGATAAGCCTCGGTGTCGTTGCACCATCGGACGAAGGCGCGGAGAAGTCGATAAGACAGTGCTGCTGTGGTGGGGCGCACGCCCGCTTCCTGCGCAAGCCATGTGGCGACTGTCGCACCGGTCAGGTCCGAAAGCTTGACTGAACGCAACGCGGCAAGTGGGCCAGGTTGGGTCAGGCCTGATCCGCGCTTCTTTGGGCGCCCACCGAGATCTGCGTGGCGAACGTGATCGTGATAGTGGAGGTCACTCCACTGGGGTCGTCGATCCGCGACGTAAGCGTCCCAAGCTTCTCCGAACCGGACATCCCGCCGAACGGCTTCCGCTTGACGAGAGGCGTGCGCAGCTTCTTGCTCGGCGCGATGCTCGCGCGGGTCCACGCCGCCATCTATCAGGCCCTTGAGGCGCCCTGCCTCAATGCGCGCCTTTCCCAGCTCCCAGGTTCGAACGTCGCCGATCGTCGTTCGTATGGTTTTGCCGAAGAGACGCGACTCGAAGATGTATGCGCGACTTCCAGAGCTTGTGGCTCTCAGGCCAAGGCCAGGTGTCTTGGCGTCCCAAAAAATGGACTGCTGCTTACCTGCTTCGCAGGCAAAGCTTTCGACACGTGCTGCGGTGAACGCCTGCTTGCCCACATGGCCCCTGATCTGTTTCGTGTAGGCGCCATGTAGGCACCATGTAGGCAAATTCTAGGAAATTTGATCAACTTTGGTCAACGGCTTGTCGTGGTCTGTGCTTAGTTAAATCTTTTAAAATCAGTCACTTAGACTCGTGTTTCCATTCTGATCAACGTGTCTAAACATTGTTCTCGATTGGACTCATAATCCTTTGGTCACAGGTTCAAGTCCTGTACGGCCTACCAAAGTCTTCCCCGCGGCAGTCACCACGCCGCCGGCCCTGGCCGCTCGCGGGCGGGCACCGGCGCTTCCTCTGCCGTGGGTTGACGAGGTGCAGCCCGCTCCCAACTGAGCGCAAGGAGTGCAAGGCCCGCAGCCGCCGCCAGGGTCAGAGCGACCAGGCGCCCGCGTCTGGAGGCGGCGCCGCTCACGGGCGTGGTGAGCGTGGCCTTTGACGGCGTCAGACGAAACATCGGCCCGAGCAAGCGGTGGCGCTTCACCGTCACATGCACGGCGATCGCGGCCACATGCAGGCCCAGAAGGCCGTACACGCTCCACGCCAGCCGGTGATGCCAGGCCGTGAGTTTCAACGAGAAGGCCTCCGACACGTCGGCGGCATAGGGTCCCGCGAAGGCGATCTCGTCGTTGCTGAAGAGGCCTGTCAACACCTGACCCTCGAGGGCACCCAGGATGGCGAAGACGGCCAAGGCACCCAGCGGGTTGTGGCCGACGCCGCGCCAGCGGCCTCGCACGTAGGCGCGCAAGGCGGCGGGGCGGGGCAGGAACTGTCGGAACTGTGAGGTCGGTGAGCCGACGACGCCCCACACGAGTCGAAAGCCGAGCAATCCCGCCACCAGGGCGCCCGCGCGGCCATGCCACACCATGGCATTGCCGCCGATCCACGCGGTGACCAAGGCAGCGCTCACGCTCAGCAGCAAGGCCAGGTGAAAGAGGCGCAGGGGCAGGTCCCACACCGTCGGTGTGAGCTGGGCGGCTGCGAGCGTGCGCGCGGGCGTCGCAGTGGCAAGGGGAGACGTGGAGTCCATGCCACCTCCATCAGGGGCGCGCAGGCGGCGTGCCTGTAGCAGCGGCAGCGCGCGCCGGCGGCGCCTGGATGTGCTGGACCTGCTGGCCACCCTCCTGCTCGTAGTCTTCGGATCCTGTTGCGCCGGCCACCTTGAAGCCTTTGGCCGTCAGCAGGTCACCGGCCGCCCCGGCGCGCTGGGCGTGGTTGGACACGGTGACGATGACGCGGTCCCGCGGCAGGTAGGCCAGGTGCTTCTCGAGATCCTTGTGCTGGATGTTGATGAAGGCCGGGAAGGCGCCGTACTTGATGAGCTCGTCGGGCCGCCGGATGTCCAGCACGACGATCTGCTCGGGGCGGGCGAGCAGGGCGTCGACCTGCGCACGGTTCAGGCGCTGGGTCTGGTACTTCCACACCGGCGCAGAGGCGTCCGGGGCTGGCGTCGTTGCCGTGGCTGTCTGCGCCTGGCTCGTCGCTGCGACGCCAAGAGTGCCGATCAAGGCAACGAACAGGGCAAGAGCTGGCGCAGCGGCGTGCGGCAGGGGGCGGCGGATGTGGGGCATGGCAAGGGGCCTTCAGTGACATGGAAGCCCTGACGCAAGCAGGTGGCATGCCATCGCGCATGCGCGTGGCGAGCAAGCTCATGCAGTCTCTGCGGACCCGTGTCGCCCTGGGCGCCGAGTGCCCATCCGAGAGTGGCAAGACCTGACCCCCCCAGCTCGTCTCGCAAGCGGGCCTGTTGCCAAAGCAGCAGTCGCTTCTCTGCTGCTGCCTTTGCAGCAGTGCCCGGCTGCATTTGCAGCGGCACGGAGCCCAGCCCCTGGGCGTGGGCGAGGAGTGCGGCCGTCGCGTGCCGTCAACGAGAGTCGTGGCGCCCCTGAAGACCGCGATGACCAGTGGGCCTTCTGCGCCGGGGGCATGAGCTTGCTCGGCTTTCCGCCCGGGTATGGCGCTTGCGTCGAGAAGGCGTCCCAGTCCTTTCGAACGCAGGAACAACCATGAACGCAAAACCACAACGATCCGCAGCGTCCCGCCCCCATCGCTTCCCGCTGACGCCACTCACGCCGCTCGCGCTGCTGCTTGGCGTGACGGGCTTGCCGGCACTGGCGCAGCAGGCCGCCGCGCCCACGGCGGCTGCCGAGTCCCCCGCCGTCGAGCAGCGCCAGCTCGAAGGCGTCACGGTGCGCAGCCGCAACCGCATCGAGAAGCTGCAGGATGTGCCGCTGTCCGTCTCGGTGGTGCAGGGCAACGAGCTGGAGCGCCTCAATGCCACGGACATCAACAGCATCACCAAGCGCGCCGCCAACGTGTCCTGGAATCTCGGCAACCAGCGCACCAGCAGCCTCTCGATCCGGGGTGTCGGCAAGGTCGGGCAGACCGAGGCGCAGGACCCGTCGGTCGGCCTGATCGTCGACGGCGTCAACTACGCCTACAACGCGCTGAGCTCCAGCTTCGACTTCATTGATGTCGACACCGTGGAGGTGGCCCGCGGCCCGCAAGGCACGCTGCTGGGCAAGAACACCAGCCTCGGCGTGGTCAACATCACCACGCGCCGCCCGAGCTTCACGCCGACGGCGGACTACAACGTGAGCTTCAGCCAGCGCGACGGCGTGGCGGGCTGGGTGGCCGCGGGTGGACCGGTGATCGACGACGTGCTGGCCTGGCGCGGCGTGGTCTCCGTCAATCGGCAGAAGGGCGACCTGACCAACGCCTTCAACCGCGACAACACCTACACCAACACGGACCGCGTCTCCGGCCGCGTGCAGTTCCTGTTCAAGCCCGATGCCGACTTCAGCGCCCGCCTGGCGCTCGACGTTCAGCCCCGCGCGGCCGAGGCCACCAACGGCCGCACGATCAACACGCCGACGCCGCGCACCTACAGCAACGGCACGGCGACCAACCTGCAGACCGACAGCGGCACCAAGCTCGGCCGCCGCTGGTTCGCGCAGAACACGGGATACACGCCCGACGACTTCTACTACGGCGGCAAGACGGGCGACCTCGTCAACAACGACGCCGCGCGCCCGCTCGTGACCGGCAGCCACGGCGCCACGGTCGAGCTGAACTACCGTCTCGAGGGCGGCCACCAGCTCACCTCCATCAGCGCCTACAAGGACTACCACTTCAACGCCGTCAATGACGAGGGCACCCCCTTCGACATCCATCGCAACTCAGGCGGCTTCTGGAACGACTACAAGCAGTGGAGCCAGGAGCTGCGCATCAGCTCGCCCCTGGGCGGCCTCCTGGACTACCAGGCCGGGCTGTACCTGATCAAGGTGAAGAACGACGCGGAGTACCAGAAGTTCTGGGGCACGGACGCCGGCGCCTGGTACGCCAACGATGCGCAATACAAGGCGCTGGATGCGGACACCGCGGGCCGCCAACTGCTGGTGGACTCGCTGGCCAACCTGAACATGGCCTACAACTCGCCGGCAGGCCAGCAGTACATCCGCAACACCAGCGCCGCCGTCTTCGGACAGGGCAACTGGCATCTCAGCCACGAGCTGACGGTGACCACGGGCCTGCGCATCACGCAGGAAAGCCGCCGCAACACGGCCTTCTCGCTGATCAAGTCCAATGGCTCCGGCGGGGACCTGAACCCGGCGGCGGTCAATGGCGTGGTGCTTGGCGGCTTCCTGAACAGCGCCAAGGGCGAGCTCGACAGCCAGAACACGGCCGCCCAGCTGGCGGTGGCCGACCGCGTCGCCGCCCTGTACTTCGGCAAGGCTGCGACGGCCACGCCCGGGGCGGCCTATGCGAGCCTGAGCGCCGCGCAGAAGCAGCAGGTGGCGTATGCCAAGGCCATCCGCGCCTCGCAGGCCGGCGTGATCTTCCACTCGGTCGAGGCGGAGCCCTACAAGGCCACGCAGCCGGCGCTGGTCATCAGCCCCAGCTACAAGTTCAACCCCGATGCCACCGGCTATCTGAGCTGGCAGCACGGCGAGAAGGCCGGCATCTCGCAGGTCGTCAACGGCGTCTCGTACAAGGTCGACCCCGAGAAGACGGACAGCTTCGAGCTGGGCCTGAAGTCGGCCTGGCTGAACCGCACGCTGATCGTCAATGCCGACGTCTTCGTCAGCAACATCAGGAACTATCAGCAGTCGGTGCGCGTCGTCGACGAGTACACGACGGCGCTCAACAACAACGGCCAGTTCGCCTACACGAGCGCGACGGGCAATGTGCCCAAGGTGCGGGTCAGCGGCATCGAGGTCGACGCGGTCTATGCGGGCATCCCGTTCACGCAGATCCGCGTCGCCGGGGCCTACAACCTGGCGAAGTACCGCAGCTTCCCCAATGCGGCGCAGCCGGTGGAGAACGGCTATGCCGGCGCGGCGCCCTACCGTGACCTCACCGGCCGGCCGCTGGCGGGCGCACCCAAGCTGAGCTTCAACCTCGGCGCCGACTACCGCCGCCCGGTGTTCGCGGACAAGGAGTTCCACACCAGCGCGAACGTGGCCTTCACCAGCAGCTACTACTCGGACAACGCGCTTTCCAGCTACTCGGTCATCCCGAAGACCTGGCTTGCGGACTGGGCGGTGGGCCTCGGCCGCCGGGACAGGAGCTTCGACGTGAGCCTTGTCGTGAAGAACCTGTTCAACGACAAGACGCCGCTGAACAAGACCTGGAACAGCTACGCGCCGGCGATCCCGCGCACGGTGAGTCTGGTTTTCACGGGCAAGGTCTGAGCCGGCGCACCGGCTGTACGGCTGGGGGCCGCACAGGCGGTGTGCCGAACGGCGAACCGAGAGAAGGAAAGCGAGGTGGGCCGGCAAGCAGGCCAAACGAACGGGGAGCGGTGGGGACCGCTCCCCTTTTTTGTTGGGGCACCCTGAAGCAGCGAAAGGTGACTCGCCTGTGGGTTAGCATTTTCCCTTTCATGGGAGGCACAGGCGCGTGAAAGGATTTCTCTACTTCATCGAGCCGCGGCAGGAGAAGCAGCAGGGGATGACACTGCTGGACGGCAAGTACCTGCTCCGGGCACTTCATCAGCAGATCGAGACCCGTGGAAACGTTCAGACCGACGAGGCCGTGCTGTTCAAGTGCTTTGCCGGGACGCAGCGGGAAGTCTTTCTGCTGTGGGTGAATGAAGCCCAGGGCACGCAGGCCTTCAGCGTCGCCCGCACCTGGTGCGCGCCCGACTCGCAGCCGGAAGAGGCCGCGCGATTCACCTGGGAGCTTCTGGCGTCACCGGCAACGCTGCCGCAGGTATGGCCTGGCGTCTCGCAATTCCTGCGCGGCTCCACGACGCTGCCCCACGATTCGCTGGTCGCCCATGATGCGCTCCACCTGGTCGTGGACGCCCGCGGATCGGCGGTCTTCTGCACTCACCCGGCGGGCGATCGCGGCACGCGCCTGCTCGCTGCCTATGTGCTGGCGTTGGCCTATCTGCGCGTGCTGGAGCAATGCAGTGACGAGCTGGCGGATCTGACCCGGCGGGCCGATGCGCAGCGTCGGGCCGGGCAGCTCAAGGGGGACGATACGCGCGTCCAGGAGCTCTATCGCACCTACTGCATCTTCCTCGCCTCGTCGTACTTTGATGAGCCCGTCCGGAAGAGTTCGACGGAGGTCGGGCCGGTGTACGCGAGCTTCCGGCGCGCGCTGCAGTTGGACGGTTGGCGTGACGACCTTTCGGACCGCATGCACAAGACCGCGCAGGTGCTGGAGGCCGAGCAGGAGCGGCTGGAGGCGGGCTTCGAGAGTCGCACCCAGCGCCGCCTGAGCTGGCTGGCCATCGGGATTGCCGTGATCGGCCTGCTGCAGGTGGCGCAGACGACGCCGGTTCAGGTCAGCAGTTTTGCCGGGGCTTGGCAGCGATGTCTGAGCGACGGCTGGAAGGCCTGCACGGCAGAGACGCCCAAGGCGGAGGCTCAGCCGCCTGCCGCCGACGCCACGCGCAAGCCAGCGCCGGCCAGCCCGTCTGGCAAGGACCGCAAGGCCGGGTAGGCCGCGGTCCGGCAGCGGCTGGGCTGTTCGGCGAGGGCCTACTTGGCGAAATGCACGTCCAGCACGACATGCACCTCGTCGGCCCCCTGCGAGGCGCACTTGATGCGCTTGATGGCCGGGGCCAGGTACTTGAAGTAGGCCGGCGGGCCGGACTGCGGCACCACCTCGACGATCTGGCTGCCGCGCAGCTTGATCAGGGTCCGCACCGTGCCGGTGATGCCCACGCGGTCGAAGGCATCTTCCAGCGCCTGGGCGATGGTGGCCTGGTAGCCCGGGCAGGCGAGGGTGATGTCCTGCTTCACCGGCTCCGGCTTCGCCACGATGGGCGGCGGGGCCGGCGGCGCAGGCGGGGCGATCTCGACAGGCGCTCGCGGGGGCTCCGACTGCGTCTGCGTGATCACCGGCGCGGGCGAGGGCGCCACGGCCACTTCGGGCGGCGGCACGTAGGCCGGGGGCGGCGGCACCTCGGTCTTGACGACTTCCTTGACCTTCTCGATCTTGGGCGGCGGCGGGGGCGGCAGCTCGACGATGACGGCCGCCTCCAGCGGCTTCTTCACGACGTCGATCACCTGGCGGGCGAGCCCGCTGACGATGGCATAGCCCAGCAGCACGTGCAGGCCGACGACGAGGGCCAGGCCGGCGCCGGGCTTGCCGCCGGGCGTGCGCAGACGAGGGCTGGATTCACCGAGCGGATGGAAGCCGCCGGGGGGCAGGATGGCGCTCATGGGGGACTCCTCACGTGGCGACTACTGGGTCATGAACTGCTCGCTGCCCACCACGCCGACCTTGGCCAGGCCGACCTGGTTCACCGCGACCATCACCTCGGCAAAGGTGTTGTACTTGGCGTGGCGGTCCGCACGCAGGTGCACCTCGGGCTGCACGGGCTGGGCGGCCGCCTCGTGGAGCCGGCTCAGCAGCTCCGTGCGGCCGCCAGCCACGGGGGCGCCGTTCAGGTAGATGACGTTGCGTGCGTCCACATCGATCTTCAGCACCTCGGGCTTGACGCTGGCCGAGGGCGGCTGGCCCACTGGCAGGTGCAGGTTGACCGAATGCAGCTGGATGGGGATGGTGATGATCAGCATCACCAGCAGGACCAGCATCACGTCGATCAGCGGCGTGGTGTTGATGTCGATGATGATGTCCGGTTCGCCGCGCCGCTTGGCGCCGAGGATGTGCATGCCCATGGGGATCTCCTGCGGGATGGTTGACGGGGCTCAGCTGCGCGCCGGCGGCTCGGTGATGAAGCCGACCTTGGCAATGCCGGCGCGCTGGCAGGCGTAGACGATGCGGCCCACGGAGTCGTAGTTGGCATCGAGGTCGCCGCGGATGTGCACCTCGGGCTGCGGCGACTGCTGCGCCACGACCTTCAGCCGCTCCACCAGCGCGTCGTTGCCGTTCACATGCGCATCGAACCAGTAGGTCTCGCCCTGGGCGTCGACGCTGATCACGATGTTCTCCGGCTTGCTCTCGCGCACCTCGTTGCGCTCCTTGGGCAGGCTCACCGGCACCGAGAAGTTCACGACGGGAATGGTGATGAGGAAGATGATCAGCAGCACCAGCATCACATCCACGAGCGGCGTGGTGTTGATGGCGGAGACGATCTCGTCGTCCTCGAAGCGGCGGGACTTCTTGCGGGCCATGGCGCGGCTCCCGGGCTCAGGCGGACTGCGCGAGCAGGGCCGTGTGCAGCTCGTCGCCGAAGTGCTGCACGCTGTCCAGCGTGGCCTTGTTGCGACGGGCCAGCCAGTTGTAGCCGAGCAGGGCGGGCACGGCCACGGCCAGGCCGATGGCGGTCATGATGAGCGCCTCGCCCACCGGGCCCGCCACCTTGTCGATGGACGCCTGCCCCGCGGCGCCGATGGCCGTGAGCGCGTGGTAGATGCCCCAGACGGTGCCGAAGAGGCCGACGAAGGGCGCGGTCGAGCTGACGGCCGCCAGGAAGGCGAGCCCCTTCTGCTGCGAGCCCTGGACCTTCTCGATGGCCCGCTCGATGGCGAGGCTCACCCACTCGTTCAGACCGATGTGACGGGCCAGGCGCTGGTGCTTGGCCGTGGCGTCCAGGCCGGCTTCGGCGATGAAGCGGAAGGGGCTGTCCTTGGCCAGACCCTCGGCCCCTTCGCGCACCGTGGTGCTCGTCCAGAAGCTCGCCTCGGCGACCTTGCCCTGACGCCCGATGCGCAGCTGCTCGATCGTCTTGGTGATCAGGATGAACCAGCTGCCGACGCTCATGACTGCGAGCAGGGCCAGCACGGTGCGCTGCACGCCGCTGCTCTGGGCCCACAGCGAAGCGACGCTGTAGGGGTTTTCGATGGGCGCGGCGGCGGCGGCCTGCACGGCGCTCGCCGCCTGGGTCGCGGCCGCCGAGTCCTGGGCCTGGGCGGCCAGGACCAGACCGAGCAGGCCGGCGGTCACCACGAGGGCGCGGCCCGCGTGGAAGGGAGATGGCTTGAATCGCATGGGAGCCTCGCTTCCTGTCTTACTTCTTGGTGTAGACCTGGTCGAACACGCCGCCGTCGGCGAAGTGCGTCTTCTGGGCCTTGGTCCAGCCGCCGAACACGTCGTTGATCGTGAAGAGCTTGAGGGCCGGGAACTGCTTGGCGTACTTGGCGGCGGCCTTGGGGCTGCTCGGGCGGTAGAAGTTCCTGCCGGCAATGTCCTGACCTTCGTCCGAGTAGAGGTACTCCAGATAGGCGGTGGCCACGTCGCGGGTCCCGCGCTTGTCGACGACCTTGTCGACGACGGCCACGGGCGGCTCGGCCAGGATGCTGCTGGGCGGGTAGACCACCTCGAACTTCTCGGGACCGAATTCCTTCAGCACGAGCCCGGCCTCGTTCTCCCAGGACAGCAGCACGTCGCCGATGCCGCGCTCGGCGAAGGTCACCGTCGCGCCGCGGGCGCCGGAGTCCAGCACCGGCACGTTGGCGAAGACCTTGCCGATGTAGTCCTTGGCTTTGGCCTCGTTGCCGCCGGGCTGGAGCAGGGCGTCGCCATAGGCGGCGAGGTAGGCCCAGCGGGCGCCGCCGGAGGTCTTCGGGTTGGCGGTGATCACCCCGACGCCCGGCTTGGCGAGGTCCGCGAAGCTCTTGATGCCCTTGGGGTTGCCCTTGCGCACCAGGAAGAGGATGGTGGAGGAGTAGGGCGTGCTGTTGTGCTTGAACTTGCCCTGCCAGTCGGCGTTCACGAGCTTGCCGCCCTCGTTGGCGATGGCGTCGATGTCATAGGCCAGGGCCAGTGTCACGACGTCGGCTTCCAGGCCGTCGATGACCGAGCGCGCCTGCTTGCCCGAGCCGCCGTGCGAGGCCTTCACGCTGACCGTGTCGCCCGTCTTGGCCTTCCAGTACTTGGCGAAGGCGGCGTTGTATTCCTGGTAGAGCTCGCGGGTCGGGTCGTAGGACACGTTGAGCAGGGTGATGTCCTTGGCCAAGGCCACGGCGCTGCCGGCGGCGAGGGCCGCGGCGAGGAGAGTCTTCTGAAGCAGGGTCGTCATGATGGGTGTCGAGATGAAGGGATGAGGCTGCGGATCCTGGGGGTCAGTCGTTGCGTCGATGAACGGCTGTGAGGGTTCGCAGTCTGGTGCTGCACCCCGATGGCCGGAACAAAGCAAATTGCAGATGCATATGCAGCCGCAAGAGGGAGGACGTCGAGGGCCCCGAGGGTGTGGGAAACGCAGCATGCGCGTTGCCCAGTGCTGAGAAGCGCCACCGGCTCTTTGCGCTAGCTGCTGGAAATCACGCAGACACGCCTGCTGCAATTTGCGCAAGACCTGGCCCCGCCGTGTCCCACGGGTGCAGCGCAGGCACATGCGCGCTCCGCATGTGCATTGGCGAAGTCTGAAAGTCCCGCAGCGACAAGGACTTGCACGCACGGGCCGCTCGTCGCCGCCGGCAGGTGCCCGCGCTGGCACAGCGTTTGCAAATCCTGAGGGATCGCCGCGAGGCCTGCTGACACCGCAGCAGCGCTCTCCGGCCCGGATTTCAACGACGTCTTCGTGTTCTCACAGGAGTTGCATCATGTTCAAACACTCGCTGCTGGCGCTGGCCCTCGGGGCGGCCGTTGTGGCTGCCGGCGCCGCGGAAGCGCCCACGCCGCAGGCGCCTGACAAGAGCGCAGGCAAGCCCGCTGTCAAGCCCTGGTCGCCCTACCAGCCCGTGCAGGCGCCCGCCGTGCCGGCCGTCAAGGCCAAGGGCTGGGTGCGCAATCCCGTCGACGCCTTCGTGCTGGCCCGGCTCGAGAGCGCCGGCCTCAAGCCCAGCAAGGACGCCGACCGCGGGGCCTACATTCGCCGCGCCACGCTGGACGCCTGGGGCCTGCTGCCGACGCCGGAGGAGGTGCAGGCCTTCGTGAATGACAAGTCGCCGCAGGCCCACGAGAAGCTGGTCGACCGCCTGCTCTCGTCGCCCAAGTTCGGCGAGCGCCAGGCGCGCCGCTGGCTGGACCTGGCCCGCTACGCCGACAGCTCGGGCTTCCAGAACGACCTGACGCGCGCGAATATGTACCGCTACCGCGACTACGTCATCCAGGCCTTCAACAGCGACAAGCCCTTCAACCGCTTCATCCAGGAGCAGATCGCGGGCGACGAGCTGTTCCCCGACAGCCAGGAGGCGCGCATCGCGACGGGCCTGCTGGCTGGCTACCCGGACAACGCCAACTCGCGCGACATGGTGCAGCGCAAGTACCAGATCGAGACGGACGTGACCGATCTCGTGGGTGAGGTCTTCCTGGCCAGCACCATCGGCTGCGCCCGCTGCCACAACCACAAGGCGGACAAGGTCAGTCAGAAGGAGTACTTCCAGCTGCAGGCCTTCTTTGCCAACACGGCCTTCGACGAGCGCGCGCCCGTCAAGGACAAGGAGGCGCTGGATCCGGCCTTCGAGAAGGCGCAGGCCGCCTACCAGTCAGCGACCAAGGACATCCGCGACAGGCAGCGCGCCATCCTGGCCCAGGTGATGGCCGCCGGCATCAAGTACCAGAAGGAGCGCTACCTCACCGACACGCGCGACGCGCTCTTCAAACCCGAGAAGGAGTGGAGCGCGCTGGACCGCTGGGTCAACTGGCGTCACAAGTTCGTGACGACGGACCAGCAGGCCGCACAGGCCTATCTGAAGCTCGCGGCCGAGGATGACACCTTCCCCGCGCACAGCCAGGCGCTGGTCGACCTGTACAAGGAATACCAGAAGCTGACGGCCGAGCTGGCCAAGTTCGAGTCCCAGCGCCCGAAACCCACCGGCGTGGTGAACCACTACACCACCGCACTGGAGCTGGGCAAGGAGGCGCCCCCGACCCATGTGCGCTTCGGCGGCCAGCATGACAAGCTGCTGGACGAGGTGCAGCCCGCCGTGCCGGCCCTGTGGCTGGGCGGAGGCGAACAGCCCAAGGTGGTCGCGCTGGAGAAGTCCAGCGGCCGCCGCAGCGCCCTGGCGCAATGGCTGTCGAGCGACCGCAACCCGCTGACCGCCCGCGTGTACGTGAACCGCGTCTGGAGCCAGTATTTCGACAAGGGGATCATCAGCACCGTGCAGGACTTCGGCCGCGCCGGCGCCAGGCCCACGCACCCGGAGCTGCTGGACTGGCTGGCCCAGGACTTCGTGAAGAAGGGCTGGAGCGTCAAGCAGCTGCACCGCGACATCCTGCTCTCCAGCACCTACCGCCAGGCCTCCGACGAGCGTGAGAAGCTGGTCAAGGCGGACCCGGAGAACAAGCTGCTGGCCGTCTTCCCGCGCAAGCGCCTGGAGGCCGAGGTCATCCGTGACTCGCTGCTCTACGCCTCGGGTCAGCTGGTCGAGAAGGTGGGCGGTCCGGCGGTGTTCCCGCCCGTGCCGCAGCAGCTCAATGCCGGCCAGCTCTGGCAGCCACCGCGCAACGAGGAGGAGACGCGCCGCCGCAGCCTCTACACCTTCGTGCGCCGCAGCGTGCCCTATCCGCTGACCGTCAACTTCGACCCGGCGAACCCGGCCCAGCCGCACCACAAGCGCGACGTGACGACGACCCCGCTGCAGGCGCTGACGCTCTTCAACAGCGACATCACCTTCGCCTGGTCCCAGGCCCTGGCCGGCCGACTGATCAACGAGGCCGGCAAGACCGAGACGGCGCAGCTGGACCGCCTGTACGAGACCCTGTTCGCTCGCAAGCCGACCACGCAGGAGCGCAAGGCCCTGCTGGCATTCCTGGACCAGCAGGAGAAGGTCATCGCCCAGAAGTCCGTCGAGGGCGGCAAGTTCGCCGTGGCCGTGCCCACGGGCCTGAAGAAGGACACCGGCGTGAACCCGCTGCGCGCCGCCGCCTTTGTCGACCTGGTCCACACCGTCGCCAATTCCAACGACTTCACCTACCGCTTCTGACCCGCCCTCACGCGAGACACCACAAGGAACACCATGAGCCACCATCATCCGCACGACCACCATCGCCGCGACTTCCTGCTGCGCAGCGGGCAGGGTCTGTCCATCGCCGCGCTGGCGAGCCTGATCCCGGGCTTCCAGGGCGTGGCCCTGGCCTCGGATCTCGTCGATCCGCTGGCCCCGAAGGCGCCGCACTTCCCCGCGAAGATCAAGTCCGTCATCTGGCTCCACCAGAACGGCGCGCCGTCCACGCTGGACCTGTACGACTACAAGCCCGAGCTGCAGCGCCTGGCCGGCCAGGCGGTGCCGGCGAGCTTCATGAAGGGCATCAAGACCAGCACGCAGGGCGGCGTCGGCAAGCTGTGGGTGTCGAAGAACCGCACCTGGAAGCAGTACGGCGAAAGCGGTGCCTGGTTCTCCAACCTGCTGCCCAACCTCGCCCAGCACGCCGACAAGATGGCCTTCATCAAGTCCAGCGTGACGGTTGGCGCCACGCACGACATCTCCATCCTTAAGCTCAACACGGGCGATCTGAACCCGGGCCGTCCCTCGCTGGGGGCCTGGATCAGCTATGCCCTCGGCTCGGCCAATCCGGACCTGCCGCCCTATGTGGTGCTCTACAACGGGGATCGCGAGCCGCAGGCGGGCTCGCAGAACTGGAACAGCGGCTTCCTGCCGGCGGTCTACCAGGGCACGGCCTTCCGCCCGGGCGACTCGCCCATCCTCTATCTCGACCGCCCGGACCTGCGCACGGCCGGCCAGCAGCGCACGCAGCTGGACCTGCTCAAGCACCTCAACCAGCTCGGCGCGAACAAGCGCCCCCACGACACCGAACTGCGCGCCCGCCTGAAGGCCTACGACCTCGCCGAACGCATGCAGGCCGCCGCGCCGGACGCCGTGAGCCTGGACAAGGAGACGGAGGCCACCCAGAAGCTCTACGGCCTCGACGACAAGACCAGCGAGAGCTACGGCCGCGTGCTGCTGCGCGCGCGCCGCCTGGTGGAGCGCGGCGTGCGCTTCGTGCAGGTGGTGTCGGGCCATCCCGAGGGCGTGTCAGACAACGACCGCCGCAGCTGGGACGCCCACAACGAGCTGGACGACAACCACGGCCTGATGGCCCGCATGGTCGACAAGCCCATCGCCGGCCTGCTGAGCGACCTCAAGGACCGCGGCCTGCTGGACACCACGCTGGTGGTCTGGACCTCCGAGTTCAGCCGCACGCCCTGGGGCGAGAGTGGCTCCGGGCGCGACCACAACCCCTGGGGCTACACCCAGTGGATGGCCGGCGGTGGCATCAAGGCGGGCTACACCCACGGCGCGACCGATGACATCGGCCTGCAAGTCGCCGACAAGGACCTCGCCGTCGACACCTACGACCTCCACGCCACCGTGCTGCAGCTCTTCGGCCTGGATCACCTCAAGACCACCTTCCTCAACAATGGCCGCTCCGAGCGACCGACGGTGGTGTACGGCAAGGTGATTAAGGAGCTGCTGGCCTGATCGACGACGGTTGGGGTCAGGTCTTGCCTGGCTCCATCCCCGGCTTCCCGAGTACACGATGACCCGAGCCTTCCTTTCCTTCCGCCCATCGCTGGCTGGCCTGCTGATGACCGCCGCCCTGATCTGCCCCGGCATCGCCGGCTCGGCCGAGGCCGAGCTGGACATGGACCTGATGCAGACCATCGAGGACCTCAACAAGAGCCTCGCCTCGAACATCGCCCTGCGAGACGCCAAGGGCAGCCGCAGCGACGCCAGCGAGCTGCACCAGCTCTTCATCCAGGTCGAGGGCCACTTCGCCGCCAAGCCCGACGCGCAGGACGCGGTGGAGCTGGCGAAGAAGAGCAAGGACCTCAGCGCCGCCATCGTCCAGCAGGTCGGCCGCGGTGACTTCGAGGCCGCCACCGACGCGGCGACCGGCATCTCCCGCGCCTGCCGTTCGTGCCACACCTTCTACAAGAAATCCTGAGCCATGCGATTCGCCCACACCTTCACTCATGCCGCGTTCGCCAGCCTGATGCTCGCGGGCGGCCTGGCCCACGCCGCCTTGCAGCCGGGCGACGTCGCGCCGGACTTCGAAGCCGAAGCCGCGCTGGACGGCAAGGCCTATGCCTACCAGCTCAAGACGGCGCGCCAGGCCGGGCCGGTGGTGGTCTACTTCTACCCGTCCGCCTACACGAACGGCTGCAACATCCAGGCGCACAGCTTCGCCACACAGCTCGACGCGTTCCGAGCGGCGGGCGCGAGCGTGGTCGGCGTGTCCCTCGACAGCATCGGCCGCCTGCGCGAGTTCAGTGCCGATCCCGAGTCCTGCGCCGGCAAGCTGAGCGTGGCAAGTGACGCCGACGGCCGCATCGCCCAGGCCTTTGCGCTCCACGTGCGCGACGCTCCCGCCGGCCGCAAGGACAGCCGCGGGCAAGCCATCGACCACGGCCTCGCGGAGCGTACCACCTTCATCGTTACCCGCGAGGGTCGCGTCGCCGCCACCGTGGGCGGTCTGACCCCGCTCGAGAACGTGGAGCAGGCGCTGAAGGCGGTGCAGCAGCTGGCGGCGAAGCGGTGAAGGCCTGGCGCTGGATGTTGCCGGGCGCCTGGCTCAGCCTGAGCCTCATTGCGCCCGAGCTGCACGCCGCCAAGGCGGTCTCGAAGCCAGCGGCCCGTCCGGGCGTCCAGGCGGCGCCGGTTGGCGATGCACAGCTGGGCCGCATCAAGGCCGAGAACGAACGCTGCTTCGAATGCCACGGCGAGCAGGGACTGGGCGTTGGGCATGGTCCCGAAACGATCTTCGCTCGCCTGGCTGGCCAGAAGGCCGATTACATCGAACGCCAGATTGCGCACTTCAAGGCCGGCCTGCGCAAGAACGACAGCATGCTCATCACGGCGCGGGCCGTGGATGCGGATGACCTGCGCGACATCGCGGCCTACTTTTCTCAGCTGCCGGTGATGCGCGGGGAAGGTGTGCAGGACGCAGCAGCGAACGCGGTCGCGCAAGACCTGACCCTGCGCGGCGACCCTCCCCGCGGCATTGCCGCCTGCAGCAGCTGTCATGGGCAGGCGGGCGAGGGCATCGCCGGGCACCCGGCGCCGCGCCTGGCGGGGCAGGAATCCCGCTATCTGGCCAAGCAGCTGCGGGACTTCCAGCAGCGCCAGCGCCGCGAGGCGGTCGACAGCGGCATGGCCGCCGCTGCCCGCGCGCTGAGCGAGGCCGAGATCGACCAGCTGTCCGTCTATTTCTCCCAGCAGGGCGCCCCGGCGCCTGCCCCTTGAACCTGCCTCTCAAAGGAAATGACATGTCCCACCTGATTCCCTGGATGGAACGCGGCCTGATCGCCGCGATGGCCCTGGCGCTGGGCGCGACGGCCGTGGCCCAGCCTCCCGCGGCCCTGCCGCCGGCCGACACGCCCACGCAGACGCCCGCCATCCCCGGCGTGGTGGCGGCCGGCACGCCGGTGCGCTTCATCAAGGACGGCTTCAAAGGCACCGAAGGCCCGCTGGGCCTGCCGGATGGCCGCTTCGTCTTCACCGAGACGCAGGCCGAGCGCATCACCCAGATCCTGCCGGACGGCAGCACCCAGCCCTTCCTCACGCAAAGCAACGGCGCCAATGGCCTGGGCTGGAGCCGCAGCGGCGAGCTCTTCGCCGTGCAGGTCAGCCAGGCGCGCGTCGGCATCGTGTATCCGGCCGACAAGGCGCGCACGCTGGCGGACAGCTGGGAGGGCAAGCCCTTCGACCGCCCGAACGACCTCGTGCTGGACAGCCGTGGCAACGTCTACTTCACCGACTCGGGCTCGGGGCCCGGCCAGCGCCAAGGCGCGGCGGCGGCGGTGGACTACGCCAAGCCGGCGGTCTACCGAATCCGCGCCGGTGGTGTGCTGGAGCGCCTCGCCGCAGACATCACCCGGCCCAACGGCATCCAGCTGAGCCCGGACGAGCGCACGCTGTACGTGGCCGATACGGCGGGCGAATGGGTCCTGGCCTACGACATCGCGGCCGACGGCCAGATCGGCCCGCGGCGCAACTTCGCACGTCTCGCCGGCTTCCGTCGCCTCGAGAACGGCACGACCACGAGCGGGGCCGATGGCCTGGCTGTCGACGCCGATGGGCGTGTCTATGTGGCCACCAGCGTGGGCGTGCAGGTCTTCACGGCCACGGGCGAGCCCCTCGGCACGATCGCGTTGCCCCGCGCGCCCCAGAACCTCGCCTTTGCCGGCCCGGACAAGCGCCAGCTCTACGTCGTCGGCCGCGGGGCGGCCTGGCAGGTCGCTGTCCTCACGCCCGGCGTCGCCAGCCGCGCCAAGTGAGCGTTCTTCTTTCCCACCACTCTTGCAGAAAGCACCCCATGAAACGCATTCAACCCGTCGCTCTTGCCGCCCTGGCCCTCGCCACCCTGGCCATGACCGTGGGCGCGCAGGCCCAGCAGGGCCCCAAGCCCGAGCAGCTGATCAAGTGGCGCCAGTCGGCCTACCAGGTCATCGCCTGGAACAACGGCCGCATCAAGGCCAACGTCGAGGGCGCCTACAACAAGGAGGAGGCCATCAAGGCCGCCAACACCATCGCCGCGCTGGCCAACAGCGGCCTGGGCGCACTCTTCGCGCCGGGCACCGAGACGGGCAAGGGCTGGCACGAGACCACCGTGAAGCCGGAGCTCTTCAAGCCTGGCTCCAAGGTGGGCGAGTACGCCGCGGCCTTCACCAAGGAGGCCAACGAGCTGGCGCAGGTGGCGCAGCTCGGGGATCAGGCGAAGCTCAAGGAGCAGTTCGGTCGGCTGGGCAAGACGTGCAAGGCGTGCCACGACGACTACAAGAACAAGGAGTGAGCTCCTAGGCGAGAGGAGAAGAGGCCCGGCCTGCCGGGCATTTTTGGCAGCCTGGGCGTCGGCCTGGGGCCACTCGGCCACAGGCTGTGGAGAAGCGGCGCAGCGCGGGCGTCCCCGTGCCTGAACAGGCAAGGGCCGGTGGACGGCCCCTATGATGCAGCCCGGCTCCATCGCACTCTCGGGCCTGCCTGCGATCGGACGCCTGGTGACCGCGAATCGCGCAGGCCTGTTGACGCCCAGGGGCCTCGGCCCTCTCCGCCGAGCCTCTCCATCGCCCATGAATGACGATCCAAGCCAGTCGCTGGCCGAGCAGCTGCCGCGTGCCTCGAAGCATGTCGACGTGTATCTGACACTGGAGGCGCTGGCCTTCGCTGACCCCGCCGTGGCGGTCGAGGCCATCCTGACGTTCCTGCGGTCGGCGCCTGCGAATCAGCTGGCCCTGGCCCGACAGGCGCTGCTGCCGCTGGTGGACCGTGCGCCTGCGCTTCTGGTGAACGCGACGGCGGACGAAGACCCGAAGGTGGCCGAAGCCGCCAGGCAGGCCCTGCTGATGCGCCCCTGCAACGAGGCGCTGCCGCTGTACTTGCGCATGGCCAAGTCCAAGAGCGTGGACGAAGCCTGCTCGGGCTTCATGTTCCTGGGCCGAATCACCTCGCCAGAGGCGCGGGCCCCCTTGCTCAAGGCCTTGGGCCACCGCAGCGCGACGGTGCGCGACTATGCGGCGAGCGCCCTCCAGAGCCACGCCGACGAACACTGGATCGCCGACCTGCTGGACGCCATCCGCACGCTGCGCCGCGAAGAGGCCGAGAACAAGAAGGACTTGGGCGAGGTGATCAGCACGCTGTGCAGTGCGGTGGTCCACAAATCGACGCGCGCCAATCTGGACCTGCTGCTGGAAGGGCTGGGCGACGCGGACGCGAGAGTCCGCAGGACCTGTGTCAGCGCCCTGGGGCGCCTGGGTGACCCGGCGGCCGTGCTGCCGCTGATCGAGACATTCGAACACCCGCGCCGCGGCATGCCGCTGGAGTTGCGGATGGAGCTGGTCCAGGTGCTGGGCGCGTTGGGCGACGCGCGAGCGATCGCGCCCCTGCTGCGTGCCGGCGTGAGCGTGGCCGCACCCGCGCTGGGCCCGCTGAAGGCCAAGGAAGCCGTGCCTGATTTGATGGCCGCACTGGAACAGGCCAGGACGCCGCGCGATGCCAGCGAACTGGCCGAGGTCTTGGCCCCGCTGAGCAGCGACGGCGATGCGCAATGGCCCCGCGCCGGCCTGCAGTCGGCGTCGCTGCAGGTGCGCCGCGCCGCCGCGCTGCAGCTGGCGCGCATGGCGCCCGAGGAGGCGGCCCCGCATCTGCGTGAGCTCCTGCCTCAGCTCTCCAGCGGCGACGCCGTGAGCGTGGCTGAGGCGCTGGCCTTGATGGGCCATGCAGAGGGTTTCGAAGGCTTCGCGCGAGCCTTGGCGGACGATCCCCATCACTGGAACGCCAGTGCCGTGGCACACGCGTGCCAGCATCTTCGCGGGCCCCAGGTGCAGGCCCTGCTCCTGGACCTGCTGCCCGGCATCCGCAACGAGTATGTCCACCAGGTCTGCAAGGCCCTGGCTGCGCAAGGGGCTGAAGTGCTGCCTGCGCTGATCGCCGCAGCGCTCGAGGCCCACGACAGCGCGCGACACCGCTACGTGCTGGCGCTGTCCGAATTCCGCGAGCCCCGAGGGGCCGAGTGGCTGGTGCCTCTCATGGTCCGCCGCCACCCCTTGCGGGACGCTGCCCTGCTGTCGCTGTCGGCCACGCCCAGTGCGGCGGCCAGCGCCGCGCTGGCTGCCGCACTCGCGCAAGCCGAGTCGCCGGCCGATGCCCGGCTGATCACCGAAACGCTGGCGAAGGCCGCCACGCGCGAGGCGATTCCTGACTTGATTCGGGCGCTTCATGCCGACTTCGCCACCGAGGAGATCCTGGAGGCCTTGGGCCGTCTGGGTCGTCCGGGCGATGAGGCGCTGGTGCAGGCGCTGGTCGAACAACTGAGCAGCCCCCACGCGCGCCGCAGGCAGGGCGCGGCCGCCGCGCTGGGGCAGATTGCGGACCCTGCGGCAGGTGAGCCGCTGGTCCGTCTGTTGCTGAAGGAGTTTCATCTCGAGGTGGCGCAGGCCGCGATGCAGGCGTGGCTGTCCGTGGGCGCGCAGGATGGCGGCGCACTCGATGGGCAGGCGCTGGCGGGTACGCGCGCCTTCCTCTTGGCCAGCGCCCGGCAGCTCCGCGAAGGACGCTGACGCGCATCTGCCGAGCGATGCCGGCTCGGTGCCTGACTCTGCGGGTCACGGGGCCACCGGGCCGGATAAGGCCGTCGGGCTGGCCCAGGCGCCTCGTTGCGAGCGCGCTCAAGCGCTGTACATCAGCCCCACGCCTCACCATTCCTCATAACCATCTGCAATTGCATCGCTTGGGCTGAATGGCCCCGGCTTCTAGAGTGAAGGTCCTGGATCGACGCCGTCGCCCCCAAGGCGCCGCGGCCCCAGGACCTTTCACTTCCGAGGCCCTCTGCCATGACCCTGCGCGCCATCCGGCTGGCCGCCGCCCGCGGCGACCGCCTGCTCTTCGAGAACCTGAACTTCAGCCTGGCCCCCGGTGAGGCGCTGCATGTGCAGGGCGCGAACGGCGTCGGCAAGTCCAGCCTGCTGCGGCTGCTGGCGGGGCTGGGCGAGCCCGCCGCGGGTGAGCTGCTGTGGCATGAGCAGCCGCTGCGAAGCCAGCGCGAGCAATGGCAGCGCGGGCTGATCTATTGCGGTCACCAGGGCGGGCTCAAGGACGAACTCAGCGCCGCGGAGAACCTGCTGCTGGCCGCGCGCGTGTCCGGGGCGGCGGTGTGCGCGGAGCATGCCGTGCGCGCCTTGCGGGCGACGGGTTTGCGCGAGGGCTTCCATCTGCCGGTGCGCAGCCTCTCGCAGGGCCAGCGCAAGCGCGTCAGCCTGGCTCGCCTCTTTCTGCCCGCGCGTCCGCAGGTGCTGGTGCTCGACGAACCCTTCGACGCGCTCGATGCCGAGGCCGGCGAAGGCCTGGCGCATCGTCTGGGCGCGCTGGTCGGGGAGGGCGCCGCGCTGGCCTACACCACGCACCAGGCCGTCCGGCTGCCCGTCCCGCGGCAGAGCGCCCTCGCGATCGAGGCGCGTGAGGACGCTGCGGGCGGGGCGCCCTCGTCATCGAGCTGGGACCACTGGCACTGAACACGATGGGCGCCTGGACCCTCTCCCTGCTGCACCGCGAGCTGCTGCTCGCCTGGCGCCGCCCGACGGACGCGCTGGGGGCACTCGCCTTCTTCGCGGTGGTGATCGCGCTCGTGCCGCTGGGCGTGGGCGCGGAGCCGCAACTGCTGCGGCGTCTGGCGCCGGGGCTCATCTGGGTCGCGGCGCTGCTGGCGACGCTGCTGAGCCTGCCGCGCCTCTTCGCCGCCGACCACCTCGACGGCAGCCTCGAGCAGCTGTGGCTCGCGCCGCAGCCGCGCGGGCTGCTGGTGCTCGGCAAGTGCCTCGCGCACTGGCTTCTGACGGGCGCGCCGCTGGTGTTGCTGGCACCGCTGCTGGCCCTGCAGTACGGGCTGCCGGCTGAGGCCCTGCGCAGCCTCGTCTGGAGCCTGCTGATCGGCACGCCGGTGCTGAGCCTCCTGGGCGCCGTGTTCGCCGCGCTGAGCCTTGGCACGCGGGGCGGCGCGGTGCTGGTGTCGCTGCTGAGCCTGCCCTTCTATGCCCCGGCCCTGGTGTTCGGTGCCGGCGCCGTGTCAGCCGCGCAGGCGGGCCTGCCGGCCACCGCGCATCTGCAGCTGCTGGGCGGGCTCGGCCTGCTGGCGCTGGCCTTCGTTCCCTGGGCGGCGGGTGCCGCGCTGGGCCTCGTCCTTGAGTGAACTGATGATGTCCACGACGTTCCTGAATTCGCCGCGGCTTGCGGCCGCCGAGCCGGGGCCCGCGCCGGCCGGCTGGCGCCGCCATGCCTCGCCCCGCCATGCCTTCGCACTTGCCGGGCGTCTGCGCGGCCCCTTGTTCGCCCTCGCGGCGTTGCTGTGGCTGGCAGGCCTGTGGATCGGCCTTGGCGTCGCGCCCAGGGACCACCAGCAGGGCGAGGCCTACCGCATCATCTTCGTTCACGTGCCGGCGGCCTGGCTGTCGATGGTGGTCTACCTCGCCATGGCCTTCTGGGCGGTGCTGGGCTGGGTGCTGAACACCCGCGTGTCCTTCGTGATGGTCCGCGCGCTGGCGCCCAGCGGTGCGCTGCTCACGGCCCTGGCCCTGCTGACGGGCGCGCTGTGGGGCCAGCCGACCTGGGGCACCTGGTGGGTCTGGGATGCACGACTGACGTCCGAGCTGCTGCTGCTGTTCCTGTACGTCGGCGTGCTGGCGCTGCAGTCGGCCATCGAGGACGAGCGCCGGGCCGATCGGGCCGTGGCGCTGCTGTCCATCGTCGGCGCGTTCAATGTGCCGCTCATCTACTTCTCGGTGAGGTGGTGGAACACGCTGCACCAGGGCGCCTCGATCCGGCTGGATGCCGCGCCGAGCATGGCCGGCCTGATGCTGCTGGGCCTGCTGCTGTGCACGGCGGCGCTGTGGGCGCAGGTGGCCGGCGTGGTGCTGGGGCGCTTCCAGGGGCTGCTGGTGCAGCGTCTGGGTCGTCTGCCCGGGGAGGCCGCATGAGCTGGGCCACGCTGTTGACGCCCTTCTGGCGCGATGCGCACGACTTCCTCGCCATGGGCGGCCAGGGGCGCTTCGTGTGGCCGTCGTTCGGCGTGACGCTGGCGGCGCTGGCCCTGGAACTGGCGCTGCAGCAGGCGCAGCGGCGGCGCTGGCATCGCGGCGAGCGCGCCGGCGACGGCGGTGAGGGCGGTGCGGCATGAGCCCCCGCCAGCGTCGTGGCCTCGCGCTGGGCCTGATCGTGCTGCTGGTCGGCGCGGCCGGCGCCCTGGTGCTCTCGGCCTTCCGCCAGAACCTCGTGTTCTTCTTCAGCCCGAGCCAGGTGCAGGCCGGCGAGGCGCCGCAGGGCCGCGCCTTCCGCCTGGGCGGCCTCGTGGAGGCGGGCAGCCTGCAGCGCTCGGCAGACGGCCTGGACACCCGCTTCATCGTGACGGACCAGCGGCGGCGCGTCACGGTGCAGTACCGCGGCCTGCTGCCCGACCTGTTCAAGGAAGGCAAGGGCGTGGTCGCACAGGGGCGGCTGGGGTCTGACGGCCGCTTCATCGCCGACGAGGTGCTGGCCAAGCATGACGAGAACTACATGCCGCCCGAGGCCGCCCGGGCGCTTGAGACCGCCACGCGGGCCGGGGAGGGGCGACCATGATCATCGAATGGGGGCACTGGGCCCTGCATGCCGCGCTGTGGCTGGCCGTGCTGCAGACGCTGTCCGTGCTGGGGCGCGGCCGTGCGGCGGCGCCCTGGCTGCCCGTGCGCACGCTGGCCGGCCTGCAGGTCACCGCGCTGACGGTGGCCTTTGCGGCGTTGCTGTGGGCCTTCGGCATGAACGAGTTCTCGCTGGCCTACGTCGCGGCGCATGCCAACACGCGCCTGCCGCTGGCCTACCGCCTGGCGGGCAGCTGGGGTGGGCATGAGGGCTCGCTGCTGCTGTGGGTGTGGATGCTGGGGCTGTGGCAGGCCGCGCTGCTGATCGCCGGCGGGCGAGACGCGCCGGGCAGCGAGTCCCGCGCCTTCGAGGCTCGCGCCTTGGCCGTGCTGGGCGCCATCGCCGCCGGCTTCCTCGCCTTCCTGCTCTTCAGCTCTAATCCCTTCGAGCGCCACTGGCCGGCGCCTGCGGACGGCCGCGACCTCAACCCGCTGCTGCAGGACCCGGGGCTGGTCTTCCATCCGCCGCTGCTGTACTTGGGCTATGTCGGCTTCGCCGTTGCGTTCGCGCAGGCCGTGGCGGCCTTGTGGCAGGGCCGCTTCGGCCGCGAGGAGGCCCGCCGCCTGCGGCCCTGGGCCCTGCGCGCCTGGGCCTTCCTGAGTGCGGGCATTTTGCTCGGCAGCTTCTGGGCCTACTACGAACTGGGCTGGGGCGGCTGGTGGTTCTGGGACGCCGTGGAGAACGCGAGCTTCATGCCCTGGCTGATCGGCGCGGCGCTCGTGCACTCGCTGGCCGTCGCCCTCAAGCGGGACCGCTTCCGGCACTGGACGCTGCTGCTCGCGCTGCTGGGCTTTGCGCTGTCGCTGCTGGGCACCTTCCTCGTGCGCTCGGGCGTGCTGAGCTCCGTCCATGCCTTCGCCAGTGACCCGATGCGCGGCAGCGTGCTGCTCGTGCTGCTGGCGCTGGCCGTGGGCGTGCCGCTCGCGCTGTATGCCTGGCGCGCGCCGGTGCTCGGCCAGGGCGACCCCATCGAGCCGGCCTCGCGGGAGAGCCTGCTGCTGCTCAACAACGTCTTCCTGTGCGCCAGTGCGGCGACGGTGCTGCTGGGCACGCTCTATCCGCTGGCGCTCGACGTGCTGGGCGGCGAGCGCATCAGCGTCGGTGCGCCGTACTTCGAGGCGGTCTTCGTGCCGCTGGCGCTGCCGCTGCTCGCGCTGGCCGGGCTCACGCCCTTCGTGCCCTGGGGGCGACTGGATCGCCGGGCGCTGTGGCGGCAAGTGCGCGCGCTCTTGCTCGGCGCCGTGCTGGGTGGCGCCTTGCTGGGCTATGCGCTGCGCTACTCGCTGCTGGGCAGCGTGAGCCTCGCGCTGGCGCTGTGGCTGCTGCTGTCGACCGTCGCTCAGGGGGTTCAACAGCTGCGCGATCGCGCGGCGAACCACGGCTGGCTCGGCAGCTGGCAACGCACGCCGCGAGCGCAATGGGGGCAGTGGATCGCCCACCTCGGGCTGGCGGTCTTCGTGCTCGGCGTCAGTGCCGTGAAGAGCCTGGAGCAGAGCCGGGACGTCGCGCTGCGGCCTGGTGGGCGCGTGGCGCTCGCCGGGCTGGAGTTTCGCTTCCTGGACATGCGCCGCGTCGAGGGGCCCAACTACATCGCGGCCCAGGCACGCTTCGAGGTTTGGGCGGATGGTCAGCGTCGGGCCGAGCTGCGGCCGGAGAAGCGCTTCTATCCGGTCCCGTCCATGCCCATGACCGAGGCGGCCATCGATCGGGGGCTGTGGCGTGATCTGTACCTGTCGCTCGCGGAGGCGCAAGCCGACGGTGCGTGGGGGCTGCGAGTCCAGGTCAAGCCGGGCATGACGGCCCTGTGGCTGGGCGCGGCGCTGATGGGGCTCGGGGCCCTGTGGGCAGGCGCACCGCGTGCACGTCGCCGGCCTGCCGCCGAGCCTGCCTCCACGCCATCGGCAACAGCGGCAACAGCGGCGGCGTGGAAGCGCCCGCTGGGAGCTTGCGAATGAGCCTGAGCGTTCCTGTCCCGCCACGCCCGCGGCGTCCCTGGTGGCCCCTGCTCGCCTTGGTGGCGCTGCTCGTCTTGCTCGCTGCCGGCCTGCGCCAGCCGCGCCCCGCGGAGGCGCCCATCGGCTCGCCGCTGATCGGCCGGCCGACACCCGGCCTGGATCTGCCCAGGCTCGACGACGCGTCGCGGCGCTTCGATCCCCAGGCGGTGGCCGGGCGGGTCTGGGTGCTCAATGTCTGGGCCTCGTGGTGCGAGCCCTGCCGGCAGGAGCACGCCCAGCTGCTGCACCTGCAGCGCGACGGGTGGCCGTTGGTGGGGCTCAACTACAAGGACTCGGGCGGCGCCGCCTGGCTGGCTGCCCGCGGCAATCCCTTTGCGCAGGTGCTGCGCGACGAGAAGGGCCGCGTCGGGCTGGATTGGGGCGTCTACGGCGTGCCGGAGACCTTCCTGATCGACAAGGCCGGGCGGGTGCGGGCCAAGCACACCGGCCCACTGAGCGCCGAGATGCTGACGCGGGACTGGGGGCCGCTCATGAAGCGGCTGCAGGAGGAGTGAGGGATGGAACGTTGCAAGCGATCACGCGCGCCATGGGGTCAAGTCTTGACCTGGCTGCTGTGCCTGTTGGCCATGGGAAGCGCCAGGGCCCAAGAGGCGCTCAGCGACAAGGACCGCCGTCTCGAGCAGCGCTTCCAGGCCTTGTCGGCCCAGTTGCGTTGCGTGGTGTGCCAGAACCAGAGCCTGGCCGACTCGCCGGCCGAGCTGGCCACCGACCTCAAGATGCTCCTGCGCGAGCGCCTGCAGGCCGGAGCGTCGGATGAGGCGGTGCTTGACGACATGGTCGCGCGCTATGGCGAGGCGGTGCTCTACCGGCCGCGCCTGCACCGGTCGACCGGCCTGCTGTGGTTCGGGCCGGGGCTGCTGCTCGGCGGAGGCTTGCTGTGGCTCGGTCGTCAGTGGCGAGGCGGGCGGGTAGATCCCTCCGGCCAGGAGCCACAGCCATGAGCGCCCGGCTGACGGATCACGCGGTGCCGCTGCCCGTGTGGCGGCTGCCTGCTGCCCTGCTGCTGGTGGCCAGCCTGGCCACGCTGAGCCATGCGGGCTTGGGCGGCGGATGGTGGGCCTCCCCAGGCATGCGAGCGCCAGCGCCCGTGACGGCGGCGGCTCCCACCGCCCCGGACATCGACGCCATGGTGCAGCGGCTGGCGGACCGCATGGCGGCTCAGCCGGACGACGTCGAGGGCTGGCGCCGGCTGGCGCGTGCCTACGAGACGCTGGAGCGGCATGAGGCCGCCGTGGGCGCCTATCGCCGGCTGTTGGCTCAGGCCCCAGGCGACGCGGACGCGCTGTGCGAGCTGGCCCTAGTGCTGGCCTTGCAGCAAGGCGATCGGCATCTCAAGGGCGAGGCGGCGGTACTGGTGCAGCAAGCCTTGAAGGCGTCGCCGAACCACCTGCAGGCCCTGGCGCTGGCCGGTGGCATCGCCCTGGAGGCCGGTCGTCCGCAGGAGGCCCGGCGCCTGTGGCAGCGCGTGCTGGACCAGGTCCCCCCCGGGACAGCCTTGGCCCGGAACATCGAGGCCAGCATCGAGCGCACGCGCCAAGCGCGGCCCTGACGGCGGCCGGGGCCGCGGACGAGGCGAACGAGTGGGCCGCTTGGCCCGACCTGATCTGGTCTGATCCATTCTGGTGCGCTGCCCACGGCCGGATGCCGTGCGTGCGCGGGATGTTGCACCGCCCGGACACCGCTGCCTTTGCAGGCTAGGGCGCCGCTGCTATGGTCAGAGCCGCATTGCCCGCAGCCGGGCGACGGTGGCTTGACTCTCCTGGGGGAGCGGGCCGGACGACCATGGTTCTTGACGGACCCGGTGAGGTCCGAAGGAGTACTCACGATGCGCTTGTCGAATCTGCGCGTAGGGGTGCGTCTGGCAGCGGGCTTCTCGCTGCTGCTGGCGCTGGTGCTGGCCATGGGGCTCTATGCCCTCGACCGGGTGAGCCGGGTCCATGACAGTGTGACGTCCCTGGCCGGGGACTGGCTGCCCAGCACCCAGCAGCTGGCCGGGATCAACGAGGCGCTCAATCAGATGCGGCGGGCGGAACTGCAAATGCTGCTCGGGGGCGACAAGAAGTCCATGGAGGATGAATCCGCCCGGATCGCCAAGCAGTGGGAGGTCCTGCCACCGCTCATGAAGGCCTACGAGAGCACGCTGGGGGAGGCGTCCGAGCGACAGGCCTTTGCCGGCCTTCAGGACGCGGTTCAGCGCTACCGGGCCAGCCAGCCACAGCTCATGGATCTGCTGAAGGCGGGCCAGGCCGAGGAGGCTCGTGCCTACCTGCGCGGTGATTCCCGCAAGGCCTTTCGCGCGACCACCGACGCCATGGTCCAACTGACCGAGAGCAATCGGGCCGGGGCCGCGGAGGCATCCGAGCGCAGCGGCCGGGACTACGGCGCCGTGCGCTGGGGCATTGGCGCGATGATCGTGGTCGCCCTGGTCCTCGGCGCGGGTGTCGCCGTGCTGCTGACCCGCTCCCTGACCGCGCCCCTGGCCCATGCTGCAGCGACCGCCGACCGGATTGCCGACGGCGACCTCAGCCTGCCGGTGCGTTCGGACCGCAAGGACGAGCTGGGCGACCTCCTGCGCTCGCTGGCCCGGATGCAGGAGGCGCTCAATGCCTCCGTGAGCAGCGTGCGGCGCGGCGCTGATGCCGTGGCAACGGCGGCACAGGAAGTCTCGTCGGGCGGGCATGACCTCTCCGCGCGGACGGAGCAGGCCGCCGCGAGCATCGAGCAGACATCGGCCGCCATGCAACAGGTGTCGGAGACGGTGCGACAGAGCGCCGCGTCAGCCCAGCAGGCCCATCAGCTGGCCCAGGCTGCGGCTGAGGTGGCGTCCCAGGGCGGCGTGGTCGTGGCGCGGGTGGTCGAGACCATGAACGGCATCCAGGCGTCCTCGCGCAAGATCGGCGACATCATCGGCGTCATCGATGGCATCGCCTTCCAGACGAATATCCTGGCGCTCAATGCCGCCGTGGAGGCTGCCCGCGCCGGGGAGCAGGGCCGCGGCTTTGCTGTGGTTGCGGCCGAGGTGCGGACTCTGGCGCAGCGTTCCGCGCAGGCAGCGCGCGAGATCAAGTCCCTCATCTCCAGCTCGGTCGAGCAGGTGGACCGGGGCGGGCAGCTGGTCGACGAGGCGGGCAGCACCATGGAGCAGGTGGTCCACTCGGTGCAGAACGTGCGGCAGCTGATCGGCGACATCGCCGCGACGGTACAGGCTCAGACGCAAAGTGTCGGCGAGGTCAACGCGGCCATCGTTCAGATGGACAGCATGACGCAGCAGAACGCGGCGCTGGTCGAGGAGTCGGCGGCAGCAGCGGAGTCCTTGAAGGCGCAGGCGGACGGGCTTCTTACAGCAGTGAGCAAGTTCAGGCTTGCGCGCGCCTGAGCGTGCGCACCGCTACCTGGATGAGGGCGCTCCTCGCATAAGCATCCTCGAAGCGCTTCCTTGGTCCGCAGCAACCGGCCCGCCATCATGCAAGCCTTGCTCCTGGACCAGCGAAGTCCGATCTTCATGGGGTAGGAGGCCCGTACTGCCGGTGCTGCTTGGCCGGCGTTGCAGTGCGCTTCCTTTGAGATGCCGGCCCCGTGCCGGCTTTTTTTGCCGTTCTGGCGGGAACGGGCACTGTCTGCATATGGGGCAACACATTTGGACGTTGGCAGGGCCGCCCATCGCCCCTAAGGTGCGGGCCTTGCCATCCCCACCCTCGGAAAGCCAAAGCCATGGAGCGCGTCCTGACCCTGCCACAAAGCCCGTCGGCCCCGCTGTCCATCCGCGCCAAGGCGCTGGTGTTCCACGACCCGGCATCGCTTCAGCTGCTCGCCCAGGTCGAGCGCGTGGCCTGCAGCGATGCGACCGCGCTGATCATCGGCGAGACCGGCACGGGCAAGGAGCTGATCGCCCGGCATCTGCACCACTGCAGCGGGCGCCACGGGCCGTTTGTCGCCGTGAACTGCGGGGCCTTCAGCGAGTCCCTCATCGATGCCGAGCTCTTCGGCCACGAAAGCGGGGCCTACACCGGGGCCACGGGCGCGCGCGCCGGCTGGTTCGAGGCGGCCAACGGCGGCACGCTCTTCCTCGACGAGATCGGCGACCTGCCGCTCGCGCTGCAGGTCAAGCTGCTGCGGGTGCTGCAGGAGCGCCAGGTGGTGCGCCTCGGCTCCCGCAAGGCGATCCCGCTGGATGTGCGTCTGGTGGCGGCCACCAACATCGACCTGGCGCGGGCGGTGGAGGCCCAGCACTTTCGCGCCGACCTCTACTACCGGCTGAGCGTCGCCACGCTGGTGCTGCCGGCGCTGCGCCAGCGCCCGGGGGACATCCTGCCGCTGGCGCAGCACTTCATTCATCAGTACTGCCAGCGCCAGGGCCGCCCCGATGCGCGCTTGAGTCCGGCGGCGGCCTCCGCGCTCGTGCACTACGGCTGGCCGGGCAACATCCGCGAGCTGGAGAACGTCATCCACTACGCGTTGATCGTGGCGCGAGGCGCGCAGGTCGAGCTGGACGACCTGCGCATGAGCCCGCTGGGGCAGGGGGGCGGTGCGGTGGGCAGCGGGTGGCTGGCCGCTGCCGAGGCTGGCCCGCCCGGCGAGCATGCGAACCCGGCCCCCCCGGTGCCTGACGCGGATGCGCTGCAGCGCCTGGCCGATGCCTTCCGCGACCTGCTTGACGAAGGGCGGCCGGCGCTCTTCGAGGCGGTGGAGGCGGCGCTGATCCGCACGGCCTTCGCCCATGCGCAGTCCAACCAGGTGCAGACGGCCCGGCAGCTGGGCATCACGCGCAACACGGTGCGGACCTTGCTCAAGCGGCATGGGCTGATCCAGGCGCATGACGCGGACGACGTCCGGAGCGACCGTGCCGGCCCGCGGCCGCGAGACGGGTGCGCGCCCGGCTGGCAGTGAGGGCGGCGCCGCTCAGCCCTTCGCGCGTCGATACCCGCCGGCCGCCATCCCGGTCCAGCTCTTGAACGCCCGCTGGAACGCCGCGGTGTCCGAGAAGCCGAGCTCCGCGGCGAGCTTGCTCAGGGGCACGTCGCTCGTGTGCAGGCGGTAGATGGCGACCTCGCGGCGCAGCTGGTCCTTGAGTGCCTGGAAGCTGCTGCCCTCCGCGGCAAGGCGGCGCTGCAGGGCACTGACGGACAGGTGCAGGGCCGCGGCGGTGCGCTCGAGATCGGGCCACAGGGGCTGGGTGCGCTGCAGGTGCGCTCGCACGCGGCCGCTGGTGCCGGCATCGCGGCGCGGCAGGATGACCTGCACCGGCACGTCGGCCATGAAGCGTCGCAGCGCGGCTTCGTCGCGGCACACGGGGAGCTGCAGGCGTTCGGGTTCGAACCACATCGCGCTGTGCGGCATGTCGAAGCGCCAGGGCGCGGGGAAGATGGGGCCGTAGCCATCGGAGTAGGGCGGGCGACCGTAGGCGAAGTCGAAGCGCACGACCGGCAGCTGCCCGCCGACGAGCCAGGCGAACAGGCGCCAGTAGACCCGCAGGACGAGCTCGTGCAGGTGCGGATTCGCGGCCACTTCGGCGTGGTGGAACTGCAGCCGCACGCCCGTCAGGCCAGGCTCCTGGACGAGCTCGAGGCTCAGGTCGTCGTGCAGCAGGCGGAACACGTGGGCGATGCGGCGGATGGCCTGCTCGAGCGTCGAGGCGCCGATGCCCGCTCGGACCTGCAGGGCGAAGGAGCCGCGCTTGGACGGGCGGGACAGCATGCCCAGCACCTCGTCGTCGTAGCGCTCGACCAGGGTGCGCAGCAGCGTGGCGAGCTGGAAGGTGGCGATGCGGGCGCCGGGCTGGTGCAGGGCCTCGGGGGCGATGCCGGCCTCGAGGAGCAGCTCGCTGCCGTCGATGCCGCGCCGCCGCAGGCCCGAGAGCAGGTTCAGCGCGAACTCGATGCCCACGGTCAGCGCCGGGGCTGGCGGGGTGGCAGGGCGGGCAGTCACAGCGGCGTACTGTAGCGCCGGGCCTGGCCCCGACCCGCGCGAGGCGACGTGAAATGACATCGCCGCGCCGCCTTTTGCCATGGTGACGGAGCGCGCCGCTGTCTAGCATGGCGATGCCGCCGGCCCCGTGGAGGTGCCGGCCCGTCATTGCCTGAGGAGCCGCGTCCATGAATCGAAAGGTGCTCGTCGCCGGGGTCGGCATGATCCCCTTCACCAAGCCCGGTGCCAGCGCACCCTACCCGCAGATGGCGGCACAGGCCACGCGCCTCGCGCTGCAGGACGCCGGCCTCGGCTATGCGCAGGTGCAGCAGGCCTATGTGGGCTACGTCTATGCCGACAGCACGGCCGGGCAGCGCGCGCTGTACGAGGTCGGGATGAGTGGCATTCCCATCGTCAACGTGAACAACAACTGCTCCACTGGCTCGACGGCGCTGTTCCTGGCGCGCCAGGCCGTGGAGAGCGGGGCGGCCGAGTGCGTGCTCGCCCTGGGCTTCGAGCAGATGAGCCCCGGGGCGCTGGGCGCCGTGTTCAAGGACCGCCCCAGCCCCTTCGACCGCTTCGACCAGACCACCGACGAGCTCGTCGGCAACGCCGGCATCCCGCTGGCGCTGCGCTACTTCGGTGGCGCCGGGCTGGCGCACATGCAGCAGTTCGGCACGCCACTGAGCACCTTCGCCAAGATCCGCGCCAAGGCGAGCCGGCATGCCGCCAACAACCCGCTGGCGCTCTTCCGGACGGTCGTCAGCGAGGAGGACGTGCTGAACGCGCCGGTCATATGGCCCGGCGTCATGACCCGCCTGATGGCCTGCCCGCCGACCTGCGGGGCCGCCGCGGCGCTGGTGTGCTCCGAGGACTTCGCCGCACGGCACGGCATCCGGCATGCGGTGCGGATCCGCGCCCAGGCCATGACCACGGACGGCCCCGAGACCTTCGAGTCCCGGGACATGCGCGAGCTGGTCGGCTTCAGCATGGCTCAGCGCGCCGCCGCCCAGGTCTACGAGGCCGCGGGCATCGGGCCGGCGGATGTCAACGTCGTCGAGCTGCACGACTGCTTCGCGCACAACGAGCTGATCACCTACGAGGCGCTGGGCCTGTGCCCGGTGGGCGGGGCGGAGCAGTTCGTCGTCGACGGCGACAACACCTACGGCGGTCGCGTGGTGACCAACCCCTCCGGCGGGCTGCTCAGCAAGGGGCATCCGCTCGGGGCGACCGGGCTGGCGCAGTGCACGGAGCTCGTCCAGCAGCTGCGGGGCCAGGCGGGGGCCCGGCAGGTCGAGGGCGCGCGCCTGGCGCTGCAGCACAACCTCGGGCTCGGCGGCGCCTGCGTGGTGACGCTGTACGAGGCGGCGGACAAGCCGGCCGCCGCCTGACTCCCCAGACTTTTCCGGACACCCACCATGAACACTTCCTTGCTGCCCCGCCTGCATCGCCACCCCTGGATGGACGAGCAGATCGACGCCTTCCGCGAGCAGGTGCGCCGCTACGTGACGGCAGAGATGGCGCCGCAGCTCGACGGCTGGCGGCGCCAGGGCTACATCCCGCGCGAGGTCTGGCAGCCCTTCGGGGCGCTGGGCTTCCTGCTGCCCGAGCTCGACGAGGCCTGGGGCGGCGCCGGCGCGAGCCTGGCCTACCAGCTCGTCGTGCAGGACGAGCTGGCGCGGGCCGAGATGCCGGCCAACACGGCCGTGCACACCATCGCGGCGCACTACCTCCTCGACTACGGGACCGACGAGCAGAAGCGGCGCTGGCTCCCGGGGCTGGCGAGCGGCGAGCTGCTGGCGGGCATCGCCATGACCGAGCCGGGCTGCGGCTCCGACCTCAAGGCGATGCGCACGCGGGCGCGCCGGGACGGCGACGACTACGTCATCGACGGCGCCAAGACCTTCATCACCAACGGCTTCTCCGCCAATCTGCTGGTCGTGGCCGTGCGCACCGGGGAGGCGGGCAGCCGGGGCGTGTCCCTCCTCGTGCTGGAGACGCAGGACCTGCCCGGCTTCAGCGTCGGGCGGCGCCTGGAGAAGCTGGGCCAGCATGCGTCCGACACGGCGGAGCTGGCCTTTGAGGGCGTGCGCGTGCCGGCCTCGCACCTGCTGGGCGGCGTGGAGGGGCAGGGCTTTCGCCAGCTGATGAGCCAGCTGCCCTACGAGCGCCTGCTGCTGGCCGTGCCCGCCGCCGCGACCATCGAGCGGGCGGTGGAGCTGACCGTCGAGTACACCAGCCAGCGCCAGGCCTTCGGGCAGTCCGTCGCCAGCTTCCAGAACACGCGCTTCAAGCTGGCCGAATGCGCGACCCTGGCCCACGTCGTGCGCAGCTTCGTCAACGACTGCGTGCAGCGCCTGCTCGACGGCACGCTCGACGACGAGGCCGCCTACATGGCCAAGTGGTGGACGACCGAGCAGCAGTGCCGGGTGATGGACGAATTCCTGCAGCTCTTCGGCGGCTACGGCTACATGGCCGAGTACCCGATCGCGCGGATGTACGCCGACGCCCGCGTGCAGAAGATCTACGGCGGCACCAACGAGATCATGAAGGACCTCATCGCGCGCCGCCTGCTGGGGTGAGGGGCGGCGGGCCCGCTCAGCGCAGCCCGTGCGTCAGGGTCCAGTTCAGCCCCATCGTCCACCAGACCGCGTGCGTGCCGTGATCGCCACGGGCCCGGCTGAGGTCCAGCGTGAGGCGGTCATTGAGCGCATGCCGCAGACCCAGGCGCTGCTGCGGACCCAGGCCATCCTTCCAGCGCTCGGCGAGGGCCTGCCACTGCGGCGTGAGCTGCCATTCGAGGGCCAGCCCCTGGCGCATCAGCGCGGGGGCCTGCGAGGGGAATTCGCGGCCCAGGTTCAGGTGCAGGGCCAGGTCGTCACGGGGCTGCCAGGTGAGCAGCAGCAGCGCCGTGTGGCCGGCGAAGCGCGGCGAGCCGCTCTGCCAGGTGGCGGTCCAGGTGGCGCCGAGGCTGAGCCCCGGCTGCAGATCGCCGGCTCCCTTGAGCTGCAGGCCGAGGCTGCGCACGGCGGCCTCCCCGGGGCTGGCGCTGCGGTCGAGGTTGAGGCCCAGCTCGACGGCGCCGGCACGGCAGGCGCCGCCGGCATGCTGGAGGCGGTGGTCGCGCGAGTGCTCGCCCCAGGCCTCGAGCGCGCATTGACCGGGGTCGGCGATGCTGGCGTCATCGACCGCGTGGTGACCGCCGGCGGCATGGGCCAGCAGCGGCAGCGCGAGGCCCGCCCACCCGGCGATCGACACCAGCCGGGCGGCCGGGCGCAGGGATCGTGGCGGGCGGGATGCCTGAAGTGGGTGGGAATGCGCGTGGGGAGTCGGCATGGCGTGCTGGCCCGGATTCTCCCTGGGCGCTGCCGCCTTGGCGTGGCGCGAGCGCCGCGGCCCGCCCGCAGCGTCGGCGACCGTGAAGGCTTGCCGCTCCGGGGCCGCTTCGTGCGCCGCGACTGTTGGCCGCGCGCCGCGTGGCCGTCGAGCGCTCCGGGGCGTCCGGCTCGCCAGCGCCCGCTAGACGGCGAAGTGCCACTCCTGGATCCCCGCGTGCACGGGCCGGTGCTCCCGCGCCGCCCGGGCCCGCGCGGCCTCCACCCAGCGCTTCGCGAGCGGGAAGGGGCCGAAGCCCGACTCCGTGTTGATGTGGCCCACCGCGCCCAGATTGCTGAAGCTCGCGCCCCAGCGGCTGGCCCAGCGCAGGGCGCTGGCGGCGCTCATCCAGGGGTCGTCCTGGCTGGCGATGAGGCTGCAGGGCACGTGCAGGCGATGGTGCGGCAGCGACTCGGCGAGGCCGAACTTGTCCGGCTCGGCGGGCGCCACGAACAGCGCCTGGCGGATGGGCGACTCCGGGTGGTCGGCCAGATGGCGGGCCAGCGCAAGGCAGCCGAAGCTGTGCGCCACGGCGATCCACTCGCCGCCGGCGTGCTCGTGGGCCGCGCTCTCGAGCGTGCGCTGGAGGCGGTCGGCCCAGCGCGGGAGGTCCGGCCGGCTGAAGTCTCGCTGCACCACGCGGCGGGCATCGCGGTACTGCGCCTGCAGCCAGGTCTGCCAGTGGGCCGGGCCGCTGTCGTGCAGTCCGGGAATGATGAGCAGGCGGGGCGCGCGGTAGGCCATGGCGGGCTCCTCAGAGGGTGGCGATCGAGACTTCGGTGGACTTGACCAGCGCCACGACCTCCTTGCCCACCGTCAGCCCCAGGTCCTTGACCGAGCGGGTGGTGATGACGGAGGTGACGATCTGGCCGCCCGCGGTCTGCACGTCGACCTCGGAGACCACGGGGCCTTCGATGATCTCCTTGACGGTGCCGCGGAACTGGTTGCGCACATTGATGGCGGTGATGCTCATGGGAGCTCCTGGGTTCGAGGGTCAGGTGTTGCGTGCACAGGGGGCGCCGAGGGCGCACGGTGCCGGAAGTGGCTTCAGCTTAGGCAGTCGGCCGCTGCGTCGGAACGAACGAAACGGCATCAGCTCATGACGTTGCCGATGCCCGGCGGTGGGCGGCGGGACTCAGAGGCCGGCGAGCGCGGTCTGGCCCTCGCGGGCCTCCAGCACCGCCTCGCGCGTCCAGGGCGGGGCGAAGGTCTCGACGAAGGCGTAGGCGTAGTCGCGCAGGTAGGCGTCGCGGCGCACGGCCAGGCGGGTCATGTTGTCGGCGAAGAGGTGGCGGGCGTCGATGGCGCTGAGGTGGCGGTCGCGCTCCTCGTCATAGGCGATGGCCGCGACGATGCCCATGCCCAGGCCCAGCTCGACGTAGGTCTTGATGACATCGGCGTCCATCGCGGCCAGCACCACGTGCAGCGGCACGCCGGCCGCCTGGAAGGCCTGGTCGATGTGCGAGCGGCCGGTGTAGCCGGTCTCGTAGGTGACGATGGGGAACTCGGCGAGGCGCTCGAGCGTGAGCGTCTCGCCCCGGCGTTGCGCCTCGGCCAGCGGGTGGTTCAGCGGCGTGACGACCGTGTGGGTCCAGCGGTAGCAGGGCAGGGCGACGAGGTCCTCGTACTGGGCGAGCGCCTCCGTGGCGATGCCGATGTCGGCCTCGCCGTCCAGCAGCAGCCGGGCGACCTGCTGCGGCGAGCCCTGCTGCAGGGTCAGCTCGACCTCGGGGTGGTTCACGCGGAAATCCCGCACCACCGGGGGCAGGGCGTAGCGCGCCTGGCTGTGGGTGGCGGCGATGCGCAGCACGCCGCGGCCGGCGCGGGCGAAGTCGTCCCCGGCGCGGCGCAGGTTCTCGGCCTCCTGCAGCAGGCGCTCGACGATGGGCAGCACGTTGCGGCCCGGGTCGGTGAGCCCCGTCAGCCGCTTGCCGGCGCGCATGAAGATCTCGATGCCCAGTTCGTCCTCCAGCTCCCGGATCTGGCGGCTGACGCCGGGCTGCGAGGTGTGCAGCGCGGCAGCCACCTCGGTGAGATTGAAGCCGCGGCGCTGGGCTTCGCGGACGGAACGGAGTTGCTGGAAATTCATGGCGGGCCTTCTTGTTATGCGGTTTTCATTCTTGCGAGGCGCGGCGGGGCTGTCCTCCAAGAAAAACTGCAAAGCATGTGAAGGCCGCGGTGCAAAGCGCCGCACGCGGCGCCCGGGCTCAGGCTCTGGCGGGGCGGTAGCTCCAGCGCGGCGTCAGCACGAGGATCAGCAGCGAGAGCCCGGCCAGGCCGCCGGCGAGGGCCACCGCCCAGGTGTGGCCCTGCAGGCGCTGGCCGTAGATGTCCAGCGCCGCGCCGAGGCCGGCGCCGTTGCCGAAGGTGGCGAGCACGGCGGCGGTGTAGTCGTGGTAGCGGCGCGCGCGGTTGGCGCCGGCCGACCAGTGCGGGTCGGTGTTGTAGCTGGGCAGGCGCTGGTGCGCGTCATCCAGCTGCTCCAGCTGCGCCAGGAAGTGCCGCAGATTGGTGATGGCCCGCTCGGCCTTGGCGTTCAGGAAGGCGAGGCACAGGGAGGCCACCGGGAAGCCGAGGATCAGCCATTCGATGGGGGCGGCCGTCTGCCCCGGTGCCGGGCGCAGTGCGACGAGGGCCGCCAGCAGGCTCACCACGAGGCTGACGTACAGCGCCAGCACCTGCTGACGCTGCGCCACGCGGGCGTTGACTTCCTGGTAGGCCGCGATGAAGCGGTAGTTGGCGTCGACGGAGGATTTGCTCATGGGCGGCAGGGTAGCGCATCACTGCAGCGCTGCGGGCTGCGCCTGCCGGGGCGCAGGGGGGGCGCTTCCCTCAGTTCGCCGGGAGCTGGTCCAGCCAGTCGGTGTCCAGGCTTTCGAGGGGCGTGAGCTCGTCGAAACCGGTGCCCACCTCGAGCCATTCCGCGAGCGTGCTGTCGCGCACCTCCAGGCCGTCCAGCGAGGCCGGCATCTCGTGGAATTCCGGATGGGTGCTCGGGCGGGCCTGGTAGGGGGCGAAGTAGAAGTCGAGGCTGAGGCTGGGCATGTCGGGGACTCAGACGTTTGCTATGGCCCGAAGCATCGCTGCTCTGCGATGGCCTGGCAGCCCCCCCCGAAGGGCGTCCCCGAGGCGAGGGGCCGGCCGGCGGCCCCTCCGATGGGGGCCCTGGGCGGGCCCCTTCGATGCTCAGTTCGACGGCGCGTGGGCCGGCTGGGAGACGACCGGAGCGCGGCTCACGCGGGTCTTGCCGCCGGTGGTCGTCAGGATGACGGGATCGCCGGCCAGGAAGGTCTCCTGGCCCTTGCCCTGGATGACGGAGCGGCGTTCGCCGTTGCGCAGCTGAACGAGGATCTCCACTGCGTCCTCGCGAGTGGCATTGCGCTCGATCGCGTTGCCGACGACGGCACCGGCCACAGCGCCCAGCACGCCGACGATCTGGCCTTCCCGACGACCGCCGACCGACGAGCCGGCCACGGCCCCGATCACGCCGCCGGTGACGGCACCTGCGCCGCTTTGGTTGCCGTCCACCGTGACGGGACGCACGCTCAGCACGGTGGCGTCGATGACGGTGGACATGCGCTGGGCGTCACCGCGGCGGACGACGTCCGGATTGCTGGAGGCGCAGGCGCCGAGCAGGCTGAGGGCCAGCACGCTGGCGCAGAGGGCGAAGGTCTTGTTCATGTGTGGATTCTCCGGCAGAGGTCTGCCGCAGCAACGCAGCGGACGCTGGCGCGTTGACGGCATGACGCAACTTTACCCAGCCGGGGGCGCCCGCCGTTTGCCCGAGCGCCTGCGACCTGTGTGCGTTTTGTGTACGTTCTGTAACGGCAAGCCGGCACGGCGGCCCAGTCTTACGGGACCGAGCGCCCACGTCAGGGCCGATTCACAGGGCCTGTTCGTCGAGCTCAGCAGGCTTGCGCCCAGACGCCATGCCCGGCCTGATGAACTCACTGCCGGAGGTAGACCTTCGAGATCAAGGTGTCCTGGGTTTGGGCTTGGATCAACTCCGCAGTGAAATCCAGCCAGTTGTCCCATTGGCGCATCGGATCCTTTGAATTTAACGAGGCTGAAAAGGATTCGCTGGAAATCAATGCATGGTTCAGCAATACATAGGGCTCGGCCAGGCGGTCCTTGAAACGCAGCTCGACGTATCGGTCCTGGGGATAACTCAGGCGCTTGATATCCAGGAAGTTGTGCCATGATTAGGCAAGTGAATCGGCTGAATACCGCTCTTCCATGAAAAGGGACACCTTTTCAAGAAAATCCCGGCCCTGGAGTGGCTGGCCGGGCCGGGTGTGGGGCCCGACTTCATCAGGAACCCCGATCCGCCGTGCCTCCTCCCAGATGGCCCCTGCCTCGCGCCGTGTTTCTTGCCTCATTCCCGGCAAGTCGATGTCCCGTTTGAAGGCGCTGTAAGCCAGCCCTGGCGGCTCGTCGCCACGGCTGTGCTGGGGTGGAGCAGTTCGCCCCTTCCGCAGTTTCATCGCATATTGCCATTCGGAGGTTCCGGGGCCGATGCTCCAGCCTAGGAAATACAGTTCCTGGGTTCTGAAAAGGTCGTCGGTGAACTTGAATGGCGCGAGTTGTTCGTCAATATCTTCGCCAATGACCACGATGGATGTGCTGCCCATTGCATTTTCCGGTGAGGTGGCTTTCAGTGCGTCGGTACAAGGTATGGCCGGCGGGAACAACGTCCTGAGTCGTGCATTCGACGTCAAAGCAGGCGCCACCGAGCGGCTGGCGCGTGCGTCTGCAGCCCAGGCCTACAGATGGTCGTCGGCATAGACCGCCATGGCCTCTGCCAAGAAGGGGACAAGACCCGGGTCGTAGGCGTCGTGGAAGGCCTTCATGGCGGGATCTTCGGCATAGAAGAGGCTCATGCCGATGTAGGCCTGCCTGGAGGGCCGGAAGAAGCGTGAGACCAGCGCGTAATGCTCGGCCATCACGGCCTGGATCGTCGGCGATGCGGCGGGGTGGGCCTGCATCAGGGGCGTTAGCTTGCGGTACAGGGCGTCCCAGTCGGCGTGCGCCTGGGGCTTGTCGACGTGGGCCCATTGGTCGGTGTCGGCCAGCGATTGGGCCTGCTCCTGGCTGAGGGCGGCCCTGCAGGCGGAGCGCTCGTCGTCTGACGGGGTGTTCATGGTCATGCGTGAGGGCCCGGGCGTCGGGTCTTGCCGGGGCGGTCTGAGGGGAGCGCCGATTTTGCGGTGCTCCGCTCAGGCGCAGGGCGGGACGGAGGCATGCTCGTGCGGAGCGCAACCCTGGCCTGCCGATCCGCGGACGGCAGGCGAGCTTCGCAGCGAGTGCCCGCCCTCGTTACTCGCAGGTTGGGACCGGCTCGCGCAGCGCGGCCAGGTACTGTTCGCAATTCGCCTGCAGTTCGTCCCGGCCTGGCCCGGCGGGGAACGCCGGCTCGGCGCCGTAGCCCTGCACCCGTCCGTCGTCGTAGTGGACCTCGTCGATGGCGAGCTCGCCATCGCGGTTCATGACGCGGCAATTCCAGGGCATGGGCAACTTGCAGCAGTGGATCCAACCCGGGATGCTATCGCCGCGCTATCCGTGCAGCCGGCTGCTCCGGGGCACGCTCGCCAGCAGGAACTCCATCTGGTCGACCAGGATGCGGCGTCCGCGCAGGATCATGTCCTCGTGCAGACTGGGCACGTAGGGCAGGTAGAGCAGGCTCATGTGGGCCTCCTCGGGCAGACGGTCCGCCTTGCGGCCGTTGCAGCTGCGGCAGGCGGTGATGCAGTTCATCCAGCTGTCGCGCCCGCCGCGGGAGCTGGGCACGATGTGCTCGCGCGTGAGGTCATCCAGGTGGAAGGCCCGGCCGCAGTAGGCGCAGAGATGGCGGTCCCGGGCGAAGAGCTTGGGGTTCGAGAGGGCCGGCTCATGGCGCCAGGCCCGCGACGGCACAGCGCCGCGCACCGCGATGATGGGGTGGACCTCGATGCGCGACTGCAGCCCCGTGCGGCGCTGCAGCCCGCCGCGCAGCACCTGGCAGGGCTCGCCCAGCGTCCAGGCGACCCCGTCGTTGGCATAGATCGCGGCCGCGTCCCGGGTGGTGATCCAGGCTTGCGGTCGCCCCGAGACATCCAGTTGAAGAACATCCACAGCGCAGACCTCCCACCCCGCAGCGTACTGCAGGTCCGCCGACGGACTCAAGGCGTCAGGGGCCGCAAAGCCCGGATTCATCGGCTTCGGCAGGCATTTGGCATGCCAGTGTGGGCCGCCTGCGACCCCGTCAAGCCCGTGTCATGCATTGCTTCCAGACTGGCGGGTCCGCAGCTTGCCGCGCAGGCACCTTGAGCGACCTCTCGCCAGCGCAAGAGGCGGTGTCCGGCGGGCCGCGGCCAGGCCATCTGCCTGCTGCGCCGCAGCAAATGTCAGGGTTCTCCCTTGGTTTGTGGGCCGGACTGTGCGCTTCTAGGCGCCTGCCCCTAGAAAGCCCGGTGCGGGCCTTGCGCAGTTGGCGGTCTTTTGGGCAAAAATAGAACGATCGTTCGTTTTATTATTGACGCCCCAAGCGCTCACGAAAGACCACCGTGCCGACCGCCTCCACGCCCGCCAGCAAGCCCGAGACCCGGGCTCCGCGCCGCGCCGTCCGCTCCCTGCAGAAGGGGCAGCAGACGCGTGCCGCCATCCTGGAAGCGGCCCTGGGGCTGGCCTCGCACATGGGTCTGGAAGGCCTGTCCATCGGCGCCCTGGCGGATGTGACGAAGATGAGCAAGTCCGGCGTGTTCGCCCACTTCGGCTCCCGCGAGGAATTGCAGATCGCCGTCGTCCGCGAGTATGACGCCAAATTCGAGGAAGAGGTTTTCTTCACGGCGATCCGCGAACCGCGCGGCCTGCCGCGCCTGCGCGCCCTGTACGAGCGCTGGGTGCGCCGCGTGTCGGTGGAAATCGACTCGGGCTGCATCTACATCTCGGGCGCCGTCGAGTTCGACGACCGTCCCGGCCCCGTGCGCGACGCCCTCGTCTCGATGGTCAAGGCCTGGCACGCCGCCTTGCACAAGGCCATCCTCCTGGCCAAGGACGAAGGCCACCTGGCCGCCGATACCGATGCCCTGCAGATCCTCTTCGAGCTGCACGGCCTGATCCTGTCCCTTCACCACGACGCGCGCTTCATGCGCAGCCCGGGTGCGCTGGAGCGCGCCGGCAAGGGCTTCGAGCGCGTCATCGTGTCCTGCATCACGCCGGCCGGTCAGCAAGTCGACCGCACCGGCGCGGGGCAGGGCCCGGCTACACCCGCCCCGGAAACGGGGTCCAAGTCCCGCGGCACTGCCGCCTCGCGCAAGCGAGCCTGATCTCTCACCACAAGTCCCCACTGGAGTCGACCATGCCTACCTATACCCCTCCCCTGCGCGACATGCAGTTCGTGATGCACGAAATGCTGAATGTGGTTGAAGAGCTGAAGATGCTCCCGGCCCACGCCGACATCGACGCCGACACCATCAACGCGGTGCTGGAAGAGGGCGGCAAGTTCTGCGCCGAAGTCATCGCCCCGCTGAACCTGAGCGGCGACGCCGAAGGCTGCAAGCTGGACAAGACCACGCACGAAGTCACGCCGCCCAAGGGCTTCAAGGAAGCCTACAAGCAGTACGTGGAAGGCGGCTGGCCCGCGCTGTCCTGCGACCCGGCTTACGGCGGCCAGGGCCTGCCGGTGCTGGTGAACCAGGGCATGTACGAGATGATGAACTCGGCCAACCAGGCCTGGACCATGTACCCCGGCCTGAGCCATGGCGCGTACGAGGCCCTGCATGCCCACGGCACGCCCGAGCAGAAGGCCACCTACCTGACGAAGCTGACCAGCGGTGAGTGGACCGGCACCATGTGCCTGACCGAACCGCACTGCGGCACCGACCTCGGCCTGCTGCGCACCAAGGCCGAGCCCCAGCCTGATGGCACCTACAAGATCACCGGCGCCAAGATCTTCATCTCGGCCGGTGAGCACGACCTGGCCGAGAACATCGTCCACCTGGTGCTGGCCCGCCTGCCGGACGCCCCCGCCGGCTCCAAGGGCATCTCGCTGTTCATCGTGCCGAAGTTCCTGGTGAACGCCGACGGCACGCTGGGCGCGCGCAACGGCATCTTCTGCGCCGGCCTGGAGCACAAGATGGGCATCCATGCCAACTCCACCTGCCAGATGGTGCTGGAGAACGCCATCGGCACGATGGTGGGCGAGCCCAACAAGGGTCTGGCCGCGATGTTCGTGATGATGAACGCCGCCCGCCTGGGCGTGGGCAACCAGTCCCTGGGCCTGACCGAAGTGGCCTACCAGAACGCCGTGACTTACGCCAAGGACCGCATCCAGATGCGCTCGCTGTCGGGCGTGAAGGCCCCGGACAAGGCCGCCGACCCCATCATCGTGCACCCCGACGTGCGCAAGATGCTGCTGACCGCCCGCGCCTACGCCGAAGGCGGCCGCGCGCTGTCGACCTATGTCGCGCTGCAGCTGGACAAGGCCCTGTCCTCGGATGACGAGGACGAGCGCAAGGAATGCGAGGCCGAGGTCGCCCTGCTGACTCCGATCATCAAGGCCTTCCTGACCGACAACGGCTGGATCGCCACCTCGCACTGCATGCAGGTCTACGGCGGCCACGGCTTCATCCACGAGTGGGGCATGGAGCAGTTCGTGCGCGACGCGCGGATCAACATGATCTACGAGGGCACCAACACCATCCAGTCGCTGGATCTGCTGGGCCGCAAGGTGCTGGGCAACAACGGCGCCACGCTGAAGAAGTTCGGCAAGAAGATCGCCACCTTCGTCGAGGAAGAGGGCACCAGCGAAGCCATGCAGGAGTTCATCAACCCGCTGGCCGACCTGGGCGACAAGGTCACCAAGCTGACCACCGAGATCGGCATGAAGGCCTTCCAGAACCCGGATGAAGTCGGTGCCGCCGCGGTGGACTACCTGCGCGTCGTGGGCCACCTGTGCTTCGCCTACTTCTTCGCCCGTGCGGCCAAGATCGCGCTGGAGAAGCAGGGCAGCGGCGACCCGTTCTACACGGCCAAGCTGCACACCGCCCGCTTCTACTTCGCCAAGCTGCTGCCCGAGACGGCCTCGCTGATCCGCACCGCCCGTGCCGGCCTGCAGCCGCTGATGGCCATGGACGAAGCCCTGTTCTGATGCAGGGATGAAGCCAGGAGCCGGCATTGCAGCGCGACCCCGCGTCTGCGATGCTGAGCATCCGCGGCGCGCGGCACCGAGGAGGCGCCGCGCGACCGTCACAACAACACAGGAGACTCGCCCCATGCAACGCACCTTGGCCGCCACCCTCGTCGGCACCTTCGCAGCCACCCTGCTGGCTGCCGCCCCCGCACTGGCCCAGACCTCCCCGGTCGGCCTGTGGAAGACGATCGACGACGACGGCAAGACCGAGAAGTCCCTGGTACGCATCAGCGAAAGCAACGGCGTGCTGGTGGGCAACATCGAGAAGATCTTCGACCCCAAGCACGTGGACTCCAAGTGCGATCTCTGCAAGGACGATCGCAAGGACAAGCCGGTGACGGGCCTGCAGATCATCCGCGGCGTCAAGCAGGACGCCGACGACAAGGCGCTGTGGACCGGCGGCGAGATCCTGGATCCCAACAATGGCAAGACCTACCGGACCCGGCTGAAGCCGATCGAGGGCGGCAAGAAGCTGGAAATGCGTGGCTACGTCGGCTTCTTCTACCGCACCCAGGTCTGGGTCCGGGTCGAGTAAGGCCTCCAGCGGGCGTGCTCAGCCGAGCGCGCCCTTTCCTGAATTGAAAGAGGAGTAATTCCGTGAGTCGATTCCAAGTTCGCAAAGTCGCCGTCCTCGGCGCTGGCGTGATGGGCGCGCAGATCGCTGCACACCTGGTCAACGTCAAGGTGCCCGTGGTGCTGTTCGACCTGCCGGCCAAGGAAGGCCCGAAGAACGGCATCGTGACCAAGGCCGTCGACGGCCTGAAGAAGCTCAAGCCGTCTCCCCTGGGCGTGCCCGAGGACGCGGCGCTGATCCAGCAGGCCAACTACGAAGAGCACCTGGAACTGCTCAAGGACTGCGACCTCATCATCGAGGCGATCGCCGAGCGCATGGACTGGAAGCTGGATCTGTACACCAAGATCGCTCCCTTCATCGCCCCGCACGCCATCGTCGCGTCCAACACCTCGGGCCTCTCCATCACGAAGCTCTCCGAAGTGCTGCCCGAAGAGATCAAGCCGCGCTTCTGCGGCATCCATTTCTTCAACCCGCCGCGCTACATGTACCTGGTGGAGCTGATCAACACCCCGACGACGCGTCCGGAAGTGATCGACCAGCTCGAGGGCTTCGTGACCACCGCCGTGGGCAAGGGCGTCGTGCGCGCCAATGACACGCCCAACTTCGTCGCCAACCGCGTCGGCATCGCCGGCATGATGGCCACGATGATCGAGGCCGAGAAGTTCGGCCTGTCCGTGGATGTGGTCGACGACCTGACCGGCAAGAAGCTCGGCCGCGCCAGCTCCGGCACCTTCCGCACCGCCGACGTCGTGGGCCTGGACACCATGGCTCACGTCGTCAAGACGATGCAGGACAACCTGAAGGACGACCCCTTCTACTCGACCTACGCCACGCCCAAGGTGCTGGCCGGCCTGATCGAGAAGGGCGCCCTGGGCCAGAAGGCCGGCGGCGGCTTCTACAAGAAGGTGGGCAAGGACATTCAGCGCCTGGACTTCGCCACGGGCGAGTACGTCGCCGGCGGCAAGAAGGCCGACGAGATCGTGGCCCGCATGCTGAAGAAGCCCGCGGCGGACCGCATCAAGCTGCTGCGCGAGTCCACCAACCCGCAGGCGCAGTTCCTGTGGTCCATCCTGCGTGACAGCTTCCATTACGTGGCCGTGCACCTGGCCACCGTGGCCGACACCGCCCGCGAGATCGACTTCGCGATGCGCTGGGGCTTCGGCTCGCAACAGGGCCCCTTCGAGCTGTGGCAGGCCGCCGGCTGGACGCAGGTCGCCCAGTGGATCAAGGAAGACATCGAGGCCGGCAAGACCCTGGCCAGCGCCCCGCTGCCCGCCTGGGTGTTCGAAGGCCCCGTGGCCGAGAACGGTGGCGTGCACAGCGCCAACGGCTCCTGGAGCGCCGCCGAAGGCAAGTTCAAGCCCCGCGCGAAGCTGCCGGTGTACGAGCGTCAGGCCTTCCCCGAGTCCCTGGTGGGCGAGGGCGCCGTCGAGCCCCTGAAGGCCGGCACCGAAGAGTTCAAGAACGAGGAAGTCCGCGTCTGGAGCCTGGACGGCGAAGTGCTGATCGCCTCGATCACCGCCAAGCTGCACCTGATCTCCCCGACCGTGACCGAGGGCCTGCTGAAGGCCGTCGAGATCGCCGAGGCCAAGTACAAGGGCCTCGTGATCTGGTCGCCGGACGACGTGTTCTCGGCGGGTGCGAACCTCGAGTCCCTGATGCCCGTCTTCATGACCAAGGGCGCCAAGGGCATCGCCCCGGAAGAGAAGAAGCTGCAGGACATGATGCTGCGCGTGCGCTACGCCCAAGTGCCGGTCGTCGCCGCGATGCGTGGCCTGGCCCTGGGCGGCGGCTGCGAGCTGGCCGTGCACTGCGCCCGTCGCGTGGCGCACATGGAGTCGTATGTCGGTCTGGTGGAAGTCGGCGTGGGTCTGATCCCCGGCGGCGGCGGCCTGACCTACATCGCCCGCCGTGCCGCTGAAATGGCCGCGGCTGGCAACTCCGGCGTCGACCTCTTCGCCTTCCTGAAGGACGGCTTCACGACCGCGGCCACCGCCAAGGTCGCGACCTCGGCCGTGGAAGCCCGCAAGAACGGCTTCCTGCTGGACTCCGACGTGATCGTCCCGAACAAGGACGAGCTGCTGTTCGTGGCCAGCGCCCAGGTCAAGGCCCTGGCCGATTCCGGCTACCGCGCCCCGCTGAAGTCGCGCATCCCCGTGGCCGGCCGCTCGGGCATCGCCACCATCAAGGGCCAGCTCGCCAACATGCGTGACGGCGCCTTCATCAGCGACCACGACTACCTGCTGGCGAGCCTGATCGCCGACGTGGTCTGCGGTGGCGAAGTGGAAGCCGGCACCGTGGTCGACGAGGAATACCTGATGACCCTGGAGCGCAAGCACTTCTGTGCCCTGCTGGAGAACCCCAAGACGCAGGAACGCATCATGGGCATGCTCCAAACCGGCAAGCCTGTTAGGAATTGAGGGCTACTGCGCGAACCCATGGCGTCGTTGCAGCCCACGAACAATCCTCACGACCAGGAAGGTCGCTCCGGTTGTTCGCGGGCACCCGCGCCTAGCCCTGGGTCCGCTCGCTACGCCCCGAAAGAGCCCGAATGCCTCCTATGACCACCGCCAACCGCCTCGCCCGCACGCTGTCCAAGCTGGATGCGCTGCCCGCCGCCTTGCGCCCTCTGGCGCGCAATGCGGTGCTGCGCCGTGCGGTGCCCTTCACCGGCACCGCCAAGCTGGACTTCGAGCAGCTGGACGGGGAGGTGGCGCAGATCGCCATCGCCAACCGCCGCCCGGTGCAGAACCACATCGGCGGCGTGCATGCCGCCGCGATGGGCCTGCTGGCCGAGACGGCCACGGGCATGGTGGTGGGCATGAACGTGCGCGACGACTGCCTGCCGCTGTGCAAGTCCATGCATGTGGACTTCAGGAAGCGTGCGACCGGGGCCCTCAAGGCCCGGGCCGTGCTGACCGAGCAGCAGCGCCAGCTGATGCGGACCGAGCCCAAGGGCGAGGTGAGCGTGCAGGTGACGGTGACCGACGAGGCCGGGCTGAACCCGGTGGAATGTGAATTTGTCTGGGCCTGGGTTCCCAAGAACGCCCCAGCGCCCGCCAAGAACTGAAAGGTTGAAATCATGGCCAAGCAAGTGCAAGAAGCCTACATCTGCGCCGCCACGCGCCTGCCCATCGGCAAGTCGGGCCGCGGGTACTACAAGAACACCCGTCCGGACGAGATGCTGGTGCGCGCCATGCAGGCCGCGCTGGCCCAGGTGCCGAGCCTGGATCCGGCCGCCATCGAGGACGCCATCGTGGGCTGCTCCTTCCCCGAAGGCGAGCAGGGCATGAACATCGCTCGTGTCGGCGCCGTGCTGGCCGGCCTGCCCAACTCCGTGGGCGGCGTGACGGTCAACCGTTACTGCGCCTCGGGCATCACGGCCCTGCAGATGGCCGCCGACCGCATCCGCGTGGGTGAGGCCGAGGTGATGATCGCCGCCGGTGTCGAGTCCATGTCCATGGTCCCGATGGGCGGCAACAAGCCCTCGCTGTCCCCCGCCATCTTCGAGCGCGACGCCAACATCGGCATCGCCTATGGCATGGGCCTGACGGCCGAGAAGGTCGCCCAGCAATGGAAGGTCAGCCGTGAAGACCAGGACGCCTTCGCGCTGGAATCCCACCGCCGTGCCCTGGCCGCCATCGAGGCCGGCCACTTCAAGGCCGAGATGACGCCCTTCGAGATCCTCGAGCGCATTCCCGACCTGGCCACCGGCGAGATCACCCTGAAGAAGCGCCTCGTCGAGATCGACGAAGGCCCCCGCAAGGACACCTCGCTGGAAGGCCTGGGCAAGCTCAAGCCCGTGTTCGCCGCCCCCAAGGACCCGACGGGCAAGGCCACGGGCCTGGGCAGCGTCACCGCCGGCAACAGCTCGCAGACCTCCGACGGCGCCGGCGCCCTGATCGTCGCTTCTGAAGCCGCCGTCAAGCGCTTCGGCCTGACCCCGCTGGCCCGCTTCGTGTCCTTCACCGTGCGCGGCGTGCCGCCCGAGATCATGGGCATCGGCCCGATCGAGGCCATCCCCGCCGCCCTGAAGCTGGCCGGCATCACCGCCGCCGATCTGGATTGGGTGGAACTGAACGAGGCCTTCGCCGCTCAATCCCTGGCCGTGCTGAACGACCTGGACAGCAAGGGCATCGTCCTGGACCGCGCCAAGGTCAACCCCAACGGCGGCGCGATCGCCCTGGGTCACCCGCTGGGCGCCACCGGTGCCATCCGCGCCGCCTCGGTCATCCACGGCCTGCGCCGCACGGGCGGCAAGTACGGCATGGTGACGATGTGCGTGGGCGCCGGCCAAGGTGCTGCCGGCATCCTGGAACGCGTCTGATCGACGCCTGAGCAACGCGGCCTGCGGGCCGCGTTTTTCATTGCAGGTCCGAAGCGACGAACAACGAGGAGCCCCGCCATGCTGCACTTCCAGTCCCGTGACGGCTTTGCCCTGAGCGGCCATCTCTACGGCGATCCCGCCACTGCGCGTGCCGGCCTGCTGATTGCGCCCGCCATGGGCGTGGAGCAGCGCTACTACGCCGACTTCGCCCTGTGGATGGCGGCCCAGGGCTGGCTCGTGATGAGCTTCGACTACCGCGGCATGGGCGCCTCGCGGCCGGCGGACATGCGCCATTCGCTCAAGGGCCTGGACGCGGACATCCGCACCTGGGCCGAGCAGGACGCCGCGGCGGCGGTGGACGAGCTGGCGCGCCGGCTGGGCCCCGATCGCCCGCTGCACTGGCTCGGCCACAGCCTGGGCGGCCAGATCCTCGGTCTGCTGCCCAACCGCGACCGCGTGGCCAAGGCCGTGACGGTGGGCAGCGGCAGCGGCTACTGGCGCGAGAACGCCGCGGGCCTGCGCCGCTACGTCTGGTGGCTCTGGTACGTGGTGGTGCCGCTCGCGCTGCCGCTGTTCGGCTACTTCCCCGGCCGGCGCCTGCGCAAGGTCGGTGACCTGCCGCGCGGCGTGATGGCCCAGTGGCGCCGCTGGTGCCTGGACCGCGACTACCTCATGGGCGAGGGCGGCGAGGCCTGGCGGGCGCAGTACGCGGCGCTGCGCACGCCGATGCTGTCGCTCTCGTTCACGGACGACGAGTTCATGTCCCGCCGCAACACCGAAAGCCTGCACGGCTTCTATGCCGGCGCCCGGCCCGAGCTGCAGCGCATCGCCCCGAAGGACGTGGGCGAGCGCCGCATCGGGCACTTCGGATTCTTCCGCGCGCGCTTCGAGGCCAAGCTCTGGCCGCGCGTGAGCCATTGGCTGCAAGGAGCCTGACCATGGACGCAAGACCTGACCCCCAAGCCCCCGAGCCCGCCCGCCGCCTGCTGCTGGGCGCGGCCCTGCTGTCAGGCACGGGGCTGCTGAGCGGCTGCGAAGGCAAGCTGCCCGAGGGCTTCCAGGCCTGGGGGGAGGTGCAGAAGGCCGTGCTGGAGCTGCGTTTCCATCCCCGGCGCCACGACGGCGCCTGGACGGTGCCGCAGCTGCTCGTGCATCTGGCCCAGAGCATCGAGTACTCGATGAGCGGCTACCCGCAGGCGAAGCCCGCCTGGTTCCAGGCCTCGCTGGGCAAGACGGCCTTCGCGCTGTTCGATGCCCGCGGCAAGATGAGCCACGACCGTGACGAGCCCATCCCCGGCGCGCCCGCGCTCGACGCCGAAGCCACGCTCAAGCAGGGCGTGCAGCGCCTGCTCGACGCCATGGACGCCTTCGCCGCCTGGACCGGCCCGCTGAAGCCTCATTTCGCCTACGGCGCGCTGAGCAAGCCCGAGTACCAGCGTGCCCACCTCATGCACATCGCCCACCACTGGGAGCGCCTGCAGCCCACCGCTGCCTGAGGCCTCCTGACCTGATCAAGCGCCAGGGCCGCCCCGCCGCTCTGGCATCATCCGCCCCCAAGGAATTTGCCTGGAGAGAAGCCGTGACCATCAAGACCGCCACCGTCAACGGCGTGCTGACCCTCGAGATCGCACGCCCCGAGAAGAAGAACGCGCTGACCCGCGCCATGTACCAGGCCATGGCCGACGCCCTGATCGCCGCCAATGGCGACAAGGGCGTGCGCGCCGTGCTGATCCAGGGCCAGCCCCAGATCTTCACCTCGGGCAATGACATCGAGGACTTCATGGGCAGCCCGCCGCGGGACGAGGACGCACCGGTGTTCCAGTTCATGCGCGCGCTGCTGGGCTGTGAGAAGCCCGTGATCGCCGCGGTGAACGGCGCCGCCATCGGCATCGGCACCACGCTGCTGCTGCACTGCGATTTCGTCTACGTGGCCGATGACGCCCGCCTCGCGATGCCCTTCGTGAGCCTGGGCCTGGTGCCGGAGTTCGGCTCCAGCCTGGTCGTGCCGCGCCTGATGGGCCATGTGAAGGCCGCCGAGAAGCTGCTGCTGGGCGACCCCTTCACAGGCGCCGACGCCGTGGAATGCGGCATCGCCAATGCCGTGCTGCCTGCCGGCGAGGTGGTCAACCACGCCCGCCGCGTGGCCGAGCGCTTCAACAGCCTGGCGCCCAGCGCCGTGCGCGAGAGCAAGCGCCTGATGCGCCGCCACAGCCTGGAGCAGCTGCAGGAGACGATCCGCACGGAAGCCGAGATCTTCGGCGCCCGTCTGCGTTCGCCCGAGGCCACGGAGGCCTTCCAGGCCTTCTTCCAGAAGCGCCAGCCCGACTTCTCCAAGTTCGACTGATGCTCGGCGCGGCCAAGCTCCTGCTGGCCCCTGTGCTGCTGTGGCAGGGGCGCCAGGTGCGCCGCCGGGCCTTGCAGCTGCCCGAGGCCGCCGGCGCGCGCGCCGGGCAGGCCGGGCAGGGCGCGCTGGCGCTGCGGCTGCTGATCGTGGGCGACTCCTCCGGCGCCGGTGTCGGCGCGCCCACGCAAGACCTGGCCCTCGCCGGCCGGCTGGCCGCCCACTTGGCCGAGGCCCTGGGCGGCCGCGTGCATTGGCAGCTGGTGGCTCGCACGGGCCATGACAGCGCCGATGCGCGCCGCCATCTGTCCGAGGCCGCGCTGGAGCCCGCCGAGGTGCTGATCACGGCCCTGGGCGTCAACGACGTGGTCGGCCAGCGCCGCGTGAGCCACTGCCTGCAGGACCTCGACGCCATCCATGCGATGGCCGTCGAACGCTGTGGCGTGCGCTACAGCCTGCACAGCGCCGTGCCGCCCATGCACGCCTTCCCGCTGTTGCCCCAGCCCCTGCGCTGGATGCTGGGCGCGCAGTCGCAGCGCCTGAACCGGCGGCTCGCACGCCATCTGATCGGCCGCCGTGACCGCGGCCTGCAGGCCCTGCCGGCGCATCTGCACGGCGCCGCCGCGGCGCAGCACATGGCCGAGGACGGCTTTCATCCGGGGCCTGCGGGCTACGAGGTCTGGGCCCGGACGCTCGGCCAGCGTCTGCTGCGTGAGCGCCGCGTCTGGTCGCCTGACGCCTGACCGGGCTGGCCCGCGGCGCGCCCGGGCTCGACCGCCCGCCTTGCGGGGCTGCTATGCGCACGCCGGAGGCGAGGTCTCCTTGCACAGGGGGCATGCGCTCTTGATAATTGCTAACTCAGCCAGCCAGTGGCCGCATCGCTGCTCTTGAAGCGATGCCCTCGATGCCACCCACGCCAGCCAGCCGTCCACCCCCGTGACATCTCTCGGGCGCGTGTCGGACGTGGACTGCGTGCCCGGCACGTCGTTCTCGCGCCCCGCGACTCCCGTGACGTCCGCATGCTGGCCTCGACCTGTCCTTACTGATCGCTCCTGCCGCTGCCTTGCGGCCTCCAGGTGCCGTCGTCATCCGCCCTTGTTGCCAGGGTGCGGCTGATGGCGCGCCGTCTGGTGGCCCCATCGCGCCGTCAGTGGCCCGTCCCCGTCCCTTGGAACCTGTTGCCTACCGTCCAGAAGCCGTGGCCCACCGATTCGGTGCGGCCGGAGAACTGCGCCTGACCCAGCCCTTGGCCCGCCGGTGGCTGCTGCTCATCGTGCTGCTCCCGTGGAGTGCGCTCGCGCTCGTGCTGGTGAGCCTGCGCGTCCCTGTGAGGCTGGAGTCGCCCGTGTACCAGTCTGGCGTGCTGGCGGGCGGCGAGCGATTTGTCGCGCTCCAGCTGCCGGCTGCCGACCTCGGCGCGGTCGCGCTCGGAGATGCGGCACGGATCACGGGGATCGAGGGCGGCGGCACGCAGCGGCCGGCGGGCGAGGGGCGGGTGGTCCACCGTGGCGGTGCAAGCCATGAGGCCTGCCGAGGCCTGGGCGGCGGCGCGCTGCGCGGGGATGCGCCCTGCGTCGTGATCGCGCTCGTGACGGGGGGGCTGCCGGCCGGGCCGGACGCCTGTGCGGGGCGGATGCCCTGGCCCAGGCTCCGGGTGGAGATGACCGGCAAGGCCCAGACGATTCTTGATCTACTGAACAGACCACTGCGATGAATGCCAGGGATCCACAGAAGCCTCTTTCGCCCCGGGGCGACGAGCTGCTCATCCAGCGCCATGACGACCTCTTCGATGCGGCCAGCATCGACGCGGTCCAGACCTTCTTCGAGCAGCAGGTGCGCTGGAGCTACGGCTGGCGGTCGGTGAACGGCCTGAATCCGCTGTCGCACTGGAACCATGATTTCCTGAAGACCCGCAAGAACAACCAGCAGGACCAGACGCCGCGCCTCGCGGCGGACCCGGCCCTGAAGGCCGTGGCGGCGCTCTGGGCCACGGTGCAGGAGCGCTGCCTGCCCGGCCATGCGCTGCTGCGCTGCTATGCCAACGCCCACACCTATGGCGTGGAGGGCTACCCGCACGTGGATGCCCCGGAGCCGGGCCAGAAGACCGTGGTCATCTACCTGAACCCGCGATGGCAGCCCGACTGGGCGGGCGAGACGGTCTTCTTCGATGCCGAGGGGGACATCGTCCATGCCGTGCTGCCGAAGCCGGGGCGGGCGGTGATCTTCGACGGGTCCATCCTGCACGCGGCGCGCGGGGTCTCGCGCATCTGCACCGCAGCGCGGGTGACGCTGATGTTCAAGGCCGGTCGGGCGGCGTGACCGACCCGCAGATTTCATCCATTCACAAATCAGGGAGGACTGATGATGAGCACACAGAAGCCAAGAAATTCGACGTACTGGGGCATGCAGGAGCTGAGCTTCGATGACACCCGCTACATCAGCGGGGGAGACTGCGAGGACGGTGACGAGGTGACACCTTGCCTGCCGAAGGTCACGATCAACGGGTTCAGGAGCTACCAGGTCGAGTTCAGCAGCAACTTCCTGCCGCTGGGCTACTTCTTCCTGACCAGCGGCGGTGGCGGCGGCGGCTCGTCGTCCGCCGCGGACGGGGGCGTGCGCGACCTGCCGCAGCCCAAGAAGAAGGAGATCTGCGACGCCGTGGCGGACGAGACCGTCGCCGAGGTCAACCGGGCGAAGAAGGACGGGCGGATCCCCTTCATGGCCCGCGGCCTCATCCCGTCCGACGAGGAGATCCGCAAGGAGGCCTTCCGCGTGTGCATGAAGGGCCTGGGAGGGTGATGCCATGGGGAACCTGACGACTTCCCGGAGCGGGCGCGCCCTCGGGCTGCTGCTGGCCTGCTGGCTGCTGGCCTGCCTGGCCGGCTGCGGGCCGCGCGCCCAGGCCCTGCTGGGGCTGCCTCTGCCCGTGCCGGCCTCCCTGGCCGGCACGTGGCGTGTGCAGGAGGACGATGTGGGGGGCATCCGCGCCCAGGCGCTGGACGTCGAGGTGACGGAGGGCGCCTTCGCCAGCCTGCGATGGCAGGCCGACAACGCCCAGGGTCTGCCGCCGGTGCGCGCCTACGTCCGGCAGCTGGGCTCGCAGCAGGTGCTGTTCGTCGAGACCGGTGACTCAAAGGGGGGCTACTACTTTGCGGCGATGTCGGTCGTGAACGATCACGAGATCGTGCTGACCGCCCCCAACGAGAAGCGTCTCAAGAAGGCGGCCAAGGCCCTCGGGGACAAGATGAAGTACCAGTCTCACTGGCTGCACCGCGAAGCCCACCTCGATGGAGCCGTGCTCGAGAAGCTCCTCGAGCAGAAGTCCGGTGAGCTGTTCACCGACGGGGTCCGCGTCCGCCTGCTGAAGGCGGGGCGCTGATCCGGCGGCGGCCGCCGGTTTGGGGCGGGGCCGGCGCCGGTCGGTCCCCGTTTCCCTTGCGTCCGCCTTCCTCGCGTTCATCGGGCGATTCCCTTGAAACATGTATTCCAGTCCGAGACCGGGGAGTGCGGTCTCGCCTGCCTTGCCACCGTGGCCAGGCACCACGGAAAGGCCGTCGGCCTGCCCGCGCTGCGCCAGCTGGCCGGCGGGCATGCCCGTGGCCTGACGATGGCCACGCTGATCACCGTCGCCGCCAGTCTCGGGCTCTCCAGCCGCCCGCTGCGGGTGCCGCTGGAGGCGCTCGGCCGCTTGCGCATGCCCTGCGTCCTGCATTGGGACCTGAGTCACTTCGTCGTGCTGCTGAAGGTCTCCCGGACGTTCCGGGGCGAGCTCGTCGCCACGCTGTTCGACCCCGCGATCGGGCTGAGGCGCCTGAGTCTGGCGTCGTTGTCACCGCACTTCTCCGGCATGGCGCTGGAGTTGTGGCCCGGGGACGCCTTTCAGCCGGGCGGCGAGGCGGCGCGGCCTCCCTCGGTGTTCGCCCTGCTCGGGCCGGTGGCCGGGGCATGGGGCGCCATCGGCCAGCTGCTGGGCCTGACGCTGATCCTGGAGCTGCTGGCGCTGGGCTCGCCGCTGTTCAGCAAGTTCGTCATCGACGACGTCATCGGGGGTCAGGCGACGGCGTTGCTCCTGCCCCTGACGGCCTGCTTCGCTGCATTGCTGGTGACACAGACCGGCACCACGCTGCTGCGCGGCTGGTTGCTGATGCGCTGGAGTCAGGAGCTGTCCCTGGCCTGGATGAGCCGGATCCTGAACCACCTGGTCCGGCTGCCGCTGCGCTACTTCGAGGCGCGCGGCTCGGCCGAGGTTCTCAGCCGGCTGGGCAGCGCCGGCGCCATCCAGTCGGTGCTGACGGGCATCGCGCTGGGATCCCTGTTCGACGTGGTCGTGCTCGCCGTGGCCCTGGCGATGATGATCGGCCTGAGCGCCTCGCTGTCGGTCATCGTCGTCGTCCCGATTCTGCTGTACCTGGGGCTCAAGGCGGCCACCTTCCCCTACTTCGAGGCCGCCTCGCGCGAGCGCCTGATGCTGGCCAGCCGAGAAAGCCAGTTCCTCCTCGAGATCGTCCGCTCGATGATGCCGGTCAAGCTCTTCTCCCGGGAGGCCGACCGCATGGCCCGCTGGCAGAACCTGCGGCAGGCGCTGCAGAACCGGGACCTCCGGACGGAGAACTTCACGCTGGTCTACCACTGTGGCGTCGTGCTGATCTTCGGCGCGCAGGGCCTGCTCATCTTCTACTTCGGCGCGAGGGCCGTGCTGGCCGGTCAGATGACGCTGGGCTTCCTCATGGCGTTCTCGGCCTACGCCGCGACGTTCGGCAACCGCCTGGTGTCCGTCATCGACGCCATCCTCGGGTTCCGGATGCTGGCGGTCCATGGCGAGCGCCTGTCCGACATCCTGCTGGAGGCGCCCGAGTCCGTGCCCCTGCCGGGCGCTGCCGGCGCACCGCTGGCGAGCCTTCGCCTGGAGGGCGTGGGTTTCCGTTACGCGCGGGACGGGCAGCCGGTGCTGCAGGGGCTGGACCTGCTGCTGCAGCCGGGCCAGTGCATCGGGCTTCGGGGTGTGAGCGGCGTGGGCAAATCCACGCTGGCGCGCCTGCTGCTGGGCCTCGCGCGGCCGACCGACGGCGTCATGCGGCTGAACGGCGCCGTCATGGACGAGCGCATGGCCCAGGCCTGGCGCACCCAGGTCGCCGCCGTCACGCAGGAGGACACGCTGCTGGCCGGGACGCTCGAGGAGAACATCACCTTCTTCGATGCGGCGGTGGATGCGGCGCGGGTCGAGTGGGCCGCTCGGACGGCAGCCATCCACGATGACATCGTCCGCATGCCCATGGGCTACCGGACCGTCATCGGCGAATCGGCGCGCACCCTGTCCGGCGGACAGAAGCAGCGTCTGCTCATCGCGCGGGCGCTGTACAAGCGGGCAGACATCCTGATCCTGGACGAGGCGACGAGCCAGCTGGACGTGGACACGGAGCTGCAGATCATGGAGCAGATCCGCGCCTTGCCCGGCTGTGTCGTGGTCATCACGCACCGGCCGCAGGTGCTGGCGCTCCTGGAGACCTGCTACGAGCTCCGCGACGGTGGGCTGTGGCGCCTCCAGGTCGGCGATGCGCCGGGATCGCCCACCCGCGCGCACGAGGCGCACGAGGCGCCGGCATCACAGAGGGTGCAGCTGTTGGCTGCGGGAGGTTGACGAGTGAAGGCCCTGGAATCCCCGGATCGCAGCCGCCCTGCGACGGCCCGCCTGGCGCTGCTCGCTGTGGCGGCCGTGGCCCTGAAGGCGCTGGTGGCTGCCGTGCTGATGGACCCCGCGAGCGCTCCGTCGGCCGCTCCCGCGCCTGCACCGGCAGCTCCAGCGGCGGTGGCCGAGGCCCCGGACGCACTCGCCCAGGTCGGTGGCGAGCCATCCTCCGGGCCCGCTGCCGCTTCGTCCCCGGCCCGCGCCTCGGAGGGCCTCTTGTGCACCCGTGACGAGGGCGGCGCGGCCGATCCGGGCGCGCAGGTGGCCCCGCACGACCTGGACGCCGCGTTCGCCGAGGCCGCCCGGCGGGCCGCACCGGTGCTGCAGGCCGCGAACGGGGAGCTCGGTCAGGCCTTCGGGCAGTTCCTCGGGGCGTGGGACCGTCGGCAGCGGGCGGTCCGGCAGTTCCAGCAGGGCGTTCCCGGATGCGCGGCGAACCCGCGCTGCCAGGACGAGGCGGAACGGATGGGCGAGTCGGCCTATGTGCTGGCCCTGGCGCCGCTCGTGACGCGGGCCCTGGGCGGCCGGGATGCCCGCATCTACGGTCTGGCCTACGCGGCCTGCTTCGGGGTGCCCCAGGCCCGCCGGGCCGGCTCCGGCTGTGACAACCTCAACGCGCAGGGCTGGCTGTACCGGGATGCCACGTCGCTGGAGGCCCAGGTCGCGCGGCTTTACGAGGCCCGCATGGCCGATCAGGCGGAGGCACTGGAGGAGGGCTACTTCCAGCTGAGCCAACGGCCTTCGCTGCCGGTCCCGCGGTCCCCGTTCGGCTGGCTGGCCGAGGTGCCCGAGTTTGCCGCGATGGACGAGGAGCTCCAGGGCGTGCTCTACACCAAGCTCATGATGGACATGCCGCGCCCCCGGCTGGAGACGCTGCTGCTGTCGCACTGCACGAGCTCGGCAATGGAGGCGCCGGCCCGGCAGCAGGTGTGCCAGACGCTCGCCCGCTCGGTGATCGCCGCGCCGAGGGACCTGCGCGTGTCATTGGCGGCCGTGGAGATCGTCAAGCGGCTCGGCGCGCCCGACGAGCAGACCCGCGCACTGGCGCGGGAGATCAGCACCGTCGAACGCCGGATGGCGAAGGCCTTCGGCACCCAGCAGCGCCTGCCCTGCACCACCTTCCGGCGTCTCGCCGGTACCCAGCGGCTGGCCTGGCAGCGTGGCGAGCTGGCGGCGTATCGCGCGCTGCCCTGAGCGGATCCGGAGTCCGGGACGAGCGGCGCGCCGCCGCTCCCTGGCTCAGATCACGTTGAGCTCGCAGTAGACCTCGCCCCGCAGCAGGCGGTCCGCGCCCAAGGGGGCCAGATCGAGCGTCTCGTAGCGCCCGGTGGCGATCCACTCCGCCAGCCCGCGCCCGACGCCCGGGGCGTGCTGCAGCCCGTGCCCCGAGAAGCCGCAGGCCATCAGCAGGCGCTCCTGCCCGGGCCAGGGGCCGACGAGGCCGTTGTGGTCGACGTCGTTCATCTCGTAGTAGCCCGCCCAGCTGCGCTCCTGGCGCAGGGTGGCAAAACCTGGCACCCGCTCGGCCAGCACCGGCCACAGGCGCTCCTCGAAGAGGTCGGCCTCCGGATCCAGCGGCAGATTCGGAGCGTCGTCCCTCAGCGGCGGACCGCCGCAGATGAACTGCCCGGGGCCCTCGGGCCGGAACCACAGCCCGGAGGGGTCGATGACCAGGGGGCAGCCGGTGGCAGGCTCCGGCGTGCGAAAGGCATAGACGCTGCGCCGGCGTGCGCTCACGGGCAGCGCGATGCCGGCCGTGGCGGCCAGCGGGGCGGACCACGCGCCCGCGGCCAGCACGAGGCGGTCCGCCTGCATCAGGCCGGCCCCGGCCGTGTGGACGCCGTGGATCCGGCCCGCGCCATCCAGCGCGAAGCGCAGGGCCTCGTCCTTGACGTACTGCACGCCGGCGGCCTGCGCCCGCTGCTTCAGCGACTGCAGCAGGCCCCAGCCGTCGAACCAGCCTTCGCCGCTGCGGCCCCAGCTGCCGAGGGCCAGGTCTTGCGTGGCCAGCCAGGGGAAGCGACGCTGCAGCTCGGCCGGGCTCAGCAGCGCGACGTCGGCCCCCTGCGCACGCTGGAGCGCGTGCAGGGCCTCCTGCTGCGCGGCGCCCGCGGGCGGGATCAGGTAGAGATAGCCCTGCTCGACCAGCGCCGCCCGCGGCCCGGCGGCGCGCAGCACCTCGAGCCCGTGCAGGGAGAGGGCGATGTTCAGCGGCGTGGAGAACTGCTGGCGGATCGAGGCCGCCGAGCGGGCCGAGGAGGCCCGCTCATAGGTGGGATCCCGCTCCAGCACGGTGATGCGGCCGCGCCAGTCGGGGCGCTCGGCCAGGCAAGCGGCCAGGGCGCTGCCCAGCGCGCCGCCGCCGAGGATCAGCAGCGTTTCCTGCATGGGGCGGGCCGGCTCAGTCCTCGATGCTGAAGGGGCGCGACTTGCCGTCCTTGTCGATGGCGACGTAGGTCAGCTGCGCCTCAGTCACCTTGACCACGTGCGGGCTGGCCGGGTTGCGCTCGGCGATCACCTCGACCTGCACGGTGACCGAGGTGCGGCCCACGCGCACGACCTGGGCATAGAAGGAGAGCAGGTCCCCGATGGACACGGGCTGCTTGAACAGGAACTCCTTCACCGCCACGGTGGCGATGCGCCCGCGCGAGAGGCGTGCCGGCAGGATGGAGCCGGCGATGTCCACCTGGGCCATGATCCAGCCGCCGAAGACGTCGCCGTTGTGGTTGGCGTCCGCAGGCATGGGCATCACGCGCAGTACCAGCTCGCGGGGCCAGACGCGGGCGTCGGGGGCGGGGGCGGCGCTGGGAGCGGGGGCCAGGGGGCTTTGGGTGTCGGGCATGGTGGGCGATCGGGACAACAGTGACAATGCGGCCCATTCTCTCCCTATCACCATGCGCCGTCATCCTTCTGTCACGACTTCTGCCTCTCCCTCGCACGCAGGCTCGTCCGCGGGCCGCGCGCCGTCGCTGAACACCGCCGTCACGGGGGACTGGGGCACGGTGGCCAAGCTGATGCCCTATCTGTGGCACTACCGCTGGCGGGTGGGCCTGGCGCTCAGCTTCATGCTCGCGGCCAAGCTCGCGAACGTGGGCGTGCCCCTGCTGCTCAAGGAGCTGGTCGACAGCCTGAGCCTCAAGCCCGGCTCGCCGGAGGCGATGCTGGCGGTGCCGGTGGGCCTGCTCCTGGCCTACGGCCTGCTGCGGCTCTCGACCTCGCTCTTCACGGAGCTGCGCGAGCTGGTCTTCGCCAAGGCCACCGAGGGCACCTCGCGCGCCATCTCGCTGCAGGTCTTCCGCCACCTGCACGACCTCTCCCTGCGCTTCCACCTCGAGCGCCAGACCGGCGGCATGACGCGCGACATCGAGCGCGGCACCCGTGCCGTGCACTCGCTGATCTCGTACTCGCTCTACAGCATCCTGCCCACGCTGATCGAAGTGGTGCTCGTGCTGGCCCTGCTGGGCGTGAAGTTCGATGCCGTCTTCGCGCTCATCACCATCGCCGCGCTCGTCATCTACATCGCCTTCACCGTCTACGTGACGGAGTGGCGCACGCAGTTCCGCAAGCAGCTCAACGAGCTCGATTCCGTGGCGCACAGCAAGGCCATCGACTCGCTGCTGAACTACGAGACGGTCAAGTACTTCAACAACGAGGACTTCGAGGCCGGCCGCTACAACGAGAGCCTGGAGAAGCTGCGCCGCGCGCAGCTGAAGTCGCAGAGTACGCTTTCCATGCTCAACACAGGCCAGCAGCTCATCATCGCGCTGGCGCTCGTGGCCATGCTGTGGCGCGCCACGCAGGGCGTGGTGGCGGGGCACATGAGCCTCGGGGACCTCGTGATGGTCAACGCCTTCATGATCCAGCTCTACATCCCGCTGAACTTCCTGGGCGTGATCTACCGCGAGATCAAGCAGAGCCTGACGGACCTGGAGAAGATGTTCCAGCTGCTCTCGCGCGAGCGCGAGGTGGCGGATGCGCCGGACGCGCCCGCGCTGGACGTGCCGCACGGCGCGGTGCGCTTCGAGGACGTGCGCTTCGCCTACGACGCCGAGCGGCCCATCCTGCACGGCATCAGCTTCGAGATTCCCGCCGGGAAGAAGGTCGCGGTGGTGGGGCCCAGCGGCTCGGGCAAGAGCACGCTCGCGCGGCTGCTGTACCGCTTCTACGACGTCGACGGCGGCTGCATCCGCATCGACGGCCAGGACATCCGCGCCGTGCAGCAGGGCTCCGTGCGCCGCGCCATCGGCATCGTGCCGCAGGACACGGTGCTCTTCAACGACAGCATCGCCTACAACATCGGCTACGGCCGGCCCGGCGCCACGCAGGACGAGATCGAGGCCGCGGCCAAGGCCGCGCACATCCACGGCTTCATCGCCGCCACGCCCAAGGGCTACGAGACGACCGTCGGCGAGCGCGGGCTCAAGCTCTCGGGCGGCGAGAAGCAGCGCGTGGCCATCGCCCGCACGCTGCTCAAGAACCCGCCCATCCTGATCTTCGACGAGGCCACCTCCGCGCTGGACTCCAGCAACGAGCGCGCCATCCAGTCCGAGCTGGAGGCGGCCGCGCAGAACAAGACCGTGCTGGTGATCGCGCACCGCCTCTCCACCATCGTCGATGCCCACGAGATCCTCGTGATGGAGCAGGGCCGCATCATCGAGCGCGGCACGCACGCCGCGCTGCTGGCGCAGCAGGGCCGCTATGCCCGCATGTGGGCGCTGCAGCAGGCCGCCCATTGACCTCCTGATCCCACCTCCGGACCCCTTCGCTACACTGCCCCCGTGGAAACCAAATGGCTTGAAGACTTCGTCAGCCTGGCCGAGACGCGGAGCTTCTCGCGTTCGGCCCAGCTGCGGCACGTGACCCAGCCGGCCTTCTCGCGCCGCATCCAGGCGCTGGAGGCCTGGGCGGGCGTGGACCTGGTGGATCGCTCGTCCTACCCCACGCGCCTCACCGCGGCGGGCGAGACCCTGCTCGGGCAGGCGATGGAGGTGCTGGGCAATCTGCAGGCCACGCGCAACATGCTGCGCAGCCATCAGTCGGCCGGGCAGGACATGATCGAGTTCGCCGTGCCGCACTCGCTCGCGTTCAGCTTCTTCCCGCACTGGCTGATGGAGCTGCGCCAGCGCTTCGGCGCGGTCAAGAGCCGGCTCAACGCCCTGAACGTGCACGACGCCACCCTGCAGCTCAGCGAAGGCAACTGCGACCTGCTGGTGGTGTATCACCACGCGAGCCAGCCTCTGCAGCTGGACCCGGAGCGCTACGAGATGGCCTCGCTCGGCCACGAGACGCTGGCCGCCTATGCCCGCTCCGACGCGCAGGGCCGGCCGCTCTTCAGCCTGCCCGGGCACCCGGGCCAGAAGATTCCCTTCCTCAGCTACGCCGCCGGCGCCTACCTCGGCCGCCTCGTGGAGCTGATCGTCAAGGCCTCGCCGACGCCGCTGAACCTCGACGCGCTCTACGAGACCGACATGGCCGAGAGCCTCAAGGCCATGGCCATCGAGGGCCACGGCCTGGCCTTCCTGCCGGCGAGCTCGGTGGCGCGCGAGCTCAAGTCGGGCCGCCTCGTGCGCGCGGCGCCCGAGGGGCAGTTCGAGCTGAGCATGGACCTGCGCATCTACCGCGAGCGCCCCGCCATCGCTAAGCGCAGCAAGCCCGCCGCGCTGGCGCTGTGGAACTACCTCAAGGAGCAGCAGGACCTCGCCCGGGGCGGCTGAGGCCTTGGCGCGGCGGCGGTGCCGCGCGGCTGTTTTTGCGGTACAAGCTCGTCACGCGCGCGGCGCACAGGCCGCGCCACCCCATCCCCTGTCATCAAGGAGTGAACCCGATGAAGAAGACCCTGACGCTGCTCAGCCTGGCCCTGATGGCCGCCACGGCCGTCCATGCCGAAGACACGCTGAAGAAGATCAAGGACGCCGGCGCCGTCACCATGGGCGTGCGCGAGTCCTCCGGCCTGTCCTACACGATCGGCGACGGCAAGTACGTGGGCTTCCACATCGACGTCTGCCACCATGTGCTGGAAGACGTGAAGAAGCAGCTGGGTCTGGCCAAGCTGGAGATCAAGTACCAGCCGGTGACCTCGCAGAACCGCATCCCCCTGGTGCAGAACGGCAATGTGGACATCGAGTGCGGCTCCACCACCAACAACGCCACGCGCCAGAAGGATGTGGCCTTCGCCGTGACGACCTATGTCGAGGAAGTGCGCATCGCCGTGAAGGCCAATTCCGGCATCACCTCCATCGCGCAGCTCAACGGCAAGCATGTGGCCACCACCACCGGCACGACCTCCGTGCAGACGCTGCGCAAGCATGAGCGCGCCACGGGCGTGGACTTCAAGGAAGTCTTCGGGAAGGACCACGCCGACAGCTTCCTGCTGCTGGAGTCCGGCCGTGCCGATGCCTTCGTGATGGACGGCTCCATCCTGGCCAAGAACATCGCCACCTCCAAGGCCCCGGCCGACTACAAGATCGTCGGCGAGGTGCTGTCCGTCGAGCCCATCGCCATCATGATGCGCAAGGACGACCCTGCCTTCAAGAAGGCCGTGGACGACAGCATCAAGGGCATGATCAAGTCCGGCGAGCTGGCCAAGACCTACGACAAGTGGTTCATGCAGCCCATCCCGCCGGCCGGCGCCAAGATCGGCATGCCGCTCAACGAGGCCACCAAGGCGGCTTGGGCGAATCCGAATGACAAGCCGATGGAAGACTACGCCAAGAAGTGATCGTGGCTGCGGTCTGATCAAGAAGGGCGGCCCAAGTGGCCGCCCTTTTTTGTTGGGTGATTGCTGCGTCGAGACTGGCGAGGGACGTGCCGGGCCTGCGGGGCAGGGATCGACCCATCTCGGTCGCTCGCACCGTCGACTCAATGGATGCTCCGCAGCGCTTGCAGTCGCTCGCTGCCTTGAACTCAGGGCCCGGAAGCTGCCGTTCAACGTTGAAGCTGAGCCGCGAGCGGCGGCTGGGCACGCAAGGCCCAGAATGAAATGAGGGCCTGAAGTGGCCAGCCGTTGCGAGTCGGCTCCAGCGACGGGCTAGACCGCATTTTCAAGCAGCTTGTTTTCGACGGCTGAGCCTACCGCGCACACGACGTTGACCGGTGCAGCGCGGACAGGTAGACGCGCTGGCTCTCTCGTCTTGAGGGAGCTGAGCAATTGCTCCAACGGGCAGGCTCAGTCGCACTGATGCGCCCAAGATCTTTTCGATGATCGTATGCATGAGAGCTCTGCGGCTTTGGGGTCTAACGTTGGATTTAAGCCGACCAGGCAGCGGAGCTGGCGCAGGTCGGCTGCAATGAAAGGTTACGCCTGAAGCGTCCAAATCGCTCAAGCATTGGTGCCAACCAGTTTCTTGAACTCGCGCGCTGCGTACAAAGTGAACCTACTCGGTTTGAAATCGACGTGATTCACAACGAGTCTAGTTATCCGAATGGCCGCTCCGCGATCAAATGGCGCAAGCACATGAGCCGCTCCTGCGCGAATGGCCTTGCCCGCTTCGGTGATGTATTCAAGCTCTGTATCAGGAGGCTCGACCGTCTCCACAGAGACGCTGATCTCACAGTCAGAGGTCCAATCGACCTCGGCGTCAAAGATGCAGACATAGCTGCCGCCGCTAGCTGCTTGATTGACTTCTTGTACGCTGAAACGCATCACTTGGCGTTTAACGTGAAAGTGAGCGGACGCCGCAAGAGGTCCGCTCCAATGGCGGGTTATGCATCACGCGTTCCGACAATCTGATTTCGGTACTCGATCCACTGCTTCAAACTACCTGCAGGGTCTGTGGCCTTCTCTAGAAATTGACCAGAGGTTCCGTCGAGAGCTTGGAGGTTGTACGACCTGCACATAGCGATCATCGGGTTGACGACCGCTGGCGACGCACGAACATGCATCATGAACCCCGTGTTTGGTTCGTCCTTTCCCATGTTGAACTCGACAGTGCCGTCGAACGAATTGAAAATTCCCCATGCTGGTTCCGTCCAGTCCGTACCGGGGAAGTACTCTGAGATGAGCGAGCGAACTTCTGATTGACTTCCCAGCGGAATACAGCGCTCCGTATTGGGGATGTCCTCGATCGAACTGTATTCACGCGAGAAGCGCTGTACCGAAACGTCCCAGCTCACGGTATGTGTCTCCGAGATGAATAACTAGGTTGTAGGGCGAAAATTTTGCTGGATAACACCGGAGCCTGTCTGCATAACATCGGACACCTTACCCGCCTGCCGGCCGCACCATTGCTTGATTTCTTGCATGTTGACTGTTAATTCGTACAGTATTAACAGCCGACAAATCCGGCACACCGTCAGTTCCATCGCATAGGGCTCACCTCAGGGCCGCTGGCCGAAGGCTTGCCGCCCAGAAAGGTGGATTGGAGGCAAGGATGCTGGGCTCGTCAATCGCACTTGAGAGGGTGCCGCCGCCAGTTCCCGCCGCTGACGTGCCTTCACTGAGGTGCAAGCGGCTCATGGATCAGCGGCGGGAGCGCATTCGCTTCCTCCACCACCATGATCTACACGCATGTACTCAAGGTCGGCGGTGGGGCTGTGCGCAGTCCCATGGACGCACTGGTGGCACAGTCTGGCGCGCAATTGCACGCGGCCTTGGAGAGCCCCCAGAGAGCAGTCGCTCGGCAATGACTGCTTGCAGCCTTGAACAGACGTAGCCCGCTCCTGGCCGTCAGCAGACATCCGGCATACCGCCTCCGGCGCCAGCCCCTCACTGCATCCTCCTCACCAGCTTCCCCACAAACGCATAGCCCTCGTACAGCGCCGCCGCCCGCATGCGTTCGTTCAGGCCGTGCGTCCCGGAAGCGTTGCGGAAGGACCCGCTCAGGCCGTAGGTCCAGATGCCGGCCTTGTTGAGGAAACGCGCGTCCTGGGTGGCGACGGACATGGTGATCAGCACCGGCACGCCGGGGAAGAGCTCGGCGTTCACCTCGGTGAAGGCGGCCAGCAGGTCCGGGCGGATCGGCGAGGCGGGCGCTTCCACGGCTTCATGCGCCGGGCTGACCTTGACCTTGTCGCCCATGAGCGTCTGCAGCGTGGCCTGCACGTCGGCCACCTTCTGCCCCGGCAGGATGCGGCAGTTCACCGTCACCGCCACGCGCTGGGGCAGCGCGTTCTGCGCGTGACCGCCGTTGATCATGGTCACGCCGCAGGTGTTGCTGAGCATGGCGCGCTGGTAGTCGATCTTCTGCAGGCGCGCCAGTGCCTCGGCGTCCATCGGCTCCTTCAGGATGCCCTTGTAGTCCTCGGCCTCCTGGCCCTTGGCGATTCGGGACATGCCCTCGTAGTAGGCCCGGGTGGCAGGCGTCAGCGTCACCGGCCAGGTGTAGGCGGCCAGGCGACTCAGGCCCTCGGCCACGTCGAACAAGGGGTTGTCCCGGCGCGGCACGGAGCTGTGGCCGCCGCGGTCCGTCGCCACCATCTCGAAGGTCTGGTAGATCTTCTCGGCGACTTTGAGGCCCTGGAACTCCGGCCGGCCCTGGCTGTCCAGGCTGCCGCCGCCGCCTTCGTCGAAGGCCAGCTCGGCGTCGATCAGCGGGCGGTGGTGCTTGAGCAGGAACTCGACGCCGTTGTAGGCCGAGGGAATGACCTCCTCGTCGCAGGTCAGCGCCAGGATGAGATCGCGCTTGGGCACCCAGCGCTCGCGCTTGAAGGCCATCATGTTGGCGACGTAGACCGCGGCGTTGGACTTGTTGTCGGACGCGCCGCGGGCGTAGAAGTAGCCGTCTTCCTCGACCAGCTTGAAGGGGTCGCGCGTCCAGTCCTCGCGGCGCGCCTCCACGACGTCCACATGCGCCACCATCAGCAGCGGCCGCTTCGTGCCATCGCCCTTGAGCCGCAGCACGAGATTGCCCTTCTGCGGCTTGCCGGCGGGCGCGAGGATCTGCATGTCGGCATCGGTGTAGCCCGCCGATTTCAGGCGCACGGCCATGGCCTCCACGGCCCGGGTGCAGCTGCCCACCGAGTCCGTCGTGTTGATCTCGACCAGCTCCTGGTAGAGGGCGCGCAGCTCGGCCTGCGCCGGCGTCAGCGGCTGCTGCGCGAGCGCGGTGCCGGACAGCACCAGGGCGGGGAAGAAGGCAAGGACGGGGCGAAGGTGGAGCTTCATGGGGCGGGGTGTCCTGTGGGGGAGGGGGCGAACACGGGCCCGGCGCCATGCCAACCGGCACTGGGTTGGGAGGGCAGCATACGAACTTCACAGGGCGGCCGCAACGCGGGTTCACGGGACACGCGAGCCGCCGAGCTTCAAGACCTGGCCCCTAGCGCGCCGGCATCGCCTCCAGCGCCCGCGCCGCGCTGAGCAGCCCCCCCAGCACCTTGTCCGCCACCTCCTGCGAGAAGCCGGCCGGCAGCGCGCGCTGCGCCTCGTCAATGACGGCAGGCGTGCGTTCAAGAACCTCTTGAATCAGCGGCTCCGCCGTCTCTCCATAGCCGAATCGCCGGGCCGTGCTGTTGAAGTGCCGGCGCTGGATGCGCTCGGCCTCGTAGTGGCGGTTCTTGCCTACCAGCGCCATCGCGAGCTTGAGCTCGCGCGGGGACCACTGGTTTGGGGCGTCGCCCATCACAGGATAGGCCGACATCACGTCGTACAGCGGTGTCAGCCGGTAGCGCCCGCCGGGCAGCAGGTGGAGGCTGAAGTTCTTCGCGTGGCCGTCCGGGGCACACAGCATCCAGAAGAGCAGCTGGGAGGCCATCAGAGTGCGCAGGTCGCGCTCGGCGTCGACGGACTGCTGCAGCAGGGTGAAGAGGGCGCCGAGCCCCGGGCCGCCGTCCGCCTCGTACTTGCGCAGCGGCGAGGTGCCGGTGGCCTGGCAGAAGTCTTCCTGCACGAGGCGCAGCAGGCGTTGGCCGTCGCTCGCGACCACCCGGTCGAAGCGCTCGACGACCAGCACGCGTTGGCGTCCGAAGGTGGCGATCTCGACCCGGGGCACCGGCAGGCCATAGGCGGCGAGCAGCCGCAGGCACAGCCACTCGTTGTCCACCGAGGTGCTGAAGTCCGCCTGCCGTCCGCCGACCAGGCCCAGTGGCAGCTTGAAGATGTGCGTGGTCGGGGTGGCGCCGCGCGGCTTCATCCAGCGGCCTCTCCAGCGCAGGAAGGCGTCCTTTTCCTGGGCACCGGCCAGGGAGATGCGGAAGTCGTCGTCCGGGTCGCGGGCCGCGCCAAAGCGCCCGGGCGTCACCACCTCCAGCAGATGCCGCTCGATGGCCGCCTCGTCCACCTCGATGCCCTCGACGCGGTCCTGCCCTTCAGGCTCCGCGCCCTCGGGCAGGAACTGCAGCGCGCCCACGCAATCGCGGCCGATGGCGCCGAGCAGGTCGAAGGCCTCGACCGAACCGGTGCGGAAGCGCTCGGCCACGCGCTTGCGGATGGCGGGGCTGTCGGGCAGCAGATTGTCGAAGTAGTGAGCGACCGCCGGCCCCGTGAGCGCTTCGTTGCCGAGGCCGAAGGGCAGGGACAGGGACAGCGGCCGGCCCACGTCCGAGGCGCGCCAGGCGGCGTCGTACTGCAGTGCCATGTCGCCCCGGGCGCCGACGGTCCAACGACCGACGTGGCGGCCGTTGGCCCACAGGGCCAGGGTCTGGGTCCTGGAGCGGCGCGCCATCTCACCACTCCGGTGGCGGTGATTCATGGACCGGGGCGCCGCCAGGTGCTGGCACCGCCGCTTGACGCGGGGCCAAGCTCAGCTCCAGCCCGACCACGGCGCACCAGGTCAGCAGCTGCCTGAGGCTGAGCTCGTCTGCATGACTCTCCAGGTGGGACACCCGGTTCTGGCTCAGACCCAGCCGCGCGCCCACCTCGGCCTGGGTCAGGCCGCGCTGCTTGCGGGCATCGCGCAGCAGCTGCCCGAGCTGCTGCGCGGTGAGCAGGGGCTGTGCGGTGAAAGGTGGGGAGCTTGTGGCGTAGGAGACCATGGGTATCTGTCTTTCAGATAAATGCAATTTATCCGTAAAAGGGATAATGCGCAAATATCTGTATAGCAGATGAATGGGCGGCTGACCGGTCAGGGCGCTGCACTCGCCCCTGTGCTCCCCCCTGCGCTCGCCCCTGTGCTCGCTCATGAGCGTCGCTTCCCCGCTTTTGGGACAATGCGCGCCCATGAGCACCTCCGCCCCCCTCACCGAACTCACCATCACCCGCCCCGACGACTGGCATCTGCACGTGCGCGATGGCGCCGCCATGCAGAGCGTGGTGCCCTACACCGCACGTCAGTTCGGCCGCGCGATCATCATGCCGAACCTGCGTCCGCCGGTGACGACGGCCGCGCAGGCCGCGGCCTACCGCGAGCGCATCCAGGCCGCCGTGCCCGCGGGCGTGAGCTTCGAGCCGCTGATGACGCTCTACCTCACGGACAACACCCCGCCGGAGGAGATCGCCGCGGCCAAGGCCGCGGGCGTGGTCGCGCTGAAGCTCTACCCGGCCGGCGCCACGACGAACAGCGATGCGGGCGTGACGGACCTGCGCAAGTGCTACAAGACCCTGGAGGCCATGCAGCGCGAGGGCATCCGCTTCCTGGTGCACGGCGAGGTGACGGACGCGGACATCGACGTCTTCGACCGCGAGGCCGTCTTCATCGACCGCGTGATGACGCCGCTGCGCAAGGACTTCCCGGAGCTCAAGATCGTCTTCGAGCACATCACCACCAAGGAAGCCGCCGCCTACGTCATGGCCAGCGACGAGCACGTGGCCGCGACGCTCACGCCGCAGCACCTGCTCTACAACCGAAACGCCATCTTCACCGGCGGCCTGCGCCCGCACTACTACTGCCTGCCCGTGCTCAAGCGCGAGGAGCATCGCCTGGCCCTCATCAAGGCCGCGACCTCCGGCAGCACGAAGTTCTTCCTGGGCACCGACAGCGCGCCGCACGCCTCGCAGATGAAGGAGAACTCCGTCTGCGGCGCCGGCTGCTTCACGGCGCTCTCGGCGCTGGAGCTCTACCTCGATGCCTTCGAGGCGATGGGCGCGCTCGACAAGTTCGAGGCCTTCGCCAGCTTCAACGGCCCGGCCTTCTACGGCCTGCCGCGCAACACGGGCACCGTCACGCTGCGCAAGCAGGCCTGGACGCTGCCCGACAGCGTGCCCTTCGGCGACGCCCTGCTCAAGCCGCTGCGCGGCGGCGAGGCTCTGGCCTGGCAGCTCGTCTGAGGTCCTCCTGAGCGCCCCTCGCGCCCTGGGCGCCGGCCCGGACTGGAACGCGCCCTGGCTGCGCGAGGACCGCGCCGCCGGCTTGGCGCTCCAGCAGTCGCTGTGCGCGGGGCTGACGGTGGCGGAGGCGCTCAACCGGCAGCTCGCGACGCTGCCGGCGGATCGGCGTCCGGCGCTGCGGGGTCAGGTCTTGCGCTTCGTGCCGCAGACGGCGCTGCCGCCGGGCGAGGGCTACGAGGCCTTCATCGCCCGCACCGCCACCGTCCCCACGCGCGAGCACTGGCACGATGCGCTCAACGGCCTCGTGTGGCTGCGCTGGCCGGCGCTCAAGGCCCGGCTCAATGCCTTGCACCAGGAAGGCCTGGACGAGGCCCCGGCAGCACCACGACCCGGGGCAAGCCAGCGCGGTGCCCTGCGCGATGCGCTGACCCTCTTCGACGAGAACGGCGCCTGGCTCGAGGCCCCGCCGGCGCTGGGCGAGGCCCTGCGGGCGCGCGACTGGCCCCGCCTGTTCATCGCACTGCGACCGCTGTGGGCCGAGGCCCGGCTGCATGTGTTCGGCCATGCGCTGATGGAGAAGCTGATGCAGCCCCGCAAGCCCATCTGCGCCCATGTGCTGCTGCAGGACCCGCTGTCGCTGGGCGCGGCGGACTGGGCCGGCAAGCCCTTTGCCCCGCTGCCGGTGCTGGGCGTGCCCGGCTGGTGGGCCGGCAATGCCGATCCCGCCTTCTACGCCGACCCGGGGGTGTTTCGCCCGCCACATCCGTTGGTGAGCCCGCAATGCGGCTAGCATCGCGGCAAAGTACAGCAAGGGAGTGTCCTTGAATCCAATGTTCCGAAGCCCTCTGCGCCCGGTCCGCAGCCGGGCCCTGGCGTTCGCGTCGGCGCTGGCCCTGGCGCTGGGCGCCGTGCCGGCCGCCCGGGCGCAGGCCCCTGCGCCGGCCCGCCTACCCGCCTCCGCCCCGCAGGACGAGGCCAGGAAGCCGCCACCCGTCTCCGCCGTCGCACGCCGCGTGTACGAGCGCGCCAAGGGTCAGCTGATGCAGATCCGCACGCTGCTCAAGAGCCAGGACAGCCAGGCCTCCGTGGGCTCCGCCTTCGTGGTGAGCGAGGAGGGCCATGTGATCACGAACTACCACGTGATCAGCCAGTTCGCCCTCGAGCCGGACCGCTACCGCCTGCGCTACGCGACGACGGAAGGCGAGGGCGGCGCCATCGAGCTGCTGGACATCGACGTGCGACGGGACCTCGCCCTGCTGCGCATCAAGGACTTCAAGCCGGACGGCGTGCTGCGCTTCCGTGCCCCGGAGCAGCCGCTGTCCAAGGGGGACCGCATCTACTCGATGGGCAACCCGCACGACGTTGCCTTCGCCGTCGTCGAGGGCAACTACAACGGCCTGGTCGAGCGCAGCTTCGACCCGCTGATCTACTACTCCGGCTCCATCAACTCCGGCATGAGCGGCGGCCCGGTGGTGGACGAGGACGGCCGCGTGGTGGGCGTCAACGTCTCGGCGATGTTCTTCGCCCAGCAGATGAGCTTCCTCGTCCCGGGGCAGTACGCCGCCGCGCTGCTCGCCCGCAGCCGCGACGCCAAGCCCCTGGACAAGCCCGTGTGGCCGCAGCTCACCGCGCAGCTGATGGCCTACCAGGACGAGCTCGTGCAGGCCTTCGTCAAGCAGCCCTGGCGTGACGCCGGCCACGCGCGCTACCAGCTCCCGGTGCCGCAGGAGCAGTACATGCGCTGCTGGGGCCGCGGCACCGGCGCGGACACCAAGGGCCTGGAGTTCCAGCGCTCGCAGTGCCGCATGGAGCACGCCATCTACCTCAACGGCGGCATGCAGACCGGCTACCTCGACATGGCCCACGAGGCCTACGACGGCAGCAAGCTGGGTTCGCTGCGCTTCGCGCGGCAGTACGGCAACAGCTTCCGCAACGAGCGCCTGGGTCGTGACGACCGCGACCGCACCGCGCCCTACTGCCGCGAGGACTTCGTCGAGCAGCAGGGGCTGCCGCTGCGCGCTGTCGTGTGCCTGCGGGCCTATCGCAAGCTGCCCGGGCTGCACGACCTCAGCGTGCTCGTCACCACGGTCGACGCGAACACCGAAGGGGCGCTGGGCCGTTTCGACGCCAAGGGCGTGAGCTTCGCCAATGCCCAGACCCTCACCCGTCACTACCTGAAAGGCTTCGCATGGACCAGGCCGCAGTGATCGAAGTCCTGGACCGCGACGGCCAGGTGCGTTCGGTCCACAAGGTGCAGGGCTGGCCCCTGCGCATCGGCCGTTCGCCGGCCTGTGAGCTGGTGCTGGACGACGCCCATCTTGCCGGCGAGCACGCGGAGCTGAGCTGGGGCGAGGCGGGCCCGCAGCTGCGCCTGCTCCCGAGCCTCAACGGCGGCTGGCTGGGCACGCGCCGCCTGGCGGCCGGCGAGCCGCAGGCCCTGCCGGACGAAACGGTCTGGCAGCTGGGCAACACCCGTCTGCGCCTGCGCACCCTGCGCAGCGCGCTGGCGCCCGAGAAGCCGCTGGCCCATCCCGACTTTGACCGCAACCCGCTGCGCCATCTGCTGGTGCCGGGTCTTGCCCTGCTGTGGGCCGTGCTGCTGTGGCTGGACCAGTGGCTGGGGTCCGACCCCGGCGCGCCCTGGGTCCAGTACGCGCCGGCCATGCTGGCGCCCTTTGCGCTGGTGCTGGTGTGGTCCGCCGTGTGGGCGCTGGTCAGCATGCTCTTCCACCGCTGGTTCGCCTTCCTGCCGCATCTGCGGCGGGTGCTGATCGTGCTCGTGAGCCTGCACCTGCTGGGCATGGGACTGCCCGTGGTCGCGTATGCGCTGTCGTGGCCGCGGCTGATGGCGGTGGACGCGCTGGTCTTCCCGGTCGGCCTCGTGGGCCTGCTGTGGTGGCATGCCTCGCTCGTGTGGCCGCGGGCTCGCCGCCTGCTGGCCGCGGGTCTCGGCAGCCTGCTGCTGGTGAGCCTGGCCCTCATGGTGGGCAAGCGCTGGGAGCAGCAGTACTGGTTCGGCCCGGCCTACCTCAGCGTGCTGCCGCCGCCGGCGATGCGCCTGGCCTCGCCCAAGCCGGTGGAGGCCCTGGTGGACTCGCTGGCGCCGCTGGAGGCCCAGCTCAAGCGCCAGGCCGCCAAGGACAACGAGGTGCCCAGCCAGGACGGCATGGAGGAGTGAGCGCGGCCGGTCCCACCGGCCGCCCCATGAAGAAAGGCCCCTCGCGAGGGGCCTTTTTTTTGCGGGCGCTCCGGCGGCCGGGCGCCGATCGGGCTCAGGCCGGCAGGAAGCCGTCCACCGAGAGGTAGCGCTCGCCGGTGTCGTAGTTGAAGCCCAGCACGCGGCTGCCGGCCGGCAGCTCGGGCAGCTTCTTCGCGATGGCGGCCAGCGTGGCGCCGCTGGAGATGCCCACCAGCAGGCCTTCCTCGCGCGCCGAGCGGCGGGCGTACTCGCGGGCGTCCTCGGCCTCGACCTGGATGACGCCGTCGAGCAGCGCCGTGTGGAGGTTGTCGGGGATGAAGCCGGCGCCGATGCCCTGGATCGGGTGCGGGCTCGGCGAGCCGCCGCTGATCACGGGCGACTGGCTCGGCTCGACGGCGAACACCTGCAGCTGCGGCCAGGCCTTCTTGAGCACCTGCGCCGTGCCGCTGATGTGGCCGCCGGTGCCGACGCCGGTGATCAGCACGTCGAGGCCGCCGGGGAAGTCACGCAGGATCTCCTGGGCCGTCGTGCGCACATGCACGTCCACATTCGCGGGGTTCTTGAACTGCTGCGGGATCCAGGCGCCGGGCGTCGCGGCGGCCAGTTCCTCGGCGCGGGCGATGGCGCCCTTCATGCCCTTCTCGCGCGGGGTCAGGTCGAAGGTGGCGCCATAAGCCAGCATGAGGCGGCGGCGCTCGATGGACATGCTGTCCGGCATCACCAGCACCAGCTTGTAGCCCTTCACCGCGGCGACCATGGCCAGGCCCACGCCGGTATTGCCCGAGGTGGGCTCGATGATGGTGGCGCCGGGCTTGAGCAGGCCCTTCGCCTCGGCGTCCTCGACCATGGACAGCGCGATGCGGTCCTTGATGGAGCCGCCCGGGTTGCTCCGCTCGGACTTCACCCAGACCTGGGCCTCGCCGAACAGCCGGTTGATGCGGATATGCGGGGTGTTGCCGATGGTGGCCAGAACATTGTCGAAAGGCATGATCGCTCCTGTGCAAGGCCTTCAATGGTAGCGCCGCGCTTATGAAAAGATGTTCTAAGTAACTGCGGGTAAGGTGGGCAGGCCAGAATGGCATCTTTGCGGACAGGTGCTTACCCCTCAAATTGCTGGACAGTTTCACAATCGCGCTCGAGTTGGCCCCAGGCCTTGGGGACAGCGTCCGTACCGCTCGAACAGGAAGGGCCGAGAGATGAAGGATTCCGAGGATCATGACTTGACCGTCGTGCGCCGGCAGTTTCTGCTGGGGTCGGCGCTGGGCGTGCTGGGTGGCTTGCACCTGACCGCCTGCGGCGGGGGTGGGGGCGATGCCGCGTCGTCCTCCGCCCAGACCCCTGGCAGCTCGCCGGCCACGGCCCCGAGCAGCGGTATCGACGGCACCACGCCCGCAGCGGCGGACAACCAGATGAAGGTCAGCCTGCCCGCGGGCAGCGAGACGCAGTACCCGCTCCAGTTCGGCCGCCCGTTCGTGGCCGGGGAGATCCCCGGGGTGCCCGTGGTGCTGCTCGACGGCGTGGTCATGCCCTCGCAGGCCGACGTCAAGACCCGTCATGCCGACGGCTCGGTGAAGTTCGCCGTGATCTCCGTGATCCTGCCGACGCTGGGTACGACCGAGCGCACGATCACCTTCGGCAACCAGGAGCCGCGCGCCCAGACGCCGGTGACCATCGCCGACATGCTGAGCCGCTACGACTTCGACGCGACGATCCAGCTGGCCTTCGGGCAGGCGGATCCACAGCCCGCGAAGGTGTCCGCGCGGGAGATCCTCGCCACGCTCACCGATGCGTCCCTCGCGTCCGAGACCGCCGCGGGCGGCGTGCAGAGCCGCTACTGGACGCAGGGGCCCGTGTGCACGACGGTCCTGCTGTGCGACCACAAGGCCAAGGCCTTCGACCGCGGCAGCAACGCCACGCGTGCCGTCCGGCCGATGTTCCATGTGCAGTTCTGGCCCACGATCGGCCGCTACCACGTGCGTCATATCGTCGAGGTGGCGGACGTCACCAAGCTGAAGGACGAGAAGCCCGTCATCGTCAGTTTCGGCACCGGCCAGTCCAACCCGCAGGTGCGCCTGTCCGAGGCGGCCAATCTCTACCTGGGCACCTGGCAGTCCCGTGCCTACTGGGGCGGCACGGACATCCCGCGCGCCAATCTCCGGCATGGCGTGGCCTACCTGGCCCGCACCAAGGCCATGCCCAACTACGACAGCACCATCTCGATGGAGCCCTCGGCGCTGACGAGCTATGCCAAGGACTACGCCGCCCGGCCGCAGGGCCTGGGCGCGCGCGGCTACTGGGAGATCGCGATGGCCGCCGCCGGGGGCCGGCCGGATCTGGGCCTGATGCCCAAGTGGGACACCGTCTCCATGTATTCCGGGCAGGCCTCCATGCAGGCGATCTGCGAGCGGCAGGCCGAGCTGGCGGGCTCCTGGGCCTTCTACTTCCGCGAGGGGGACAGCCAGAAGCCCATCTACGGCAGCACCTCGGGGCAGGGGCGGATCCTCTCCAAGCTCGGCCGGCCCACCGTCTTCCTCTACGACAGCAACCGCTACTGGACGCAGGCCGCCGTGGCCGACCGCTTCAAGGTCGACGGCACCTCGGACAGCACGCGGGACGGCTGGGTCCACGACGTGGCCCACACGCCGGGGGTCTTCTGGTGGATGTACCTCAGCAGCGGGCAGGCCTTCTGGCACGAGAAGCTGCTGCAGCTGGCGGCGTGGTCGCAGTTCGTGGTGAATCCGGGCCTGTCCTACAACTCGGTGGCCAACGGGGCGTCGAACAAGGCGCTGATCATCAATGGGGTGCAGGTGCGCGGCTGGGGCTGGCAGTTCCGCAACCGGGCGCGCGCCTGGTGGGCGGCGCTGGACGGCAGCCCCGAGCGGCTGCTGTTCGAGCAGAGCCTCACGGACGCCGTGGCCCAGCGCTGCGGCCTCTACGACATCCCGAGCACCCTGGACAGCCACCCCATCCGCACCAGCTGGAACGCCAACTACAAGGCCTGGTTCACCAGCGGTCCCGCGCAGCCCCGGCCGAATGCGCTGGCCTACTGGGACGGCTTTGGCGGCTACACGCGGGACCAGTTCATCGCCTCCGTGGGCATGCCGCCGGACGACTGGGGCGGCGGCGCGATGGCGCCGTGGATGCAGAACTTCATCACGCTGTCGGTGTGCCACGCGGTGGAGCTCGGCTTCACCGCCGCGCAGCCGCTGGCGAACTGGGTGGCGCGGCAGGCCATCCTGATCGCCAACTCCGCACATCCCCGCCACATCGCGGACTACGTCTTCCCGCAGACCAAGACCGACGGCACGTTCTACCAGACGCTGGATGACCTCTACGACGGCTTCACCTACCTGGCGGAGGGCGACTACCCCTCCAGCATGCCGGCGGACAGCACCAAGGGCTTCCCCGGCAGTGGTCCGGTGGGCTCGTACCAGGTGACGGTGGAAGGCTATGGCGCGATCGCCGTGGCCGCGATCGCCCTGGCCAACGGGCACCCGGACCAGGCGGCGGCCTGGCGGGTGGTCGGCCCGTGGTCCCGCTACACGCGCTACTTCAACTACGACCCGCGCTACGCCATCGTGCCGCGCACCTGAGCGTGCCGCCCGCGCACCCCACCCTCGCGCTGCGGGGGGAGCCCCGGCCCGGCTTCGATGCGGGGCTCGGGCGGGGGGCGCCGCGCTTCGGGGATAATGCGCCCCGTGAAGCAGGTCAGACCGCCGCTGGTGCGAGCGTGGAAACACGGCACTGGAGGAAGGTCCGGACTGCAAAGAGCGGCGTAGCAGCTAACGGCTGCCCGGCGAAAGCCGAGGATCAGAGCAACAGAGACGAGTCAGGCGGGTCGCCTTCGGGAGGCCTGTCTGGGTGAAACGGGCAATCTCTACGCGCAGCAACACCAAGTAGGCCAGCGATGATGCGGCTCGCAGAGCTGGCGGGTAGGTGGCACCGAGCCGGGCAGTGATGTCCGGCCCAGAGGAATGGCGGTCACGGGACCGGGCCCGCAAGGGTCAGGTCTTGCACAGAATCCGGCCTATCGACCTGCTTCACCCTTATTCATCATGCCCATCGGCGTCCACGCGCGCCTGGGCGGTCCTGCGACCCTCCTGCAGCAGCGCCTCGATGGTCTGCTGCACCGCGAGGGCCTCGGCAAAGCCGGGCAGGGCGTGCGAGCGGCCGTCCAGCAGCGCGCCCCAGTGCTCCAGCAGGTCGGCCTCGGCGAGGTCCGGGCGCAGGTCGCGCTCGCTGAGCTCCCGCCAGTCCTCGTCCTTGCGCAGGCGGATGCGGCGGAACCAGTCGGCCAGGCAGATCTCGCCGCCGCGGGCCCGCCAGCGCATCTCGTTGACGTCGCTCTCCTGGCCCAGCACCGCGGCGTCGATATCGATGGGCACGCCGGCCGCGAACAGCCGCGCCCGCAGGCCGATCTCGGCGGCGGCCGGGTCCGAGGGATAGACCAGCTCGCTGTGGACCACCTCCGCGGCACCCAGCACCCGCTGCAGCACGAAGATGAAGTGCGACAGCACCTCCCGACAGAAACCGCCTTCCGCGCGCCCCGACAGCCAGGCGCCCGCGTCCTTCTGCCAGGGGCGGGGCCACTCGGCGAAGCGCAGCGTGAGCTGCACCGACTGCAGCTCGCCCATGGGATGCCGCGAGGCGGCGCCGAAGCAGGACTGCAGCTGCGCCAGGCCACTGCTGGAGGCGAGCGAGAAGTTGACGGCCGCCCGGTGCTGGCCCTGGCGCAGGACCTGCAGCGTGCGGGCCGCGGCTTCGGCATCGACGGCCAGCGGCTTCTCGCACAACACGGTCAGCCCCCGCGCGAAGGCGCGCTCGGCCCAGCCGAGGTGGGACTGCGGCGGGCTGGCGATGTAGACGCCGCGCAGGCCCGGCTGCGTCAGGAGCTGCTCGGGCTCGTCCGGCACGTGGATGTGGGGATGGCGGGCACGGACGGCGGCCCGCGTCTCGGGATCGGGGTCCCAGGCATACAGCGGCTGGAAACGGGGATGACCCTGGAGACGGTCCAGCATTCGCTGACCCATGACTCCCAGTCCGATGATGCCAATGGCGTAGGGTTCGGGCATGTTGAGGATTCACGCAAGCGCGGCGCAGTGTAGGGCAGGAGGCCGGGCGATCGGGGCCCCGGCCGCTACACTGACGACCTCCCTTCTCTGTCCCGCCTCGCCCCCGTGCGCTGGCCGGGCGCACACCGCACATTCCTGATGAATCCTGACGCCGGCACCCTCTGGCGCGGTCCGCGCTGGACCCTGGCCGTTCTGCTGGCCTGCCTGGGCACCGTGGGCCCGTTCTCCATCGACACCTATCTGCCGGCCTTCGCCGGCATCGCGCGGGCGCTGGATGCCACGCCGGTGCAGATGCAGCAGACGCTGTCCGCCTACCTGCTGGGCTTTGCGGTGATGAACCTCTTCCACGGTGCGCTCTCCGACAGCTTCGGCCGGCGGCCGGTGGTGCTGGTGGGCACGGCCGTCTTCAGGCTGGCGTCCATGGGCTGCGCGCTCTCGGGCAGCATCGGGCAGCTGATCTTCTTCCGCACCGTGCAGGGCATGTCCGCCGGTGCGGGCGTGGTGGTCTCGCGCGCCATCATCCGGGACATGTTCCCGCCCTCCGAGGCGCAGCGGGTGATGTCGCAGGTGACGCTCTTCTTCGGCGTGGCGCCGGCGGTGGCGCCGATGGTCGGCGGCTTCCTCTTCGTGCATGCCGACTGGCACTCGATCTTCTGGTTCCTCGTGCTGGTCGGCGCGGCGCTGTTCGTGGCGAACTGGCGCCTGCTGCCCGAGACCCTGCACCACGACCTCGCCCAGCCCTTCCACCCGAGGGACCTCATGCGCGGCTATGCCCAGCTGTGCGGCAGCCGGCGCTTCCTGCTGCTGACGCTCGCCAGCGGCATTCCCTTCAACGGCATGTTCCTCTACGTGCTCGCCGCGCCGGTCTTCCTCGGTGAGCACCTCGGTCTCGCGCCCACGCAGTTCTTCCTGTTCTTCTGCTTCAGCATCGGCGGGATCATGGGCGGCGCGTGGTTCAGCGGCCGGCTGGCCGGCAAGATCAAGCCCCGGGCGCAGATCCGCCGCGGCTTCTTCATCATGCTGGCGATGGCGGTGCTGAACGTCGTGCTGAACCTCGTGATGCCGCCGAGCGCCTGGTGGGCGCTGCCGGTGATCGGCCTCTTTGCGCTGGGCTGGGCGCTGATGGTGCCCGTCGTGACGCTCATGGTCCTGGACCAGGTGCCCGAGCGCCGTGGCATGGCGTCGTCGCTGCAGGCCTGCATCAGCAGCGCCGCGAACGGCCTCGTGGCCGGCGTGCTGGTGCCGCTGGTGATGCACTCGACGCTCGCGCTGGCCCTCGCCTCGGCCAGCATGATGGGCATCGGCCTCGTGGCCTGGCTGTGGGTCAAGCGCGAGGTCTGAGGAGCGGACGCCCCACCGGTCGAGTCCCGCGGACGAACCGAGCGGCGGGCCTGGCGCTCAAGACTGCGCCCGCCCGGCCGATGTAGAGACAGGCGCATCCCGAAGCCTGAGCCCGACTGTCGCCGGGCGGGGCCGCGCATGCGCAGGAGCCTTCCATGCACCCACGAGCCCGTTCCCTGTCCCACCGTCCCCTGGCGCCGTTCCAGCGTCCGGCCCTCGCATGGCTGATGGCCGCCGCCCTGGGCCTGGCCTGGCCGCACCCGGCGCCGGCACGCCCGGCGGCCGAAAAGTCGGACAAGTCCGAGCGCGCTGACAAGCCCGCGACGGAGAAAAGCCTCGCCAAGGACGCCCCCCGGGACGACGGCGCCGCGGACAAGGGCGCCAGCGAGAACCTCGGCATGCTCCGCCAGCGGCTGGCCGAGCGCCTCGCGACCAAGCCGGACCCGGCGCCCGCGGCGGCGCGGCCGGAGTCCAAGGGCGACGCGAAGGGCGACCCCCGGGCTGACGCCAAGGGCGCGAAGCACGGGGACGCCAAGGGCCACGGCGGCGAGATCCACTGGGCCTACGAAGGCGAGGGCGGTCCCGAGCGCTGGGGCGAGCTCAAGCCCGAGTTCCGCACCTGTGCCACCGGCAAGCGCCAGAGCCCCATCGACATCCGCGACGGCATCCGCGTGGACCTCGAGAAGATCCAGTTCGACTACCAGCCCAGCGGCTTCGCGGTGCTGGACAACGGCCACACGATCCAGGTGAACATCGCGCCGGGCAACAGCCTGCAGGTGATGGGCCGCCGCTACGAGCTGCTGCAGTTCCACTTCCACCGGCCCAGCGAGGAGCGCATCAACGGCCGGCAGTTCGACATGGTCGCCCACCTGGTGCACAAGGACCCCGACGGCCGCCTGGCCGTGGTAGCCGTGCTGCTGGAGCGCGGCCGCGACCAGCCGCTCGTGCAGACGGTCTGGAACAACCTGCCACTGGAGAAGGGCGAGGCGCTGCCGGCGCCCGGCCAGATGGACCTGAGCCAGCTCCTGCCCGAGGACCGCGCCTACTACACCTACATGGGCTCGCTGACGACGCCGCCCTGCTCGGAAGGCGTGCTGTGGATGGTCATGCGCCAGCCCGTGCAGCTCTCGGCCAATCAGCTGGGCATCTTCAGCAAGCTCTATCCCATGAACGCCCGGCCCGTGCAGCCGGGCTCTGGCCGGCTGATCAAGGAATCGCAGTAAGGCCGTCAGCGCCGGTGCCTCGCCCGAAGCGCGGCGCGGCCGCTCAACCTGTCGTGCCGGTCTCCGCGCTGGCATGCAGCCAGCGGCGCAGCGTCAGGAAGAGCTGCTCGGCGACCACGGGCTTGGCCACGTGGTCGTTCATGCCGGCGTCCAGGCAGCGCTGGCGCTCCTCGGCAAAGGCGTTGGCCGTCATGGCGAGGATGGGCAGATGGCGGCCCTTCTCCGTCGAGCGGATGGCGCGGGTCGCATCCAGCCCGTCCATGGCGGGCATCTGCACATCCATCAGCACGAGGCCGTAATCGCCCTGCTGCACCATCTCGCAGGCCTCGACGCCGTCGGCCGCCACGTCCACCTCCAGGCCCGCGCTCTGCAGCAGGGCCACGGCGACTTCCTGGTTGACGACGTTGTCCTCGGCCAGCAGGATGCGGCGGCCCTGGTAGGGCGCGAGCAGCTCGCGCGCCGCCTGGCCGCGCTGCAGGCCAGCGGCCGCCAGGGGCTGGTCCGACAGCGGCAGCTCCAGCTCCAGCCAGAACAGGCTGCCCTCGCCCAGGCGGCTCTGCACGCCGACCTCGCCGCCCATCAGCCGCGCCAGGCGCCGGGAGATGGCCAGGCCCAGGCCCGTGCCGCCGTAGCGCCGGGTGGTGGAGCTGTCGGCCTGCTCGAAGTCCTGGAACAGCCGCGCCTGCGCCTCCTCGCTGATGCCGATGCCGCTGTCCACGACCTCGAAGCGCAGCCGCAGATGGTCCGGCGTCTCCTGCAGCAGGCGGGCGTTGAGCCGCACGTGGCCGTGGTCGGTGAACTTGATGGCGTTGCCGGCGAAGTTGATCAGGATCTCGGTGATGCGCTGCGAGTCGCCCATCAGCACGCGGTCCTGCAGTTCGTCCGGCACGTCCTGCTGCACCTGCAGGTGCTTCTCGGCCGCGCGCTGCGCCATCATGCTGGAGATGTTGTCCAGCAGCTGGTTGACCGAGAACATGCCGGCCTCCAGGTGCAGCTTGCCGGCCTCGATCTTGGAGATGTCCAGCACGTTGTTGATCACGCTGAGCAGGTGCTCGGCGGCGTCGGCCACCTTCTTGAGGCGGTCCTGCTGCAGGGGCTCGGTCGAGTCGCGCCGGGCGAGGTAGGTCAGGCCGATGATCGCGTTCATCGGCGTGCGGATCTCGTGGCTCATGTTGGCCAGGAAGGCGCTCTTGGCGAGGTTGGCGGCCTCGGCGGCTTGCGTGGCGGTGGCCAGCGCCAGGGTGCGGGCCTCGACCAGCTCCTCGAGGTGATGGCGGTAGCGGTCCAGCTCCAGGGCGTCGCGGCGCTGGCGGGAGATGTCCGTCAGGAAGCCGTGCCACAGCACCGAGCCGCCGTCCTCCAGCTGCGCGATCGCGTTGCCGTAGAGCCAGCGCTCGCTGCCGTCGGCGTTGTCGGTGCGGAACTCCTGCTGCCAGGGGCTCAGGTGACGGGCCGAGGCGGTGAGCGCCTCGCGCACGGCCTCGCGGTCGTCGGGATGGATGCGCTCGAAGAGGGCCTCGGCCTCGCTCAGCAGCAACTGCGCGGGGACGCGGAAGTAGTCCTTCACCGCCTCACTCACGTAGGCGAAGCTGAAGCGCCCGTCGGGGTTGCGCCGCAGCTGGTAGACCACGCCGGGCACCGTCTCGGCCATGCCGCGCAGGCGCTCGATGAGCTGACGCTGCGCCTCGAACTGGTGCTGCAGCGCGTCGCGCATGTCCTGCAGGTGCTTGCCCAGGCGGCCGATCTCGTCGTTGCGGCCGCCTTCCAGCTCGGTGCTGAAGCGGCCCTGGGCCATGTCGTTGGCGAAGCGGCCCAGCGCCCGCAGCGGGCGCATCACCCGGGAGTTGAGGGCCAGCAGCACGAGGGCCACCGAGATGAGCAGCTGGCCGCCCACCGTGGCGGCATAGAGCCAGCGCTGGCGGGTGAGGGCGGCGGCCACGAGGTGATTGTCGATCTCGATCTCGAGGTGGCCGATGCGGGTGCTGCCACGGAAGATGTCGCGCTCGCCCTTGATGAGCTGCCCCATCTGGCGCTCGGGCAGGCGCATCTCGATGAAGGGCACGCCTTGCGTGGCGTCGCTCACGGCCACGCGCACCACCTCGGGGGATTTCATGATGGCCGCCACGACCTCGCGGGCGGCGACCTGGTCCAGGTTCCAGAGCAGCTCGGGCAGGCTGCTGGCGAGCACATCGATCTTGGCCTGCAGGTCCCGCTCCTGCGTCTGCTGGGCCACCTGGGGCTCACGCAGCCCGATCAGCAGCCCGCCGATGATCAGCGCCGGCAGCAGCAGACCGGTGCACACACCGATGGCGAGGGCCACGAACAGCGAGCTGGTGTTCTTTCGACTCAACAAGGACTCCTGGGCCGTCTGGGGCCGGTGCCGGCGCGCAAGCCGGTGGCAGGCAGCCGCCCCGGCGAGGCCGGTGCCAGCCACCAGCGGGGATTGTGCACGGCTTCGCCGGGCAACCCGTCTTCCAAGGGGCCGGCTGTCTTGTTTGTGTCAAAAGTCCCGTGGGGAATTCCACGGAAGTCGCGTCAGCCCGGGGCCGCGGGCCCGCCTCAGTGGCGGCGATCCAGCGCCCGGGCCGCCCCGAGGAGAGCGGGGGAGGTGGGGCTGCTGATCACGAAGCAGGGGATGGGCGCCAGCAGCGCCTGCAGGCGGCCCTTGCCCTCGAAGCGTTCCCGGAAGCGCGAGGCCCGCAGCTCCGGCAGCATGCGCGGGGCGATGCCACCGCCGATGTAGACGCCGCCCGTCGCGCCGAGGGTCAGCGCCAGATTGCCGGCGGTGCTGCCGAGGAAGCGGCAGAACAGGTCCACCGCCCGCTGACACACCGGGTCGCCCCCGCGAGCGCGCGGCAGGACCTGCTCGGGCAGCAGCCCCGGCTCCTCGGGCAGGCCCAGCCAACGGGCGCTGGCACGGTAGAGGTTGAGCAGGCCGGGCCCGGACAGGGCGCGCTCGGCGGACACATGACCGAAGCTGCGCCGCAGCAGGGCCAGCACGGCATCCTCTTCCTCGTCCATCGCGCACAGCGTGACGTGCCCGCCCTCGCCCGCCAGGGGGATCAGCCCCTGGGTCGAGGGGATCAGGCCCGAGACGCCCAGGCCCGTGCCCGCGCCCAGCAGGGCCAGCGGGGCCCGCGGCTGGGCCAGGTGCTCGGGAGGGGGGCGCACGCCGCCCAGGTCCTGGAGGTCGCCGCCGCCGAGGCTGGGCAGGGACAGCGCCAGCGCCGTGAAGTCGTTGATGACCTCCAGCCGCTGCAGCGCCAGCTCCTTCTGCAGCGCAGTGATCGAGAAGGCCCAGTGGTGGTTGGTCATGCGCACTTCGTCGCCCGTCACCGGGTTGGCGATGCCCAGGGCGCAGGCGGCGGGGCGCGCCGGGCCCCGGTCGGTGAGGTCCCGGTCGTGCAGGTAGCGCTGGATGGCATCGCCCAGCGTGGAGTGCTCGGCACAGCGGTAGGTCTGCACATGGCTCAGCGGAGCACCGGGGCGGTCCATCCAGGCGAAGCGCGCGTGGGTGCCGCCGATGTCTCCCAGCAGGCGAGGAAAGAGGGCCTGCGTCGGATGGGCCTGGCTCATGAAGGTCTCCTGATGCGGTGCTTGTCGATGGGGCGCATTGTCGGTGAAACCGCTTTCATGCCGCAAGGCCGAAGAATTTGAAAGCGCTTGGTGTTTCTACTCAGCGCCTGACGCCATCGACTCCTGATAATGAAACCGCTTTCAAACAAGATGACGGCATGGGATGTGCGTGCCGAACGGAGACCTGCCATGCCTGTTGTGCCCCGAGTCATGCCGCTGCCGGCGTCCGCCTTGCGCGCGGCGTGGCGGGCCGTGCTGCCTGCCCTGCGGTCTCTGATGACCCGTCCGACTGCGCCCCTCCCGACGCCCGGCCGGCGCGGACCGGCTGCCCACCCCCTGCGGCGCTGGCCGGCGCTGGCTGGCCTCGCCCTGGCCGCCTGCGGGGGCGGTGGCGCGCCTGCGGCCACCCCGATGCCGGTGCCCAGCCCGACGCCCAGCCCGACGCCCATCCCCACCCCCATGCCGACACCTGCCCCCAGCCCCAGCTCCAGCCCGCTGACCCGCCCCGCCGATCACGTGCTCGTCTGGGCCGATGAATTCGAGCAGCCCGGGCTCCCCGACGCCCGGCGCTGGTCCTACGACACCGGCCGCAATGCCAGCGGCTGGTTCAACCACGAGCTGCAGTACTACAGCGCGGCACGCCTGGAGAACAGCGAGGTGAAGGATGGCCGCCTCGTGATCACGGCCCGGCTCGAAAGCCGCTCCGGGCAGCCCGACTGGGGCGGCCAGCGTTACAGCTCTGCGCGGCTGCTCACGGCGGGCAAGGCGCAGTGGACCTACGGCTTCTTCGAGATCCGTGCGAAGCTGCCCTGCGGCCGGGGCAGCTGGCCTGCCATCTGGATGCTGGGCGCCGAAGGCACCTGGCCGGCCCAGGGCGAGCTGGACATCATGGAGCAGGTCGGACGCGACCCGACGAATGTGTTCAGCACGGTGCACACCAGCAGCGGCTCCGGCGGCAACGGCAAGGGCGGCGCCGTGCAGTTGCCGACCGCCTGCAGCGCCTTCCACGACTACCAGATGCTCTGGACGCCGCAGGGCCTGCGCTTCGGCGTCGACGGCGTGGAGCATGCCCGCTATGACAATCTGGGCACCGGCCCGGCCCAGTGGCCCTTCGATGCGCCGCAGTTCCTCATCCTCAACCTCGCCATCGGGGGCGACCTCGGCGGCCCCGTCGATGACAGCATCTTCCCGCTGCGCTACGAGATCGAGCATGTGCGGGTCTACCAGAAGCAGCCTTGATGCTTGATGCCGCGCTGTGACGGCTGCGCGGTGACAGCCGACCTGTGACGACCCCCCGGCGGCGACCACCCAGGGACCGCTGACCTGTGACCGCCGACTGCTCACCGCTGACCGCTGACCGCTGACCGCTGCCCCGTGACGGACGCCGGCTCAGCACGTCCCGACGCGCGTCGCAGGCAGACGCTCAGGGGGCACGCAGCGCCAAGGCGCCGGTGAGGGCGTCACGCAGCGGGAACAGGTGGGCATTGCCGTTGAACTCCGCCGCGGGGCTGTTGCCGGTGTGGACGATGACGACCTTCGCCACCGGGTCCACGAAGATGTTCTGGCCGTTGGTGCCCCACGCGAAGGAGCGCCCGCCAGCGGCCTGCGGGATCCAGACATGCAGGCCGTAGAAGGGCGCCTGAGCCGGCTGCGGCTTGTCCGGGCGCAGGGCCACCATCTGCTCGATCCATGCCCGCGGCACCACCTGGCGCTCCCCCACGCGGCCGAGGTTCATGAGGAGCAGGCCCACGCGGGCATAGTCCCGCAGCGTGGCCACGAACTGGCCCTGCACGCCCTCCTGGCCCCGGCGGTTCGTGATCCAGCCGCCCGGCGCCTCGGCACCCATCGGCGCCCAGAGGCGCTGGGCGAGGTAGTCCGTGTTGCTCATGCCCGTGCGGGCGCTGAGCACGAAGCCCAGGACGGTGCTGACCGCGCCGTTGTAGTTGAAGACCTTGCCGCGCGGGTCGAGGGCCGTCTTCTGGCGGAGGTAGGCCCGCATGTCGGTGCGGGGCTCGAGGATGGGGTTGATGGCCTGGTTGTCGGAGGCCGCGCCGGGATCGTAGGCGTTCACCAGGGCGGCGCCCGTACTCATCCGCAGCAGGTCCTCCACCGTGGCCTGGGCGAAGGCGCTGTCCTTGAAGTCGGGGAGCACATCGCCGACGCGCTCCTCGAGCGAGAGCCGGCCCTCGGACACGGCGATGCCCACCAGCAGCGACAGCAGCGTCTTGGACATCGAGGCCGACAGCAGCCGCGTGCCCGGCCCGGTGCCCTGGAGGTAGCGCTCGAAGACCCGCTGCCCCTGGTGCAGCACGAGAAGGCCGGTCGTGCAGTAGCTGCCGAGGTAGGCGTCCAATGTGCTGACGGTGTCCGCGCCGCGCGGGCGGTAGCGCACCTGGCCCAGCGCGGGGGCCGGGGCCGGGACTTCAGGCAGGGCCTGGACCTGGGGGGACGGCGGCGCCACGTTGCTGGGGTAGCGCAGCTGGGTGTCGATGAAGTTGGCGAGGCAGCCGGTTTGCGCCCGGGCCGGTAGGGCGGTCAGCACCCCCAGCAGCAGGGGCAGCGCCAGCGTGGCGGCCAGCAGGGGGCGACGGCAGAGCTGAAGAGAGCGCATGGGCAAGGAGCAGGCCAGGGGCCGGGCATGAGGGCAGGGACGCCATCATCGTCGACGCCCGGCCGTTCTGCATGCCCGCAGGTCCTGCGTGTTAGGGATGCCGTGCCGCCGCGGTGCAGCGCGCGCCCGCGCCTCGCCCATTCAGGCTCGCACGCGCTGGCCCCGCCCGTCGAAGCCCAGCACCCGCGACGCCGTGGCGGCGAGGCCGAGGCGGTCGCCCGCCTGGAGGGCCGGCGCGGCGCCGTTGAGCTTCAGCGTCAGCGGCTTGTCCAGCCCCTCGACGCGCGCATAGAGCAGGTGCGTGTCCCCCAGGTGCTCGGCAAACTCCAGCTGGGCCGGCACGCCCTCGCCGGCGGGCGCCAGCTGCAGGTGCTCGGGGCGCACGCCCAGGCGCCGGGCGGCGTCGGGCAGGGCCGGGGCCCAGCTCGACCACAGGGCCTGGTGCGCGGGTGTGGCCCCCGCAGCCGGGCGGTCCACGAAGTTGATTGCCGGGGAGCCGATGAAGCTCGCCACGAACTCGGTCGCCGGGTCCTCGTACAGCGCCAGCGGCGTGCCCAGCTGCTCGATGCGGCCCTGGTGGAAGACGGCGATGCGGTCCCCCAGCGTCATGGCCTCGGTCTGGTCGTGGGTGACGTAGATCATCGTCGCGCCGAGCGAGCGGTGCAGGCGCGCCAGCTCGATGCGCATCTCCAGGCGCAGGGCCGCGTCGAGGTTGGACAGCGGCTCGTCGAAGAGGAAGACCTTGGGCTTGCGAACGATGGCGCGCCCGATGGCCACGCGCTGGCGCTGGCCGCCCGAGAGCTGCGCCGGACGGCGGTCCAGCAGCTCGGTCAGCTTGAGCGTCTCGGCCGTGCGGCGGACCTGCGCCTCGCGCTCGGCCTTCGAGACGCCCGCCATCTTGAGCGCGAAACCCATGTTCTCGGCCACGCTCATGTGCGGATACAGCGCGTAGCTCTGGAACACCATGGCCGCGCCGCGCTCGGCCGGGGGCTGCTCATTGGCGCGCAGGCCGTCGATCAGCAGCGTGCCCTCGGAGATGTCCTCCAGGCCCGCGATCATGCGCAGCGTCGTGCTCTTGCCGCAGCCCGAGGGGCCGACGAAGACGAGGAACTCGCCGTCCTCGACGTCCAGGTCGATACCGCGGATGACGTCCTGCTCGCCGTAGCGCTTGTGGATGCCTTGCAGGCTCAGTCGTGCCACCTCAGGCTCCCTTGGTTGACGTCGCGGCCTGCGCGGCCAGGAACTGGCGGTACCAGCGGGCGCTGTCCTTGGGCGTGCGCTGCTGGGTCTCGTAGTCCACGTGCACGATGCCGAAGCGCTTGGCGTAGCCCGAGGACCACTCGAAATTGTCCAGCAGGCTCCAGACCATGTAGGCATCGACCGGCACGCCCTCCTGGCGCGCGGCCTGCACGGCGGCGATGTGGCGCTGCAGGTAGCGGGTGCGGGCTTCGTCCTGCACGCGGCCGTCCACCCAGGGGTCGGGGAAGGCGCCGCCGTTCTCGGTCACCCACAGGCTGGGCACCTGCGGGTAGTCGCGGTGCAGGCGCAGCAGCAGCTCGGTCAGGCCCTCGGGGTAGACCTCCCAGCCCATCTCGTTGACCTCCTTGCCGGCGGCCTTGGGGTCCCAGGGCTTGTCGGCGCTCTGCACCGAGCGCGAGTAGTAGTTGACCCCGAGGAAATCGATCGGCTGGCGGATCTCGGCCAGGTCGCCGTCCTGCATCTTCGGGGCCTTCTCGCCCAGGTCCAGCCAGATGTCGACCGGGTAGCGGCCCTGGCACAGCGGGTCCATGTACCAGCGCAGCAGGCGGCCGTCCTCGACGATGACCTTGGCCCGGTCGGCCGCGGAGGGCGTGGCGGGATGGGTGGGCGCGAGGTTGAGCACGATGCCCAGCTTCTCCTTCGCGCCCTCGGCCCGCAGCGCCTTCACGGCGCGGCCATGGCTCAGCAGCAGATGGTGGGAGACCTGCAGCGCGAGTGCCTCGTCCTTGAGGCCCGGGGCGAAGACGCCGGTCTGGTGCCCCAGCACCGCCACGACCCAGGGCTCGTTGTGCGTGCACAGCGAGGCCAGGCGGTCGCCCAGGCGGCGCTGGATGCCCAGGGCGTAGTCGACGAAGCGGTCCACCGTCTCCCGGTTCCCCCAGCCGCCCTGGTCCTGCAGGGCCTGGGGCAGGTCCCAGTGGTTGAGGGTGAGGTGGGGCTGCAGGCCGCGGGCCAGCATGCCGTCCACGAGGCGGTCGTAGAAGGCCAGGCCCGCCTCGTTCCAGGCGCCCTGGCCCGTGGGCTGGACGCGGGGCCAGCACACGCTGAAGCGGTAGGCGTTGACGCCCAGGCTCTGGATCAGGTCGAGGTCCTCGGCCCAGCGCTGGTAGTGCTCGCAGGCCACGCGGCCGTCGCTGGCATCGGCGATGGCGCCGCTCTGGCGGCAGAAGGTGTCCCAGATGCTGGGGCCCTTGCCGTCGGCGTCGGCGGCGCCCTCGATCTGGAAGGCGCTGGTGGAGACGCCCCAGACGAAGTCGGGCGGGAAGTGCAGGGCGGTGGTCGGGTCGGTCATGGGGCAGGTCGGCGGAAGGAGAACGGGTGAGAAGGGCGCGGGCTCACTTGACGGCACCGGCGGTCAGGCCGGCGATGAGTTGGCGTGAGGCCAGCATGAAGAGGGCGATGAGGGGCAGCGTGGCCACGGCGGCGCCGGCGATGAGGGCGCCCCACTCGGTGTCCACGGGGTTCTGCAGCAGGCGCAGGGCCAGCGGCAGCGTGAAGTGCTCGGGGCTGCGCAGCACGATCAGCGGGCCCACGAAGTTGTTCCAGCTGCCGATGAAGGCGATGAGCCCCAGCGTCCCGAGGGCCGGCTTCAGCAGCGGCAGCACGATGCGGGCGAAGATGCCCAGCTCGCCGCAGCCGTCCATGCGGGCGGCCTCGATCAGCTCCTTGGGCACGGCGCTGCGCGCGTACTGGCGCATCAGGAAGATGCCGAAGGCATTGGCCGCGCCGGGCAGATACAGCGCGCGCGGCTGGTCGATCCAACCCAGCAGGTCCATCACCATGAAGCTCGGGATCATGCTCATGAAGCTGGGCAGCAGCATGGTGCCCAGCACCAGCGCGAAGAGCGGGCGCTTGAAGCGGAACTCGAACATGGCGAAGGCATAGCCGCCCATCGCGCAGAAGAGCAGCGTGAGCGCCGTGGACATCAGCGCCACGTAGAGGCTCCAGCCCACGCTGCGCCAGAAGGGGATGCGCTCGCCCAGCAGGCGCAGATTGGCCAGCAGGTCGTCGCCGAACCACAGGGGCGGGGGCACGCTGAAGATGTCCGTGCGGGACTGCGTGGCGAAGACGAACATCACGTAGAAGGGCGCCAGCATCAGCAGGGCGCCGGCCCCGACGAGGGCGTAGGCCAGCCAGCGCGAGGTGGGCAGGGCGGGGCGGGTGCTCATCACGCGCGCTCCTTGGCGAAGGCGCGGTGCAGGGCCGCCGTGGCCGCCGCGAGGATCGCGAACAGCAGCCACGACATCGCCGCCGCGGCGCCGAAGTCGTTGAAGTCGAAGGCCAGGCGGTAGAGGTAGACCGCGCTGCTCATGCCGGCCTGGTCATTGCCGCCGCGGCCGTTGGTCAGCACGAAGGGCTCCTCGAAGAGCTGCAGGCTGCCCACGACCGACAGCGTGAAGCCGAAGAGCATCATGCTGCGCAGGCCCGGCAGCGTGATGTTCAGGAAGCGCTGCCAACGCCCGGCGCCGTCCATCATCGCGGCCTCGTACAGGTCCTTGGGGATGGTCTGCAGGGCGGCGAGGTACAGCACCGTGTGGAAGCCCACGTAGCGCCAGAACACGACCAGCGCGATGGCAGGGCGCAGGCGGTCCGGGTCGTTGAGCCAGTCGACGGCCTGCGCCGGCAGCAGCACGCCGAGGCCCGGGAGCTGGCGCAGCGCGGCCAGGCCGCTGTTGATCAGGCCGTAGTCCGTGGAGAACAGCGCGCTGAACAGGATGGCGATGGCGACGGTGGAGGTGATGTAGGGCAGGAAGTAGGCGCCCATCAGCGCATTGCGCCAGCGCTGGCCGAGCGCCTGCAGGCCGCAGGCGAGCGGCAGGGCGACGAGGTGCTGGGGCACGGCGCTCGCCACGCCCAGCCACACGGTGTTGCCCAGGGACTTCCAGAACCAGGCGTCCTGCAGTGCGAAGCGGAAGTTCTCCAGGCCCACCCATTCCATGGCCGCGAGGCCGCTGGTGGGCTCCCAGCGGTTCAGCGCCAGCCACAGCGAGAACAGCAGCGGGAAGAGGCCGAAGACGGCGAACAGCACGAGGAAGGGCGCGAGCAGCACATAGGGCGCGTGCTGCGGGCGGATGTTGGGACGGATGCGCGGCCGGCTCATCGTGCGGCCCTCGTCAGCAGCAGGCGCTCGGCGTCGCCCAGGGCGCTCGCGATGTCCTTGCCGCGGGTGAGCACCTTGTCCAGCTCGGTGTTGATGACCTCGTCGGCGAAGGCGTCCTGGCGGTGGACGGCCACCGGCGTGATCCGGCGAGCGGCGTCGCGCCACAGGTGCCGGGCGCGCTGGCCGCCCAGGAAGGCCACCGGCTCGTCGAAGAAGGGGTCCTCGAAGGTGTCGACCAGCGCGGGGAAGATGTCATGCGTCTGGAAGGCGTCCAGCAGCAGCGTCTTGTTGAGGGTCAGGTCTTGCATGAAGTCCCAGGCCAGGGCGCGGCGCGCCGGGTCGCCCTTGGCGGGCAGGGCGTAGAAGCTGCCGCCATAGGCCGCGAACGCGCCCTCGGGGAGCTGGGCCGCGCGCCACAGGCCGCGGGTCTTGGGCGCCAGCCAGGATCCCATGAAGCCCACGAGCCAGGCGCCGATCATCTGCGTCGCGATCAGGCCGCGGCGGAAGCCCTCGGTCCAGTCGCTGGACCAGTTGTAGACCTTGGCGTCGAGCCCCTCGGCGCGCACCTGGCGGGCCAGCTCGAAGGCCCGCTGGAAGCGCGGGCCGTTGACCAGCACGCGGTTGTCGTGGCTGAAATAGAGGCCCTCGCCGTCCTGCACGCCGGTACGGATCAGGATGTCCTTCATGTCCCGCGCATGGGCCAGCAGGTAGGCGCCGGTCTTGCGGCGGATCTCGCGGCCGGCGGCCACGTAGCCGGCCCAGCTGCCGTTGAGGTCCTCGGCCTTCAGCCCCGCGCGGGCCAGCAGGTCCTGACGGTAGAGCAGGGTGCCGGGGCCGATGTCCGAGGGCAGCGCCACGACTTCACCGCTGCGGTTGCTGGCCTGGCCCCAGGTGTAGGGCACGAAGCGCTCGCGCAGGCGCTCCGCCTGGCAGGGCGCCTGGCGCAGGTCGAAGAGCCCGCGGCCCTGCGCGAAGCGGCCCACGTAGCCGACCTCCAGCGCCATCAGGTCCGGCAGATGGCTGCCGGTCGACAGCGCCGTGATCATGGCCGTGTGGTGGTCGTTCATCTCGCGGCTGATGACCTCCACCTCCACGCCGGGGTGGCGGGCCGTCCAGGCCGGCACGGCGGCGCGGACGATGGCGTCCAGCTTGGGATAGGCGGCGACGGTCAGTCGCTGCGGGGCCGGGGCTGGTGTGGCCCCCGCCCGGGTCCACAGACCCAGGCCCAGGGCCAGCCCGAGGCCGGCGCGTCGTTGTGCATCCACGTTGTCTCTCGTCGTTGTCTTGGGCGCGTCGAGGCGCCTGGGAATCGTGGGCCGGAGGGCCGCGCTTCGCGATGAATGCTGTCTGAAGACCTCATTCGCCAGTCGTTTGTGAAAGCGCTTTCAAACTATAGGGAAGCCCTGTGGCGATGTCAATGGCGCCGGCCCGGATCGGGGGACGCATCGGGGGCCTCAGGCCACGGCCTGCGCCACCTTTGCCTGGGCCGCCGCGCAGAAGCGCCGCACATAGGCCTCGTGCGCCGGCAGCGACTGCACGGTGTGCGCCACCTGCTCGTGCAGGCCGCCGAGGAACTGCCGCAGCTCGGCCTCGCCCATGAGGTCGGCCACCGGGTGGTAGGCCTGCGGCACCAGGCCCTGGCCCATCATCACCTGGATCCACGAGTTCTCCGCGAAGAGCTCGTCGGCCGGCCGGAACACGCGCCCGGTCTGCGCGAAGAGGTCCAGGCGGTGGCGCAGGCTGGCCGGCACCGCCATCTCGCGGCAGTGTGTCCACAGCGCCGAGCCCTCGCGGGCATTGAGGTGGTAGTGCAGGACGATGAAGTCGCGGATGTGCTCCAGGTCCTTCTGCGACTGGCGGTTGAATTCCTCGATGTCGCAGGCCTGGATGCCGCCCGCCGGGAACATCTGCAGCAGGCGGATGGCGGCGCGCTGGATCAGGTGGATGCTGGTGGACTCCAGCGGCTCGATGAAGCCGCTCGCGAGGCCCACCGCGATGCAGTTTTTCTCCCAGGTGCGCAGGCGCTGGCCCGGCGTGAAGCGCAGCACGCGCGGCTGGATGAGCAGCTCGCCCTCCACGTGGCGGCGCAGCACGTCCGGCGCGTCGGCATCGGCCAGCAGGCGGCTGCTGTAGACGAGCCCGTTGCCCACGCGATGCTGCAGCGGGATGCGCCACTGCCAGCCGAAGTCATGGGCGATCGAGCGCGTGTAGGGCGCCGCCTCCCGCACGGCGGCGGTCTGCACGGCCACGGCGCGGTCGCAGGGCAGCCAGTGGGTCCAGTCCTCGTAGGCCACGCCCAGGGTCTCGCCCAGCAGCAGGGAGCGGAAGCCGGTGCAGTCGATGAAGAGCTCGCCCTCGACGAGGCTGCCGTCCTGCATGCGCAGCGCGCGCAGGGCGCCGTCGGGGCCGTCCGCCAGCACCTCGGCGATCTTGCCCTCGAAGCGCTGCACGCCGTGCTGCTCGGCGATCCGGCGCAGGAAGCGGGCGTAGCGCGAGGCGTCGAGGTGGTAGGCGTAGTTCAGGCCGTTGCGCGGCAGGTGGGCGAAGCGCTGGGCCTCGGCGGCGCGCAGCTCCAGGCAGTACTCGCCGTAGGGGCGGGCGAGGCCCTGGCGCCGGCCCTTCAGCCAGAAGTGCTGGAAGCCGGCGCTCCAGTGGTCCTGGCCGGTGCGGCCGAAGGCGTGGATGTAGGACTCGCCCGGCGTCTTCCAGCCCTCGAACTGGATGCCCAGCTTGAAGGTGGCCTGGGTGGCGGCCATGAACTCGGCCTCGTCGATGCCCAGCAGCTCGTGATAGGCATGCAGGGCCGGGATCGTGGCCTCCCCGACGCCGACGGTGCCGATCTCCTCGGACTCCACCAGGCGGATCTGCAGCTGGCGGCCGAGCAGCTTGCCCATCAGCGCGGCGACCATCCAGCCGGCGGTGCCGCCCCCGGCGATGACGACGCGGCGGACGGGCTGGGAGGTGTGGAAGGGAGTCATGGAGGGCCTCGTCAGGTGGGGGGCTCAGCGATTGAGCTTGTTCAGCAGCAGGGCGCGCAGGCGGCGGTGGGCGGTCTCGTCCAGCGGATCGAGCAGGCCGCGCGCCGGCGGGGGCAGGTGGGCGGCGGTGTGCTCGCCGGCCTCGAAGACGTAGTGGTCGAAGAGCGCGCGCCAGGCCTCGCGCTCGGCCGGCGGCAGGTCGCGCACGGTGGCCAGGGCCAGCCACAGCGCACTCGTCGGCGAGTCCTGCCACGGCGGCGTGCGGCGCCACCAGTAGTTGAGCAGGCCGCTGAACGGGTCCAGCGCCTCCACCTGGTGCCACCACTGGCTGGGGATGTAGATCGCGTCGCCGGCCTCGAGGGTCACCTCTTGCGCGCGGGCCTGCGCGGCGGCGAAGCGCGGGAAGCGCTGCAGGTCCGGTGCCGAGGCGTCGACCAGGCTGATGGGCTGGCCGGCCGGCGTGAGGTCCAGCGGGCCGATGTAGAGATCACCCACGGCGTCGGGCGGGTAGAGCGTGAAGCGCCGCCGGCCGCTGACGCAGCAGGCGATGTTGCGGGGCCAGTCCTGGTGCGCGGGCACGGTGACGCGGTTGCCCAGCCACAGGCTCGCCAGCGGCGGCTCCTCGGCCTCGATGCTCAGCGGATGCGACGCCAGCAGGCCCGGCAGGCAGGTGTCGACGGTGGTCGAGCCCATGTAGACGGTGGGCGGCGCCGGATCGTCCAGCGCGGCCATCAGCTCGTCCAGCACGGCGCCGAAGGGCAGCAGCGCGCGGCTGAAGTTGAAGCCCTGGACATCGGGCGTGTAGGCGATGCGACCTCCGGTCTCCGGCGCCATGCGGTAGACCCCCACGGTGGCGTCCCGCCAGTGGCGGCGCAACAGTGCGGCGGCGTCACGGGGGCTGCGGCGGCTGGCCTGCACGAGCGGCCAGTGCGAGACCAGGCCGCGCAGCACGCAAGGCGCGTCGCCGTCCGGGCCGGGGCCGGTCAGCGTGGCCGGCACCTGGCCGGGGATGCAGGGCAGCTCGCGCATCGCGGGTCGCTCAGCCGCGGCGCTGCTCGCGCTGCACGAGGTCGCCAAAGCGGGACAGCGAGGCCACGGCCATGGCCAGCGGCAGCCAGGCGCCACGCTCGTGCAGGTCCGCCACGGCGGCGGCGGGCAGCGCGGCGAGGCGCTCCTCGTGGATCACGTGGAAGCCGCCGATGCGGCGCGTGCCGCCGCCCGGCTGGGGCAGGTCGAGCGCCATGGGCTCCAGCAGCTCCAGGCGCAGCAGCGTGTCGATGAAGGCGGGCAGCGTCTGCAGGCCCTCGTGCAGGGCCTGCAGCACGCCGATGCGGCGCTCCAGCAGCGGCGAGAGGCCGCCCTGGGGCAGGAAGAGGGGCTCGCCTGCGTGAGCGTCAGCGCGAGCGCTCAGACGCGGGCTGTCGAGGTCGATGTGCACGACCCATTGCGTGGCATCGCGGCCCACCATCAGCGGCTGGCGCTCCATCGCCCAGGGCAGGTGCGGGGCGTCCCAGCCCTCGGGGCCGAGGAAGAGATTGCCGGCGCCGCTGAGGCTCATCAGCGCCACGGGCTGGAAGGGCAGCTCGCCGCTGCCGGCCTGGAAGACGATGGGGAAGCAGCCCTGCAGCAGGCGGAACTCCGCCGGGACCGTGGGCACGGCGGCGAGGTCGTCGCCGTAGGCCGCGGACGGCGCGGGATCCAGGCGCAGGGCCTGGTGGCTGATGTTGTCGAGCAGGGCGGGGCGCATGGTGGGGCAGCTTCGGATCGGCCTGGGCCGATGGTAGAGAGACAGGGATCCCGCCGGGATGGGCAGGATCCCTGAGCGAGCGCCGCCGCCGGGCCGGCGGGCGGCGCTCATCCGCGGGACGCTCAGAACGTGTAGCGCGCGCCGACCATGAAGCGGCGGCCGGTCTGCGTGACCGACTGCACCTCGAGCTTCGTGCGGCCATGCGTGCGGATCACGCCGTCGTTCAGGTTGATGGCCTCGAACTGGAAGCTCAGGTTCGGGCTGTACTTGAAGCCCACGCTGAGGTCCCACTGCCCGTAGGGCTCGGTGTACGAGGGGCCGGAGCCGCCGTTCACCGCCGCATTGGTGCTGTTCAGGAACTCGCCGCGCCAGTTGTAGGCCGCGCGGACGCTGTAGCGGTCGTCCTCGTAGAAGCCCACCAGGTTGGCGGAGTTGCTGAGGCCCACCAGCGCGTTCTGGTCCTTCAGGTCGTCGTTCTGGAACTTCAGGCCCGAGCGCACGAAGGTGTAGTTCGCGGCCATGCCGAAACCGCTGCGGCCGAAGGCATGCTGCACGTTCAGCTCCACGCCGTTGATGTGGTCGCTGCGCTGGTTCGTCGGCACGCTGATGTTGAACACGGCCATCGGGTCGCCCGTCTGCCCGGCGATGGTGCCCACCGCATTGCCCGAGCCGTCCACGCCGGTCTTCACGATGCCGTTGCGGCCGTTGTACGTGTTCAGCAGGTAGTTGCGCACGCAGGTCAGGTCCGCGCCGCCGCAGGAGGCGGCCGCTTCCTTGAACAGCGCGCCGTTGATGGGCGAGGTCAGGCTGAACGGCGTCATCGGGACCACGCTGGTGCCGATGTAGTTGCTGATGTTCTTGCGGAAGATGCCGATCGCGGCGTAGCTGCTCTTGGCGTAGTAGTACTCGGCCGAGAAGTCCAGGTTCTTCGACAGCAGCGGCTTCAGGCCCGGATTGCCCTGGTTGCCCGAGCCCCCGGCGGCGCGGTACTCGGTGAGCGTCTGCCCGCCCTGGATCTTGTCCCAGCCCGGGCGGCCGATGGACTCGCCGAAGCTGGCGCGCACCTTCCACTGGCTGCTCAGCTCCGCTTCCCAGTCGATGCTGGGCAGCAGGTAGCTGTACTTGCCCGAGAGGCTCGTGAAGCCCGGGGCGCCCTTGAGGATGGCGAACTCGTTGGCCGAGACCCACTGGATGCCCGTGGCGATGGGCACCAGGGCCTGGGAGTCGACCTTGGTGCGCTCGTAGCGCAGGCCCATGGCCACGCTCATGGGCACGCCCCAGTCGAAGTCGGTGCTGTACTGCACGAAGGCGCTGGTGCTGCGCTCCTGGGTGCGGCGGTCGTCGTCGAAGTTGTCGGAGGACTTGAACCACTTGTCGCTGCCGTCGGCCTTCACGGCGGCGTCGCGAACCGCGTTGAAGTCCCAGACGAAGAAGTTGTTCACCATGGCCGAACGGTCCGCCGAGCCCATGGCGCGGCCGAAGTACTGCTGGATGGTGTCGGCCTGCCAGAGGCTGTCGGCGTAGTCGGACGGCTTGTTGTGGCCACCCCAGTCGTTCTGCTGGACGTTGGCGAAGGCGGTGCGGTTGTTCACCTTGGTGAGGCCCACGCCGAAGTCCAGGTTCGAGGCGTCCGACAGCGTGTACTTGCCCTTGACCTGCGCCTGGTCGATCGCATTGCGCATGTAGGCATTGCGGAAGGACGAGCCGGTGACCTGCATCAGGCTCGCGCTGTCCGCCGGGTTGCCGGAGAGGCCGATGCCCAGCACCGGGAACTTGTTCGAGAAGTCCACGCGGTCGCTGGCGCGGTTCTGCATGGACACGCCCAGCGCGTTGTTCGTGCCGTAGGGGCTGTCCGCGCCGGCGGTGGCCACGGAATGGTGGGCGTCGAACTCCATCTTGAGGCGGTCCGAGGCCCGCCAGACGGCATTGAAGCCGGTGGAGTCGTTCTTGTTCTTGGTGCCGAAGTAGGCGCCGCCCATGGCCACGTCGGCCGGGCCGTTGGTGTAGAGCTCCGAGAAGATCAGCGGCGAGGCGATGGGGCCGTCCGCCCAGGTGGTCTTGTCGTAGGCGAAGTTGAACCAGGCCGAGAGCTCGCTGCGCTTGGTGTGGATCTTGTTCTCGGAGTAGGTCTTGTCCAGCGTCAGCGTCAGGTCCTTCATCGGACGGTACTGCAGCACCAGCTGCCCGTTGGTGCGGGTGCGCTCGATGCCGTTCATGCTGTACATGAGGTTCTGCGGCACCTCGTACAGGTCCGTCAGCTTGGGCCGGTTGGTGATCTTGCTGGCGCCGGGCTCGGTGGGCAGGGGCAGGGCCGTCCAGTCGTTGGCGTTGGCGATGTTGCCGGGCTTGGAGTACCAGCCCGCGGCGACGCCGGCCTGGTTGTAGCCCGAGTTGCGCTTCTGCAGGCTGCCGGTGAGGGCGATGCCGAAGGTGCCGTCGGCGAAGACCTGGCTGTAGATGCCCGAGAGCTCCGGCGTGGTCTGCGAGCCCGCGATCAGGCCGGGCAGGCGCTGGTTGGAGGCGTCGCTGACGAGCTTGGCACCCAGGCTGGCGATCGTCTTGGGGTTGTCGAGCGGCCGGGCGGTCTTGATGTTGATGGTGGCGCCGATGCCGCCCGTGGGGTTCTCCGAGCGGCCGGTCTTGTACACCTCGAGCGCCGCCACGCCTTCCGAGGCGAGGTTGGCGAAGTCGAAGGAGCGGGCGTTGGAGGCGGTGGTGTCGGCCAGGTTGGCGGCGGGCATCTGGCGGCCGTTGAGCAGCACCAGGTTGAAGTCGGGGCCCACGCCCCGCACGGTCACGCGCGAGCCCTCGCCGTTGGCGCGGTCGATGGACACGCCGGCGATGCGCTGCATCGACTCGGCCAGGTTGGTGTCGGGGAACTTGCCGATGTCCTCGGCCACGATGCCGTCCACCACGCCCTGCGCCTTGCGCTTGAGGTCCAGGGAGCTGTCGAGGCTCTTGCGGATGCCGGTGACCACGACGACGTCCAGCTTGGCGCTGTCGTCCTTCTTGGCGGGCTCGGCCTGCTGGGCCTGCAGGGTGGGGGCGATGAGAACGGCGCAGGCTGCGGCCAGCCGGCTCAAGGGAATGGGGTGTCGGCGGCGCGGATCGCGGGTCATGGGTCTGTCTCCTGTTGGTATGGGTGTGACAGCAGGGGCGCTTCGAACCCTGCCGCACTGAAAGCGCTTTCAAATGGTAGCGCCAGCCGCCAAGCGATGTGACCTAGGCAACACCCTAATGCCGCCGGGCCGCACTGCGGCAAAGCAACAACAGGGGCTTGCGATGTCTTGCCCTGTTCTGAAACCGATTTCCGGCGCCGGCCCGCGTCGGCAGCCATCCCACAGGAGCGAGGGGAGGGGCCCCGACGCCCGGGGCCTCAGCGCCCGGCGCTGCGGGCCACGGCGGCCACGGAGTCGCGCTCCACGAGGCGCGGCTCGGGCAGCTTCAGCGTGGGCTTGCCGCCGGCCAGCATCTCCAGCAGGGCTTGGGCGGTGAGGCGGCCCAGCTCCAGGCTGGCCTGGTGCACCGTGGTGAGCGGCGGCGTCATGTGCATGGCCAGGGCGAGGTCGTCGAAGCCGACCAGCGAGACGTCCTGCGGCACGCGCAGGCCGGCCTTGTGCAGGGCGACGGCGGCGCCCATGGCCATCTGGTCGTTCGCCGCAAAGAGGGCGGTGAAGCGCTGCGGGCTCGCCAGCAGGCGCTCGGCGGCCTGGCGGCCGCCTTCCTCCAGGTAGTTGCCGCATTCCACCAGCGCGGGGCGGAAGGGGATGCCGGCGGCGTCCAGCGCGGCCTGGTAGCCGGCCAGGCGCTCGCGCGCGTCGGAGTGGCTCTGGTCGCCGCCGATGTGGGCGATGTCGCGGTGGCCGCGGGCGATCAGGTGCTGGGTGGCCAGGCGCGCGCCCTCGCGGTGGTCGTAGTCCATCGCGTAGACGTTCGGCGCCTTGATGCTGCGCCCGGTGACGACGGTCGGCACCTGCTTGGCGAGCTGGCGCAGGGCGGCGTCCCCGACGCGGCCGTTGAGGATGATCATGCCGTCCACGCGGCGGCCCATCAGGGTGTCGATGCAGCGCTGCTCCACCTCCACGTCCCAGTGGCCGCTGACGAAGAGGGCGCTGTAGTGCGCCTCGCTGAGCGTCTCCTCGATGCCGCGCATGGCGACGCCGAAGAAGGGGCTGTCGATGAACTGCGTGATCACGCCGATGCTCATCGTGCGTCCGCCGGCCAGCCCGCGCGCGATGGGGTTGGGCACGAAGCCCAGCTCGGCGATGGCGCGATCCACCGCCGCCTTCTTCTCCGCGCTGACCACGGCCGTGCCATTGAGGATGCGCGAGACCGTGCTGGGCGACACCCCGCTGGCCTCGGCCACCATGCCGAGCGTGACGGGGCCGGCCTTGCGGGCCGAGGGCGGTGCGGGAGTTCGAGCCATGGCGAAGCGGTATGAAAGCGTTTGCGTAAGGGGCTGGCGCGAGTGTAAGGGCAGCGTTTGCCGCCGGCCGCGCCCCGCAAACGGCAGGCCGGGGGGACTGCGGGAAAGTCCCCGATCCGGGCCTCTGCAGTTCATCCAGCACTTTTACTGCTATTCGCAAGTCCTTATTTTTGAACGACTTTTTTTCTGGCGCCGAGCGGTGAAATCAACTGTAAGTGATTGATTTCATTGAACTTTTCTCCGATTTTCCTTGACCTTCCGAAAGTCGGTTAGTAAAGTGGGAGAAATTGTCAGATTGTGGGTCGCTGTGGCGAATTACGTGTTTCAAGGGGCGAGTGCCTTGGCGATGGACGCCAAGGGGCGCTTGACCGTCCCTACACGTCACCGCGAGCTGCTCCAGGGTCTGTGCAGCGGCCAGCTGACCATCACCAAGCACCCCGAGGGCTGCCTGATGGTCTTCCCCCGCCCGGCGTGGGAAACCTTCCGTGACCGCATCGCCGCGCTGCCCATGTCGGCCGCCGGCTGGAAGCGCGTCTTCCTGGGCAATGCCCAGGACGTCGAGATCGACAGCGCCGCCCGCGTGCTGATCGCCCCTGAACTCCGTGCCAGCGCCAGCCTCCAGAAGGACGTGATGCTGCTGGGCATGGGCAGCCATTTCGAGCTCTGGGACGCCGCGGCCTATGCCGCGCACGAGGCCCAGGTCATGCAGTCCGAACTGCCGGACGCGCTCAAGGACTTCAGCTTCTGATATGAGCGCCACGCCGACTCCCGCCCCCTTCACCCACACCACCGTGCTGCTGCACGAGACCGTGGAGGGCGTGCTGCACCAGCCGGACGGCGTCTACGTGGACGGCACCTTTGGCCGTGGCGGGCACTCGCGCCTGCTGCTGAGCCGGCTCGGGCCGCAGGGGCGGCTCATCGCCATCGACCGGGACCCCGAGGCCATCGCGGCCGCCACCTCAGGCGAGACGCGGGTCGAGGACCCGCGTTTTTGCATCTGCCACGCGCCCTTCGCGCAGATGGCCGACGAGCTCGAGCGCATCGGCGTGCACGCCATCGATGGCCTGATGCTCGACCTGGGCGTCTCCAGCCCGCAGATCGACAACCCCGAGCGCGGGTTCAGCTTCCGTTTCGACGGCCCGCTGGACATGCGCATGGACACGACCCGCGGCGAGAGCGCCGCGGACTTCCTGGCCCGTGCCGACGAGCGCCAGATTGCTGAGGTGATACGCGACTATGGCGAAGAACGGTTTGCTCTCCCGATTGCAAAGGCGCTTGTGGCTCGCCGGGAAGGCGGGAGCCCTGTTCGAACAACCGCCGAGCTTTCCAAAGTCGTGGCTGGTGCGGTCAAAACCCGCGAACCGGGCCAGGACCCTGCAACGCGCACATTTCAGGCTCTACGGATACTCGTCAACGCCGAGCTTGAGGAGCTCGAGCAGGGGCTGAACTCGGCCCTGCGCCTGCTGCGCCCGGGCGGCCGCCTGGCGGTGATCAGCTTCCACTCGCTGGAAGACCGCATCGTCAAGAACTTCATCGCCCAGCACAGCAAGGACGTCGTCGACCGCCGCGCCATGTTCGCCGCGCCCAAGCCGCTGGCGCTCAAGGCCCTTGGCCGCATCAAGCCGAGCGAGGCCGAGGTCCGCGCCAATCCGCGCTCGCGTTCCGCCATCCTGCGCGTGGCCGAGCGCACCGACGCGCCGCTGGTCGAGGCCCCCGCCGCCGCCCCGAAGCCGGGCAAGCGCAAGGGAGGCCGCTGATGTGGGCTCGCCTCACGCTGGTGCTGTTGGCCGCGGTGATGGTGTCGGGCTACTACCTCGTGCGCAGCAGCTATGAGGCGCGCCGTCTCTTCACCGAGGTCGACCGCTCGCAGAACGAGGGCCGCAAGCTCGAGGCCGACCACCAGCGCCTGCTGGCCGAGCGCCATGCCCAGGCCACGAACCTGCGCGTCGAGCAGGTCGCCCGCGAGCGCCTGAAGATGCGCGCCGTCTCGCCCGCCATCACCCAGACCGTCGAGCTGAGCGGCCGCCCCGCCTCGGCCGCCGCCGGAGCGCAGCCATGAGCGGCAAGCGCACGGGCGGAAATGCGCTGAGCCCCCGCGGTGTCAACTACGCCACCAGCCCGCTGCTGGCGGCCAAGACGCCGCCGTGGCGCTCGCGCTTCATCGTGGCGCTCGTCGGCCTGGCCTTCGCCGGCCTGCTGGGCCGCGCCGTCTACGTGCAGCTGATCGCCCAGGACTTCTTCCAGCGTCAGGGCGAGGCCCGCTACGCCCACACGCTCGAGCTGCCCGCCAGCCGCGGCCAGATCAAGGACCGCAGCGGCCAGGTGCTGGCCTCCAGCGTGGCCGTGCCCTCCATCTGGGCCTTCCCCAAGGACGTCGACACCGACCCCGACAAGCGCCGCGAACTGGCCCGCATCCTCAAGGTGAGCCCGCAGGAGCTCGACAAGCGCCTCGATCCGGCCAACCGCTTCGTCTTCCTGCGCCGCCAGGCCGACGACGACACCGCCGCGAAGATCAAGGCGCTCAACCTCAAGGGCATCTTCCAGGACCGCGAGTACAAGCGTCAGTACCCGGAAGGCGAGTCCGCCGCGCACATCGTCGGCTTCACCAACCTGGAAGAGAAGGGCCAGGAAGGCATCGAGCTGGCCTTCCAGAAGGAGCTGCAGGGCCGTGACGGCAGCCGGGCCGTGGTCAAGGACCGCCTGGGCCGCGTGGTCGAGGACATGGGCGAGCGCGTGCCGGCCAGCAACGGCCGCGACATCCAGCTGTCCATCGACGCCAAGGTGCAGTTCTTCGCCTACCAGCGCATCCGCGACGCCGTGGCCGAGCACCGCGCCAAGGCCGGCTCGGTGGTGGTGCTGGACGTCCAGACCGGCGAGGTCCTGGCCCTGGCCAACTGGCCCAGCTACAACCCCGGCGACCGCCAGAACCTGCTGGGCGAGCAGCTGCGCAATCGCGCCCTGACCGACGTCTTCGAGCCCGGCTCGACGATGAAGCCCTTCACCATCGGCCTGGCCCTCGAGACCGGCCGCGTGCGCCCCGACACCATCATCAACACGGCCCGCGGCGCCGTGATGATCGCCGGCTGGTCGCCCACCGACGTCCACCCCTACGGCGACCTGACCGTCGCGCAGGTGATCCAGAAGTCCAGCAACGTCGGCACGGCCAAGATCGCCATGCAGATGCCGGCGCGCGAGATGCACGAGATGTTCACGGCCATCGGCCTGGGCCAGCGTCCGCAGCTGGAATTCCCTGGCGCGATGACCGGCAAGCTGCGGCCCTACAAGAGCTGGCGCCCCATCGAGCAGGCCACCATGAGCTACGGCTACGGCCTCTCGGCCTCGCTGTTCCAGCTGGCCCGCGCCTACACCACCTTCGCCCGCGACGGCGAGGTGATTCCCGTGACCATCATGAAGCGCGCCAGCAGCGAGCCCGTGAGCGGCCTGCGCGTCTTCCGCCCGGAGGTCGCCCAGCAGGTGCGCGCCATGCTGCAGACGGCCGCCGCGCCGGGCGGCACGGCGCCGGCGGCCATGGTTCCGGGCTACAGCATCGGCGGCAAGTCCGGCACCGCGCACAAGCAGGAAGGCAAGGGCTACGCCGGCCACAAGTACCGCTCGTGGTTCGTCGGCCTGGCCCCCATCAGCAAGCCGCGCATCGTGGTCGCGGTGATGGTGGACGAGCCGAGCAACGGCGTCTATTTCGGTGGCGCCGTGGCCGCCCCGGTCTTCAGCCAGGTCGTGGCCCAGACGCTGCGCCTGATGGGCGTGCCGCCGGACCTGGATGTCAAAACACAGATCGTCGCGAGCCAGAAGCTCGAGGCGGTGGAAGAGAGCTTCTGAGCATGCTGACCCGTCTCAAATCCCCCGAGGCTGCCGCCCGCTGGCTCCAGGAATGGACCACGGGCGCGCTGCGTACCGACAGCCGCCTCGTGCAGCCCGGCGACGCCTTCATCGCCTGGCCGGGCTACGCGCGTGACGGCCGCGCCTACGTGGCCGCCGCGCTGGCCGCCGGTGCCGCGACCTGCCTCGTGGAGGACGAGGGCGTCGAGGCCTTCGGCTTCGTGGATGCCCGCGTGGCCTCGCTGCCCGGCCTGAAGAGCCGCACCGGCGCCATCGCCGCCCAGTACTACGGCCAGCCGAGCCAGGCGCTGCCGGTGATCGCCACGACCGGCACCAACGGCAAGACCTCCACTGCCTGGTGGACCGCGCAAGCCCTGACCCTGCTGGGCCAGCGCTGCGGCGTCATCGGCACCCTGGGCGTGGGCGTGCCGCCCATACCCGGCACCGCGCAGGCCGCGGCCATCGAGTACACCGGCCTGACCACCCCTGACCCCGTGATGCTGCAGCAGGCCTTCGCCCGCATGCGCGACGAGGGCTTCGGCGCCTGCGCCATCGAGGCCTCGTCCATCGGCATCCGGGAGCACCGCCTGGACGGCACGCAGGTCCGCGTGGCCCTGTTCACCAACTTCACGCAGGACCACCTCGACTACCACGGCACCATGGCCGCCTACTGGGAGGCCAAGCGCGAGCTCTTCGGCTGGAGCGGCCTGCAGGCGGCGGTGGTCAATGTGGACGATCCGCAGGGCGCCGCGCTGGCGGCCGAGCTGCAGTCCCAGGGCTCGCTGGCCCTGTGGACCTACGGCCTGAACCGCGCCGACGCCCGCCTCTCGGCCCACGAGCTGCACTACCGCGCCGGCGGTCTGGCCTTCACGCTGAAGGAGCAGGGCGCGCCGGACCAGCTCGTCGAGACGGGCCTGATCGGCGAGTACAACGTCGCCAACCTGCTGGCCGTGATCGGCGGCCTGCGCGCGCTGGGTCACACGCTGGCGGCGATCGTGCCGGTGGCGGGCCTCGTGACGCCCGTGCCCGGCCGCATGCAGCGCGTGGGCAATGGCCGCGAGCTGCCGCAGCTGGTGGTCGACTACGCCCACACGCCGGACGCCCTGGACAAGGCGCTGGCCGCGCTGGCCCCGCTGGCGGCCGCGCGCGGCGGGAAGCTCGTGTGCGTGTTCGGCTGCGGCGGTGACCGCGACCGCAGCAAGCGTCCGCTGATGGGCGCCATCGCGGCGCGCCTCGCGGGGCAGGTGGTCGTGACGAGCGACAACCCGCGCACCGAGGACCCGGCGCAGATCCTGGCCGACATCGTCGCGGGCCTGCCCGCCGGCGCGCCGCACACGGCGCTGGTGGACCGCCGCGTGGCGATCCGCGAGGCCGTGCTGGGCGCGACGCCGGCCGATGTGATCCTGGTGGCCGGCAAGGGCCACGAGGACTACCAGGAGATCCAGGGCCAGCGCCACGCCTTCTCGGATGTCGAGGAAGCCCGCGCCGCGCTGATCGAGAGGGCCGGCCTGTGAGCGCTGCCCGCCTGATGACCCTGGCCGAGGCCCACGCCCTGTTGCAGCCGCTGCTGCCGCAGGCGCGGCTCGTCGGGGACGGCGCGACGCTGCTGCAGCGCGTGCACACCGATACCCGCAGCCTGCAGCCCGGCGACCTGTTCGTGGCGCTGCGCGGCGAGCGCTTCGATGCCAACGACTTCCTGGCCCAGGCCCGCGAGGCCGGCGCCGCCGCGGCCCTGGCCGAGCGCGGGCTCGAGGCCGCGGGCCTGCCGGGCATCGAGGTGCCCGACACCAAGGCGGCGCTGGGCCTCCTCGCCCAGGCCTGGCGTGCGCGCCTGCAGCTGCCCGTGATCGCCGTGACCGGTAGCAACGGCAAGACGACGGTCACCCAGATGATCGCCAGCATCCTCACCGCCTGGCTGGGCGACGACGCGCTGGCCACGCAGGGCAATCTGAACAACGAGATCGGCGTGCCGCTCACCACGCTGCGCCTGCGCCAGGACGAGACCCGCGTCCACCGCGCCGCCGTGATCGAACTGGGCATGAACCACCCGGGCGAGATCGCCCCGCTGGCGGCCATCGCCCAGCCCACCGTGGCGCTGGTCAACAACGCCCAGCGCGAGCACCAGGAATACATGGGCACGGTCGAGGCCTCGGCCCGCGAGAACGGCGAGGCGATCCGTGCGCTGCCGGCCAACGGCGTCGCCGTGTACCCGGCCGAGGACGCCTGCGCGCCGATCTGGCACGCGCTGGCCGGTGATCGCGCACAGCTCACCTTCGCGCTGCAGGGCGCGGCCGACGTGACCGGCCGTGCGCAGTGGGTCGATGCCGGCCACTGGGCGCTGGAGCTGCACACGCCGGCCGGCGACGCGCCGGTGGTGCTGGCCGTCGCGGGCCTGCACAACGTGCGCAACGCCCTGGCTGCGGCCGCCTGCGGCCTCGCGGCCGGCGTGCCGCTGGCCGCCATCGTCCAGGGGCTGGAGGCCTTCCGCCCGGTCAAGGGCCGCTCGGCCCTGCGCCGGATCGAGCGCGCCGGGCAAGACCTGACCCTGATCGACGACAGCTACAACGCCAACCCGGACAGCGTGCGGGCGGGCATCGAGGTCCTGGCGGACCTGCCCGGCAGCAGCTGGCTGGTGCTGGGCGACATGGGCGAGGTCGGCGACCAAGGCCCGGAGTTCCACCGCGAGGTGGGGGCCTATGCGGCCGAGCGCGGCCTGGCCGCGCTGTGGTGCGCCGGCCCGGCCGCGGCCCATGCGGCGGCGGCGTTTGAGGCGTCGGGAGGGGCGGGCAGCCGGACCTTCGCGACGGTGGACGAGCTCATCGCGGCGCTGGACGCCGCACCGGAAGTCAAGAACGTGCTCGTCAAGGGATCGAGATTCATGCGCATGGAACGAGTGGTGGCCGCCCTGGCCGGGACCCAAGACCAAGGAGGCGCACATGCTGCTTAGTCTGGCGCAGTGGCTGGCCGGAATGTTCCCCGAGTGGGGCTTCCTGCGGCTCTTCAACTACATCACCTTCCGCGCGGTGATGTCCGCCATGACGGCGCTGCTGATCGGCCTGGCCTTCGGTCCCTGGGTGATCCGCCGCCTCACCGCGATGAAGATCGGCCAGCCGATCCGCGAGTATGGCGTGCAGCAGCACCTGGCCAAGAGCGGCACGCCCACGATGGGCGGCGTGCTCATCCTCATCGGCATCGGCATCTCGACGCTGCTGTGGTTCGACTGGTCCAACCGCTTCGTGTGGGTGGTGATGCTCGTGACCATGGGCTTCGGCGCCATCGGCTGGGTCGATGACTGGCGCAAGGTGGTCAACAAGGACCCCGAGGGCATGAAGAGCCGCGAGAAGTTCTTCTGGCAGTCGCTGATCGGCCTCTTCGCCGCGCTGTACCTGGCGTTCTCGGTGTCCGAGACCAGCTTCCTCGGCGTGGTGCAGCTCTTCTTCCGCTGGATCTCCAGCGGCTTCTCGACCGAGCTGCCGCCCCGGGCCGACCTGATGGTGCCCTTCTTCAAGACGGTGAGCTACCCGCTGGGCGTGTTCGGCTTCATCGGCCTGTCCTACTTCGTCATCGTGGGCACGAGCAACGCCGTGAACTTCACCGACGGCCTCGACGGTCTGGCCATCATGCCCGTCGTGCTGGTGGGCTCGGCGCTGGGCATCTTCGCCTACCTGACGGGCTCGACGGTGTACGCCAAGTACCTGCTGCTGCCCTACATCCCGGGCGCCGGCGAGCTGCTGATCTTCTGCGGCGCGCTGGCGGGGGCAGGTCTTGCCTTCCTGTGGTTCAACACCCACCCGGCCCAGGTCTTCATGGGCGATGTCGGCGCGCTGGCGCTGGGCGGCGGCCTGGGCACGTTGGCCGTGATCACGCGCCAGGAGATCGTGCTGGGCATCATGGGCGGCGTCTTCGTGGCCGAGGTGCTCTCGGTGATGCTGCAGGTGACGTGGTTCAAGTACACCAAGAAGAAGTTCGGCGAGGGCCGCCGCATCTTCAAGATGGCGCCGCTGCACCACCACTTCGAGAAGTCGGGCTGGAAGGAGACGCAGGTCGTCGTGCGCTTCTGGATCATCACCATGCTGCTGTGCCTGATCGGCCTGTCCAGCTTGAAGCTCCGCTGACGCCATGCGCCACCTCAAGGACCTGAGCCTGCTGATCCTGGGTCTGGGAGACTCCGGCCTGGCCATGGCCGCCTGGGGCGCGAAGCATGGCGCGGCTCGCGTGCAGGTCTGGGACTCGCGCGCGCAGCCGCCGCAGCTGGCGGCCCTGCGCGAGCAGCTGCCGTCGGCCGAGTTCTTCCATGGCGAGCTGCCGGAGTCGGCGCTCAATGGCGTGCAGTTCGTGCTGAAGAGCCCGGGGCTGTCGCCGCTCGATGCGCGCCTCGTGCCGCTGCTGACGCTCGCCCGGGCCACCGGCATTCCGGTGCAGGGCGAGCTGGACCTCTTCGCCCGCGCGCTGGCCGACCTGAAGGCCGAGCGCCGCTACGAACCCGCCGTGCTGGCCATCACCGGCACCAACGGCAAGACCACCACCACCTGCATGACGGCTCTGCTGGCCGAGCGCGCAGGCAAGCGCGTGGCCGTAGCCGGCAATATCGGCCCCAGCATGCTCGGCCTGCTGGGCGCGGCGATGGACCTGGAGCCAGCGCCCGTGCCGGCGGAAGTGGCCGCCGAAGCTGCCGAAGCTGGCGTGGTGGTCGAGTCTGATGTGGCGACCGACGAGGACGCGCTGCCCCTGGCGGCCGCGGCCGCGCTGCCGGCCGAAGGCCCCGATGCCGAAGCGCTGCCGGTGGTGGATGCCGAGGGCGATATGGATGCGGATGTGGAGGTGGACGCGGGTGCGGATGACGCGCCGGCCGATGCGCCCACGGCCGATGCCGGGCCCCTGGCCGCCGACGAACCCTCGACGCTCGAGGCCGTCGCCGCACTGCTGGACGAGCAGCCCCTGCCCATCAAGCCACCGCCCCCGAGGCCGCCGGTCTTCGAGCATCTGCCCGAGGTCTGGGTGCTGGAGCTGTCCAGCTTCCAGCTCGACACGGTCGTGGGCTTCGAGCCCACCGCCGCGGCCGTGCTCAACCTGACGCAGGACCACCTGGACTGGCACGGCGACATGCCGGCCTACGGTCGTGCCAAGGCCCGCATCTTCGGTCAGTACGCGCTGATGGTGATCAACCGCGACGACCCCGAGGTCGAGGCCATGGTGCCGGCGCCGGTGCCCGTCAAGCAGGGCCGCGGCCGGCCCACCAAGCTGGTCTCGCGCGAGGTGGTGCGCTTCGGCCTGAACGCGCCCACGCATCCTGGCGACTACGGCCTGGTGGTGGAGGGCGGCATGGCCTGGCTGGTGCGCGCCCGCGAGTCGGACGACACCGTGAAGCGTCGCAAGGATGAGCCGGAAGAGATCCTCCTCCAGCGCCTGATGCCCGCGGACGCCCTGCGCGTGCGCGGCCGCCACAACGCGGCGAATGCCCTGGCCGCCCTGGCGCTGGCCTCGGCCGCCGGCTGCGCGCTGGCGCCCATGCTGCATGGCCTGCGCGAGTACCGCGGCGAGCCGCATCGCGTCGAGTACGTCGCCACCGTGCGCGGCGTCGACTTCTATGACGATTCCAAGGGCACCAACGTCGGCGCCACCGTGGCCGCCATCAAGGGCCTGGGCGCCGACCGCGCGCCCGCGAAGCTGGTGATGATCCTCGGCGGTGACGGCAAGGGCCAGGACTTCTCGCCCCTGCGCGAAGGCCTCGCGCAGCACGCCCGCGCCGTCGCCCTGATCGGCCGCGACGCGCCCGCGCTGGCCGCGACGCTGGACGCGCTCGAGGTGCCCGTGCAGAACCATGACACCCTGGAGGCCGCCACGCGCTGGTGCCTCGAGCAGGCCCAGGGCGGCGACAGCGTGCTGCTGAGCCCGGCCTGCGCCTCGCTCGACATGTTCCGCAACTACGCGCACCGCGCCGAGGTCTTCGTGGCCACGGTCGAGTCCCTCGCCAACGAGGAGGGCCTGGCCTGATGTCCGCCGACGTCTTCCTGAACCTGGGCGACAAGCTCCGGGGCCTCTTCGCCCGCAGCGGCCGCGAGGCCGGCGGTGCCGAGGCCGTGCCGGTGCGCGACTGGGTCTCCACGTCCGCCGGCCAGCCCACGCGGCTGCAGGGCTTCGACATCACGCTGCTGTGGGTCGTCCTGTCCATGATGGCCCTCGGCCTGCTGATGGTCTATTCCGCGTCCATCGCGATGCCGGACAACCCCCGCTTCGCCAAGTACCTGCCCACGCACTTCCTGACCCGGCACATCGTGGCCATCTGCTTCGGCCTCGTCGCCGGGCTGATCACGGTGCAGCTGCCGGTGAGCACCTGGGAGAAGGTCGCGCCCTGGCTCTTCGTGACGGCACTGGTGCTGCTGGTGGCCGTGCTGATCCCGCATGTGGGCAAGGGCGTGAACGGCGCGCGGCGCTGGCTGCCGCTCGGGGTGATGAACTTCCAGCCCTCCGAGCTGGCCAAGCTGGGCATCGCGATGTACGCGGCGAGCTACATGGTCCGCAAGATGGACGTGAAGGAGAACTTCTTCCAGGCCGTCTGGCCCATGGCCGTCTCGCTGGCCGTGGTGGGCGTGCTGCTGCTGGCCGAGCCGGACATGGGCGCCTTCATGGTGATCGCGGCCATCGCCATGGGCATCCTCTTCCTGGGCGGCGTCAACGGGCGCATGTTCTTCCTGATCGTCGCGGTGCTGATCGGCGCCTTCGTGCTGATGATCACCTTCAGCGAATTCCGCCGCGAGCGCATCTTCGCCTACCTCAACCCCTGGGACGAGAAGTACGCACAGGGCAAGGCCTACCAGCTCACGCACTCGCTGATCGCCTTCGGCCGCGGCGAATTCTTCGGCCAGGGCCTGGGCGGCAGCCTCGAGAAGCTGCACTACCTGCCCGAGGCCCACACCGACTTCCTGCTGGCCGTGATCGGCGAGGAGCTCGGCTTCGTGGGCGTGGCCATCGTGATCTTCGGCTTCTTCTGGATGACGCGCCGCATCTTCCACATCGGCCGCCAGGCCATCGCGCTGGACCGCGTCTTCGCCGGCCTCTATGCGCAGGGCATCGGCATCTGGATGGGCGCGCAGTCCTTCATCAACATGGGCGTGAACCTCGGCGCACTGCCGACCAAGGGCCTGACGCTGCCGCTGCTGAGCTTCGGCGGCTCGGCGATTCTCATGAACTGCGTGGCGTTGGCGATCGTTTTGCGCATTGATATCGAAAACCGGCAGCTGATGCGGGGAGGGCGTACGTGAGCACCCGCCACCTCGTCATCATGGCGGCCGGCACCGGCGGCCACATCATCCCGGGCCTGGCCGTGGCCGAGGAGATGAAGCGCCGCGGCTGGAGCGTCAGCTGGATCGGCACCGAGACCGGCATGGAGAACCGCCTCGTGCCGCCGACCGGCATCCCGCTGGACCGCCTGGCCTTCGCCGGCCTGCGCGGCAAGGGCCTGAAGCACGCCGTCACCGGGCTCTTCACGCTGGTGCGCGCCTTCGTGCAGTCGCGCATGGTCTACGTCACCCGCGACGCCGACGCCGTGCTGGGCATGGGCGGCTATGTCTGCGTGCCCGGCGGCGTCATGGCCTGGCTGATGCGCAAGCCGCTGGTGCTGGTCAATGCCGACGCCGCGCCGCTGATGTCCAACCGCCTGCTCAAGCCCTTTGCGCAGTGCATCGCCTTCGGCTTCGAGGGCGAGGCCGCCAAGGCCTTGGGCGAGAAGGCCCTGGTCAGCGGCAATCCGGTGCGCGCCGCCATCGAGGCGCTGCCGGCCCCGGCCGAGCGATTCGCCGGCCGCAGAGGCCCGCTGCGCCTGCTGGTGGTGGGCGGCTCGCTGGGCGCCAAGGCGCTCAACGACGTCCTGCCGCAGGCCCTGGCCCGCCTGCCCGCCGACCAGCGCCCGCTGGTGGTCCACCAGACCGGCCAGGGCCAGCAGGCCCAGGTGCAGGCGGCGTACAAGGCGGCGGGCGTCGAGGCCGACGTGCGGCCCTTCATCGACGACATGGCCCAGGAGCTGGCGGCCTGCGATCTGATCCTGTGCCGTGCCGGCGCGGTGACGGTCAGCGAGCTGTGCGCGGCCGGCGTGCCGTCCATCCTGGTGCCGCTGGTCGTGAAGACCACCTCGCACCAGCGCGACAACGCCGCCTACATGGCCGACAAGAACGCCGCGCTGCACCTGCCGCAGGGCGAGCTGACGCCCGAGCGCCTGCAGCAGCTGCTGGCCACGCTCACCCGCGAGCGCCTGCTGCAGCTCGCCACGAATGCCCGGGCCCTGGCCCGACCCCAGGCGGCCTCGCGTGTGGCCGACGAAATCGAGAGGCTCGCGAAGCCGTGAGACACGCATGAGACACGCCATCAAGCACATCCACTTCGTCGGCATCGGTGGTGCCGGCATGAGCGGCATCGCCGAGATCCTGCACAACCTGGGCTACACCGTCTCGGGTTCGGACCAGGGCGAGAGCGCCACCACGCAGCGCCTGGCGCAGCTCGGCCTGCAGGTGCACATCGGCCATGCCGCCGCGCACATCGCCGGCGCACAGGTGATCGTCACCTCGACGGCCGTGAAGGCGGACAACCCCGAGGTGCTGGCCGCCCGCGCCGCCCGCATCCCCGTGGTGCAGCGCGCCGTGATGCTGGCCGAGCTGATGCGCCTGAAGCAGGGCATCGCCATCGCCGGCACGCACGGCAAGACGACGACGACCTCGCTCGTCACCACCGTGCTGGCCGAGGCCGGCGTGGACCCGACCTTCGTGATCGGCGGCAAGCTGAACTCGGCCGGCGCGAACTCGGCGCTGGGGCAGGGCGACTACATCGTGGTCGAGGCCGACGAGTCCGACGCCTCCTTCCTGAACCTGCTGCCCGTGATGGCCGTCGTGACCAATATCGACGCCGACCACATGGACACCTACGGCCACGACTTCGCGCGGCTGAAGCAGGCCTTCGTGGACTTCCTGCACAAGATGCCCTTCTACGGCGCGGCCATCCTGTGCGGCGACGACGAGGGCGTGCGCTCCATCATGCCGCTGGTGTCGCGGCCCATCGTCAGCTACGGCCTGGGCGAACACAACGCCGTGCGGGCCGTGGACGTGCAGGCCCTGGCCGGCGGCCAGATGCGCTTCACGGTGCAGCGCCGCTTCGAAGGGGCCGCGCTGCCCGACCTCGACATCACGCTGAACCTCGCCGGGCAGCACAACGTGCTCAATGCCCTGGCCGCGATCGCCGTGGCGACCGAGCTGGAGCTGGCCGACGCGCCCATCGTGGCGGCCCTGGCGAAGTTCGGCGGCGTGGGCCGCCGCTTCCAGCGCTATGGCGAGCTCGAGGCCGGTGACGGCGGCCGCTTCACCCTGATCGACGACTACGGCCACCACCCCGTGGAGATGGCCGCCGTGCTGTCCGCCGCGCGTGGCGCCTTCCCCGGCCGCCGCCTCGTGCTGGCTTTCCAGCCGCACCGCTTCACGCGCACCCGCGACTGCTTCGCCGACTTCGTCCGCGTGATCGGGCAGGCCGATGCCGTGCTGCTGACCGAGGTCTATGCCGCCGGCGAGGCCCCCATCGCCGGTGCCGATGGCCAGGCGCTCGCCGCGGCCCTCGAGGCCGCCGGCGGCACGCCCGTCTTCGTGCCGGACGTCAGCCTGCTGCCGGCCACCATCGCCAGCGAGAGCTGCGACGGTGACGTCGTGATCGTGATGGGCGCGGGCTCCATCGGCGCCGTGCCGGCCCGCACCGTTGAACTGCTGAAGGAGTCCGCCGCATGAGCCTGGACCTGAACATCGACCCCAAGGCCCTGGGCAAGGTCGCCGTGCTCTTTGGTGGCCACAGCGCCGAGCGGCCCGTCTCGCTGATGAGCGGCAATGGCGTGCTGGAAGCGCTGAAGTCCGTGGGCGTCGATGCCCATGCCTTCGACCCGGCCGAGCGCCCGCTGCAGGCCCTGAAGGACGAGGGCTTCGAGCGCGTCTTCGTCGCCATGCACGGCCGGGGCGGCGAAGACGGTTCGCTGCAGGGCGCGCTCGAGTGGCTGGGCATCCCCTACACCGGCTCCGGCGTGACGGCCTCCGGCGTCGCCATGGACAAGACCATGACCAAGCGCGTCTGGGCCGCCGAGGGCCTGAGCACGCCCAAGTTCCTCGCCCTGACGCGCGAGGAACTGACCCGCGAGCGCATCCGCACCATCCCCGACGAGCTGGGCCTGCCCGTCGTCGTGAAGCCGCCGCATGAGGGCAGCAGCATCGGCATCACCAAGGCCGTGGGCTACTCGGTGATGCAGGAGGCCGTCGAGCTGGCCCTGGGCTTCGATGACGAGCTGCTGTTCGAGGAGTGCATCGAGGGGCCGGAGCTGACCTGCGCCGTGCTGGGGCAGGGCGCCGACGCGGTGGTGCTGCCCGTCGTCGAGATCCGCGCCGAGCGCGGCGACTACAACTTCGAGAACAAGTACGTCACCAACACGACGCAGTACTGCTTCGGCACGCTGCCGCCCGCGCTGGAGGCCGAGATCCAGGAGATGGTGCTTCACGCCTACCGCCTGCTGGGCTGCCGCGGCTGGGGTCGCGCCGACCTGATGCTGCGCAAGTCCGACATGAAGCCCTTCCTGCTGGAGATGAACACCAGCCCGGGCATGACCTCGCACTCCCTGGTGCCCAAGGCCGCGAAGGCCGTGGGCATCGACTACCCGCAGCTGTGCCTGTGGCTGCTCGCGCAGGCTCGCATGGACCGCCAGCCGGCCGCAGGCAAGGCCTGACCCCCGGAAGCGCCGCAGCCGCCTGCCCAACACGCCCAACACCCCCGACACGCCATGCGTTCGCCCACCCTCGACACCCCGATGCCGCCGGACATCCGCCTGATGAACGGCGTGTCGGCGCTGCTCGTGCTGGGCGTGCTGCTGGCGGCCGTGGGGCTGGGCCTGCAGTGGGTGGTGCGCCAGCCGGTCTTCTCGATCCGCTCGATCACGGTCGACGGTGACGTCAACCGCAACAGCGCGGCCTCGCTGCGCGCGAACGCGCTGCCACGCATGAGCGGCAGCTTCCTCAGCATGAATCTGCAGCAGACGCGCGCCGCCTTCGAGGCCGTGCCCTGGGTGCGCCACGCCACCGTGCAGCGCCTGTGGCCGGCGCGGCTGCAGGTCACGCTCGAGGAGCACCAGCCGGCCGCCTACTGGGAGACCAAGCCCGAAGGGGCCGATGCCGACAGCGACGCCACAGTGGAGCGCCTGCTGGTCAACGACCACGGCGAGGTCTTCCAGGCCAATCTGGGCGACGTCGAGGACGAGGAACTGCCGCTGCTGTCGGGCCCCGAGAAGAGCTCGGCCCACATGCTGCAGCTGTGGCGCCAGCTCCAGGCGCAGACGGCGCACCTCGAGGACAGCATCAGCCGCCTCGACCTCTCCGGCCGCGGCTCCTGGCGCGCCACGCTGGAGAAGGGCACCGTCATCGAGCTGGGCCGCGGCACGGACGCCGAGGTGCTGGCCCGCTACACGCAGTACGTGACCAGCATCACGCAGGTCAGCGCCCGCTTCCATACCGCCGTGCTCAGCGCGGACCTGCGCCATGTCGATGGCTATGCGGTCCGGCTGCGCGGCATCTCGACCTCCACGACGACGCCGGGCAAGCCCGGCGCGAAGAAGAACTAAAGACGAAGGACTGACATGGCCAAGGAATACAAGGATCTGGTCGTCGGCTTGGACATCGGAACCGCCAAGATCATGGCCGTCGTGGCCGAGGTCATGGGCAACGGCGAGCTGCGCATCGCGGGCCTGGGCGTGGCGCCCTCGCACGGGCTCAAGCGCGGCGTGGTCGTGAACATCGACGCCACGGTGCAGTCCATCCAGCAGGCGCTGAAAGAGGCCGAGATGATGGCGGACTGCAAGATCAGCCGCGTCTTCACCGGCATCACGGGCAGCCACATCCGCGGCCAGAACTCCACCGGCATGGTCATCGTGCGGGACAAGGAAGTGACGCCGGTGGACGTGGCCCGCGTGGTCGAGACCGCCAAGGCCATCAACATCCCGAACGACCAGCGCCTGCTGCTGGTCGAGCCGCAGGAGTTCGTGATCGACGGCCACGAGGTCAAGGAGCCGATCGGCATGAGCGGCGGGCGCCTGGAGGTCAAGGTCCACATCGTGACCGGCGCCCAGAGTGCCGCCGAGAACATCGTCAAGTGCGTGCGCCGCTGCGGCCTGGAAGTCGACCAGCTGGTGCTCAACCCGAGCGCCTCCAGCCTGGCCGCGCTGACCTCCGACGAGCGGGATCTGGGGGTGGCGCTGGTGGATATCGGCGCCGGCACGACCGACGTCGCCATCTTCACCGGCGGCTCGATCCGCCATACCGCCGTGATTCCCATCGCCGGGGATTTGATCACCAGCGATATTGCGATGGCCCTGCGCACGCCGACCAAGGATGCCGAGGAAATCAAGGTCGAGCACGGCGTTGCCAAGCAATTGCTGGCCGACCCGTCGGATCAGGTCGAGGTGCCCGGATTGGGGGATCGCGCCCCCCGGATGCTTTCAAAACAAGCACTTGCGGGCGTTATTGAACCTCGAGTCGAGGAAATCTTCTCGCTGGTGCAGCAGGTCATCCGGGAATCCGGGTATGAGGAACTGCTGTCCTCCGGGATTGTGTTGACGGGCGGCTCGGCGGTCATGCCGGGTATGGTCGAACTGGCCGAGGACATTTTCCTCAAACCCGTTCGCCGGGGAAATCCGACCTATAGCGGCGCCCTGTTCGACATGGTGGCCAACCCGCGCTCCGCCACGGTGATGGGGCTGCTGGAGGACGCCCGCCTGTCCCGCACCCGCGGTTTGAAGGCGGCACAGCAGGCGGGCTCGGTGAAAACCCTGTTCGGCCGGGCCAAGGATTGGTTTCTGGGGAATTTCTGAGGAGGCTCGGTCGACCCACGGGTAAGGGGTATGGCCGGGTTTGAAGCGGACCGATGAGGACGCGTTGGTGAATATGGGACCGGGATGAGCCCGCAGGGGCACCGGGAATGTGGTGTAAAGGGATACAAACCCCCAAAAAACAAGGGGGAGACCCATAAAAAAGGGTAGATCCCTCTCGTTTTTTTCTGCTGGCAACTGCACAATTGCTGAAGGAGGTATGTTATGGCGATCGAGATGATCGAAGAGTTTGATCAGGGCACCCAAATCAAGGTGATTGGTGTCGGTGGCGGCGGCGGCAACGCGGTCGATCACATGATTGATCAGGGCGTGCAGGGCGTGGAATTCATCTGCGCCAATACCGATGCACAGGCACTGAACCGTTCCAAGGCCGACCAGCTGCTGCAGCTGGGCACCACGGGTCTGGGCGCAGGCGCCAAGCCCGAGGCCGGCAAGGCCGCCGCGGAGGAGGCCGAGGCCCGCATCCGCGAAGCCATCACGGGCGCCAACATGCTCTTCATCACCGCCGGCATGGGCGGTGGTACCGGCACCGGCGCGGCCCCCGTGATCGCCCGCGTGGCCAAGGAAATGGGCATCCTGACCGTCGGCGTCGTGACCAAGCCCTTTGAGTTCGAAGGCTCGCGTCGCATCAAGGCGGCGGACAGCGGCCTGGCCGAGCTCGAAGCCAACGTCGACTCGCTGATCGTCGTGCTGAACGAGAAGCTGCTGGACGTGCTGGGCGAGGACGTCACCCAGGACCAGGCCTTCGCGCACGCCAATGACGTGCTGAAGAACGCCGTGGGCGGCATCTCGGACATCATCCACATCCCGGGTCTCGTGAACGTCGACTTCGAAGACGTCAAGACCGTGATGAGCGAGCCGGGCAAGGCCATGATGGGCACCGCCCAGGCCACCGGTCCGGACCGCGCCTCCAAGGCGGCCGAGGCGGCCGTGGCCTGCCCGCTGCTGGAAGGCATCGACCTCTCCGGTGCGCGCGGCGTGCTGGTGCTGATCGCCGCGGGCAAGAGCAACTTCAAGCTCAGCGAGTCCCGCAACGCGATGAACACCATCAAGCGCTACGCCGCGGAAGATGCGCACATCATCTACGGCACGGCCTATGACGAAAGCCTGGGCGACGCCATGCGCGTCACGGTGATCGCCACCGGCCTGTCGCGCCGCGCCGCCGTGCAGCAGCCGCTGCAGGTCGTGCAGCAGCAGACGCAGCTGCGCACCGGCACCGACAACATGCCCGTGCTGACCAACCCCGTGATGATGGGCAACCCCGCCATGGGCGCCCCGGTGCCCACCGCGCAATCGGTGGCCCAGGACTTCGGTGGCATGAGCGTGCCGAGCGTGTGGCGTCATGGCCGCACGGCCGCCGCCAAGGTCGAGGCCCTGTCGTCCAACGGCATGGACGAGATCGAGATCCCGGCCTTCCTGCGCAAGCAGGCGGACTGATCTCCCGCGGGCCCGCGTGGCCCGTTGCCCCCGGCGTCCTGTGCCTGCCGGCGGGCCTCGCTGACTTCACCCGTCGCGCCTTACCTCCTTCAGGCGCGGACGGGTGTTTTTGTTTGTAAGCGTCAGTCCCGTCACTTCGCATTTGCGCGACGCTCCCCCGTGCATGCGCGGGAACGCCACCTTGGCATGGGCGGGCGTGAGGCGCAGACTGACGCCGCTTCGCGGCAGGCCTGCCGCCACAGATCAAGAACACATGGCAGTTGTTGGGCGGTACCGTTTGCTGGATGTCCTGCGCGGCGCGCGGCGCACGGGCCTGTGGCCGTGGCTGCTGGCCGTGCTGCTCGGTGCCGCGTGCGCGGCCGCCGTCGCGCAGGTGCCGCCCCGCCTGCATCCCGAGCTGCCGGCCATCCGGGCGGGCGAGCAGGCCGTGAGTGCCGAGCTCGCCGTCACGGCGCTGACCCGCGAGGAGCTCCATGCCTGGTGGGCGGCCCTGCGCCGCATCGACGGCAGCAATGCGGCGGTGCCGGCGGTGCTGCTCCCGCCGGAAGACCCCAAGGCCTGGCGGCCGGTGAGCCTGCCCGACGTGCGCCAGCGCGCCATCGGCACCGATTTTTCCGGCCCTGCCGACTACCAGATGCGCTGGTACCGCTTCCGCTACCGCGCGCCGGATGACCGCTGGCCCACGAGCGTGGCGCTCTACAGCCCACGCGTGGTGGGCCTGCCGACGGCCGTGCTGGTCCGCACGGAGGAGGGCTGGCGGCCCATCTACGACAACCAGGCCGGTGGCCGCGAGCAGTGGGTGCGGCCGCTGTGGGCGCTGATTCCCGGGGCGCTGTCGGCCCTGCACGACGGGCAGGACATGGAGATCGTCCTGGCCGTGCCCGTGCACCGCAAGGGCTTCCACACGGTCACGACCGTCTGGCTGGGCGCGCGCGAGGACCTCGAGTCGATGTACGAGCGCCGCTGGGCGGTGCAGATCGGCGTGCCGCAGGCCACGGGCTTGACGCTGGTGGTGCTGGCGCTGTTCTCCGTCACGCTGTGGTGGCGTCGCCGCCAGGAGCCCGCCTACCTGCTCTTCGCGCTCGCGAGCCTCGGCTGGCTGGTCCGGAACCTGCACTACCACATCGACATGCCGCGCAGCTTCGCCGCCCTGGACTGGTTCTGGTGGATGACGCATGCCTCCATGTCCTGGGTGATGCTGCTCACCTTCCTCTTCGCGCTGCGCATCGTGCCGGTGCGCTACCGGCGCCTGGAGCGCTGCGGCGTCGCCTTCGTCGTGGTGACGGGCCTGCTGACGCTGCCGACGTGGGCGCGCTACTACGACACCGTCGTGGCCCAGCACCTGGCCAACGGCATCGTGGGCGTCCTGGGCACGGGCTTCATGCTCAAGGTGGCCCGCGACGCGCGCAGCCGGGAGCTGTGGGCCATCGTCATCGCGCTCGTGATCGGCCTCGTGCTGGGCGTGCATGACCTCGGCCTGCTGGCCGGCTGGGGCTGGCCGGAGCACATCTACCTGATGCCCTTCAGCACGCTCATCATCGTCGCGAGCTTCCTGTACGCGGTGCGCAACCGCTACCTCGGCGCGCTGAACCAGGTCGAGCAGTCCAACGAGGTGCTGGCCGTCCGCCTGGCCGAGCGCAGCGAGCAGCTCTCGGCCCAGCACGAGCGCCTGCGCGAGGCCGAGCGCCAGCAGGCGCTGCTGCTGGAGCGCCAGCGCCTCATGCAGGACATGCACGACGGGCTGGGCTCCTCACTGCTGTCGGCCATGGTGGCCGTCGAGCAGGGGCGCATGGCGCAGTCGACCGTGGTGGAGGTGCTGCGCGAGTGCGTGGACGACCTGCGCCTGGTGATCGACTCGCTCGAGCCCGTCGGCCACGACCTCGTCTCGCTGCTGGCCACCATGCGCTACCGCCTGGCCAAGCGTCTGCAGGGCTCGGGCCTCGTGATGGAGTGGGACGTGCAGGATCTCCCGCCGCTGACCTGGCTGGAGCCGCCGGACGCGCTGCACGTGCTGCGCCTGCTGCAGGAGGCGCTCAACAACGTGCTCAAGCATGCCGAGGCCCAGCGCGTGCGCATCGCCACGCGGGACCTGGGCGACCGCATCGAGATCCGCGTCGAGGACGACGGGCAGGGCTTCGACATGGCCACCGCGCGCAAGGGCCGCGGCCTGCGCAACCAGGTCAAGCGCGCCCAGCGTCTGGGCGGCACCCTGCACGTGGAGAGCGCGCCGCGCATGGGCACGCGCCTGAGCCTGCGGCTGCCGGTGCAGAAGTGGGAGACGGCGGCAGCCGGCGAGGCCGGGCAGGCCCCGAGCGCGACGCCCGCCGGCCCGAAAGCAACGGCCTTGGGGGAGGATTCCTCGCTGCCGGCCGATACGGGGCCCGCCACGGTGGCCCCGGGCGGGCAGGGAATCGCCTGATCGCCGACAATCGGGGGATGCTCAAGCAAAGAACCCTGAAGTCGCTGACCCGCGCCGTCGGCGTGGGCATCCACAGCGGCCAGAAGGTCGAGATGACCCTGCGGCCCGCCGCGCCGGACACCGGCATCGTCTTCCGCCGCATCGACCTGAACACGCCGGTGGACATCCCCGTGCGTGCCAGCACCGTCTGCGACACCCGCATGGCCACGACCGTCAGCCCCGGCGGCGACCCGGGTGCGCCGCGCGTGCAGACCATCGAGCACCTGCTTTCCGCCTGTGCCGGCCTCGGCCTGGACAACCTCTACGTCGACATCAACGCCGACGAGGTGCCCATCCTCGACGGCTCGGCCGCCAGCTACGTCTTCCTGCTGCAGAGCGCCGGCATCCAGCTCCAGGACGCGCCCAAGCGCTTCCTGCGCGTGAAGAAGACGGTCGAGGTGCGCCAGGGCGAGGGCAAGCGCCTCATGTGGGCGCGCCTCGAGCCCTTCCACGGCTACACCTTGTCCTTCCAGATCGAGTTCGACAACCCCGCCGTCGCCGCCACGGGCCAGCAGTTCACCTTCGACATGGGCTCCGGCCTGTACAAGAAGGAGATCGCCCGAGCCCGCACCTTCGGCATGACCAAGGACATCGAGCTGATGCGCTCGCGCGGCCTGACGCTCGGCGGCGCCATGGACAACGCCATCGTCGTGGACGACTACCGCGTGCTCAATGCCGACGGCCTGCGCTACGACGACGAGTTCGTGAAGCACAAGATCCTCGACGCCATCGGCGACATGCACGTCGCCGGCCACCCGATGCTAGGCGCCTACACCTCCTTCAAGGGCGGCCACGCGCTGAACAACCAGCTGCTGCGCGCCCTGCTGGCCGACGAGGCCAACTACGAGATCGTGAGCTTCGAGGACGAGCGCGAGGCGCCGCAGGGCTTCGCGGTGCTGGCGCCGGCGTGGTGAGTGGCGACGAGGCAAGACCCGGCCCCGTGCAATGAGCATCAGCGGCGCCCAACTGACCAGGCTCGGGTAGCGCCTGCGTTCGGCGCCCTTGTGCGAGGCGGACCTGCGGCTGCTCGATGAATACCGACGGTCCTTCGGGCCTGCCAGCGAGCAGCTGCTCGCCGTGTTGCGTGAAGCGCTCGATGTGCCGGTGACGGTGCGCGGCGCGAAGTCGACGCAGGCGATCGTGGAGAAGCTGCGCAGGCAGTCGTGCCGGCTGGGACAGATTCAGGATATTGCGGGGTGCAGGCTGGTGGTGCCGTCGGTGAGAGTGCAGGATGGCGTCGTCGTCACGCTCCTGGAGCGGCTGCCTGGCGCTGTGCTGCACGACCGACGGGAGTCTCCCAGTCATGGCTATCGGGCGGTGCATGTGGTCGCCCGGATGCATGAGCGCTGCGTGGAGATCCAGGTGCGCACCGAACTGCAGCATCAGTGGGCCAGCCTGTCTGAATTGCTGGCGGACATTTACGGCATCGAGGTCAAGTATGGCGGGGGGCCAACAGACGTGCAGTCCCTGCTGGGCACGGTATCCCGATCGATTGCCGATGTAGAGTTTCGGGAGCACCAGTTTGCAGACCTGCTTCAGCCGATTGCCGCGGGCCTGGGCAAGTCGACAGACCTGACCCTGCAGGCCTCTTCAGGAATGACTGAAGAGCTCACCCAGCTTGAGTCTCAGCTGAACGACATGAAGCGCATACTGCGTGAGGCTCTGCAGGAAATTGCCGCCTTGCACCATGCTTTGAAGAAACCATGATCTTCCTCGTCCACTACGACCGCCGCAAAGCGACCCTCGTCGACTTCCTCACCTACGCCGATGAGCAACGGCAGGAGGCCGAGCGCGTGCGCCTCGACCGCGAGCTGGCGCAGCTGCGCGAGCCGGGCGAGTTCGAGATCATCCTGCTGGAAGCCGACAGCGAGCAGGCTGTGCGCCACACCCACCGGCGCTATTTCGAGACGCTCGAGGAGCTGCTGCGCCCTCTGCCCGAAAACGCGGAGCTTGTGCACCCATGATGCTCTTCCGCCTCGTCTTCGGCCTGCTCCTGCTGGGCGCGCTGCTGTGCTTCGCGCTCTACATCGGCACCCGCCAGCCGCTGTGGCGGCGGCGCGGTCAGCTGCTCGTCAAGTGGACGATCCTGGCCGCCTTCGGCTTCTTCGGCGTGCTGCTGCTGGAGCGCCTCGCCATCATGCTCTGAGGGGCAGGTGCGGGGGGCGCCGCCCCGCTCACTCCTCCAGCGCCTGCAGCTGCACGAGCCGCTGGTAGATCCCGCCGTCGATGTCCATCAGCGCCTCGTGCGTGCCGCGCTCGGCCAAACGGCCGTGGTTGAGCACGAGGATCTGGTCCGCCTCGCGGATCGTCGAGAGCCGGTGCGCGATGGCGATCACGCTCACCTGACCATGCAGCTCGCGCAGGGCCTCGGAGATGAGGGCCTCGGTCGCGCTGTCGATGCTGGCCGTGGCCTCGTCCAGGAACAGCAGGCGCGGTGCGCCCGCCAGCGCACGCGCCATCGCGATCAGCTGCTTCTGGCCGGTGGACACGCGGGCGCCGCCCTCGCCCAGCAGCGTGTCGTAGCCCTGCGGCAGCGCCATGAGGTGATCGTGGATGCGGGCCTGGCGGGCCGCGCGGATCATCGCCTCCTCGGAGATGTCCCGGCCCATGGTGATGTTCTCGCGCGCCGAGGCCGCCATCAGGTAAGGCTCCTGCGGCACCAGGCCGATGGCGTCGCGGAAGGCGGCGTCGGGGATGTGCGCCAGCGGCTGGCCGTCCACGAGGATGCGCCCCTGCTGCGCCTGGTAGAAGCGCAGCAGCAGCGCCAGCAGCGTGCTCTTGCCCGAGCCCGTGTGGCCGACGATGCCGGTGAAGCTGCCGGCGGGGAAGTGCAGGTCCAGGTCCTGGAGCACCCACTGGGGCTGGCCGTCGGGCCGGTCCTTGTAGGCGAAGCGCAGCTGCTCCACGCGCAGATCGCCCCGCGCGATGCGGGCCTCGGGCTGCTGCTCGCTGCGCTCGGCGCTCTCCTGCAGCAGCGTGCGCACCCGCGAGGCCGCCACCATGGACTGCTGCAGCTGCCCGAACTGCATGGTGATCTGGATCAGCGGCTCGACGACCCGCGAGATGTAGCTCAGGAAGGCGTAGAGCAGCCCGACCTCCATCGCCTGCCCGAGGCCCGCCACGTGCAGGGCCTCGCGCTGGCCGAAGCCGTAGATGAGCGTGATGATCAGCAGCACATTGAGCAGATCCAGCGCCGGGCGCAGCAGCCAGGCGTTGGCGCGCAGCTCCGAGACCCGCGCCTCCCAGTGCCGGCCGTTGGTCTGCTCGAAGCGCTGGGCGAAGCGGCCCGCCGCGCCGGTGGCCTGCAGCACGGCCATGCCGGCCAGGCTTTCGGCCATCTGGGCATTGATGTCGGAGCGCAGCTCGCGCGCCCGCTGCACCGCCGGGGCGCTCCAGCGCTGGTAGAGCCAGATGATCAGCACGCTCGCCGGCACCAGGGCCAGCACGATCAGCATCAGCCGCCAGTCGAGCCAGGCCATGGCGGCCAGCGCGCCGAGGATGACGAGGCCGGAGTCCAGCATCACGTACAGCACCTGGCGGTAGAGCTGGTTGACGGCCTCGGTGTCGTTCGTGACGCGGCTCAGCAGCTGGCCGGAGATCGAGCGGTCGAAGAAGGCCATGGGCAGGCCCATGACGTGGGCGAAGACACGGTCGCGCAGGCGCAGCACCGAGCGCCGGGCCACGCCGGCCATGCGCGTGAGCTGGGCATAGCGCACCCAGGAGGCGATCCAGCCGCAGGCCAGCAGGCCGGCCAGCAGCGCCGCCATGGCCGGCAGCTCGAACTGGCGCGGCAGCAGGTGCTCGTCGATGAAGCGCTTGCCGAGCGCCGGCCCGATGGCCTCGAGCCCGGCGGCCACCAGCAGCCACAGCGCGCCCCAGCGCAGGCGCTGCTTCTCGGGCCGGGCGGCCTCCAGCAGCAGGCCCACGGCCTGCCAGGGGCTCGGCGCGGGCGCGCCCTTGTCCTTGTCCTTGTCCTTGTCCTCAGGCTGCATCGAGCGAGGCCTCCAGTTGTTGATAGCGCCACTGCGCGGCATACCAGCCGCCGGCCGCCAGCAGCGCATCGTGCGTGCCGCGCTCCACGATGCGGCCGGCCTTCAGCACCACGATCTCATCGGCCTCCATGACCGCGCTGAGCCGGTGGCTCACCACCACGAGGCCACGCTCGGGATGGGCCTCGCGCAGCGCGCGCAGATGGGCCAGGATCTGCGTCTCGGTGCCGGTGTCGACGGCGGAGAGCGCGTCGTCCAGCATCAGCAGCGGCGCCTCGCTGAGCAGGGCGCGGGCGATGGCCACGCGCTGGCGCTGCCCGCCGGACAGCGTCACGCCGCGCTCGCCGACCAGCGTCTCGTAGCCCAGGGGCAGGGCGGCGATGTCCTCATGCACGGCGGCCAGGCGCGCGACCTGCTCGATGGCCTCGCGCGAGGCGTCGGGGCGGGCCAGGGCGATGTTCTCGGCGATCGAGGCGGAGAAGAGGAAGGGCTCCTGCGGCACCCAGGCGAGGCCGCGGCGCAGGGCCTCCAGCCGCACGTCGACCAGCGGCAGCTGGCCGAGCAAGACCTGACCCTCGGTGGGCTCGAACTGGCGCAGCAGCAGCTTGATCAGCGTGGACTTGCCGGCGCCGGTCGGCCCGACGATGCCCAGCGTGCGCCCGGGCGAGAGGCTCAGCACGATGCCGCCCAAGGCCGCGCGCTCGCTGCCGGGGTAGGCGAAGCCGAGGTCCTGCAGGTGCAGCGGCACGTCGGTCGGCAGCGCGAGGCGGCCGCTGTCCTGCAGGCTCAGCGGCGCGTCCAGCACCGGCTGCAGGCGGCCCCAGGCGGCGCGGCCGCGCTCCAGCAGGGACAGCACCCAGCCCGCCGCGAACATCGGCCAGATCAGCTGGCCCAGGTACATGGTGAAGCTGGTCAGCTGGCCGATGCTCAGCTCCTGCCGGGCGACCAGCCAGCCGCCCAGGCCCAGCGCGATCACGGTGGCCGCGGTCAGCGCCATGCCCACGGCAGGCTCATAGGCCGCCTCCCAGCGCTGGGCGCGGAAGGCCGCCTCGCCGGCGTGGTCGGCCAGCTCATGGAACTGCCGGCCCGCGCGCGGGATCAGGCCCAGGGCGCGCAGCGTGCGCACGCCGGCCAGGCTCTCCTGCGCGTGCTGGTTGAGGCTGGAGAAGCGCGCCAGCGAGTCCTTCCAGGCAAGGTGCACGTGGTTGGAGATGAACCAGAAAGCCAGCGCCATCAGCGGGAAGGGCACGAGCGCGGCCAGGCCCAGGCGCCAGTCCACGCCCAGGGTCATCATGCTCAGCACGAGGATCAGCGTGAGGCTGCCGTCGAAGGCCGCGAGCAGGGCCTCGCCGGCGGCCATCTCGACGGCGTCGATGTCGTTCGTGGCGAGGGCCATGAGGTCCCCGCTGCGCTGCGCCTGGAAGAAGGCCGGCCCCTGCAGCGTCATGCGTTCGTAGAGGCGGGTGCGCAGCTCCCGGCCCAGGCGGTAGGCCGCCGCGAAGAGCTGCAGGCGCCAGCCCACGCGCAGAAGATAGATGGACAGGCCCGCGGCGAGGAGCAGGCCGAGCTGCATCCAGAGGTCCGGGCCCTGCAGCCGGCCCTGGGCCAGGCCGTCGACCAGATGCCCCACCTGGCGCGGAATCCAGACGGTCAGCACGGCGATGGTGGCCAGCATCACGGCGGCCGAGGCGTAGGCGCGCCAGTGGCGGGCCACGAAGGCCGAGAGGAGGCGGGTGAGTGTCATGGGGGGCGGAGCTTAAGCGCTTCGGGCGCCGGGCAGGGCCGCTCATTGTGCCAAGCGGGCCCAGGAAGCATCCAAAGGTGACAGACCCCGCCCGGGCGCCTGGCGCACCGCGCGCCTGTTGCCTCGCATCCACATGGTTTGCCCCAGGCCCTGGCGCGACCCCGCCGCCCGGGGATGGGGCGCGGCCCCGGGCCGGACGCGCGCGCCTCCCATGGGCAGGCGCGGCGCCCCGGCCGGCACTGCACCAGCGTGAGGCAGGCCGCAACGTGGGCCAGGAGAGGCATGACCTGACCCCCCGTGGATCGGCGCGTGAATTTGTCACAAGTCATCGCTAGCATGCGCGAGCGTCGTGGCAGAGGTCGTGGGCCGGGCGCACCCCGTGTCACGGCATGAGCCCGCTCAAGCCGCCACGGAGCTCCGCGAGGGTGAGGGATGCAGGAGACGCGCCGTGCGCGTGACCGGGAGACCGGGCGAGAGGGGCGGCGCAAACCTTTGCGCCGTTGTCGGCTCGCCCCGGGCCGTGTCGCGCACGGCGCCTCCGACCCTGTCCCGCGCGGACGTCCGTGGCGACCGGCCTGAGCCGTCGCGCACGACCGTCACTCCTTCCAATGCAGCAGTCGAGATGCAATCCATGAAGCTCAAACCCTTGGCAATCCTGCTGGCAGCGGCCTTCGCCGCGCCGGCTGTGCTGGCCTCGCCCAGCGGTGTCGTGATCAGCCAGATCTACGGCGCCGGCGGCAACAACGGCGCCACGTACAAGAACGACTACATCGAGATCTTCAACGCCGGCACCGTCGCGGTGGACATCGGCGGCTGGTCGGTCCAGTACGCGTCGTCCACGGGCAGCAGCTGGCAGGTGACCGGCATTCCCGGCGGCACGCAGCTCAAGGCCGGCCAGTACCTGCTGATCCGCCAGCAGGCGGGCGCGGGCGGCACGGTGGACGTCGTCGGGGACGTGAACGGCAACATCCCGATGTCCGCCACGGCCGGCAAGGTGGCCCTGGTCCGCAGCACGACGGCGCTGAGCGGCACGAACCCGGCGGGCGTCGAGGACATCGTCAGCTTCGGCACGGCTTCCACGCCCACCGAGGGCTCGCCCACGCCGACGCTGAGCGCGACGAGCGCCGCCTTCCGCGCCGCGGACGGCTGCACAGACACCAACAGCAACAGCGCCGACTTCAGCCTCGCCGCGCCGCTGCCCCGCAACAGCGCCAGCGCGCTGAAGTCCTGCGGCGGCACGACGGTGGCCCAGCCCATCATCCCGAGCTGCCCGGATGCCAGCGCGACGGCCGGCACGAGCGCCAGCTTCGCCGCGAGCGCGAGCGACGCCGACAGCATCGTCAACGCCGCCGCCATCGTCGGCACCTGGCCGGCCGGCTTCACGCTGGGCGGCTTCAGCGCCGCGCCGGGCGTGGGTGGCACGGCCAGCCAGCAGGGGAGCGTGGCCAGCAGCGTCGCGCCCGGCCTCTACAGCCTGGGCCTGGACTGGAGCAACGACGGCGGCCAGCACGCCAGCTGCACGTTCAAGGTCAACGTCAGCGGCCCCCTGCCCATCTACAAGCTGCAGGGCAGCGGCGCCAAGAGCCCCTACGAGGGCCAGACCGTCAGCACCCGCGGCGTGGTGACCAAGCTGAACAGCAACGGCTTCTTCCTGCAGGACCCCGTGGGCGACGGCGACCCGACGACGTCCGACGGCATCTTCGTGTTCACCAGCACGGCGCCGACGGTCAGCGTGGGCCAGCTCATCCAGCTCAGCGGCAAGGTGACCGAGTTCAACACCGGCTCCGCCGGCAATGCCGGCACGCTGGCGCGCCCGCTGACCCAGCTGACCGCGCCGACCGGCATCGCGGTGCAGGGCAGCGGCTACGTGGTGACGCCCGTCGAGGTGGACCTCGCGACGCTCCCAGCCGACGGCCTGGAAGCCTACGAGGGCATGGTCGTGACGCTGCGCGGCCCGCTGACCGTGCAGCAGAACTACTTCCTGCAGCGCTACGGCCAGCTGACCCTCGCCGCCGGCGGCCGCCTGCTGGCGCCGACCAACGTCATGCCCGCCGGCCCGGACGCGCTGGCGATGAAGGCGGACAACCTGCGCCGCTCGATCATCCTGGACGACGGCACCTCGCTGCAGAACGTCAACCCGACGCCCTTCATCGGCGCCGACAACACCGTGCGCGCCGGGGACACCCTGGCCTCGCTGACGGGCGTGATCGACTACGGCCTCGCCACCAGCAGCAGCGGCGGCGCGGGCTCGTACAAGATCCATCCGCTGGCCGCGCCGGACTTCGCCCGCACCAACCCGCGCGTCGCCACGCCGCAGGTGTCGGGCGGCAATGTGCGCATCGCCAGCGCCAACGTCCTGAACTTCTTCACCACCTTCACCAACGGCCAGACCTTCGACGGCAAGAGCGGCCAGGGCTGCGCGCTGGGCGGCTCCGTCTCGGCGGGCAACTGCCGCGGCGCGGACAACCTGGCCGAGTTCCAGCGCCAGCGCGCCAAGATCGTCGCCAACCTGGCCGGCCTGAACGCCGACGTGGTGGGCCTGATGGAGATCCAGAACAACGGCAACACCGCGCTGCAGCATCTGGTGGACTCGCTCAATGCGCAGGTCGGTGCGGGCACCTACGCCCTCGTGCCGACGCCGGCCCAGGGCACGGGTGACGACGCCATCCGCGTGGCCATGATCTACAAGCCGGGCAAGCTGACGCTCAACGGCGTGTCGATCTCCGATCCGGACGACGTCAACAACCGCCCGCCGCTGGCCCAGGGCTTCCTGCTGCCCAACGGCGAGAAGTTCTCGGTGATCGTCAACCACCTGAAGTCCAAGGGCAGCTGCCCGAACTCCGGCCCCGACGCCGACGACGGCCTGCAGGGCTGCTGGACGGCCACGCGCGTGGCGCAGGCCCAGCGCCTGAAGACCTTCCTGGGCACGGTGAAGAGCAGCTTCGGCACGCCGCAGGTGGTGATGCTGGGCGACTTCAACGCCTACGCCAAGGAAGATCCGATCCTGGCGCTGACCAGTGACGGCAGCATCGTCGACCAGGTCGGCCGCTTCGATCCGACGGACTACTCCTACGTGTTCGACGCCATGGCCGGCCGCCTGGACCATGGCTTCAGCACCGCCGAGCTGAGCCCGAAGGTGGTGTACGCGACCTCCTGGCACATCAACGCCGACGAGCCGACGCTGCTGGACTACAACCTCGAGTTCAAGCAGCCCGCCTGCGCGACCTGCAGCCCCGATCTCTACACGCCCTCGGCCTACAAGAGCTCGGACCATGACCCGATGGTGATGGGCCTGGACCTGACCAAGCGCATCGTCGGCACCGCCGGCAACGACACGATCGTGGGCACGGACGGCGACGACGTCATCGAGGGCGGCCTGGGCCGCGACACGCTGACCGGCGGCAAGGGCCGCGACCAGTTTGTCTACCGCACCGGGGCCGATGGCCTGGACACCATCACCGACTTCACGCCCGGCGAGGACCTGCTGGTCTTCACCGAGCTGCTGAAGAACGTGGGCATCAGCAGCGCCGACCCGCTGGGGCAGGGCTTCGTGACCTGCACGCCGCAGACCGGCGGCGCCCTGATCGGCTATGACCCGGACGGCGCCGTCGGCGTGGCCAAGTCCCGCCCGGTGGTGCTGCTCAAGGGCCTGAGCTGCGCGGCCGTGACCCCTGCCGTCTTCAAGTTCTGAAATCAAGAAAGAGAGATCCGTCATGAACAAGACCCGGACCCTGATCGCCGCCGCGCTGCTGAGCGCAGGCCTGAGCTTCGGTGTGCAGGCCGCGCCCGTCAGCCAGACCTTCGAAGGCCTGATCGATGCCGGCCCGCTGCTGAACGAGACCTTCACCGGCTTCTTCAGCTACGACGACGCCGCGCTGACCTTCAGCGGCTTCGAATCCGTCGCGCTGAGCACCTTCGGCCTCGACTTCCTCGGCGCCAGCCACGGCCTCAACGCCACGGCCACCGCCGACTTCCAGGACGGCATCTTCCTGGGCCTGAGCTACGTCGACGGCACGCCGGACTGGAGCCTCAGCTTCACCTCCGGCTCCTTCGACAGCAGTGATGCCTACCTGCACTACAGCGTCCCGGGCGGCGTCGAGAGCAGCGGCGCCTACGTGGTGAAGGACGCGGCCTCGGCCGTGCCGGAGCCGGCCAGCCTGGCGCTGAGCCTGCTGGCGCTGGGCGGTGTGGCGCTGGTGCGCCGTCGCCGCGCCTGAACGGCACGCGGTGGATGCGAGGGGCGCCGCTTGCGGCGCCCTTTTTCCTTGTTGATGCGGCTCGCCCTGGCCGGGGTCAGGTCTTGCTTTCCCGACCGAACCCGATCGCACCTGATCCGGCATGGGGCGGCCGGCTGACTTTCGCCACGCGTGCCGTCACTGGCTACATTGCGGCGGATTCGAGGCTTCGCAGGGCAGGGCGCCATGGCATCCAGGACACACAAGGCACCGTTCTTCATCGCAGCCCTGCTGTGCCTGATGCCGGCCATGGGGCAGGCCCAGAATGCCGTGGAGCAGGCCAACGCCCAGGCGCGGCAGCTGATCCAGCAGACCATGCAGGCGCGCAGGATTCCGGGGCTGCAGCTGGCCGTCGTGAAGGACGGCCAGGTGGTGCTGTCCGAGAGCTTTGGCCTGGCCAATGTGGAGAACCGCGTGCCGGTGAGCCCCAGCACGCTGTTCCCCCTCAATTCCGCGACCAAGGCCTTCACGGGCGTCGCGATGATGCAGCTGGCCGAGGCCGGGCTGGTGAGCCTGGAGGCGCCGGTGTCGCGCTATCTCGAGGACCTGCCGGTGGCCTGGCGGGGCATCCGGGTCCGCCAGCTGCTGGCCCACACCTCCGGCCTGCCCGAGATCGTGGAGCAGCCCGGCCCGACCACGGGTGCCAGCGAGGCCAGCATGTGGGAGGCCGTTCGGCGGCAGCCCCTGGTGTCGGTGCCCGGCGAGCGCTTTGCCTACAACCAGACCAACTACGGCCTGCTGGCGCAGATCATCGCCAAGCAGGGGCGCAAGCCCTACGACCAATACCTGGCCGACGGGCAGTTCGCCGTGGCGAAGATGCGGCGGAGCACCTTTGGCGACAGCTACGAGCCCGTGCCCGACGCGGCCACCATCTACAGCTACTTCCCACGCCGCACGCTGGCACCGAACGACGCCCAGCGCCTCTCCCGCTGGATCTATGACATCCCCTACAGCCTGCAGGCGGGCGGCGGCCTCCTGAGCACGGCGGATGAGGTGGCGGCCTGGCTCATCGCCCTGACCCAGGGCCGGCTCATGGGCAAGGACAGCCTGCGGGCCCTGTGGACGCCGGAGACGCTCAACAACGGCCAGCCTGGCGACTGGGCCGCAGGCTGGCCTGTGCTGTCGACCCGGCCGCGGCAGGTGGCCGGCATCGGCGGCCAACGGGCTGCATTCATGGTCTATCCCGACGAGGGACTGGCGGTCGTCGTGCTGACCAATCTGGTGGGCGGGAATCCGGAGCAGTTCATTCCTGGCATCGCCGCGTTCTACAGGGCGCCGTAGGCTCGCCGGTTGCCGGGGCGCCTGCGAGGCAGCACGCGAGGCATTGACTCAGGCGGCCCCACCCCTTCTTGCAACGCCCGCCCCGCCCTGAGCGCGCACCCCCAAGCGCCCTGGCCGCCCAAATCCCTCACGTTCCCGAGCCCCCCATGAGTCAAAACGTCCAATGTCCTCCGTGCTTGACTCCTGTCAAGATCGCCGGCGTGGTGCAACAGCCAGGAATGCTCCGGTGGATTGGGTTCTCGTCGCTTTCGTTCTGTTCAAGGGCCTGGTCTTCCTCGCAGGCATGGTGTTCGCCATCAAGTGGCATTACGACCGCGAGAAGATGACGTTGGGCCGGCGCGTGCTGCTCGGCATGACCGCCAAGTACCTCGCCGTGTTCATGCTGCTGCTGCTCATCGTGCTGAGCCTGACCTTCGGGCTGGCCAGGACGCTCGGCATGGACTTGAGCCTGCCCTGAGGGGCACGCCCTCTCGCTGGGTGACGGGTTCCCGCTCACGCCGCGCGGGCGCTGCCGCCGCCCTCAGCCTTGAAGGTCCCGATACACCCGCTCGCTCAGCCGCTCCAGATGCGCGGCGTCCACCGAGGCGCTCAGGGCATAGGCCAGCGGCCCGTCCATCCAGTAGATGCTGCGGGTGAGGAGCTCGCCCTGGCGCTGCTCGCTGCGCTGGAAGGCGGTGCCGCCGTGGCGGGCGGCGGGGCGGCCGTCGACGGCGATGTAGAGGGTCAGGCGTTGCCCCTGGGCGTTCTCGTACATGAGCTGGGCCCGCGCCAGGGAGGCGGCCGCGCCGGGCGCCGCGGCCTCGCCTGCGGGCAACAGCCGCCCGCCCATGAGCCGGAAGCCGTCGGCCTGCAGATCCGGTGCGCGCAAGGGCTGGCCGAGGCGCTTGGAGAGCCACTGCAGCAGGTGGTCCTGCTCGCTGGCGGCCACCTCCACGGGATGGCGGCGCTCGACCTGGTAGACGGCGTGCGCAATGGCCGCGTCCCGCACGAAGGACGGGGCCACGGGCGTGGCGCGCGCCTGCTGCTGGGGATCGGACTGCCGGCCCCACAGCCAGCCCAGGCCGGTACCTACCGCGCCGGAAACGGCCGTGGTGCCGACCAGCAGCCACATCGCGGCCTGGCGCTGCGCCCACCAAGGCAGGGGTGCCTGCGGCGCCTGTGGGGGCGGCGAGGCACGCAGGCCGCGCAGGGACGCCAGCACGGCATCCGGCACGGCTTCATCGAGGCAGTCGGCCTGCAGGCCCTGCAGCGCCTGGCGCTGGTCCTGCCACGTCTGCACGCGGGCGGCGAGCGCCGGCCAGTCCTCCAGGCGCTGCCGCAGCGCCTGGGCCTCGACCGGCGTCAGCTGGCCATCGACGAGCGCATGCAGGCTCGGCTCGTCGGGCGGGATCGGCGGGGAGGGCGGCGCCGGGGCGCGCGCGTCGTCGCCGGGCTCGTGCGGGGCACTCATGCGGCTTCCTTGGCAGAGGGGATCGGGGCCGGCGTCATTTGACGACTCGCAAGGCGGCGGGGGCGGTGGCTGGATGGGGGCGGGCCGGCTCGCTCATGAGCACCCGCAGGCGCTCGCGGGCCCGCGAGAGGCGGGACATGACGGTGCCGACGGGGATGTCCAGCACGCGCGCGGTGGCCTCGTAGCTGAGTTCCTCCACGCACACCAGCAGCAGCACCTCGCGCGCGGCCGAGGGCAGGGCGGCCAGGCCGCGCTCCAGGTCCAGGCGCAGGTGGAGCTGCTCATGCGGGCGGTGCTGGCCCAGCGACTCGTGCCGCTCGTCCAGGCTCTCCAGGCGGGCGGACTGCTCGTCGCGCCACTGGTTCAGGTAGCGACGGTGCATCACCGTCAGCAGCCAGGCGCGCAGCGCCGCGCCGGGCACACGCTCCGCCACCGGCGCCTGCCAGAGATGCGCCTTGCGGGCGGCGTGCTCCAGGGTGTCCTGCAGCAGGTCGTCCGCGCGGCTGGCATCGCCGGTCAGCAGCCGCGCATGGCGGCGCAGCCGGGGCAGGTGGGGGAGCGTGTCGTCCAGCGTCACGGCGTGGCGGTGTGCCAGACCTTGTTGACGCCGTCACCCGTGCGGTCGCCGGGCTTCTGGTCCTTCACCCAGTAGTACAGCGGCTTGCTCTTGTAGGCCCACTGGCGGCCGCCGTCGTCGCGCGTGATGACGGACCAGTCGCCCATGGCCTTGGCGTCGGCGGCGGCCATCAGCGGCGGCCAGTTCATGGCGCAGGGGCCGTTGCAGGCGCTCTTGCCGCCGGTGTCCTTGTCGAAGGTGTAGAGCGTCATGCCGTTGGCGCCGACGAGGGCGCCGTCCTGCGCGCGGGCCGGGGCGGGCGGCGCGCTGGCGCAGGCGGCCAGGACGAGGGCAGGGATCGAGAGGGCGAGTGCAAGGTGCTTCATGGGCATCTCCAGTGGGGATGAACGGAGAACACGCGGGCGCTCGCCAGTATTCCCTGCGGCCACAAAAAAAGGGAGCGCGTCGTGTGGGCGCAGCCGTACCAGGCGGATGCGGGCAAGTCCTAAGATAAATATATTCACGAAATGCCAGAATTATTCGCAAAGGATATGGAAGACGATCCTTTGCGCACGAGCGGCGATCGCCCGCCCGGCGCCCGCCAGACGCCATAGAAACAACGAGGAGACTCCATGAACCGTTCGCCCCTGTCTGCCCTGCCGTGCCCGCAGGCGGCGCGCCTGAGCCTGCTGGCCGGCGCGCTGCTGGTGCTGGCGGCGCAGGCCCGCGCCCAGAGCGCCGAGCCCGCCCCCGAGCCGGTGCCCCAGACCCTGCAGCGGGTCGAGATCGTGGGCTCCAGCATCAAGCGCATCCGCGCGGAAGGCCCCAACCCCATCGCCATCTACAAGCGTGGGGACATCGAGGCCACCGGCGCGACGTCCACCGTCGAGCTGCTGTCCAAGATGGCGGCGGTGACCTCGTACGACGACGGCAACAACGCCAATTCCTTCTCCGCGGGCGCCACCAGCGCCAGCCTGCGCAGCATGGGCGCCCAGAACGTGCTGGTGCTGCTCAACGGCCGTCGCCTGGCCAACTACGCCTTCGCGGCGGGCACCGACACACCCTTCGTGGACCTCAACACCATCCCGCTCGCCGCCGTCGAGCGCGTGGAGATCCTGCGCGATGGCGCCTCGGCGCTGTACGGCTCCGATGCGGTGGCCGGCGTGATGAACTTCGTCACCAAGACGGATTACCAGGGCCTGGAGCTGGCCGGCAAGCTGGGCCAGCGCACGGCCGGCGACCAGCGCCGCGGCGAGTTCAGCGTGACGAGCGGTCATGGCGACCTCACCCGGGATGGCTACAACCTGCTGGCGATACTGACGGCCTCGCGCAAGGAGCCGGCACTGGCCGGCAAGCATGCGCTGGCCCGCAGCAGCGACCTGCGGCCCTATGGCGGCCTGGACCTGCGCGACACCACGCGCAGCCCCGGCTCCATCCTGCGTGTCGACGAGGGCTACCGCAAGGCGCACCCGGCCTGCCCGGCGGCGCAGGTGGAGACGGACAACATCGGCGACGAATACTGCCGCACCGACCTCGCCCCCGGCGCCGAGCTGGGCCCGACGCTGCAGCGCCTGAACGCCGCGGTGATGGGCACCAAGGCGCTGGATGCCAACACCACGCTCTTCGGTGAGCTCGTGCTCGGCCAGAACCGCACGGACTGGCGCGGCGGCTATCCCTCGCTGGAATCGGGCACGGATCACCGCGTCTATCCCAATATGGCGGCCTATGTGCCGGCGCTCGGCCGCTGGGTCGACGACAAGGGCGTGGCGCACGAAGGCAGCGCGATCCTGGCCTTCCGCTCGGTGGACGAAGCCGGCGAGCGGGCCACGCGTTCCCTGGTGAGCAACCGCCGCGCGCTGGCCGGCGCGCGCGGCCTGTTCCGCGGCTGGGACTGGGAGCTGGCGGCCATGTACAGCCGCAGCCAGGGTGACCAGACCGAATACAACATGCTCAAGCGCGATGCCGTGCTGGCGGCGCTCGAGAAGGGCGGCTACAACCCCTTCGTGCCCGTGAACACGCGGGCCTCGGCCGAGGCGCTGATGACGGACGTTCTCAAGCAGGCCACGTCCACCCTCAGCACGGTCGATGCCAAGGTCAGCAACCCCGAGCTGGCGCGCATTCTGGGCGGCCCGCTGGGCGTGGCCGCCGGCGTGCAGTTCATGCGCGAGGGCATGAAGGAGGTGGCCGATCCGCAGGTCGCCGCCAAGAACATCGAGAACTGGAGCGGCACCTCCTCCGACGGCAGCCGCCGGGTGGCCTCGGGCTTCGTGGAGTTCAATCTGCAGCCCAATCAATCCACCGAGATCCAGCTGGCCCTGCGCAGCGACCACTACAGCGACTTCGGCACCACCACGAACCCCAAGCTGGCGGTGGCCTTCCGCCCGAGCGGCGACTGGCTGCTGCGTGCGGGCTACACGACGGCCTTCAAGGCGCCTTCGCTGCCGCAGATGCACATGGGCTCGACCAACGCCTACCCGAACGAGGGCATCCGTGACTGGGTCCGCTGCCGCCCGATGGGCCTGAACTACGACCAGTGCGCCTACTACCCGCGCCTGACCTATGTGCCCAATCCCGAGCTCAAGCCTGAGCGCAGCTCGATCTGGAGCGCCGGCGTCGCCTTCAATCCGTCCAAGGCGCTCAACACCACCGTCGATCTCTACTACCTGAAGCAGAAGGACTCCATCAATCTGCTCGATGGCCAGTACCTCATCGACCACGAGTTCGACACCCCGGGCTTCGCCGAGCTGATCACCCGCGACCCGCGCAACCCCGCGCTCGAGGCGCGCTATCCCGGCCTCAAGGACGGCCGCCTCAAGTACCTGACGCTGCCGTACAAGAACGTCGGCGGCATCGAGACCGGCGGCGTGGACTGGACGATGCGCCTGGAGCAGGAATGGGCGGGCATCCGCTTCTGGCTCGAGAACGAGTACAACGCCATCCTGCGCTACAAGTCCGCCTACACGCCGGACGGCGACCTGCTGGAGCGCGTGGGCGGCTACAGCCAGGAGAAGTGGCGCAACACCATGCGCGTGGGCGGCGAGCAGGGCGCCTGGCGCGTGCAGCTCAATGGCCTGACGTATGCCGGCGTGCTCAACGTGAGCAGCCCCGCCGCGCTGCAGCCCGGCGTGGACCCCGGCCGCATGCCCAGCCGCACGGTGTGGGACCTCTCCGTGGGCTACACGGGCTGGCGCAACCTGAAGCTGGACCTCACGGTGCTCAACGTCTTCGACACGAAGCCGCGTTTCTCCACCGGCTACGGCGGCTTCTATGACGACCGCTACGGCCCGACGGTCCAGCTGGCAGCCCGCTACACGCTGCGCTGAGCGCATCGACGCTTGTCTCTGCTGATGGTTGCATCAGTAGCTCTTCGGCGCCGGTGCCTGCGTGCCGGCGTCTTCATGCCCCGCCTTGTGCGGGGCTTTTTTATTGGCACGAGAGACGGGTCGATGCGGCGTTAGGATGCGCGCCATGACGATCGACGAATCCATCGCCCTCGGCCTTCCTGCCGCAAGACCTGACCCTGCTGGCGCCGCCTCGGCCCATCGCCTCGTCATCACGCCGCTGAGCGCGGACGACGTCGAGCCGCTGGCCGCGGTGCTCTGGCAGGAGGCGGTCTACCGCCACATCGGCGGCCTGCCGCCGGCGGCGGCGGACGTGGCGGCGTGGCTGCGCGGCACCCTGGCCGGCCCGCGCCCCGGGCAGCCGCCCGAGCGCTGGCTGAACTACGCCATGCGCCTGGCGGACGGTGGGGCGCTCGTGGGCCTGCTGCAGGCCACCTTGCATGAGGGCATCGCCGAGGTGGCCTTTCTGCTGGCGCCCGCGCACTGGGGCCGGGGCCTGGCCACGGAGGGCCTGCAGTGGTTGCATGGGGCGCTGGAGCGCGAAAGTCCCGGCGCGCCCTGCTGGGCCACGACGGTGCCCGGGAACACGCACAGCCAGCGGCTGCTGGTGCGGGCGGGCTATGCCAGGGTCGCGCCACCGGCGAGGCCGGTGCTTGCGACGTATGACGAGGGCGACTGGGTGTACCGCCGCCTCGTCACCTGAGGCGCGGCAGGGCCTGATCGGCCCTGCCGGAAGGCGTCGTCAGGCCTTGCGGCGACGGCCGAAGCCGCCCAGCACGCCCAGGCCCAGGCTGGCCAGGGCCAGGCTGGAGGGCAGGGGCACGGCATTGCGGGCATCGTCCAGCGTCAGGTTGTCCAGGGCGAAACCGCCGCGGATGCCATCGAAGACCAGGCGGTCGAAGTTGCCCAGCCCCAGCAGGCTCACGCGCTGCAGCGGCGTGATGGTGTCGAAGTCCACGTGCAGCAGGCCCACCGACGTCAGGCCCAGGAAGGCCTCGATGTCCATGCCGATGTTGCTGCCGAAGTTGACCGAGCCGGTGGAGCCCACATCGACGCTCAGGCCGCTGAAGACGCCGCCATCGCTGCGCTTCACGAAGATCTGGGTGTCGCGGTCGTTCGCGAGAACGCCCGTGCCGTTGCCGACCGGGCCGAGGGACTGGCTGTCCACCTCATGGAAGTGCTGTTCCTGCCCGTCGGGATTGCCCAGCAGGAAGCCCGAGCGAAGGATCGGGTTGGTGTAGATCGTGTTGACGGCCCCTTCGAAGGTCAGTGTGACAGGCGCAGCCGCGGCAGCAAAGGAGGCGCCGGCCAGCGCGATGGCACTGATGGCCTTGGACAGCAAATGCATGAAAGCTCCCAGGAGTTGAAGATAGGTGTGACAGACCGCCAGGGGCGGCCCCGAAACAGCGGTAACCGATTGCAAGAATCGTGCCCTCGCTGACCGGGGCCGTAGGCATCGGTCCCGGCGTCACTGCCTCCCCCGCGACGCCCGGGGGCTGTCAAATAACCCGACAGAGCCTGGGGTGCCCTGGGCTCAGGACCCCGAGCGCGCGGCGGCAGCCCGCAGTTTGTCCTTCTTGCTGGGGCGGCGGCCCTTCACGCCGCCGGTCGCGGCGTTCGCCGGGGCGAGCTCGGTGGGCTCGAAGCCGGCGATCTGCTCGCGAGGCACGCGGCGGGCCTGGCGCTTCTCGATCAGCCGGAAATGGCCTTCCGTGGCCGCGCTGACGAAGCTCACGGCCAGTCCCTCGGCCCCGGCGCGGGCGGTGCGGCCGATGCGGTGCACATAGTCCGCCGCGGCGCGGGGCAGGTCGTAGTTCAGCACCACGGGGAGCTGGGCGATGTCGATGCCCCGCCCGCCCAGGTCCGTGGCCACCAGCACGCGCAGCGCCCCGGACTTGAAGTCCTCGAGCACCCGCGAGCGCGCGCCCTGGCTCGCGTCGCCGTGGAAGGCCGCGGCGGCGAGGCCCGCTCGGCGCAGCTTGTCGGCGACGTGGTCGCAGGCATAGCGCGTGGCCACGAAGACCAGCACGCGCGTCCAGCCCTCCTGCTCGATCAGGTGGCGCAGCAGGGGCGTGCGCCGGGCGGCGTCTACGGTGATGGCGCGCTCGGTGAGCTTGCGATCGCCCAGGTCCGTGTCCAGCGTGAGCGCCTGGGCGATCGTCACCCGCACCGGGTCGTGCAGCAGCGCGTCGGACAGCGCCTGCACCGCGGGCGGGAAGGTGGCGGAGTACAGCAGGTGCTGGCGCTGCGCCGGCAGCCGGGCGAGCACGCGCTGGAGCTCCTCGGCGAAGCCGGCATCCAGCAGGCGGTCGGCCTCGTCCAGCACGAGGCAGCGCAGCGACGCGAGGGTGAGGCCGTTGTGCTCGAGGACGTCCAGCAGGCGGCCGGGCGTGGCGACGACGATGTCCGCGCCGCCGCGCAACGCCATCAGCTGCGGATTGATGGACACGCCGCCGTAGAGGATGGACACCTTCACCGAGACGGCCAGGCAGCGCGCCGCGGCCCGCAGCAGCGCGCCGGCCTGCGCGGCCAGCTCACGCGTGGGCACGAGCACCAGCACCTGCGGCGCGCGCGCGGCGCCCGCAGCGGCGCGGGCATTCTGCGACTCGACCTGCTGCAGGATGGGGAAGGCGAAGGCGGCGGTCTTGCCGGAGCCGGTCTCGGCCGAGGCCAGCACGTCGTGACCCGCGAGGGCGGCCGGGATGGCGGCGGCCTGCACGGGCGTCGGGGCCTCGAAGCCCAGCTCGCGGGCGGCGCGCTGCAGGGCGGGCGAGAGGCCCAGGGCGGCGAAGGTGGCGGGCGCGTTGCTCACAGCACGCGCGCCTTCACGGACTTGCCCTTGACCTTGCCGGCATTGAGCGCGCGCAGCACCTGGGTGGCGATGTCGCGCTCGACGGCGACGTAGGTCGAGAACTCGTTGACGTTGATCTTGCCGATCTTGGCGCCGGGGAAGCCCATGTCCTTGGTGAGCGCGCCCAGCACGTCGCCGGGGCGGATCTTTTCCTTGCGGCCGCCGAGGATCTGGATCGTGGCCATCGGCGCCTGCAGCGTCCCGCCATCGGCGGCGGGCGTCAGCTCGGACAGGGGATACCACGTGAAGGGCGTGCCGTGCGCATGCTCGATGCGGCCCACGGGGCCCATCTCGTCGAGGCTCGCGAGGCTGAAGGCCCAGCCCTCGCCGTCGGCCCGGCCCGTGCGGCCCACGCGGTGGGTGTGCACCTCGGCGTCGGGCGTGATGTCGACGTTGATCACGGCCTCGAGCTGCGCGATGTCCAGCCCGCGGGCGGCCACGTCGGTGGCCACGAGCACGCTGCAGCTGCGGTTGGCGAACTGCACCAGCACCTGGTCACGGTCCCGCTGGTCGAGGTCGCCGTGCAGCTCCAGCGCGGAGATGCCCTGGGCCTCCAGCACGGCGACGAGGTCGCGGCACTGCTGCTTGGTGTTGCAGAAGGCCAGCGTGCTGGCCGGGCGGAAGTGGTTCAGCAGCAGGCCGACGGCATGCAGGCGCTCGGCCTCCGTGACCTCGTAGAAGCGCTGGCGGATCTTGGTGGCCGCGTGCACCTCCTTGAGCCGCACCTCCTGCGGATCGCGCATGAAGCGCGCGGCCATGCTGCTCACGCCGTCCGGGTAGGTCGCCGAGAAGAGCAGGGTCTGGCGGGCCTTGGGGGCGCAGGCGATCACCTGGGCGATGTCCTCCGCGAAGCCCATGTCCAGCATGCGGTCGGCCTCGTCGAGCACCAGCGTGTTGAGCGCCGAGAGGTCCAGCGTCTCGCGCTGGAGGTGGTCGAGGATGCGGCCGGGCGTGCCCACGATGATGTGCGCGCCGTGCGCCAGGCTGGCGAGCTGGTTGCGCACCGGCACGCCGCCGCACAGCGTCAGCGTCTTGATGTTGTCCTCGGCGCGGGCGAGGCGGCGGATCTCCTGCGTCACCTGGTCGGCCAGCTCGCGCGTGGGGCACAGCACCAGCGCCTGCACCGCGAAGCGCCGCGGGTTCAGGTTCATCAGCAGCGGCAGCGTGAAGGCGGCGGTCTTGCCGCTGCCGGTCTTGGCCTGGGCGATGAGGTCCTTGCCGGCCAGCGTCAGGGGCAGGCTCGCCGCCTGGATGGGCGTCATCGAGAGATAGCCCAGCTGCTGCAGGTTCGCCTGCATGTGCGGCGGCAGGGGCAGGGAGGAGAAGGCGTCGGAGGCGCCGGTCTTGGCGTCAGGGGTGCTGCGGGTCATGCGTGATTGTCGGTCATCGGCGTTCCGCATGGCGAAGGCCGCCGCTGCGTGCCGGGCCCAAGGTGCGCAGGATCTCGCGGAGCCGGGGTCTTAGCGGCTCAGCAATCGCACCCCGAACCCGATCAGGCACACGCCCGCCACCCGCCGCAGCCACTGGCTCATGCGCGGGCTTCCGCGCACGCGCTCGCCCAGGCGATGCGCCAGCAGCACGGCCACGAGGCCGTAGGCGAAGGTGAGGGCGGCGATGGTGGCGGCCATCACGGCGAAGGTCAGCAGGCCGCGGTGATGGGCCGGGTCGACGAAGAGCGGGAAGAAGGCCATGTAGAAAACGATGGCCTTGGGGTTGAGCAGCGTGATGAGCAGGGCCTGGCGCAGGAAGTGCCCCGGCTTGAGCTGCAAGGCTGCGGCCTCGCCCGGCTTCGCGCGCAGCATCTGCCAACCCAGCCAGCCGAGGTACAGCGCGCCGCCCCACTGCACGACGCTGAAGGCCGTGGGCGAGGCCGCCAGCAGCGCCGCCACGCCCGCCACGGCGGCCCACATCAGCACCTGGTCCCCCAGGATCACGCCCAGCGTCGCCGCCATGCCGCCGCGCACGCCGCCCTGCGCCGTGGCGCTGATCAGGGCGAGGTTGCCCGGGCCGGGAATGGCCAGGAACACCAGCACGGCGATGACGAAGGCGGGGTAGTCGGCGATGCCCAGCATGGGTGGCTCCTGGTCGGGGGAGCGTCGATGCTATCGGGCCCGGCTGGCGCGAGGCTTGCGCCGCGGGCGCTCAGTACGTCCGGCCGCCCTTGAACTGCGCGTGCTGGCGCCGCTGCAGCGTCGTGTGCTTGCCCATGGCCTCGAAGGTCACGCGGGCGTGGGCATGCATGATCGCGATGCCCAGGGCGTCCGCCGCGTCCTTGCCCGGCACACCGGGCAGGTTCAGCAGGCGCTGGACCATCAGCTGGATCTGCTCCTTGCTGGCCTGGCCGTGGCCGGCGATGGCCTTCTTCATCTGCACCGCGGTGTACTCGGACACCGGCAGCTCGCAGGAGACGAGCGCCGTGATGGCCGCGCCGCGCGCCTGCCCCAGCAGCAGCGTGGACTGCGGGTTCACGTTGACGAAGATGATCTCGATGGCCGCGCACTGCGCCTCGTAGCGCTGCTGCACCTCGCGGATGCCGTCGAAGAGGATCTTGATGCGGCCCGGCAGGTCGCCCGTCGGCACCCCCGTGGTCTTGATCGTCCCGCTGGCCACATAGGCCAGCCGCGGACCGTCCGCGTCGATCACGCCGAAGCCCGTCGTCTGCAGGCCGGGGTCGATGCCGAGAATCCTCATAGCGGCAGCTTGAAGTACCACCGCACCGAATGGAAGAACACCGGTGCGGCGAAGCACAGCACCGCGATGCGGTCCAGCAGGCCCACGGCGCCGGTGATGTTGCTGCGGTTGCCCCAGTACTCGACGCCGGCATCCTTCTTGAGCGCCTTCATCACGAGCGCGCCGAAGCTGCCCGCGCCGGCGGCGATGAAGGACATGACCAGCGCCTGCCCGGCCTTGAAGGGCGTGATCCAGTACAGCAGCGTGCCCACCACGGCGGCGGTGACCGTGCCCACCCACCACGCGCGCATCGAGAAGCTGCGGCTGATGCGCCGGGCCAGCGGGCGGCGGCGCAGACGCTTGGCGGCGAGGTACTGCGCGATCTGCCCGCAGGCCGAGACGATCACGAGGAAGAAGAGCAGGAAGGCGCCGCGGCCCTGGTATTCGGGGTAGCTGGGGAAGTCCAGCAGCAGCAGGGCCGGCGCGTGCGAGAGCCCGTAGACGCAGACCATGATGCCCCACTGGATCTTGGCGTTGCGCTCCAGGAAGCGGCGCGGGTCGTCCGCCAGCGCGCTGGCCACGGGGATGGCCAGGAAGGCATAGACGGGGATCAACACCGAGAAGATGTCGAACTGCCGTGTGCCCACGAGCACGTACTGCAGCGGCAGGATCACGAAGAAGGCGAGGATGAGGCTGCGGTGGTCGCCGCGGCGCGTGTGCATCAGCGTGATGAACTCGCGCAGGGCGAGGAAGCTGAACACGCCGAAGAGCAGCGTCGCGCCCACGGGGCCGGAGATCCAGGCGGCCCAGAACAGGCTCGCGAAGAGCCACAGCATGTTGAGCTCGTGGCGGAAGCGGCTCCAGCCGCGGTGCCAGTCGCTGTCGTCCTCGTCGTCGGCCCGCTTCTTGAGCGAGAACAGGAAGCTGCCGATGCTGGTCAGCATCAGCGCCCCGAAGAGCATGACGAACAGGAAGGCGACCTGCTCGCTCGAGTTCAGGGACTTGACCCAGCGCAGCCAGCTCATTCGCGCCACCCGCCGGGTTTGAGGGCCATGACCTCGGCACGGGCGCGCTCGAGGAAGGCGCGCTTGTCCTCGCCTTCCCTGATCTGCATGGGCGCGCCGAAGGTGACGGTGCACAGGATGGGCACGGGCACGACTTCACCCTTGGGCATCACGCGCTGCACGTTGTCGATCCAGGTGGGGATGAGCTTCACGTTGGGGAACTGCTCGGCCAGGTGGTAGAGGCCGGCCTTGAAGATCTGCGGCTCGCCCTTGTTGGAGCGGGTGCCCTCCGGGAAGATCACCAGCGAATCGCCCTTGGACAGGGCCTCGACCAGCGGCTCCAGCGGATCTTCGTCGGGCGTGCTGCGGGTGCGGCTGACGTAGATGGCATTGAAGACATTGCGGGTGAGCCAGGTCTTGAGCGGGCTGGAGGTCCAGTAGTCGCGCGCGGCGATGGGCCGGGTCGCGGCGCGCAGTTCGCGCGGCAGCGAGGCCCAGATCAGCACCCAGTCGAAATGGCTCTGGTGGTTGGCGAAGTAGATGCGCTGCTCCGCCATGGGCGGGCAGCCTTTCCAGTGGCCCTGGGCGCCCGTGATCAGGCGGGCCAGGAAGGCCAGGAAGAGGCCGGTGGAGTCGGCAATGGACATGATGGGCGGGATTCTAGGGGGCCGGGGGCCGGCCCGGCGGCCCTAGGATGGAGAGGAAACCCCAGACCCGGCTCGCGCCGGCGTGCCCATCGACCCAAGGAGACCCCGGTGATGCATCGACTTCCTTCGTTGTTCAAGCCTCTGCTGCTGGCGGGCGTCGTGGCGCTGCCGACGGCCCTGTGGGCGGCGGACGTGCAGATCCAGGTGCTGGACCGCAGCGGCAAGCCCCTGCCCGAGGCCGTGGTGCTGCTGGACACCCAGCAGCCCGGCCCGCGCCCGGCGCCGCAGTTGGAGCAGACGATCACGCAGCAGCAGATGCGCTTCCAGCCGCAGGTGAGCGTGGTCTCGTCCGGCGCCCGGGTGGTCTTCACGAACCTGGACAAGTGGAACCACCACGTGCGCGGCGGCTTGAGCGGCCCCGGCGGCGTCTATCTGGACCCGACGCAGGGCTTCAGCTTCAAGCTCTCGGCCCGGCGCGAAGGCCAGCCCCTGGCCACGGCCTCGCAGCAGCTGAGCCAGCCCGGGCCCTATCTGCTGGGCTGCCATCTGCACGGGTCGATGCGGGGCCATGTCTACGTCAGCGACACGCCCTGGGCGGCGGTCAGTGACGACAAGGGCCAGGTCTTGCTGGCCGGCGTCCCCGAGGGCCCGGCCCGCCTCCGCGTCTGGCACGTGGACCAGCTGGTGGACGGCGCGCCGCAGGCGGTGCAGGTCGGCGCGGCCGGCGGCCCGGTGAAGCTCACGACGGCCATCGAGGCGCGTGCGCGCAAGCCGGTGGCGGAGGAGCGGCCGCCCGGCTATTGAGCGGGCGGGGCGCGGGGGCGCGGTGCCGTCCGCTCAGGCCGCCGCGCGCATCATCAGCGCGGCCTTCTCGCCGATCACCATGGTCGGCGCATTCGTGTTGCCGCCGATCAGCGTGGGCATGATGGAGGCGTCCACCACCCGCAGGCGCTCGACGCCGTGCACGCGCAGCTTGGCATCGACGACGGCCAGGGGGTCGCGGCCCATGCGGCAGCTGCCGACGGGGTGGTAGACGGTATCCACGCGGCGGCGCAGCAGCGCGCGGATCTCGTCGTCGGTGTTCGCCTGCGCCTGCCAGAGCTCGCGCGTCCAGAAGGCGCGCAGTGAGGGCTGGCGCATCAGCTCGCGGCTCAGCTTGAAGCCTTCCATGAGCTCGTCGACGTCGGCCGGGTCGGCCAGGAAGGCGGGGTCGATCAGCGGTGTGTCTTCGACGCGCGGGCCGCCCAGGCGCACGCTGCCGCGGCTGCTGGGGCGCAGCAGGCACACATGGCAGGAGAGGCCGTGGCCGAGGCCCAGCTCGCGGGCGTGGTCATTGACGAGCGCGATGACGAAGTGCAGCTGCACATTGGGCAGGGCCAGCTCGGGGCGCGTCTTGAGGAAGCCGCCGCACTCGGCGAAGTTGGAGCTGATCATGCCCCGGCGCTCGCGCTGGTAGCGGGCGATGTTCTGCGCCAGGCGCACGCCGCCCTTGAGCGAGATGCCCACGGTGTCCAGGCTCTCGCTGAGGTAGCCGTGGACGAAGTCGGGGTGGTCCTGCAGGTTCTCGCCGACGCCGGGGAGGTGGTGCAGCACGGGGATGCCGAGGTCCTGCAGATGCGCGCCCGGGCCGATGCCGGAGAGCATCAGCAGCTGCGGCGTCTGCAGCGCGCCGGCGCTGAGCACGACTTCGCGGCGGGCCTCGATCTGCACGCGCGGGCCGCCCAGGCGCATCTGCACGCCCACGGCGCGCCGGCCCTCGAAGAGCACGCGCTCGACCTGCGCGCCGGTGACCACGCGCAGATTGGGGCGCTGGCGGTTGGGTTCGAGGTAGGCGCGCGCGGCGCTCCAGCGTTCGCCCTCGTGCTGGGTGACCTGGTAGACGCCGATGCCTTCCTGGTCCGGGCCGTTGAAGTCGTCGGTGATCCTCAGGCCCATGGCGCGGCCGGCGTCGAGCCAGGCCTGGTGCAGGGGGCTGTCGGTGCGCAGGTCGCTGACCTTCAGCGGGCCGTCCTGGCCGTGCCAGGGGGCGCCGAGGCGCTCGTTGGCCTCGTTCCGGATGAAGAGGGGCAGGAGGTCGTCGAAGGCCCAGCCGGGGTTGCCGAGGGCGGCCCAGTGGTCGTAGTCGGCGCGGTGGCCGCGGACGTAGACCATGGCGTTGATCGCCGAGGAGCCGCCGAGCGCGCGGCCACGCGGCTGGTAGCCCCGGCGGCCGTTCAGGCCGACCTGGGGCACGGTCTCGAAGGCCCAGTTGTTGAGCGTGGTGGGGATCTGGAACACGCCCGCGGTGGGTGTGTTCACGACCCAGCTGTCCCCCCGGCCGCCGGCCTCGATGAGCAGCACGTCGACCGACGGGTCCTCGCTGAGGCGCGCGGCGAGCGCGCATCCGGCGGAGCCGCCGCCGACGATCACGTAGTCATGGCTCTGGTCGAAGATCATGCCGCTCGGTCCTTCACAAGGAGACTGGGGTCAGGTCTTGCCCGGCGCGGGCCGCGGCGCCTCAGACGATCTTGCGCAGCAGGCCGAAGATGGTCTTGAAGGTCTCGCCATAGGGTGGCTGGAACAGGCGCGTGCCGGCGAAGCGGGACTGGACGAACACCGGCTTGAGCTTGCTGAAGGTGTCGAAGCCCCATTCGCCGTGGTACGCGCCCATGCCGCTGGCGCCGACGCCGCCGAAGGGCTGGGACTCCTGGCCGAGGTGCCAGATGCAGTCGTTGATGGTCACGCCGCCGGCGTGGGTTTGGCTGAGCACCTGCTCGCGGGCGCGGCGGTCCTCGCCGAAGAAGTACAGCGCGAGCGGGCGGTCGCCGGCGTTCACCTGGGCGATGGCCTGATCGAGGCTGTCGTAGGGGACGATGGGCAGGATGGGGCCGAAGATCTCCTCGCGCATCAGCTGCATGTCGGCGCTGGGGTTCAGCACGACATGCGGGACGAGCTTGCGGCCGGCGCCCGGGTCCAGCTCCTGCGGGTGGCTGGGCAGCAGCTCGGCGCCCTGGGCCTTCGCGTCGTCCAGCAGCTGTTGCAGGCGGGCGCGGTGGCGCGGGGTGGCGATGCTGGTGTAGTCGGGGTTGGCGTGCACGGTGGGCACCATGCGCTGCCAGTGGCGCAGCACGGCCTCGGCCAGCGGGCGGACCATGTCGCGCGGGGCGAGCACGTAGTCGGGCGCGACGCAGGTCTGGCCGGCGTTGAGCAGCTTTCCGTAGGCGAGGCGGGAGGCGCTCAGCTCCAGGTGGCAGCTGCGGTCGAAGATCGCGGGGGACTTGCCGCCCAGCTCCAGCGTGACCGGGGTGAGGTTCTTGGCGGCGGCCTGCGCCACGTGGCGGCCGACGGCGGTGGAGCCGGTGAAGAACAGGTGATCGAAGGGCAGGGCGGAGAAGGCCCGTGCGAGGTCGGAGTCGCCGGTCACCACGGTCATCTCCTCGGGGCTGAAGTGCGCGGCGACCATGCGGGCCATCAGCGCGGAGGTCGCGGGCGTCAGCTCGGAGGGCTTGATCATCACGCGGTTGCCGGCCGCGAGGGCGGCGAGGGCGGGGCCGGTGGTGAGGTAGTAGGGGTAGTTCCAGGGCGCGATGATGCCGACCACGCCGAGCGGCTGGGGCATGAGCGCGTTGCTGCCGGGCATGAAGTGCAGGGCCGTGGGCATGCGGCGGGTCTTCATCCAGCTGCGCAGATGCTTGAGGGCGTGCTCGGCGCCGGTGATGCTGGTGAAGACCTCCGCCAGCATCGTCTCCTGGTGGGCGCGGTGGCCGAAGTCCTGGGCGATGGCCTCGCACAGCGCCTGCTCGTTCGTGCGCGTCATCTCGATGAGGCGCTTGAGGCGGTCCTTGCGGACGGCGAGGCTCGGCATCGGCTCGCGCGCGTAGGCGGCGCGCTGGCTCTCGAAGGCCAGTTGCAGGGCTTCCTGGGTCGAATGTTCCATGGCGGTGTGTCTCCTGCCGCGAGGCTAAGGCCAAACCGCGGCACCACCAAGCGTGGCGACCCTCGGCTAGAGAAGCCCGTCTAGTCGCGGAGGTGACAGGGATTGCCTGGGGCGTCGACATTCGCAAGCCGCGGCTTGAGCATCGCCGAGACGCGGGGGGCGCCATTGCTCCATGTCCTCCGCCGTCCCCTGCGGCGCCGGCTCCTCCTTTACTTCCGCAATAGCGCCCCCCGCATCCCGGCTCCAGCATCACCGAGCACAGACTCGATAGCCGGTGCGGCAGGCGTGTGAGCGCGCAGCAAACGCAGCTCCCCGGCGGGATCTGCGCCAAAAAAAAGAAGCCCGCCGGTGCGAGCCGGTGGGCTTCGTTCAGCGCGCTGCTTGTGGCTGCGGTGATGGAAGTGCTTCAGGTGTGATGCATCGGCTTCGGCTTCGGCTTCGTCATCGCCGGGACGCGGGGGGCGCCATTGCTCCATGTCCCCCGCCGTCGCCTGCGGCGCCGGCTCCTCCTTTACTTCCGCAATGGCGCCCCCCGCATCCCGGCTCCAGCATCACCGAGCACAGACTCGATAGCCGGTGCGGCGGGCGTGTGAGCGCGCAGCAAACGCAGCTCTCAGCGAGATCTGCGCCCAAAAAGAAGAAGCCCACCGGTGCAACCCGGTGGGCTTCGCCCCCAGCGAATACCGCTGATCCGGCTCTGCCGGGCAGTCGGTATTGCCCCCTCGAGGGGGCGCGCGCAGCGCGTAGGGGGTGGGTGATCAGTGCCGGAAGTGGCGCACGCCCGTGAAGACCATCGCCACGCCGCGCTCGTTGGCGGCGGCGATCACTTCCTCGTCGCGCATCGAGCCGCCCGGCTGGATGACGCAGCTCGCGCCGGCATCGGCCAGCACATCGAGGCCGTCGCGGAACGGGAAGAAGGCATCGCTCGCCACGACGGAACCCTTCAGGTCCAGGCTGGCGTTGGCAGCCTTGATGGCGGCGATCTTGGTGGAGTCCACGCGGCTCATCTGGCCGGCGCCCACGCCCAGGGTCATGCCGCCGCCGCAGAAGACGATGGCATTGCTCTTGACGTACTGGGCCACGGTCCAGGCGAACATCAGGTCATCGAGCTGCTGAGCCGTGGGCTGCAGCGTGGTCACGACCTTCAGATCGGCCTTCTGCAGGAAGTGGTTGTCCGCGCTCTGCAGCAGCAGGCCGGAGCCGATGCGCTTGCTGTCGCCCAGGTTGCGGCCCTGCAGCCACGGGGTGTCGCCGCCCGGGGGCAGGGCGATTTCCATCAGGCGCACGTTGACCTTGCTCTTGAAGATCTCGCGGGCCTCGGCGCTGAAGCCCGGAGCCATCAGCACCTCGACGAACTGCTTGGACACCAGCTCGGCCGCCGCGCCATCCACCTCGCGGTTGAAGGCGATGATGCCGCCGAAGGCGCTGGTCGGGTCGGTCTTGAAGGCCTTGGCATAGGCCTCGGCCGGGGTGGCGGCCACGGCCACGCCGCAGGGGTTGGCGTGCTTGACGATCACGCAGGCCGGCGCGGTGAAGGACTTGACGCACTCCCAGGCGGCATCGGCATCGGCGATGTTGTTGTAGGACAGCTCCTTGCCCTGCAGCTGCTTGCCCGTGACGATCGAGCCAGGCGCGGGGAAGAGGTCGCGGTACAGCGCGGCGGTCTGGTGGCTGTTCTCGCCGTAGCGCAGGTCCTGCACCTTCACGAAGGTGCTGTTCATCTGCGCCGGGTAGGCGGCGAGGCTGCCGTCGTCCTGGCGGGCGCTCAGGTAGTTGCTGATCGCGGCGTCGTACTGGGCGATGCGGTTGAAGGCGGCCACGCTGCAGGCGAAGCGGGTCTTGTCGCTGGTCTTGCCGTGGGCCTTCAGTTCCTCCAGCACGCCGGCGTACTGGCCGGCGTCCGTCAGCACGGTGACGTCCTTCCAGTTCTTGGCGGCGCTGCGCACCATGGCCGGGCCGCCGATGTCGATGTTCTCGATGGCGTCTTCCAGCGTGCAGCCGGGCTTGGCGACGGTCGCCTCGAACGGGTAGAGGTTGACGGCCAGGATGTCGATGGTGGCGATGCCGTGGTCGGCCAGCGCCTTCATGTGCTCGGGCAGGTCACGACGGGCCAGCAGGCCGCCATGGATCTTGGGGTGCAGGGTCTTGACGCGACCGTCCAGCATCTCGGGGAAGCCGGTGTGGTCGGCCACCTCGGTCACCGGCAGGCCGGCGTCGGCCAGCAGCTTGGCGGTGCCGCCGGTGGACAGCAGGCGCACGTTCAGCGCGTGCAGGGCCTTGGCGAAGTCGACGATGCCGGTCTTGTCGGACACGGAGATCAGGGCAGTCAGTTGCGTCATGGTGGACTCGGGATGGTGGGGATTCGGTGGCGCGGCGCGGGCAGGCGCGCTCAGAGCAGCTCGTGGTCGCTGAGCTTGCGGCGCAGGGTGTTGCGGTTGATGCCCAGCCACTCGGCGGCCTTGCTCTGGTTGCCGTCGGCCTTGGCCATCACGACTTCCAGCAGCGGCTTCTCGACCAGCTTGATCACCATGTCATGCATGGAATGGGGCACCTCGCCGTCGAGGTCGCGGAAATAGACCTCGAGGTTCTCGCGGATGCACTGGTCGATGGGTTTGGGCGTCATGCCGATAGCCTTTGTTCTTCTGCGTCGTCGTCGTTGGCCGCGTCCAGGGCGGGCGGCAGGGTGGGCAGCCGCTCGTGCTGGTCGGCCAGGGCGGCAAACCAGTCGGAGAGGGCCCGGACCTGCGCCTCGCAGCTGTCCAGCCGGTTCATGGCCTGGCGGAAATCCTCCCCGCCGGGCAGCGCCTTCACGGCCCAGGCGATGTGCTTGCGCGCGCTGCGCATGCCGCTGTCGCTGCCGTAGAGGCTGTAGTGGTCCTGCAGATGCTCGAGCAACCAGTCGCGGGCCTCGAGCACGCGCGGGGCGGGCAGGTGCTCGCCGGTGGCAAGGAAATGGGCGATCTCGCGGAAGATCCAGGGCCGGCCCTGGGCCGCGCGGCCGATCATCAGGGCATCGGCGCCGGTGTGCTGCAGCACCTCCAGCGCCTTCTCGGGGCTGTCGATGTCGCCGTTGGCCACCACGGGAATGCCCACCGCGGCCTTCACGGCGCGCAGGGTGTCGTGCTCGGCCAGGCCCTTGTAGCCCTGCTCGCGGGTGCGGCCGTGGATGGTCAGCATCGCGACGCCGGCGTCCTCGGCCATGCGCGCGAGCGCCAGCGCGTTGCGGGCCTCGGCGCTCCAGCCGGTGCGCATCTTCAGCGTGACGGGCACGTCGAAGGGCCGGCAGGCCTCGACCACCGCCCGCACGATCTCCTCGGCCAGCGGCTCGTTCTGCATCAGCGCGGAGCCGGCCCACTTGTTGCAGACCTTCTTGGCGGGGCAGCCCATGTTGATGTCGATGATCTGGGCGCCGCGCTGGATGTTGTAGACGGCCGCCTCGGCCATCATCTGCGCCTCGGTGCCGGCGATCTGCACGGCGATGGGCGCCGTCTCGCCCTCGTGGTTGGCGCGGCGCGAGGTCTTGAGGCTGTTCCAGAGGTCCTTGCGCGAGGTCACCATCTCGGAGACCGCATAGCCCGCGCCCAGCCGCTTGCACAGCATGCGGAAGGGGCGGTCCGTCACGCCGGCCATGGGCGCCACGAACAGCCGGTTCGGCAGCGCGTGGGCGCCTATCCGCAGCGGAGTGGCCGGCGGTGAGGGCAGGTGGGAGGACATGGGAGGGGGCGGGCGGCTGCTCAAAAAAGAGGCAAGATTATAGCGCCCCGCCCCCCGCTCTCAGCGCAGTGCCTGGCGCACGACCAGCTTCAGACCCGACCAGACGGCGTCGACCGCGCAAACCTTCACGTCCACCCAGCCCAGCGGCAGGGCCTCGGCGCGGATCACGTCCTCGGTGACGGTGCTCGGCACGCGGGACGCCTTCTTCGGCCAGGAGATCCAGGCGACGGCGTCCGGGCGCAGGGTCCGGCGCCAGTCCCGCAGCAGGGCGGCGAGGACGTCGGCGTCGGTCAGGAAGGCGTGGGCAACATCGACCTCCGGCGAGGCCGCCTCCACGAAAATCAGGCCTTCCGGCCGCGGGACCAGGGTCGAGGCGAGGTAGCTGGGCGGCGCGTCGAGCAGCAGCAGGCGCTGCCCGTCCTTGAGACCCAGCTTGCGGGCCAGCGGCGTGCCGGAGTAGCCCGCGGGTGTCATGCCGGCGCCGGGCGTCAGGGCTGGGGCGGCTGCACGGTCTGCTTGCGCCAGAGCTGGATCGATTGGCTGATCCAGTCGTTCATCAGCGGGGTCTTGGCGAGCTTGTAGACCGCGCGGGCCAGCTTGCCGCGCAGCTCCGGCGTGTTGCAGGCGGACTTGTGGGACAGCGTCAGGTGCAGCGGCTCCTTCGCCACGGCGCCGTCGAGCTGCCGGACGTCCGTGATGCCCATCTTGGCCAGGAAGGCGTCGCCGGGGCCGTCCTCGTAGACCAGGTAGTCGGCCCGGCCCTTCTGCAGGATCTGGATCGCCTGCTCGAGGCTCGCCACCTGCGTGATCTTGAGGTTCTCGCGCGCGTAGCGGTCGAAGTCTTCACCGAAGCTGTTGTTGATCACCGTGACGCCCTGGCGGCCCTGCAGGTCCCCCCAGCGGCGGTACTTCAGCTTGCTGCCTTCCTTGGTCCAGACCGCCGAGCGGGTGTCGCGGAAGGAGGGGTGGAAGTAGTCCATGTACTCGGTGCGCGGCACGGTGAAGAAGGCGCCGGCGATGAGGTCCACCTTGCCGGCACGCACTTCCTCCTGAACGCGGCCCCAGGGCCCGACGTAGCGCACCTCGATGGGAATGCCGATCTCCTTGGACAGCCACTGCATCATCTCGGCGTTGGCACCGATGAGCCGGCTGTCGTCTTCCGGCGCGCGCCAGAGATAGGGCGGGTACTGCGGATTGCCGGAGGCCAGCAGGTGCCGGCAGGCTTCTTCGGCGAAGGCCGGACGGACCAGGCCCAGGGCCGAGCCCATCAGACCCAGACAGACGACGCCGATTCTCGAAATGTTCAGCATGCCAGTGACCTCTTGGCCGAGCGCCCCGTCGCGCGCTGTCGGCGGTCGGACCGGCCTGCGGATTCTGTGCCGCGCCGGTCCTGCTTGTGCGTTCCCTGAACCGATGAGTGTGCATGCCTTCCGTCATGGCTGCAACCCGTCGGCACAAGGGACTGTGGCGTCCCTCGCATAATGTGCCGCATGGAGCAAACGCTGATGGACGCGCTGGCAACGATGCTGGCCTTCTTCTCGCTGCCGCAGGTCGGCCTGCCGGCGCTGTTCGTGATCGCCCTGGTCTCGGCCACGCTGCTGCCGCTGGGCTCGGAGCCGGCGGTGCTGGCGCTGGTCAAGCTGGAACCGGCGCTGTTCTGGCCGGCGGTGCTGGTGGCCACGGCCGGCAACACGATCGGGGGCGGCATCACCTGGGCCATGGGCTACGGCGCCGAGCGGGTCTATGAAGGGCGCACGCACCACAGCCCCGGCAACCGCGCGCTGCGCTGGCTGGAGCGCTTCGGCGCCAAGGCCTGCCTGCTGAGCTGGCTGCCCGTGGTGGGCGACCCGCTGTGCGCCGTGGCGGGCTGGCTCAAGCTGCCGTTCTGGCCCTGCATGCTCTACATGCTGATCGGCAAGTTCCTGCGCTACCTCTGCATGACGGCGCTGATGCTCTGGGTTTTCCCGGGCCAGTGGGGGGCTTGATCCGGCTCAAAGCCGGCCACAATCCCTGCCATGTGGCGCGGGCAGCCTGCCTGCCGGACGCCGGGCGTCGAGGAAACGCCCTTTCATGACAAGGCTCGGGCACGGGCCACACGCCAAGAGAATCCCCATGAGCAAGACCGCCTACTCCGCGCTGTGCGCGCGCCATGTGCGCATGTACCGCCTCTCCCACCTGCACTCCATCGCCTCCTGGGACCAGTCAGCCAACATGCCGGCCAAGGGCAACGAGGCGCGCTCGCTGGCCCTCGCCGAGATGGGCGGCCTGCTGCACCAGCTGGCGACCGAGGCCGAGCTCAAGGGCCTGCTCGACGCGGCCGCGCAGGAGGACCTCGATGACGTCGAGCGCGCCAATCTGCGCGAGATGCAGCGGGCCTGGCGCGCCAGCAATGCGCTGCCGCAGTCGCTGGTCGAGGCCAAGAGCCTGGCCAATTCGCGCTGCGAGCACGCTTGGCGCAGCCAGCGTCCGGCCAATGACTGGACGGGCTATGCCGAGAACCTGCGCGAGGTCGTGCGCCTCGCCCGCGAGGAGGCGCGCTGCCTCTCGGCGGTGACAGGTCTTGCCCCCTACGACGCCCTGATGGACCAGTACGAGCCCGGCATGCGCTCGGCCGAGGTCGACCGCGTCTTCGGCGACCTGCGCCAGTGGCTGCCGGGCCTGATCCGCGACGTGCTGGAGAAGCAGTCGCGCGAGACCGTCGTCCGCCCGGTGCCGCCCTTCGCGCAGGCCGCGCAGAAGGCGCTCGGCCATGACGCCATGCAGCTGATGGGCTTCGACTTCGAGGCCGGCCGCCTGGACGAGAGCGCGCATCCCTTCTGCGGCGGTGTGCCCGAGGACGTGCGCATGACCACGCGCTACCGCGAAGACGACTTCCTGCCGAGCCTCATGGGCACCATCCACGAGACGGGCCACGGCCGCTACGAGCAGAACCTGCGTCGCGACTGGCTGGGCCTGCCCATCGCCAATGCGCGCTCGATGGGCCTGCACGAGAGCCAGAGCCTGTCCTTCGAGATGCAGCTGGGCAGCCACCCCGGCTTCGCGGGCCTGCTGCGCCCGCTGGTGGTCCGCCATCTGGGCGAGCAGCCGGCCTTCGAGGTGGGCAACCTGAACCGGCTGCTGACTCGCGTGAAGCCGGGCTTCATCCGCGTGGATGCGGACGAGGTCACCTACCCGGCCCATGTGATCCTGCGCTACGAGATCGAGCGCCCGCTGATCGAGGGGCAGATCGAGGTGGAGGACATCCCGGCGCTGTGGGACGCCAAGATGCAGGAGCTGCTGGGCCTGGACACCCGCGGCAACTTCAGCGACGGCCCGATGCAGGACGTGCACTGGGGCGCGGGCCTCTTCGGCTACTTCCCCTGCTACACGCTGGGCGCGATGTACGCCGCGCAGTTCTTCGCCGCCATGCGCCGCGAGACGCCGGACCTCGATGCCCGCATCGCGGCGGGGGACCTGGCGACGGTGTTCGACTGGCTGCGCAGCCGCATCTGGAACGAAGGCAGCCGCTGGGAGACGCCGGAGCTGGTGCGGCGCGCCAGCGGCGAGGCGCTGAACCCGGCGCATTTCCAGGCGCATCTGCGCGCCCGCTATCTGGGCTGAGGGCCCGGCGGCACCAACAAGAAGAGGCCCCGCGGGGCCTCTTCTCGTTTTCTTCTTCTGGAACAGCAGCTCGATGGCTGCGCGGTGCGGGTTCGTGCCCGCGCCGTCTTTTTCAACGACGTCTCTTGACGACCCGGGAGGGTCAGGCCTTGCGGCGGCGCGCCATGAACAGGGCGGCGGCGGCGCCGGCCAGCAGGGCCAGGCTGCCGGGTTCCGGCACGGTGCTCTTGGCGGCGGAGGTCACCACCTGCGTCACCGACACGGCGTCCAGCGAGGTGCCGAAGCCGTCGGACTTGCCCACGCCGCCGAAGCGCAGCGTGGTGCTCGTGCCCGTGGCGACGAAGTCCTGCTCGAAGCGGGTCCAGGCGGTGGTGAGGTCCTGGCCGACCACGCCGCTCAGGGCGTCGACGGACCAGCTCAGGCCGTTGCTGTTGGCGCCCTGGCTGTCCGTGCGGTTGGCCCACACGAAGCTCAGGTGGTAGGTGGCGCCGACGATGGTCGTGAAGCTCTGGGAGATCCAGCTGTTCTTCGTCGTGTCCAGCTCGACGAAGTTCAGGCCGTCGAAGGCCTTGCCCGCCACGTTGTTGCGCACTTCGATGCCGAAGGGGCCGGCGGCCCAGTTCGAGAGGCTGCCGAAGATGCTCCAGGAGCTGTTGCCCTGCAGGTCGGTTTCGAAGCTGCCGTTCTTGACGAGGTTGATCGGGGCGGCCTGAGCCAGGAGGGAGGCGGCGCCGAGGCCGAGGGCGATGAGGAACTTCTTGGACACGATGCGAACGGCTGAAAAATGCACCGGCGGTGCGATGGTTGAATTGTTCAGGGAGCCCTCGCGGGAGGGACCCCCTCATGCGGTGGGGTCAGGCCTTGCGGGGTGTGACGCCCGTCACGCTTGTCTGCATTTCGGGCTTTCCGGGCCCTGCCGAGGGGTCGGGCCCCGGCGCGGAAATCCGTCTTGTGCTCAGGGCGTGTGAACCCCGTGACGGGCCTCGAGCAGGCTCAGGGCCTGATCCAGCCGGGCCATGGCGATGGCGGCGCGGCTCGGCGGCTTGAGGGCGCCCGGGACCAGTTCACGCTTGCTGTCGCACAGGCGGTCCAGGCGCAGCGTGAGGCCGTGGCGGGCGAGGGTGGGGGCCAGGTCTTGCGCGCGCTCCAGCAGCTGGCGTCGCGTGGCCTGGTAGGCATGCTCGGCGAGGTGCCGGCGCTGCGAGTAGCTGAAGGTGTTGGCCATGAACAGCTCGGCGTCGCGCTTGTTCGGCTCGAACAGCAGGATGTCGGTGTCGGGGTGGCTGCGGGCATAGCCCTTCATGCCCAGCTCCAGCCGCGAATGGATCAGCGAGCGCAGGGTCTGCGACAGCACGACCGGCAGCCCGCCATCGACCAGGCGCGGAATGCGCTGCCCCTTGGGGCGGCTGCTGCGATGCGGCTCGTGCTCCTGCACGCCGGGCTCGCCTTCATAGGGCACCAGCGGATTCAGGCACAGCAGCAGGTCCAGGCCTTCCTGCAGCAGCACGGAGGCATGGATGGTCTTCTTCAGCGCGCCGTCGACGTAGAAGCGGCCGTCGATCTCGACCGGCGGGAACAGGCCCGGCAACGCGGCGCTGGCCTGCACGGCCTTGGACACCGGGACGTGGTCCCAGCCCGGCAGACCGAAGGGCACGGCCTCGCCGCTGTCGAGGTCCGTGGCGACCAGCACGAGGCGGTGGCGCAGCTGGCGGAAGTCGTCGCTGCGGCCGGGGCGGCTGAACTGCGCGTGCAGCTGCTCGGCAAGGGCCTCGCCGGACAGCAGGCCGGCGGGCAGGGCGCGGCCGAGACGCTCGAAGGCGCCGAGCACGGAGCGGCCCTGGATCAGCGTCTGCCACAGCGCCGTGCCGACGAGGCCGGGCACCGTGCGCAGGCGGCGCCAGTACTCGTCCCAGGCCGGATGCAGCAGCACCGAGGGGTCGAAGCTGTCGGCCGAGCGGGCGCTGTTCTCGATGAAGGCTTCGGAGAGATCGCGCGGCGAGAGGCCGTTGATGAGGCCGGCCGCGATGAAGCCGCCGGCGCTGACGCCGATGTAGCTGCTGCAGTTGCGCAGGTCCAGGCCGTCGATGGATTCCTCGAGGGCGCACAGCGCGCCGATCTCGTAGATGGCGCCCAGCGGGCCGCCGCCGGCCAGCGCCAGGCCGATCCGGGGACCGTCCTTGGGCCGGTCGGCGCGCCGCCGCCTCGGTGCTGCGGTGGCGGCCGGGGCCGAGGGCCGGGCGCGCGACGGGGAGCGGGGGCGGGAGCTGGCGTTCATGCGATGGCGGATCCTGTTTGTCTCGCTCAAGAAACGGACACGCCGCCTCGGGGAGCCTCGCCCCGACGGATCGGGACTGGCGCGAGGCGGCAGGTCACGGGCGCTCTGACGGCGCCTTGCGGGCCCCGCTCAGGCGGGGCTCCTCACGTCAGGCCCAGGCGTCAGGCTCAGGCCTGCGCGGCTTCGGCGGCCGGGGCTGCAGCGGCCGGGGCGGCCGGCTTGGCGGCCTTCTTGGCTGCGGGCTTCGCGGCGGGCTTGAACACGGCCGTCTTGGCAGCAGGTTTGGCGGCAGGCTTGGCCGCCGGCTTCGCAGCAGCCTTCGCGGCCGGCTTGGCAACGGCCTTCTTCGCCGCGGGCTTGGCAGCCGGCTTGGCGGCCGCCTTCACGGCCTTCTTGGGCGCCGCCTTGGCCGCGGGCTTGGCGGCCGGGGCCTTCTTGGCCGGCTTCTTCGCCGGGGCGATGCCCACGGCGGCGCTCAGCGCATCGATGCGGGCGATCAGCTGCTCGACGTCCTTGCTGCTGGGCACGCCCAGACGGTTCAGAGCGCGGGCGACGCGCTCCTCGAAGATCGTCTCGAGCTTGTCCCAGTGCTGGCCGGCCTTGGCGCCGACTTCACCGGCCATGCCGCTCATCTTGTTGGCCACGGCACCGAGCTTTTCCTCGGCGGCGGACTGGGTCTTCTTCTGAAGCTTCATGCCTTCCTTCACCAGGGTCTCGAAGACCTTGCCACCTTCGCCCTGGGCCTTGGAGAAGGCACCCAGGCCGGCAGCCCAGATCTGCTGGGCGGAATCCTTGATCGTCTGGGCAACCTGGTTGTCCAGCAGGCCGGCGGGCAGTGCACCACCGAAAGCGCTGTTGGAGGCGGCCTTGTTCTTGGCAGCCATTTTCTGCAGCTTCTTGACCATTGTTGAGTCCTTTTCTTGAGGTGGAACTACGCGAGAGTCGCTGAACTTTTCCACGCGGCATTGTGGCGCCGGCGCAGGCCCTCCAGCAGGGATGGAACCACTATAGGCCCGGGGGGCCGGCGTCGCTCGCCCAATCCTAGTGTGCGGTCTCTATGCTCTAGAGTCGGCCCTGGGGAAAGCGCGCAGCGGTGAAACCCGGGGTTTGGACAAGAATCGTCGCGCAGCTTCGCCTCCAGAGGCCAACCAAGAACACAGGAGAGACACGATGCAGTACTTCGTCACGGGCGCCACGGGCTTCATCGGCAAACGGCTGGTCAGGAAACTCCTGGCCCGGCGCGGGAGCACGGTGTACTTCCTGATGCGCGAGGAGAGCCGCGACAAGCTGCCCGAGCTGCTGGCCTGGTGGGGCGTGAGCAAGACGCGGGCGATCCCCGTCTATGGCGACCTCACCGGCAAGAAGCTCGGCGTGAGCAGCGAGGACATCAAAAGCCTCAAGGGCCAGATCGATCACCTCTACCACCTGGCTGCGGTCTACGACCTCAAGGCCGACGAGGAAAGCCAGATCCGCACCAACGTCGAAGGTACGCGGAACATGATCGATTTCGCCACGGCGATCGACGCCGGGCATGTGCACCACGTCTCCTCCATCGCGGCGGCCGGCCTGTACGAGGGTGTGTTCCGCGAAGACATGTTTGACGAGGCGGAAAACCTCGACCACCCCTACTTCAACACCAAGCACGAGAGCGAGAAGCTCGTGCGCAAGGACTGCAGGAAGCCCTGGACCGTCTACCGCCCCGCCATGGTCGTGGGGGACTCGCAGACCGGCGAGATGGACAAGGTCGACGGCCCCTACTACTTCTTCAAGCCCATCCAGCGCCTGCGCCAGATCCTGCCGCCGTGGATGCCCTCCATCGGCCTGGAAGGCGGCCGCGTCAACATCGTGCCGGTGGACTACGTGGTCAACGCGCTGGACCACATCAGCCACCAGGTGAAGGGCGGCGGCGGCTGCTTCCACCTCGTGGACCCCGTGGGCTACCGCGTGGGCGACGTGCTGGACATCTTCTCCAAGGCCGCGCACGCGCCCAAGATGAACCTCTTCGTGAATGCGGCCCTGCTGGGCTTCATTCCCAAGAGCGTCAAGAAGGGCCTGATGGCGCTGGCGCCCGTGCGCCGCATCCGCCACGCCGTGATGAAGGACCTCGGGCTGCCCGAGGACATGTTCACCTTCATCAACTACCCCACGCGCTTCGACTGCCGCGAGACCGAGAAGGCGCTCAAGGGGTCAGGTATCGCCTGCCCCAATCTGCATGACTACGCCTGGCGTCTGTGGGACTACTGGGAGCGTCACCTCGACCCGGACCTGATGATCGACCGCAGCCTGCGCGGCGCGACCGCCGGCAAGGTCGTGCTGGTGACGGGCGGCTCCTCGGGCATCGGCCTGGCCGCCGCGAAGAAGTTCGCAGAGGCCGGCGCCATCACCATCATCTGCGCCCGCGACGAGGGCAAGCTCGACGAGGCCGTCAAGGAGATCCGCGAGCACGCCGGCAAGGCCGCGCAGGTGCACAGCTACTCGGCCGACATCGCCAGCGAGGAGAGCTGCGCCGGGATGATCGCCTGGATCAACGAGAACTTCGGCGGCGTCGACTTCCTCATCAACAACGCCGGCCGCTCCATCCGCCGCGCCATCGAGTCCAGCTACGACCGCTTCCATGACTACGAGCGCACCATGCAGCTGAACTACTTCGGCTGCCTGCGCGTCACCATGGGCCTGCTGCCGGGCATGGTCGCGAAGAAGAAGGGGCATGTGGTCAACATCTCGTCGATCGGCGTGCTGACCAATGCGCCGCGCTTCTCGGCCTACGTCGCCTCCAAGGCCGCGCTGGATGCCTGGACGCGTTGCGCCTCGAGCGAGTACGCCGACCTCGGCATCACCTTCACCACGATCAACATGCCCCTGGTGCGCACGCCCATGATCGCGCCCACCAAGATCTACAACAACGTGCCGACGCTGGCCCCGGAAGAGGCCGCCGACATGATCGCGCAGGCCTGCATCGCCAAGCCCGTGCGCATCGCCACGCGCCTGGGCATCACGGGCGAGCTGATGCACGCGCTGGTGCCGCGCGTGGCGCAGATCGTGATGAACACGAGCTTCCGCATGTTCCCCGACAGCGATGCGGCCAAGGGCGAGAAGGGCGGCAAGCCGCAGCTCTCGCCGGAGGCGATTGCGCTGCAGCAGATGATGCGGGGGATTCACTTCTGAGGCCGCAATGACGCCTGCCGCCGGCCCGAGTTGATGGCGGCGTCGTGCGTCAGCGCGTGCGCCCGTGTCAGCGCCTGCTCGTCCGGGATGTGTAACTCGAGGGCAGGCCCGCGGATGAAGGGTCGACCTTCCTCTGACTCGCCTGGCTGGGATCGCGCGCGGCAGTCGTCAACGAAGCGTACGCGTGCGCCTGGCGTGCGCGAAGGCGGCGCACTTTGTTTGGCGCGGCGTCGTTGCGCAGGTCTGCTGAGGCCGACCTCTCATTGGCAAACCTCGAGCTTCTGAACGACATAGTCCCCGACGGGCAAACCCCGCACACGGAACTCGAGGACCACGGGAATGGCAATGGCGGGAACCTGCGCCCCGGGCACTTGCTCCCGCTGGCGTGTCGCGTAGCAAAGGGTGAGCGCCTGCTTGTTCCGAAGAGCGCGTGCGCCGGTCTCCTGTATCGATGCCGAACCCGTGCTGTGACCCAGGGCCCAGGCCGACAGGGAGCCGTCCTTGTTCCACGAGGGCTTGGGCAGGGGCTTGTTGTAGTACGACCAGCCGTCCATCTCGGGGTGCGTCTTCAGCGTCACCTCGGCGGCGTGGAGCGAGAGCGGCAGCAGAAGCAGGAAAAAATGGAGGAGGAATCGCATGGCGGGTAATCATATGGCGGGCATGAGTGACGCCTTAGCGTGGTAGCCTTCCGTCCGCTGAATCTGGGCGTTTGACGCACGCGTGAAGCAGGCAAGACCTGTCCCCCGCAATGCCGGCCTCATGAGCCGCGGCCCTCAACTCTCCGGGTCATACCCGAACTCACGCAGCTCCTGCGCGCACCGGCAGGCCGCGGCGATCTTCGCGGACCACAGCAGCGCGGCCTCGCGTGAGGGCAACTCCAGCACGCAGAAGCCGCCGTCGAATTCCCGGGTCTGGGGATAGGTCCCCGGGATGACCGCGCCGTCGGGCCCGATCCTGACGGGGGCGACGTCCGTGTTGATGCCGCCGCTAAACACATACACACCCGCCGCCTTCGCCTCCCGGATGACGGCGCGCGCGGCTTCGCCGACCGCGGGCAGCTCTTCGGCGGCGGCAGTCATGGCGGGGGCGGGGAAGGAGATCAGGTACTTGGTCATGGCAAATCTTCCTGGTGAGCAAGGCATTGTCAGGGCCGGCCGGCGCTGTCACAAATGATTGCAGCGGACCCCCGGAGCCGCTGGTTCAATGCGAGCCGACTGGCGGCGCTCTTTGCCGCCCGGAGTGAGCGATGCGAAGCGACAAGATCAAGCGTGCAGGCCCGTCCTGCCTGCTGGCCAGTGCCTTGGCCCTGACAGCCTGTGGTGGTGGTGGCAGTGGGCCAGTCGCGTCGCCTGCGCCCACACCGACCCCGATCCCCACCCCAACGCCCACACCAACTCCCACGCCCACGCCCACGCCCACGCCCATGCCCATGCCCGGCGCCGCCCCTCAGCTCGGCGGCTGCGATCTCTTCCCCGCCACGGCCGTCTTCAACACGCGCATCGACGACGTGCAGCGCTTCCCCGTGCACGCCAGCAGCGCGAGCTGGATGGCCAGCATCGGCGCGACGCGGGCCTTCCATCCCGACTGGGGCACGAACGAGAACCCGCAGCAGACGGCCGACTACTACGGCATCCCCTTCAACGTGGTGGACGGCAGCAGCACGGCCTCGGCCACGACGAGCTGGCCGACGGTGTCCTTCAACCCGACGGACCCGCGCGCCGGCAGCGGTGACAGCGCGCCCGACGAGAGCGACTGCGCGGCGCCCACGGGCGGGGCCTTCGAGATCGTGCGCAACTGCACCACGCTGCCGGCCTCGAGCCGCCGCTTCCCCTTCCCGCGGGACGATCTGCTCAAGGCCGAAGGCGGCGCCTGCAACGACGCCCGGGTGTGCGGCGACCGCCACGTGCTCGTGGTCGAGCAGGGCCGCTGCCGGCTGTGGGAGAGCTATGCCAGCTACCAGCTGGGCGGGCAGTGGTACGCCTACTCGACGGCCGCCTGGGACCTGAAGAGCAACGCCATGCGGCCCGACACCTGGACCTCCAGCGAGGCCGCCGGCCTGCCGCTGCTGCCCCTGCTGGCACGCGCCGCCGAGGCCGGCGCGGGGGAGATCCGCCACGCCCTGCGCGTCACGCTGCGCGACAGCGTGCTCGCCCGCAGCCACGTCTGGCCGGCGCGCCACCATGCCGGCGGCGACACCCCCGGCGGCGTGCCCTTCGGCGCCGTCCTGCGCCTCAAGGCCGGCTTCGTGCCGCCCGCGTCCTGGAGCGCCCAGGCCAAGGCGCTGGCCGTCGCCATGCAGCGCTACGGGCTTTATGTGGCGGACATCGGCTCTGACCTCTACGTGCAGGGCGAGCCCAGCGCGCAGTGGCAGGACGCCACGATCTCGAACCTCAAGACGCTCAAGGCCTCGGACTTCGAGTTCGTGGACATGGGGGCGATCACCGGCGACAGCCGCTTCAAGGGAGACTCGTTCCAGGCGAGCTGGTAAGCGGAGGCGCGGCCCGCGCCTCAGCCCTTGTCGCGGGGCTTGAAGAGGTGGACCGTCTCCCCGCGCGCCAGCATCGCCACCAGCTGTTCGATACGCCTGGCGCGGGTGTCGGGCTTCACGGCCGTCTGGATGCGCCACAGCACGGCGTAGCGGTTCGATGCGCTGATCGTGCCGAAGAAGGCCCGGGCCTCGGGCGCGGCGTCCAGCGCGGCCTGCAGATCCTCGGGCACGACGGACGTGCGCGCGCCGTCATAGGCCCGCGCCCAACGCCCGTCGGCCTTGGCGGCCTCGACCTGCGCGAGACCTGGCGCCTGCATGCGGCCGGCCTCGACCAGCGCGGCCACCTTCTCGACGTTGACCTTGGACCAGATGCTGCGCGCACGCCGGGGCGTGAAGCGCTGCAGGAAGTGCTGCGCATCGAGGCTCTTCTTCTGACCGTCGATCCAGCCCCAGCACAGCGCGATCTCCACCGCCTCGGCATACGTCACGCTGGGCGCCGTCGCGCCCTTCTTGGCGATCTGCAGCCACAGCCCGTCGGACGTGGCGTGGTGCTTGCGGAGCCAGCTTTCGAAGGCCCGTGCGTTCTTGAACAGCACCGGGGCGGCTGGGGTCGGGGCGGTGGCGGGCATGCCCCGCAGTGTGCCGCAAACCCCGCACAGGGCCGACGACCAAGAATCAGCCCGGCCCTAGCACCAAGAGCGCCCGGCCCCGCCGGCGCTCGCCCCGGCACGACACCCGAGGGTCCGGCTCTGCCGGCCCTGCGGGTGTGCCCCCGGGGGGGGCGGCCGCAGGCCGTAGGGGGGAGTGTCCCCCCCCCTGGGGGCGGCCGAAGGCCGTAGGGGGGATCTCACCCCTCCAGCACCAGCTTGCCTTGCGTATGCCCGCTCTCGATCCGCTGGTGAGCCAGCTTCAGGTGCTTGGCGTCGATGGGCCCCAGCACCTCGCTGAGCGTGCTCTGCAGCGTGCCGGCGTCGGCCCACTGCGCCAGCTGCGCCAGCAGGCGGCCCTGCTCGGCGATGTCGTGCGTCTGGTGCAGCGGGCGGGCGAACATCATCTCCCAGTGCAGCGACACGGCCTTGCCCTTGAGCTGCATGACGTCCAGGGCTCCGGCCTCGAAGTCATCGATCAGGGCCAGGCGGCCCTGGGGCTCGATCAGCGTGACGATGTCGGCGAAGTGCTGCGGCGTGTGCGAGAGGCTGGCGACATAGCGCACCGGTGCCACGCCCTGCGCGGCCAGCGCGGCGACCTGCGGGGCCAGCGGCTGGCGATGGTCGATCACATGATGCGCGCCCAGCGCCTTCAGTCGGGCGACCTCCTCGGGGCGGGCGGCCGCATCGCCCAGCGTGGCGATCACGGTCAGGTGCGGCTGGCGGCGGGCCAGCTGCAGCAGGATGGAGCCCACGCCCCCGGCCGCGGCGGTGACCAGCAGGCTCACCGCGCGCTCGGGGGCCTGCTGCACCTGCAGGCGGTCGAAGAGCAGCTCCCAGGCGGTGATGCCGGTGAGCGGCAGGGCGGCGGCCTGCGCGTCGGTCCAGCGCGCCGGCGCCTTGGCGGCGATGCGGTGGTCCACGGCCTGGCGCTCGGCATAGCTGCCCGGGCGGTTGATCTCGCCAGCCCACCACACGCGGTCCCCCACGGCGAAGCCGCTCACGGCGCTGCCCAGGGCACGCACCACGCCCACGCCGTCCCAGCCCAGGATCTGGGCCTGGCCGTCGGGGGAGGGACGACGCTGGCGCACCTTCACGTCCACCGGGTTGACGGCGATGGCGCGGACCTCCACGAGCAGGTCCTGCGGGCCCGGCTGGGGCTCGGGCAGGGTGAGGTCGATGAGGGACTCGGGTGCGCTGATGGGCAGGGACTGGTAGTAGCCGACGGCTTTCATGGAAGGACTCCTCTGGGGTTGCGTTGCAGACCACGGCGGTGTGCATGACCCGGACTGTGCGGCGCGGATGACTTTCAAACCAGCGGCTCTGGCATCATTCAGCTTCAAATGAAAATTGAAAATACATCGGAACTCCGCCTGCTGGTGGAATGCGCCCGGCGCGGCAGCCTGAGCGCCGCCTCGCGGGAGATGCAGCTGAGCCCGGCCGCCGCGAGCGCCATGCTCAAGCGCCTGGAGACGCGCCTCGGGGTGCGCCTGATGGAGCGCAGCACGCGGGCGCTGCGCCTCACGGCCGCGGGCGAGCAGCTGCGGGAGTACGCGCAGCGCGCGCTGGAGCTGCTCGACGAGGGCCTGGCGCAAGTCAGCGAGGCGCCGCTGGCGCTCAAGGGGCGTGCCGGCGAGCGGCTGCGCGGGCGGATCCGCCTGAGCGCCTCGAGCGACCTCACGCGCCAGTGGCTGCTGCCGATGCTGGACGCTTTCCTCGCGCAGCACCCGGCCGTCGAGCTGCACCTGAGCGTGAGCGACTCGCTGCAGGACATCTTCAAGGACGAGATCGACGTGGCGCTGCGCTACGGGCAGCTGCCGGACTCCAGCCTCGTGGCCCGCCGCCTGGCGCTCGTGCGGCGGGAGATCGTCGCGAGCCCGGCCTACCTGAAGCGGGCCGGCACGCCGCGCTCGCTGGAGGACCTCGCGGGCCACGACTGCATCACCTTCCGCATCCGCAACCGCCACGAGCGCGCCTGGCGCCTGCGCCCGGCCGACACGCCGGACGCCGAGCCGGTGAGCGTGCCCGTGCAGGGGCGGCTGAGCACGGATGACGGCGAGATCGCCCACCGCTGGGCGCTGGAAGGGCTGGGCCTGATCCACAAGAGCGAGCTCGACGTGCGCCGCGCGCTGCGGGAGGGCACGCTGGTGCGCGTGCTGCCGGGCTGGCTGGGCGACGAGCTGCCGCTGCATGCCGTGATGCCCAGCCAGCGCTTCCTGCCCCAGCGCGTGCGGGCGCTGGTGGACCACCTTGTGACCGGCTTCGCCGCCTTGCCCGCTCCTCGCACGACGAAGGGCCGGGTCAAGCCGGCCTCGCGCAGCACGCCGCGCTGAATGCCCCTACAGTGCGGGCATGACGAGCCTGCACTGCATTCCTGGATTCACGCCCGGCATCGAGGCGCCCACCACGCCCAGCGCCGAGGGCTGGCATCTGGTCTTCATCGCAGGGCAGGTCTCGCGCCCGATCATGTCGGCCACAAGAGGGAGATGAAGAGGTGCTCGAGCGCCGCAAGCATTGCGAATGCGCAGCACAGCAGGACTCGGCGTCCTGCATAGACTGCCCTGCGACGAGCGCACAGGAGCCCCGGGTCCCGCTCCATGCGCGAGTGATGTCAGACGCCGACCAGCGACCGGGCGTTCGTGTTGCGGGGCGCCTTCTTGGCGCCTTCCTCCTCTGGCTCAACGCGGGCGTGCTCGCCTTGCTCTGCAGCATTGCCCCATGGGGGAGCCGCAGTGGTCTGCCACTCATGCTCTGGGTGCTGCTGAGCTGGCCGCTCGCCCTGTGGGCCCTGTTCCCGCTCCTGTGGCGGCTTTGGTGCCTGGCGACCGCCGCGCCGGTCTCCCTGAAGCAGGCCCTCCTTGGCGCCGTGAGCCGCCTGCTGTTCGGCGTGCCAGCGTGGGTGGCTTGGACGGTGGTGTTGGGCATCGTGGACGTCATCGCCGGTCCATCGGTGAGTACGGTGCTGGATGTCTTGTGGCCCTTGGCATCCATGGCGCTTGCCCTCTGGATCGCAAGCCCTCTGCTGCGCCAGTGGGTCCGTCAGTGGGACCGCCGACAGGGCAGGGCCTGAGCAGCCGCGGCGTCGGTCTCGGCAGTGACCCCAGCGCCGCTCGGAGGTGGAGGCGCTCGCTGTGCCGTGCGATGTCTAGAGCCCCCGCCCTGCAGGTGGCGCCGAATGCCTCTACAGTGCCCCCATGAGCCTGCATGACCTCCCTGGATTCACGCCCGGCGTCGAGCCGCCCGCCACGCCCAGCGCCCACGCCTGGCACTTCGTCTTCATCGAGGGCCAGCTGCTGGTCCCGGCCGAGGTTGACGCCGAGGGCGTGGCCGTCGGCACGACCCTGACGGCGCAGCCGGACGCCTTTACCCGCCCGCAGGAACGGCACTACCTCGGCCAGCTCGAGGGCCTGGACTGCTGGGTTCAGCAGGGCGGCGAGGTGCCGGCGGGCTGGATGCTGCAGGGCCTGCGGTCCGCCATGATGCAGATGGGGCTGCCGCTGCTGCACCTCGCCAGCCGCGCCGCCCAAGTGATGGAGTGGGACCGCGCGCACCGCTTCTGCGGCGTCTGCGGCACGCCCACCGAGCGCCTGCCGCACGAGCGCGCACGGCGCTGCCCGTCCTGCAGCCATGTGGCCTATCCCCGCATCAGCCCGGCCATGATGGCGCTCGTGTGGCGGCGCCACGAGGGGCGACCGCAGCTGCTGCTGGCGCGGTCCCCGAACTTCAAGCCGGGCTTCTACAGCGCGCTGGCCGGCTTCGTGGAGGCCGGGGAATCGCTGGAGGCCTGCGTGCACCGCGAGGTGGCGGAGGAGGTGGGCGTGCAGGTGCGGCAGCTGCACTACTACGCGAGCCAGAGCTGGCCCTTCCCGCACAGCCTGATGCTGGCCTTCCGCTGCGAATGGGCGGGCGGCGAGATCCGCGAGCAGCCCGGCGAGATCGAGCATGCCGCGTGGTTCGACCTCGACGCGCTGCCGGGCCTGCCGCCGCGCTTCAGCATCGCCGGCCATCTGATCGGCGACACCCTGGCCTGGCTGCAGGTCGGCGGCGACCAGACGGCGGACTGAGCCGCCGTCGGCTGCGGCTCAGTCCAGACAGCCCTGCGCCTGCAGCGCCTGGCGCGCCAACCGCTCGCGATGCGGGCCCAGCTGCGCGATCAGCGTGTGCTGCGAGGGCTGCTTCGCGCCCTTGCGCAGGGTCTTGGGGTCGACCTGCATGTCCATGTTGAGCGCGAAGAAGCAGCGGCCCGCGCCCGTCTTGCGCTCCGTCCAGCCCACGAACCAGCCCAGCTCCACGGGCCCGCTGCCGTCCCAGCCCGTCTTGGCGAAGAGCTGCCAGGCCGGGGTCTCGTCCCGCAGGAAGACCTTGCGTCCGATCGTCTCGGTGCGTTCGCTGATGGGCAGGCGGTGCTCGGCGAAGCGGCGCAGGAAGTCGATCTGCTCGATGGCGGTGATGCGCACGCTGCCGTCGAGCCAGAAGGCGTCGTGCTTCGGGCCGGCCACGGCGTTGCCGTAGCGCCAGGCCCAGAGGCGGGACTGCAGCTCCTGCGCGCCCACCCGGCGGGCGATGTCCTGGTAGACCCAGACCGCCGAGAAGCGGAAGGCCGTCTGCAGGGTCTGGTCCTGGTTCCAGTCCTCGTTCCAGCGCTTCTTGCCGTCCCGCTTGAAGACCTGGGTCTCGTCCTGCGCGACGCCGGTCTCCAGCGCGATCAGCGTGTTGGGGATCTTGAAGGTGGAGGCGGGGCTGAAGGCCTGGTAGGCGCGGGCCGGGTCCGAGACGGTCCAGCGCCGGGCCTGGTCGTCGTAGATCGCGATCACGCCGCGCGTGCCGAGGTCCTGGAAGCCCTGGCTCAGCTCGGGGGCGACGCGGAAGCTCTCGGCCACCGCCGCGGCTTGCGCGGCGGGCGTGATGGCGTTCAGGGCCAGCGTGAGCGCGCCGAGCAGGGCGGCAGGCCGGCGGAAGTGGGTCAGGGGGGCGCCCCCTGTGGTGCTCATTGCGGTGGCTGTTGCGGTGGTGGTTGCGGTGGTGGTTGCGGTCGTCATTGCCATGGAATCTCCTCGTGTAGGGGTGATGGCAGTGTGTCTCGCAGGGCTTGTGCTGTCAGTGCGAATGCGGCGTTACGCCTGTTGCGCCTGGGGTGCCGTCGAGGGCGCGAGGCCCAGGGCGGCGAGCAGCTGCCGCGCCTCGCCTTCGTAGCGATCCCGCTGGGAGGCGGCGCGCAGCTTGCGTGCGTGGTGGCGCGCCTGCTGCACGAGCTCGGCGGCGCACAGGGCATCGCCCTCGCGCCAGGCGTGCCGGGCCCACAGCAGCAGGAAGGCGCAGCGCTGCTCCGCCGGCAGCTGCGAGTGCAGCCGGCGGCAGGCCTCCCATCGCTCGGCGGCGAGGCTGCGGAAGCTGTCGCCCGCGAGCGGCAGGCCCTCGGCTTCGGCGCGCTGCTGCGCCTGCGCGAAGGTCCAGCCCTGCTGCTCGGCAATGCGCAGCAGGAAGATGGTGTTGAGCAGCGAATGGCGGGCGAGGCCCCAGCGCTCGCAGACGTTCTCGCTCAGCAGCAGCCAGCCCCAGGCCTCGGCGCCGCGCGACGCGGGCACTAGGCCCGCGCCCTGCAGCAGGCACAGGGCATTGGAGAGGTTGGCGGCGCTCACCTGCAGCGCGTCCGGCAGCCCCGCGAGGCTGGCCTGGCGCAGCGCCGCGGCGAGGTCGTCGAGCGCGGCGGTGGCCTGGCGCTCGCACTGCGCCTGCAGGGCCAGCTCGCGGCCGGCCATGCCGCGCAGATTGAGGTAGTCCACCAGCAGCCCGGCGTCGAGCGCGAGCACGTCCTCGTCCAGCTGCGCGAGCTTTTGCAGCGCCACGGCGCTCTCGCCGAGGCTGCCGTGGCAGTGCCAGGCTTCCAGCACGGCCAGGCGCCAGCCGATCTGGCGGGCCTGGCCCGAGGGCAGACCCGGCAGCGCGAGCCCCTGGCGCAGCGTGCGCAGCTCCTGCTGCAGCGTGGCCCAGTCGCCGAGGCGGCGGGCGATGCGGGCGCGGCGCAGGCTCAGGGAGAGCTGCGCCGCGTGGTCCTCGGGCGGGGCGTGTTCGCCGGCCTGCGCGAGCGCGAGGCGGGCCGGGTAGAGCTCGCCGCGGTCCAGCGCCAGGTCCGCTCGCGACAGGGCCTGCACATAGGCCAGCGGCAGGCGATGGCGGGGCAGCGCGGGCGCGGGCGGCGCGCCGTCCACGGCCGCCTGGCTCAGCAGCGCGCGCAGGCCGGCGCCGTCCAGCGGCTGCCCACCCTGCAATCCACCTTGCACGCCACCCTGCCACCACCGGCAGCGCGTCAGCAGGGCATCGTCCAGCCAGAAGGGTCCGGCCGAACGCGCGCCATGCCGGATCAGGCCGGCCAGCGGGCTCGCGTCCAGGGCCTGCAGCGCGCGCCACAGCTGGGTGCGGTGCAGCTCGGCGCGGTCGCCCAGCCGCTGCTGCAGGGCCTGGCGGCTGCAGGGGCGGGCGGCGCAGGCCTGCCCCTCGGCACGCGCCAGCAGCAGGGCGGCGAGCAGGCGCGGGAGGAGGCGGCTGCGCAGGCGCTGGGCGCTGGGCGCCGCCAGGTCGCTGCCGCGGATCAGCACCTGCTGGCCGTCGAGCTCGATCTGCAGCAGGCCGGCCTCGGGGGCGGCGGCCGGTGAGGGCGCGGGGCAGGGCGCCGGGGCGGGTGGGGCAGAGAGGGGGGCAGGGCTCACGGCGGGATTGTGGTCCGGGGCGTCCGGCGGCCCGATCTTCGCATCCCGCCGCGCGGCGTTACAGGCGTTACAGCTCGATGGCCGCGCCCGCCACGGCGCGGATGCGCGGCCCGAAACTGGTGATGTTGGGCAGCGTGGCGTTCTCGTGGGCGCGGATCTGCGCGCCGCTGGCATGCGGCTTGTCGTGCGTGGTGTGGGCGTCGGCGGCCAGCGTGACCTCGAAGCCCAGCGCCGCGGAACGCCGCACGCTGGTGTCCACGCAGAACTCGCTCGCGTAGCCGCACACGGCCACGTGGCGGACGCCGCGCTCGCGCAGGGCGGCCTCGAGCGGCGTGCGCAGGTAGGCGTCCGGTGTGGTCTTGGCGATCACGAGGTCCGAGGGCGCCTGCTGCAGGCCGGCCCGCGAAGGCCCAGCCCGGCGTGCCGGCCTGCAGTGCGCCCTGGGGGCTCTCGTGCTGGACCAAGACGACGGGCCGGCCCGCCGCACGGAAGCGCGCGGCCAGGGCGTTGATGCGCTCGATCACGGCGGCGGCGTCGTCGGGCGGCGGCTCGAACAGCGCCTGCTGCACGTCGATGATCAGCAGGGCGTCGGCGGCGGGGGCGGTGTGGGCACTCATGGGGCGCGGGCTCAGTAGTGGGGCGGCAGTTCGTCGCGCAGGTTGCGCACGCCAGCGCCGCTGCCGCTCTCCGGCAGGCGGTCCCGCAGCTGCAGCATCTCCCGCAGCAGGGCGTCGATCTGCTGCTGCTGGCGCACGATCACGCGGTTCAGCTCGTCGAGCATGTCCTCGGTGTAGGCGGCCTTGATTTCCAGCTCGGTGAGGCGGTGGTCGTGGGGGTCTTGGGTGTCCATGGGGCAGGTCGGGCGGGCAGTGAGCCGCATTGTGCCCGGCCAGGCGAGGGCGCGCGGCACGCTCAGGGCCGCGCGTCGGTGCCCTCGAGGCCGATCCAGAGGTAGACCGAGATCGCCCGGCCCTCGTAGGTGGCCGGCGTGAAGCGCCACTGGCGGATGTAGGGGAAGAGGCGGGTGCGCTCGCAGCGGTCCCCGTCCACGGGCTCGACGTGCGAGTGCACGCCCGCCACCGTGCCGTCCGCCCGGACCAGGGCCTCGTAGGAGCCCGCGCCCTTGCGGGCCAGGCAGGCGGCCTCGGGCGGCAGGTGGACGGACAGCGCGATGGGCGGCACGAAGCCCGGCTCGCCGATCTTGGGCGGGCCGAGACCGGTGTCCGAGCTGCCCACAGGGTGGAAGCTCAGCACATAGCCGCGCGGTGGGGCCGCCTGCGCGGCCGGGGCCAGGAGGAGCACGGCGAGCAGGGCGTGGAGAGCGCGGAGAGCGCGGAGAGCGCGGAGAGCGCGGAGAGCGCGGAGGGCGCCGAGGGCGCGGAGGGGCAGGCCGTGGGTCATGGGGCTCCCGCTAACAGATTCGCTAGTACCGCCGCCAGGAGGGCGTCGATAGGATGCATCCATGTCTGGAAATGAGCCCGGGAAGACGCCAGCTAACGCTCAAAATGCGCTCCCGGGTGGCACGTCCGGACCGTGGTCGGAAATGATATCCGGCCGGACCCGCTCGCGGCGTCCGGCGCTGTCTTGAAGGGTATTGCGCTCGATCGTCTCGTCGTACAGGGATGCCGAAAACTGTCCAGAGTAGGCAACAAGGAAACCTTCATCATGAACGAACCCATCGACTTCCTGCAGGAACTCAACCTCGACAACAGCATCTCTGTCCGCGAGCTCGAGCAGCGCCTGGAAATGGAAGTCGCTCAGAGCTCCATGTGCTGCGGCGTCCCCGATGAGCCGGTGCCCTGCCAGCCCGAGCCCGGCGACGAGCTGTCCCGCTGAAGCCCCGAGCCGTGCGGCGTGGCACCGGCCCGCTGCACGGTGGGGACTGCCTCCTTCCGCCTCCCTCCGACTCCTTCCGCCCCTGATCTGACGGCCATGGCCACTCCCCTCGAAGTCCTGGGCCCGTCGCGGCACTGCCCCGACCGCGTGCTCGTGCGCATCGGCGAGCGGGTGCTGGAGTTGTCCGCGACGGCCCATCTGCTGCTGGAGGGCCTGGCCGCGGGCGAGGACAGCGCCGCGCTCACCGCGCGCCTCGCCGCCGCGCATCCGCACGCGGCGCGTCCCGCCGTGGCGGACGTCGAGCGCGCCGCCGCGCCGCTGCGTGCCTATCTCACGGCCACCGGCGCGCCGCGCCCGGCGCTGTGGTTGCGCCGGCCCGTGCTGAAGGCGCCCCAGGTGGCCGGCCTGGCGCGCCTCCTGGCGCCGCTGGTGCCGCGGGTGCCCGGGCGGGCGTGGGCACCCGGGCTGCTGCTGCTCCTGCTGGGCCTGAACCTCGGCCTGCTGGCCGGCCTGCCCGTCCAGGGCACGCTGCCGGCGCAGGCCTGGTGGGGCCTGCCGCTGGCCCTGCTGGGGCTCATGTTCGTCCACGAGCTGGGCCACGCGGCGGCGGCCCAGCGCTTCGGCGCCCCGCCGCAGGACATCGGCTGCGGCCTGTTCTGGATCTTTCCCGCGCTCTACACCGACGTCACCCGCATCTGGACGCTGCCGGCGCGCGAGCGCGTGGTCGTCAACCTGGCGGGGGCGCTCGCCCAGCTGGCCGCGAACGCGCTGCTCCTGGGCCTGGCCTGGGCGCTGGCGCCGGGGGACGGCGCGCAGTTCCTGCGCCTGCTGGTCTCGGCCAGCCTCGTGAGCTGCCTTGTCAATCTGCTGCCCTTCAGCCGCCTGGACGGCTACTGGGTGGTGGTGGACTGGCTGGATGTGCCCCGCCTGCACCAGCGCTGCGCGCGCCAGGTCTGGCGGGACCTGCGCACCGGCTTCGCGCCGCTGCCGGCGGGCGAGTTCCGCCACCCGCAGGCCTTCCGCGTCTATGCCTGGGCCGCCGTGCTGTTCCAGGGCGCCCTGGCGCTGCTCGCCCTGCGCGTGCTGGGCCAGGGCCTGGTGTGGATCGGCAGCCAGCCCGATCCGACGCAACTGCTGCACGAGGCCTGCAGCCACCCCATGCGCAGCCTGTTCGGGGCGCTGCTGATGCTGCATGTGCTGCGGGCGCTCGGGCGCCTGGCCCGCCCCCTTTTTACCTTCCCGACACCATGACTCAAGACTCCATCTCCAGCGTCGCCGCCGGGCTGCGTGCGCGCATCCAGGCCGGCACCGTGGCCTACGGCGGGCTGGAGCAGGCGCGCATCTCGAGCAGCCTGTTCCACCTGCTGCCCGAGCTTCCCATCGAGGCGCATGACGCGCTCATCGCGGACATCCTGCTGCACCAGCACCTGGCCGCCGCCGAGCCGCAGCACTGGGCCGAGATCTACCCGGAGATCGAGGCCGAGGGGCCAGGTCTTGCCCTGGCGCAGGGCGGCGAGCCGGCGATCTTCTGCAGCTTCCACTACGGCAGCTACCGCCTCGTGCTGCCCTGGCTGCTCGAGACTCAGGGCGCCGTGACCATGCTGATCGATCGCAGCGTCGCGGCCGGGCAGGGCGAGGGCTTTCAGCAGAAGGTGGCCGAGTTCGCCCGGGTGCGCGGCAACGCGGGGGACCTCATCATCCGCGACACGAGCGACGGCCAGGTGGTGCTGCGCCTGCTGCGGGACCTCCGCCAGGGGCGCAGCCTGCTGCTGTTCGTCGATGCCAACCTCGGCACGCAGCCGGCGGCCATCACGGCGGACGGCGAGCCCTCGCCGCACGAGGCCGCGGTGGACTTCCTCGGCGCCCGGCTGTGGACGCGCACCGGCGCGAGCGTGCTCTCCTGCCTCGGCCAGCGGCCCATCGTGCCGCTGCTGCCGCTGCGCGAGGCGCCGGGCCGGGCGCGCGTGCGCCTGCAGTGCTTCGCGCCGATCCCGCCGGGGCCGGACCGTCACGCCCATGCCGGGCCCAGCATGCAGGCCCTGTGGCAGGTGCTCGAGCAGGCGCTGCGCCACGACCCCGCGCCGTGGGAATGCTGGCGCTACGTCGACCGCTCGCTCGACCCGCGCTCGCTGACCCGGCTGCTGCCCGGCAGCGAGCCCGGGGATCTCGCCACGCGCGCCTGGCGCCTGCACAGCCAGCGCTACCTGCTCGAAACGGGCTGGTCGACGACGCGCGTGCTCTTCGACCGCTGCCTGATGCGCTCCTTCCTCATCAGCGGCGCCTTGGCGGACACGCTGGAGCGCCTGCGCGACGCCGCGACCCCGGGTGCCGAACTGCTGCGCTGGCCGGGACTCAACCCGGCGACGCTGACCGGCTTTGTGCAGCGCGGCCTGCTGGTGGACGCCGGGCCGGCCTGATCGCTCCGCCGCTTCAGTCGCGCTGTGTGTCGCGCGGGATGTCTCGCGTGGGGGCGTCGGACGCCCGGGGCGCCTCGTCGATGCAGCGGGCCGTCAGGTGCTCCCGGCACCAGGCGAGCCGGGCGGGCACCGGCATCGAGCCGAGCTCGCCGGACAGGCGCCGGAAGGCCTCCTGATAGGGCGCCGAGCGCCTCACCGCCTGCACCTGGGCCGCGCTGACGTCCATGCAGGTGTAGGGCGGGCGGCGCGTCTTCTCGAAGTCGGCGGCCTGGCGGGGCAGGGCGCGGCTGCACAGGGCCACCGTGAGATCCAGCAGGGCCTGGCTCTCGGCGGTGGACGGCCCCTCGGCGCGGGAAGGTCCGAGGAGCGCTGGCCACAGGACCATCGCCACGAGCGCTGGCCACCACGCAGCACCGCCGTGCGCGCGGGCCTTCATGACGAGGCGGCCGGTGCTGCCCGCCCACGCCGGCGTCCCGGGCCCCACAGTGCCCAGGTGAGGGCGAGCGTGCCGGCGGCCCACAGCGCGGCCACGCCATAGAACACCAGGTCCAGGACGGGCGCGCCGGGCATCTTGCACAGGCCCGGGCGCTGCGTGCTGCAGCGCAGCGCCACGGGCTCGCCGACCGTCGGCAGCTCGGTGGCCAGCTGGCCCACCGTCACGTGCAGGCGCTCGCCATTGCCGCGTTGGAAGGTCGGGAAGTAGTGCGGCCGCCCCCGCCGGGTCTGCGGCAGGCCGGGGTCCAGCAGGCGGGCCTCGAAGGTCTCGTCGCGACCCAGCAGGAAGTCGGCGTCGTTCTGCCAGAAGGCGGCGGCCATCAGGGCCAGCACGGCGAGGAAGGGCAGGGGCAGCAGGCGCAGCAGGCGGCGGCGCCAGGGGGCGGTGTGATGGGGAGGCGTCATGGCGGTCTCGCGTTTCATGTCAAGGGGCGGCTGAGTGGCCGCCGAGGTGCTGCTGGCCCACCACGACCCACCGCTCTGCCCGGACCCCGCTGCTCAGCGCGAAGGCGGAAGTCCCGCGTCCGCACCTGCTGCCGGAGGCCGGCGGTGCCGCCCTGGCCGCCGACCCAGTACACCTTCGGAAGGGGGCGCTTCACGTCGGTTTCGGAACCGCTGTCGCTGAGCGAAACGCGGTAGGTGACGCGGTCACGCTGCAGATAGCCGCCGGTGTCCCCGCCCTGCGCAGCCTTGGCGCGACCGAGGCTCACGGGGCCGGCCTCGCGAGATGGGCGGCGACCCAGGCCTCGATGCCCTCGACCGTGGCGTGGCCGTCCTCGCCGCCCAGCTCGTTGGCGAGGACCGTCGTGATCAGCCGGCCCTGGGCGTCGAGCAGGGCGAAGGACGGGAACGCCGTCACATGGAGCTGCCGGGACATCACCGCCCCGGCGTCCGCCGCCACCGGCCAGGTCAGGCCGTGCTGCTGGATGTAGCGGGCGGCGTCGGGGAGCGAGTCCGGCGTGAGGGCCAGCACGTGCAGCTCCGGATGCCGGGCCTGGACCTGATTGAGCTTGGGGACTTCCTTGATGCAGGGCGCACAGAAGCGGGTGAAGAAGTTGACGAGCACCGGCTTGCCCCGCAGCGTTTCGGCGGCCAGGCGCTGGCCGTCCGGGGTGCGGAGGGCCTCCAGCGGGAAGGGGCTGCCGGCGGGCAGGGCGAACGATGCCATCGGCGTGTAGCGGCGCTCGGGCGTCTGCGCCTGGCTCGGGGCGCCCAGCAGCGCGGCGGCGAGCCCGGCCGTGAGCGCAATGGTTCTGAAGCTCGTCATGCAAGGTCCTCCTCGTGGGCTGGCCGGCGTCGTCGGCCGGGTCCTGGCGCGGCAGTGTATCGGCGCTCGACTGGCGCCAGCCTTGCGCCCGTCGGGCTTGCGTAGATCGCCTGCGGATCCCCGGCTAGCGATCCGGGTCGGTGGCCCTGCTGCGGCGAGCCCGGGCGGTGGCGAGGGCGCTGGCGACGGCGTCGGGCAGCCGGGCGCCAAACCACGCGCCAAAAGCCGCGCCAAAAGCCGCGCCAAGTCCGGCGCCCAGGAGCAGTGCCAGCGCGTAGGCCGCGATCTGCCAGGAGGCGTTCAGCGTCTCCCGCACCAGGGGCGCCAGGCACAGGGTCATGGCCAGGAGACCGGCCCCGGCGCCCGCGCCCAGGCCCCAGGCCCGGCAGCGGCCGAGGCGCTGCGCCAGCAGCCACAGCAGCAGGCCGGCCAGCAGCAGGCCGGGCAGCACCAGCAGCGCCGAGAACAGTGGCCCCATCGGCGTCAGTGCGGTGAGCGGCGGGGCGCGGTCATGCGCGGCCCAGCAGGCGCTGCCACCAGGAGCGCCGGATCGGCGCCGGCGGCGGTGCTGGCGGTGATGCGAGTCGCTCGGACGGGTCGTAGGTCCAGTCCCCCGGCTGGGTGTAGCGGGTGTCGTCGTCGTCCTGGACGTGGGCGTCCAGCGCCTGGGCGATGCGGAGCATCTTCTCGTACAGCGCGGTGTCCGGCCACTTGGTGTAGACGTTGCCCTGGAACCAATCCAGCCAGGGATCCTCGTGCCGGGACGGGCCGGACCAGCGCACGGCCGGCGAGCTGCTGCCCGGGGTGAGGCTCAGCTCGGGGTCCGAGGCGACGTAACGGAGCCACTCCTCGCGGCTGATCGGGGTCTGCTCGTTCTCGGCCCAATGCTCGGCCCGGGTGATGTGGAATTCGACGCCCATGGGTCGTGATGTCTTTGAATGAAGGGGCGCCGGCAGCCGTGGCGGGCCGGCGGGGGGAGGATAACGAAGTTGACGATAACGGCAATCTGGAATGCCCTGCCCAGGCCCGCCCCGGCGTCCGGCGCGCGCACCGCTCACCGGAAGTCCCGGCTCCCGGCCTCCTGCGCCATGCGCCCCAGCCAGGGGCTGAGGTCCTCGAAGCTCTCGGCCAGCAGGTTGCAGATGCCTTCCTGGCTGCGCTGCCAGCGGCCCCGCACGGCGAGCAGGCGGGCGGCGAGGATGGTGCTGCGGTGCTCGGCGTACACATCGGCCCAGACGATGACCTGGATGCTGCCGTGCTCGTCCTCGAGGCTGATGAAGAGCGTGCCCTTGGCCGTCTGCGGCTTCTGGCGGACCGTCACCAGCCCGCCCGTGAAGACGCGGCGGCCGTTGGGCACCTGCGCCAGCTGGGCGGAGCTGCGCAGGCCGTGCCCCTGCAGCCGCTCGCGCAGCAGCGCCAGCGGGTGGCGGCGCAGGCTCAGGCCCAGGGAGCGGTAGTCCCACAGCAGCTCCTCGCCCTCGGGCGCCAGGCTCAGCTGCAGGGGCGCCTCGTGGATGGTCGCCTCCCGCAGCAGGGCCGGCGTGCGCCCGTGTGCGCTGGCCTCCCAGATCTGCTGGCGGCGGTGGCCCGCGAGGCTGTGCAGCGCGTCCGCTGCGGCCAGCAGCTGCATCTCGCGCGCGTCCAGCCGGGCGCGCAGGGCCAGGTCTTGCGCGTCGCGGTAGGGGCCGCCGGGCGGGGCGTCCTGCCGCGAGGCCTGCGCCTCGGGCCGCCCCTCCCGGGTGTCCACGATGCGCTGCCCGCTCTCGGTGGAGAGCTCCGCGACCAGGCGCAGGCCCAGGCGCACGGCCGGCTGCGGGCGCGTGTGCACGCGGGCGGCGTCCGCAGCGCGCGCGGCCGCGGGCCGGCTCGCGCGGGGGGACGGGGTGGAGGCCGCTGAGAGGGCGGCGGCCTCGTCCGGCGCCATCCAGCTGCGCGGCGTCTCCTCGGCGCGCGGGGCCACTTCCAGCGAGCAGTCCCAGTCGCTCAGGTTCACATCGGCCGGGCGGACCTCGATGCCATGGCGGCGGGCGTCCTGCACCAGCTGCGCGGGGGTGTAGAAGCCCAGCGGCTGGGAGTTGAGCAGCGCGCACAGGAAGGCCGCGGGCTCATGCCGCTTGAACCAGCAGCTGGCATAGGTCAGCAGGGCGAAGCTGGCCGCATGCGACTCCGGGAAGCCGTAGGACGCGAAGCCCTGGATCTGCCGGAAGATGGCCTCGGCGAACTCGTCCTCGTAGCCGCGCTCCCGCATGCCGCTGAGGATGCGCGCATGGAATTGCGCGAGATCCCCCGGGCGCTTCCAGGCGGCCATGGCCCGGCGCAGCTGGTCGGCCTCGCCGGGGGTGAAGCCGGCCGCGATCATGGCCACCTGCATCACCTGCTCCTGAAAGATGGGGATGCCATAGGTGCGCTCCAGGGCCTTTCTGAGGTCCTCCTTGGGATAGCGGATGGCGCCTCGGCCCTTGCGCCGCGCTTCCAGGTAGGGGTGGACCATGCCGCCCTCGATGGGGCCGGGCCGCACGATCGCCACCTCCACGACGAGGTCGTAGAAGCAGCGCGGGCGCAGGCGCGGCAGCATGGACATCTGCGCCCGGCTCTCGATCTGGAAGGTGCCGACGGTGTCCGCCGCGCAGATCATGTCGTAGGTGGTGGCGTCGCCCTCGGGAATGCCAGCGAGGTCCAGCGGGCGCTCGCGGTACTCGGCGCGCAGGCCGTTGACGAGGCCGAAGCAGCGCCGCAGCGCCGAGAGCATGCCCAGGGCGAGCACGTCCACCTTGAGGAGGTTCAGGGCGTCGAGGTCGTCCTTGTCCCACTCGATGACGCTGCGCCCGGGCATGGTGGCGTTCTCGATGGGCACGAGGCGGGAGAGCTTGCCCTGGGTCAGCACGAAGCCGCCCACGTGCTGGCTCAGGTGACGAGGCATGCCCATGAGCTGGCGGGCCAGCACGATCAGCTGGCGCAGCGGCAGCTCCTGCACCAGGTCCCGGCCCTGGCGCGCCAGGATCTCCTGCTGCAGCGCCTGCAGGCGGTCCTCGGGCAGGATCTCGTGGCTCCAGCCGGAGTGGTCCTTGGCGAGCCGCTCGACGAGGGCCTCGTCCAGCCCGAGCGCCCGGCCGACGTCGCGCAGGGCGCTGCGGGCGCGGTAGCGGATCACCACGGCCGTCAGCGCCGCGCGGTCCCGGCCGTAGCGTTCGTAGAGGTACTGGATGACCTCCTCGCGGCGCTCGTGCTCGAAGTCGACGTCGATGTCCGGCGGCTCGTTGCGCTCGCGGCTGATGAAGCGGCCGAAGAGCAGGTGGCTGCGTTCCGGCCCGATGCTGGTGATGTGCAGGCTGTAGCAGACCAGGCTGTTGGCCGCCGAGCCCCGGCCCTGGCAGAGGATGCCGCGGGAGCGGGCGAAGCGGACGATGTCCGCGACGGTGAGGAAGTAGTGCTCGTAGCCCAGCTCGCAGATGAGGTCGAGCTCGTGCTCGATGGTCGCGCGGTGCTCGGGCGGCACGCCCTGCGGCCAGCGCCGCTGCATGCCCTCGTGCGTCATGTGGCGCAGCCAGGTCTGGGCGCTGTGGCCCGCGGGCACCACCTCCTCGGGGTACTGGTAGCGCAGCTCGTCGAGCGAGAAGTGGCACAGCGAGGCGACCTGCAGGGTCTCGGCGAGGGTGTCCGCTGGGTAGATCTGGCTCAGGCGCAGCCGGCTGCGCAGATGGCGCTCCGCGTGCGGCTGCAGGGCCAGGCCGCAGTCGTGCAGGGGCCGGTTCAGGCGCGTGGCGGTCATGACGTCCTGCAGCGGCTTGCGGGAGCGCACGTGGAAGTGCACGTCGCCGCAGGCCACCAGGGGCAGGGCCAGCTGCTCGCCGATCTCGCGCAGCAGCTGCAGCCAGGCTTCGTCGGAGAGCTCGCGCAGCAGCGTCAGCCCCAGCCGGAGCTGCCCCGGCGCGCAGGCCGCCGCCAGGGCCCGGGCCTGCGCCAGCAGCGCGTCGGGGGCGTCCAGGCGGCGGTCCGGCAGCAGGAGGGCGAGGCAGCCCGAAAGCTCGCCCGCCCGCAGCGTCTCCAGCAGCAGCGGTCCATCCAGGCGATAGCAGCCCTTCACCGGCGAAGCGCGGCGCAGCCGGGTGATGAACTCGCTGAGCTGCCCATAACCTTCCCGGTGGCGGGCCAGGAGTACGAGCTGGAAGCCCTCGTCCGGTGACGCGGCCGGCGAGGGCGTGGTCTCGTGGCCGGCCGTGTCGCCGTTCGGAGGGCTCGCGCGGGACGCCTCTCCCGGCGGCTTCTCCGGAGCGCGGGCGGCGGCGGGATCCGGCCCGTCCGTGGGCTGCCAGTGCACCCGGAACTGGCTGCCGATGATGAGCTGCACGAGGTCCAGCTCGGGGTCCAGCTCCGGGGACTCCTCGCGCAGCCGACCCACGAGCTTCTTCAGCGCCACATGGGCCCGGACGACGCCGGCCAGCGAGCACTCATCGGCCAGAGCCAGCGCGCGGTAGCCCAGCTGCTGGGCGCGCAGCACCAGCTCCTCGGGATCGGAGGCCCCGCGCAGAAAGCTGAAGTTGCTCAGGCAGTGCAGCTCGGCATAGCCGGGCAGCACGCGGGCGCCCGGCCGCGCCTCTCCCGAACGCGCGGTGGCGCCCGGGGCCTGCAGCATGCGCTGCAGGGCGGCCGGCAGCGGGCGGTGGATGGGAGCGGTCGTCGGGCGGTCGGTTGAACGGTCGGACGAGCGATCGGTCGAACGGTCCGTCGAACGGTCCGTCGGGCGAGGCCCCGGCGGTGGGGCCTCGCCGTCATCGCGGGGAGACGGGGGCGGGGGCATGGCGGTCGGGTGTCAGGCAAAGAGGCCATGCAGGTACCAGTGGATGGCGTCATCCGCGGGCGGGCGCTCGGGTGCGGGCAGGGAGGTGGCGGCATCAGTCGCCACGTCAGTCGTCCCATCAGCTGCTACGTCAGCTGCCCCATCATTTGCCCCATCGGCTGCCCCATCGACCGCTGCACCAACGCCCCTGCGAGAGGCGTTCGGCCCTGCGGCGGGTGCCCCGGCTGGTGCCATGCCGGGGGGCGCCGCCCGTCCCCTCGAGGACGAGGCCTCCGCCAGGGCCAGCGCCCCGCGAGCGCGGAAGATCCACAGCAGCTGCCCCTGCGGATTGCGGGCGAGGTAGTAGTCCCGCTGGACCTGGGGCGGCTGGGCGCCCGGGGCCGGCGGCAGCGCCTGCCCGGGCCAGCCCCACCACCCGCCTTCGACCCGCTGGGGACCGAGCAGCAGCTGCAGCTCGCCCTGGTAGATCGGGCGCTCCTGGGCCGACCCCGCGCCGCCGCGGCTCATCACCAGGCGCAAGGGCGGCTCCAGCAGCCAGCTGGGCTGGGGGCCGGGCCAGGCGATCTCGGGGGGCGGCGTGCGTGCCGTGCCGGCGGCCGGCGCGGACCAGGGCCCCAGGGCCTGCATGGCCTCGGGGCGGGGGTCGGCCTGGGGGCGGGACTGGCAGACGCGGGCCGGCCCCAGGCGCACGGCGCAGCGCTCCAGCAGGAGGCTGAGGGGCTCCCGTGCGGGCGTGCGGGCGTGCTCGTCCAGGCGCAGATCGGCGTTGGGCGGGCGCAGGGGCTCGATGTGGTCGATGGCCACCCGCAGCTCGGCCACGGGCGCGGGCAGGGACAGCTGCGCCAGGTGCTCGCGCAGAAGGCCCTGCAGATGCTCGACGCTGCGGGTGAGCTCGGCGCTGCGCAGGAGCAGCTCGCCGCCGGGCGGGCAGTCGCGCGCCCGCATGGCATCGTGCTGCCAGCCGAGCCGCAGGCTGCTGAGGCCGGCGTGATGGCCGCTGAGCCAGGCGCAGGCGCTGCGCAGCAGATGCTCGGCATGCGGCATCAGGGCGAGGGCGTCGTCCAGGCGCCAGGGCAGCTCCAGCCGGGCCTCGAAGCGCTCGGGCAGGCGGATCCATTCGTGGGCCTGCTGCACCTCGCCATACGCCCGGTCCAGGGCCAGCAGCAGCCCGGCCCCGAAACGCCGGGCGAGGCCGGCCCGCGGCAGGCGGCGGACATCCCCCAGGCAGCGGCATCCCAGGCGCGCCAGCATGGCGGACTCGGCCTGCACGGCTGTGAGGCAGGGCAGGGGCAGGGTGTCCAGCAGGGGCGGGAGGGCCCGGGTCAGCCCGTTGAGCCGGCCACCACGCAGCAGGGCCAGGGCGGCGAGGCTGTTCGGGGCCCAGGCCATGGCGGGGGCGTCGGCCGGCAGCAGGGCCTGGGCGCGGCCCTCGCGCTGGATGCGCTCGTGCAGCGCCCGCAGGCCGCCGAACAGGCGCAGGCAGCTGGACAGCTCCAGCAGCACGGCCTCCTCCAGCAGGCAGACGCGCGGGCTGAACTGCAGGGCCCACCAGGCGAGCTGCTGCTGCGGGCTGGGGTGGCCCCGCCCGGCGTCCGGGGGGAGGCCGGCCGGCCGGAGCGCCAGCCAGTGCGGGGAGCGCGAGGCGGCCGCCGTGCCGGGCGCCGGCCGTGGCCTGGCGCCATGCGGCCGGGGCGCCAGGCCCGGGCTGATGTCTGCGCTGATGTCTGCACTGATGCCCGGGGGCGCCGGGGCGGCGGCGTTCAGATCCTGCGTGCTCATGTCAGCCCACCTCGGACGGCGCCGTGCGCAGCAGGGCCGAAGCCACAGCTGTCGCCGAAGCCGAAGCTGCGGGCGCCACGGCCGGCGCGGGGGCGGGGCGCTGCACCGGTGCGACACCCTGGCGCAGCCGGCTGGGCAGGCAGTGCTGCAGGGCCGGGGGCAGGCTGTGCAGCAGCAGGGGCTCGACCATGGCGGGGCCGCGCCGCTTGAGCAGCAGCACCTCCAGGAGGCCCGGGGCGAGGCCGCGGGTGGCGGCCGGCTGGCTCAGGCGCAGGCGCAGGGGCGCGGCGGAGGACTGCGAGGCCGCGGTGTCCGGGCGCATCAGGAAGACGGGAGCCGGTGAATTCAGGGCCGCGGCCTGCAGCCGCCGGATCTGCTCGGGCCGGGCGCCGTCCAGCCACGCCAGCACCGCGCCCGCGGCCTGGGACTTGATGGCCTGCTCCGCGACCCACAAGGCCTGGTTCAGGGTGGGGTTCAGGGGCGGGTGCTGCGCCCGCCGGGCGGCTCCGGGCGTGCGGGACGGGGCGCCTGCGCCGGGCGTGCCGGGCTGGATCCAGACCCAGTGCGCGGCCCCGAGGCCCAGGTCCTGCAGGCCCGGGCCGTGTGGGATGAAGGGCGGGGCGATCAGCAGGACCGGGGGCGCCGGACGCGCGGCCTGCCCGGGCGCGCCGGAGAAGAGCTGGCGCAGACCCGGCGCCAGCAGCCGCCATTCCGCGTGCTGGCCCGGGGGCTGCAGGATCTCGCAGAGGGACTGGCAGGGCCAGCCGCCCCCGGGCAGCTCGGCGTCCAGCGCGGCAAACCCGCTGCCGAGCGTGCGCGCCTGGCTGCGCCCGAGGCTGCCGGCCTGCCACAGCCGACCCTCCCGCAGCAGCGGGTGATCGAGCAGGGCAGCGCAGGAGGCTGACGGGGAGGAGGGGGCGGCAGGCATGACGCGAAACAGAAAAACACTGTATGAAAATACAGTATAGAAGCTGCCGCAAAGATGTCCAGATGCCCGCCTTTTGTACGCAAGGCGTACCGTTGAGTGCCAAACCCCCATGAATTTGGGGGGTGCTCTTTCTGGGTTGCCCGCCGGGCTGCCATCGGGCTTGCATAATCAGGGAAAACCCGAAAAGGGGCCTGAGGGGGGACTGATGCCATGACTCAGCAAGGATTTCTGCGTGTCCAATGCCGCTCCTGCCAGTGCCGCCATCCGGCCGGCCGCACCCATCCCTGCGCCCGCCCGTGCGCCGCTGGGGGCGCCCACCTGCCTGCCGGTTTCCCGAGGCATGCCTGACGTGCTGCCCCCGCTGCCGGACCTGCCGCCCAGTCCCGAGGCCCTGGGGCCCGCCGAACGCCTGACCGAGCGGCTGTGGCTGCGCGCGCCCCGGCCGCAGGACCTCGCCGCCCTCCACGAATTCCACGCCGACCCGGCGACCCACCGCTACAACCCCGCCGGCTGCCTGCATGCGCTCTCCGACATGCAGGCCGAGCTCGACCGCTGGCTGCTGCACTGGCAGCACCACGGCTTCGGCTACTGGCTGGTCTGCCGGTGGGACCAGCCGGCGCAGGTGCTGGGGGTGGGCGGCGTCATGCGCAAGCGCATCGACGACCGCCAGGCCATGAACCTGCACTTCCGCTTCCATCCGCAGGCCTGGGGGCAGGGCTACGCCGCCGAGACGTCCTGCGCCGCGCTGGCCCTGGCCTTCGAGCAGCTGCATGAGGCCGAGGTGCTGTCTGTGGTGCGGCCGGCCAACCAGCCCGCCCGCCGGACCCTGGAGCGCGCCGGCCTGCGCCTGATCGGCGCCTGGGGCGACGTGCCCGGGCAGGCCGCCAGCCTGATCTACGAGATGAACGAGGCCTGCTACCTGGAGCAGCGCGAGGCCGGCGCCTGCTGCCGGCTGCCCGCGCGTGCCGGGCGGTGAGGGCCGACGCGGCCCGGCCCTGACGGCTTGCGCCGGCCCGCGCCGGCCACCCCGCCGCCAGGGGCCGAGAATCCATGCCACGACCAGAGGAGGAGTCCCTCGATGAGTCATGCCTCGGCCGAGATGCAGGCCTATTACGCCGCCCGCGCGCCGTACTACGACGCCGTCTACCTCAAGCCCGAGCGGGCCGCGGACATCGCCTTCCTGCGCAGCCACCTGGCCGAGCGGATGGCCGGGCGGGAGCTGCTGGAGGTGGCCTGCGGCACCGGCTTCTGGACGCAAGACCTGGCCCCGGCGGCGGCCCGCCTGGTGTCCACGGACTACACCGCCGAGCCGCTCGCCTTCGCGCGGTTACGTCCGGGGGTGGCGGCCGTGCGCTTCGAGCAGGCGGACGCCTACGCGCTGCCCGCGAGCCTGGGCGACTTCGACGCCGCCTTCGCGGGGCTGTGGTTCTCTCATGTGCCCGTCGAGGCCCGCGAGGCCTTCGTCGCCTCGCTCCATGCCCGGCTGCGGCCCGGGGCGCGGGTGATCTGGATCGACAACCACGAGCGCCAGTGCGAGGACTTCCCCATCGCCGAGACCGACGCCCGGGGCAACACCTGGCAGCACCGGCCGCTGCGCGACGGCAGCGTCCACCGCGTGCTCAAGAACTTCCCCGACGAGGCCACGCTGCGGACGCTCGTGGCCGGCCGGGCGCGGCGCGCGCACTACCGGCGGCTCGACAACTTCTGGCTCTTCGAGTACGAGCTGTAGGCGTGGCGCCTCAGGGCCGGTAGCGGCGCAGGCCGTCGAGGTCCAGCACGCGCAGGCCGCCGTAGTCCACCGCGATCAGCTGGTGCTCCTGCAGGTGCTTGAGCGCCTCGTTGACCCGCTGGCGCGAAAGCCCCACGAGCCGCGCCAGCTCCTGCTGCGTGATGCGCAGCATGCCGCCCACGCCGGGGTAGAGCAGGGGGTTGAAGAGCGCCGCGAGATTGCGCGCCACGCGCAGGTCCGGGTCGGAGATGCGGTCGATCTCGCGCGCCGCGATGAACTGCCCCAGCCGCTCGTTGAGCTGGTTCAGCACGAAGCGGTTGAACTCGAGGCTGGTCTCGAGCAGCGTGTGGAAGGTCTCGATGGGCAGGCCCGCCACCGTGCTCTTGCGCAGGGCCTGGATGTTGTAGCGGTAGACCTCGCGCTTGAGCAGCGTGCCCTCGCCGAACCAGCCGCCGGGCGGCACGCCGGTGAAGGTGATGGACTGCGCGGCCGCGTCGTCGTTGCTCATCTTCAGCAGGCCGTCGACCACGCCGAACCAGAAGTTGGCCGGCTTGCCGATGCGGCACACGCGCTCGCCCACCTCCGCCTCGCCGATCTGCAGCTGCGCGATGGCGAGCTGGCGGTGCTCGTCGTCCAGCACCTGCAGCCAGGGAATGGCCGCGAGCTCGCCGGCGCTCGCGGGGCGGGCGCGCTGGCGGAGGGTCAGGTGTTGCGGGAGGATGGCCGGCGGGGGCAGGTCGTGCAGGGGGCTGGTTCGCATGGTCCCGTATTCATCGCCGCTGCGCATGACAGGAGCCTGACGCGGGCGTGTCAGGCCCCCCCGGGAAAACGCCGGGGCTGATTTGCCGCAAATGTCGTTGCAGCGACAACACGACGTCAAAGCAAAGGTCTAGCATTGCTGCCAACAAAGTCGGGCGGACGCCATCCAGGCGACGACCCGGATACCAGGAGACCACGGTGAGCAGTTCTGCGGCGACGACCTTCCCCCGCCTCTTGCTGGCCCATGCGCAGCAGCGCCCGGCCGATGCGGCCCTGCGCGAGAAGGAATACGGCATCTGGCAATCCTTCAGCTGGCGCGAGCTCGCCGGCCTGGTGCAGTCTCTGGCGCACGGCCTGCACCAGGCGGGCCTCGAGCGCGGCCAGCACGTGGTGGTGGTGGGCGAGAACCGGCCACGCCTCTATGCCAGCATGTTGGCGGCCCAGAGCCTGGGCGCAATCCCGGTGCCGCTGTACCAGGACGCCGTCGCGGCCGAGTTCGTCTACCCGCTCAACAACGCCGAGGTGGCCTTCGCCATCGTCGAGGACCAGGAGCAGGTGGACAAGCTGCTCGAGATCCGCGAGCAGTGCCCGCAGCTGCGCCACATCTGGTTCGACGACCCGCGGGGCCTGCGCAACTACGATGAACACGGGCTGAACCCGCTGGACGCGCTGATCGCCGCCGGCGAGGCCGAGAGCCGCGCGCACCCGCAGCTCTTCGCGCAATGGGTCGAGGCCGGGCAGGCCTCGGACGTGGCCGCCATGTTCTTCACCTCGGGCACCACGGGCAATCCCAAGGGCGTGGTCCACACGCACGCCACGCTGATCGACCGCGCCCAGGCCGGCGCCCGCTTCGACCAGCTCAGCGCGCACGAGGAGGTGCTGGCCTATCTGCCGCCCGCCTGGATCGGCCAGAACATCTTCAGCTACGCCCAGTGGCTGGCCTGCGGCTACGTGGTGAACTGCCCCGAGTCGGCCAGCACGGTGTCGATCGACCTCAAGGAGATCGGCCCCACCTACTACTTCGCGCCGCCGCGGGTCTTCGAGGGCCTGCTCACGACGGTGATGATCCGCATGGAGGACGCCTCGGCGCTCAAGCGCGGGCTCTTTCACCGCGCGATGAAGCTGGCGCGCCGCGTGGGCCCGACGCTGATGGATGGCAAGCCCGTGGGCCTGCTGGACCGCCTCAAGTACGCCCTGGGCGACGTGCTGATCTACGGCCCGCTGCGCAACACGCTGGGCTTCTCGCGCGTGCGGGTGGCCTACACGGCGGGCGAGGCCATCGGGCCCGATCTCTTCAGCTTCTACCGCTCCATCGGCATCAACCTCAAGCAGCTCTACGGCTCCACCGAGACCGCCGTGTTCGTGTGCCTGCAGCCGGATCACGAGGCGCGGGCCGACACGGTGGGCGTGCCCATCGATGGCGTGGAGATCAAGCTGGCGGACTCGGGCGAGATCCTCGTGAAGTCCCCGGGCCTGCTCAAGGGCTACTACAAGAACGACGCCGCCACGGCCGAGGTGCTGACGCCCGAGGGCTGGTACCACACGGGCGATGCCGGCTTCATCGATGCGCAGGGGCACCTGAAGATCATCGACCGTGCCAAGGACGTGGGCCGCATCGTGGGCGGCGCGAACGACGGCGCGATGTTCGCGCCCAAGTACGTCGAGAACAAGCTGAAGTTCTTCTCTCACATCAAGGAGGCCGTGGCCTTCGGCGACCGCCGCGACCGCGTCTGCGCCTTCATCAACATCGACTTCGAGGCCGTGGGCAACTGGGCCGAGCGCCGCAACCTGCCCTATGCCGGCTACACCGATCTGGCGGCCAAGCCCGAGGTCTACGAGCTCATCAAGGGTTGCGTCGAGCAGGTCAACGCCGACCTCGCGCAGGACGCGCTGCTGGCCGGCAGCCAGATCACGCGCTTCCTGATCCTGCACAAGGAGCTGGACGCCGACGACGGCGAGCTGACCCGCACCCGCAAGGTCCGCCGCGGTGCCATCGCCGAGAAGTACGGCGTGCTGATCGACGCGCTCTACGAGGGCCGCACCAGCCAGTTCATCGAGACGGCGGTGAAGTTCGAGGACGGCCGCACGGGCAAGGTCTCGGCGGACCTGAAGATCGCCGACACCCGGACCTTCCCGGCCGTGGGCCGCGCGGCCTGATCACGCCACGCCACGAAAGCACAACGCATGAGCACGAGCAGCAGCAAGAAGATCGGCGACGTGATCCTGGAGGTGAAGAACATCTCCCTGGCCTTCGGCGGGGTGAAGGCCCTGACCGACATCAGCTTCAACGTCCGCGAGCACGAGATCCGTTCCATCATCGGCCCCAACGGCGCGGGCAAGAGTTCCATGCTCAACTGCATCAACGGGGTCTACCACCCCACGCAGGGGCAGATCAGCTTCCGGGGCCAGACCTTCAAGCACATGAACTCGCGCCAGGTGGCGGAGATGGGCGTCGCGCGCACCTTCCAGAACCTGGCGCTCTTCAAGGGCATGAGCGTGCTGGACAACATCATGGCCGGCCGCACCCTGCACATGAAGAGCAACCTCTTCCAGCAGGCCTTCCGCAATCCCTTCGGCTTCAGCCGGGCCGAGGCCGAGGAGGTGGCGCAGCGCGAGAAGGTCGAGCGCATCATCGACTTCCTCGAGATCCAGCCCTTCCGCAAGACGCCCGTCGGGCGCCTGCCCTACGGCCTGCAAAAGCGCGTGGACCTCGGGCGCGCACTGGCCATGGAGCCCCAGGTGCTGCTGCTGGACGAGCCCATGGCGGGCATGAACGTCGAGGAGAAGCAGGACATGTGCCGCTTCATCCTGGACGTGAACGACGAGTTCGGCACGACCATCGTGCTGATCGAGCACGACATGGGCGTGGTGATGGACATCTCCGACCGCGTGGTGGTGCTGGACTACGGCAAGAAGATCGGGGATGGCATTCCCGATGAAGTCCGCGCCAATGAAGACGTCATCCGGGCGTATCTCGGAACCTCGCACTGAAGGACCACAGCGATGGGATTCCTCATTGAAACCGTGTTCGGCGGCCTGATGACCGGCATGCTCTATTCCCTGATCGCCCTGGGCTTCGTGCTGATCTTCAAGGCCTCGGGCGTCTTCAACTTCGCTCAAGGCGCCATGGTGCTGTTCGCGGCGCTGGCGATGGCGCGCTTCTCGGAATGGATCCCGAAGTGGCTGGGCTTCGACAACCCGGTGCTGGCCAATGTGCTGGCCTTCGCCGCGGCCTGCGTGGTGATGATCGCCGTGGCCTGGGCCATCGAGCGCTTCGTGCTGGGCAAGCTCGTGAACCAGGAAGGCATCACGCTCCTGATGGCGACGCTGGGCATCACCTACTTCCTCGAGGGGCTGGGCCAGACGCTGTTCGGCTCGGACATCTACAAGATCGACATCGGCCTGCCCAAGGACCCGCTGTTCCTCTTCGAGACGACCTTCGAGGGCGGCGTGCTGGTCAACAAGGAGGACCTGGTCGCGGCGCTGATCGCCGCCGGCCTCGTCGCGCTGCTGGCGCTCTTTTTCCAGAAGACGGCCACCGGCCGCGCGCTGCGTGCGGTGGCGGATGACCACCAGGCGGCGCAGTCCATCGGCATTCCGCTGTCGCGCATCTGGATCATCGTGTGGAGCGTGGCGGGCTTCGTCGCGCTGGTGGCCGGCATCATCTGGGGCTCCAAGCTGGGCGTGCAGTTCTCGCTCTCGCTCGTGGCGCTGAAGGCGCTGCCGGTGGTGATCCTGGGCGGCCTGACCTCGGTGCCGGGCGCCATCATCGGCGGCCTGCTGATCGGCGTGGGCGAGAAGGTCTCGGAGGTCTACCTCGGCCCGCTGCTGGGCGGCGGCATCGAGATCTGGTTTGCCTATGTGCTGGCCCTCGTCTTCCTGCTGGTGCGGCCGCAGGGCCTCTTCGGCGAGAAGATCATCGACCGCGTCTGAGCGACAAGAACAAGGAAGCAGGAGACCCCCATGCTCTACCGCGAGAACGGCCAGTTCAAGACGAGCTACAGCGCCGACAGCCAGATCTTCCCCATCCGCCAGGACGCGATCTTCATCGTGCTGCTGCTGGCCCTGGCCTTCGTCGGCGTGCCGCTGCTGGCCTCGGAATACCTGTTCCGCGCCATCCTCATCCCCTTCCTGATCCTCGGCCTCGCCGCGCTCGGGCTGAACGTGCTGGTGGGCTACTGCGGCCAGATCTCGCTGGGCACCGGCGCCTTCATGGCCGTGGGCGCCTATGCGGCCTACAACTTCCACGTGCGGATCGAGGGGCTGCCGCTGATCCTCTCCCTGCTGGGCGGGGGCTTCTGCGCCACGCTGGTGGGCGTGTTCTTCGGCATTCCCTCGCTGCGCATCCGCGGGCTCTACCTCGCGGTGGCGACGCTGGCGGCGCAGTTCTTCTGCGACTGGGCCTTCCTGCGGATCAAGTGGTTCACGCACGACTCCACCTCCGGCAACGTCTCGGTCTCGGACCTGCAGGTCTTCGGCCTGCCGATCGAGTCGCCGGTGCAGAAGTACCTCTTCTGCCTGAGCATCCTCGCGCTCTTCGCGCTGCTGACCAAGAACCTCGTGCGCTCCGCCGTGGGCCGCGAATGGATGGCCATGCGGGACATGGACGTCGCCGCCAGCGTGATCGGCATCCGCCCGGTCTACGCCAAGCTCAGCGCCTTCGCGGTGTCCAGCTTCATCGTCGGCGTGGCCGGCGCGCTGTGGGGCTTCGTGCACCTGGGCTCGTGGGAGCCGGCCGCCTTCTCCATCGACCGCAGCTTCCAGCTGCTCTTCATGGTGATCATCGGCGGCCTGGGCTCGATCTCTGGCGCCTTCTTCGGCGCTGCCTTCATCATCGTGCTACCCATCCTGCTGAACCAGATCCCGCACTGGCTGGGCATCCCGCTGGGCACCGAGACGGCCTCGCACCTGGAGTTCATGATCTTCGGCGCGCTGATCGTCTTCTTCCTGATCGTCGAGCCGCACGGCATCGCGCGCTTGTGGGCCACCGCCAAGGAAAAGCTGCGCCTCTGGCCCTTCCCCCATTGATCACACCGCTTCAAAACAGCACCACGAGTGCAAACGCCAAGGAGACAGGCACCATGTTGAAACTGAAGTCGCTTGCAGTCGCCGCCACCGTCGTGTCGGCATGTCTGGCCGGGCTGTCCACCTCGGTGGCTGCCGCTGATGCCAAGGAGCAGTTCTTCCCCGTGCTGGTGTACCGCACTGGCGCCTACGCCCCCAACGGCACGCCCTGGGCCAACGGCTATGTGGACTACCTCAAGCTGGTCAATGCCAAGGGCGGCATCAACGGCGTGAAGATCACCTTCGAGGAATGCGAGACGGGCTATGCCACCGACCGCTCGGTGGAGTGCTACGAGCGCCTCAAGGGCAAGGGCGCGACGCTGTTCCAGCCGCTCTCGACCGGCGCCACCTTCGCGCTGACCGAGAAGGCCCCCGTGGACAAGATCCCCCTGATCACCGCCGGCTACGGCCGCAGCGAGAGCCAGGACGGCGGCGTCTTCAAGTGGAACTTCCCGCTGCTGGGCACCTACTGGGTGGCGGCCGACGTGCTGCTGCAGCACGTGGTCAAGAAGGAAGGCGGCTGGGACAAGATCAAGGGCAAGAAGATCGCTCTGGTCTACCACGACAGCCCCTATGGCAAGGAACCGATCCCGCTGCTGCAGGAGCGCGCCAAGCTGCACGGCTTCGAGCTGCAGCTGCTGCCGGTGACGGCGCCGGGCGTGGAGCAGAAGGCCACCTGGCTGCAGGTGCGTCAGAGCCGGCCGGACTTCGTCTTCCTGTGGGGCTGGGGCGTGATGAACTCCACCGCGCTGAAGGAGGCGCAGGCCACGGGCTACCCGCGCGAGAAGATGTATGGCGTGTGGTGGGCCGGTGCCGAGCCGGACGTCAAGGACGTGGGCGATGGCGCCAAGGGCTACAGCGCCGTGACCATGCAGCACGGCGCCGAGCCGCAGTCCAAGGTCGCGCAGGACATCCTCAAGGAGCTGCACGGCAAGGGCCAGGGTACGGGCCCGAAGGAGGAGGTGGGCCAGGTGCTGTACATGCGCGGCCTGCTGTCCGCCGCCATGGGCGTCGAGGGCGTGCGCCGGGCGCAGGAGCGCTTCGGCAAGGGCAAGGTCATGAACGGCGACCAGGTCCGCTGGGGCCTGGAGAACCTGGCGCTGGACCAAAAGAAGCTCGATGCCCTGGGTCTTGCCGGCGTGATGCGCCCGGTGTCCACCTCCTGCGCCGACCACATGGGCGCCAACTGGGCCCGCGTGCACACCTGGGACGGCAAGAAGTGGAACTTCGTCGGCGACTGGTACCAGGCGGATGAGCAGATCATCAAGCCGCTGGTGAAGAGCACGGCGGACAAGTACGCGGCCGAGAAGAAGATGCAGCGCAGGACGCCAGAAGACTGCCAGTCCTGATCGGACTGGCTGCCTTCCGGCGCACTTGCCGGAGGCTCCGTGGGCTCCCACCCCATCCCCGCCCTCCTGGAGGGCGGGGCACAGTGACCCCACCCCTGACCCCTCCCCCGCGGGGAGGGGGACTTCATGCCCCGGTTGCGGGGCGCTGGAGAGAGCATCGCGGGCGGTGCTGTCTCGAGTGATTCGTGCCGAGTGAAAGGCCAGCTATGAGCAATGTGCTTCTGAACGTCAATGGCATCGAGGTGATCTACAACCACGTGATCCTCGTGCTGAAGGGCGTGTCGCTGCAGGTGAAGGAAGGCGGCATCGTGGCCCTCTTGGGCGGCAATGGTGCCGGCAAGACGACGACGCTGCGGGCGGTCTCGAACCTGCTCGAGGGCGAGCGGGGCGAGGTGACGAAGGGCTCGATCGAGCTGCGCGGGGAGCGCATCGAGAAGCTCTCCACCGCCGACATGGTCAACCGCGGCGTGGTGCAGGTGATGGAAGGACGGCACTGCTTCGCCCACCTGAGCATCGAGGAAAACCTGATGACCGGCGCCTACACGCGGCGCGACGGCAAGGCCGCGGTGCAGCAGACGCTGGACAAGGTCTACAACTACTTCCCGCGCCTGAAGACACGCCGCACGAGCCAGGCGGCGTACACCTCGGGCGGTGAGCAGCAGATGTGCGCCATCGGCCGCGCGCTGATGGCCAATCCGAAGATGGTGCTGCTGGACGAGCCGTCGATGGGCCTCGCGCCGCAGATCGTCGAGGAGGTCTTCGAGATCGTGAAGGACCTCAACGCCAAGGAGGGCACGACCTTCCTGCTGGCCGAGCAGAACACCAACATGGCCCTGCGCTATGCCGACTACGGCTACATCCTCGAGAACGGGCGCGTGGTGATGGACGGCGAGGCCAAGGACCTGCGCGAGAACGAGGACGTCAAGGAGTTCTACCTCGGCATGGGCGGCGGGGACCGCAAGAGCTTCAAGGACGTCAAGAGCTACAAGCGTCGCAAGCGCTGGTTGGCATGAACCACCCCCTACGGCCTTCGGCCGCCCCCTCAAGGGGGCACGCCCGGCAGCCCGGCGGAGCCGGATCTGCGGGCGTCACTCGGTCAGTCGGTGGCTTGCAGTGGGGGCGAGCGCCGGCTGCGCCGGGCGCTCTTTGTGTGATGCGTCGCGAAGCAGCATTCATGAGGTGACCTGCCATGAGTGATGAGAACTGGGGATTTGCGCTGCCGGCCTTCAAGCCGGAGGAGGCGCTGCTGAAGCTGCGGCGGGACCTGCGCGAGCTGGGACTGGCGGAGCGGGAAGGGCGCTTCGAGCGGCGGGGCACGGCCATCGCCCGGGCGGCGGTGGACGGCGGGGCGCTGAAGGTCGCGATCGTGAAGCGGCCGGCGCGCACGCCGGAATGGATCGAGAAGACGGTGAAGGACAGCGCGCAGCAGCGCGACTTCCTGGCACTGGTGAAGAAAAACCTGTCCGGCTGGAGTGATGCCGATGAGTGAGTTCTACGACAGCCTCGAAGCCCGCGACCCGCAGGTGCGCGAGGCCGCCCTGATGGCGGCGCTGCCGCGGCAGATCGCGCTGGCCCAGCAGCGCACCACGGCCTTCGCGGCGCTGCTGGCAGGCGTGGACGCCGCCGCCATCACCTCGCGCGCGGCGCTGGCGCAGCTGCCCGTCACGCGCAAGTCGGAATTGCTGGCGCGCCAGCAGGCGGTGCGGGCCGCGGGGGGCGATGCCTTCGGCGGCTTCTCGGCCATCGGCTGGGGCGCGGCGCGGCGGGTCTTCCAGTCACCCGGCACGATCTACGAGCCCGAGGGCGCCAGGCCCGACTACTGGCGCATGGCCCGCGCCCTGCATGCGGCCGGCCTGCGCGGCGGCGAGCTGCTGCACAACAGCTTCAGCTACCACCTCACCCCCGCCGGCTCCATGATGGAAGGCGGCGCCCACGCCCTCGGCTGCACCGTGTTCCCGGGCGGTGTGGGCAACACGGAACTGCAGCTGCAGGCGATGGCGGAGCTGCGACCGTCCGGCTACATCGGCACGCCCAGCTTCCTCAAGATCCTCTTGGAGAAGGCCGCCGAGGCGGGCCAGACGCTGAGCCTGCGCAAGGCCATGGTCAGTGGCGAGGCCTTCCCTTCCGCGCTGCGCGACTGGCTGCTGGAGCGCGGCATCGCCGGCTACCAGTGCTACGCGACGGCCGACCTGGGCCTGATCGCCTACGAGACCGAGGCCCGCGAAGGGCTGGTGCTGGACGAGGGCGTGATCGTCGAGATCGTGCGTCCGGGCACAGGCGACCCGGTGGCCGAGGGCGAGGTCGGCGAGGTGGTGGTCACCACGCTGAATCCGGACTACCCGCTGATCCGCTTCGGCACGGGCGATCTCTCCGCCCTGATGCCCGGCGCCTGCCCCACGGGCCGCACCAACGCCCGTATCAAGGGCTGGATGGGCCGGGCGGACCAGAGCGCCAAGGTGCGCGGCATGTTCGTGCATGCGGGGCAGGTGGCCGAGGTGCTCCGGCGCTTCCCGGCGCTGGGCCGCGGCCGCCTCGTGGTGGAGGGCGAGCTGGCACAGGACCGCATGAGCCTGCAGGTCGAGCTGGCCGGCACGCCGGACGGCCTGGCCGAGCCGCTCGTGGCCGCCCTGCGTGACGTGACCAAGCTGCGCGGCGAGGTGCAGTTCGTGGCGCCCGGCAGCCTGCCCAACGACGGCCGGGTGATCGAGGACCGCCGCAAGTTCGACTGACGCGGCCTGTCTTGCAGGCACCTGACGTTCACTTGTGCGCACTCCGATGCCACATCGGTAGTTTCCGAGGCGCACGCGGGGATCAGCTCCACTAGCATCGTGCTGATACAAGCCACACCCATGGAGACAACCATGCGCACCCGCCCCGCCACCCTCGGCATGATCACCCTCGCCAGCCTGATGGCGCTGCCTCTGGCCGCCCGGGCCGAATACCCCGAGAAGCCCATCACCATCGTCGTGCCCTTCTCGGCAGGCGGCCCGACCGACAAGGTGGCCCGCGACCTGGCGGAGTCCCTGCGCAAGACGCTCAACGCCACGCTGGTGATCGAGAACGTCGGCGGGGCCGGCGGCACGCTGGGGGCGACCAAGGTGGCCAAGGCCGCGCCCGACGGCTACACGGTGCTGCTGCACCACATCGGCATGGCCACCTCGCCCGCGCTGTACCGCAACCTGCAATACAAGACGCTGGACGACTTCGAGTACCTGGGCCTGATCAACGAGGTGCCCATGACGCTGGTGGCCAAGCCCACCATGGCGGCCGCCAGCTACGGCGATCTGGCCAAGTGGATCGCCACCAACAAGGAGAAGGTCAACCTGGCCAACGCGGGCCTGGGCTCGGCCTCGCACCTGTGCGGCCTGCTGTTCCAGAGCACCATCAAGATCGACATGACCACGGTCCCGTACAAGGGCACCGGCCCGGCCATGACGGACCTCATCGGCGGGCAGGTCGACATCATGTGCGACCAGACCACCAACACCACCTCGCAGATCGAGGGCGGCAAGATCAAGGCCTATGCCGTGACCTCCACCAAGCGCCTGACGAGTCCGGCGCTGGCCAAGCTGCCCACGCTGGACGAGCTGGGGCTCAAGGGCTTCAACGTGGCCATCTGGCACGGCCTCTATGCGCCGCGGGGCACGCCCAAGCCGGTGCTGGACAAGCTCAACGCCGGCCTGAAGAAGGCCCTGCTGGATCCGGACCTGCACAAGCGCCAGGAGGCGCTGGGCGCGGTGATCGTCGCTGATGCGCGCAACAACCCGGCCGAACACAAGAAGTTCGTGTCGGAAGAGATCGCGAAGTGGGGCGCGGTGATCAAGGCGGCGGGCCAGTACGCGGACTGAGCGGCGCGGCGGCGGGCGGCGCTTTGCGCCTGGACCGGTGACGCGGCTGGCGTATTCTTGAATCCGCAGCCTCGCCCCGGCGGGCCTGACGTCCCGACTTCCCTTTTCGGCCCCTCACCGGGCCCGCTCCCGATGTCCTGTTCCCGTGATGCCCCGGCCGATGCCCCGGTGTGCCTGCCGCGCCGCGCGCTGCTGCGCCAGGGGCTCGGCCTGGGCCTGGGCGGTGCCGCAGCCGCCCTCGGCGGGCCGGACGCTCTGGCAGGCGAGGCGCCCCGCCTGCTGCCGGCCCTGATCCCCGACGACGTGCTGCTGGACTACCAGCGCTTCCTGGCCGGGCGCGATCCGCGGGCCGTCACCGACTACGGCGGGCCGCATGCCCGGCGGGATGTCGTCGAGGTGCTGCTGATCCAGCAGGCCCTGGCCCGGCAGGACGGCGCGCTGCGCCTGAGCCTCTCGCCCATGCCCACCAGCCAGCGCCTGCAGGCGGAGCTGCGCTCGGGCCACGCGGCCTGCAGCGCCACCAGCTACTGGCGCGAGGACTTTCCGCAGCCCGACGGCCTGCTGTTCAGCGACCCGCTGCTCGAAGAGGGCGAGTTCGAGGCCGGCTTCTACACGACGCCCGGCAATGCCCGCGCGCTGGCGGCCCGCAGCCTGCAGGACCTGCAGCAGCTGCGCGTGCTGAGCAACCGCAGCTGGCGCGTGGACTGGCAGACGCTGGAGCAGCTGGGCTTCTCGCGGCTCGAGCATGTGGCCAGCTGGAACCTGATGCCGCGCATGGTGCAGCAGGACCGCGCCGACGTGCTCCTGGCGCCGTTCCAGCCCACGGCGGACCTCTCGATGACCGTCGAGGGCGTGCGCCTGGTGCCCGTGCCGGGGCTGAAGATCCGCATGCGTGGCACGCGACATGTGCTCATCTCCAGCACGCACGAGCAGGGCCCCCGGCTGCGCACGCAGCTCAACGCGGGCCTGGCGGCGCTGCGCCAGCAGGGCATCCTGCGCCGCGCCTACGAGCAGTGCGGCTTCTTCAATGCCCGGGTGGCGGGGTGGACGCGGCTCTGAGCCGTGCTTCGCAGGGCGCAGCCCGGCGCCTGGTCGGGCGCTGCAGTCGGGTGCTTCAGCCGGGCAGGTCCACCAGCACGAAATGCTTGCGCACGGGGTCGATCACCTCGAACTCGCCCCGGAATCCCGGCGGGATGACCGCAGCCTCGCCAGGCCCGACCTCGGTGCGCTGGCCGTCGGGGCCATGCAGGCAGATCCGGCCCTCGAGCACATGGAAGTACTCCTGCTTGCCGGCGGGGAACTCGATGCGCCAGCGGCCGACCTCGCAGGCCCAGACGCCCGCGCTCATGGGGCCGGCCTCGTGCATCAGCCAGGTCTGGCGCATCGGAGCGCCCTCGACGCGGCGGTCTTCGCGCGGCTGGTCCCACTGCGGGGCGAGGCCCTCGGTGGCGGTGATGGGGATGATGCGGGGCGCGGTGCTCATGGAAGGCGGCTCCCCGGCTCAGGCCTCGGCCGCGGTGCAGACCACGGCGAGCTTGTTGCCGTCGAGGTCCCGGAAGTAGGCGGCGTAGAAGTTGGGACCGTAGTCGCGCAGCCCGGGGCGGCCCTCGCAGCGGCCGCCGGCGGCCAGGGCGGCGGCGTGCACGGCGTCCACCTGGGCGCGCGTCGCGGCGGCCAGGGCCAGCATGCTGCCGTTGCCCACGGTCGCGGGGGCGTCGTCATAGGGCTTGCAGATCCACAGGAAGGCCTTGGCGTCGGGCGCGTCCGGGCCGTAGCCGCAGAACTCGTCGTCGGCGTAGGTGCTCTTCAGGCCTAGCGGCGCCAGCACGGCGTCGTAGAAGCGCCGGGCGGCCTGGCGGTCGTTGCTGCCCAGGGTGGCATAGGAAAGCATGGGATCTCCTCGGGGGTCAGGTCATGCGCAGGGGAATGGTGACCGGGCCGTCGTTGACCAGGTGCACCTGCATGTCGGCGCCGAACTCGCCGCAGGCCACCTGCGGGTGCAGGCGGCGGGCGATGCTCAGGCAGTGCTCATACAGGCGCCGGCCCAGCTCGGCCGGGGCGGCGCCGGTGAAGCTGGGGCGGTTGCCGCCGCTCGTGTCCGCCGCGAGCGTGAACTGCGAGACGATCAGCAGGCCGCCGTTCACGTCCTGCACGCTGCGGTTCATCTTGCCGGCCTCGTCGCTGAAGACGCGCAGCTTGAGCACCTTCTGGAGGAGCTTCTCGGCGACGGCCTCGGTGTCCGTGGGTTCCGCGCACACCAGCATCAGGAAGCCGGGGCCGATCTGGCCGGTGATGCGCCCGGCCACTTCGACGCGGGCTTCACTCACACGTTGCAGGATCGCGATCATGGGCCGATGCCCTCCGTGTCCTTGGGGTCGTTGAAGTGCGCCTCGACGTCCATCGGCAGCAGCTGGATGCTGGCGCGCAGGCCCGGCACCGCCGCCATCAGCGCGCGCTCCACCGCGCCGCGCTCGGCCGCGGCCTGGCCGAGCGACCAGCCCGAGGGCATGTGCATGTGCATGTCCACGTAGCGGCGCTGGCCGGAGACGCGCGTGGCGATGTGGTCGAAGCGCACCTGCTGGTGGCTGCAGCGCTCGAGCACCGCGTGGATCGCCGCCTGGCTCTCGCTGTCCAGCGCCTCGTCCATCAGGCCGGCGGCGGACTCCATCACCAGCAGCGCGCCCTCGCGCAGGATGTTCAGCGCCACGAGCACGGCGATCACCGGGTCCAGCCACAGCCAGCCGGTGGCCATCACGCCGATCAGGCCGGCGACGACGCCGATGGAGGTCCAGACATCGGTGAACAGGTGCCGCGCATCGGCCTCCAGCGCCTTGGAGCGGTGCTCGCGGGCTTTCTTCATCATCGCGAAGGCGAGGCCGCCGTTGAGCGCCGAGCTCACGAGCGACAGCACCATGCCCAGGCCCAGCTGCTCCACGGGCTGCGGGCTCAGCAGGCGGTGCACGGCGGCCCAGATGATGCCGGCCGCCGCCGCGAAGATCAGCACGCCCTCGAAGCCGCTGGAGAAGTACTCGGCCTTGTGGTGGCCGAAGGGGTGGTCCTCGTCGGGCGGACGCTGGGCCACGGTCACCATGGCCAGGGCGAACATGGCGCCGGCGAGGTTGACGAGGGACTCCAGGGCGTCCGAGAGCAGGGAGACGGAGCCGGTCCAGTACCACGCCCCGGTCTTCAGGGCGATGGTGACGGCCGCCACCGCGACGGAGAGCTTGAGGTAGCTGGAGACTTGCATGATGGGCCGGATTCTCGCCGCTGCGGGGCCTGTCTTTTTGCAATGCGAACGGTTCGCTTTTCGTGAACCCTGCGGCCGCGCGGGCCGGGGGTGGCGGTCCTACAATCGCCGCGAGTTCCGCGGGCTCATCCGTCTTTCCCGCGCCTTCCTGCCGAACAGTCCATGAAGAACGATCCCGCCCTGCACACCGACGTGTCCCACATCGCCCCGCGCGAGAAGGCCGAGATCCTCTCCCAGGCGCTGCCCTACATCCGCAAGTTCCACGGCAAGACCATCGTGATCAAGTACGGCGGCAACGCCATGACCGATCCGGTGCTGCAGCAGGACTTCGCCGAGGACGTGGTCCTGCTGAAGCTGGTCGGCATGAACCCCGTGGTGGTGCACGGCGGCGGCCCGCAGATCGAGGAGCTGCTGACCAAGCTCGGCAAGAAGGGCCAGTTCATCCAGGGCATGCGCGTCACCGACAAGGAGACCATGGACGTGGTCGAGTGGGTGCTGGCCGGCGAGGTGCAGCAGGACGTCGTGGGCCTCATCAACGCCGCCGGCGGCAAGGCCGTGGGCCTGACGGGCCGGGACGGCGGCATGATCCGCGCCAAGCAGCTGAAGGTCCAGGACAAGGACGATCCCAGCAAGGAGCACGACATCGGCCAGGTCGGGGACATCGTCTCCATCGACCCGAGCGTGGTGAAGGCGCTGCAAGACGACCAGTTCATCCCCGTCGTGAGCCCCATCGGCTTCGGCGAGAACAACGAGAGCTACAACATCAACGCCGACGTCGTGGCCGCCAAGCTGGCCACGGTGCTGCAGGCCGAGAAGCTGCTGATGCTGACCAACATCCGCGGCGTGCTGGACAAGGAAGGCCAGCTGATGACCGAGCTGACGCCCCGCCGCATCGACGAGCTGGTGGCGGACGGCACGATCAGCGGCGGCATGATCCCCAAGATCGCCGGCGCCATTGACGCGGCCAAGAGCGGCGTCAACGCCGTGCACATCATCGACGGCCGCGTGCCGCATGCCATGCTGCTGGAGATCCTCTCCGACCAGGCCTACGGCACGATGATCCGCTCGCACTGAGCGCGGGGCCTGGATGCGGCGCCCCCCGCTGCGCCACGTCGGCCGGGCTCGCCAGCGGGGCGAGGGGCCGGTGTGGTTCTTCGACCTCGACAACACGCTGCACAACGCCTCGGACCGCGTCTTCGGCGCGCTCAATGTGGCCATGACGGCCTACATCGAGCGGCAGCTGGGCGTGGACACCGCGGAGGCGAACCGCCTGCGCCGCCTCTACTGGGCCCGCTACGGCGCCACGCTGACCGGCCTGGTGCGCCACCACGGCGTCGATGCCGCCCACTTCCTGGCCGAGACGCACGCACTGCCCGGCATGGAGCGCCATCTGCACGGCCATGCGCATGACCTCGCGGCGCTGCGCCGCTTGCCTGGGCGCAAGTTTCTTCTGACGAACGGGCCGGAGGCCTACGCGTGGCGCGTGCTGCAGGCGGTGGGGCTGGCGCAGGACTTCGAGGGCGTGATCGCGCTGGAGCAGATGCGCGTGTTCGGCGTGCTGCGGCCCAAGCCGGACCGCCGGATGTTCCGCCACCTGCTGGCCCGGCTCGACCTGCGCCCGGCGCAGTGCATCCTGGTGGAAGACAGCCTCATGCACCAGAAGGCGGCCCGCTCGCTGGGCCTGCGCACGGTGTGGGTCCAGCGCTGGCTGCGCGCCTCGCTGCATGGCCCCGAGTCGCACCTGCCGCTGCGGCGCCGTCCGGCCTATGTGGACCGCCGCGTCAGCGGGCTTTGCGATCTGCGCTGGCGTGCACTCATCCACATTACGGAGAAGGCCGGAGGGGGTTTTCCATAGCCCCCTGATCGCCCGATGCCGCGGGCCTGTTTTTGACGGTAGCATGCGCCTCGCAGTGGCGGCGGTGCACCTGCCCCGCACAGCCGGGTAGAGAAGAACGACAAGCTCATGTCATTGTTCAGCGTTCTGATTGTCGAAGACCAGGTCCGTTTCCGGGAAGCCTTCGAGAAGTCCTTGTCCCAGGCCGGTGACATCCGCCTGCTGGGCATGGCCTCCGACCTGCAGCAGGGGCGCCGGATGTTCGATCAGCTGCGCCCCGACGTGCTGCTGGTGGATCTGGACCTCCCGGGCGGCAGCGGCATCGAGCTCATCCGCCACGCCGCGCAGGCCCATCCCGACTGCGAAGTCATGGTGATCTCCGTTTTCGGCGACGAGCAGCACGTGCTGTCCAGCATCGAGGCCGGCGCCACCGGCTATCTCCTCAAGGACAGCCTCGCCCTCGACCTCCCCGACCAGCTGCGCGCGCTGCGCAGCGGTGGCAGCCCCATCAGCCCGGTCATCGCGCGGCGCCTGCTGCTGCGCCTGAACGCCGGCACCCAGCATCTGCACGGCCTGCCGGCCGAGACGGGCGCCGCGCCGCTGGACGAGAACGTGATCGCGCTGTCCGAACAGGAATCGCGCGTGCTGCACCTCGCGGCCAAGGGCTTCACCTTCGACGAGATCGCGCAGTTCCTGCAGGTCTCGCCGCACACGGTCATGACCTATGTCAAGCGCATCTACCGCAAGCTGCAGGTGCGCTCCAAGGTCGAGGCCATCTACGAGGCGCGCCGCCTGGGCTGGCTGCGCGACTGAGCGCCGCGCGCGGCCACCCTCGCATCAGCCGGGGGGCCCGCGGGCCTGTGCCAGAATCCACAGCGCCATGCACGTCGCCGCCACCCCCGATCTGGACCCCGAAGACCCTGCCGCCGGCACCGCCGCCGCGGCAGCGCCCGAGACCAAGCGCCGCACGCGCCCCAAGCCCGGCGAGCGCCGCGTGCAGATCCTGCAGACCCTCGCCAGCATGCTGGAGCAGCCGGGCGCCGAGCGCGTCACCACGGCCGCCCTGGCGGGTCGCCTGGAGGTCAGCGAGGCCGCGCTGTACCGGCATTTCGCGAGCAAGGCCCAGATGTTCGAGGGCCTCATCGAGTTCATCGAGTCCAGCATCTACACCCTGCTGAACCAGATCACCGAGCGCGAGGCCGCGGGCCTCGTGCAGGCGCAGCGCATCGTCTCGGTGCTGCTGCAGTTCGGCGAGCGCAACCCGGGCATGAGCCGGGTGATGGTGGGGGACGCCCTCGTCTACGAGAACGAGCGGCTGATCCAGCGCATGAACCTGTTCTTTGATCGCGTCGAGGCCACGCTGCGGCAGGTCCTGCGCCAGGCGGCCGAGGCCGACGGCTCGGACACGCCGACGGTGCAGGCCAACGCCCAGGCCTCGGTGCTGGTGAGCTTCATCATCGGCCGCCTGCAGCGCTATGCCCGATCGGGCTTCAAGCGCATACCCACCGAGCAGCTGGACGTCGCCCTGGCGCTGCTGACGCGCTGAGTCCGCGGCCCACGGCAGGCCCGCGTTCCCTCTCTCATGCCCCGGACCACCGGGAAGATCGCCATGTCCACCGATGCCCTTGCCCAGTTCCTGAGCCGCGCGGAAAGCCTCCTGGCCCGCGCCGAGTCCCTGCTGCCGCCCGCGCTGGGCGCGCCGGACTGGTCCGCCTCCAGCGCCTTCCGCTACCGCCGCCGCCGCGGCGTGCCGGTGCTCGAGCCCGTGCGCCATGTGGCCGACATCCGGCTCGAGGCGCTGAAGGAGGTCGACGCCCAGAAGGAGCGCCTGCTGCAGAACAGCCGCCAGTTCGTGCAGGGCCGCCCGGCGAACAACGTGCTGCTGACCGGCGCGCGCGGCACGGGAAAGAGCTCGCTGATCAAGGCCGTGCTGAACGAGTTCTCGCCCCAGGGGCTGCGCCTGATCGAGGTGGACAAGGCCGATCTCGTCGATCTGCCGGACCTCGTCGACCTGGTCGCCGAGCGGCCGGAGCGCTTCATCATCTTCTGCGACGACCTGAGCTTCGAGGAGGGCGAGGCCGGCTACAAGGCGCTGAAGTCCATGCTGGACGGCTCCATCGCCGCGGCGAGCGACAACGTGCTGATCTACGCCACGAGCAACCGCCGCCACCTCCTGCCCGAGCAGATGCGGGACAACCTCGCGGCCAAGGTCGACGAGAACGGCGAGCTGCACCCGGGCGAGGCCATCGAGGAGAAGGTGAGCCTGTCCGAGCGCTTCGGGCTGTGGATCAGCTTCTATCCCTTCAGCCAGCAGGAATACCTGGCCATCGCGGGCCAGTGGCTGCGCCATTTCGGCCTGGACGAGGCCGCCATCGCCGCGGCCCGCCAGCCGGCGCTCATCTGGGCGCTGGAGCGGGGCTCGCGCTCCGGCCGCGTGGCCTACCAGTTCGCCCGCGACCTGGCCGGGCGGGGCGGGGCGGGCGCCGACGCCACCCGCAGCGCCACCCCCGACGCCGCCATCCCCGACGACCTGGACCAGGCCTGAACCCCATGACGAATGAATCGATGAAGACGGACCGCGTGCCGGTCGACGTGGCCGTCGGCGTGCTCGTGAAGCGCGATGCCGACGGGCGTGAAGGCGACTTCCTGCTCACCTCGCGCCCCGAGGGCAAGGTGTACGCCGGCTACTGGGAATACCCGGGCGGCAAGCTGGAGGCCGGCGAGACCGTGGAGCAGGCCCTGCGCCGCGAGCTGCAGGAGGAGCTGGGCATCACCATCGGCGCCGCGCATCCGTGGAAGGTCGAGCTGATGGACTACCCGCACGCACGGGTCCGCCTGCACTTCTGCAAGGTCTACGACTGGCAGGGCGAGTTCGAGATGCGCGAGGCCCAGCAGATGGCCTGGCAGGGCCTGCCGGTGACGGTGCGGCCGGTGCTGCCGGGCACCATCCCCGTCCTGGACTGGTTCGCCGCCGAGCGCGGCTTCCAGGGGGCGACGCACCATGGCTGAGTACACTGCCGGCATGGATTGGCTGGATCAGATCAAGTGGGACGAGCAGGGCCTGGTGCCCGTCATCGCCCAGGAGCGCGACACGGGCGATGTGCTCATGTTCGCCTGGATGAACCGCGAGGCCCTGCGCCTGACGGCCGAGCGCGGCGAGGCCGTGTACTGGAGCCGCTCGCGCCGCAAGCTCTGGCACAAGGGCGAGGAGTCCGGCCACATCCAGCAGGTGCACGAGATGCGCCTGGACTGCGACAACGACGTCGTCCTGCTGAAGATCACCCAGCGCGGCCATGAGCCCGGCATCGCCTGCCACACGGGCCGCCACAGCTGCTTCTTCCAGCGTCTGGACGGGCAGCAGTGGACCGCGGTCGAGCCGGTGCTCAAGGACCCGGACCACATCTACAGCAAATGATCGACAGCGAGGCTGCGGCATGAACGGCAATGACATCCTGGCCCGCCTGGGCGAGACCATCGATTCCCGCAAGCCCGAGGCCGGCGGCGATCCGGCGGCCAGCTACGTGGCCAAGCTCTTCCACAAGGGCCTGGACAGCATCCTGAAGAAGGTCGGCGAGGAGGCCACCGAGGTGGTGCTCGCCGCCAAGGACGGCGACCCGGCCAAGCTGACCTACGAGGTGGCGGACCTCTGGTTCCACTCCATGATCGCGCTCAGCGCGCTGGGGCTGAAACCGGCCGATGTGCTGAACGAGCTGGCGCGGCGGGAAGGGCTGTCGGGGCTCGAGGAATTCGCCGCGCGGCCCAAGGGCTGAATGGCCTGAGCGGGCGGTCGGGGACGACGGGGTACGGAAGAGGGGCGAGCGGGCTGCAGGAACGAGTCGGACAAACGAGTCGCAGGACAGCACGCCGCCAAGAGGAAAGACATCAACAACGTCTGGGAGGACACCATGATCAACTACACGATGGGGCCGCAGTCGGCACCGCCGAGGCCGATGCCCCGGACCGCGCAGCAGGAGCAGAGCCTGCGCAACCTGACGCTGGTGGCCTACCTGCTCTACGGCCTGAGCCTGGTGACGGGCGTGCCGGTGCTGCTGGCCCTGGTGCTGAACTACGCCCGACTGTCGGAGAGCCGGGGCTCGATGTACCACAGCCATCTGCGCTGGCTGCTGCGCACCTTCTGGTGGGGGCTGTTCTGGGGGGTGTTCGGTCTGGCCCTGCTGCTGGCCGGCGTGGCCAGCGGGGCCGCCGGGGCGTCCAATCCCTACCTGGCCCAGGACTACCGCGTATTCGGGATCTTCAGCGGCGGCACGGCCCTCCTGGTGCTGTTTGCGGACTGGCTGTGGATCGTCACGCGCCTGGTGCGCGGCATCCTGAACTGGAACGATTACCGCGGGATGCCCGGCTGAGGCCGGCGTCCCGCCCCGACTCTGTCGCACCTGTCGCATTTGGAGCACACATGTCCCACGATCCGAACTGCATCTTCTGCAAGATCATCGCCGGCCAGATTCCCTCGAAGAAGGTCTACGAGGATGCGGAGCTGCTGGCCTTCCACGACATCCATCCCTGGGCGCCGGTGCACGTGCTGATCATTCCCAAGCTGCACATCGCCAGCATGGCCGAGCTGACGGACGAGCACGCGCCGCTCCTGGGCAAGATGAGCGTGCTGGCGCCGAAGCTGATGAAGGAACTGGGCGTGAGCAACGGCTTCCGGACGGTGGTCAACACCGGCTCGGACGGCGGGCAGGAGGTCTTCCATCTCCACATGCACGTCATGGGCGGGCCGCGCCCGTGGCTGAAGGGCTGACCCCCTCTTGAAATACTGATGAATGAGGGTCATCTGTCCAGTCGCAAAAGACTGTCACGGACGGCGCCTAGAATCCGCTATTCGTTTTTGAGGAGACCACTATGGGTGGACTGAGCATTGGACACTGGCTGATCGTTCTGCTGGTGGTGGTGGTGATCTTCGGCACCAAGAAGCTGCGCAACGTCGGTTCCGACCTGGGCGCCGCCGTGAAGGGCTTCAAGGACGGCATGAAGGACGGTTCGGCTGACGCACCGGCCCAGCAAGTGAGCCACAACAAGGCGCAAGACCCGAACACGGTCGACGTGGACGCCAAGACCAAGTCCTGAGCTGAGCGCGGATGCTTGATTTCGGCTTCGACAAACTGGCGCTGATCGGCGCCGTCGCCCTCATCGTGATCGGCCCCGAGCGGCTGCCCAAGGTGGCGCGCACGGCCGGGCACCTCATGGGCAAGGCGCGGCGCTACGTGGCGGACGTCAAGGCCGAGGTCAACCGGTCGATGGAGCTCGAGGAGCTCAAGAAGATGAAGGGCCAGTTCGAGGACGCTGCGCGCGACGTCGAACAGAGCGTGAGCCAGGAGATCAACGCCGCCACGCAGGCCTTCGACCAGACCTGGCAGAGCATCGGCGGCGAGGGCAGCAGCTACGAGCCGCTGCCCCCGAGCTACCGCCATCCCGGCAAGAAGTGGCGCGTCAAGCGCGGCGCCATGCCGCTCTGGTACAAGCAGCAGCAGGGCGTGCGTCGCTACGTCCAGTCCGGTGCGGCCCGCGTGGCGCGCTTCCGGCCCCCCACGCGCTACTGATTGCGCCCCTGACCGCGCCTTTCGAGAGCGCCTCCCCCCATGAGTGCTTCCCCCGAAGACGAACTGGCCGGCACCGAGCAGCCCTTCGTGTCGCATCTGATCGAGCTGCGCGATCGCCTGATCCGCGCGATGCTGGCCGTCGGCGTGGCCTTTGGCCTGCTGTGCCTCTACCCGGGCCCGGCCGGCCTCTACGACCTGCTGGCCGCACCGCTGGTGGCGCATCTGCCCAAGGGCTCGTCGATGATCGCCACCAACGTGCTCTCGCCCTTCCTGGTGCCGCTGAAGATCACGCTGCTGGCCGGCTTCCTCGTGGCGCTGCCCGTGGTGCTCTACCAGGTCTGGGCCTTCGTGGCGCCGGGGCTCTACTCCCATGAGAAGCGCCTGGTCCTGCCGCTGGTGATCTCCAGCACGGTGCTGTTCTTCGTGGGCGTGGCCTTCAGCTACTTCTTCGTCTTCGGCCAGGTCTTCAAGTTCATCCAGGGCTTCGCGCCCAAGAGCATCATGGCCGCGCCGGACATCGAGGCCTACCTGGGCTTCGTGATGACGATGTTCATCGCCTTCGGGGCCGCCTTCGAGGTGCCGGTGGTGGTGGTGGTGCTGGCCCGCATGGGCCTCGTGACGGTGGAGAAGCTGAAGGACTTCCGCGGCTACTTCATCGTGCTGGCCTTCATCATCGCGGCGGTCATCACGCCGCCGGACATCGTGTCGCAGCTGGCCCTGGCCATCCCCATGTGCGTGCTGTACGAGCTCGGCATCTGGGCCGCGGGCACCTTCATTCGCAGCACCCAGGCGCCGGAAGAGGAATCGGACGCCGCGTCCTGACAGCAGGCGACCGAGGGCGGCCCCGTGCTGCCGGGCCACCCGACCGGCGCATGATCAGTTCGGGTTGTCCTCGGCCTTCGGGCGCGGCCTCAGGCCGATCTTCAGCACGAAGGACTTGCGTTCCGGCCCGCGCTGCACCTCGAGCTTCGCCTGGCTGCCGGGCGTCAGGGCGGCCACGGCCGTCAGCAGCTCGGCGGGGCTTTGCACCGCCTTGCCGGCCACGCTGATCACCACGTCGCCCGGCTTGATGCCCGCCGCCTCGGCCGGGCCTTTGAGGATCACGCCGCTCACCATCACCCCCCGCAGCTGCGGCAGATGGAAAGCCTCCAGCACCTCGGGCGTCAGCTCGCGGGTCTGCACGCCCACCCAGCCGCGCGAGACCTGACCCTGCTTGATCAGGGCCTCCATGACCTCGCGCGCCAGGCTCACGGGGATGGCGAAGCCGATGCCCATGCTGCCGCCGCTGCGCGAGTAGATGGCGGTGTTGATGCCCAGCAGCTGCCCCTGGGTGTCCACCAGTGCGCCGCCCGAGTTGCCCGGGTTGATGGCCGCGTCGGTCTGGATGAAGTTCTCGAAGGTGGAGAGGCCCAGCTGCTTGCGCCCCAGGGCGCTCACGATGCCCGAGGTCACCGTCTGGCCCACGTTGAAGGGGTTGCCGATGGCCAGCACGGCGTCGCCCACCTGCAGGGTGTCGGCCTCGCCCAGGCGCATCACCGGCAGATTGGGCAGACGGATGCGCAGCACGGCGAGGTCGGTGTCGGGGTCGGTGCCGATCAGCTCTGCGGTGGTCTCGCGGCCGTCGCTCAGCTGGATGAGGATCTCGGTGGCGTTCTCCACCACGTGGTTGTTGGTGAGCACATAGCCTTCGGGCGACACGATCACGCCGGAGCCGGTGCCGCGCGGGCCGTCGCGCTCGTCTTCATCGGGGCTGCCGCCGTGGTAGCGCAGCCAGGCTTCCTCTTCCTCGCTCAGGGGCTGCCCGGGCTTGCTGGCGCTGATGCTCACCACGGCGGGCGCGGCGAGGCGGGCGGCGTCGGCATAACCGGGGCGCTTGCCCTGGCTCGCGCCCAGCTGCAGGCTCGGGGCCGGATGGAGGCTGCCCTGCAGCCACTGGGGCTTCAGCGTGGCCACCACGAAGTAGCCGGCCAGCGCAACGGTCGTGGCCTGGGAGAAAATCAGCCACGAACGGCGCAGGGGCGAGGGCGCTCCCGAAGCCGGTGACGAAGACGAGGATGGTGTGGACATGAAGGACAGTACCCAGGCGGCCGGTCATGAAGGGGGTCAGGCCTTGCCCCGCGAAGCGCTGCTGCGCATGCTGGACGGCTGGCTCGAGCCGGGTCGCTTCAAGGATTATGGGCCCAACGGCCTGCAGGTCGAGGGGCAACCCGAGGTCCGCCGCGTGCTGTGTGGCGTGACCGCCAGCCTGGCGCTGATCGACGCCGCCATCGAGCGCGGGGCGGACACCCTGCTGGTCCACCACGGCCTGTTCTGGCGCGGCCAGGAGCAGCGCCTGACGGGCTGGATGAAGACCCGTGTGCAGCGCCTGCTGGCCCACGACATCAACCTCATCGCCTACCACCTGCCGCTGGACGCGCATGCCGAACTGGGCAACAACGCGCAGCTCGGGCGGCAGTTCGGCTGGGAGGCCGACGCCCGCTTCGGCGACCAGGACCTGGGTTTCGCTGGCCCGCTGCCGGCCGCGCAGCAGACGCTGGCCGGCCTGCAGGCGGTGCTGGAGCGGCAGCTGGCCCGGCCGGTGCTGGCCGTCCCGGGGGATGGCCGTCCGCTGCGGCGCGTGGCCTGGTGCACCGGCGGGGCGCAGGGCTTCTTCGAGTCGGCCATCGCCAGCGGGGCCGACGTCTTCGTCACGGGGGAGATCTCCGAGCCCCAGGCGCATTACGCCGCGGAGACCGGCGTTGCCTTCGTGGCGGCCGGTCACCATGCCACCGAGCGCTACGGCGTGCAGGCCGTGGGCCGGCGCCTGGCCGAGGAGCTGGGTGTCGCCGTCGAGTTCCTGGACCTCCCCAACCCTGCGTGATGCCGATGCTGCCCCTGCTGATCACCCAGGGCGATGCCTGCGGCATCGGTCCCGAGATTGCCGTGGCCGCCTGGGCGGCCGAGCATGCTGCACCCGGCCTGCCGCCCTTGTGCCTGGTGGGCGATGTCGCCGTGTGGCGCCGCGCGGTCCAGCTCGCGGGCCTGGACCTGCCGGTCGCCGTGCTGGACGGACCCAGCGAGGCCGCCGCCGTGCCGCCGGGCTGCTTGCCCGTGTGGCAGCCGCCGGGGCTGCCGGCGGACCTGGCAGCCGAGCCACTGGGACGGATCAGCGCGAAGGCCGGCGCCGCAGCGGCCGCCTGCATCGAGGCGGCCGTCGCGCGGGTGCGGGCGGGCGAGGGCGCGGGCATCGTCACCGCGCCGATTCACAAGGAGGCCCTGCATGCCGCTGGCGTGCCCTATCCCGGCCACACCGAGATGCTGCAGGCCCTGGCCACGCCGCCGGGCGCGGCGCCGCCACCCGTGCGCATGATGCTGGCCAACGAGGAGCTGAGGACGGTGCTCGTGACGATCCACGTCTCGCTGCGCCGCGCGCTGGACCTGGTGACGGCCGAGGCCGTGCTCGAGACGGTGCGCATCACGCAGGCCTCGCTGCGGCGCTTCGGCATCGAGGCGCCGCGCATCGCCGTCGCCGGGCTGAATCCGCATGCGGGCGAGGGCGGCCTGTTCGGGGACGAGGAGCTCCGCGAGATCGCGCCGGCCATCGCGGCGGCCCGGGCCGAGGGCATCGACGCCCAGGGGCCGTTCGCCCCGGACACGGTCTTCATGCGTGCCCGCCACGCGCCGCCGGCCCATCCGGGCGAGTTCGATGCCGTGGTGGCGATGACGCACGACCACGGCCTCATTCCCGTGAAGTACCTCGGCGTCGAGCAGGGCGTGAACGTCACGCTGGGTCTGCCCTTCGTGCGCACCAGCCCCGACCATGGCACCGCCTTCGACATCGTGGGCCAGCGTCGCGCCGACGCCTCCAGCATGCGGGCAGCGCTGCGCATGGCCTGGCAGCTGAGCCGGGGCTGAGCCGCCCGGAGCAGGCGCGAGACGGGAGGCACGGGTCGGCCCGGACGGCCGACCGCCGGGTCACTGATCCGTGCCTACTGCTGCGTGTTGAGCGCGGCGAGCTGCTTGCGGGCGCGCGCGGTGGCACGCTCGAGCAGATAGGCGTTCTCGAAGGCGCGCAGGCGGCCGGTCTCGCAGAGCTTGCGCAGCATGCGCGCGGTCATGGTGACCGTCTGCTGGTGCTTGTGGCCCTGGGTGAAGATGAAGAAGCTGCGGCCGGCGCTGATGTGGGCCAGGCGGACCTTGCGCCACTGCTCGCCGGTGTTCATCTGATAGGCGAAGCCCAGCTGCAGGTGCTCGATCAGCAGGACGCCGGAGCTGGGCTCGGGCTCATCGGTGGCGGCGGGGAGGCCGTCGATGCTGATGTCCACCGCCTGCAGCGGGGCCTCCTGGGCGGTGATGTCGATGTCGACATGGCCGGCCCAGTCGACGGCCGCGTCCTGGATCAGGCCCAGGCTGGAGGCCTCCTTGGCATTGAGCCCCTGGGCGAGGTCGATGTCGACGTCGCCGGACTCCGTGTCCCGGAATTCCTCGGGCTGCACCGGCGGGAGGTCCTGCTCCTTGGGTGCCTCGATGCCGAAGACGGCCTCGAGCTGCTTGACCAGCAGGTTGTAGTCCAGCGCGGAGAGCCCCTGGCCCTTCAGCGATTCGGCATGCACCGGCAGCAGCTGCCCGATGAAGGGCTTGCGCATCGACTCCGGCCAGGCGATCAGGTCCAGGCCTTCGTTGAGCGTCTGCATCATGCGGGGCAGGGCGCTCAGGAAGGCCTGGCGCTGCGGGCCGGCCGCCTTGGGCTGCACGCTCAGGACGAGGTCGCGGCCGAACTGGCGGAAGCGCTTCTCGCGGTCCTCGCTGCCCCCCTCGTGGCGGGTCGCCTGCACGATGGCGCCGCTCCAGGTCTGGGCCAGGAACTCGCGCAGGAAGTCCGGCATCGGGACCTTGGCGAGATTCTGGGCGAGCTGCTTGGCATAGCGCTGCTGCAGCCGCAGATCGGTTTCCTTGCGCTCGACCAGCGCCGCGGCATTCCCGTGGGCCTGCAGGGTCTGGGCCGTCTGGGCGCTGATGAAGGCCTCGAGGTCGTCGAGCTTCTGCTCGTAGATCTCGATGCGCTCGAAGTCACCGCCGCTGACGTCATGGACCAGCGAGCGCACGTGCTCGAGGAATTCCTTGCCGGGGGAGTCGCCAAAGTCATCGTAGGCGCAGGCCAGCGAGGCCAGGCGGTTGATGAAGCGACGCACCGGGTGGCGGCGTGACGAGAAGAAGGTGTTGTCGCCCAGCGCGGCGCGCAGCACGGGCAGCTGCAGCTGGGCGAGCAGGCGCGCCATCTGGGGCGGCACCTTGGTGTCCGACAGGATGTGGTCGAACAGGCTGCCCACCACGTCGATGACCATGTGGTCCAGGGAGCCGGTGGCGGCCTGGCGCAGGGCATCGCGGTGCAGGTGGATGAGGTTGGGCGGCAGCGGGTAGACGCCGCCCGGGGCGGTGTCGTCGCCCCATTCGCCGGCCTGCTGCAGGCCCGCGAGGGCGCCGCTGACGGAGATGCCGCCGGGCAAGCCACCGGGCAGGGCGCCGGAGACGGTGCCGCCGAAGCCGGACCCGCCATGGCCCGCCACGCCGCCGGCCGGGACGGGCACGGGGAGCGTCGAGAGCCGGCGCAGCAGCTCCATCAGCTGAGGATCGACGTTGCCCATGACGCCGGCCCCGGCGTAGCCGCCATAGGCCTGGCCGTAGCCGCCGGTGAAGGTGCTCTGCACGCCGCCGCCGGAGGGCATGCCATAGCCGGGCTGCGCGTAGCCGCCGACGCCGCCGAAGCCGCTGGCCTGCGGGCCGAGGCCACCGAAACGGGAGTTGCCGATGGGGCCGCCGAGGTCACCGGCGACGCTGCTCGGGCCGCTGTTCATGCCCCCCATGCCGGCCATGCCGCCGGCCGGATTCAGCGAGCGCACGCGCAGGTCCTGCTGGCGCAGGCCGCGGCTGCGGAAGAGGGCCGCGATGTCGGTGTAGCAGCTCCGCATCTCCGTCGTGAAGGCGCGGGTGAGCTCGTCGATGAGGGACTGCCGGATCTCCTGGTCGTCCGTCATGGCGTACACGCCGTCGAGCAGTGCCTGCGCGATCAGCTCGGGTCGCAGCGGATTGCGGTCGAGGCCTCCCTCGGCGGAGCTCAGGCCGGCGAGGAAGGACTCGACGTCCCGCAGCTCCCACTCGCTCTGATGGCCGATGGCCATGCCGATGCGGTCCGCCGCCACCATGGCGTCGACCTGCTCGTCGTCCATCAGGGAGAGCTCGTCCCAGGCCTTCTTCGCGGGAGCGGCCGCCTTGTCGCGCTGCTCGCCCGCCATCTGGCGGCGCAGGCTGGCGTTGAACTCCTGGAGGAAGGTCGCCAGGTGCTCGCGGAAGACGAACTGCGCCGCCAGCAGGGCGTCGCGGCGCTTGGCGAAGGCGGCCGACAGCGCTGCCAGGCCCAGGCCTTCGGCACCGCGCTCAGCCGCCTGTTCGGCGGCGGCCCGGATGCGCTGGAAGGCGGCTTCGAGGTGCGGGTTGAGTCGTGACTCGGGCTGGTTCATGGACAGGGAAACGGGGCGCACGCCTCATGGGGACGTGCTGCGTGGGCCAAGTATCCGTGGATTTGGGCTCTCGTGTTGTGACCAAGCGCAGAGCGCGCGTCGGATTGCATGGATTTGCGGGCTTCGCACCCGACAGGCCCCCTGCCTCCGACGCGGCCGGCCCGGCCGCCGCGACGAACCTGGATCAGCGCTTGAGCGAGTCGCGGATCTCGCGCAGGAGGACGATGTCCTCCGGCGTGACGGGATCGGCGGCCGGCGCGGGCGCGGGCTCGCTGCGCTTCAGGCGGTTGATCTGCTTGACCATCATGAAGATGATGAAGGCCAGGATGACGAAGTTCAGCAGCACGGTCAGGAAGCTGCCGTAGGCGAACAGCGGGACGCCGGCCTTGGTCAGGGCCTCGTAGGTCTGCGGGCCCTTGAAGTCCGCCGGGACGTTGCCGAGCACCACGAAGTAGTTGGAGAAATCCAGGCCGCCGACCACCTTGCCGACCAGCGGCATGATCAGGTCCTTGACCACCGAGTCGACGATCTTGCCGAAGGCACCGCCGATGATCACGCCCACGGCGAGATCCACCACATTGCCCTTGACGGCAAACTCCCTGAACTCGCTCAGCATTCCCATCTTTGTCTACTCCTGCGGGGGCGGGCCCCGATTGTGCTGGGCGCTATTGTCTACGTTTGCAGGAGTCGCAAATCGGGCCAAACACGGGGATTTTTGTCCCGGGTGTCCTCCGAGGCCGGGATTTGATGCCTCGACGAGACGATTTGCGTAATCCCCGAGTTGCATCAAGTCGGGGCGGGGGTGGGCGTCCGCTAGAATCTGCGGTTGCTCCCGATCAGAAGTCTCCTTTGAGGACCCTCATGAGTGACCAGCAAGTGGACCAAGGCAAGCGCACCTGGCTCATCGCCACGAGTTGCGCCGGTGCCGGCGTAGGCGTTGCGACCGCCGTGCCCTTTGTCAGTACCTTCGCGCCGTCCGAGCGCGCCAAGGCTGCCGGTGCAGCCGTGGAAGTCGATATCAGCAGCCTGAAGCCGGGCGAGAAGCTGACGGTGGAATGGCGCGGCAAGCCCGTCTGGATCGTGCGTCGCACGCCCGAGCAGCTGGCCGCCCTGCCCAAGAACGACGCCCAGCTGGCTGATCCGGACTCCAAGCGCACCGCCTACCCGACCCCGGACTACGCCAAGAACGAGCACCGCTCGATCAAGCCGGAGTACTTCGTGGGCGTGGGCATCTGCTCGCATCTGGGCTGCTCTCCCTCCGACAAGTTCCAGGCCGGCCCGCAGCCCTCGCTGCCGGACGACTGGAACGGCGGCTTCCTCTGCCCTTGCCACGGCTCGACCTTCGACCTGGCCGGCCGCGTGTTCAAGAACAAGCCCGCACCCGACAACCTCGAGGTGCCTCCCCATATGTATCTGTCCGACACCAAGCTCCTGATTGGTGAGGACAAGGCTGCCTAAGCGAGAGGACAGAGGTCGATATGGCTGAATTCAAAGAAGCTCCCGCTGGCGCCTCCGTGGGCGAGCAAGTGCTGACCTGGGTGGACAACCGCTTCCCGCTCAGCAAGATGTACCGGGAGCACATGTCGGAGTACTACGCTCCGAAGAACTTCAACTGGTGGTACATCTTCGGCTCGCTGGCCATGCTGGTGCTGGTGATCCAGATCGTCACCGGCATCTTCCTGGTGATGCACTACAAGCCGGATGCCGCCGTGGCCTTCGCCTCGGTCGAGTACATCATGCGCGATGTGCCCTGGGGCTGGCTGATCCGCTACATGCACTCGACGGGCGCCTCCGCGTTCTTCGTGGTGGTGTATCTGCACATGTTCCGCGGCCTGCTGTACGGCTCGTACCGCAAGCCCCGCGAGCTGGTCTGGATCTTCGGCTGCGCGATCTTCCTGTGCCTGATGGCCGAAGCCTTCATGGGCTATCTGCTGCCCTGGGGCCAGATGTCCTACTGGGGCGCCCAGGTGATCGTGAACCTGTTCGCCGCCGTGCCCTTCGTCGGCAACGACCTGGCCCTGATGATCCGCGGCGACTACGTCGTCGGTGACGCCACCCTGAACCGCTTCTTCAGCTTCCACGTGATCGCCGTGCCGCTGGTCCTGCTGGGCCTGGTGGTCGCGCACATCATCGCGCTGCACGAAGTGGGTTCGAACAACCCGGACGGCGTCGAGATCAAGGCCAAGAAGGATGCGCAGGGCCGCCCGCTGGACGGCATCCCCTTCCATCCCTACTACAGCGTGCACGACATCTTCGGCGTGGGCCTGTTCCTGATGGTGTTCTCGGCCATCATCTTCTTCGCGCCTGAGCTGGGCGGCTACTTCCTGGAGTACAACAACTTCATCCCGGCCGACCCGCTGAAGACGCCGCCGCACATCGCGCCGGTCTGGTACTTCACGCCCTTCTACTCGATGCTGCGCGCGACGACCGACGTGATGGTCAACGTGCTGTCTGTCATCCTCGGCCTGGGTGCCGTGCTGGCTGTGCTCAAGGGCACGTTCTCCGGCAAGGGCAAGGTGGCGACGCTGGCCATCGCCGTCGTGGCCATCTTCCTGCTCAAGACCTTCGATGCGAAGTTCTGGGGCGTGGTGGTGATGGGCGGCGCCGTGATCATCCTGTTCTTCCTGCCCTGGCTGGATCACAGCCCGGTCAAGTCGATCCGCTACCGTCCGGACTGGCACAAGTACGTCTACGGCGTCTTCGTCATCTTCTTCCTGGTGCTGGCCTACCTGGGTATCCAGCCCCCGACGGAGATCGGCACGCTCATCGCCCAGGTCGGTACCCTGTACTACTTCGGTTTCTTCCTGCTGATGCCGTGGTGGAGCAAGCAAGGCACGTTCAAGCCTGTGCCTGACCGCGTCACCTTCCACCCCCACTGATCAGCCCAGGAGTCGAATCTCATGAAGAAATTCATCGCTACGCTGCTGATCGGCCTGGGCCTGGCCTCGGGTGCCATGGCCTCCGGCGGCGGCATCGAATGGGACAAGTTCCCCAAGGAAAAGATGACGGACGTGGCGTCCCTGCAGAACGGCGCCAAGCTCTTCGTCAACTACTGCCTGAACTGCCACGCGGCGGCCTACATGCGCTACAACCGCCTGCGGGACATCGGCCTGACGGAAGCCCAGATCAAGAGCAACCTGATGTTCGCGTCCGAGAAGGTCGGCGACACCATGAAGGTCTCGCTGGACCCGAAGCAGGCCAAGGACTGGTTCGGCGCCACCCCGCCGGACCTGACCGTGATCGCCCGCTCGCGCGCCGACGGCGCCAAGGGCTCCGGTGCCGATTACCTCTACACCTACATGCGGACCTTCTACCGCGACGACACCAAGGCGACCGGTTGGAACAACCTGGCCTTCCCGAGCGTCGCGATGCCGCATGTGCTGTGGGAGCTGCAGGGCCAGCGTGCCGCCAAGTTCGTGGAAGAGGCGGATCCGCATGACCACGCCAAGAAGGTGCACGTCTTCAAGGGCTTCGAGCAGCTGACCCCGGGCACGATGGACGCCCGCGCCTACGACAATGCCGTGGGTGACCTGGTCGCCTATCTGCAGTGGATGGGCGAGCCGGCCCAGGCACAGCGCTTCCGTCTGGGCGTGCTCGTGCTGCTGGGTCTGGGGATCTTCACCCTGTTCGCCTGGCGCCTGAACGCGTCCTACTGGAAGGACGTGAAGTAAGCCTTCGGGCCCAGCCTGCGAGCCGGGCCCTGTTGCGCAGTGGGAGGCCTTCGCGGGCACCCACTGCGTTTGCCTTTTGTGTGCCGCTACCATGTCGGGCACACGGAATCGATTGTTGACCTGAACTCAGGAGTCCGCCGCCATGATGGTGCTTTATTCTGGAACCACTTGCCCCTACTCGCACCGTTGCCGCTTCGTGCTGTTCGAAAAGGGCATGGACTTCGAAATCCGTGATGTGGACCTGTTCGCCAAGCCGGAAGACATCGCGCTGATGAATCCGTACAACGAGGTGCCCATCCTCGTCGAGCGCGACCTGATCCTGTATGAGTCGCACATCATCAACGAGTACATCGACGAGCGCTTCCCGCATCCGCAGCTGATGCCCGGGGACCCCGTCGCCCGTGCCCGCGTGCGCCTGTTCCTGCTGAACTTCGAGAAGGAGCTGTTCGCCCACGTCAACGTGCTGGAGAACCGCGGCCAGGCCGTCAAGCCGACGGACAAGCAGCTCGAGAAGGCCCGTTCGCAGATCCGCGATCGCCTGACGCAGCTGGCCCCGATCTTCCTGAAGAACAAGTACATGCTGGGCGACGACTTCTCCATGCTGGACGTGGCCATCGCTCCGCTGCTGTGGCGCCTGGACTATTACGGCATCGACATGTCCAAGAACGCCCTGCCGCTGCTGAAGTACGCCGAGCGCATCTTCTCGCGCCCTGCCTACATCGAGGCGCTGACGCCCTCGGAAAAGGTGATGCGCAAGTAAGCGACGCGAGCCATGGACCAGACCCCAGACGGTGGCGCGCCCGCCGGCACCTCCACGCGGCCCTACCTGATCCGCGCCCTGCATGACTGGTGCACCGACAACGGCTTCACGCCGTACATCGCGGTGCAGGTCGACCGCACGGTGCAGGTGCCGATGGAGTACGTCAGCAACAACGAGATCGTGCTGAACGTCGGCTTCGACGCCACGAACGGCCTGGACCTCGGCAACGAGTTCATCCAGTTCAAGGCGCGCTTTGGCGGCGTGGCCCGCGAGATCGTCGTGCCGGTGGACCACGTGGTGGCCATCTACGCCCGTGAGAACGGGCAGGGCATGGCCTTCCCCGCGCCGGCGGCCGAGGCGGCGCCGGCGGCGGTCGAGCCGGCAGCGCCCGAGGCGCGTCCGGCGGCCAAGCCTGCTGCCAAGGGGCTGCGCCTGGCGCCGGCGCCCGCCGTGGCGGATGCACCGTCTTCGCCGGCCGCGGAAGCCGCCGCCGAGGACGCCGGCAGTGCGCCCGGCGAAGGCCCTGGCGACGGCCCGGGGCCGCGGCCAACGCTGAAGCGGATCAAGTAAGGGCGGACGGCGCCCCGCGAGCCTGCCGCCGCTGAGGCTGCCGACAGGCCAGCGGCTGCCGATTTGCCCCTACAATCCGCGCCTGCCCTGGGGTCACGCCTCGGGGCACACAGCCGGCTTAGCTCAGTTGGTAGAGCAACCGCCTTGTAAGCGGTAGGTCATCAGTTCGAATCCGATAGCCGGCACCAAAAAAAGTAACGGGATCAAGTACTTACGCTTGATCCCGTTTTCTTTTGCTTGCTCGAACTTTCCTAATTTGGGCCACTTGGTCGGCCCAAATTTGGCCCAAGCCCGTGCCAGCATTAGGAAAGCGAGTGTTGGCCTTGGGCCAAGCTTGAATTTCGCCAGTAGGGTTTGATAGGATGGTCCCGTTGAGTGCAGCCTGAAAGGGATCCCCACCGCTGACGCAGGCCGTTGTGGCTTGTCCTGGGGGCCTGATGAGTGCAGGTGTTGACCAACCGACGCGCGGAGAGCTGCCAAGGTCGAGCCGCGTGATCCCAGCCCTGCTGGGGTCCCAGCCAGCTTTGCTGGCAGCAGCGGGTGAATAAGACAGCCCGTTGTGGGTCAGCTATCCCATGGCCGAAGCGTCGCATTCCGCGACGAGGATTTCGGTGATCAGCCAATCGTCCTTCAAAGGAGGGGTTGGCTGTGCCCGCCGAGATTTCGACCCAACGCCCAGCGCGACGCCAGAAGCAACATGCCGTTGCTTCCGCCGCGCTCAAGACACTCGACGCCCATGGCGTCGCACCCATCCTCAACAAGACGCCGTCCGCGGTGCAGGCGGATCTGTCGCGGGCACCCCACAGGCTGCCGCCGCCGATTCGCATCGATGGCGCCCGTGGTGCCCTCTGGCTCGAGTCCACGGTGCTTGAGTGGTTGATCAGCCACCAGCGCGAAGCGTTGGTGCCGAAGCGCCGGCCAGGCCGCCCTACCAAGGTGGCGCAGCTGGCGCGCCAGGCGGCTGCTGGCCAGCGTGAAGGAGGCCAGCAATGAGCGAGCTGCCTAACCTCATCGACCTGCGCCGCGTGGATCACCTGCTCCCGTGGACAAACGCTTCGCTGCGCACCTTGAAATGGCGCGGCACTGTGTGCTGGCTTGAGCGGCGGGGGCGGCATCTATATGCCCGCCGAGACGGGATGCTGGCCCACCTGCGCGGCCTTGGCATGGATGCCAAGGCTTGCGAGATCGAACTGCTCTTGGAAAAGGAGGGCGGCCGCTGACTGTGGATGGTCGACGGCCGCCGGGGTAGGACTGTGCTGTTCCTAGGGAGAGCAGCCAGTGTGCCCATCCCAGTTCGTTGACGTGTCAACAGTTTGCGGCCGCGTGCGGCCATGAGCAAATACAACCTCGGCTCGATCTCGAAGCCGACCATCGATGCTACGAGTCATGTGGGCACTTGGACCTGGGGGCGCGTGCGCCTGTCCATCTTCTCCCTGCCCCTTAGCGACTCAGCTCGCCTTCTCCTGGCCTGGGCCGATGCCCAGGAGCCCAGCTGTATCCCTACGGTCGCCAAGCTGAAGGAGGCATTTGGCTGGGGCAAAGACAAGTGGCGCGCCGTCGCCATGGAACTGGAAGGTGCAGGCTGGCTCAGCCAAAAGCGCTGGGCTGAGGCTGATGGCTCGACCCGCCATGAGCTCAAAATCAGCCTGCTTCAACTGGCAGAGTTATCCACAGCGGCGCAAAACCCGCCCATCACGTGCGCATGCGTGATGGCGGGAAATCCGCCCCTCACGCGTGAGGGCGGTCAAACCCGCCCATCACGTGATGGTGGCGTAACCCGCCCGTTGTATTTAAAAGGTATTGAAGAACCAATACCAACACCGCGCGCGAGCGCGTGTGACGGCGGCGGCGCCGTGGTATCTGGTCTTGAGAGTGATGGGGGCTTGCCAGCAGTTCCATCCCGACGCCCCACCGGCCTGGGGGAAAGGCTGGCAGACCTGTTGCCGCAGGCCCAGCTCGCCCGCGTCGACCACGTATCCGCAGGCGCCAGCCCGACGCAGCTGGAGGCCGCCGAGGCGGCTGTCCGCCGCGCGGTGCGACGAGGCGCAGCCAGAAACGTGGTGAGTTACAGCCTGGACATGGCGGCACGCGCCGCTTGCGGCCGCGTGGCGTTGCTGGTGGACACGCCGGCGCCAGTGCACAACGACGTCGAGCTGGCGCGCCGTCGTGCGCTGCTCGAGCGGCGAGCCGCGCACGCGAGCTGGCGCATTCACCACCCGGCGCTGGGAGCATTGGAGGCCGTCGCAGACGGCCGCGGCTGGCGGGGCAGCGCCGGCGTCCATATCGGTGCCGTTGCTGATGCAATCTGGGAGGACGTGGACGCAGGGCGGCTGATTTTGCGACCGCCAGACGGCGCCGAAGCCTCGCGCCGCGCCCACCCCCTTGGGGCGACTCGGATCTCGCGCCAGCGTGGCGATCTGGCCGCTCCATGAGGCTTTGCCGCTCGCTGCGGCCGGCGCTCCCGCGCGGCCGCAGCCCTCTGGGCGTTCGGGTAGCGAATAGGCGATACCGCTTATGTGATGGGTTTGTACTTTGCACGGGGCGGAGCCCCGTCGTTCGCACCAACACAGCGCGACGCTGAACGGCACGGCCGTAGCGCACACACCCTGTTCAAGACCCTGTGCCTTGCCACCAAGCTGCTGCCGCCCGGGGCGGCGGCGACGCCGCCGAGGCGCGCGCTGGGATCTGCGCGACAGGATGGTGGAGGCCCGCCAGGGCCGATCGATAAAGGGCTTTGCATCCCGCGCCGGTCCGCCCCGCTGTCGAGCGTGGCGGAAGCCCGTCCGAATTGGCGGTATCGCCTATTCGCCTTTTCGTCCCCATCCGGCCCGCAGGGCAGGATGGTCTGGTAGGTATGGGCGATGGAGGATGGGGAGGGTGTGGCCGAGGTTGGAGGCCACCAGTGTTCCATCGCTGATGGAACACTGGTTGGGTTGATGCCCCGCGGCATCGCTGCGGGGCCGGTGGACTCAAAGAGCGATCAAGCAGTGTTTCATCACTGGTTGCTTCGCGGGCGCACGTCGGCGGGGCCTGGCATGACAACGGTCAGTGCTGTACCGCTGATACGCCGCATGGAGCGCGGCGGAAAAGTGGAAGTACGGCCGGGGCCGGGCTTGATGAGTTCTCGCCCGTCGTTCGGACGAGCATTGCACGCGGCATGGCGTGCGCCTGACCGGCGCATTGCTACGGCGCTGGCGGGTGTTCGTCGCCCGCCAGGTGCAGCGCGGCGCGCAAGTCGTCGAGCGCGGTGGCAGCGTCTTTCTGATTCAGGCTCGCGAAGATCAGCGCTGTCCAAATGCGCGTCGGCACTTGCACCTGGACGCCGAGCGAGCGCACCTTGGCGAGCGCGCCGATGACCGACGCATCGAGCATCACGCTGACGGTGTGATTGAGCTGCGCCGCGCTCATGGCGTCACCTTGGCACCGGCCTTGCCGCTGGCGCCGTTGCTGGCACCCGTCTCGCGAAGCGCACGGCGCACGCTCGATGCGCTTGCCGCAATGCCACTGGCACGCAGCTGTTCGACGATCTGATCGATCTTGCAGCCGCGTTGCTGCGCAGCCTTGATTTGCGGTGCGAGCTTCGCCAGCGCGTCGCGCGGCGTCAGTGGTCGCACCATCCGTAGCGCCCGCAACGCTGACGCTGCGGCGTCTACCTGATGGTGCGTAAGGACGGCAGACCTTGCGCGGCTTGACTGGGCGCGAGGCGGCGACTCGTTGTGATCGTTGATCGCCGTATGGCTGGCTTCTGGCTTTGGCGATGGCGCGAAGTCGGCGGCGACGTGATCGGCGTTGTTGAGCATGGCTGTCTAGACAGGTGTGCAGTGGAGACGACGCGTGAGTGTGCGGGGCCTAAGGTGTTGACACGTCAACAGCGATTGATCGGCACATTGACCACCGTGCCCCGAATGCCGAGAAAAGGCAACACAGCCAGCCTAATGCCGCTAACGCGGCATGTGCTGGCGAGGGGCTTGCAGCCCCTTCGATCCCCGCTCCGCTCTCAACCGCTTGGACGACCTGACCATGCAGAAGATCCGCAACGCAGAAAGCCGCTCCGTCGCTGTCTCCTTTCACTACCTGGGGCGCAACCTGTCAATGCTTGCGATGCACCAGCCCGAGAGGGCCGCGTGAGTCGTCCCGCGCGCGCCCATGCAACCGAGCGTCTGTCTGTGACGCTCGGCGCGCGTCTGCCCGCCACGGTCGCCGCACTGTGGCGCGCCGAGGCGGCAGCCGCTGGCCTGTGCATCAGCGACTGGTTACGCCAGGCAATCGACCCGGGCCGGGTGAGGGTCACCGGCATGAGGACGCCGGGCCAGCGCGTCGCTCGCCGCCAGGCCGATCCCAAGCTAGTCGAAGCAGTCGGTCGCTACGGCAGCAATTTGAATCAGCTCGCACACCTCGCGAACATCGGCGCGCTAGCCAATCGGCCTGTCGAGGTGCTGCGCACTCTGGTCCTCATCGAGAAACAGCTTCGGACGCTGATCGATGCGCAAACCGGCCCGACGGACGAGGAGGCTTGACGGACATGCATGCGAAGTGGGGTGAGCCTGGACAGCTGCCTGGCTGTGGCCAGCGGGCGGTCCAGTACCTGCTCGCGGAGCGTGACGCGAACGGGAAGGAGCGGGCGTCAGTCCGGGTGCTCCGCGGCGATCCGCTGTTGGTCGAACGGCTGATCGACAGCATCGATCGCAAATTCAAGTACGCCTCCGGCATGACGAGCTGGCACATCAACGATGCGCCGACGGACGAACAGATCAGTCAATACATCGACGACCTCGAGCATGTGATCTTTCCTGGCCTCGAGCGCGATCAATACGCTTGGACAGTCGTGGAGCATCGTGATGCGGACGGTAGTGTCCACATTCACTATCTTGTCCCAATGGTCGACCTCAGAAGCGGTCGCCAATACAACCCTGCGCCGCCGGGCTGGGCTGCGATGGGCTATGACGATCTACGCGATGCCTGGAACGCGCGCGAGGGATGGGCGCGGCCTGACGACGGATCGCACTCGCGCCTCGTCCAACCCGGTCGCTATGCCTACGTGACCGCTGAGCAGCTGCGTGCTGGCATCGAGGTCGAGCCCGACGCAAACCCACGCGAATCAATCGGCGCATGGGTGCTCGACCAGATCAGTCAGGGCAAGTTCACCTGCGATCGATCTGGCGTCACGGCGGCACTCAGTCAGCTCGGCGAGGTGACCCGCTCCGGCGCCGAGTACATGACGTTGAAGCTACCGGGCGAGCCCAAGGGGCTACGCCTAAAAGGGGATCTATTCAGTGAAGACTTCAGTCGCGAACGCCTTGAACGCCTTCAAGGAGCGGGAGCAGGCGGTCAAGGAGGCGGAAGCGGCCTTCCAGCGCCAGCTCGCCGGCCAGACCCAAGAGCTGCTGCGCGCTCACGCAGCCGACTCGAAGAAGCTCTCGCGCGACGCGCTCAAGCAAACCGCGAGAAGTTTGGCCGACCTGCAGGCCGTCGTCAGCGAACAGTGCCAGGCGACCTCCAAGCAGATTCGCCGACTCCTGCATTGGCCGGTGGTCACGACAGTGATCACGTGCCTGGCGCTTCTGCTGGCAAGCGGCCTGACCTCCTGGGTCATGTTGAAGAGCGCCCGGATGGAAGTAACGAAAGCCGAGGCTCAGGCGCAGGAGACGCGTCGTCAGATCGCGGCGCTGGAGGCGCAGTTCTGCGCGAGCCCGGCAGGCCGAAGGTTCTGCCAGCCCAACCCCACCAAGTAGTCAGAAGGAAGGCATCAGATGAGCTACCCCACAGAAATCGAAGGCCTGCTCGCCGAGGCCGAAGCCGAAGCGACCGGGTCGAGCGGTACCCGCTCAAGCCCGCGCAGCGCGCAACGCGTGCTCGAGCTGCGACCCGTGCTGGCGCAGCTTTCCGAAGCCGACAGACCCTCAACCGTCTGCTGTCACTGCAGCGCCGCGCTCTCCATGCTGACGCCGGAGGGCAAGCCGCAAATCTATTGCTCGCGCATGCACGTCTTGGTGTGGGAGGCCAGCGGCGAGCAGACCCCCTTGATCGACTGCGACGGCTTGTATCTGTCGCAGGCCGAGGACTGACCGACCACCACAACACCATGGAGAAGACGATGACCGCCATGCAACGAACTCTTCCAGATCAATCATCCGCCGCCGCCGCGGCAGAGGCCGAGCTGCGGCAGCTGCTGCGCAGCCTGCCGCACGCGCAGTTGCTTGAGCTTCGTGACGCCGCCGGCGCCGCTCCAACCGTTGCTGGAGCAAATGACCCACAAGCCGAAGTTCTCGAGCGCCTGCTGCGGCGCTTGGTGACCCTCATCGGCAGGATGCTCGGCCTGGAGCACGCTGGTGGCTTCACCGAAGCAGAAGGGCAGGTGGCTCGGGAAATCTCGCTGCGCCAGGCGGTTGTCCAGCATATCGACGACGAGATCGCGCAGCGCGCTCAGCTTAAGCAGCAGCCGACGGAGGAGCCCGTCAAGGCAGCATCGTCTGAGGCGGGCGTGGCCATGTCAGCGGATGGATTTGCTGCTCGGCGCGGCGAACGACTGATAGCGGCCGCGAAACTCGCCGACCAGCAAGCAACGGCGCCCGTGGTGTACATGATCGTCAAGCAGCAGCATGACGCCAGGCGACCCGCGCCCGCTCCGACCGAGGTCGCCGCCGAGGAAGACCAGCAGTCGCGCCATCCGGCGCCGAGGGGCTGACGTGCAGAGCGCGCAACGGCCCGCCGCTGGGCAAATCGACACTTGGATCTTGTGGACGGAGCTGAGATCTGGGGTGAATTCCTGGGAGTCGCCGTGTCGGCACCGCTTCCTGATCTTGCTCGCTGCCCTCGAGCAGCGCGCTGAATGCCTCCGCGTGTTGAAGCGCTCGGAGAAGAAGCTGAGCGACGCCAGAGCCGTGGTTCAGACATTCGCGCTGTGGCGCCGGCTTTGGGCGCCAGCTGGCTATCGACAGGCATGTGAGCGACTGCTCGCAGCTGAGCAGGCGCATGCCCAGGTCAAGCGCTCCATCGCTGGCATTGATGTCCTGCCGAGAGATCTCGTCGGCATCGCTCAGCAGGAGATTGATCGGTTGCGACCACTGGTGGCGCAGGAGGACGCAGACGCCAAGGCTGTCAGACAGAAGCAGTTGGCCGACGAAGCCGCAGCTCTTGCTGCCGCGACCGCCGCCGCAGCAGCGGCCACAGCTGCGTCAGCCAAGACACGAGAGCTGGAGCTGCTCCCTCTTGATGCAGCCGACGGCGGTGCTGACGCGGGTGCATCGAGCAGCGGCAATGAAGGCGGTGCCGGCGCGCCAGCGGCTGGCCCTTCTTTCACCTTCGACCCGCTCTCGCTCTCGCTGAGCGATGACGACGAGCCAGAACAGCATTCCTTTGAGGCGCCGCGATGAAGCTCCAACCCAAGCACCATGTGACCGCCGCAGCTGCCGGTACCGCCATGGCCCTCCTGTTCGCCGGCCCCGGCACGCTTCGCGTACTCCGCCAGGCGGCCGAGCCCATCGAACGGCTGACTTCGATGCCGTTGCCGCTCGTCATCATGGCCGGCTGCCTGGGCATCGGGCTCCTAGCCCTGCAGGCGTTTCTGATGACCTGGCTGTTTTCACTGGCGCGCCGTGCCCACGCACGCATCCCCGCGCGCTCGGCGCGCCGGTTCTGGCTGCTGGTGTGCGCTGTCGGCTTCCTGGCCATGCTGCTCGGCGCTGGCGCCGCGCATGCTGCTGAAGGCCCGATTACCCCGGACCAACTGATAGGCGCCGCGAACAACGGCGGCAACGATGCCTCGATGAAGGCCTTCGTTGCGGTACTTGGGGACTTCGCGCAGCATCCGCTGACCACGCTCGGCGGCTCCAGTACGGTCCTGGGCTCCATGTTCGTGATTTTCAATGGCGCCATCTTCTGCATCTCGGTGCTGTGGGGCTCCTACGGCATTGGTCGCGGCATTCTGACGTCCGCACAAGAGGGCCAGGTGCTGGGCCAGCGCATGAGCGCCGTGTGGATGCCGATTCGCATGGTCACTGGCTTGGTTGGATCAGTGCCGATCTTTGGCGGCTACAACGGCTTCCAGGTCCTCGTGGTGCTGGCTGCGACGCTGGGCATCGGCATGGCCAACTTGATGTGGTCAGGCGCAATCTCTTCGATCAGCAAGTTCCAGGGCCTTCTTACGCCACCTATCGGTCAGGTGTTCACGGCATCCCGATTTGACGAACCCGCGAAAGCCCTGTTCCGGGTTCAAGTCTGCCGGTTGGCCAAGGCGGCAGAGGAGCAACGCAGCGATGTGGTGTCGCCTGCCAGCGCTATCCAGCCGATCGCCTCGACGGCGCCCGGAAGCCTTGGATCTATTGGCTTTGGAACTGTTCTCCAGCCTGACCTGTGCGGCCGCGTTCAACTGGTGCTGAGCGGCTCGAGGTCTTCAAGCTCTGCGCTGTCCTTCCGAGTCGCATCGGTCAACTACGAGGGCATTACCAGCGCCAGCAGCAAGGCCCACGCCGACGCCTTCAAGGCGCTGGATGCCCAAGTCGTCGTCCTGGCGCGAGAGTGGCTTGAGGCGCGGAGCGCTTGGCAGGCCGGCAGCCTCGCCAGCCCGCCGGCGGTGCCGCTGGACAAGCTCTCCGCTGCTGCCGTAGCGGCAGCCGATGGTGTGCGCACGGCCGTCCAGTCAGCTGCACAGGACACTGGAGCCCAGGTCCTCGCCGCCGACGCTCAGGCCGCTATGCGGCGCAACGGCTGGTCTGCGGCAGGGGCTTGGTACAGCACGTTTGCAGAAGCGAGCGCAGCGCTGCGCGAAGCCGGCAACGCAGTCACGTTCGACATTCAGCTTCCATCAACCATGCTGCCATCGGGCTTCACGGCGGAGAGCCTTGTCGCGTTGGACAAGGCTTTTGCGGCCGGCGAAAAGGCCAGCCCGGTCCAGGCGTCGCAGGGGGGCGAAGGTGACAAGGGGTGGCGTGCCGTCAAACTCAAGCTCTGCCAATACCTCCACGTAGACACGCCGACAGGCAACTGCAGCTTGGGGCAGAGCCTGGTCAGCGCGGTGGTGGGCCAGGCCGGCGACTCCACCGGCGTGATCGACCCCGTCATCAGCTTCAAGAACATGGGCGACTGGATGATGGCGGCAGGGGAGGGGCTCGGCGTCGCTGTCGCATACCTGAAAGGCGCCGAAAACACGATCTACGGCCGAGCTGCGGAGGCCGCGGCGGACCTGATGCCGCCGGTTGGCGTTGTCGGTGCATCTGTGGCTACAGCCAAGGGAGCCCTGGGCATGGCGCTTGAGACGCTCCCCGGCGTGGCGTTCGCGATGGTGTGCCTCGGCACCATCATGGCCGTGTACCTGCCGATGCTCCCAGCGCTGACATGGTTGGGCGCACTGGTGCAGTACTTCGTCGTCGTCATCGAAGGCCTGGTGGCAGCGGGCATCGCGGCCTTGGCCCATATGGAAGCCGAAGGCGAGGGGATGGGCCAGCGCACCGAGCGGTTCTACATTTTCCTGCTTATCGCTCTGGCGCGGCCGGCGCTGATGCTTCTCGGCTTCTTCATGGCCGCTGCGCTCAGCACAGTACTGGGTACGTTCTTCGCCAAGACCCTGTTCTTGCCCGCAATGGCCAATGCACAAGGCAACTCGATCACTGGCCTGGTATCGGTGATCGGCTATGTGCTGGTGTTCATGCTGGGCCTTTGGACGCTCGTGTCAGGACTCTTTGCAATGACTCATCTGCTGCCTGACCAGGTGCTCGGCTACATGGGCGCAGGCCATACGAGCGAGTTGGGCAAGTCGACCGAGAGCGGTGCGCGAAGTGTCTTCATCACTTCGGTGCAGCGTGCGGGGCAACGCCTCGGCTTGGGGCTTGGCGGCGGTGATCGAGGCAAGGGGCGGGCAGGCAAGGGTGGTCGGCCTGGTGCAGGCAAGGACTCGCAGGAATGAGGGCACTCGAGGCCTGCCCGGCCAAAGGCCGGGCACCGGACGCCCTTGCGAGCGCGCCCCTCCGGGCTTGGTCCTTCGGACACCTGGCCTGTGTCCATGTCTCTCCAGGCCGCCTTGCCCGCTCCTGGGGCCGCCCTGCGGGCCTCCCCGCCGCTGAGGCGTCCCCCGCAGAGGCCGCCACCCTTGGCGGCCTCTGCCGATCTCAGCGCTACGCGCGAAATAGCGCCGCTCGACAAGGTCGAGACGGCTTGGCTTGCTGATCCCGATCCGCTGCACCGGCGCAGTCTTCCTCTCGCCGTCGCTTCTCGTGGGACCGTACCCGTCCGAACGCTGGCAGCAAGGGGGTATCCATAACAGTCCTCGCCGGCTGCGCCGCCTGCGGCTGTTACAGAACCTCCGCCCTTGCTGCCAGCGTTCGGCCGTGTCCCTATGGCCCCACGCGACGACGAGAGGAAGACGGCACCTAACCACAAAGCAGCAGACCGGGACCAGCAAGCGAAACCCCCGAACGCTCTGACTCAAGGATCCGGCCCCACCTGGAACTCATCAACACAACAGCGGCAAACGGCCGCGGAAAGGCAGAGGAAACGATGAACACCATGACCGAGGTTGACGCAATGGAGCAGCGAGCACTGGCGCAGTGCTGCAGTGAGCTCAGCTCTCTGAAGACGACGCATCCCAATTGGTACGCCGAGCTGGATGACGTCGATCCTGACATTTGCCCGCGAAGCGACCTGGTCGAGCTGATGAACACAGCTCCAACACCGGCGGCGCGCGGCTACCTGCTGGGCAAGTTCACGATGCGGATCGCCGTCTCGACGATCACCGGTCGGCCCTTTGTCTGAAGGAGACCCACATGGCATTTCTTGGAACCAATCCCCGTCCGTTCAGGGACAACTCACTTGCTGGCCTCCAGGCCGCAGGCGCGTCCGGCTTGCTGATGCTCGCCGTCTGGTTGCAGATCGCTCTGTGCCTGTTGGCGCTACAGCTGGCCTGGCGCTGCCTGCGCTGGGCCGCCAGAAGCGTTGGAGGAAAGAGCTTCCCGACCGGGAGCTCGAGGAGATCCATGCGATGAGCCATGACATCACCATCACTGCAAGCCTGCAGCCGGAGATCGCTCGCCAGCTTGCGCAGTTCTGCAAGCGAAGCACGTTCGATCAGTTCTACCAACTGGCCGAGGCTCACCTTTCTCAAGATGAGAGAAAGGAGCGGGCCTACCAAATGATTGCTGGCATCGATGCCGTGGCGCGCGCCCTGGCCGATGTGGGTTTCAGTCCGCGCTGAATCCAGCATGTCAGCGTAGGTAATTGTTTAATTACACGGAGTACCGCAAGAAATGAAGAAGCAGTTTCTTTACACGATGGCCCTGATGGCAGGTTTGCTCGCAGCGACCGCCAGTGCCCAGACTGAGCTTCCGCCGCCCAAGGCCAGCGAAGGCAGGCCGGTGCACTGCTCTGGCGGATATCAGGACAGCGCCTGCAACACGACGCTGCTGCGCGCACCGCAGTCAGCGCCGACATGCTCGAGCACCGATGGCTGGGTGACCGTCGCTCCGGCCAAGTGGATCGGTTCGAAGTGGGCCGCGCCGGCGTGCCACTACACACCGCAGCCCAGCTGCCCGAGCGGCTACATCGAGTCGAGTGCAGCCGTGTGGACAGGATCCTCCTGGACTTCGCCCAGCTGCCAGCAGCCGCCCGCTCCCGCTTGCAGCAGCGGTTACGTTCAGACCTCTCCTCCTGTCTGGTCTGGCAGCTCCTGGAGCGCCCCGACCTGCGCCCCGAGCTCCCCGAAGCCCAGCTGTGCTCCCGGGTATTCGGAGACCACGGCACCGACCTACAGCGGCGGCCTGTGGGTGGGGCAGGTATGCGCGCCCGTATCCCCCGCGCCGACTTGCCCACCAGGCACTACTGAACTCGCAGCGGCGACCTGGAACAGCACCACCAGCAGCTGGAACCCGCCAAGCTGCACGACCGTGACGCCGCCGCCTGCTCCGACGTGCCCCTCTGGCTACACGATGCAGGTGGCTCCCGTCTGGAGTGGATCATCCTGGTCTGAGCCGACCTGCGTGCCGCCCTCGGTGCCGCCGGCACCGACGTGCGGTATCGGCTACACCCAAACAACTGCCCCCATCTGGAATGGCAGCTCCTGGGTGGGCCAGGTCTGCTCGCCGACGCCGCCCCCGCCACCTCCGGCGTGCACGCTCGGAGAAATACAGACCGTGGCGCCCACCTGGACTGGCACGGCATGGGTAGGGCAGGTGTGCACGCCTGGCGTGCCGCCCACCCCGACCCCGCCGGCCTTGCCCGCCACGATTGACTACCTGTTCAGCGCGACCTCTGGCTGGGCCTGGTTCTACTGGAGCGGGACCATCTCAAGCGCGTCCTCGAGCTCGTTCGGGCCGCTGTCCGTCAAGGCATCCGGCTCAACAGACTGTGCTTGGATCGGCTCGGGTGGCTCTCCGGAGTACCTGCGGTGCGACTCGCTGACGACTCCCATCGATTCTGAGGCCAGCTCGGCCTACTCCGCTGCAGCCAGCGCCTGCGACGGCGACAGTCTGCCGGTGTTGAGCTGGATTGATCAATGCACGCCGTATGTGGGGACTGGCGTCTATCCGGATTCCGGGGCCTGCGTCTTCAAGTTCCGCAGCGGCAAGCTGGGGAAGACGGCCTGGTCCTGCTCTCGGTGGTGGCTGTACGTGGCCGACGAGAGCGGCAATCCCCCCGGCATCTCCAAGACCATCTCCGTGAGGCTTCAGCGCTGACGGGCCGACAGATCACCCTGCATCGCAGCGCCGCGAGGTGGGCTGCGATGCGAGACCTCCAACTCAACTGGAACCACCATGACCAAGAATCAAACTCTGCGCCAGACTGCTCTGGTCGCACTGCTCGCAACCTCCGCCGCGTTGGCCGCCTGTGGTGGCGGGGGAGGGGGTGCTCCGACCGCAGCCTCTGGTCCTTCGCCATCGACTCCTTCGCCATCGACTCCTTCGCCGTCGACTCCTGCAGCCGTCGTCGCCCCGGCTGGCACCTTGAAGGACGCCATCCCGGCCGCGACCTATGCTGACAACAGTCTGCAGCTGTCCGCCTTCAACGCCTTGAATCAGGCTCGCAAGTACGCTGGGGCGGGCCTCATTGCCCAGAGTGCAGCGCTGGACACCGCGGCTGAGGCGCACGCCAAGTACCTGACCACGAACATCAACACGGTCTTCACGGCCGGGGCTCATATCGAAGATCCGTCGAAGCCGGACTTCTACGAAGCCACGCTGGCCACGCGCATGGCCAAGGCAGGCTTCAATCTCGGCAGCTATGGGTCTGAGGTCGTTGGCGGGACGGGCGCCTCGCGCTTGGGAGCTGACTGCATCTGGGGCCTGCTGGGCACGGTCTATCACGCAGCCGCTCTGCTTGGCCAGGCCACCAACATCGGCTTTGGCTTCGGCAGGGATACGGCGAACGTCCCGATGTGCGTTGCTGACTTCGGCTCGCTCGGGACCGAGAACTACCCGCAGGTCGCGCCGGCGGGGCAGATCGTTGCCTACCCGTATGACGGCCAAACCGGGGTGCTCTACTCGTTCGACATTGCCTCTGAGGTTCCGCGCCCGCCGGTTGCACTGTTCCCGAGCGCTACCTCCGGCACGCCTGTCATCGTGAGCGTGCGAAACGCTGACTTCGTCAACTTCAAGGCTGCGGGGACGCTGAACGCCGTCGTGACCAAATTCGAGATGAAGGACGCCAGCGGCAACATCGTTCCGGCGGGGATCTTGGCCAGCCCTGGCATCTCCGGCTCAGGCGTCACGATGACGGCGGATCCGATGCTGGCGGAGGGCTTCCTGGTGTTGGTGCCGTTTGCGCCACTGACCAAGGGGGCAACCTATACGGTCAACGTCAATGCCATCCTGAGGGACGGCGGCGCTCCGCTCAGCAAGACCTGGAGTTTCGTATCTGATCGGGATCGGTAGTGCGACGCTGGCCGGTCTGTTTGCTCGGCTCAATCACAACCTAGATGCGTCGAACGGCCCTGCAGGGCCGTTCTTCATGGAGGTGCTGTCCCCCGATTCCCCGGGGCATTCGCACTGAGTGAACCGCTCTCACATCGTCCCGCATCGCATCGGATTCATTGACTTCCAGGCGCTCGATCGCAGGTACACGTCGCCCCTATCAGCTTGGCAACCTTGACCTGCTCTCATGCACACCTCCCCCATGCCGAAAGTGGGACAGGCCCCACACCTGTCGAATGGTTGTTCAGCATGATCGGATGAGGAGAAGCCCGAGGGCTCGCGCATCGCTTCTGTCGGTTAGCATTCGCTCGCGCCATCTCAGCTCGCGCAGAGATGCGGTCGGAGCAAATTGTTTCTTCGATCTATGTGCTGCAGCGTTTTTGCTGCGAATTCAATGGAGAAAATATGAAAAGCTGGCAAAAGGACTTCTATCAACAGCTCCAAGATAATGGGGTCGAGCCTTCCGGAATTGGCAAAGAAACGCTGTCAGATGCGGAAGTCAATGCGGTCGCGGGAGGTGGGCTTGAAATGATTTACGAAGAATCATTTACTCGCACCAACGCCGACGGTAGCATCAGCTTCACCCGCACACAAGCTGGCCCCAGGTAAGGCTACGGGCAAATGGGCTTTCCCATTTGCCCTACTGATTCATTTCTCCAAATATCGCAATCAATGAATCAACTCGAAGTTGTGCTAAAAATATCCGAGCGATGTAACATAGATTGCACGTATTGCTATATGTTCAATCTGGGGAACGAAGACTATAAAAATCGCCCCCCATACATGAGCGAGCAGACGGTTATGGCTGTTGCCAGATTTTTGGCGACAGGCGCGCGGGCGCTAGGCATAGATACCATCGTAATAATTCTTCACGGTGGCGAGCCGCTAATGATGAAGAAGGAACGCTTCGAGGCATTGTGCTGCCAATTGAGGGATGAAATATCTCCATTTGCTAAAGTTAGATTTGCATTGCAAACCAATGCGATGCTAGTCGACTTTGAATGGATCAGAATATTCGCACGTCAAAAAATTGACGTGGGCGTCAGCATTGACGGGCCAGAGCGGGTGCACAATGAATTTCGAATGGACCGCGCTGGCTCAAGTACATTCGAGAAGACTGTAGATGGAATACGCCTTCTGCAGGCGGCTGCACGTTCCGATATAATATCGCCGCCAGGTGCTCTGGCAGTTATTAATCCAAGCTATGGTCCTGTTGAGGTATATGAATATCTGGTTCGGGACCTAGGTTTGAAAAAGGTGGATTTTCTTTTGCCGATCGTTCGCCACGACACTTCCGTTGAAGTCGAAATGGGGCGATATACGAATTATTTATTGGGGCTGCTGGATTGTTGGTTCAAGAATCAAGATCCGGACCTTGATATTCGAATTGTAACGAATCTGCTTCGATTCATTTATGGGGGGCGTCGCAGCTTCCATTCTGAAAATGGGGCTGTTGGTCGTCTGCCAATTTTAACAATTAGTAGCGCCGGAGATCTTGGTCCAGATGATGATCTGAAACTATTGGGTGAATTCGAGAATCTCGGGAATGTGCACACCACAAGTCTTGAGGATTTCCTTGGCTCGCAGGACTGCGTGTATTTGGGAAGAGTCTCAAAGAGCATACCGACTGATTGCAGTCAGTGTGCATGGCAAAATTATTGCAAAGGAGGCTCAGCGTATGGGCTTCTGGTGGGTAGATACAGTGAGGCGCGAGGATTTGACAATAAATCTAAATATTGCGAACCACTTCGGGCGTTTCATTTTGAACTGGTGAAGCGCTTGCTGAATCGGGGGCTCACGGAAGCCCAGCTTGAGGCTGCCTTCGACTTTGATAATCAGCCTCTGGAAAAGTGCGCATCAATTTCGAGGCCGGCTAAAAAAGCAGGGCGCCGGTTTGTTGCCATCCAAAAAATGTAATGCGCATGTTCGGTGCGTCCAAATGATGAGCAGCGTTAACGATAAGCCTACCGCAGATTTTGACGACCTTATTAGAATAATTGCACTTGACAAGAGCGATTTGAGGCCGGATGCGGTTTCAATTGGAGCTGGAGTCCGGAAGGTTACTGATGCCGAAATCTCGAATCAATTTTACATACCACAAGCAATTGTTCCTGAAGCGGCTTGGCGAGAACTAACGCGGGAAGAGTGGAGTAGTTTCACTGCTGTGGATCGAATATACGACCCACGATGTACTGTAGGTCTCGCGAGACTGGATGATGACATTTGGGGTTCCGTTCTTCGGGTGGTTGAGCGGTTTAAGTACGCAAGATCGTTGAGTGAAGAGTTTGGAAGCGTTGGGGCTGTCATAAGGGAATTGGAAAACTATCTAATTGCCCGTTTTGACGGGAAGGGGGAGTATGTTTCGCAAGGATTGAAGTCTACCGCGCCAGGTTTGCTGACCACCGCGATTGATCGAGAGATTGGCGGCTTGGCGGGTCTTCATGTAGATGCTTGGGACGGGGTTTTGCTCGAAGAGAGAATCCGTTCTAGGACACGTGTTACTGTGAACATTGGTCCTGATACTCGACATCTCCTCTTTGTTCCAATACGTCTGGATTCTATGAAAAGGATGATTGACGGTGTTTCAAAAATGAGCTGTGGTATAAGTGAGGCATGGTATCGCTTTGCTGAGGAATTTCCCAATTTGCCTGTAATCAGAATTTCCTTGCGGCCAGGTGACGTTTATATGGCGGCAACGGATTTCATCGTCCACGACGGAAGCACGCAAGGCGCAATCAGTCGGACCTTCACTGTGCAGATTCGGTGCCATTTCTTGTAGCCATCTCTATGACGGCTGCAAATGCTTTTCTGGGGCGGCTTCAGTCAGTTCCGGGATGCAGCCGAAAATGTAACGACTATCAATATGGCGGCTGGCTGCTGAAGAAAAGGGTGGCCTCACAAGTGAGAAATGTATTCTTGAACTAATTCGCAGGGAAACTCATGTATTGGCGAAGAGTTAAAATTTTTGCAAGCTTTTTGATATTTTTCTGCGTTATGGTTCCGGCACTTGCGGATCCGGGAAGCGCTAGCATTGGGCAGGGCTTGCAGAAGGTTTCCGCCTACTATCTGAAGGCGGGTGAGTCGTCGGGAATACTTATTCTGGGTGTTCGGCACACGAATGATCCATTCGATATTCAGATTCGTGAGATTGAAGATCAGCTCATCGCTTTTAGCCCAACTGAGATCCTTGTGGAGGGGGGGCGGTGGCCCCTTGCAGATGACAAGGAGGGGGCGGTTATGAAGTACGGGGAGATGGGCTTTGTCTATTTCATGGCGAATAGATTTGGCGTGCCAGTTTTTGACGCCGATCCAGGCCTGTCGCAGGAGATGGAATATGTTGCAAAAGCCCACGGGCCTATTCCAACTAAGCTCTACTACGCTCTTCGAATGCTTCGGCAGTTTCGGGAAGAGAGGTCGGGAAGGGATGTTGATTCGCTGATGGCGGATTGGCTAAATAGCCATGAATTTGACGATTCCCCTAGTTTGAAAGGTATTATGAATACGATTTCAGATCTTGAGGGTGAGGCGGGGCGGTTGATGCCAGGGCTGCGTGATTGGAGGGCGATGCCCTATCAATGGACCGAAAATTCAGGTAACTACTCAATATTAAACGATATTGCCAGGACGTCCTCCATATATAGGGATAATTACCTTACAAGCGAATTGGTGAGTAGAATGTCGATTGGCCGAAGAATTCTTGTTGTTGTCGGCCTTTCTCACCTGGATGCACAGCGAGTAACGCTATTGCCCGCACTGAAGAAAAAATAGGCAGACTGGATGTCCTGCAGCAGAGCCGTGGTCTGCGCGATCTGTCCGGCCGGCGTGTGCTGGTGAAACTGATGTGACCTATGGTTGTCAGGCTGGCGAATGGCATGCCGTTCGTCCGCCAAAGAGGTGTGGTGTTGAAGGAGGTGGTCGCGCCAGTTGGAATGGTTGAATCGCTAGCCCAGCTTGGCCGCCAACTTCGCGGCCTCAACGTGCGTGTATCGCTTGAGCATCTGCATGCTCTTGTGCCCAGTCATGCTGGCGACCTCGAACGGGTTCAGCCCCTTCTCGAAGAGGCGAGACGTGCCTTCGTGGCGGGTGGTGTGGAACGGCAGATCTACGAGGAATCTAGAGTCTGCCTTCTTGCCATTGGCGGCGCACTCGACCAGGTACTGGTTTTGAGCGCGCGTCACGCAGCGGCGCCAGGCCTTCTCGAACGAATCGGAGCGCGACCACTGGAACACGCGGCTTTCCTTGACCATGCGCGAGAGCGCCAGGGCCTGCGCTGACTTGGATGCGGGCTTGGCCAGGCCCTCGGCATCGTCCGCCGCTTCCACTGGTAGATGTGAATTGGAGGCCTTTAAGTCCTTCAATGTCGCGACGGCGGCCGATGACAGAGCAACCGTCCGAGACTCGCCGTTCTTCGTGCTGGTCAGATGCGCGGTGCGCTGGTTCAGATCGACGGCCGGCCACGTTAGCGACAACAGTTCGCCTAAACGCATCGTCGTCTCGATCGCGAGCTCGATGATTTCGCGCATGCCGACGCTGTCAGCGCCGGCGCGCTTGAGGTACTGCAGCTCAAGACCGCTGATCCGCCGCTCGCGCGGTGCGCCCCTCTTGGGCTTGCGGACTTCCCTGACCGGGTTGAGCTGTAGCGGGATTGACCACTCAGTGCGCGCGTGCTCGATGATGGCGCTCAGAGTGTTGAGTTCATGCAGGACGGTCTGCTGGGAGACCAGCGGTTCCGACTCGGCCTGCTTCGTCGTGGCGCGCTTTGACGGGCTCTCGGCCGCAACGGTGCGGGGCTTGGGCTTCTTGGCGGGCTCCTTGGAGCGCCGATCACGGAATGCGGCCACGTGCGCGGGCTGGATCGCGCCGATAGGGCGCTTCAGCTCCGGCGCTGCGATCAGCGTCTTGATGCGATATTCCTCGCTCTTTGCTGACCGCTTGGACGGCGTGACTTCTTCGAGGTACTTTTGTGCCAATTCTGGGAAGGGCTTCTCTGCCGCCTTGGTGTCGCGCCAGTGGCCGCGCGTGATCGCCAGCTCGGTTTCCTGCGCCCAGGCCAGGGCGTCGGCCTTGGTCATGAAGGTCTTCGACTCTTCAATGCCGTCGCGCCGGACGCGTGCGCGCCACTGCAATTCGCCGCGCTTTTCGATCCTCGCCATCCGTGCTCCCTTATGTAGTGGCCCAAATTTGGCCCAAGAATACGGGGCTCAATGCGAGAATTCAATAACCATGCTGGTTCTGCGCTCGCTCACTAGGGGTCTTGTAAGCGGTAGGTCATCAGTTCGAATCCGATAGCCGGCACCACACCCATGAAGACACAGGCCTTGCGCCTGTGTTTTTCTTTGTGGGCGCGACGTCCCGGCGCCCGCCCCGCGCCGTTCAGCCCTGCACCTTGATCCGCACCCGGCTGGGCTGCAGCCCCTGCTCCTGCAAGCGGGCCTCCAGCCGCGGTTGCAGCTGGCGCAGCTTGGCCGCCACGGCCGCATTCGCCGCGAGCAGCGTCCAGCCCTCCTCGTCGATCGGGCCGGGCTTCACGAAGCGCGTCATTGCGCCCGGCAGCGCCGGGGCGACCAGGGCCATGCGGCGCTGCGACTCCTGCATCAGCACACCCAGGCGCGCCAGGCCCTGGTGCTGGGCCAGCGCCTGGCCGATGGGGGTCGGGTCGGGCACGGCGGGGCCGCCGGAGGGGGCGGCGTTGGGGGCGTCGGGTCTGCGCATGCGCCTCAGTGTAGACCCGGAGCGCGCGCCCGGCCTCCCGAGGCAAAGGGAGGGAAGCCGGGTGCTAAACTCCGCCGGTTGTCCTCCGCCCTGGTCTTGCCGGCTGGCGGGCCCTGCGGGCGGCCTCCCGGTGCCTTTCCTGGCGCCTGACGCGACGGTGTCTGAACGGCTTCAGACACCGCCGGATACAGGAGGTGCGTCGAGCGGGCTTGCAAGTGGCCGTCATGCCCCGAGATGGAGGACCAGAACAAGGTTTCACGGGCCCGTCGCGCGCAGGCGCAGCGGGCCTGCCGTGCCAGCAGCCTGCCCAGCACAGAAGAATCACGAGCCTGGCGGGCCTGGTGCCAGCTCTTACCGTCCAAGAATCACTGCATGTTGCCCTCGCTTCTCACCAAGATCTTCGGTAGCCGCAACGAGCGCCTGCTGAAGCAATACCGCCGCACCGTCCAGCAGATCAATGCGCTGGAGCCCCAGATGGAGGCGCTGGACGACGAGGCGCTGCGGGCCAAGACCCAGGAATTCAAGGACCGCATCGCCAAGGGCGAGACGGTGGACCAGATCCTGCCGGAAGCCTTTGCCGTGGTGCGCGAGGGCGGCAAGCGCGCCCTGAAGATGCGTCACTTCGACGTGCAGCTGATCGGCGGCATGGTGCTGAACGCCGGCAAGGTCGCCGAAATGCGCACGGGCGAAGGCAAGACGCTGATGGCCACGCTGCCGGTCTACCTCAATGCCCTGACCGGCAAGGGCGTGCACGTGGTGACGGTCAACGACTACCTGGCCCGCCGCGACGCCGAGTGGATGGCCCGTCTGTACAACTTCCTGGGCCTCACCGTCGGCATCAACCTGCCGCAGACCAGCCGCGAGGAGAAGCAGGCCGCCTACGCCGCCGACATCACCTACGGCACGAACAACGAGTACGGCTTCGACTACCTGCGCGACAACATGGTCCACGACGTGCGTGACCGTGTGCAGCGGCCGCTGGCCTACGCCATCGTCGACGAGGTGGACTCCATCCTGATCGACGAAGCCCGCACGCCGCTGATCATCTCCGGCCAGGCCGAGGACCAGACCGATGTCTACCTGGCCATCAACAAGGTCGCGCCGCGGCTCAAGAAGCAGATCGGCGAGCTGGACCCGCGCACGGGCGAGGGCGTCATCGAGCCGGGCGACTTCACGGTGGACGAGAAGTCCCACCAGATCTACCTGACCGAAGACGGCCACGAGAACGCCGAGGCGCTGCTGTCGGAAGCCGGCCTGCTGGCCGAGGGCGCCAGCCTCTACGACGCCGCCAACATCACGCTGATGCACCACCTGTACGCCGCCCTGCGCGCGCACCACGTGTATCACCGCGACCAGCACTACGTCGTCCAGAACGGCGAAGTCACCATCGTCGACGAGTTCACCGGCCGCCTGATGACGGGCCGCCGCTGGAGTGACGGCCTGCACCAGGCCGTGGAAGCCAAGGAAGGTGTGGCCATCCAGGCCGAGAACCAGACGATGGCCTCCATCACCTTCCAGAACTACTTCCGCATGTACGGCAAGCTGTCCGGCATGACCGGCACGGCCGACACGGAAGCCTACGAGTTCCAGGAGATCTACGGCCTCGAGACCGTGGTGATCCCGCCGAACCGCCCGACCATCCGCAAGGACGAGCTGGACCTGGTCTACAAGACCGCCCAGGAGAAGTACAACGCCGTCATCGCCGACATCCGTGACTGCCACGAGCGCGGCCAGCCGGTGCTGGTGGGCACGACGTCCATCGAGAACTCCGAGCTGATCTCCCAGCTGCTGACGAAGGCGAAGCTGCCGCACCAGGTGCTGAACGCCAAGCAGCACGCCAAGGAAGCCGAGATCGTCGCCCAGGCCGGCCGCCCGGGCGTGATCACCATCGCCACCAACATGGCGGGCCGCGGCACGGACATCGTGCTGGGCGGCAACGTCGAGAAGCAGGTCGAGTTCCTGGAGGCCGACGAGTCGGTGCCCGCCGAGGAGAAGGCGGCCCGCATCCAGAAGCTCAAGGACGAGTGGGCCGCGCTGCACGCCAAGGTCAAGGCCGAGGGCGGCCTGCGCATCATCGCCACCGAGCGTCACGAGAGCCGTCGCATCGACAACCAGCTGCGCGGCCGTTCGGGCCGCCAGGGTGATCCGGGCTCCTCGCGCTTCTACCTGTCGCTGGACGATCCGCTGATGCGCATCTTCGCGGGTGACCGCGTGCGCGCCATCATGGACCGCCTGAAGATGCCCGAGGGCGAGGCCATCGAGGCGGGCATCGTGACCCGCTCGATCGAAGGCGCGCAGCGCAAGGTCGAGGCCCGCAACTTCGACATCCGCAAGCAGCTGCTGGAGTACGACGACGTCTCGAACGACCAGCGCAAGGTCATCTACCAGCAGCGCAACGACATCCTCGAGGCCGAGAAGCTCACGGCCCAGATCGGCAATCTGCGCGCCAGTTCGCTGGAAGACGTGGTGCGCACCTTCGTGCCGGCCGAGAGCCTGGAAGAGCAATGGGACCTGCCGGCCCTGGAGCGCGTGCTCAAGGACGAATGGCAGCTGGACGTGCCCCTGGTCGCCGAGGTCGCCAAGCGCGACGCCGTGACGGACGAGGACATTGTCGAGATGGTCACCAAGGCCGGCGACGCCGTGTTCGAGTCCAAGCTGGCTCTCGTCGGCGAGGAGCAGTTCACGCCCTTCATGCGCATGGTCCTGCTGCAGTCCATCGACCAGCACTGGCGCGAGCACCTGGCCTCGCTGGACTACCTGCGCCAGGGCATCCACCTGCGCGGCTACGCCCAGAAGAACCCCAAGCAGGAGTACAAGCGCGAGGCCTTCGAGCTGTTCTCGCAGCTGCTGGACGTGGTGAAGATGGAAGTCACCCGCGTGCTGATGAACGTCCGCATCCAGACGCAGGAAGAGGCCAGCGCCGCGGCCGAGGCCATCGAGCAGCGCGCCGAGAGCGTCAGCAACGTCACCTACACCCATCCCAACGAGGACGGCTCGGTGTCGCAGGACATCGACCCCGCCACCATCCTCGAGCAGTTCGGCCATGTCGGCCGCAACGACCCGTGCCCCTGCGGCAGCGGCAAGAAGTTCAAGTCCTGCCACGGCAAACTGAGCTGATCGACGCGGCCGGGTGACGGCCGTGGGGGCAAGACCTGTCCCCGCGCCCATCGCCTCACCTGGCGTCAGTGCCAAAGTTCACGAATTCCGGGCCCCGACCCCGTGTACGCGGGGGAGGCCGCAGGGCGTGGGGCACACTATGATGGCAACGCAAAATCTTACAAATAGCCATCGGGTGACGCATGCCGGCACTTGGTGGACGTCGAACGGGAACCCCACTCCATGACTCTGGGTACTTCATCCCGGCTGCTGGCCGGCTTGGCTCTTGCGTTGTCCGCCGTGGCTGCCTCGGCCACGCCGATCGTTCAGGACTTCTCGTCCTCGAATCTCGCCGCCGTCCGTCGTCCGACCGCGTTCTCCCAGTCCTTCGTGGTTGACGCCGCGCTGACGGGTGGCCAGGTCAGCGGTCACCTCCACGCCTTCAAGGCCACGGAACCGACCGAAGGCATCTACGTCGACATCACCAGCGCCTACCTGTCCAACGGCACGCTGCGCTACGACTTCACCGAGACCACGCCCTGGGGCATGCCCACCTTCCAGGAAGTGTGGGACCTGGCCCCCGTGATGCTGGGTGCCGGCAGCACCTGGACGCTCTATGTGTCCGGCGTGATGAAGGACACCAAGTCCGCAGGCCTGTTCAGTGGTGCACTCACCCAGCTCAAGGCTGTGCCGGAGCCGGGCTCGCTGGCCCTGCTGCTCGGCGCTGCCGGCCTGATGGGCGCTGTCCAGCGCCGCCGCTCCTCCAAGCGCTGATCCCGGCCTCCCGGCAGGTGCCGTCATGAAGAAGTTCTGTGTTGCCGCGGCAGCCTGGGCACTCGCGTTCAGCGCCCAGGCGCTGAACATCGAGTTCCTTGGCGACCGTCTGACGGCGCTCCAGATCACGACCAGCAAGACCAGCGGCTACGCGGGGGCGCTGGAGTATCGCGACCTCGGCACGGGCCAGTCCTTCTTCGCCTACTGCATCGAGCCGAGCCAGACGAACAACTTCGATCCGGCCTCGTTCTCGCTGACCACGCTGACGGCGACGCAGCAGTCGCTGCTCTCCAACCTGTACTCCACGAGCTACAGCCAGTCCTTCGGCGATGTCGTCAAAGAAGCCGGCTTCCAGTTGGCCGTGTGGGAGATCATGCTGGACTCCGGCAGCGGCGCCTCCAGCCTCAAGGTGCAATTCGGGGCGGCCGGTGGCGGCAACTTCTACGTCCTGGGCGGCGACGACCTCGCGGCCGTCACGCAGGCGGTCAACGTCGGCGAGACCTATCTGCAGGCCGCGCTCAGCTACACCGGGCCCAGCCTCTACCAGCTCCAGGCACTGCACAACGACAGCTTCCAGGACATCATCGCCCAGCCCGTGCCGGAGCCCAGCCGCCTGGCCCTGATGGCCGCCGGCCTGGGCGTGGTGGGCTTCGTGGCCGCACGGCGCCGTCGCACGGGCTGAGCCACCCGCGCACGCACAGACATCCAGGGCGAAGTCCATGCGGGCTTCGCCCTTTTTCAATGCTGCGGCGCCGTGCCCGGACGGGGGGGCGGTCCTACAATCGCGGGCGATCGGCGCCATGGGGCGCCACCTGAAGCCTGCTGCACCATGCCCGTCAATCTCACCGCTCCCGATCCCGCTTCGCTCCACCCCGTTCCCGGCGTGCGCCTGGGCATCACGATGGCGGGCGTGCGCAAGGCCAACCGCCGCGACCTCAGCGTGATCGCGCTGGACGAAGGCAGCTCGGTGGCCGGCGTGTTCACCAAGAACCGCTTCTGCGCCGCCCCGGTGCAGATCTGCCGCGAGCATCTGGCGGCCGGGCAGGGCGTGCGCGCCATCCTGGTCAACACGGGCAATGCCAACGCCGGCACCGGCGAGGACGGCTTGGCCCGCGCACGCCAGAGCTGCGACGCCCTGGCCGGCCTGATGGGCATCCAGCCCGCGCAGGTGCTGCCCTTCTCGACGGGCGTGATCATGGAGACGCTGCCGGTGGACCGCATCATCGCGGGCCTGCCGCAAGCCGTGGCGGCCCTGCGCGCCGATGCCTGGGCCGAAGCGGCCGAAGGCATCATGACGACGGACACGCTGCCCAAGGCGGCCTCCCGCCAGGTGCAGATCGGCGGCAAGACCGTCACCATCACCGGCATCTCCAAGGGCGCGGGCATGATCCGCCCCAACATGGCGACGATGCTCGGCTACGTGGCCACCGACGCCTGCATCGCCCCCGAGCTGCTGCAGGGCCTGGTGCGGGATGCGGCCGACGCCTCCTTCAACCGCATCACCATCGACGGCGATACCTCCACGAACGACTCCTTCGTGCTGATCGCCACGCACAAGGCCGGTCACGCGCGCATCGAGTCGCTGGCCTCGCCCGAGGGTCAGGTCTTGCGCGATGCCGTGATCGCCGTGTCGCAGCAGCTGGCGCAGGCCATCGTGCGGGACGGTGAGGGCGCGACCAAGTTCATCACCGTGAAGATCGAAGGCGGCCGTGACGAAGCCGAGTGCCAGCTGGCGGCCTATGCCATCGCCCACTCGCCCCTGGTCAAGACGGCCTTCTTCGCCAGCGACCCCAACCTGGGCCGCATCCTGGCCGCCGTGGGCTACGCCGGCATCGCCGACCTGGACCAGACGCTGATCGACCTCTTCCTGGACGACGTCCACGTCGTGCGCCAGGGCGGCCGCCACCCCGAGTACCGCGAGGAAGACGGCCAGCGCGTGATGAAGCAGTCGGAGATCACCGTGCGCGTCAACCTGCATCGCGGACTGGCCCACACCACGGTCTGGACCTGCGACCTGAGTCACGACTACGTGACCATCAACGCCGACTACCGCAGCTGAGTCCGGCGCCGGCACCTGGCGCCGCAACGGCGGCGTGGCCGGCTCAGAAGTCCACGGCCCGGGTGCGCAGGCCGCGGGCCACCAGCATCGCGTTGATCAGCTGGGCTTCCTCGCGGCTCGGGAAGGGCCAGGCGGCGGCGCGCCAGCCCTCGGGCGTCTGGATGACCTGCAGCTCCAGCGCGCGCTTGCCCACCAGCGGCTGGATGAGCGGCTGCATCTTCTGGAGATAGGCCTCGGCCTCGGCCTTGCTGGGCAGGGCCGGGCCCACGAGCGCCACGAGCGGCGCCCCCGCCACGTCCTTGCCGCCCCGCGCCTCCGCGGCCTTGCCCGGGCGTTGCCGGAGTGCGTCGGCCGCGTTGGCGGGCTCCTGCTTCGCCTCGGTGGCCGGCGTTCGCGCCGCCTTGTCGTCCTTGGCGTCCTTGGCGGCGCTGCTGTCCTCGCTGTCGCGAAGCGGCGGACGAACCGTCTTCAGGGCCGGTCGCATGATGGCGCCGTTGCCGAGGCCGCTGCTCTGCGCCCGCTCGATGACCTCGTCGGTGGGGCGGGCCGGGGGCTTGCCGCCGTCCTTGCCGCGCTCCTTTCCGGCGTCCTTGCCCGCGTCTTTGCCCGCGTCCTTGCCCGAGGCTGCCGGCGTGTCCTTGGCGGACGCGCCGCCTTCCGCGCGGGGCACGAGGTGCGGGCGGATGTCCGGTGCGGAGGCCATGTTGTCGGGCAACTGGCTGGCCGTCATCAGTGGGGGCGCGGAGCCGGGGGCGGCCGGGGCGCTCGCCGCGACGGGCAGCGCGGCCGCACTCGCCGGGATCTCGGGGGCGGTGGCGTCGGAAGCCGCGTGCGCAGGGCCGGTGGCCTCGGTGGGCGATGAGCTCGGCGCGGCCTCAGAGGCGACGCGGGCCGGCTGAGCCGCCGAAGCCGCCGCCGACGGTGCAGGGGCGCCCGGGGCGGCCTTCTTCGGGCTCAGGCTGGCCAGCAGGACCAGCCCCAGCAGCAGGGCCATCAGCAGCCCGAACAGGCCCACCTTCACCGGATGCAGGCAGCGCGGGCCCGTGATGTACAGCCGCAGGCCCGCGCCCTGGGCGACGAGCACGCGGGTGCGGGCCGGGCCGGCATCGAGGGCCGCACTCAGCAGGTAGATTTCCTCGGGCCACGCGCCCGCGCCGTCCGCCGGGCCCTGCGCCGCCAGCGCCTCGTCGACGGGAATGTTGCGCAGCGGCCAGCTGCCGTCATCGGGCCGCTGGCTGTAGCCGTAGCGGCGCGCGAACTCGCCCGCCTGCTTCGCGGAGACGCCCACGACGAACTGCTCGCTGAACACCGGCCAGCGCTCGCGCGGAGGCTTGCGCCCGGGGCGCCAGGCCAGCAGGCGCTGCAGCAGGCCGGGAGGGGGCGGCTGCGTGAAGGACGGCTCGGCGGAGAAGCTGCCGGCCTCGCCCAGCACGGGCTCCTGTGGTTCGCGCGGCGGCCCGCTGCGCATGAAGGGCAGGGCGACCACGCCCATGGTGTGCACGTCCACGGACCGCACGCGCCGGGCCAGCGGGTGCCTGTTGTGCCAGGCGGCCAGCTGGGAGGACAGCAAGGTTTCCAGGGCTTGCATGAGGCGGGGCGTGCGAAGGAGTCCTGTGGATTGAGGCCGGCGCGTCCGGCCGGGCGCGCGCAGCGGCGCGGATGCCCGGTCTGGAGGCATTGTCTTCGCAGTGTCGGTGGCCGGGCCAGGGATTGATGCGCGGAATAGGCGGCCAGGTCACGGTCAGATCGAGGGCGGGCCGGGCGCATGGGGGACAATCCAGGCTTTGCCGCCGCGCCCGCCTGCCCAGGCCCGCCGCCGCGGCCGCCTGATCGCCTGATCGCCCCCTTGCTCCTGCCCGCCCTCTCCATGTTCAGCCACCTGATTGACCCGCCCGCCGCCGCTCCGGATGCCGACGACGCCGTCGCGCGCTTCCTGCACAGCCTGCGAGGCGTGCTCGCGGCGCGGCAGGGCTTCAAGCTCAGCCTCGCGAAGCCGCAAGGCGGCGAGGCCGGCCTGGAGCGCCTGATGGTGCGCGAGATCGAGCTGCGCGGCGAACGGGCGCTCAGCTTCCTGTGGCGCTACCAGACCCGCGACATCACCAAGAACCACGGCCTCGAGGAGGGCCTGCAGGTGCTGGCCGGCCTGCTGGGCACGCCCTTCCAGAACGCGCACCTGCTGACCGACACGCGCGAGCTGCAGCTGGCCTACAGCCGCAAGGGGCGGCCCACCCTGCGTGTGGGCAAGCTCAAGACTGCGGCGCCCGGCGAGGCTGCCGAGCCGGCCGATGCCGGCGCCAGTCACGACCGCAGCAAGCAGCGCCACCTGACCCTGGATCGCCCCGTGTGGCGCGACCTCGGCCTCACCCATGACGGGCGCCAGGGGCTGGAGCTGGTGCCCGCCATGTCCCGCAAGTGGAAGCAGATCAACAAGTTCATCGAGATCTTCGGCAAGGCGCTGTCGCAGTCGGCCCTGGCCGGCTCGCCGGACGTCCACGTGGCGGACTTCGGCTCCGGCAAGGGCTACCTCACCTTCGCGATGCATGAGTACCTGCGCGAGCTGGGCAAGGTGCCGGACGTGCTGGGCGTCGAGCTGCGCGAGGACATGGTCCGCCTGTGCAACGACGTCGCGACGCGCAATGCGTGCACGGGCCTGCGCTTCGACCAGGGCGATGTGCGGGAGTACCGCCCCGAGCGCCTGGACGTGATGATCGCGCTGCACGCCTGCGACATCGCCACGGACTTCGCCATCCACCTGGGCCTGCGGGCGAAGGCGCAGATCATCATGTGCTCGCCCTGCTGTCACAAGCAGCTGCGGCCGCAGATGCAGAGCCCGGCGCTGCTCAAGCCGCTGCTGCAGCACGGCATCCATCTGGGCCAGGAGGCCGAGATGATCACCGACGGCCTGCGCGCACTGCTGCTGGAGTCGGAGGGCTACGACACGCAGGTCTTCGAGTTCATCGCGCTGGAGCACACCAGCAAGAACAAGATGATCCTGGCCGTGCGTCGCCCGCAGGGGATTAGTAGCGAGCGCCGCGCGCAGGTGCTGGCGCAGATCGACGAGATCAAGCGCTTCTACGGCATCCGCGAGCAGGCGCTGCAGGCCTTGCTGGCGGCTTGAGCCGCCTGAGCCCCGGACACGCGCACCAAGAAAAAAGGGCCCGTCACGGGCCCTTGTCGCGAGAGAGCGGGGCCCTCAGGCCTCCTCGTGCAGGGCCGCCCAGGAGCGGCTCGCCAGGCCCAGCAGCGTCACGCCGCCCAGCACGGGCACGATCAGGATCAGCCCTTGCGCCACCTGCTTCAGCGTGCTCCCGTCGTCCAGCAGGCCCAGGTCCTTGCGGAAGTAGATGCCCAGCAGCAGCAGGGCGCACCACAGCATGGGGCCGCGCCAGCGGCCGGTGTCGCGGCCCATGACCTCGCGGGCGGCCAGCAGGAACAGCGCGGAGGACACGAAGACCAGCGTGAAGAAGGTCTGCATCAGCGGCGCGCCCTCGCCCAGCTGCTCCCGCGCCAGCCAGGCCGGCACGAAGGCGAGGCAGCTGAGGCCCAGCACGATGGCCGACTTGCGTGCGCGGCCTTCGGTCTTGTCGTCGCTGATGCGATCGCCGGAGGGCTTGGTCATCATGGGCAGCACCAGCAGGCAGATGAGGCCCGTGGCGACGTCGATCAGCAGTGTCAGCCGGTAGCCGAAGGCCTCGGACACCACGCCCTGCCAGGTGGCGGCGATCGCGATGGCCAGGTTCATCAGCGCCATGTAGGCCGTGAACTGCGTGGCGGCGACCTTGGGATTGGTCACGTCCATGAAGATGGCGGCGCGCGTGCCGTACATCATGCCGTTGAAGACGTTGTAGCTGATCGAGGCGATCCACAGCGCGGTGATCAGCGCGGGGACGGCCGCGCTGCCCGAGGGGCGCGGCATGTCGTAGCCATGCAGGCGCATTTGCCACCAGAGGTAGAGCACCGGGAAGCTCATCAGCACGATGTACAGGCCCAGCATGCGGCGGCGGCCGAACTTGTCCGACAGCGTCCCGCCGACGACCATGGCGAAGGCGCCGGCGATGGTGCACCAGAGGTTGAGCAGGGCCACGCCGGCATCGTCCATGCCGAACTCGACGGCGAGGTTGGACTGCAGCGCGAGACCCAGGCACATGGCGCCCACAGGCAGCAGGCCGAAGAACACGGCCGAGAAGGCGCCGCGCGAGCCGAGGAAGGAGCGGAAGGACTGGACGGCGAAGGCCTTCATCTCGCCGGCCGCCTGGCTCAGCGTGGCACGGGCCGGGGCCGAGGCCGCCGGCAGCTTCTCGAGCTGCACGGCCAGCGCCTCCTTCATGGGCAGCACGATGAAGCCCGTCACGAGCAGGATGGACAGCGCCACCATCACGAAGCTCGGCTGGAAGCCGACCGTGCCCATCAGGTAGAGCACGCCGCTGCCGCCGATGGCCTGACCCACATTGGCGCCGGCGAACATCAGGCCGTTGGCGAGCCCGCGCTCGTCCTCGTGCAGTGTGTTGCAGGCCAGGGAGTCGATGGCCACGTCCTGCATCGCGCCGAAGGTGTTGTGCACCAGCAGGACGCTCGTGAAGAGGCCCAGGCTGGCGGGCAGCGGGATGGCCATCAGCGCCAGGATGGTGAGGGCCATCATCAGCTGCGTGAACAGGATCCAGGCGCGGCGGTGGCCGAAGCGCTGGGAGCGGAACACGTCGATGACCGGCCCGAAGGCCCACTTGAAGGCCCAGGGCAAGTAGAAGGACGCCACGAAGGCACCGATGGCTGCCGGGCCCACGCCCATGCGGCGCAGCTGGGTCGCGACGGCGATGGCGGCAAAGCCCAACGGGATGCCCTCGGTCACGTACAGCGCAAAGAAGGCGCCCAGGCGGCCGTTCCGGCTGGCCAGCAGGTTGGGTAATCTCATTCTCGTCCTCGACGCCGCGATGCGGCGTTCCTCATTCCAAACGCCCGCGATTATCGGGCGCCCCGGCCCCCGCCCCATCCGCGTGATCCCGCCCATGACCTTCGACGCAGCGCGCCGGATCAGCACATAAAAAAGGCGGCCCCGGTGAGGGGGCCGCCAGGAGGCGCCAGGAGACGCTGCCCGAGGGACGTGGCAGGGCGAAGCCTGCCCGTGGGGCCGCAGCGTGGAGGTGGAAGCCAGGGGCGCCGAGCCGCGCAGATCAGGCGAACCCTGGCGGGTACGCGGTCCGGGCGCGGTCGTGTGAGGGACGGACGACTCAGCCCGACGGACACACCCGGGCGCAGGGATCGGCCCCGTGGGGGCAGGTCTTGCGGCCAGGGCCGCGGCGCAGGGCGTGTGGTGTGGAGCGCGTCGTCATGGCAGCCATCTTCGCGCCGTCGGCGCCGGTCAAAAGCCGGAAGAAGGCGGGTGCGCCGGCCCACTTAGAAGCGCGGCACTTCCGGTGCAATTCCACGCTTTGGGGCTCACGGCCGTGCGAGGGGCGCATCCCTCGGATGGCGCCCTCGCACCGGGTGCCCGGCGCGCCTCAGTGCGCGTGCTCGGCGCTGCCAGGGGCCTTGAGCATCAGGCGCACGGCCGGGGCCTTGAGACCGGCCGTGGTGGCGCCGCTGGCGGGCACCTCGCTCCAGGACCACTCGCCCTGCGTGCAGCGCTGCTGCACCTTGAACCACACCGGCCCCACGACCTCGGGCGCGCCGCCGCGCAGCACGAACTCGTCATAGGCGGCATCCGGCAGGGCGTGGGCCTCGTCGCGGGCGGTCCAGCTGATCTCGGTGACGTCCTCGCGAACGGTCTTGCCGTGGCTCTCGTAGGGCTGCGCCAGCGCCTGGCGGCGGATGTCCACCGTCCAGCCCTCCTTGGGCATGGGCTTGGCGCCGCGGAAGCCCGGGGGCAGGGTCACGGTGATCTGCGTGGTCGCGGCACCGTCGCAGCCGTGGCCCACGCGCAGCACGGCCTTGTAGGCGCTGCCGGATACGGCCTCGCCCTGCTCGAGTGTGATGTGGGCGTGCGAGACGGCCGGGGCCATCGCCAGGGCGCCGAGGAGGAGGGCGCTCATCGCGGCGCGGCACTTTGCATTCTTCGACATGGTCTTCCTTTCCTTGCGAGGCGCGCGCCTCAGAGGTCGAACTTCAGTTCCGCGTGGAAGGTCCGCTGCGGATAGGGGTGGAAGTTCCAGTACTGGTAGTTGTTGAGGTTGTCGATGCCGCCGGCGAGGCGCCACTGACGGTTGATGCGCCACTGCACGCGCAGGTCCGTCGTGAAGTACTTGCTTGCGCCCTGGTAAGCGAAGCCGTTGGGGTCGCTGTTGTCGAGCGTGCTGTACTGCCGGCCGCTGTAGCGCGCGCCGTAGCTGAGGCTCAGGTCCGGCGTGGCCTGCCAGCTCGCGACCACCGTGGCACGCCAGCGCGGCACGCGCGGCTGCCACTTGCCGACCACATCGCCCGGCACGCTCACGTAGCCGCTGCTGGCCCGCACGCGCGAGTCGGCATAGGTCACGCTGCCGTTCACGCCGAGGCCCTTGAGCAGGCGCTCCGTCCAGCCGCCTTCGCTGCTGAAGGCGATCTCGACGCCGTGGGTGCGCACATGGTCGACGTTCTGCACGGTGCTGGCGTTCGTCGTCACGTTGAGCAGCGCGTAGAGCGCGTCGCGCGTGTCCTCGCGGAAGTAGGTCATGCGCAGCTGGTTGCCACCGACGCCCCATTCGGCGCTGAGCTCGGTGGTCCAGCCCTTCTCGGGGCGCAAGTCGGGGTTGTTGTTGATGACGCCGCCGGTCTTGCTGTCGAAGCCGCCCTGGTAGAGCTCGCTGACCGTCGGGAAGCGCACGGCGCGGCCGGTGCTGGCCTTGAGCATCCAGTCGTCGTTGAGCTGATGGGACAGCGCCGCCTTGGGCGACAGCGCGTGCAGGCTGCGCCCGGCGTGGTTCAGCACGCAGCGCTGGCTGGCCGGGCTGCAGGCGCCCTTGTCGGCGACGCCGGTGTAGGCGTTCTCGGTGCGGCCGTCCATCGCCTGCCAGTGCTCGCCGCGCAGGCCCAGCACGGCCTGCCAGTCGCGGCCGAGCTCCCAGCTGTCCTGGGCGAAGAGGGCGTCGGTGCGCGTGCGACCGGCGAAGAGCGAGGCGAAGCTGGCGGCGTCGCCCCAGCGCCAGTCCGACGTGGTGTCGACGCGGGTGCTCAGCGCGTCCTCCCCGCGCGAGAGGCCGGCCTCGAGCACATGAGCGCCGCCCGGTCGCCACACGCCGCGGGCGCTCCAGGTCTTCCAACCGGTGCCGTGCTGGTCCGTCAGGCGGCCCGCCTCGGGCTGGGCCTTGATGCTCGGCGCGTAGCTGCGGCTTAGGTCGCTCGTGTAGTCGTACTGGCTCCAGGCGAGGCTGTAGTCGAAGAAGCCCATGGTGTGGGACTTCAGCGTCAGCGCCTGCATGCGGTGCTCCAGCTCGTCGTGGCTGCGGCCGAAGTCGGCGGCCGTGAGCGTGTAGCGCCGGCCGTCGATCAGCACGCCCTGGCTGATGTCACCGCCGTAGCGATGGTCCACGGCCTGCCCCTTCTCGTCGCGCAGATAGGTGCGCGAGCTGCCGTCGCTCCGGTTCTTCCAGTCGGCCAGCACATAGCTCAGGCGCAGCGTGGGGCTGAGGTCCCAGGCGAGCTTGGCCTTGAGGTGGTCTTGCGTGGTGTCGTACTCGGTGGCACTGCCGACGAGGTACCAGTCCTGCTCGCTGCGGTTCTTGTCCCGCAGCGCGCCGCTCACGACCGGCAGGCCCGCGACGGGCGCGGTGCCGGCACTCAGGAGCTTGGTGGCGAAGACCAGCGGCTGGCCGTGGCTCTGGCTGCGGCTGCCGTGCACCCACCAGGCGAGGGCGCCGTCGCGGCTGCCGACGGAGAGGCTGCCCTGGCTGGCGCGGTAGGTCTCGTGCTGGCCGTAGAGGTCGTTCGGCTGCACGGCGGTGGCCATGCGGCCGTGGGCCTCGAAGGCCCGGGGCATGCGGGTCTGGTAGTCGACCACCGCACCGACGGCATTGCCCGGGTAGCCGGCCGAGAAGGGCCCGTACAGCACATCGACGCGGGCGATCTCCTCAGGCGTCACCAGGCCCCAGCGCGGCGCGAAGGTGGCGCCGTTGCCGAGCAGGTTGGAGAGCTGGATGCCGTCGGCATAGACCAGCGAGCGGGCGCTGTTGCCCGTGCCCGAGGCGCGGGTGGACAGCACGGCATGGTTGTAGTCGCCGATGTAGCGCTTGCGCACGAGCAGGCTGGGGAAGTACTTCAGCGCGTCTTCGGCGTCGGTGGCGTTGACGGTGCGGGCGAGCGTGGCCGCGTCGACGCCCTCGATGGTGGTCGGGATGGTGGTGGGCAGCGAGGTCGGCGAGTTGCCGTGCACGGTGACGACGCCCAGCTGCTTGGTCTGGGCATCCCCGGGGGGCACGGGCTGCTCGGCGGCGGCGGCGGTCGTGGGGGTGGTCTGGGCCCGGGCTCCGAAAGCGCAGGCGAGGGCAAGGACCAGCAGCAGCGGCTGCGGGCGAAGAGGCTTGTTCATGATCGAGAAAGACAGCTGGGGCCGGGATCGACGTCACCGCGGGGCGAGCGGGATCCGGCGGTCCGCGCGCGAGGGGCGGACGTCAGGAGACGGCTGCGGACGGCGCACAGGCGCACAGGTGCACGCGTCGGCAGGGGGCACCGGCCGGGCCTGGCGAGCCAGCCCCGGCGGCGTGTCAATCAGAGAAGGACGCTGCCCGAGGGAGGGCCCCGGGACTGGGCCGGCTGCCAGACGTTGCGCAGGGCAGGGGCACTGAGGAAACGCGCCGGCACCAGGGCCAGCAACTGTTCGGCCACCGGGCGGGCCTGGAGGCTCGGCGGCGGCAGGGCGAGGTCCTGCTGATGGGCCGCGCAGAACATGCAGTGGGCCGAGAGCCCATGGTCTTCCACTGCCGGGCGGCGGGAGGCCGGCCAGTCGCCCTGCTGGGCGCGGGGCGACACGAGGCTCGCGCGGCAGACCTGCGTGAAGGGCGTGAGCTCACCGCGCTCCGCCGCGATGACCTGCGACAGCGCGGGCGCCAGCGCGCCGAACCAGAGGCTCAGCAGCACGAGGCAGCGCAACAGCAGGGCGGGCGGACGGCGGGTAGTCACGGGGGGCAGTGTAGGCCCGGGCGAGGGAGCGGCGACACGAACTGGATCAAGTCCGTGTCAGGCCGGCGCGTCCACGCCGTATCGCAGCAGCAAGCCACGCCAGGCCGGATCCTGGGCCAGGCCGGCCACGGTCTGCAGCAGCCATTCCCGCGGCGCCGCGGGCATCAGCGGGGAAAGCAGCAAGTGGCGCTGGTAACGCTGCCGGGGATGGTCCGCCACGTGCACCCGCGCGTCGAAGTCCGGCAGGCGCTTGCGCCAGCTGGCCAGGCCGCTGCGGGAGATGAACACCACCTCGACCCGCCCCATCAGCAGCATGCGCAGGCTGGCTTCCTGGCTGAAGGAGTCCAGGCGCTGCAGGGTGCCGGCCGTCACCATGGCCTCGGTTTCCGGGTAGACATGCCCGAAGACGCCACCGAGCGTCAGGCCGTGCAGCGAGGCCGGCCCCTGGTAGTCCACCGGGCGTGACTTGAGCGAGAGCACCAGGTCCTCGTCATTCATCAGCGGCTCCGTCCACACGAAGCGATGCCGGCCGGTGTCCTGAAACCAGGCGGGGCTGACCCAGGGCACGAAGCCGCGCCAGTCGCTGCGCGTCACCATGGCGGCCACGCGCCGGCGCGGCATGAGCGCCACCTGCAAGGGCGGCAGCAGCGGGCCCGCGCGCTCCTGCAGCAGGTGCAGCAGGTCCTGCGTGAGCCCATGGCCCGGCCCGGTGGAAAAGGGCGGGTAGTCGTAGTAGCTCAGCACGGACAGGCTCTCGGCGCCTGCGGATCGGGCGGCGGGCGCCACCAGGGGGCCCAGGGCGAGGGCCAGGTACTGGCGGCGGCTCAGGGGGAACTCAGGCATGGCGGCGTCACAGCTCCTGATGGACCGGTCTTGACGCGTTAGAGGCGCGTCGCAGCGCAGTATGCCGCCCAATCCGGCTCCGCCCGCGCAAGCCCCGGACGCCCTCGGGGCCGCCGTGGCGCCGGGGCCTCAGTCGCTGTCGAGCAGGTCCAGCAGCGTGCGGGCCACCACCTGCGTCGCGCGGCGCAGATCCGCCAGCACCAGGTGCTCGTCGGCGCGTTTGGCGTTGGACTCCAGCACCGTGCGCGGCCCCGCGCCGTAGATGGCCGCGGGAATGCCCTGTTCGCCATACAGCCGCACATCGGTGTACAGCGGCGTGCCGGACGTGGGGATGGCCTCGCCGAAGACGGCCTGCGCGTGGCGCTGCAGCGGCGCCACGAGCCGCTCGTGCCCCGGCAGCGGCTGGAGCGAGCGCGCCAGCAGCAGGCGTCGCACCTCCACCGTCCCCGCGAAGCCCGCGGCGGCATCGGCGATGACCTGCCGCAGCGCCGCCTCGACCTGCACCGGGTCCTCCTCGGGGATCATGCGTCGATCCAGCCGCAGCACGACCTTGCCGGGCACGACGTTGGTGTTGGTGCCGCCCTCGATGCGACCCACATTGAGGTAGGGGTGCTCGATGCCCGGCACCTGGCTGCGCACTTGCCGGTAGCGCTCGTTCTGCGCGTAAAGGGCGTTCAGGATGGTGACGGCGCCCTGCAGCGCGTCGATGCCGGTGTGCGGGATGGCGGCGTGGGCCATGCGGCCGTGCACCGTCAGCTCCATCTGCAGGCAGCCGTTGTGGGCGGTCACGACCTGGTAGCTGAAACCCGCGGCAAGCAGCAGGTCCGGGCGCGTCAGGCCGTGCCTCAGCAGCCAGCCCGGGCCCAGCTCGCCGCCGAACTCCTCGTCATAGGTGAAGTGCAGCTCCACGCCGCCCTTGAGCGGGCGCTGCAGCGCCTCCAGCGCGCGCAGGGCGAAGGTGTAGGTCGCGAAGTCGCTCTTGCTGACGGCGGCGGCGCGGCCGTAGAGCCGGCCGTCCTGCACCTCGCCGCTGTAGGGGCCGTGCGTCCAGCCCTCGCCGGGCGGGACGACGTCGCCATGCGCATTGAGCGCGACCACCGGGCCGCCGTCGCCGTAACGCCGCCGCACGATCAGGTTGGTGATGCTCTGCAGGCCGGCGGCCTCGACCTCGGCCTGCGGCACGGCATGCGCCTCGGCCGGCAGGCCCATGGCGGCGAGCAGCTCGGCCGTGCGGCGGGCGTGCGGGGCGTTGTTGCCGGGCGGCGTGTCGGTGGGCACCTGCACCAGCGCCTGCAGATAGGCCACCTCCTCGTCGAAGTGGGCCTCGATCCAGGCGTCCAGCTGCTGGTAGAGCGCGTCCTTGCTCATGCGGAGTGTCCTTCGTGTTCGTGGCTCAGGCCGTCCAGCAGCGCGCGCAGGGCCCGCACGGCGAGCTCGGCGTCGTCGTTGCTGACGGTTTCCAGGGGGTTGTGGCTGATGCCGAGATTGCCGCCGCGCACGAAGAGCATGGCCTGCGGCAGCGCCTCGTGGATCTTCATGGCGTCGTGCCCGGCGCCCGAGGGCAGGCGGTGCACGGGCAGGCCCAGCGACTCGACGGCCGAGGCCCAGCGGGCCTGCCAGGCCGGCGCGCAGGGCGCGGCCGTGGCGACGACCGTCGGCGTGAGCGCATGCTGCAGGCCGCGGCGCTCGCAGATCGCGGCCAGGGCGGCGCGCACGGCGGCGTCCAGCGCATCGCGGGTGGCGTCGTCCCCGGCGCGCAGGTCCAGGCTGAAGCGGCAGCGCCCGGGCACCACATTGATCGACCCGCCGGGCACCTCCAGCAGGCCGACGGTGCCCACGGTGCCAGGTCTTGCCAACGCCTCCCGCTCGACGGCCAGCACCAGCTCGGCGGCAGCTGCGGCGGCGTCCCGGCGGCGGTCCATGGGCGTCGTGCCGGCGTGGCTGGCCAGGCCGATGATCTCGCCCGTGTAGCGCCGGCTGCCGTTGATCGAGGTGACCACGCCCAGCGGCAGGTCCAGCTCGCACAGCACCGGGCCCTGCTCGATGTGCAGCTCCACATAGCCCAGGTAGCGGGCCGGATCGCGGCGCAGCGCCTCGATGGAGGCAAGCGTGCCGGGATGGCCGGCGGCGCGCAGCGCGTCCTGCAGGCGGACGCCGTCGGCGTCCCGCTGGTCCAGCCACGCCGGATCGAAGCGGCCCACCAGCGCGCTGCTGCTGAGGAAGGTGGCGGCGTAGCGCTGGCCCTCTTCCTCCGAGAAGGCGACGAGCTCCAGCGCGAAGGGCAGGCGGCGGCCCTCCTGCCGCAGCTGCCGCACGGCCTCGATCGTGGCAAGCACGCCGAGCCGGCCATCGTGGCGGCCGGCGTTGCGCACGGTGTCGTAGTGGCTGCCGGTGAGCAGGCGGGGGGCGTCGGGCTGGTGGGCGTGCAGCAGGCCCACCACATTGCCCAGCGCGTCGATCGCCACCTCGTCGAAGCCGGCCTCGCGCATGGCGAGGGCCAGGTCTTGCGCGACGGCCTGGTGGGCCGGCGTCAGGTAGGTCACGCACAGCTGGCCCTGCTCGGCGAAGGGCGGCTCGGAATGGCGCGCCAGATGGTCCGCCGCGTCCAGCACGGCATTGCCCAGGCGCGGCTCGGCGCCGAAGCGGTCGTTCAGGCGGATCTCGGCGATGCGGTGGATGTGGCGCAGGCACTCGGCCCGCTCGATGTCCGGCGGCGCGCTGAGGCGGCGCTCGAAGGCATCGATGATGGCCTGGCGCGAGAGGCCCTGCCCGCGCGGCCCGCGCACCGCCAGGATGAAGGGCCAGCCGAAGCGCTCGCCGTAGGCCCGGTTCAGGGCCTGCAGGCGCTCGAACTCGTCGGGGCTGCAGTGCTGCAGGCCGGCGCGGCTCTGCTCGTCGGTCGATTCCGCCGTGAGCTGCCCCGTGACGGCGGCCTTGCCCGCCAGCTCCGGGTGGGCGCGGATCAGGCCCAGCTGCTCGTCGAGCGTCGCCTCGCGCACCACGCGGGCCAGGCCCTGCTTGAGGCCGGCGAGGCTCGTGAAGGGGCGCTGCGCGCTGGCGCGCCGCGCGATCCAGGGCGAGTGCTCGTAGATGCCGTCCAGCGCGGCCACGAAGGCCTCGGTGTCGAGCGTGTTCAGGTGTGACAGGTCCAGGCTCACGGCTCACTCCCAGACGAAGGCGGTGGCGGGGTCGAAGGGGTGCGTGGCGCGCCAGTGCCGGGCGATGTCCAGGCGGCGGCAGATCCACACCTGCTCGTGCGCCTGCACGTGGTCCAGGAAGCGCTGAAGCGCCTTCATGCGGCCGGGCCTGCCGAGCAGGCGGCAGTGCATGCCCACGCTCATCATGCGCGGCGTCTCGGCGCCCTCGGCGTAGAGCACGTCGAAGCTGTCCCGCAGGTACTCGAAGAACTCGTCGCCGTGGCTGAAGCCCTGCGGCAGCGCGAAGCGCATGTCGTTGCAGTCCAGCGTGTAGGGCACGACGAGGTGCGGCGCCAGGCTCCCGTCGGTGCGGCGCACCTGCAGCCAGAAGGGGAGGTCGTCGCCGTAGTAGTCGCTGTCGTAGGCGAAGCCGCCGTGGTCGGCCACGAGGCGGCGGGTGTGGGGGCTGTCCCGGCCGGTGTACCAGCCCTCGGGGCGCTGGCCGGTGAGGCGCTCGATGATCGCCATGCCGCGCTGCAGGTGCTCGCGCTCCAGGGCCTCGTCCATGCCCTGGTAGTGGATCCAGCGCCAGCCGTGGCAGGCGATCTCGTGGCCCAGCTCGACGAAGGCCTGCGTGAGCTCGGGATGCCGCTCCAGCGCCATCGAGACGCCGAAGACCGTCAGTGGCAGGCCGCGCCGCTCGAACTCGCGCAGCAGGCGCCACACGCCCACCCTCGAGCCGTATTCGTAGATGCCCTCCATGCTCAGATGCCGGGCCGGGTAGGACGCGGGATTGAACATCTCGGAGAGGAACTGCTCGGAGCCCGCATCGCCGTGCAGCACGGAGTTCTCGCCGCCTTCCTCGTAGTTCAGCACGAACTGCAGGGCCACGCGGGCCTGACCGGGCCACTGGGCCTGGGGCGGGTTGCGGCCGTAGCCGACGAGGTCGCGGGGATAGCGTGCGTTCATAGCTGCAGGGCGGTGCGGAGGTCGGAAGAGGGTTGCTGCAGGCGCAGATGCGCCTCGACATGGCCGAGGTGGGCGAGCATCAGCCGCTCGGCGCGGGCGGCGTCGCCAGCCTCCAGCGCGTCGACCAGGGCCTCGTGCTCGGCCTGGCTCTCGGCGGCGGAATGGCCGCTCTGGTACATCAGCGCGATCAGCGAGGAGCGCGAGAGCAGCTCCTGCAAGAGCTCGGCCAGCACCTCGTTGCCCAGCAGCCGGGCCAGCAGCACATGGAAGTCGGCCAGCAGGCGCGTGCGGCCGCTGACGTCCTGGCGCTTCACGGCGGCGCGCTCTTCCTTCAGATGGCTGCGCAGCTGCCGCAGCTGGGCCGGCGTGATGCGTGCGGCCAGCTCGCGGGCGAGCTGCGCCTCCAGCATGCGGCGCACCTCGAAGACCTGGCGCGCCTCCTCGACGCTGGGTTCCGCCACGCAGGCGCCGCGTGCGGGCGTGAGCGTGACGAGGCGGTCGCGGCTCAGCTGGTTGAGCGCCTGGCGCACCAGCGTGCGGGAAACCTGGAACAGATCGGCCAGCTTCTGCTCCGCGAGCCGCGTGCCGGGCATCAGGCGGCGCTCGATGATGGCCTGCGTCAGGGCGCTGGCGATGCGGTCGGTGGCGCTGTCGCCGTCCTGCGGGGCAGCGGGGGTCTGGCGGCGGGACGGGCGGGGCATGGTGATCCGTGTGCTGTGTGCCGAAGTGTATACACTTTGCCCGTCGCCGCTCGCCGGCCATCCACTTCAGGAACGAGGAACCCATGGGCAAGCTCACCACCCACGTGCTGGACACCATGCATGGCCGCCCCGCCGCCGGCATGGCGGTGCGGCTGTACCGGCTCGGGGAGGGGCCGGGCCCCGAGGCGCAGCTGATCAAGACGCTGCAGCTCAATGCCGACGGCCGGGCCGATGCCCCGCTGCTGGAGGGCGAGACCCTGCAGGCCGGGCGCTACCGCCTGGTGTTCGGCGTGGCGGCCTACTTCCGGGCGCGGGGCGAGGTGCTGCCCGAGCCCGCCTTCCTGGACGAGGTGCCGCTGGACTTCGGCATCGCCGACCCCGGCGCGCACTACCACGTGCCGCTGCTGGCGAGCCCGTGGAGCTACTCCACCTACCGCGGCAGCTGAGCGATGGCGCCCTGGCAGGAGCTGGCCCGGTGGCTGACGCGCGCGCCCGCCGTGCTGGTGCGCGTGGCGCAGGTGGAGGGCAGCGGGCCGCGGGAGGTGGGCGCCTGGATGGCGGTCAGCGCCTCGGGGCTGATCGGCACCATCGGCGGCGGCCAGCTCGAACACGAGGCCATGGCCGAGGCGCGCGCGGGGCTCGCCGCCGGCCGCGTGCTGCAGGCGCAGCGCCGCTTTGCGCTGGGCCCGAGCCTGGGGCAATGCTGTGGCGGCGTCGTGCACCTGAGCTTCGACTGGCTGGACGCGTCACACATCGGCTCGCTGCGGGAGCGGCTGAGTACCGAGGCGCAGTGGGCGCCCGTGGCGCTCTTCGGCGGCGGGCATGTGGGCCGTGCGCTGGTGGACGTGCTGGCGCGCCTGCCGATGCATCTCCACTGGGTGGACAGCCGCGAGGAGATCTTCCCCGCGAGCCTCCCCGAGCGGGTGCGCACGGAGCACTCGGAGCCCGTGCAGGGCGCGGTGCCAGGTCTTGCGCCGGGCAGCCGCGTGCTCATCATGAGCTTCTCGCATGCGGAGGACCTCGACATCCTCGCCGCCTGCCTGCGCCGCCGGCGCGAGCGCGCGGACCTGCCCTTCATCGGCCTGATCGGCAGCCGCAGCAAGTGGGCGAAGTTCCAGGCCCGCCTGCGTGAACGCGGCTTCAGCGAGGCGGAGCTGGCCGCCGTGAACTGCCCGATCGGGCTGCCGGGCATCGCGGGCAAGCAGCCCGAGGTGATCGCGATCGCCGTGGCGGCGCAGCTGCTGAGCCTGCCGCCGGGCTGAACGCCCGCCCCGGGGTCAGTGCTTGTGCGCGTCGGCGGCAGGGGCGGAGGCGGGAGCAGAGGCGGAGGAGGCCCCGTGCTTGTGGCCCATGCTGCCCTGCATCATGCCGGAGCCCATGTTCATGCCCATGCCGCGGGCGCTGGCCTTGATCTCCACGGTCTCGCGCTTCTTGTCGGCGCCCTCGAAGACGAGGCTCAGCGGCACGCTATCGCCGTCCTTGATGGGGGACTTCAGCTCCATGAGCATCACGTGATAGCCGCCCGGCTTGAGCTCCATCGCCTGGCCCGCGGCCAGGTCCAGGGCCTCGACGGCGCGCATCTTCATCACGCCGTTGTCCATCTTCATCTCGTGAACCTCGGCGATGCCGGCCACGGGGCTGCTGACCGCGACCAGGCGGACGGGCTTGGCGCTGCTGAGCTGCATGAAGGCGCCGGTGCTCGTTTGCTGCGCCACGGTCGCGCGCACCCAGGCCTCCTTCACGCTGACCTGGGCGTGGGCGGCAAGACAGGCCGTGCCAAGTGCCAGGCTCAGCAGGAGGCCGCGGGTGCGGGGCAGGGACATCGTCATGGGGAACTCCGGTCAGGGGTGCAATGCCACGCAGTATGCCCAAGCGGCGCCGGCCGGGCTTGCGCCAGATCCATCCTTCGCACCGCGCCGGTCGGGGGTGAAAACTGTATACACTTTCGCTTCGGTCGCCGCGGCCGCCTGCCGCACGGGGTCTTGCCGCTCCGGCCTGCAGCGCAATCGCGACCTTCTTCGGTTCACAGGGCCCGCTGTGGTGGGCCGGCACGGAGCTGACACCGCATGGAAAGCTATCTGCTGGACTGGGCCAATCTGCTGCTGCGCTGGCTGCACATCGTCACCGCCATCGCCTGGATCGGGGCATCCTTCTATTTCGTCTGGCTGGACAACCACCTGCTCAAGCCCGAGTCCCCCGAGCTCAAGGCCCGCGGCGTGGACGGCGAGCTGTGGGCCGTGCACGGCGGCGGCTTCTACAACCCGCAGAAGTACCTCGTGGCCCCGCCCAACCTGCCGCAGCACCTGCACTGGTTCTACTGGGAGAGTTACTGGACGTGGATGAGCGGCTTCGCGCTGTTCACGGTGCTCTACCTCTTCAACGCGGACACCTTCCTCATCGACCGCCGCGTGCACGACTGGTCGGCTCCGGCGGCCATCGCCAGCGCGCTGGGCTTTCTGGCCGCCGGCTGGCTGGTGTACGACCAGATCTGCCGCCGCTTCGGTCACCGCAAGGACGGCAGCATCGGCAACGACGGTCTCGTGCTCGGGCTGATCGCGGCCTTCGTGGCCGTGGCCGCCTGGGCCGCGTGCCAGCTCTTCGCGGGCCGCGCGGCCTTCCTGATCGTGGGCGCCATGATCGCCACCATCATGAGCGCCAACGTCTTCTTCTGGATCATCCCCGGCCAGAAGCAGGTGATCGCCGACATGCGCGCCGGCCGCCCGGTGAGCCCCATCCACGGCCAGCGCGGCAAGCAGCGCAGCGTGCACAACACCTTCCTGACCGCGCCGGTCCTCGTGAGCATGCTGTCCAACCACTACGGCATGCTCTACAGCCATGACTGGAACTGGGCCGTGCTGATCCTGCTGATGCTGGGCGGCGCGCTCACGCGGACGTGGTTCGTGAAGCGCCACAAGGGCGTCAACGCCTGGCCGTTGCTGGTGCTGGTGGCGCTGATGCTGGGGGCGCTGATCGCGCTGGTGAAGCCCGCCACGCCGGCCATGGCGTCGGCCGACAGCGTGGCGCCGACGCTCGCGCAGGTGCAGGCCGTGGTGGGCCAGCGCTGCGTGATGTGCCACAACGCCCAGCTCGCGCAGAAGGGCGTGCGACTCGACAGCGCGGAAGGCCTGCAGGCGAATGCGGCGCAGATCCGCCAGCAGGTGGTGGTGCAGCGCACGATGCCCCAGAACAATGCCACCGGCATCACCGAGGAGGAGCGCGCGCTCATCGGCCGCTGGGTGGCCTCGGGCGCGAAGCCCTGAGGCGAGGAGGGCCTGAGGCCGGGCCGCCTACACTGGCCCGATGGACCTCACCCCCCGCGAGCTGCTGACCCGGCTCTACCAGGCGGCCGTCGACCGCGCCGCCCCGCAGCATCTGCTGCAGCCCGACCGCATCGACTGGCCCGGCCTGCTCGGCGCCGAGCCCCGGGCGCTGCCGTGCCGCTGCCTCGTGATCGGCGCGGGCAAGGCCTCCGCCGCGATGGCCGCGGCCCTGGAGGCCCACTGGCCGGCGGAGGCACCGCTCGAGGGGCTGGTCATCACGCGGCGCGAGCACACACCGCCCTGGGCGAAGCCGGCCGGGCAACGGCGCATCGAGATCGTCGAGGCGGCCCATCCCGTGCCGGACGCCGCCGGTGCCGAGGCGGCCGCGCGCATCCTGCGGCGCGTGCAGGGGTTGCGACCCGAGGACCGCGTGATCTGCCTGACCTCCGGCGGCGGCTCGGCGCTGATGAGCGTGCCGCAGCCGGGGCTGAGCGTCGCGGACAAGCAGGCCCTGAACCGCCAGCTCCTGGCCTCGGGCGCGTCCATCGAGGACATGAACTGCATCCGCAAGCACCTGTCGGCCATCAAGGGCGGGCACCTGGCCGTGGCCTGCGCGCCGGCCCGGGTGCTCACGCTGCTGATCTCCGACGTGCCGGGGGACGACCCGGCGGTGATCGCCTCCGGCCCCACGGTGCCCGACCCCACGACCTGCGCGGACGCGCTCGCGCTGTGCGAGCGCCACGGCCTGCAGCTGCCGCCCGCGGCCTGGGAGGGGCTGCGCAGCGGGGCCTTCGAGACGCCCAAGCCCGGCGACCCGCGCTTCGCCGGCCACCGGCTGCAGATGCTGGCCACGCCGCGCCTGAGCCTGCAGGCCGCCGCCGAGCAGGCCCGCGCGATGGGGCTGACGGCCCACGTGCTGTCCGATGAGATCGAGGGCGAGTCCCGCGAGATCGGCCGCATGCATGCGGCGCTGGCGAGTGCGTCGGCGCGCCACGGCGAGCCCTTCCGGCGCCCCTGCGTGATCCTCTCCGGCGGCGAGACCACGGTCACGCTGCCGGCCGGCCTGCGAGGCCGGGGCGGGCGCGCCACGGAGTTCCTGCTGGGCTGCGCGCTGGCGCTGCGGGGCGAGGCGGACGTGCATGTGCTGGCGGCGGACACCGACGGCATCGACGGCTCGGAGGCCAATGCCGGCGCCTTCGTCGACCCGGACACGCTGGCGCGGGCGCAGGCCCGGGGCCTCTCGGCGGCCGCTCTGCTGGCCGAGCACCGGGCCTACGACTTCTTCGAGGCGCTGGGCGATCTCTACAGCCCGGGGCCGACGTTCACCAACGTCAACGACTTCCGGGCCCTGCTGCTGCCCTGAGCGCCCGGCCGGCGCTCAGCCCCGCTGGCGCAGGTCCAGGCCGCGCCGGCTGGCCATCTCCTCGCCCATGGCCTGCTGCCGGGCGGCGTTCAGGCCCTGCCGGGCGCAGGGGAAGACGAGCTGGTTCTCGAGGCGCAGGTGCTCCCGATGGATGTCCACGAAGGCGTCGGCCGCGCGGCTCAGCACCTCCCGCTGGCCCTCGGGCAGCGGCCCCTCGGGGGTGCTGTCCAGCTGGGCCAGCAGCGTGCGCAGCACCTGCCATTGCGCGTGGATGCGCAGGTGCTCGTCGCGCAGCCGCGCGCAGGCCTCCTGCAGGCGCTCGTCGTCGGACTGCTCCAGCACCGGGAAGACGTGCAGCTCCTCGTCCTCGTGGTGCAAGGGCGCGGCGATGTCGAAATAGCGGCGGACGTCCCGGGCGGCGTCCCGGGCGCTGGCATCGACGCCCTGGACCCGCAGGTGCTGGCACAGGCGCACCAGCAGCTGCAGGCTGCGCTCGACCCGCTCATGGCAGGCGCCGAGCAGCTCGAAGGGCTCGTCATAGCTGCTGCCGAAGCGCTGCTCCGGCGACTGGCTCTGAGGAGCCTGGAATTTGATCTGGGCCATGCGCCCCATTGTGGCCGCGGCGGGGAGCCCCCGGCTGCCATGTCCCTTTGATTCAGCGCAAGGACGCCGGGCGGGGCATGCGGGACAGTCCGGGCATCAACCTGGCACCTGACCCTCACGTGGACACCCTCGACAGCCGCAGCCTGCAATCCGCCCACGCCACCGTGCGTCCGGCCGGCTTTGAAGCCGGCGCCGTGCTGTGCCTGCCCTCCGACTGGGCGGCGCTGCTGGGGGCCCCCGCCCTGAGCACCAGCGAGCTGCAGGCGCTGCAGGGCATGGCGACCCAGCACTGGGTGCCGGCCGGCAGCTTCGTCTTCACGCGTCAGCAGCCGGCCACGCAGCTGTATGCGGTGCTGGACGGCTCCGTGGGGCTCGGGCTGGCGCGTGCCGACGAGCCCTTCAACCTCGAGCGCACCGTGCGCGGCCCGCAATGGCTGGACCTGGCGAGCGCCTGGCTCGGGGCCGAGCACGCGCAGGACGCGCGGGCCGTCAACGATGCCCGCGTGGTGAGCCTGCCGCTGCAGCCGCTGCGCACGCTGCTGATGCGCCAGCCGGCGCTGCAGGAGCGCCTGCTCGTCGCCCTGGCGGGCACGGTGCACAGCCTCACCAGCGTCACCCATGACCTCATGCACAAGGACGCCGAACGGCGCCTGGCCGCATGGCTGCTGCAGTCCTGCGAGCCCGTGAGCGAGCGCGAGGGCCGCGTCACGCTGAAGGAGCGCAAGCGGGACATCGCGGCGCAGCTGGCCATCACCCCCGAGACGCTGTCGCGCATGATGCGCCAGCTCAACCGCAAGGGGCTGATCGAGGTGCAGGGCTACCAGGTCCGCGTGCTCGACCTGCCCGCGCTGCGCGAGCTCGCCGGCGACTGAGCCCGGCCGCCCACCGGCGCCTGCTGCTGCGCCGCAGCATCGTCCGGGCGCCTGCATCCGGGCGCGGCAAGCGTGACTTATCACTGCGTCTGCGCTGAAAACGGAGGTGCACAAGCCTCACGGCGACGGGGGGCGCTCATCTAGACTGGGTCGACAGTCAGTCCGAGACCTCACTTGTCCAGGAAGGAGCGCACCGTGCTTGCAGCTGCAGAAAAGTTCTTCTCGAACCACAACGCCCTGCCCACCATGCCTGAGGTTGCCAGCCGCCTGCTGCGCAGCTTCGACGACGACCGCATCAGCCTCGGGGCGATCGCGGAGCTGGTGGCCAAGGACGCCTCGCTGGCCGCCAAGGTGCTGCGCCTCGCCAACTCGGCCCGCTACAGCCCCTCGCACAACATCTCCACGCTGCAGGACGCCGCCGCCGCGCTGGGCATGGACAGCCTGCGCAACCTCTCGCTGGCGGCCTGCATGTGCGGCGCCTTCCCCTCGGTGCCGGGCCTGGACCGGACGCTGTTCTGGCGTCACAGCCTGGCCACGGCCGGCTATGCCCGCATCCTGTCACGCATGCTGCAGCTGGACGCCGACACCACCTATCTCGCCGGCCTGATGATGCGCACCGGGCAGCTGATGATGGCGCTGTCCGACCCCGGGCAGGTGGCCGATGTCGAGAAGCACGCCGCCGAGCCGGGCAGCCGCTTCTCGCTGGAGATGCACCGCTTCGCCTGCACGCATGCCGACGTCACGGCCTCGCTCGCGCAGCACTGGCACTTCCCGAGCACCATGGTCGAGGCCTTCAAGGATGCGAACGCGCCCATGGAGATCCGGCCCTTCTCGCTGATGGCGGCGGTGCTGCACATGGCGGAGGTGCTGGCCGATGCGCAGCAGGCGCACGAGGACCCGGTCCAGGCGCTGAACCTGGCCGTGCCCGAGCTCGTGGCGCATGTACACCTCGACCTCGACTACCTGCGCGCCAAGCTGGAAGCCGCAGGCGATCTCAGTTCCGACGCCGACCTGCTGCTGCACTGAGCCCGCGCGCGATCCTCACTCAGATCACGCCCCCTCATTTCACGCCCCGGTGGCCCTCAGGCGCCGGGGCGTTCCTTCGTCAGGCGCCGTCGAAGCCGCACAGCGCCGCCAGCACGCGCTCGGCGGTGGCCGGGGCCCGCAGCGGCGGGGCTTCGGGCCGCACGCTCGCCACGGCGTCCTGCAGCGCCAGCAACACCGCGAAGGGCAGCAGCAGCGGCGGCTCGCCCACGGCCTTGGAGCGGTGGATGCTGTCGGCGGCATTCGGCCGGCCGAAGAGGTGCACGCGGAAGTCCAGCGGCATGTCGTTGGCCGTGGGGATCTTGTAGGTGCTCGGCGCGTGCGTCAGCAGCTTGCCGCTCTGCGGATGCCAGCGCAGCTCCTCGGTGGTCAGCCAGCCCTGGCCCTGCACGAAGGCGCCCTCGACCTGGCCGATGTCCAGCGCCGGATTGAGCGACTGCCCGACGTCATGCAGCGCATCCGCGCGCAGCACGCGGTACTCGCCCGTCAGCGTGTCCACCAGCACCTCGGCCACGGCCGCCCCGAAGGCGAAGTAGTAAAAGGGGCGGCCCTGCAGCGTCTGGCGGTTCCAGTGCAGGCCTGGCGTGGCGTAGAAGCCCTCGCTCCAGAGCTGGATGCGGCGCAGATAGGCCTGCTGCACGAGCTGGCCGAAGGGCAGGGCGGCCTCGGGCCGGCCCGTGACGCTGACGCGCCCGTCGGCCCATTGCAGCGCGTCGGCCGGGGCGTCGAGCAGCTCGGCGGCCAGCGGCGCGAGGCGGTCGCGGATGCGCCGCGCGGCGTCCTGCGCGGCCTTGCCGTTGAGGTCCGCCCCCGTCGAGGCCGCCGTGGCCGAGGTGTTGGCGACCTTGCTCGTGTCCGTGGCCGAGGCGCGCACGGCGGCCAGCGGCAGGCCCAGCGTCTGCGCCACCACCTGGGCCACCTTGGTGTTGAGGCCCTGGCCCATCTCCGTGCCGCCGTGGTTCACGAGCACCGAGCCGTCGGTGTAGACGTGCACCAGCGCGCCCGCCTGGTTCAGGTGCACCACGTTGAAGGAGATGCCGAACTTCAGCGGCGTGAACGCGAGGCCGCGCTTGAGCACCGGGCTCGTGGCGTTGAAGGCGGCGATCTCTTCGCGGCGGCGGGCGTAGTCGCTGTCCTGCAGCAGCTGCGCGCTGAGCGGCTGCATCAGGTTGTCCTCGACGCGCTGGCCGTAGGGCGTGACGTTGCGATCGCCCTCGTCCGTGTAGAAATTGCGCTGCCGCACGAGGGCCGGGTCCAGGCCCAGGCGGCGCGCGATGCCGTCGAGGATGACCTCCATGGCCAGCGCGCCCTGGGGGCCGCCGAAGCCGCGGAAGGCCGTGTTGCTCTGCGTGTTCGTGCGCGCGCAGAAACCGTGCAGGGCCACGTGCGGCAGCCAGTAGGCGTTGTCGAAGTGGCACAGCGCGCGGGTCATCACCGGCGCGGAGAGGTCCGCCGAATGGCCGCAGTTGGCGATCAGGTCCACCTCGGCGGCCAGCAGGCGGCCCTCGGCGTCGAAGCCCACGTCCCAGCGGTAGTCGAAGCCGTGGCGGCGGCCGGTGATGAGGAAGTCGTCATCGCGGTCCAGCCGCAGCTTGACGGGCCGCTGCAGCCGGTCCGCGGCCAGCGCGGCCACGCAGGCGAAGAGCGCCGACTGCGATTCCTTGCCGCCGAAGCCCCCGCCCATGCGCCGGCACTGCACCTGCACGCGGTGGCTCTCCCAGCCCAGGGCATGCGCCACGAGCTGCTGCATCTCCGACGGGTGCTGCGTGGAGCAGTGCAGCAGCAGGCCGTGGTCCTCCTGCGGCAGGGCATAGCTGATCTGGCCCTCGAGGTAGAACTGCTCCTGCCCGCCGACGGCCCATTCGCCCTGCCAGCGCAGCGGGGCCGCGGCCAGGGCGGCGGCGGCATCCCCGCGCTGCAGGTGCATGGGCGGAACGACGTACTGCCCGGCCGCGTGGGCCTCCCGCGCCGTGAGCACGGCGGGCAGGGCCTCGTGGCGGATCACGCGTGCGGCCTGCGCGGCGGCGCGGCGGGCGAGGTGGCGGTCCGTGGCGATCACGGCGAAGACGGGCTGGCCCAGGTAGCTCAGCGTGCCGTGGGCGAGGAGGGGATCGTCATGCAGCAGCGGGCCGCAGTTGTTCTCGCCGGGGATGTCCTCGGCGGTGAGCACGGCCACGACGCCGGGCAGGGCCATCAGCGCCTCGCGGTCCACGCCCAGCAGGCGCCCGTGGGCCACCGGCGACAGGCCCAGCGCCGCGTGCAGCGTGCCGCGCAGCTCGGGCAGGTCGTCCGTGTAGCGCGCCTCGCCGCTCACATGCAGGGCGGCGGACTCATGCGGGCGGCTCGTGCCCGCGACGGGCGTGGTGGCCGGGGGCGTCAGCGTGTCGCGGGTGTTCATGCCTCACCTCCCAGGGCCGCGGCGGTGGGCGTGTGGCCGTCCCGCCCGAGCTGCGTGGCCCACCAGACGCCGCTTTGCGAGGCCGGCAGCGGCTGCTCGGCCCGGGTCTCGAGCCAGCAGCGACGCAGCAGGTTCTTCGCGACCTGCAGGCGGTAGGCGGCGCTCGCGCGCAGGTCGCTGAGGGGCTGGAAGTCCTGCGACAGGGCCTCGCCGGCGCGCTGCGTGGCGGCCTCGTCCCAGGCCTCGCCGACGAGCGCCGCCTCGGCCTGCGCGGCCCGCCGGACGATGCCCGCCAGGCCCCCGAAGACGAGGCGCGCCTCCGCCACGCGGCCCGCGTCCAGGCGCAGGGCGAAGACGGCGCAGACGGCGGAGATGTCGCTGTCGTAGCGCTTGGCGATCTTGTAGCCGCGCAGCTGCCAGCCGGCCGTCGGCAGGGGCACGTGCAGCGCCTCGACGAGCTCGCCGGGCCGCAGGGCGTTCTTCATGTAGTCGAGGTAGAAGTCCTGCAGCGGCAGGCGCCGCTGCGCCTCGCCCCGGCGCAGCACGATCTCCGCGCCCAGGGCGATCAGCGCCGGGGCGCCGTCGCCGATGGGCGAGCCGTTCGCGATGTTGCCGCCCAGCGTGCCGGCGTGGCGCACGGGCGGCGAGGCGAAGCGCACCCACAGCTCGCGCAGGGCCGGGACCCGGGCGACGAGCGCGGCCCAGGCGTCCTCCAGGGGCACGGCGGCGCCGATCCGCAGGCCGGGCCGGCCATCCGGCAGCGGCGCGTCCTGCAGCTGGCGCAGCGCCTCGACGCCCAGCGTGCTGATGAGGGTGCCGACGTCGCGGTGCTGCTTGTTGATCCACAGGCCGATGTCCGTCGCGCCGGCCACGAGGCGGGCCTCGGGCTGCTGCTGGCGCAGGGCGGCCAGGGCGGGCAGGGTGCGCGGGGCGTGGAACTCGCGCGCGGCGCCGAACGCCGGATCGTGGGCCGTGTAGGCCAGCGGCGGGTCGGCCTTGAGCTGCTGCAGGGCGCGTTCGGCGGGCGCGCGGTCCAGGCGCTGGACCGGGGCGTCGAACATGCGCTCGCCGGCCTCGAGGATCGGCCGGTAGCCCGTGCAGCGGCACAGATTGCCGGCCAGGCCGTCGGCCAGCTGCTGGCGCGTCGGGCGGGTGCCGTCGGCCTGGTGCGTCTCGTACATCGCCTGCAGCGTCATGGCGAAGCCCGGCGTGCAGAAGCCGCACTGCGAGCCGTGGCAGTCCACGAGGGCCTGCTGGACGGGGTTCAGCGCGCGGGCGTCGCCGAGGTCCTCGACAGTGAACAGCGCCTTGCCGTCGAGCATGGGCAGGAACTGGATGCAGGCATTGAGCGGGCGCAGCTGCAGCTGCTCCTGGCCGTCGAGCTCGCCGATGAGCACCGTGCAGGCGCCGCAGTCGCCCTCGGCGCAGCCTTCCTTGGTGCCGCAGGCGTCGGCGGACTCCCGCAGCCAGCGCAGCACGCTGGTGGTGGGGGGCAGGTCGCGCACTTCCTGGATCTGGCCACGGAAGAAGAAGCGGATGGGGCGTGTGTTCATGAGGGTCCTGGTCTAGCCTCGCACCATACGCGCGCGGTCGCGCGAACGGGATATGCTCACTCCTATAGTGGATATCAGCGGGCGAATATGGCGCAAGCGGCGGCACTGGCCAAGATCGAGCTCCAGCTCATCCGGGTCCTGCACACATTGATCAGCGAACGCAGCGTTTCCCGGGCCGCCCTGCGGCTCGGCAGCTCGCAACCGGCCGTTTCCGGCCAGTTGCGGCGTCTGCGCGCGCTCACGGGGGATGCGCTCCTGGTGCGCAGCGGGCAGGGCATGGCCCCGACACCGACGGCCCTGGCGCTGCTGGAGCCCGCTGCGCGGCTGCTGTTGGAGGCCGAGCGCATCTTCAGCCCGCGGCAGCACCGCCAGGCCTTCGAGCCCGCCACCGCCCGCCAGCGCTTCCGCATCGCCGCGAGCGACTACCTCGACCCGCTGTTCCTGCCCGCGCTCGTCGGGCGGCTGCAGCGCGCTGCGCCGGGCGTGCAGCTGGACCTGCAGCCGCTCTCCGCCGACTTCGACTACCGCGCCGCGCTGGCCCGTGGCGAGGTGGATCTCGTCATCGGCAACTGGCCCGAGCCGCCGGAGGAGCTGCACCTCGGCCGCCTCTTCAGCGACGAGCTTGTGGTGCTGATGAGCCGGGACCACCCCCTGGCGCGCGCCCCGGCCCGCAGCTGGACGGCCGAGCGCTACCTCGCCTGCCAGCACCTGGCGCCCATGCCGCTGGCCGTCGCCCAGCCGGGCTTCGTGGACCAGCATCTCGCGAGCCTGGGCCTGCGCCGCAGCATCGCCGTGCGCAGCGCGCATTTCGGGCAGCTGCCGCAGATGGTCGCGCGCAGCCTGCTGGTGCTGACGACGGGCCGCCAGTTCTGCAGCCGCTTCGTGGACCAGCTGCCGGTGAAGATCCTGCGCTGCCCGGTGCCGCTGCCGCCCATGCATTACTACCAGCTCTGGCACGAGCTGGGCCACACCGCGCCGGCGCACCGCTGGCTGCGCGAGCAGGTGCTCGAGGTCGCCCGTGAGCTGACCGCCGAGCCTGCGTGACCGACCCCATGACGATGACCTCCCCGACCGCCTCCGCCGCCTCCACCGCCCCCGCCCGACCCCAGCGCCGGGCCCTGCGCGGCGACCTGCTCGACTTCACCGGCACGCCCGCCTGGGGCGCGCTGGACGACCCCGCCGTGCGCTTCCGGCCCGACCACTGGCTGCTGATCGAGGACGGCCGCATCGCCGGCGTCGAGGCCAAGGCGCCCGACGCGAGCTGGACGCGCGAGGACCACCGCGGCCGGCTGATCCTGCCGGGCTTCATCGACACCCATGTCCACTGCCCGCAGCTGGACGTCATCGCCAGCTACGGCGCGGAGCTGCTGGACTGGCTCAACACCTACACCTTCCCCGCCGAGCGCCGCTATGCCGACCCGGCCGTGGCGCGCGCCGGGGCCGAGCGCTTCCTCGACGCGCTGCTGGCGCACGGCACGACCTCGGCCATGGTCTTCCCGACGGTGCACAAGGTCGCTGCCGAGACGCTGTTCGAGGCGGCCCGCCAGCGCGGCATGCGCCTGCTCACGGGCAAGGTGCTGATGGACCGCCACGCGCCGGACGGCCTGCGCGACGACGTCGAGCAGGCCCGGCGCGACTGCGAGGACCTCATCTCTCGCTTCCACGGCCAGGACCGCCTGGGCTATGCCGTGACGGTGCGTTTCGCCCCCACGAGCACGCCGGCGCAGCTCGCGATGGCAGGTGACTTGTGCCGCCAGGACGCCTCGCTCTACATGCAGACCCACGTCGCCGAGAACCGCGCCGAGGTCGAGTGGGTCGCGAAGCTCTTCCCCGAGGCGCGCAGCTACCTCGACGTCTACGACCGCGTCGGCCTGCTGCACGAGCGGGCGGTGCTGGCCCACGGCATCTGGCTGGACGCGCAGGACCGCGCCGTCGTCGCCGAGCGGGGCGCGCAGGTCGCCTTCTGCCCGTCCTCCAACCTCTTCCTGGGCAGCGGCCTCTTCGACTGGGTCGCCGCGCGTGGCGCCGGCTTCGCGGTGAGCATGGCGTCCGATGTCGGCGGCGGCACCTCGCTGTCCACCCAGCGCACCCTGGGCGACGCCTACAAGGTCCAGGCCCTGGCCGGGCGCCGGCTGACCGCCTGGGCCGGGTTGCATGCCGCGACGCTTGGTGCAGCGCAAGGATTGGGGCTGTCCCACGAGATCGGCCACTTCGGCGTGGGTACACTGGCCGACGTCTGCATCTGGGACTGGGCCTGCGGTCCGGTGACCGAGGCGCGCTTCGCGGTCGCCCGCGAGCTGCACGAGAAGGTCTTCGCCTGGATGACGCTGTCGGACGAGCGCAACCTCGCCGCCGCCTATGTGGCCGGCGTGGCGCGCTACCGCCGGCCAGGCGCCGCCCCCGTCCCGCCACACTCCTGAACCGCAGATGTCTTGCTGATCGCCATGGCCGAACCCGTCCCCCGACTCGAACTCCAAGGCATCAGCAAGCAGTACCCGGCCGTGAAGGCCAACGACGGCGTCGCGCTGCGCGTGATGCCCGGGCAGATCCACGCGGTGCTGGGCGAGAACGGCGCGGGCAAGTCCACGCTCATGAAGATCATCTACGGCGCGGTGCAGCCCGACGAGGGCCGCCTGCTGTGGAACGGCCAGCCGGTGCAGGTGCGCAGCCCCGCGCAGGCCCGGCAGCTGGGCATCAGCATGGTCTATCAGCACTTCTCGCTGTTTGACACGCTGAGCGCCGCCGAGAACGTCTGGCTGGGCCTGGACAAGGCGCTCGGCCTGGCCGAGGTGACGCAGCGCATCCGCGAGCTCTCGGCCGCCTATGGGCTGGAGGTCGATCCGGCGCGGCCCGTGCACACGCTCTCGGTGGGCGAGCGCCAGCGCGTGGAGATCGTGCGGGCGCTGCTCACGAACCCGCGCCTGCTGATCCTGGACGAGCCGACCTCCGTGCTCACGCCGCAGGCCGTGCACAAGCTCTTCGAGGTCCTGCGCCGCCTGGCCGCCGAGGGCTGCGCCATCCTCTACATCAGCCACAAGCTCGACGAGATCCGCGCGCTGTGCCAGCACTGCACGGTGCTGCGCGGCGGCAAGGTCACGGGCGAGGTGGATCCGCGCACGGTGGACAACGCCGCGCTCTCGCGCCTCATGATCGGCAGCGAGCCGCCGCGCCTGCGGGCCGGCGCGCGCGAGGCCGGCGCCCCGGTGCTGCGCGTGCAGGGCCTGGACCTGCCGACGGCCAACCCCTTCGGCACGGCCCTGCGCGGCCTCGCCTTCGAGCTGCGCGCGGGCGAGATCCTCGGCGTGGCCGGCGTCAGCGGCAACGGCCAGCAGGAGCTGCTCGCGGCGCTGTCGGGCGAGGACACCCGCGCGCCCAAAGGCAGCATCCGCCTCTTCGACGCCGACATCGCCCGGGCCGGCTGCCGCAGGCGCCGCAAGCTGGGCCTGCATTTCGTACCCGAGGAACGCCTGGGGCGCGGCGCCGTGCCCAGCCTCTCGCTGGCCGACAACACCCTCCTGACCCGCACCGAGGCCGTCAAGGCCGGCGGCTGGCTGGCCAAGGGCGAGGCGCGCCGCCTGGCCGAGGAGCTCATCGCCCGCTTCGGCGTGCGCTGCGGTGGCTCGGGGGCGGCGGCGCGCAGCCTCTCCGGCGGCAATCTGCAGAAATTCATCGTGGGCCGCGAGATCGACGCGGCCCCCAAGCTGCTGCTCATCGCCCAGCCCACCTGGGGCGTGGACGTGGGCGCGGCGGCCCAGATCCGGGGGGAGCTGCTCAAGCTGCGCGATGCAGGCTGTGCGCTCCTGGTCTTCAGCGAGGAGTTGGACGAGTTGTTCGAGATCAGTGACCGCCTGGTGGTGATGGCGCAGGGCCGCCTCTCGCCCAGCGTGCCCGTGGCCGAGGCCACGGTGGAGCGCATCGGCGCGTGGATGTCCGGGCTGTGGGACGCGGCCGGCGCGGGCCCTGCCGGCAAGGAGGCGAGCCATGCTGCGGCTTGAGACCCGTCCCGAGCCCTCGCGGCTGATGTCCCTGGCCTCGCCCCTGATCGCGCTGGCCGTCACCACGCTGCTGGGGCTGCTGCTCTTCGTGGCGCTGGGCAAGGACCCGGTGCGCGGGCTGCAGATGTTCTTCTGGGAGCCCATCCGCAGCGCCTACGCCTGGAGCGAGCTGGGCCTCAAGGCCACGCCGCTGATCCTCATCGCCCTGGGCCTGGCCCTGTGCTTCCGCTCCAACGTCTGGAACATCGGCGCGGAGGGGCAGTTCATCGCGGGCGCGCTCGCGGCCGGCTGGGTCGCCATGCAGGCCGACGCGCAGACGAGCGCCGCGATCGTGGTCCCCGTGCTGCTGGCCGGCGTGGCGGGCGGCATGGCCTGGGCGGCCCTCACGGCGCTGCTGCGCGACCGCTTCAATGCCAACGAGATCCTCGTGAGCCTGATGCTCGTGTACGTGGCGGACCTGCTGCTGGGCTACCTCGTCTACGGGCCCTGGAAGGACCCGAACGGCTACAACTTCCCGCAGACCATCACCTTCGCCGCGGCCACCAAGATCCCGAAGCTCTTCAGCGGCTGGCGCGTCAACATCGGCGTGCTGATCGCCCTGGGCGCGGTGGCGGGCTTCTGGCTGCTGATGTTCCGCAGCTACGCGGGCTATGCGCTGCAGGTGGGCGGCCTCGCGCCCGCGGCGGCGCGCTACGCGGGCTTCTCCTCGCGCCGGGCACTGTGGACGGCGCTGCTGCTGTCGGGCGGCATGGCCGGCCTCGCGGGCGCGCTGGAGGCGGCCGGGCCGCTGGGTCAGCTCACGCCGCACGTGCCGGCGGGCTACGGCTTCGCGGCCATCATCGTGGCCTTCGTGGGGCGGCTGCATCCGGTGGGCATCGTGGGCTCGGGCCTGCTGATGAGCATGTTCTACATCGGGGGCGAGCTCGCGCAGTCGCGCCTCGGGCTGCCCAAGTCCATCACCGGCGTCTTCCAGGGCCTGCTGCTGTTCACGCTGCTGGCCTCGGACACGCTCATCCACTACCGCGTGCGCTGGGCGCGCCGGGCTGCCTGAGGTCGCGCCATGGATCTGAACGCACTCGCCGCCCTCGTCGCCGCCACGCTCAACGGCGGCACGCTGCTGGCCCTCGCGGCCCTGGGACTGCTCATCAACGAACGCGCCGGCGTCGTCAACCTGGGGGCCGAGGGCATGATGCTCGTGGCCGCCATTGCCGGCTTCGCCACCGCCGTGCACACCGGCAGCGACACGCTGGCCTTCCTCGCCGGCATGGGCGCGGGCGCCGCGCTGGCCGGCGTCTTCGCGCTGCTGGCGCTGTGGCTCAACACCAACCAGTACGCCGCCGGCCTTGCGCTGAGCCTCTTCGGCACGGGCTTCTCGGCCTTCGTCGGCCAGGGCTATGTGCAGGAGAAGCTCAGCGCGCGACCCAGCTTCGCCATCCCCGTCCTGAGCGATCTGCCCTTCGTGGGCACGGCCCTGTTCAAGCAGCATCCGCTGGTCTATGGCGCCATGGCGCTGACGGCGGGCCTGGCCTGGTTCCTCTACCGTTCGCGGCCCGGGCTCGTGCTGCGGGCCGTGGGCGAATCGCCGGAATCCGCCCATGCACTGGGCTACCCCGTGCGCCGCATCCGGCTGCTGGCCGTGCTGGCCGGCGGCGCGCTGTGCGGGCTGGCGGGCGCCTACGTCTCGGTGGCGTACACGCCGCTGTGGGTCGAGGGCATGATCGCCGGCAAGGGCTGGATCGCGCTGGCGCTGACCACCTTCGCCACCTGGCGCCCGGCTCGCGTGCTGCTGGGCGCCTACCTCTTCGGCGGCGTCACGATGCTGCAGTTCCATCTGCAGGGGCAGGGCGTCGAGGTGCCGAGCCAGCTGCTGTCGATGCTGCCTTATGTGGCGACGATCGTGGTGCTGGTGCTGATCTCGCGCAACAGCGGCTTCATCCGCGCCAACATGCCGGCTTCGCTCGGCAAGCCCTTCCATCCGGGCGGCTAAGATCGTCGGCTGGTTTTTTCTGCAGTCTTCATCCGCCCTGTGCGGAACATCCAAGGAGCACCCATGCGTCACATTGGCAAGCGTGATCTGATCAAGTGGGCCGGCTGGTCCAGCCTGGCCGCGGTGGCCGTGCTGGCCGGTTGCGGCAAGAAGGAAGAGGGCGCCGCCCCCGCGCCGGCCGCCTCCGCCGCCTCGGCCCCGGCCCCCAAGGCCGAGCCCCTCAAGATCGCCTTCGCCTACGTCGGCCCGGTGGGTGACGGCGGCTGGACCTTCGCCCACGACAACGCCCGCAAGGCCGTCGAGAAGGAATTCGGCGACAAGGTCCAGACCAGCTACGTCGAGAAGGTCCCCGAGGCGGCCGACGCCGAGCGCGTGTTCCGCGACATGGTCGGCCAGGGCAACAAGCTGATCTTCGGCACCACCTTCGGCTACATGGAGCCCATGCTCAAGGTCGCCGCCGACACGCCGGACGTCAAGTTCGAGCATGCCACCGGCTACAAGCAGGCCGCCAACATGCGCACCTACGACTCGCGCACCTACGAGGGCGCCTACATGGCGGGCGTGGTGGCCGGCAAGATGAGCAAGAGCGGCACGCTGGGCGTCGTCGGCTCGATCCCCATCCCCGAGGTGATCCGCAACATCAACAGCTTCACCCTGGGCGCGCAGAGCGTGAACCCCAAGGTGAAGGTGCGCGTGGCGTGGGTCAACGAGTGGTTCAACCCGCCCAAGGAGACCGAGGCCGCGCAGTCCCTGATCGACGGCGGCGCGGACGTGCTGATGCAGAACACCGACTCCAGCGCCGTGCTGCAGACGGCCGAGAAGAACGGCAAGTACGCCTTCGGCTGGGACTCCGACATGACGGCCTACGGCCCGAAGGCCCACCTGGCCTCGGCGGTGATCAACTGGGGCCCGTACTACATCAAGGCCGTGCGTGACGCGCTGGACGGCAAGTGGACGGCCGGCCCGGGCACGCACAGCTGGTGGGGCGTCAAGGAAGGCGCGATCGACCTGGTCTCGCTCTCGGAGAGCGTGCCGGCGGACACGCGCGCCCAGATCGACAAGGTCAAGGCCGACCTGAAGGACGGCAGCTTCGCCATCTGGAAGGGCCCCATCGTCGGCCAGGACGGCAAGGACGTGCTGAAGAAGGACGAGGTCGCGGACGACAAGTTCCTCTCGGGCATCAACTTCTACGTGAAGGGCGTCGAAGGCAAGGTGCCGGGCGGCAAGTAAGCCTCCGGCACAACCGGCGCATTCCGCGCAGCCCAGCCACCCGCCGAGAGGCCGGTGGCTTTTTTCATGCCGGTCGGCGGCCAGACGCTGTCGGCAGGCCGTCCGCGGCCGGCCGCCGTTCATCCGCCGCGGCTGCAGATCGTCCGCGAGGGATTGGCAAGCGGCCGGGGCCTCACTACATTTGCGCGGTGCCTGGCGATGGCCGGGCAGATTCAACGAGGAGAGCCCCTTGAACGCACAACATCGCAAGTCCGCGTCCCCGCGCGCCGCCGTCAAGCAACTGGCCCTGTGCCTGGCCCTGGCCGGCAGCGGCCTGCTCCTGAGCGCGCCGGTCCTGGCCGCCACCACGGGCAAGCAGGCCAGCGCGCCTGCCGCGACCGTCGCCCCCAAGCGCTACACCATCGAGCAGTTCATGGCGACGACCAACATCGGCGGCGCCTCCTTCAGCGCGGACGAGAAGCGCATCCTCTTCCACAGCAACAAGACCGGCATCTTCAATGTCTACAGCATCGCCGTGAGCGGCGGCGAGCCCGTGGCCCTGACGAGCTCCACCAAGGACAGCCATTACGCCGTCGGCTACTTCCCCAAGGACGATCGCGTGCTCTACACCCGCGACCAGGGCGGCAACGAGCTGAACCACCTCTATGTGCGCGAGCTCGACGGCAGCGAGAAAGACCTGACCCCCGGCGACAAGCTCAAGGCCATGTTCATGGGCTGGTCCGGTGACAAGAACAGCTTCCACGTCGCCACCAACGAGCGCGACCCGCGCTTCTTCGACGTCTACCGCTACGACGCCAAGACCTATGCCCGCGAGCTGGTCTACAAGAACGAGACGGGCATGAACGTGGCCCAGGTGAGCGATGACGGCCGCTGGATCGCCTTCGGCAAGACCAACACCACGGCGGATTCCGACGTCTACCTCTACGACACCAAGTCGAAGGAGAGCAAGCACCTCACGCCGCACCAGGGTGTGGCGAGCAACCAGCCTGCTGGCTTCGACCCAGCCTCGAAGCGCCTGCTGCTCACCAGCAATGACGGCGCCGAGTTCGCTCGCCTGATGAGCTACGACCTCGCCACCGGCAAGATGAGCGAGCTCGAGAAGGCCGACTGGGATGTGGCCTACACCGACTTCTCCAACGACGGCCGCTTCCGCGTCACCGGCATCAACGCCGACGCCAGCATCGTGCTGAAGCTGCGAGAGCTGGGCAAGGACGGCGTCGAGCGTGAGGTGGCCCTGCCCAAGCTGCCCGGCGGCGAGATCCGCGGCGTGCAGTTCTCGGGCAGCAGCACGAAGATGGCCTTCTACGTGAACGGCGACCGCTCGCCGAGCAACCTCTTCGTCTATGACTTCGCCAGCAAGCAGGTGAAGCAGCTGACGCAGAGCATGTCCAAGGAGGTGAACCCCGACGACCTCGTGGACGCGAAGATCGTGCGCTTCAAGTCCTTCGACGGTCTGAGCATTCCCTCGGTCTACTACCAGCCCAAGGAGGCGTCGCCGACGAACAAGGTGCCCGCCGTGGTGTGGGTCCATGGCGGCCCCGGCGGCCAGACCATGCGCGGCTACTCGGCGCTGATGCAGTACTTCGCCAACCACGGCTATGCGGTGCTGGGCATCAACAACCGCGGCAGCTCCGGCTATGGCAAGAGCTTCTTCACGGCCGACGACGGCAAGCACGGCCGCGAGCCGCTGTGGGACTGCATCGAGGCCAAGACCTACCTCGCCAGCACCGGCGTGATCGACCCGGAGCGCATCGGCATCATCGGCGGCTCCTACGGCGGCTACATGACCCTGGCGGCCATGGCCTTCCGCCCCGAGGCCTTCAAGGTCGGCATCGACATCTTCGGCGTCTCCAACTGGCTGCGCACGCTCGAGTCCATCCCGCCGTACTGGGAGAGCTTCCGCCAGGCGCTGTACCAGGAGATCGGCGATCCGGTGAAGGACAAGGACTTCCTCATCGCCACCTCGCCGCTGTTCCATGCCAAGGAGATCCGCAAGCCGCTGATGGTGATCCAGGGTGCCAACGACCCCCGCGTGATCAAGCCCGAGAGCGACGAGATCGTCGAGGCCGTCAAGAAGAATGGCGTGCCGGTGGAGTACGTGGTCTTCGACGACGAGGGCCACGGCTTCTCGAAGAAGAAGAACAACATCGAGGCCAGCGGCCGCATGCTGCAGTTCCTCGACAAGCACCTGAAGACGGCCAACGCGCCGAAGTGAGTGCGCGCGGAGGGCCGGCGGTGCCGGCCTGCACCGCACGCGGACCGACACCCCTCGCCGAGGCTAGCCGCCCCGCGAGGGGTGTTCACATGAGGAGGAGACCCCATGTCCGGAGGCAACTGGAAGGAAATGTTCAACGCCGCCGTCGACGGTGATCTGGCGCTCGTCGAGTACCACGTCCGGGCCGGGGTGGACGTCAACTACGCGCACCCCGAGTTCCTGTCGACGCCGCTGGTGGCCGCCATCCTTGCCAGGCAGGAGGCGGTGGCACGCTACCTCCTGACGTCCGGCGCGAATCCCGATCTGCCGTCCGAATTCGACGGCGCGACACCGATGCAGGCAGCTCGCCGGGCCGGCCTGCCGGCCCTGGAGGAGGCGCTGCTTTGCGCGGGCGCCGCGCCACTGCCGCCGCCGGCGCCGGCGCCGGCGCAGCGTCGTCGCCGGGGGGGAGGCTGGCTGGGAGGCTGGTTCGCGGGCGGCAGGGCCTGAGCGGGCGCCTTCGCCAAGCGGTGGATCCAGGGATGTCTGCGCGCGCGGCCGACGCGCTGGCGGCAGCGCCGCCGCGTGGCGCCGGTCAGCGGATGACGGCCGACTGCGCCTGGGCGCTGCGGTTGTCGGCCGAGGCCTGCGCCGCGGCGAGGTCGGCCCGGCGGGCGCCGGTGAAGCGCTTGGCCCAGTAGGCCTCCCGCAGGTCCTCGACGCGCACCGCGCTGCCCACGCGGGGGCTGTGGATGAACTTGCCGTCGCCCACGTAGATGCCCACGTGCGAGAAGGTGCGCTTCATCGTGTTGAAGAAGACGAGGTCGCCCGGCTTGAGCTCTTCCTGCTTGATCGGGATCAGGCTGGAGAGGCGGGCCTGCTCGTCGGCGCGGTGCGGGAGCACGAGGCCGACGGACATCTCGAAGATGTGCCGGGTGAAGCCGCTGCAGTCGAAGCCGCTCTCGAGGGACTTGCCGCCACGCTTGTAGGGCACGCCCAGGAAATTCATGGCCGACATGACGAGGTCGGACGCGGTGTCCCGGACCTGGTTCAGGATCCGGTTCTCGCTGGCGTTCTTCATCAGCCCGGTGTCCTGGAGGAAGCGGGTGATGGCGTCATTGCCGGCGGCGGCGCCCGCACTGCCGGCGCCCGCGGCGGCGGCGGCGGCGAGATCCGCAGGGGCGAGCGGGGCGGGGGCGGTCTTGCTGGCAACGTGGCCGGCGGCGCCGGGCGTGGCCGGCGGCGTCACCTGCTGGCTCAGGCCGTAGGCGCCCATCATGGTGCCGGGCGGGGGCGCGAGCGCCGCATTGCCCGGGCTCCCCGCGCCCGCCGGCTGCTGCTGAGCCTGCACGCCCGCCGCACACAGACCCAGCGCAAGCACGGCCGTGGCCAGTGCGGGGCGCAGGGAAACTTGGCGATGGGGGAGGCGTCGGGCTGGCAGCATCGGGAACTTGATCTCGGCCGCGCAGCTTAAGAAGCGGTTCTTGGCAGTGTCAAGCAAAGCGGAGGCAAACCGCGGGTAAGTCCGGGCGTCGTTCGGCGTCCGAATTCCCCCGCGTTTCAATTTGAGGGACAGCCGGTATTGGACCATAGGCGGCCGCCAGGAGATGTGTCCAAGCGCACGCCGGGCGCCTTTGCGATGCTGGCGCCTTGAGCCAGGGCAATTGTCGTCCGCGCGACTTCCCGGGGTCAGGCTGTCGTCAGACCATGCCCGTGAAATTCGCCGTAATTCGTAATTATGGAAACGCAGAGGTCGGCCATGAGCAGCAATCCCAGCCCGTCCACCGGCGACTACGCCAGCTTCTATCGCCGCTCGGTGGAGCAGCCGGACGAGTTCTGGCGCGAGCAGGCCGGGCTCATCGAGTGGCAGACGCCCTTCCAGCAGGTCTGTGACTACGACCGCCCGCCCTTTGCCAAGTGGTTCGTGGGCGGCACGACCAATCTGTGCCACAACGCCGTGGACCGCCACGCCCGGGACCGCGGCGAGCAGAACGCGCTGATCTGGGTCTCGACCGAGGTCAAGCAGGAGCGCATCTACAGCTTCCGCGAGCTGCAGCGCGAGGTGGAGCGCATGGCCGCCATCCTGCAGGCGCAAGGCGTGGGGCAGGGCGACCGGGTGCTGATCTACATGCCGATGATCCCGGAAGCCGCCTTCGCGATGCTGGCCTGCGCGCGCATCGGGGCGATCCATTCGGTGGTGTTCGGTGGCTTCGCCAGCGTCTCGCTCGCCAGCCGCATCGACGATGCCACGCCCAAGCTCGTCGTGAGCGCGGACGCCGGCAGCCGCTCCGGCAAGGTCGTGCCCTACAAGCACCTGCTGGACGAGGCCATCGAGCTGGCGCAGCACAAGCCGCAGGCCGTGCTGATGGTGGACCGCGGGCTGGCACCCTTCGAGCGCGTCGCGGGTCGCGACCTCGACTACGCCGCCCTGCGCGAGCAGCACAAGGAAGCCCAGGTGCCCTGCACCTGGCTGGAGTCCAATGCCGTCAGCTACACGCTCTACACGAGCGGCACCACCGGCAAGCCCAAGGGCGTGCAACGCGACGTCGGCGGCTATGCCGTGGCCCTCGCGGCCAGCATGAAGCACATCTACTGCGGCCATGCGGGCGAGACCTATTTCTCCACCAGCGACATCGGCTGGGTCGTCGGCCACAGCTACATCATCTACGGCCCGCTGATCGCCGGCATGGCCACGCTCATGTATGAGGGGCTGCCCACCGTGCCCGATGCCGGCATCTGGTGGCAGCTCGTCGAGCGCTTCAAGGTCACGGTGATGTTCAGCGCCCCGACGGCCGTGCGCGTGCTCAAGAAGCAGGACCCGGCCTACCTGGGCAAGTACGACCTCGGCAGCCTGCGCGCGCTGTTCCTGGCCGGCGAGCCGCTGGACGAGCCGACCGCCACCTGGATCGCCCAGAGTCTCGGTCGCCCCATCATCGACAACTACTGGCAGACGGAGACCGGCTGGCCCATCCTGTCCATCGCCAATGGCGTCGAGAAGAAGCCCAGCAAGTTCGGCTCGCCCGGCGTGGCCATGTACGGCTACAAGGTCCGGCTGCTGAACGAGAACACCGGTGAGGAGCTCACCGGCCCGAACCAGAAGGGCGTGGTCGCCATCGAAGGCCCGCTGCCCCCTGGCTGCCTGCAGACGGTCTGGGGCGACGACGCGCGCTTCGTCAACACCTACTGGTCCAGCATCCCCGACAAGCTCGTCTACTCGACCTTCGACTGGGGCATCCGCGACGAGGACGGCTACTACTACATCCTCGGCCGCACCGACGACGTCATCAACGTCGCCGGCCACCGCCTCGGCACGCGGGAGATCGAGGAGAGCATCTCCAGCCATCCCAACGTGGCCGAGGTGGCCGTGGTGGGCGTGGCGGATGCGCTGAAGGGGCAGGTCGCGATGGCCTTCGCCGTGCTGAAGGACGGCAGCCGCGCGGCCACCGAGGAGGGCGCCCGCCAGCAGGAGGCCGAGATCATGAAGCGCGTGGACGAGCAGCTGGGGGCCGTCGCGCGCCCGGCCCGCGTGCGCTTCGTGACGGTGCTGCCCAAGACCCGCTCGGGCAAGCTGCTGCGCCGCGCGATCCAGGCGGTGTGCGAGCAGCGCGATCCGGGCGACCTCACCACCATCGAGGACCCGACGGCCCTGCAGCAGATCCGCACGCTGGTGAACGGCTGAGGGCTGGGTGCAGGCCGGTCCGGCGCCCCTCGATCCGGGCGGCGCAATCGTTTTGTCGGTGTTTGTCCCGGTGCGATGACCTTCGGGCGCGCGCGGGGCGGCGGGCACAATCCGCCCACCTTTGGCTGACCCGCGCAGACGCCCTGGGGGCCTGCGCCGCACCTCCATGATCACGATCCAGACTTCCCGCCGCCTCGCCGGCGCACTGCTCCTGGCCGGCCTGTCTGGCCTGAGCGGCCTGACCGCCATCGCCGCCCGGGCCGACGCCGCGACGACGCTGCCCGCCCCCCCGTTTCCCACGCTGAAGACCGCCGCGCAGATCCGCCAGGCCTGCGACAGTGGCCTGGCCGCCGCCAAGAAGGCGCTGGGGCTGCTGGAGCGCCGCAAGGTCGACGTCACATGGATGGCCGCCTTCGATGACTACGCCGCCCTGGTGGAAGACGGCCAGGGCCCGGTCGATTTCGTTCAGTACGTGCACCCGGACAAGGCCGGCCGCGACGCCGCCCAGGCCTGCTCCATGCGCTGGACGCAGTTCAACTCCGGCGTCGCCCAGAACGAGCTGCTCTACAAGGCCCTCAAGCGCGCCCCGACGCCCACGGCCCGCGAGCGAGAGCTGCAGCGCGTCGCCCTCGGCGCCTTCGAGGACAGCGGCGTGTCGCTGCCCCCGGCCAAGCGCCAGCGCGCCAAGGCCATCATCGACAAGCTCGGCGAGCTGGACCAGCAGTTCAACAAGAACATCCGCGATGCCAACGTCCAGCGGGCCTACACCGAGGCCGAGCTGCAGGGCGTGCCGGAGGGCGTCTGGAAGAACGCCCGCCGCGACGCGGACGGCCGCATCCTGCTGGGCGTGGACTACCCGAGCTACGGCCCGGTGCTGCAGTCCGCCGAGAACGCCGAGGCCCGCCACCGCATGTGGGAGGCCAAGGTCAACGAGGGCGGCGAGGCCAATCTGCGCCTGCTGGCCGAGATCGCCCAGCTGCGCCGCGAGTACGCCGGCCTGTTCGGCTACGACAACTATGTGGACTTCAACCTGCGCCGCCGCATGGCCGGCAACGCGCAGACGGCCTGGAAGTTCCTTGACGAGGTGCAGGCAACGGTGACCGAGCGCGAGCGCGCCGACGTCGCGGACCTGCAGGCCGCCAAGGCCCAGCACCTGGGCGTGCCGGCCGCGCAGGTCAAGATCGAGCGCTGGGACGCGAGCTTCTACTCCGAGCGCCTGCGCCAGGCGCGCTTCCAGGTCGACCAGGAAGCCCTGCGCGAGTACTTCCCGGCCCAGGAGAGCCTGCGCTTCGCGATGCGCATCATCGAACGCCTGATGGGCGTGAAGTACACCGAGGTGCCGGCCGATCTGTGGCATCCCGAGGTGAAGGCCTTCGCCGTGAGCGACGCCGCCACCGGCAAGCCGCTGGCCAATCTCTACGTGGACCTGTTCCCGCGCGAGGGCAAGTACAACCACGCCGCCGTGTGGCCGCTGCGCGGCAGCGCGACGCGTGTGGGCCGCCTGCCGGCCGCGGCGCTGGTCGTCAACTTCAACCGCAAGGGCCTGACGATCGACGAGATGGAGACGCTGCTGCACGAGCTGGGCCATGCCGTGCACAACAACCTCAGCAACACCTATTACGTGCAGCAAGCCGGCACGGCGGTGATGCACGACTTCGTGGAGGCGCCCTCGCAGATGCTGGAGGACTGGGTCGTCAACAAGCAGGTGCTGCCGCTGATGCAGGAGGTCTGCCCCAGCTGCAAGCCCATGCCGGAGGCGCTGGTGGACAAGGTCGTCGCGGCCAAGCACTTCGGCAAGGGCACGCAGTACGGCCGTCAGCACCTCTACGCGAGCTACGACCTCGCCCTGCACGGCAAGGAGCCGCAGGACCCGCAGGCGCTGTGGGCGAAGATGGAAGGCGCGACGCCGCTGGGCCATGTGCCGGGCAGCAAGTTCGTGGCCGGCTTCTCCCACATCGCGGGGGGCTATGGCGCGGGCTATTACGGTTACCTCTGGAGTCTGGTGCTGGCCATGGACCTGCGCAGCCCCTTCGCCGCCAGCAAGCTCGACGCCGAGGTCGGCCGCCGCTACCGCGAGCGCGTGCTGGCGCAGGGCGGGCAGAAGCCGGCGCCGGAGCTGGTCCGGGACTTCCTGGGTCGCAATCCCAGCAACGCCGCCTTCTTCGACTACCTGAAACACTGATCGGCAGGGGACCCCGCCCGCCCTCCAGGCCCGCCTCTCGGCGGGCCTTTTTCATGGCGGCTGCGGAAACGAAGTCTGACGGCCCCGTGCAGCGGCCAGGCCCCTGACGTGTTCGTGACGTGGCCACACATCGCCCATGACGCCGCCATGGCGCGGCTCATTTGTGTCCAAACCTTTCAAATGTGGCATTTGCAAGGAAATCCTGGCTACCCTGTCAGCTCTTTCAGGTTGCGCCCCATGTCAGGGTTTTGCTGGACTGTGGGGCTGGGTGAGATGGCCACAATGCGCGCGTCTTCACCCGGGAGGTACTGCCGGTGAGGGCGCATAACAGTCCGGGCGCCTTGCAGTGACCCGGCATGTTGGGGTGCAGGACAGAAGTGAGCGTGGTATGAACTTGAGCAGGCATTGGAGCGCCACCCTGGCGATGGCAGGGCTGATGGCGATGGCGTCTGCCGCGCAGGCCTTGAGCTTTGCGGTGAACGAGGGCGTGACCTACCGGGTCAGCAACGCCGAGATCCAGGCCCGCTATGCGGCCATGGCCACCGACCTGTCGAAACTGCTGCAGCAGCCCGTCACCATCGAGCCCATCGCCGACTACAAGGCCCTGCGCCAGGGCCTGGCCGACAAGCGCTGGGAGCTGGCGATGGTGCACCCGGCCCATATCTCCATCGAGGCCATGAAGCATTCCGGCTACCGCCTGGTGGCCGTCACCAAGGGCTTCACCGAGTACAAGGCCGGCTTCCTGGTGCGCTCCGACGCCGCCTGGACGCAGCTCACGGACCTGCGCGGCCAGCACCTGGGCGCCCCGGACGAGGACTCCATCACCTCGGTGATGCTGCGGGCCACGCTGCGGGACCTGAAGATGAGCGCGCCCCAGGTGCGCATCACCTACACGCGCTACCAGGACGCCGTCCCCTTCTTCGTCGAGAACTACCTCACCCATGCCGGCGTGACCGCCTCCGGGGCCGTGCTGAAGGCCTGGCAGGCCAAGGGCGGCAAGATCCTGGGCTACACGCGGCCCGTGCCCATCAAGCACATCATCGCGAGCCCCAGCCTCACCAGCGAGCAGCTGGAGAAGGTCCAGCAGTACCTCACGAACCTGGATGCGACCGAGGACGGGCGCAAGAAGCTCGAGCCGACGAAGTGGAAAGGTTTCCAGCGCTTTGACCAGGCCGAGATGATGAAGCTGGGCGAGTGGCTGGACGTCCGCTGAGCTGGCGATGCCGTGTCCCTGAGTTGTCGATAAGGTGCGACCCATGTCCCAAGACTCCCTCTGGCTGCAGCTGCAGTCCCTGCCCACGGATGCCCTCGCGCTGCGCGCGCCCGGCCGCCCGCCGCTGAGCCATGGCGCGCTGCAGGCGCTGATCGAGCGCAGCGTGCAGCAGCTCAACGCCTGGGGCATCGGCCGCAACGACCGCGTGGCCATCGTGCTGCCCAACGGCCCCGAGATGGCCGCCTGCTTCCTCGCCTGCGCCTGCGGCGTGGCCAGCGCACCGCTGAACCCCGCCTACCGGGCCGACGAGTTCGAGTTCTATCTGCGGGACCTCCAGGCCCGCGCGCTGATCGTGGAGCAGGGCAGCGACTCGCCGGCCGTGGCCGTGGCCCGGGCGCTGGGCGTGCCGCTCATCGAGCTCGAGCCGCTGGAGGCCGCGGGGGACTTCCGCCTGCATGGGGACTTCCCGGCGGCGGGCGTGGCGGGCGTGGTGGTGGCGAGCGGCATGTCTGAGCCCGAGGACATCTCCATGGTGCTGCACACCTCCGGCACCACCTCCCGGCCCAAGATCGTGCCGCTGTCTCAGCGCAATCTGTGCGCCTCGGCGGCCAACATCCGCCGCACGCTGCAGTTCACCGGCGCGGACCGCGGCCTGAACATCATGCCGCTCTTCCACATCCACGGCCTGATCGCCGGGGTGCTGGCGCCGCTGAGCGCGGGCTCGCAGGTCTTCTGCACGCCGGGCTTCAACGCGCTGAAGTTCTTCGGCTGGATGGATGAGGCGGCCCCCACCTGGTACACCGCCGTGCCCACCATGCATCAGGCCATCCTGACCCGGGCCGGCAAGAACACCGACATCATCCGGCGGCACCCGCTGCGCTTCATGCGCTCCTCGTCTTCCTCGATGCCGCCGCAGGTCATCAGCGAGCTGGAGCAGGTCTTCGGCGCCCCGCTGGTCGAGGCCTACGGCATGACCGAGGCCACGCACCAGATGGCCAGCAACCCCCTGCCGCCGGGCGTGCGCAAGCCGGGCACCGTCGGCCTGGCTGCGGGCCCCGAGGTCGCCATCATGGGCGCCGGTGGCCAGCTGCTGCCGGCCGGCGAAACCGGTGAAATCGTCATCCGCGGCGCCAACGTCACCCAGGGCTACGAGAGCAATCCGTCCGCCAATGCCGAAGCCTTCCTCAATGGCTGGTTCCGCACGGGTGACCAGGGCGTGATGGACGCCGAGGGCTACGTCTCGATCACCGGCCGCCTCAAGGAAATCATCAACCGTGGCGGCGAGAAGATCAGCCCCCGCGAGGTGGACGAGGTCCTGATGGACCACGCCGCGGTGGCGCAGGTGGTGTGCTTCGGCCTGCCGCATCCCAAGCTCGGCGAGGAGGTTGGAGCCGTGGTCGTGCTGCGCGAGGGCGCCGCCGCCACGGAGCGCGAGCTGCAGCAGTTCGTGGCCCAGCGCCTGGCCGACTTCAAGGTCCCGGCCAAGATCCTGTTCATGGCCGAGATTCCCAAGGGCGCGACCGGCAAGCTGCAGCGCATCGGCCTCGCGCAGAAGCTCGGGCTGGCCTGAGATCGGCCCGCAGGCCGGTCCGTTCACAAAAGACAAGTTCAACCAGAGGAAGAGATCCACCGTCATGCCGAAGTCCGCCTCCCTGCGCACCGCGCTGCGCCTGCATTCGCCCTTGGTCCCCTCCGTGACGGCCGCCCGCGGCCCCTCGAACCTTTCCCGTACCGCGGGCCTCGCTCTCGGCGCCGTGGCGCTGGCTGCCTGCGGAAATGCCCTGGCAGCTGCGTGGCAGCCCAGCAAGCCCATCGAGTTCGTCGTGCCGGCCGGCACCGGCGGTGGCGCGGACCAGATGGCCCGCTTCATCCAGGGCATGGTGGCCAAGCACCAGCTGTCGCCCCAGCCCGTGGTGGTGGTGAACAAGGCCGGCGGCGCCGGCGCGGAGGGCTTCCTGGACGTCAAGGGTGACAAGGGCAACCCGCACAAGCTGGTCATCACCCTGTCCAACCTCTACACCACGCCGCTGGCGACGGGCGTTCCCTTCAACTGGCGAGACCTGACCCCCGTCTCGATGATGGCCCTCGACCAGTTCGTGCTGTGGGTGAACGAGGACGCGCCCTACAAGACCGCACGGGACTACTTCAACGCCATCAAGAGCCAGCCGCCGGGCACCTTCAAGATGGGTGGCACGGGCTCCAAGCAGGAAGACCAGATCATCACGGTCATGCTGGAGAAGGCTGCGGGCAAGAAGATCATCTACGTGCCCTTCAAGGGCGGTGGCGACGTCGCGGTGCAGCTGGTCGGCAAGCATGTCGACTCCACCGTGAACAACCCGATCGAGGCCGAGTCCCACTGGCGTGCCGGCAAGTTGCGCGCGCTGTGCGTGTTCGACGACAAGCCCATGCCCTATCCGGAGAAGGTCACCGCCTCCCAGAGCTGGCAGGACCTGCCCACCTGCGCCTCGCAGGGCATTCCCGTGTCCTACCTGATGCTGCGCGGCATCTTCATGGCCCCGGGCGTGACGGCCGACCAGAAGGCCTTCTACATCGAGATGCTGGACAAGCTGCGCAAGCTGCCGGAGTGGAAGGACTTCATGGCCAAGGGCGCGTTCCGGCAGGAGGCGCTGCAGGGCGAGGCCTACTTCGACTGGCTGGGGCGCAACGAGCAGTTGCACCGCGTGCTGATGAAGGAGGCCGGCTTCATCGCTCAGTGAGGCCGGCCGGTGCTCCGGGCGCGTGACGAGCCCGAGGGCAGCCGAAGAAGACGACCTGTGACGCGGACCCGGATGTCGAGGGGCTGGCTGTTGGGTGCGGGTTGTCGGATGTTGGCGGATCGCTGCGCAAGCGCAGGGCCCGGTGCCCCGGCATCGAAGGCCCATGGGCGGCAGGAGGCCGCCCGCATGGCCGCGGGAACCGGGGTGGCGGGCGAGAGGCCAGCTTGGCGGCCTGGGTGGTCGTTTCATGTGAGCGTTTCGCGTGATCGTTTCGCGTGATCGTGTCGGGTGATGTGCCATCCGATGTGTCGGGCGATGTACCGAGCGATGTGTTGAGCGATGTGCCGAGCGAGGTGCCCGCTTGGCGCTCGATGGGGCGGGCGGTTCGCTGCGCGGGCCTGTGTTCGGCGGTGGTCCGTGCGCCGGCGGGAGCGTCCGCGCTCGGCGGGCGTCTGGCGTCTGGCGTGGTGAGGACGGTGGAGAGACGACGTGGCCTGGGCACAGGGCCGGTCAACAGCAGGGGAGACTTGATGGACGCACAAGATCAGCCGGTGGACACCGGCGAGGCCGCCGAACGGCGCGGTCTGCCGCAGCGATGGGTGGAGCTGGGCACGGCGGCCGGGCTGCTGGCCTTTGCCGGCCTGCTCATCCTGGACAGCCTGCGCCTGGGCACCGGCTGGGCCGACGACGGCCCGCAGTCCGGCTACTTCCCCTTCCGCATCGGCCTGGGGCTGGCGGCCTGCAGCGGCTGGCTGCTCGTGCAGCAGCTGCGGCGCTGGTCGAGCTGCCAGCAACTCTTCGTGGAGGCCGGGCCGCTGCGGGACGTCGCGGCGGTCTTCCTGCCGACCGTGCTCTATGTGGCACTGATCCCGTGGCTGGGCATCTACGTGCCCTCGGCGCTGCTGATCGCCTGGTTCATGCGCCGCCAGGGCGGCTATGCCTGGGTCAAGGTGGGCGCGGTGTCCGTCGGGCTGGTGCTGCTGGTCTTCCTGCTCTTCGAGCGTTGGTTCGTGCAGCCGCTCCCCAAGGGGCCGCTCGAGCACTGGCTGGGTTTCTGAGGAACGGACATGGACGATTTCAACAGCCTGATGCACGGCTTCTCGGTCGCGGCGACCCTGCCCAACCTCGGCTACATGATGGTGGGCCTGCTGCTGGGCGTGCTCATCGGCGTGCTGCCGGGCCTCGGGGGCGCCAACGGCGTGGCCATCCTGCTGCCCCTCACCTTCACGATGAACCCCACGACGGCCATCATCATGCTGTCGTGCATCTACTGGGGGGCGCTGTTCGGCGGGGCCATCACCTCCATCCTCTTCAACATCCCCGGCGAGCCCTGGTCCGTGGCGACCACCTTCGACGGCTACCCGATGGCGCAGCGCGGCGAGGCGGCGCAGGCCCTGACGGCCGCCTTCACCTCGTCCTTCGTCGGCGCGCTCTTCGCCACGCTGCTCATCAGCTTCCTGGCGCCCTTGCTCGCCCGTTTCGCCTTGCGCTTCGGCCCCGCCGAGCTGTTCGCCGTGCAGCTGCTGACCTTCTGCAGCTTCGTCGGCATGAGCCGGGACGCCCCGGCCAAGACGCTCATCTCGATGCTGCTGGGCTTCGCGCTCGCCACCATCGGCATGGACGACATGACCGGGCAGCTGCGCATGACCTTCGGCTTCACCGAGCTGCTGAAGGGCTTCGACTTCCTGATCGCCGTGATCGGGCTCTTCGGCATCGGCGAGATCCTGCTGACGATGGAGGAAGGCCTGGCCTTCAAGGGCCAGAGCGCGCGCATCAGCCCCAAGGTGGTCTTCGAGACCTGGTGGGCGCTGCTCAAGCACTGGAAGCTCTTCCTGCGCTCCGTGGCCATCGGCTGCTGGATGGGCATCACCCCCGGCGGCGCCACGCCGGCGTCCTTCATGAGCTACGGCGTGGCGCAGCGCCTCTCCCGCCATCCGGAGCGCTTCGGCAAGGGTGAGCTTGCCGGCGTGGTCGCCCCCGAGACCGCCGCGCATGCGGCGGGCACCTCGGCGCTGCTGCCCATGCTGACGCTGGGCATTCCCGGCTCGCCCACGGCGGCCGTGCTGCTGGGGGGCCTCGTGATCTGGGGGCTGCAGCCCGGGCCCATGCTGTTCACGGAGAACAAGGACTTCGTCTGGGGCCTGATCGCCTCGATGTACCTCAGCAATGTCGTGGGCCTGCTGGTGGTGTTGACGACCGTGCCGTTCTGGGCGGCCATTCTGCGCATTCCGTTTGCGATCATCGCGCCGGTGATCGTCGTGACCTGCGCCATCGGCGCCTACACGGTGCACGGCGCCATGTTCGACGTCTACATGATGCTGGTCTTCGGCGTGATGGGCTATGTGTTCAAGAAGCTGCGCATCCCGCTGGCGCCGCTGGTGCTGGCCCTGGTGCTGGGGGACAAGGCCGAGGCCAACTTCCGGCAGTCGATGCTCGTGTCCCAGGGCAGCCTGGGGATCTTCTGGTCCAATGCGCTGGTCGGTGGCCTGACGGCCCTGGCCCTGCTCATGTTGGTCTGGCCCCTCTTCGGGCTGCTCAAGCGCCGCCTGGCGCGCAATGAAATCGCGGTGAGTGCATGAAGTTCGCAATCGTCGGCGCCGGAGCCATCGGCGGCCTGCTGGGCACGCGCCTCGCCCGGGCCGGGCACACGGTCACGTTCATCGCCCGCAACCGCAACCTCGCGGTCATCAATGCCGAGGGCTTCCGGCTGATCGAGGAGGATGGCAGCACGCTGCACGCCCCGCCCGGAGAGCACCTGCGCGCCGTGCAGCGCATGGCCGAGGCGGGCCCGCAGGACGTCGTCCTGCTGACGGTCAAGGCCCATCAGCTCGCGGACCTGCTGGGCGAGCTGCCCGCGCTGATCGGGCCGCAGACGCTGGTGGTCAGCATGATCAATGGCCTGCCCTGGTGGTACTTCCAGGGGCTGGCGGGGCCGCACGAGGGCCGGGTGCTGGAGTCCGTCGATCCGGGCGGCGCCCTGGCCCTCGCGATCCCCTCGGCCCAGGTCATCGGCAGCATCGTCTATCCGGCGGCCCAGCTCGAGGCGCCCGGCGTGGTCCGGCTGATCGAGGGCAACCGCTTCTCGCTGGGCGAGCTCGACGGCAGCCGCAGCGAGCGCCTCGAGGCCCTGGCCCAGGTGCTGATGCAGGCCGGATTCAAGGCGCCCGTGAGTCGTGACATCCGCTCCGAGCTGTGGGTCAAGCTGTGGGGCAATCTGAGCTTCAACCCGATCTCGGCCCTGACCCACGCGACGCTGGAGGACATCTGCCGCTTCCCGCTGTCCCGCGAGCTGGCCGCGCGCATGATGACCGAGGCGCAGACCGTGGGCGAGCAGCTGGGCGTGCAGTTCAAGATCTCGTTGGACAAGCGCATCGCCGGGGCCGAGGCCGTCGGCGCGCACAAGACCTCCATGCTGCAGGACGTGGAGGCCGGCCGTGCGCTGGAACTGGAGGCGCTGCTGGGGGCCGTGGTCGAGCTGGCCCGCATCACCGGCACGCCGAGCCCGAACCTCGATGCCGTGTACGCGCTGACCCGCTTGCTGGGCCAGACCCTGCAGGCGCAGCACGGGCGGCTGGCGGTGCAAGCGCTGGCCTGAGTCGCCACGCCCGAGCTGCCGCAGGTCCAGGCCTGTAGGCTGCGCCGGACAGGCGACGGGTCGGCCACGCGATCCTAGTGCTAGCCGCGGACATGGCCCGACGTCCCACCGCGGCGCCTGTCTTCTGTGGGCGCATGCCGCCAGTCCAGGGTCCGGTGGATGACGGGCGAACCCGTCGACGAGGGCTCGCCCCAGGCTGGCTAAGGACCTCGTCTTGGAAGCCCCGGCCCTGTCCTCCAGCGCCGCCGCATCATCACGAGGGCCAGGGGCGTGACGAGGACGCTGATCAGCGCCAGGCCCCAGAACGTCGGCCGGTCCTCGAGCAGCCAGGCGCGGGCGGTCCAGGCCGCGAGCAGCGCCAGGGCGCTGAGCTTGCCGGCATACCAGAGCGCCTCGTCCATCGGCGCCTTGCGGCCCGCCTGGCGCTGGCGCAGCAACCAGCCGGTGCAGACGACCTTGACCAGTGCCGCGGCCCCGGCGACGGCCGCCAGCAGCGCGGCGGGCTCGGCAAGGCGCATCATCGGCGCCAGTCCTGGCGCAGGAAGTGCAGCACCGCGTCGTCGTGGTGGTGGCCGATCACCGTGTGGGCCTCGGCCTTCACCTCGTCAATGGCATTGGCCATCGCGACGCCCCGGTGCGCGGCGCGCAGCATGGTGATGTCGTTCACCTGATCTCCGAAGACCACCACCTCGCGATCGCTCAAGCCGTAGCGCTGGGCGAGGATGTGGATCGCCTGGTCCTTGGTGGCGCGCCGGTCGTGCACCGTCAGCCAGGGCCAGGCGGGGCGGTAGAGGTCCTCGTTGAGATGGCACTGCACGGCGTCACCGAACTGGGCCTGGATGTCGTCGTACAGGGCCCGCAGCGGCGCATGCGGGCCGACCACGACCAGCGTCATCAGCGGCCCGCCGCCCAGCTCGCCGGCCAGATCGTCGCAGGCCCGCAGGCGCGGATCGCCGTTCAGCACCCGCTCGTCGACGAAGTGTTGCTGGCCTTCGTTCTCGACGTCCTGCCAGTAGAGGCGGTCGCCCTCGGGCGTGTGGATCGACAAGAAGGGCAGCTGTCCGTGCCGTCGCACCAGCGCGAAGAGCGCCTCGCCCAGCGCGCCGTCCATGCCGTGAACGAGCTCATGGCGGCCGGTGGCGAGGTCGCTGATGAAGGCGCCGTTGGACGAGATCACCGGCAGGCTCAAGGGAAGCCCGGCCAGCAGCTGGCGGATGGACACCACATGGCGCGCGCTGGCCACGGTGAAGACCAGCCCCTGGGCCAGCAGCTCGCCGAGCCCGCTGCGCGTGCGCTCGGAGAGCTGGCCCTGGCGGTCGAGCAGGGTGCCGTCGAGGTCGGAGACGTAGAGCGTCATCGCTTCTCCATGAAAAAGCGGCGCCGCAGCGCCGCCGGGGGAGGCCGTCGCCAGCCCGTGCGTCAGAGCACCTCGGAGGCGAAGTCCGCCAGGCGCGAGCGCTCGCCGCGGGCCAGGGTGACGTGCCCGCTGTGGGCCCAGCCCTTGAAGCGGTCCACGGCATAGGTCAGGCCCGACGAGCCCTCGGTGAGGTAGGGCGTGTCGATCTGCGCGAGGTTGCCCAGGCAGACGATCTTGGTGCCCGGGCCGGCCCGCGTGATCAGGGTCTTCATCTGCTTGGGCGTCAGGTTCTGGGCCTCGTCGATGATGACGTACTTGTTCAGGAAGGTCCGGCCGCGCATGAAGTTCAGGCTCTTGATCTTGATCTTGCTGCGCACGAGGTCGTTGGTGGCCGCGCGGCCCCACTCGCCGGCGCTGCTGTCGCCCCGGGCCAGGACCTCGAGGTTGTCGTCCAGCGCGCCCATCCAGGGGCCCATCTTCTCTTCCTCGGTGCCAGGCAGGAAGCCGATGTCCTCGCCCACGGGCACCGTCACCCGGGTGACGATGATCTCGCTGTAGCGGCGCTCGTCCAGCACCTGCGAGAGGCCGGCGGCCAGCGTCATCAGCGTCTTGCCCGTGCCGGCGGTGCCGGTGAGGGTGACGAAGTCGACGTCGGGGTCCATCAGCAGGTTCAGGGCGAAGTTCTGCTCGCGGTTGCGGGCCGTCACGCCCCAGACGGCATTCTTCTGGTGGCCGAAGTCCCGCAGCGTGCGCAGCACGGCGCTCTTGCCGGTGATCTCGGTGACCTTGGCATACAGCGGCGCGGCGCCGGGCGCCTCGAGGTAGACCAGCTCGTTGACCAGCAGCGAGGGCACCAGCGGGCCGCTGATGCGGTAGAAGGTGATGCCACCCTGCTGCCAGCTCTCCATGGTCTTGCCATGGCGCTCCCAGAAGTCGGCGGGCAGGGCCTGCACGCCGGTGTAGAGGAGGTCGGAGTCCTCCAGCGTCTTGTCGTTGCGGTAGTCCTCGGCGGGCAGGCCCAGCGCCCGGGCCTTGATCCGCATGTTGATGTCCTTGGACACCAGCACGACCTCACGCTCCGGCTGCTGCGCCTTGAGCGCCTGCACGACGCCCAGGATCTGGTTGTCCGCCTTGCCCTGGGGCAGGCCCTGAGGCAGCGGGGCGTCGATCAGCTGCGTCTGGAAGAAGAGCTTGCCGCCGGCCTCGCGGTGGCCGGTCTGGTCCAGGGGCAGGCCCTTGGCCATTTCCTCGAGCGTGCTGCTCTTGAGGCTGGCGGCCAGGGCGTCGAGGTCCCGGCTGACCTGGCGCACATTGCGGGCGACCTCGGTCATGCCCTTCTTGTGCCCGTCCAGTTCCTCCAGCGTGATCATCGGGAGGTAGATGTCATGTTCCTCGAAGCGGAACAGGCACATCGGGTCGTGCATCAGGACGTTGGTGTCCAGCACGAAGAGCTTGGTGGCGCCGCCGGCGCGTGGCCGCGCGGCCTTGCTGCTGCGGGGCTTGGCCGGAGTGGCCGGGGCGGCAGGGGCAGCGGCGCGGGTGGTCGGCGCGGTGGGCGCGGCCGGTGCCTGGGGCGCGCGGGCCTGCACGGGCGCCGGGGCGGGCATCGCCTGCTGAGGCGCTGGCGCGGCGGCCGTGCGCAGGACCTTGGCGGTGCGCTGGGGTTTGGCGGGAGTGGCGGAAGTGGCGGGTGCCGCGGCGGCCACGGGCGGCGCCACCACGCTCAGCGCGGGCGTCGCCATCGGCTTGGCCTCGGGCAGGGCGGCCAGCACCGGTTTCTTCTTGCTGGGGACCAGGCTGGTGGCGTATTCGCTGGCTTCCAGACGGGCAGCGCGCTTGGTCGGGGGCTTGGGCAGTGGCATGTGAGCAATGGCGGGACGGGTCAAGCCGTCCCGAGCAGTGGGTGCGAAGACCGCCCTTCGCACCCGGGAATGCGTCCAGAAAAGCAAAAAGCCGCCTTCGTCGTGAGGCGGCTTCTGGGTGCGGGACGGGATCCGGGGCGCGAGGGCATGGATTGATTATGCACAAGTCGCCCGGGCTGCCCGGGAGCGGGGCCGGGCGGCGTCCAAATACAACAAAGCCGGTCTCGTCATGAACGGGACCGGCTCGGGCGAGATACTGCGGAGCTCCCCGCCGTACTCAGCGCGCGATCAGGCGGCTTCCTTCTTGAGCGACTTCACGGCCTTCAAGACTTCGTCCACGTGGCCGGCCACCTTGATGCCGCGCCACTCGGCACGGAGCACGCCGTTGGCGTCGATCAGGAAGGTGGAGCGCTCGATGCCCTTCACCTTCTTGCCGTACATGATTTTGTTCTTGACCACGCCGAACATGTGGCAGAGCTTCTCTTCCGTGTCGGCGATCAGCTCGAAGGGCAGTTCGAGGGCTTGCTTGAACTTGTCGTGCGACACCATGTTGTCACGCGACACCCCCAGCACCACGGCGCCGGCCTTCACAAAGTCCTTGTGGCGGTCGCGGAATTGCATGGCTTCGGTGGTGCAACCCGGGGTATTGTCCTTGGGGTAGAAGTAAAGCACCACCGTCTGGCCATGGAAGGCCTGGGGGGTGAACTTCACGCCTCCGGTAGCAAGAGCTTCAATTTCCGGGAGGGGTTTGTTGAGCGCTGGCGTCATGTGGGCGTTTTTGCTAGTGGGCCTGCCCGGCTGGGCATAGCCTGCAATTATACGTTGAACGCCAAAGCCGGTCCGGGCGACCCCTTCAGGGGATTGTCCTGAGGCGCCAGGGATGCTGCACTGCCAGGCCCTCATCCGGACCTTGACGCCGTCCTGGGGCAGTTCTGAAGTCGTCCTGACTCAAGCCTGCGGCGCCGCGCCTTCGATGAGCAGGGCGGCCAGCACGGCGCGGCCTTCCGCGGCCAGCACGTTGTAGGTGCGGCAGGCGGCGGCGAGGTCCATCGTCTCCAGGCCGATCCGGGCCTCGATCAGCGCCCGGTAGCGGGCCGGCGGCACGAAGCGCAGGCGCTCGCCGCTGCCGAAGATCACCAGCTCGGGCCGCAGGGCCAGGATGCGCTCGAAGGCGGGCTCGTCCAGGTCCTCGAAGCGCGCAACACCCCAGTCCTGCACCTCGCCGCGCCAGGGCACCAGCAGGCTGCTGCCGTGGGGGCGGCCGTTCACCCACACACGATTGGTCTCGTGACGGGAAATGCTGTTGCCGCCTTGCTGTTCGTCGAGCTGGAATTTCATGCCGGAGCGCTGGAGTTGGAGAGGGAAAAGGGGCGGAGGCAGGGCGGACGAAGCCTCGGTGCGCGGCTTGCGAATCTTGGAGCGTTCCATCCAGGGAAAGCCCTGCTACCCTGTTAAATTCTACGTTTTGCGGCGCAGCATGCGCGGCATCCACGAGGAGTCCCTGTCTTGAACCCGATTTCCAAGTCCGCCAAGCTTGCCAATGTCTGCTACGACATCCGTGGTCCTGTGCTGGACAAGGCGCGGCAGATGGAGGAAGAGGGGCAGAAGATCATCAAGCTGAACATCGGCAACATCGCCGCCTTCGGCATCGCCCCCCCGGACGAGATCGTCCAGGACATGATCCGCAACCTGCCCGACGCCGCCGGCTACACGGACTCCAAGGGCCTCTTCGCCCCCCGCAAGGCGGTGGTGCACTACTGCCAGGAAAAGAACATCCGCGGCGTGACGGTGGATGACGTCTACCTGGGCAACGGCGCCTCCGAGCTGATCGTGATGGCCCTGAACGCCCTGCTGGACAACGGCGACGAGGTCCTGCTTCCCGCGCCCGACTACCCGCTGTACACCGCCGCCGTGGCGCTGTCGGGTGGCACGCCGGTGCACTACGTCTGCGACGAGCAGAGCGACTGGATGCCCGACATCGAGGACATCAAGCGCAAGATCACCCCCCGCACCCGGGCGATCGTCGTCATCAACCCGAACAACCCCACCGGCGCGCTCTACCCGGAGTCGCTCCTGCTCGAGATCATCGAGGTCGCCCGCCAGCACCAGCTGATCATCATGGCGGACGAGATCTACGACAAGACGCTGTTCGACGGCAACGTCCACACCAGCATCGCCTCGCTCTCGGAAGACGTCCTCACGCTGACCTTCAACGGCCTGTCCAAGAACTACCGCAGCTGCGGCTATCGCGCAGGCTGGATGGTCGTCTCGGGCGAGAAGCGCCATGCCCAGGACTACATCACCGGCCTGAACATGCTGGCCTCGATGCGTCTGTGCGCCAACACGCCCGGGCAGCTGGCCATCCAGACCGCCCTGGGCGGCTACCAGAGCATCAAGGACCTCGTGGCGCCCACCGGCCGCCTGTGCCGCCAGCGCGACCTTGCCTATGAGCTGCTGAGCCAGATCCCGGGCGTCAGCGTCGTGAAACCCAAGGCGGCGCTGTACATGTTCCCCCGCCTCGACCCCAAGATCTACCCGATCGAGGACGACCAGCGCTTCGCCTACGAGCTGCTGGCCGAGGAAAAGGTGCTGATCGTTCAGGGGACGGGCTTCAACTGGAGCGCCCCCGACCACTTCCGCCTCGTGTTCCTGCCCAACACCGACGACCTGCGCGAAGCCGTGGGCCGGATCGAGCGCTTCCTGTCGAACTACCGAAAACGCCACGGGCGCTGAGCCGCCCCCCACTCCGTCAGAACGAGCACACACCATGAAAGCGATCAAAGTCGGCCTCCTTGGCATCGGCACCGTAGGCAGCGGCACCTTCAACGTGCTGCGTCGCAACCAGGCCGAGATCCGCGGCCGCGCCGGCCGGGGCATCGAGATCACCATGGTGTCGCGCCGCAATGTGGCGCTGGCGCGTGAGATCGTGGGGGACGCCGCGCAGGTCGTGGCCGACCCGCGCGAGATCATCGCCAACCCCGAGATCGACATCATCGTCGAGCTGATCGGCGGCTGCGGCCTCGCCCGCGAGCTGGTGCTGGAGGCCATCGCGGCCGGCAAGCACGTCGTCACTGCCAACAAGGCGCTGCTGGCCGTGCACGGCACCGAGATCTTCGCCGCCGCGCGCGAGAAGGGCGTGATGGTCGCCTTCGAGGCCGCCGTGGCCGGGGGCATTCCCATCATCAAGGCCCTGCGCGAGGGCCTGACCGCCAACCGCATCGAGTGGCTCGCCGGCATCATCAACGGCACGACGAACTTCATCCTGTCCGAGATGCGCAGCAAGGGCCTGGACTTCGCCACCGTGCTGAAGGAGGCGCAGCGCCTGGGCTATGCCGAGTCCGACCCCACCTTCGACATCGAGGGCGTGGACGCCGCGCACAAGGCCACGATCATGAGCGCCATCGCCTTCGGCATCCCGGTGCAGTTCGACAAGGCGCATGTGGAGGGCATCAGCCAGCTGCAGGCCACGGACATCAAGTACGCCGAGCAGCTGGGCTACCGCATCAAGCTGCTGGGCATCGCCCGCCGCCGCAGCGACGTCCCGGGCGGCGGCATCGAGCTGCGTGTGCACCCGACGCTGATCCCCACGCAGCGCCTGATCGCCAACGTGGAAGGCGCGATGAATGCCGTCGTGGTCCAGGCGGATGCCGTGGGCACCACGCTCTACTACGGCAAGGGCGCCGGCGCCGAGCCCACCGCCTCGGCCGTGATCGCCGACCTCGTCGACATCACCCGCCTGCACACCGCCGACCCCGACCACCGCGTGCCGCACCTGGCCTTCCAGCCGGATGCCATGAACAACACGCCCATCCTGCCGATGGCGCAGGTGCTCACCAGCTTCTACCTGCGCCTGCGCGTGGCGGACGAAGCCGGCGTTCTCTCGCGCATCACGACGATACTCGCCGAGCACGACATCTCCATCGACGCCGTGCTGCAGCGCGAGTCGGCCGAGGGCGAGCGCCAGACCGACCTCATCATCCTGACGCACGAGACGCAGGAAGGCCGCATGAGCACGGCCCTCGCGCAGATGCAGGCCCTGCCCACCGTGCTGGCGCCTATCGTGCGCCTGCGCAAGGAGGAGCTGGCCTGAGGCCTGCCCCGGATGCCCGCCGGAGCGGCTTCGGCCCCACGCTGAAGTGCAGCCATGACCACGAGCGACCCCGGCCAGCTGCTGGATGAATTTTCCGCCCTGCTGGCCAACGACCCCGGCGCGCTCTCCACGCAGAGCGGCTACTACGTGCCCAATCTGCATGGCACCGGGGCCGAGGACGTGGTCGCGCTGCTAGGCCGGGCCATCCGGCGCAGCCATGGCGACGCCCAGCTCTACTACTTCAGCGGCCAGCGCGGCACCGGCAAGAGCACGGAGCTGCGCCGCCTCGAGATCCTGCTGAACGGCCAGCCGGGCACGCGCGCCTACATCGTCGACGCGCTGGACTACATCGGGGACACCCACCCGATCGACACCCTGGACCTCCTGCTCGTGACGGCCGCCGCCTTTGCCGACCGCCTGAGCCAGCCCGACGCCCTGGGCCACGAGCCGGCCGACCACGAGAGCCCGCTGCAGCGCTTCACCCGCTGGCTGGCCACGGAGGTCGAGATCACCGGCGTGACGCTGGGCGGCGTGAAGGCGGAGTTCAAGCAGCAGCAGCAGAGCCTCATGCAGCGCCTGCGCGCCTTCGACCTCGCCCGCCAGGAGCGCGTGATGGCGGAGTGCCGCGCCCACATCGGCCACCTGGCCGCGGCGGTGCGGCAGCGCTGGCAGGCGAACCAGGTCGTGCTGATGGTGGACTCCCTGGAGCGGCTGCGGGGCATCGGCAAGGACGCCAGCGAGATGTTCGACCGCGTCGTGCGCGTGTTCGACGGGGACCTGAACCAGCTGCGCGTGCCGGGCCTGCACATGGTCTACGCAGTGCCGCCCTATCTGCCCTATCTCACCAACATCAAGGCCCTGGTGCAGCTCTTCATGCTGGCCTCGGTCCGCGTGTGCGAGCCGCCGTCCCGCGCGCGGCGCCAGGCCCGCGAGGCCGGGCTGCAGGCCATGCGCCAGGTGGTGGAGCGCCGCTGCCCGCGCTGGCGGGAGCTGCTGACCGAACCGGCGCTGGACCGCCTGATCCTCACCTCCGGCGGCGACCTGCGCCAGCTGCTGCGCCGCCTGCTGCTGGACACGCTCGACGAGGCCTCCTTCGCCTTGGAGCGCCTGCCGCTGCGGGCCGACGACGCCATCCTCGAGACCGTGGTACAGCGCCACCGTGTGGAGTTCGAGAGCCTCGTCGTGCAGGATGAATACCCGCTGCTCAAGGGCATCGCCGAGCAGAACGCGCTCGAGCTCCGTCACCGGGACGAGCTGCCCGTGGTGGCGCATTTCTTCGATGTGCGGGCGGTGCTGAACTACCGCAACGGCGTGGACTGGCTGGACCTGAACCCGCTGCTGTGGCAGTTGATCGACCAGAGCTCGACCTTGCAGACGCCGGGCGCCGCGCCCGCCGGGAGCGGCGCGCCATGAGGCCCGACGCCGAGCCCCTGGGCGCCGCCGGCGAAGCCGCCTGGGCGCGCCTGAGCCGTCGCCTGGGCCAGCTGCAGGGCTTCGGCTACATCGTCTTGTTCGTGGCCGACCCGACGTTGCTGGCGCCCTTCAAGGCGCGGCTGTCGGCCTGGCTGGCCGCGCGCCACTGGCCCTGGGTCGAGGTGGGCGAGGCCGTGCCGGCGTCGCTGGTCGAGCGCAGCATGCAGGCCGTGTTCGATGCCGTGGGGGCCGTGCCGCCGCCGCGTCTCGTCTGGCTGGAGGCGCAGCGCGGCGCGGGGCAGGGCGTCTGGGAGCAGGCCCGCACCGAGCTGCTGAGCCGCCTCAACGAACGCCGCGGCCGCCTGGAGGCCGAGCTGCCCGGGGCGCTGGTCCTGGTGCTGCCCGAGGGCGCGCAGCGCGCCGCCGCGGCCCTGGCACCGGACCTGTGGCATGTGCGCAGCCTGGGCCTGAGCCTCGGTCCGGACGCCCTCCCGTTCGATGCCGGGGAGGGGCCGGCGACGCCGCCCGCTCCCCTGGCGACGTTGCCGGCGCTGCCGGCGCTGCCGGCCGGGCCGGGCCCGAACGCCGGGTTCGATCCGCTCGATGCGCCCGACGCCCTGAGCGGCCCGGTGTACACCGACGCCACGCCGCGGGCAGCGAGGGCCGATGCGGCCGAGGCGCAGGACTGGCTGCAGCGCTGGACGCGCCTGCTCGCCGGCCGCGCGCCCGAGTCCCTGCCGCTGCAGGACGAGGCGCTGCTGGCGGTGTCGCTGCCCGACGGCCTGCGCGCGCAGGCGACGCTGGCGGGCCTCGGTCGCCTGGACGAGGCGCTGGACCTCGGCGCACAGCTCGTGCGCCTCGCCCGTCACCGCCAGGAGGAGGGCCCCGGCCTGCTGGACATCGCGGCGGGCCGTGACCTCGCCGGGGCCTTGATGCAATGGGCCGAGACGCTCCACCAGGCCGGCCGTGCACACGAAGCGCTGGCGGCGAGCCGGGACGCCGTTGCCGTCTGCCGCACGCTGCTCGAACGCCTGGGCGAGACGCCGGCCGCCTTGCGCGACCTGGCCCGCGCGCTGGACCACCTTGCCCGGCTGGCCCGCCGCCAGGGCGCCTGGCACGAGGCCGCCGAGGCCAGCGAGGCCTGCCTCGCCCAGTGCCGCACGATCGCCCTGCGCCTTGGTGAGACGCCGGACGCGCTGCGGGCCGTCGCGCAGGCGCTGGACCACGTCGGCCGGGTCGCGCAGTCCCAGGGCGACTGGAACCGCGCCGGCCTCGCCTTCGAGGAATGCCTGTCGATCCTGCAGGTCGTGGACCACCGCCTCGGTGGCACCCCGCGCGCCCGCCAGGATCTTGCCGCCGCGCTCGACCGCATCGGCCGCGTCGCCGAGGCCCTCGGCGACTGGGCGCGCGGCGCCGAAGCCTATGACGAGGCCATGCAGCTGCGCCAGGCCCTGGCCACGCCGCCCGATGACCTCCCCCCCTCTCAACCTCAAGCTGGAAGCCCAAGCCCGTGAACTACCTCAGCACCCGCGGTGACAAGACCGAACGCCGTTTCTGCGACATCCTGCTCGAAGGCCTGGCGCCGGACGGCGGCCTGTACCTGCCCGTGCGCTACCCGCAGGTCGACGCCGCCACGCTCACCCGCTGGCGCGGCCTGGCCTACCACGAGCTGGCCTTCGAGATCCTCTCGCTCTACATCGACGACATCCCGGCCGAGGACCTGCGCGCGATCTGCGCCCGCACCTACACGGCCGAGGTCTTCGGCACCCCCGAGATCACGCCGCTCAAGCCCCTGGAGCCCGGCCTGGCCCTGCAGGCCCTGTCCAACGGCCCGACGCTGGCCTTCAAGGACATGGCGATGCAGCTGCTGGGCCAGCTCTTCGAGTACGAGCTGAAGCGCCGCGGCGAGACGCTCAACATCCTCGGCGCCACCAGCGGGGACACCGGCAGCGCGGCCGAGTACGCCATGCGCGGCAAGGCGGGCGTGCGCGTCTTCATGCTCTCGCCGCACGGCCGCATGAGCCCCTTCCAGCAGGCGCAGATGTTCAGCCTGCAGGACGAGAACATCCACAACATCGCCGTCGAGGGCGTGTTCGACGACTGCCAGGACATCGTCAAGGCGGTCTCGAACGACCTGGCCTTCAAGCGCGAGCACAAGATCGGCACGGTCAACTCGATCAACTGGGCGCGGCTGCTGGCGCAGGTGGTCTACTACTTCGCCGGTTATTTCTACGCCACGAAGTCCAACGCGGAGAAGGTCAGCTTCTGCGTCCCCTCCGGCAACTTCGGCAATGTCTGCGCCGGCCACGTGGCGCGCATGATGGGCTTGCCGATCGAGCGGCTGGTCGTCGCCACCAACGAGAACGACGTGCTTGACGAGTTCTTCCGCACCGGCGTGTACCGCCCGCGCGGCAGCGCCGAGACGCACGAGACCTCCAGCCCCTCGATGGACATCTCCAAGGCCAGCAACTTCGAGCGCTTCGTGTTCGACCTCCTGGGTCGCGACGGCGCCCGCGTGAAGGCGCTGTTCAAGGACGCCCTCGAGCGTGACGGCCGCTTCGAGATCAGCGCGGCCGAGAAGGCCGCCATCGCTGCCTACGGCTTCGTCTCGGGCGCCAGCAGCCACGCCGACCGCCTGGCCACGATCCGCGCCACGCAGGAGCAGTACGGCGTCATCGTCGACACCCACACGGCGGACGGCCTGAAGGTCGCGCAGGACTGGCGGCAGGACGGCGTCCCCATGCTGGTGCTGGAGACGGCGCTGCCCGCGAAGTTCGCCGCCACCATCGTCGAGGCGCTGGGCGAGGAGCCGCCGCGGCCCGCGCACCTGCAGGGCATCGAGGCCCTGCCCAAGCGCGTGCAGCTGATGCCGGCCGACGCGCAGCAGGTGAAGGATTACATTCACGCCCATGTCCGCTGAAACCACCGCCACCCCGCCCGCCCGCAAGCCCCTGCTGAGCCTTGACGAGGCGCTGGCCCGCCTGCTCGCCGCCGTCCAGCCGCTGGGCGAGACGCAGACGCTGTCCACCTTCGACGCCCTCGGCCGCGTGCTGGCGGCGGAGGTCCGCTCGCAGCTCGACGTGCCCCCGCACGACAACAGCGCGATGGACGGCTACGCCCTGCGCCTCGCCGACCTGCCGGCCGACGGCACCGTGCTGCCCGTGAGCCAGCGCGTGCCGGCGGGCAGCGTGCCCCTGGCCTTGCAGCCGGGCACCGCCGCACGCATCTTCACCGGTGCGCCCGTGCCCGAGGGGGCCGACGCCGTGCAGATGCAGGAGCACTGCGAAGCCCTGCCGGGCGACGGCCTGGGTGCGGTGCGTGTGGTGGAGCGCCCGGCCTCGGGCGCCGCCATCCGCCGCCGCGGTGAGGACGTGCAGGCCGGTGCCGTGGTGCTGGCGGCCGGCCATCGCCTCGACCCGGCCGCGCTGGGCCTGGCGGCCACCGTCGGCGCGGCCTCGCTGAGCGTCGCCCGCCGCGTGCGCGTAGCCCTGTTCTCGACGGGGGACGAGCTGGCCATGCCGGGCGAGCCGCTCAAGCCCGGCGCGATCTACAACAGCAACCGCTTCACGCTGCGCGGCCTGCTCCAGCAGCTGGGCTGCGAGGTGGAGGACCTCGGCATCGTGCCCGACACCCTGGATGCCACGCGCGCCGCGCTGCGGGCCGCCGCGACGCGGGCCGACCTGATCCTCACCTCGGGCGGCGTGTCCGTCGGCGAGGAGGACCACCTGCGCCCCGCCGTGCAGGCCGAAGGTCAGCTGGACCTCTGGCAGATGGCCATCAAGCCGGGCAAGCCCCTGGCCTTCGGGGCGGTGCGCCGCCCGGGGCAGGCGGGCCGCCAGGCCTGGTTCATCGGCCTGCCGGGCAATCCCGTGTCGAGCTTCGTGACCTTCCTGCTGGCCGTGCGGCCCGTGATCCTGCGCCTGCAGGGCGCGGCGGCGCTGGCCCCGCAGGCCTATCCGCTGCGGGCCGATTTCGACTGGCTCAAGGCCGACAAGCGCCGCGAGTTCCTGCGCGCACGGCTCAATGCGGCGGGCGGGCTGGAGCTGTTCTCGAACCAGGGCTCGGGCGTGCTCAGCTCGGCCGTGTGGGGCGACGGCCTGGTCGACGTGCCACCCGGCACCCCCATCCGCAGCGGCGATACTGTGCGCTTCATTCCTTTCAGCGCTTTGCAATGAGCTCCATCACCGTCCGTTATTTCGCGTCCCTGCGCGAGGCCCTCGGGGAGCAGGAAACGCTGCCCTGGCAGGACGGCCAGACCCTCGGCCAGCTGCGCGATGCGCTGCTGGCCCGCGGCGAGCCCCATGCCAGCGCGCTCGCCCGCACGCGTGCTGTGCGCTGCGCCCTGAACCAGCAGCTCGCCAAGGAGTCGGTGCCCATCCCCGCGGGGGCCGAGGTGGCCTTCTTCCCGCCGGTCACGGGCGGCTGACGCGCCGCCGCCGCTTTTCATGCAAGGCCTGCACCTCACCGCCGACCTGCGCGGCTGCGATCCCCAGCAGCCGCTGATGACCGATCCCGCCGCGCTGCGCGAGGCCTGCACGCAGGCCGTGGGCGCCGCGGGCCTTGGCGCCGTCGCCGAGCTGTTCCACCGTTTCACGCCGGCCGTCGAGGGCGAGGCCAGCGGCATCACCGGGGTCGTGCTGCTGGCGGAATCCCACCTCGCCGTCCATACCTGGCCCGAGCTGGGCGGGGTCACGCTGGACGTCTACGTCTGCAACTACGGCGCCGACAACAGCGAAAAGGCCCGGCGGCTGATGGAGATCCTCGTCGCGGCCTTCGCGCCGGCCGAGGCGCTGCACCAGGCGCTGCAGCGCGGCGCCTGAGCCACCCGCCCAGCGCTGCAGCCCGGCGCCTGAGCCCCCCGCCCAGCGCTGCGGCCCGGCGCCTGAGCCACCCGCCCAGCGCTGCGGCCCGGCGCCTGAGCCACCCGCCCAGCGCTGCAGCGCGGCACCTGAGCCCCCCGCCCAGCGCTGCAGCGCGACGCCTGAGCCGGCCCCTCTTCAGCGCCCGGCCATCGTGCGGGCCAGCCAGGCCGTGGGTGACAGCCCCATCCGTGCCCGGAACAGGGTGACGAAGGCGCTGAGGCTCTCGTAGCCCACGGCCAGTGCCACAGTCGTGACCGACTGCCCCGCCACGAGGCGCTCCAGCGCCAGCATCAGCCGGGCCTGCTGCCGCCACTGCGCCCAGCTCAGTCCGGTCTCGGCCACGAAGCGCCGCGTGAGGGTGCGGCGGCTCGTGTGCAGGCGCGCGGCCCAGACGTCGAGGTCCGCGCGATCGTCCGGCTGCGCCAGCAGCTGCTCACACAGGCGCCGCAGCCGCGGCTCGGCGGGCATGGGGACGCCCAGCGCCTCGTGGGACGCCCGCTGGAGGAGGTCGGCCAGCACGTCCCGGTAGGCCGCGTGCCGGCAGCGATCGGCATCGCGGTGCAGCTCGGTGAGCAGGGCGTCCAGCAGCGGCGTGCAGCGCACGACCTTCCAGTCGGCCGGCAGGTGCGAGGCCGCCCAGCCTGCTTCCACGTAGAAGTTGACGCCGCGCGTCGGCCCCTGGAAGACCGCGCCGTGCAGCGCGTGCGGCGGCACCCAGCCCACGCAGCCGGGCGGCAGCGTCCAGCGCGAGTGCTCCGTGAGCACGGTCACGAGCCCGGTCTCGACGCGCAGCAGCTGGCCCGCGGCGTGGCGGTGCGGCGCCGGGGCGTCGGCGCCTTCATGGCGCAGCGCCTCGCTGTGGAGAGGGGATTCAAACATGGCGAGGGCCACCGTTGGCCCGATCCAATAACGGGTTGGAGGAAAGGCGCAAGTATGGCGCGGCCGGCGCGGGAACACTGCAGGCATCCCCTTCACGGAGTTCCTGATGACCTCTGACCTGCCTGCCGGCCTCGATGCGCCGGCGATCGATTCGCTCCTCGTGGCCGTGACTGCCGCCGGACAGCGGCTGCGGGTCGCACAGCCTGCACGGGCCCTGGGCAACGAAGCCCTGATGCGCACCTGCTTTGCCGAGGCCTGCGCGCAGGGCTTGCAGGATGTGCGCGCCGCGCTGGCCGCCTGCACCCCGGGCCTGCCCCTCTTCCAGGCCGGGCTCACGCCGGACCGCCTGCCCGAGGCGAGCGGCCCCTACTGGCTCTGCGATCCGCTGGACGGTGCGATCCAGTACCTCGCCGGCCTGCCCATGTGGACCCTCACGCTGACCCTGATGCGGGGCGCGACACCGCTGCTGGCCATCGTCTGCGATCCCAGCCTCGACCGCACCTACCACGCCGTGCGACACCACGGCGCGCATTGCAATGGTCAGGTCCTGCGCTGCCAGGCGCCGGCGTCTCTGGCCTGGGCAACCGTCGGCACCAGCTTTCCCAATCTGCCGCGGCGGCCACCGGCAGAGCTCGAGGCCTTTCTGCACGGGCTCGCGCAGGTCGTGCCGGCCGTGCTGGCGCAGCGCTGGATCGGCTCGGCGACGCTGTCCCTGGCGCTCGTGGCCAGCGGCCGGCTCGATGCCTACTGGGAATGCGGCCGCCATCTGGTCGACTGGCTGCCCGGCCTGCTCATCGCCGAGGAGTCGGGGGCGCGGGTCTCGGCCCTGGGCGGACGTGCACTCGGCGAGCCGGGCTCGGGCCTGCTCGTCGCGGCGGCGCCGATCCACGCGGCGTTGCAGGCGCTGCTGCCCGAGTCCGCCTGAGCCTGCCGCCTCACTCGTCGGCGGCCGCCTCGACGCACACGTCCGACGCGCGATCCCCTTGCCAGTACCGCGCCCCCGGGCCGCGGCGGCCGGCGGCATCCTGCGGGTTGTAGAGCCGGCACTTCGTGAGTGACAGGCAGCCGCAGCCGATGCAGGAGGCGAGGGTGTCCCGCAGGCGCTCCAGCTCGGCGATGCGCGCCTCCAGCAGCGGCTGCCAGGCGCGGGAGAGCCGCTCCCAGTCGCGTGCCGTGGGCGTGCGGGCGTCGGGGAGGGGGGCGAGGGCGGCGCGGATGTCGTCGAGGCTCAGGCCCACCGTCTGCGCGGCGCGGATGAAGGCGACGCGGCGCAGGTCGCCCCGCGCGAACTGGCGCCGGCCCGACTCGCTGCGGTGGCTGTGCAGCAGGCCCTGCTCCTCGTAGAAGCGCAGCGCGCTGGCGGCCACGCCGGCACGGCGGGAGAAATCGCCGATGGGCAGGAGCGTCGGGGTCGAAGGCATGGCGGATTCCGGGTGGCGGCAGACGATCTGCATTCTGCACTTGACTTCAAGTTCACTTGAACTTTCACCATGCCGTCATCGCGTCAAACCCTGAACAGGAGATCGGTGATGGATGAAGTGCTGAATCAAACCCCCGCGGCGCTGCAAGGCCCGGCCGCCGGCAGGACCGGCTCGCTGGCGCTGCTGCATCAGCGGCTGGACGAGGCGCAGGCCTTCGGCCCGGCCTATGACGGCGCCATGAGCAATCACCTCCCGATGGCCCTGCATGCGGCCTGGGAGATGGGCGCGGAGGCCGAACGCCTGCAGCGCCTGGTGGACGGGGATCGCCTCAAGCTGGAAGCGGCAACACCTGCCTCTGCGGCCGTCGAGGCCGACGCCCGGCGCGCGGCCGAGGCGCTGCAAACGGGCATTGGCGCTGCCGACGAGTGGCTGATCCACCGCGGTCAGGCGGCGGACTATCCCTGGCTGCAGGCCTATTTCTCGGCCCTGCTGGCCGGCCTGGCGCCCCGGGCAGTGCTGGCCGCGCATCTGCCGGTCCTGCTGGCCTCGCCTCACGCCATCGCCTTCCATGGCCTGATCCGCGTGGCCCATGCGGTGGAGAGCGCACACACCGCCGAGCTGGCGGCGGCGCTGGCCACCTGGGCCGCCTGGTGGGAGCCGCTGCCCGCCGGGCCGCGCGGCGGCGAGCCGCTGGCGCCCACCGCCTGGGCCGAGGCCCTGCGCGAGCAGGCGCACGCCTGGCGCAGCGAGCTGCCGATGATCCAGTTCCGCATGCGCAGCGCCGCCGGCACGCCCGTCTATGCCGCCCTGGCCGAGCGGCTCGCGCCCGCCGCCTCCCTGGCCGAGCGGCGCGAACAGCTCCTGGCCGTGGCGCGCGAGGCCTATCTGCACAGCCGCAACTTCACCGTGCTGCACCTGATCACCGGCCTGCGAGCGCTGCGGGTGCTGCTGCCGGCGCTGCCACCGCACACCGATCCCCAGCCCCTCATCGCCGCGCTGGACCGCGCCGCCGTCGCCGGCTGGCTGGCGGGGCGCGTGCAGTGGCAGGACGAGGTGCCGGACTCGCCACCGCCGGCATGGCCGGCCCTGCACCGCGCGGCCCTGGCGCAGGCGGACGAACACGTCATCAAGGGCGTGCACGCCTGCTGGCAGGAGGACCTGCGGGTGCCCCATCCGCACTGGCGGCGGGTCGCGGCGCGCATGCTGGAGGGGGCTGCGTGAATTGGCAAGACGGGCTTGATAATCGAGCCTTCGCGGCTTGATCCATCTCCAGACCCCCGCCATGGCCCAGAACGAACTGCGCACCCTGTCCGTCTTCGTCAAGACCGCCGAGCTGGGCAGCCTGCGCCGCGCCGCGGCCGCCGAGGGCATCAGCCCGCAGGCCGCCAGCCAGGCGCTGGCCCAGCTGGAGCAGAAGCTGGGCGCGCGGCTCTTCCATCGCACCACGCGCAACATGTCGCTGACGGACGAAGGCCGGCTCTTCATGGACGCCGCGCTCCCGGCACTGCAGGGGCTGGAGCGCGCCTTCCAGGTCGTGCGCCAGGCCCGGGACGAGGTGGCGGGGCCGCTGCGCATCGTCGGGCCCCGCTCCAGCTTCCAGCCGGTGATCCATGCCCTGCTGGACGAGTTCTGCCGCCGCCACCCGGACGCCCACCCCGACGTGCTGCTGGACGACCGCATCGGCAACTGGGTCGAGGACCGCGTCGACGTGGGCTTCCGCGTGGGGTCGGCACCGGCCGAGGGCGTCATCGCGCGGCGGCTCTTCCCGCTGCAGATGATCATCTGCGCCGCCCCGGCCTACCTGGAGCGCCATGGCGCGCCGGACAGCCTGGCGGCGCTCGCCGCGCACCAGTGCAGCGGCTTTCGCCTGCCGTCCACCGGGCGGCTCATGGCCTGGCCCGTGAAGGTGGACGGCGTGACGGCGGAGCAGGAGGTGCTGGCCAGCTTCTCGACGAACGAAGAAGGGCTGGAGCTCGGCGCCATCCTCTCGGGGCGCGCGCTCGGGCAGGTCAGCGGCATCATGGGCGCGGCGCACCTGCGTGCGGGGCGGCTCGTCCCGCTGCTCACCCAGCACGTGGCGGACCAGTACGGCCTGCACATCTACTGGGGCAGCCGCGTCGCCCAGCCCGCGCGGGTGCGGGCCTTCATCGACCTCGCCATCGAGCGCCTCGCGGGCAACACGGACTACGTGCTGACGGCCCAGGAGCTGGCGCGCCTGGAGGCCGAAGGCCGCCGGCGCCATCGGCCTCCGGCGGCCTGATTCGCAAGCTGTGCTTGACAGTGCAGCAAGCGCTGCGGGCTAGCCGACGGGCGGGGAAGCGCCTACATTCAGCGGCTGATTCCCTGGCCGCACGTCCGTTCGGATGGCGGCCCCGGGCGCTTCCCTTCCCGTCATTCCCTCACCGCGGAGACCCGACGCCATGACCCAGCTTCACGTCAACGGCCGCGAGCACCAGCTCGACATCGACCCCGGCACCCCCGTCCTGTGGGCCCTGCGAGACAACCTCGGCCTGTGCGGCAGCAAGTTCGGCTGCGGCGCGGCCCTGTGCGGCGCCTGCACGGTGCATGTGGAGGGCCAGGCGATCCGCTCCTGCGTGACGCCCGTCTCCGCCGTCGAAGGCAAGCCCATCACCACCATCGAGGCCGTGACGGCCGGGGGCGACCGCGTTGGGGACGCCGTCCATGCCGCCTGGGTCAAGCACGACGTCGCGCAGTGCGGCTACTGCCAGAGCGGGCAGATCATGTCCGCCACGGCCTTCCTCAAGAGCCTGCCCAAGGGCAAGCAGCCGAGCGCCGCGGAGATCGACGCCGCCATGGCCGGCAACATCTGCCGCTGCGGCACCTATGCCCGCATCCGCGCCGCCGTGGCGGACGCCGCCCGCGCCCTGGCCTGAAGGAGATCGCCATGCTGAACCATCACCTGTCTCCCGACCAGACCGCCGCGCTGCCCCTCGAGATGCCGCGCGCGCTGCAGCACATCCTGGCGCGCCAGTCCGAGGCGCCCGAGTCCGCCGGGCTGAGCCGCCGCGGCTTCCTCAAGGTCAGTGGCGGCGCCGGCTTCGCGCTGGGCCTTGCGCCGCTGGCCGCCACCGCCGCCGGCGAGGCCGCACCCGCCGGGCTCAAGCCCTTCCAGCAGCCGACGTCCTTCGTGCGCATCGCCACGGACGGCACGGTCACCGTCATGATCAACCGCCTGGAGTTCGGCCAGGGCGTGCAGACGGCGCTGCCCATGATCCTCGCGGAGGAGCTCGATGCCGACTGGTCGCGCGTGCGCGGCGAGCTGGGCAGCAACGATCCCGCCTTCGTTGATCCGGGCTTCGGCCTGCACATCACGGGCGGCTCGAACTCCATCAAGAACAGCTTCATGCAGTACCGCGAGCTGGGCGCCCGCGCCCGCGCGATGCTGCTGGGCGCCGCGGCTGCCCGCTGGAACGTGCCGGTGGCCAGCCTGCGCACGGAGCAGGGCCAGGTCATCGCCACCGACGGCCGCCGCGCCGGCTACGGGGAGCTCGCCGAGGCCGCGATGGCGCAGCCGGTGCCGGAGCAGGTGACGCTCAAGGATCCCAAGGACTTCCGCCTGATCGGCAAGCCCACGAACCGCCTGGACAGCAAGGCCAAGAGCAGCGGCCGGCAGGACTTCGGCATCGACGTGCGCCTGCCCGGGCAGCTGACGGCCGTGGTCGCCCGCCCGCCGGTGTTCGGTGCCAAGCCGCGCTCGGTGGACGACAGCGCCGCACGCGCCATCCGCGGCGTGAAGGCCGTGCTGCGCGTGCCGCTGGACCGCGGCGCCGAGGGCATCGCCGTCATCGCCGAGGGCTACTGGCCCGCCAAGCAGGGCCGTGACGCGCTGAAGATCGACTGGGACACGAGCGGCGTCGAGAAGGTCGACAGCCAGAAGCAGCTCGCGGCCTACCGGCGCCTGGCCCGCCAGGACGGCCCGGAGCACTTCAAGGCGGACATGGCCCCGATGGCCAAGGCCCCGCACAAGATCCAGGCCGAGTTCCATTTCCCCTACCTGGCGCATGCGCCGATGGAGCCGCTGAACTGCACCGTGCAGTGGCGCCCGGACGGCGCGACGCTGTGGGTCGGCACGCAGTTCCCCGGCGTGGACGGCATGGCCGCGGCGCGCGTGCTGGGCCTCAAGCCCGAGCAGGTGGCCGTGAAGGTGCAGATGGCCGGCGGCGGCTTCGGCCGCCGGGCCGTGCCCACGAGCGACTTCGTGAGCGAGGCCTGCGCCATCGCCAAGGCCGCCCGCGCGGCGGGCCTGGACGCGCCCATCAAGACGCAGTGGAGCCGCGAGGACGACATCCACGGCGGCTACTACCGCCCCATGCACCTGCACCAGGCGCAGCTGGGCTTCGACAAGGCCGGCAACGTGCTCGCCTGGGACCACGTCATCGTGGGCCAGTCGATCACCTCGGGCTCGATGTTCGAGGGCTTCATGGTCAAGAACGGCATCGACCAGACGGCCGTCGAGGGCATGAAGGAGCCGTATCCCTTCCCGATGCGCCTGCGCGTGCATCACCCCAAGGAGAACGTGCCGGTGCTGTGGTGGCGCAGCGTGGGCTCCACCCACACGGCCTTCGTGATGGAGACGATCGTCGACGAGATCGCCGCCCGCACGAAGCAGGACCCGGTGGCCTACCGCCTGCGCCTGTTCGGCGACCAGCACCCGCGCCACCGCGCCGCGCTGGAGCTGGCCGTGGCGCAGAGCGGCTACGGCAAGCGCAAGCTGCCCGCGGGCCGCGCCTGGGGCGTGGCGGTGCATGAATCCTTCGAGACCGTGGTGGCCTATGTGGTCGAGGCGTCCGTGAAGAAGGGCCAGCCGGTGCTGCATCAGGTGACGGCAGGCGTGCACTGCAACCTGGCCGTGAACCCGCGCACCATCGAGGCGCAGGTGCAGGGCGCGGCGCTGATGGGCCTGGGCATGTGCCTGCCCGGCGCGGCCATCACCTTCAAGGACGGCGTGGTCGAGCAGAGCAACTTCGGCGACTACGTGGTGGCGCGCATGCCCGACATGCCGGTCATCGCCGTGCACATCGTGCCCAGCGCCGAGCCGCCCAAGGGCATGGGCGAGCCCGGCCTGCCGCCGCTGGCGCCGGCCTTCGCCAACGCCATCGCCCGGGTGACGGGCAAGCCGCAGCGCTCGCTGCCCTTCAAGCTGGCCTGAGGTCGCCGCACGATGGAAGACCTCGACACCCTGGTGCTGCGCAGCGCGGCCGCCTGGCAGGCCGCGGGCGAGCCCGCCCTGCTGGTGACGGTGGCGCGCACCTGGGGCTCGTCGCCGCGCCCGCCGGGCTCGCTGATGGCCATCAACGGCCGCGGCGAGACGGTGGGCTCGGTCTCGGGCGGCTGCATCGAGGACGACCTCATCCTGCGCATCCGCGAGGAGGGCATCGAGGCCGTCTGCGCCCAGGGCCTGCCCGCGGTGCTGCGCTATGGCATCTCGGCGGACCAGGCCCATCGCTTCGGCCTGCCCTGCGGCGGGACGGTGGAGCTGGTGCTGGAGCCGCTGCAGGCGCACAGCCGCGTGGACGAGCTGCTCGCCGCCTGCGCCGCGCGCCAGGCCACGCAGCGCCATCTGGACCTGCGCACTGGTGTCGTCACGCTGCTCGCCGGTGGCACGGACGGCGTGCCGCGGCGGGAGGGCGAGGTGCTGGTCAACCACTTCGGCCCGCGCGCCCGGCTGGTGCTGATCGGCGCGGGGGACCTCTCGCGCTTCATGTCCGAGATGGCGCTGAGCCTGGGCTTCGAGATCGTGGTGTGCGACCCGCGGCCCGAGCAGCGCGCCAGCTGGCGCCTGCCCGGCGTGCAGCTCAGCCACGAGATGCCGGACGACCTCATCCAGCGCCTGCGCCCGGACGCCCGCACGGCGGTCGTCGCGCTGACGCATGACCCGAAGCTCGACGACCTCGCCCTGATCGACGCCCTGCAGTCGCCGGCCTTCTACGTCGGGGCCATCGGCTCCCGCCGCAACGCCCAGCAGCGCCGCGAGCGCCTGCAGGAACACTTCGACCTCACGCCGGCGCAGATGGCGCGCCTGCGCAGCCCCGCGGGGCTCTGCATCGGCAGCAAGACGCCCGCCGAGATCGCGCTGTCCATCATGGCCGAGGTGGTGGCCTGCAAGAACGGCATCGCGCTGCCGCCGCCGGTGCAGGTGGCGGAGGCCAAGGCGCTGGAGGCGGTGCACGGGTCCGTGCCTGATGACGAGGTCGAGGACGAGGACAAGAACGCCCTCGAGCGGGAAGCGCTGGTGTGCGGCCGTTGACTGGCGCGGACGACACCGCCGCGCCGGGCGCCGTCATCCTCGCCGCCGGCCTCGGGCGCCGGCTGGGCGGCCGGCCCAAGGCGGCCCTGCACATCGGCGAGCAGTCGCTGCTGGAGCGGCTGGCCGCGGCGCTGCGGAACGCCGGCGCCGTGCAGCCCGGCGTCGTCCTCGGGCCCTATCTCGACACCCTGCTGCCGCTCGCGCAGCGTGCCGGCCTCGCGCCGCTCGTGCACACGGGGGCCGAACCCTCGCTCATCGACTCCCAGCGCCTGGCCGTGCGCGCCCATCTCGCGGCGCAGCCGGCGCGCCCGCTGTGGCTGCTGCTGGGGGACCTCACGGCGTTGACGGCGGACGATCTGCACCGCTTGCGCGCGGCCTGGGCGCAGCGCGCGGCGGGTATCGAGGCCCTGGTGCCGACCGTCGCGGGGCAGCGCGGGCACCCGGTGATGCTGGGCCCCGGCGCCTTGCGGGCGATCGAGGCGCAGTCGCCGTCGCTGGGCGTTCGCCACTGGCTGAATGCCCATCCGGCGCAGGTCGCCTTCGTCGAGCTGCCGGGCCCGGGACCGGTGCAGGACCTCGACACGGACGAGGCGCTGGCGGCCCTGCGCGAGGCCTCCCGGCCCCTCGACATCGGCTGGCGCTGAGCCTTCGCCTCAGGCGCCGTGCTGCAGCAGCGCCTGGGCGGCCTCGATGCGCTGCGGCAGCGGCGCGCTGCGGTCCTGCATCACCTGGAGCAGGAAATCGAGCGCGGCCTGCACGTGGGCCGGGCGAGCCTCGGGCGCTGGGGCCGAGGCGGCGGGCTTGCCCGTGCGGGTGAGCGTCGCGCCTGCTGGTGGTGCCAGCGCGGCCAGCGCCTGCTGCAGGGCTTCGGGGCTGATGCAGGCCAGCGAGGCCAGCACATCGGCCTGGCCGTCGACCCCCGGCTCGATGTCCAGCCAGGGGCTGTCCGCGAAGACGGGGGCCAGGTCTTGACTGACGAAGGCGGACCACTGATCCGGCGCGGCCTGCGGCTGGGGCGGCAGCGAGAGCGCCTCACCCGCCAGGACTTGCGCGCCGGCCTGCAGATGCAGCCGCTGCGGGGCGATGTCCGGCAGGTAGCGCGTGCAGAGCGCCTGCAGCAGCGCCAGGCCCTGCGCAGGCTCGAGGGGCGCCGCCAGCGCGAACCAGAGCTGGAAGCCGTCCGTGCCGGACACGGCGATGGCCGGGGCCGGCAGGCCGAGGTCCTGTTGCACGCCGAGCCACAGCGCGGCCAGCGCGGGCCAGTCCGCCGGTCGGGACAGCTCGATCAGCAGCGCGCGGGTGCGCCCTGCGGCGTCGTGCAGGGCCGGTGCGGTGCCGGGCTGCACCGAGGCGTCCGTCGTGAGGAAGAGGCGTTGCCACTGGGCCTGGAGTCGGTTCATGGCCCGGATTCTGGCGCAATCTGCGCCGGCCGGCGTGCGGCTCAGGCCCGGCCCAGCAGGCGGCCCGCCACGCCCCAGCCGGCCGTGTAGGCCTCCTCGAACACCGAGTAGGCGGCGAGGTCGCTGTGCGCGAAGTGCAGGCGCCCGTGGGGCGCGTGCAGGGCCTGCAGCGCCGCCGAGCCGCGCAGGCCGGGCACGGGAATGCTCATGGCATGGCCCCAGCGCATGAGGTCGATGCGCTGTAGCTTCTCGGGCAGGTCCGGGTGGACAGCCTGCAGGGGCGCGACCACCTGCCGGGCCCAGGTTTCCCAGGGCGCGCTGAGCAGGGCCGGGCGCTGCGCCGCAGGCAGGGCCCAATAGGCCGTCAGCACCGTCGCCGCGGGCGTGGGGTCGAGGCGCTGATGGCCCGCGTCCACATAGCCCAACTGCTCGCTGCCGTGGATGACGTTGTCCCAGCTGAGGCCCGGCCCGCTGCGTTCCAGCAGCGGCGCCGAGAGCTGCAGATTGGCGACGAGCCACGGCGCATGCGGCTGGCGGGCGACGACCTCGCGCAGGGCGTCCGGCGGCGACTCCAGCAGGCGGGCCGCGATGAAGAGCGGCGTGGCCATCACGACCTGCCGGGCCTGCCAGCGCTCGCCGGTCTCGGTCGCGGCGTTCCAGGCGAGCACCTCGACCTCGTGGCGGCCCGGCATCACGCGCAGCACCAGGCGGCCGGTGTGCAGCTGCGGGCGCAGGGCCGCGGCCATGTGGCGGGTCAGCCAGGCGTTGCCCTCGGGCCAGGTGAGCACGGCGTCGCGCTCTTCGTCACCGGCGCGCGTGTCCCCACCGTGGAAGCCATGGCGGCTCGCGAAGTAGTGCAGGCCGGCCCAGGCGCTGACCGTGTCGAGCCCGGCGCCGTAGTCGTCGCGGCAGCAGTAGTCGAGGTACCAGCGCAGCCGGGCGTCATCGAGCTGTTGCTCGTCCAGCCAGCGGGCGAAGGTGCGGGCATCCAGCGCGGCGTGGGCGGGCGTCCAGGGGGCGCGGTGCGAGGGCATCGCGAAGCCCAGGCGCTGCACCTGCGCGACCGCCTGCCCGAAGCGCAGGTACTGCTCGCGCGTGGCGGCGCTCTCGGCGGGCGGCAGCAGGCCCTCGTGCCACTGGCCCTCGAAGAAGAGGCGCTCCTGCGGGCTGTGGCACAGGAATCGCTCCTCGTAGACCGTGCGGCCGGCGCGCTGGCGGCTCACGCCAAGCGCCTCCAGCAGCTGCGCCACCTCGGGCGCCTCGGGGCCGGGCGTGGGCAGGTAGTGGGCCCCGAGCGGGCAGGCCAGCGCGCCCATGCGATGGCCGCGGGCGTTGCCGCCGGCCTCGTCCTCGAGCTCCAGCAGCGCGACGTCCCGGCCGGCTTCGGCGAGGCGGCGGGCGCAGGCAAGACCTGACACCCCGCCGCCGATGACCAGCGTGTCGGTGCGCTGCGCCGGGGCCTCGCGCGCGGCGCGCAGCAGGCGCTCGCGGGTGCCGGCGTCGCGCAGCCGGTGGCCGCGATCGGCGTGGGCGCCGACCCAGCCGCCGGCCAGCGGCGGCCGCTCCTGCGGCGCGCAGCCGGACAGCAGCGCCGGTGCGGCCACCGCTGCCGAGGAGGCCGTCAGGGCGCCCAGCAGGTCGCGGCGGCGCATGCTCAGTGCACCTTGCCCCACTCGGCCTCGAACTCGCGCACCAGAGCCTGGTTGGAGAGGCGGTTGACGTCGGTCTCGACCCGGCTCATGTCGGCGGGGAAGCTCATCATCGTCGGCAGGCTGTCCAGCGTCAGGAAGCGCAGCCCGGGCGGCAGGCCGCGCGGCACGGCCCAGGGGCGGCGCCCGGCCAGCACGAAGCCCCATTCGCCGAAGCTCGGCACGTGCGTGTGGTACGGCGTGGTGGAGAGCCCGACGGACTCCAGCGTGTTCACCACGGTCCAGAAGCTGCGCCGGGCGATGAGTGGCGAGGTCGTCTGCACGACCGCGTAGCCGCCGGCGTCCAGGTGCTGGTCGATCAGCTGGTAGAAGCTGCTGGTGTAGAGCTTGCCCAGCGCGAAGTTGCTGGGGTCCGGGAAGTCGATGACGATGACGTCGAAGCGCTCCTCGTGCTGCTCCAGCCAGCCGAAGGCGTCGGCGTTGACGACGCGCAGCTTGGGGCTGCGCAGCGCGTCGTGGTTGAGGCCGCGCAGCAGGGGGAGGGTCGAGAAGAGCCGCGTCATGTGCGGGTCCAGCTCGACGAGCGTGACCGACAGCACGGATGGGTAGCGCAGGATCTCGCGCACCGCCATGCCGTCCCCGCCGCCCAGCACCAGCACGCGCCGCGGCGCGCCGTGCGCGGCCATGGCCGGGTGCACGAGGGCCTCGTGATAGCGGTACTCGTCCTTCGAGTGGAACTGCAGGTTGCCGTTGAGGAAGAGCCGCACGCCGGCCTTGCCCTCCGTCACGACGATGCGCTGGTAGGCGCTGGTTTCCTTGATCAGGATGTGCTCGCCGTAGAAGCGGTCCTCGGCCCAGGTGGTGAGCCGGTCGGCGCCGGCGAGGGCCGCGAGCAGCAGCGCCGCCGAGCCCGCGCAGGCCAATGCATGCTGGCGCCAGCCGCGCAGCTCGGCGCGGAACATCCACAGCGCCCAGCAGGCCACGGCCACATTCAGCAGGCCGAAGACGAGCCCGGTGCGCACCAGCCCGAGCTGCGGCACCAGCAGCAGCGGGAAGGCCAGCGCGACGACCAGCGCGCCGAGGTAGTCGAAGGTCAGCACCTGCGAGACCAGGTCCTTGAGCGCGTAGCGCTGGCGCACCTGGCGCTTGATGATGCGCATCACCAACGGGATCTCCAGGCCCACGAGGATGCCCACCAGCAGCACCAGCCCGTACAGCATGCTGCGGAAGATCATCAGCTCGGACGGCGGCAGCCAGCTGTGGGCGGCGAAGAGCCCGGCCGGCATCAGCCCGCCGACCACGCCCACCAGCAGCTCAATGCGCAGGAACTGCGCCACCAGCTGGCGCTCCACGAAGCGCGACAGCCAGGAGCCCAGCCCCATCGCGAAGAGGTAGCAGCCGATGATGGTGCTGAACTGCAGCACCGAGTCGCCCATCAGGTAGCTGGCCAGCGCGCCTGCGGTCAGCTCGTAGACCAGGCCGCAGGCGGCGATCACGAACACGCTGGAGAGCAGCAGCAGCTCCTGCAGGCTGATGCGCTGCGCGGCGGGCAGCGGCTCGTCTTGGGTCGTCTGGCTCATGTCATGCGCCTGCCCGGGACCATGGCCGCGGTCCTCGCGGGCCGAGCGCCGGGCCGCTCCCAAGCCGGCCCGCCCTGGCGATGTGCTTGCGGCTCAATGCCGCAAGCATCGCCGTCCCCTCGGGGGACCGACCGGGATTGCCGGCGTTCAGCCGGCGCAAGACTGGGCGAGGGGCCGGCACGCGTTCGTGGCGCAGGGGCAGGGCCTCCTCGCGGTCGTGGAATCGGACGATGAAAAGCATGGGAGAGAAAGTCGCGAAGCGGCCGACACCCGGCCGGCCGGTAGCCGGGGCGCGGGCAGGGGCGGGAGCAGGCGTGGCGGGCGGCGTCAGCCGTGGATCGCCGCCGCCACGATCTGCCCGATGGAGATGCACATCGCGGCCACGACCACGGCCAGGGCCATGTTCTTGTGTTCGACGATCTCCTCCCACAGCTTGTAGGGGGTGAGCTTGTCGATGACGATGAAGCTGATCCAGAACACCAGCACGCCGATCAGGGCGTAGAGGATGGATCCCAGCACGATGCCGGGCTTGAGGTATTCGAAGCCGTTCATGAGGTGCCTGCCTTTTCCTAGTCTGTCGTGATCCCGGCCGCGTTCACTTGTGACCGCCGCCGCCGCTGCTGTAGCCGCCATACGAGCCACCGCCCGAGCCGCCGCTGTAGTGCACGCCGCCGCTGCGGCGGCAGTTCTGGTACTCGGCGCTGGACTCGCCGTAGCTGTCCTTGTAGGCCTGGCAATCATCGCTGCTGCAGGCCCGCACGAGCAGGAGCAGCACCAGCACCACGAAGGCGCCGATGATGATCTTGGCGAAGAGGCTGTGGGCGTCGCCGCTCGCGCGCACGCCGGCGTCGCGGGCAAACGCGGCACGGCGCTCGCCCGGTAGCGCGAAGCCCTTGAGCACGTCGTCGGCGTCCAGCTTGCGGCCGTGGCTCCAGGTGACCTCGTTGCCCGTCTGCTCGCGGCTGAGCAGCTCGGTGCGGCTGCCGGCGCGGTACTCGAAGTCGGTGACGAGGCACTTCTCGCCGCGCTTCACGCGCCAGTAGAACTCGCCCAGCACATAGGTGATGACGGCGGTGTACTGCCAGCGCCGCGCGAAGCGCTTGGTCTGCCAGGTGACGGCGCCGGCCTTGTCGGCCGTCGGGGCGCCGGTGAGCGGGCGCACCACGCTCCAGCCGTCCTCGGTGTCCACGAGGAAGGCGAAACCCTCCAGGCGGTTGAAGAGGAGGTACTCGCGCCAGAAGGTCTGTTCCTCGTCATCGCCCTGCGGCAGGTCGCAGCGCTCCATGTAGCCGACGACCTGCCAGTCCTGGGGCGTGCCGCCCATCAGGGCCAGCTTCCCCGAGGTGCCCAGGGGGATCAGCGGCTCCATGCCGTTGCTCTGGGCGTAGTGGGCCAGGTCCTGGCCGATGCCCTTGGAGATGTCCGTGACGGTGTGGCACTGCGGGCAGACGATGGACTGCGTGCTGTCGAGCTTCGGGGTCAGCGAGGCGCCGCAGCCCGGGCAGGGCAGGGACTTGCCCGAGAGCGTCTTACTGCTGTCCTCGCGCAGCCCGCTCAGGGCCAGGTCGGCCAGGCGCACGCTGCGCCCGATCGTCCAGACCGGGGCCTGCGGCTGGCTGAACTCGAGGCTGCCGACTTCGCCCTTGCTGCTGCGCAGCTCGACGACCCAGTAGCTCTTGAGCAGCTCCGGCGGGCGGGGCAGCTCGCCCTCGGCGGCCAATACGGTGGCATCGACCTTGGAGGCGACCTCCCAGCGCGCGCCGCCCAGGGTCAGGGGCGAGCCGACGATGATGTTGGCCACCAGCGGGGGCGCTTCGGTCAGCGGCAGCTCGAAGCCGATCACGAAGGCGCCGTTGTCCTCGGAGAGCCAGGCGCTGCGCCCGTGGCCGAAGAGGATGTGCCACTCGTTCCAGCTCGCCTCCTCGGTGCGCAGCTGGAGGCGGCCGAGCACGGTGAAGGGCTCGCCCTGGTACTTGCCGCTGGCGCCCAGCTGCAGCGGGGAGTAGTCCTCGAAGAGCTCGGCGCTCTGGCCGATCTTGCGCAGGGCGTCGCCCTCGCGCAGCAGCGTCGCGCGGCAGTAGCTGCAGACGGCGCTGTGCGACGCCGCCGAGGCGAACTCGACGGGCGCTCCGCAATTCGGGCATGCCGCTTGCCAGCGGCGTTGTGGGGTGGTGGAGGCCACTCGGTGTCAGGCGGTGCACGCACGCCGAGGGCCCGAGGGCCCCGGCGCGGCGTGCGGGGTTGGCAGCGGCCTCAGCCGAGCTTCTTGAGCAGGTCGGCCTTCTTGGCCGCGAACTCTTCCTCGGTGAGGATGCCCTTGGCCTTGAGCTCGCCCAGCTTCTCCAGCAGGGACATGATGTCGTCGGCGCTCTGCGCCACCGGCGCGGCGGCCGGTGCTGCGGGCTGCGCGGCCTGCGGCTGTGCGGCCAGTCCGGCGGCCATCTGCTGGGCCAGCGTCTGGCCGAGGGCAAGACCTGCCCCCAGGCCCATGGCGTCGCCCGCAATGCCGCCGCCACCGCCGTTGCCCACGCCTTCGGCGAGCTTGGGGATGGCCTGCGCCGTCTGGTACTGCATGAACTGGCCCATGTTCTGGCCGATCATGCCCATGCCGATCTTCTGGTCGAGGATCTTCTGCAGCTCCTCGGGCAGGGACACGCTCTGCAGCGTGACCGACTCCAGCTTCAGGCCCAGCTTCTCGAAGGCGGGCGCGGTCGCGGCCTGCAGCTGCGTGGCGAACTCGACCTGGTTCGCGGCCAGGTCCAGGAAGGGGATGCCGCTCTGCGCGACGGCGTCGCTGATGTGCTGCAGGATCGTGCCGCGCAGCTGGCCGTCGAGCTCCTGCGCCGTGTAGCGCTCGCGGGTGCCCGAGATCTCCTGGTGGAAGCGCTTCGGGTCGGCAATGCGGTAGGCGTAGTTGCCGAAGGCGCGCAGGCGCACGGCACCGAAGTCCTTGTCGCGGATGGTGACGGGCTGCGGCGTGCCCCAGCGCTGGTCGATCTGCTGGCGCGTGCTGAAGAAGTAGACGTCGCTCTTGAACGGAGACTCGAAGAGCTTGTCCCAGTTCTTCAGGTTGGTCAGCAGCGGCAGGGTCTGCGTGGTGAGCTTGTGGGTGCCCGGGCCGAAGACGTCCGCCACCTTGCCTTCGTTGACGAAGACGGCGAGCTGGGACTCGCGCACGACGAGCTGGGCGCCGTACTGGATTTCGAAGTCCTGCATGGGGTAGCGCCAGGCCAGGGTGCCGTCCCCGTCCTCCGTCCATTGCAGGACGTCAATGAACTGTTTCTTGATGAAATCCATCAAACCCATGATTCCCTCCAGGCTCCAGGCAATGCGGTCAAGGTCGACCGCGGGACAGAGTATCCACCAGATGCGGGCGTGTTTTGGGCGACAGCCGACCCCCACTGAGGGTGTGTGACAGGCGGCACTCCCCTCGCGCAGGCCGCCGGGCGCCTGTCCATGGGGCTGAGTGCGATTCATCAGGTTTTTCCGATGTTTTGATCATCCAAAGGCTGGTTTTTCGGAATGCCGTCCGCGGGCACAGTCGCGGGGTGTCCCTGAAGCCAAGGAGATCACCCATGCAAGTGCTGTTCACCTCCCGCCACCCGATGGCGGCCGAATTCCGTGCCCTGAGCGAGCAACGCGTCCGCTTTGCGCTGCGCCGCCTGAAGTGGCTGGTGCCTCGCGCCGAGGTGCAGCTGTCGGACGTCAACGGGCCGAAGGGCGGGATCGACAAGCGCTGCCAGATCGCCCTGCGGACGGACGGTGCCGGCACGGTGGTGGTGGCCTCCGTGGCCCGCCACTGGCGCACGGCGCTGGACCAGGCCCTGGCCCGGGCGGCCCGCTTCCTGGTCCGCCAGTGGCGGCGCGGCCGGGACGACCGGCGGCTGCGCCAGCGCCTGCTGCGCGAGGAACGATGACCCTGATTGAAGGAGAAAAGGCCATGAGCTCGATGAACCCCCTGAACCTGACGACCTCGACGTCGTCCTCCCCCACCGTCGTGACGATGCCCCGCGTGGCCGTGCCGGCGGACACGACCCGCGTCCTGCGCAACACCTACGCGCTGCTGTCCCTGACGCTGCTCTTCAGCGCCGGCGTGGCGGCCGCGAGCGTGGCGATGAAGCTGCCCGCGCCCGGCCTGCTGATCACGATGGGCGTCTACTTCGGCCTGCTGTTCGCCATCCACCGGCTGCAGAACAGCGGCTGGGCGCTGCCGGCGGTGTTCGCGCTGACGGGCTTCATGGGCTACAGCCTCGGCCCCATCCTCAGCCACACGCTGGCGCTGCCCGGCGGCGGGCAGACCATCGCGCTGGCGCTCGGCGCGACGGGCGCCACCTTCCTCGGCCTCTCGGCCTGGGTGCTGACGACCCGCAAGGACTTCAGCTTCATGGGCGGCTTCCTCTTCGCCGGCATGATCATCGCCCTCGTGGCTGGCCTGGCCGCCGTGTTCTTCGAGATCCCGGCGCTGAGCCTGGCGGTGTCCGGCATGGTGGCGCTGCTCTCGGCGGGCCTGATCCTGTTCGAGACCAGCAACATCGTGAACGGCGGCGAGCGCAACTATGTGCTGGCGACGGTCAGCCTGTATGTGTCGGTCTACAACCTCTTCACGAGCCTGCTGGCGCTGTTCGGCTTCGGCAGCTCGGACGAGTAAGTTGCTGGTGGCGGGGCGGGCTTCCAGACGCCGCCAGCCCCGTCCTTCGGCCCCCGCACGGCGCCTGGCGTCCGGCGGGGGCTGTTTTTTTTGAGCCGTCCGATGCGGACCGAGCTGCCCCCCTCCCGATGCCGGCGCTTCAGCGGCGGGCGAGCGCCCCGTCGTCATCGATGAGCCGAGGGCAGCCGGCCATCGGCAGCAGGTGCCCGTCGGCATCGAGCTGCATCCAGGCGATGTTCTGGCGCTGTGCCGCGGCCAGCACGGTCATGGCGGCGCGGTAGTCGGCGTCCGGATGCGGCACGATCCGCACGGCGGGCGGCAGACCCTGCGGCGGCGAGGCGAGCGCCTGCAGGCGGTCCTCGATCGCGCGCCGGCCCGCCAGGCGCTGCCCGTCCAGGAAGACGGCGCCGTCTGCGGCAATGCGGAACGTGTGAACGGTTTGGACCGGCAGCGGCCGGGCCTCGTCCGTCGCGCAGGCCGCGTCCAGGCGCAGGGCCACGGCGTGCAGTGGCGCCGGCAGGGCGAGCATCCACAGGCTGATCAGCGCCAGCAGGACGGCCGCGAGCGGCGCGGTGCACAGGGCCGGTGCGGCTACGGGCGAGGGATCGGGCGAGGGATCGGGCGGGACGCTCGGGATGCTCAGGCCGTGCATGCGAAGGCTCCAGGGCGCGGGGGCAGCGCCGTCTGGCCATGATGCCAGAGCGCCCCCGCCGGCGCCGGCCGCGCCTTAGAGCTTCTTCTCCCAGCGCAGCTGCCACACCGTGAAGCTGCGGCCCAGATTGTCCGAGGTGATGCGGTTGTCGGCCGTCGTGATGATGGTGCTGGTGTTGTAGTCCAGCGGCGCGAGGTTGGAGGCCGAGAGACGCAGCTGCGTGTCGCGGTCGATGGCCCAGGTGGCGGAGGCGTCGATCACGCGCTTGGTGGGCGTCACGCTCTGCTGGATCAGCGTCTGCTGCAGCGTGCCGCCGGGCGTCCAGTTCAGGCCGGCCGCCAGCGTCAGCGGCAGGGCGCGCAGCTTGTAGTCGAAGCCGATGTTGGCCGTGGCCTTGGGCTGGGAGTCGATGCGGTTGTTGGGGCCCGGGATGCCGTCCACGCTGGAGCTGAAGAGGCTCAGGTTGCTGCGCAGATTGATGGGCAGGGCCTCGTCGACGAACTCGTCGAGGCGGAACTTGGCCTCCAGCTCCACACCGAAGGTCTTGGCGGTGCCGATGTTCTGCGGGCGGGCGACCCAGCGCGGCACGTTGGCCCAGGAGACGGTCTCCAGGCGGGTTTCGGTGCGTATCAGGTCGTTGATGTGGCGGTAGAAGAAGTTCGCGCTCAGCAGGCCGCCCTTGACGAGATAGCGCTCGAAGGCGATCTCCACGCCCGTGGCCATCTCGGGGCGCAGGTCCGGGTTGCCGCTGCGGTCGGCGTACTGCACGGCGTTCGGGCCGCACAGGCCGTCGGCCGGGCAGGGGTACTCGCTGTTGATGCTGGGCCGCGCGATCAGGTCCTGCAGCTGCGGCGAGCGGTAGCTGCGGGTCAGGCTCATGCGGACCTGGCTGCGGCTCTTCTCCTCGGGCTTCCAGACGGCGTGCAGCAGGGGCGTCCAGACGCTGGACTTGTTGCTGACGGCGTAGTTGGCGGCGTCGCTCTTGGTCTCGATGCCCTCCCAGCGCAGGCCGGCGTAGAAGGACCAGTGCGGGCCCATCGACCATTCGTCCTGGCCATAGGCGGCGAAGCGGCGCACCGAGGCGGAGATGTTGTCGCCGAAGTCGGCCAGCTCGGGGCGGGGCAGGCCGTTCTGCAGGCTGACGCGGTTCTGGTTGCGGGTCTGGCTCTCGGCCTCGAGGCCGCCGACGAGGCTGTGCTCGTTCTCCAGCTGGCGCGAGGCCTTGGCCATCAGGCTCCAGTTGCTGTCGTGGCCGCTGACCGTGTCCTCCTGCGTGCGCGTGCCGACGCTGCCGAGGAACTCCTGGCGCAGGGTGTGGGAGTCCATCAGCGCGCGGCCGAGGCCGGCGCGCAGGTCGAGGCGGGTGTCCGGGTCCAGCTTCTTCTGCAGCTGCGTGTTGAGGCGCAGCATCTTGAACTCGGAGCGGCCGTCGGTCTGCGCGCTGTCATAGGGCAGGGGGCGACCGTCGCTGCGGTCGCCGGCCTGGCGTTGCTGGCTGCTGCTCGAGCCCTTGTTGAGGCTCAGGAAGGGCTGGATGGCGAAGGACTCGCCCTCGCCCAGGCGCCATTGCACGCGGCCGTTGGCGTTGAGCATCTTGCGCTCGTCGCTGCCGCTGCCACTGGTGTTCAGCACGCGGGTCGGGCCGCCGTGGAGGTCCTCGGCGACGGTGCGGCCGTTCTGGTCGTCCACATGCTTCATCTGCCCGGCGTTCACGGCCACGTTGTAGCTGCTGCCGGCGTCGTCGAGCTTGTCGTTGCGCTGCCAGGAGAGGTTGGGATTGACCTGCGAGCGCTCGATGAGAAGCCCGGCGCGCAGGTCGTTGACCTTGCGCTGGTAGGCCTCGCGCAGCACCACGTTGATGGTGCCGGCGATGGCGCGGGCGCCGAACTCGGCCGTGGGCGCACGCATGATCTCGATGCGCTCGACCTGTTCCGGCGGCAGCTGGTCCAGCGAGAAGCCCGGCGGCATGCGCTCGCCGTTCACCAGGATCTGCGTGAAGCCGCCGCCCATGCCGCGCATGCGGATCTCGCCGCCGCGGCCGGGCCGGCCGCCGGTGGTGACGCCGGGCAGGCGCTTCATCACCTCGCCCAGGCTGTTGTCGCCGAACTTCTCGATCTCCTCGCGGCCGATCACGATCTTGGCGGCCGAGGAGGCCCGGCGCGTGGCGTCGTCACTCGCACCGCCGCTGACCTCGACTTTCTCGAGCGTCTGGCGCGGCTCGGCCGGCGCTGCGGTGGCGGGCCGGGCGGGGGTGCCCGTCTTGGCCGGTGCACGGGGCGCACTCGCGGCGGGGGCGGGCGCCGGCGCGGCTTCCTGGGCCAGGGCGAGGCTGGTGCATCCCATCAGGCTGAGGCTCAGGCATAGCCCGCGCAGGGCAAATCGGGGCGAGGAAAGCTCGGAGGGCACGTACATCGGGGACATGGTGGCGGTCGTCGTGAGCGCAGCGGCGATGGCTGACTGCGCGATCTCGGGAGGGGCGGGCGCGACGGCGCGGCCAGCCCTGCAGCGCCGCGGCTTGGCACGGCTTGCGCTGCGATTGGGGCGAAGCATCGCATGGGCCGCCGGCCCTGACGTTTGGCATGCCCCGTTTTTTAACTTCTTTACAGGCGCTTCACAGCGCCGCTTGCCGGGCTCGCGGTGTGCCCCTGGATGGGATTTGCGCGCCACAAAAGCAAAGGGCCACCGTGGGTGGCCCTGCTACCGGACAGGACACAAGGCCCTGACGGATCATTTCGCGCTGGTCACGGGTTCCAGTGCTCTGCCCTATGTTGCAGCCGATTTCTCGCGTCCTGATGCTTCGCATTGTGCGCATCGTTTGTGTCAGGCATTTGACGCATCGCAAGAGTTCCCCAGCGGCGCCAAAAAAGAGAGCCTCCCCGGCGTTTGGTCCGGGGAGGCTCAAGGTCAGGCCGCGCAGCGACGGGATTGCGTCCGGCCACGCGCGGGGGTCTGACGAGGAGACAAACGGTGCTTGAAGGGTGTTGAGGGTCAGGTCTTGCTCGCTTCAGCGGGCGCCCGGCGAATAGATCTGGTCGAAGACGCCGCCGTCGTCGAAGTGCGTCTTCTGCGCCTGGCGCCAGCCACCGAAGAGCTCGTCGATGGTGAAGAGCTGCACCGGCGCGAACTGCTTCGCGTACCGGGCGGCGACCTTGGCGTCGCGGGGGCGGTAGTAGTGGCGGGCGGCGATCTCCTGGCCCTCGGCGCTGTAGAGGTAGTCCAGATAGGCCTGCGCCTGCTTGCGGGTGCCGCGCCGGTCGACCACCTTGTCGACGAGGGCCACCGGCGGCTCGGCCAGGATGGAGAGGCTGGGCGTGACGATCTCGAACTTGTCCCGGCCCAGCTCCTTCACGGCGAGGTAGGCCTCGTTTTCCCAGGCGATCAGCACGTCGCCGATGCCCCGCTCGACGAAGGTGGTCGTCGAGCCCCGGGCGCCGGAGTCCAGCACCTTGGTGTTGGCATAGATGCGCTTGACGAAGGCCTTGGCGGAGTCGGCGTTGCCGCCCGGCTGCTTGAGGGCGTAGCCCCAGGCGGCGAGGTAGTTCCAGCGCGCGCCGCCCGAGGTCTTGGGGTTGGGCGTGATGATGTCGATGCCGCTGCGGGCCAGGTCTGGCCAGTTGCTGATCTTCTTCGGATTGCCCTTGCGCACGAGGAAGACGATGGTCGAGGTGTAGGGGCTCGCGTTGTGCGGCAGGCGCTTCTGCCAGTCGGCGGACACGAGCTTGCCGGCGTCGTGCAGGGCGTCGATGTCATAGGCCAGGGCCAGCGTGACGACGTCCGCCTCCAGCCCGTCGATGACCGAGCGCGCCTGCTTGCTCGAGCCGCCATGGGACTGCTTGACCGTGACGCTCTCGCCGGACTTGGCCTTCCACTGCTTCGCGAAGGCGGCGTTGAAGTCCTGGTAGAGCTCGCGCGTGGGGTCGTAGGAGACGTTGAGCAGCTGGGTCTGGGCCAGCGCGGTACCGCCGAGGGCGAGGAGCAGGGCGCCCAGGGCCAGGCGTCGGAGGGAGAGGCGTGCTTGCATGGACTGCGTTCCGGTGGGGAGTTGGGGTCAGGTCTTGCGTCCTGTGGCGCCCATTCTTCCGAAGCGGCCCTCGCCTGTCCTCAAAGAAATTCAGCTAAGCAAGTGAAGAATTCGAGAGCGCTCAGGCCTCGGTTCCCAGTGCCTCGCGGATGCGCTCCTCGCTCAGCGCGCCCACGCATTCCTGCAGGAAACGGTAGGCGTAGCCGCGCAGGTAGTGCCCCTTCTTCAGCGCGAGATGGGTGGTGTTGGTGGGGAAGAGGTGCGTGGCCTCCAGCAGACGCAGGCCGGCGTCGCGCTGCGGCTCGAAGGCCATGGACGCGACGATGCCCACGCCGAGCCCCACTTGCACATAGGTCTTGATCACGTCGGCGTCGAGCGCCGAGAGCACGATGTCCGGCGCCAGGCCGGCCTGCGCGAAGGTCGCGTCGAGCCGTGCCCGGCCGGTGAAGCCCTCGTGGTAGGTGATGAGCGGCTGCTCGGCCAGGGCCTCCAGCGTGAGCGGCTCGGCGGCCAGCGCGTGCCCCTCGGGCACGACCACCGCGTGGTGCCAGTCGTAGAAGGGGAAGGTGACGAAGGCGGGATCGTCGCCCAGGGCCTCGGTCGCAATGCCGATGTCCGCCTCGCCGGACTGCAGCAGGCTGACGATCTCCGCCGGGTTGGCCTGCAGCAGCACGAGGTGCACCTTGGGGAAGGCGGCCTTGAAGCGCGCCACCACCTGCGGCAGGGCGTAGCGCGCCTGCGTGTGCGTGGTCGCGACGGTGAGCTGGCCGGCCTCGGCGTCGGCGAACTGGTCGGCCAGGCGCTTGATGTTGCGCGCGTCCTGCAGCATGCGGTCCACGATGACGGCCAGCTCCTTGCCCGGCGCCGTGAGCCCGAGCAGGCGCTTGCCGCGCCGCACGAAGAGCTCGACGCCGAGCTCGTCCTCCAGGTCCTTGATGTGCTTGGAGACGCCGGACTGCGAGGTGAACAGCGCCGCCGCCACCTCGGTGAGGTTGAAGTTCTGCTGGACGGCCTCGCGGATGATGCGCAGCTGCTGGAAGTTCATGATCCGGCGGTGTTCAGGCGGCCTCGAACAGCGACAGGCGCGAGGCCTGCAGCTGCACGCGCTGGCCCGGCTGCAGCTGCAGCTGGGCGGCCTGCTCGCGGGTCAGCTCCGCCTCGAGGTGCTGGCCGTTGGGGCCGCTGAGCTCCACGCGCGCCGCGGCGCCGAAGCTCAGCACGCGATCCACCGTGGCGGGCAGGCCGCCGGCCTGGCCATCGGTGAAGATCTGCAGCTCATGCGGGCGGGCATAGGCCAGCACGCGGCCCTGGGCCTGCAGGCTGCCGCCATGGCGCAGCTGCTGCTCGCCGATGTGCAGCACGCTGCCCTGCGCCTCGCCCTCGAAGCGGTTGACCGCGCCGAGGAAGCCATAGACGAAGGGCGTGGCGGGGCGCTCCCAGACCTCCTGCGGCGCACCGACCTGCTCGACCTTGCCGTGGTCCATCAGCACGATGCGGTCCGCCACCTCCAGGGCCTCTTCCTGGTCGTGGGTGACGAAGATGCTGGTGATGTGCAGCTCGTCGTGCAGGCGGCGCAGCCAGCGGCGCAGCTCCTTGCGCACCTTGGCGTCGAGCGCGCCGAAGGGCTCGTCCAGCAGCAGCACGCGCGGCTCCACCGCGAGGGCGCGGGCCAGCGCGATGCGCTGGCGCTGGCCGCCGGAGAGCTGCGGCGGGTAGCGGTCCGCCAGCCAGTCGAGCTGCACCAGCTGCAGCAGCTCGTGCACCTTCTTCTTGATCTCGGCCTCGCTCGGGCGCTGCTTGCGCGGCTTCACGCGCAGGCCGAAGGCAACGTTGTCGAAGACGGTCATGTGGCGGAACAGGGCGTAGTGCTGGAACACGAAGCCGACCTGACGCTCGCGCACATGCGTGTCGGAGGCGTCCTCGCCGTCGAGCAAGACCTGACCCCGGTCGGGCGTCTCCAGGCCGGCGATGATGCGCAGCAGCGTGGTCTTGCCGCAGCCGGACGGGCCCAGCAGGGCGACCAGCTCGCCGGTGGGGAAGTCCAGGCCCACGTCGCCCAGGGCGGTGAAGTCGCCGAACTGCTTGTGGATGTTGCGGACCTGGATGCTCATGCTTCTTCCTTTGCAGCGCGTGCGGCGACGGCTGCTCTCCATTCGACGAACTGCTTCAAACCGAGGGTGACGAGCGCCAGCAGCGCCAGCAGCGAGGCCACGGCGAAGGCGGCGGCGAACTGGTACTCGTTGTAGAGGATCTCGACGTGCAGGGGCAGGGTGTTGGTCTGGCCGCGGATGTGGCCGGAGACGACCGACACCGCGCCGAACTCGCCCATGGCGCGGGCGTTGCACAGGATCACGCCGTACAGCAGGCCCCACTTGATGTTTGGCAGCGTGACGTGCCAGAAGGTCTGCCAGCCGCTGGCGCCCAGCACCGTGGCGGCCTCCTCCTCGTCGCGGCCCTGGGCCTGCATCAGCGGAATCAGCTCGCGCGCCACGAAGGGGAAGGTCACGAACACGGTGGCCAGCACGATGCCGGGCACGGCGAAGATGATCTTGACGTCATGCGCCTGCAGCCAGGGCCCGAACCAGCCCTGCGCGCCGAAGAGCAGCACATAGATCAGGCCGGCCACCACGGGCGAGACGGAGAAGGGCAGGTCGATCAGCGTGATCAGCAGTTGCTTGCCGCGGAAGTCGTGCTTGGCGATGGCCCAGGCGGCGCTGACGCCGAACACGAGGTTCAGCGGCACGGCGATCACCGTGGCGATCAGCGTGAGCTTGATCGCCGACAGCGCGTCTTCCTCGATCAGCGCGGCCAGATAGACGTCGAAGCCCTTGCGCAGCGCCTCGGTGAACACGGCCACCAGCGGCAGGATGAGGAAGAGGGCGAAGAAGCCCAGTCCCAGCGTGAGCAGCGTCCAGCGTACCCACGGCGCCTCGCGCGTGGCGGGGTTGCTCTCGTAGCGGCCACCGGCGGCAGCGCCGTGGGCGAGGGAAGACACGGCGCCGCTCATTTGCGACCCTCCAGTCCGTTTCGACGAGCCGACCAGGCCTGCAGGCCATTGATGCCCAGCAGCAGCACGAAGCTGAAGCCCAGCATCACCGTGGCGATGGCCGTGGCGCCGACGTAGTCGTATTGCTCCAGCTTGGAGATGATCATCAGCGGCGTGATCTCGCTCACCAGCGGGATGTTGCCGGCGATGAAGATCACCGAGCCGTACTCGCCCACCGCGCGGGCGAAGGCCAGCGCGAAGCCGGTCAGCAGCGCCGGGGTCAGCGTGGGCAGCACGACGTGGCGGAAGGTCTGCCAGCGGTGCGCGCCCAGCGAGGCGGCGGCTTCCTCCAGCTCGGTCTCCATGTCCTCCAGCACCGGCTGCACCGTGCGCACGATGAAGGGCAGGCCGATGAAGATCAGCGCCACGAGCACGCCCAGCGGCGTGAAGGCCACCTTGATGTCATGCGGCGCCAGCAGGGAGCCGATCCAGCCGTTGGGGGCATACAGCGCGGTGAGCGCGATGCCGGCCACGGCGGTGGGCAGGGCGAAGGGCAGGTCCACGAGCGCATCCACCAGCTTCTTGCCGGGGAACTCGTAGCGCACCAGGCACCAGGCCAGGATGAGCCCGAACACGAGGTTGATGCCCGCGGCCAGCAGCGCGGCGCCGAAGCTGAGCCGGTAGGAGGCCAGCACGCGGGGCGAGGTGGCGGCGGCCCAGAACGCCTCGAAGCCATGGCCGGCGGACTTCAGGAACACCGCCGCCAGCGGGATCAGCACCAGCAGCGAGAGGTAGAAGAGCGTGAAGCCCAGCGTCGGGCCGAAGCCCGGCAGCACGCGGCGGCGCTTGGGCACGGGCACGGCGGCGGCCGGGTCGGGAGAAAGGACGGCGGTGTTCATGCAGTGCTCCGGCAGCTGACGGCTGCCGCATGGGATCGAGCGACGCCCGAGGATCCGGCTTTGCCGGGCCTGCGGGCGTGCCCCCTGGCGGGGGCGCGCGAAGCGCGTTGGGGGTGGGCCATCCTCAGCGCTTGAGGGTGGAGACGATCTGGTCGTAGGTCCCGCCGTCCGCAAAGTGCGTCTTGCTCACCTTGGGCCAGCCGCCCAGCAGCTGGTCGACGCTGAAGAGCTTGATGTCGGCGTAGCGCTGGGCATGGCGCTTGAACACGGCCGGGTCACGCGGGCGGAAGTTGTTCTTGGCGATGATCTCCTGCGCCTCGGGCGTGAAGAGGAAGTCCAGGTAGGCCTTGGCCAGGGCGGTGGTGCCCTTCTTGGCGGCCACCTTGTCGACGAGGGCCACCGGCGCCTCGGCCTCGATGGACACACTGGGCGCGACCACGTCGAACAGGCCCTTGCCGAACTCGTTCTCGATCAGCTCGGCCTCGGCCTCGAAGGTCAGCAGCACATCGCCGATGCCGCGCTGGGTGAAGGTGGTGGTGGCACCGCGGCCGCCGCCGTCCAGCACCGGCACATTGGCGAAGATCTTGCCGACGAGCTCACGTGCCTGGGCCTCGCTGCCGCCCTTGGCGATCACGCTGCCCCAGGCCGCCAGATAGCTGTAGCGGCCGTTGCCGGTGACCTTGGGGTTGGGGATGATGACCTGCACACCCGGCTTGGCGAGGTCGCCCCAGTCCTTGATGCCCTTGGGATTGCCCTTCTTCACCAGGAACACGATCGTCGAGGTGTAGGGCGCGGCGTTGTGCGGGAAGCGCTGGCGCCAGTCGGCGGGGGTCAGGCCCTTCTCGGCCAGCTGGTCGACGTCGGTCGCCTGGTTCATGGTGACGACGTCGGCCTCGAGGCCGCCGATCACCGAGCCGATCTGCTTGCTGGAGCCGCCATGCGACTGGTTCAGCACCACGGCCTGGCCGGTCCTGGCCTTCCACGCGGCGGCGAAGGCGGGGTTGATCTGCTTGTAGAGCTCGCGCGAGACGTCGTAGCTGACGTTGAGCAGGCCGGGCTCGGCCGCCTGCGCCGGCATCAGGGCCGTGGCCAGGGGCAGGGCGGCGGCGAGCAGCAGGGAGCGGCGGGGCAGGGAGCGCAGGAACGTCATGGCAGGGCCTCGATATGTCTGGAGCTGCCAATGTGCCCAAAGTCCCTTATTCGATAAACGATAGTTTTTGTATTTGCTTATCCGGAATAAGTAATGAGGCGAGCGTGCATAAGGGGGCGGGCGGCGCCAACAGGCCTCAAGTGGGGGCAGGATCGGCCGATAGAGCCGACATGGACATCGCCAATTCCACCAGCGTCGCCGCTGCGGTCAGCAGTGCCTCCAACAGCACGCCCGGCGAGGTCGGCGCTGAAGCCAGCCTGCTGGTGCTGCGCAAAGCCCTCGACGCTCAAGCCTCGGGCGCCGCCGAGCTGCTGGCGGCCCTGCCGCAGCCGGCCCTGGCGACGACGGGGCATCTGGGGCGGCACCTGAACGCCTACGCATGAACGCCGACGCCTGAACTCTGACGACTGAGCGCTGACGACTGAGCGCCGATGCCTGAGCGCCGATGCCTGAGCGCCCAGCACGCAGCGGGCCGCGGGCGCCATCGGGCCCGGTGCAGCGCCCGTGCACGCCTTGGCCGCGTGCACCATCTGCCAGACAGCCCGACGCCCCTGTCGCCGTGGCCCCGCCCCCGTGATCGCCATCCGCCCCGCCACGATGGACGCCGGCGCCGTGCGGGCTCTCCACGTGCGGTGCATCGCCGAGGCCATCGGGCAGCCCGAGCCCGCAACGCGGGATCCCGTCCCGCGCGGCAGACGGGGTCGGCGGCTTCGTGTCCGTCCAGGGGGCGGCCCCCTTCATCCGGCACCTCGACGTGCATCCCGCCGCGCGCGGGCGGTCGGTGGGGCGCGCCCTGCTCGACGTGCTCCAGGCCTGGCGGCTCAGGGGCGTCAGCCGCACGGTCAAGGCGCTGAGCTTCTACCGCCGGCTGGGCTGAAAAAATGAAGGCCTGCCGACCGATGTGTGCATCGGCGGGCAGGCCCGGTCATGGGCCTGCGGCGGGTTGCCGCAGGTCGGGGCTCAGCGGCGGCGGCGGCTGACGGCGGCGCCGGCCAGTGCCAGGCCCACCAGGGCCAGGGAGGCCGGCTCGGGCACGTCGTTGCGGGTGGCCATGGCGATCACGCCCTGCTGGCGGACCGTCTGGGTCCCGAACGCCGCGTTGACGTTTTCAGAGCTGCTGCCGCCGGTGCAGGAGAGGGTGGTGCCGTCAAAGCACCAGAAGTCGATGTTGCTGCCGATGAACGGCGCCTGGAAGTCCACGGCCGCGCCGGCCAGGCCGAAATTGAAGTCCAGCGAGTCGGCGTCGGCGCTGAAGCCCAGGCCGAACACGCCGACCTGCGAGTTGCCCTGGTTCGCGACGAAGGAGTTGGTGCCGTCGTTGAGGGTCAGGGACCAGGCGGTGATGTTGCCGGTGCTCAGCGTGCCGAAGGTGCCATCGGTCGTGATGGTGCCCATGACGGACCCCGTCCCGATGGTGCGCGACACGTTGTAGGTCAGCGTCGCGGCGCTGGCGGCGAATGCCAGGCCTGACAGGGCCAGGGCGGCTACGGCGGATTTCAGCTTCATGGAGAGCGCTCCTCGAGGGGGGGTGATGTGTCCGTGCCCCACTGCAAGAGTCTTGCCAGACCGCGGCGGCTTCATGGAAAAGTCATGCGTGACAAGGGCTTGTGCCGGTGACGGTGTGCCGGTACTCCAGCTGTTCGATGGGCGAATGTCAACAATTCCGACATGCCGACCAGGGCGGGAGGCGGTGGCCGGCGCGGCGCCGCGCGGGCACGCGCTGGGTCAGTGGGGCGACACCGCTGCCGCAACGGCGTCCGGAGCCTCCGGGGTCACCACCTTCAGCCACGGCCACCGTGCCCGGTAGGCGGCCACTTTCCGCTCGAACAGCGCCCGATGCGGCGTGAGCGGGTTCATGGCGAGGCGGCCGTCATAGAGGTCCTGCAGGCCGTTCGGCGCATACACCTCGCCCGGGCGCACGCCCACGCAGGTGGCGGGCACGAGGAAGCGGTCGATGCCGTCCCGGGCACTGAGCAGGGGCGGGTAGGGCTCGCCGAAGTCGGCCTCGTACCAGAGGTGCACCCGCGCCTGGTTCGCGCATTCGACGGCGATGCCCAGGTCGGCGAGCACGCCCTCCACGCGGGCCTGGACGCGCTGCTCGGCCTCGCGGCTGAGGTCGTCCGGGTCGAAGTAGAAGAGGTCGTAGTCCTTGATCGAGGCGGTGGCCGGCTGCCCGCTGCGCAGATTCCAGACGGTCTGGAAGAGGCAGCCCGCCACCAGCCAGCCCTCGGGCAGCGCCAGGGCTTCCCAGCGATCGAGGATGGCCCGGTTGTGCGGATTGGCCAGCAGCTCGGCCAGGAAGCGGTCATGCAGGGGGTCGGCGGAAGGCGCGGCGCTCATGCCGCGCATTCTCGTCGGCCGCCGTCCGACCCCTGGCTCAGACCGCCGCCAGCGCCGCGTCCAGATCCCGGCGCAGGTCGTCGATGTGCTCGATGCCGATGGACAGGCGCACCGTGTCCTCGCCCACGCCGGCCTGGTCCAGCTCGGCCGGCGAGAGCTGGCGGTGCGTGGTGGAGGCCGGGTGCGTGGCCAGGGACTTGGCGTCGCCGATGTTGACCAGGCGCGTGAAGAGCTGGAGGGCATCGAGGAAGCGGGCGCCCGCGGCGCGCGGATCCTGGCCGGGCACCGACTTCAGGCCGAAGGTCAGCAGGCCCGAGCCCTGGCCGGACAGGTACTTCTGCACCAGCGCGTGGTCAGGGTGCTCGGGCAGGCCGGCGTAGTTCACCCAGGCGACCTTCGCATGCTGCTTCAGGTGCTGCGCCACGGCGAGGGCGTTCTGGCTGATGCGGTCCAGGCGCAGCGCCAGGGTCTCGATGCCCTGCAGGATCAGGAAGGCGTTGAAGGGCGAGAGCGCCGCACCCGTGTTGCGCAGGGGCACGACGCGGGCCCGCGTGATGTAGGCCGCGGCGCCGGCGGCCTGGGTGTAGACCACGCCGTGGTAGCTCGGGTCGGGCTCGTTGAGGCGCTTGAAGCGGGCCGCGTGCTGCGCCCACGGGAAGCGGCCGGAGTCGATGATGGCGCCGCCCACCGCCGCGCCGTGGCCGCCGAGGTATTTGGTCAGCGAGTGCACGACGATGTCCGCCCCGTGCTCGATGGGGCGGCTCAGGTAGGGGCTGGGCACGGTGTTGTCCACGATCAGCGGCACGCCGTGGCGGTGGGCCACCTCGGCGATGCGGGCGATGTCGGTGACATTGCCCTGCGGGTTGCCGAGCGACTCCACGAAGACGGCCTTGGTGCGCTCGTCGATCAGGCTCTCGAAGCTCTCGGGCCGGCGGTAGTCGGCAAAGCGGGTGGTGATGCCCAGCTGCGGCAGCGTGTGGGCGAAGAGGTTGTAGGTGCCGCCGTAGAGCGCGCTGGACGCGACGATGTTGTCCCCCGCCTCGGCGATGGTCTGGATGGCGTAGGTGACGGCCGCCTGCCCCGAGGCCAGGGCCAGCGCGCCGATGCCGCCTTCCAGCGCGGCCAGGCGCTCCTCCAGCACGGCATTGGTGGGGTTGTTGATGCGGGTGTAGATGTGGCCCTCGGCCTTGAGGTCGAAGAGGTCGGCCGCATGCTGGGCGCTGTCGAAGGCATAGGCCACCGTCTGGTAGATGGGCACGGCGACGGCGCGGGTGGTGGGGTCGGGCGCATAGCCGGCGTGCACGGCGCGGGTCTCGAAACGCCACTCGGCGGCGTGAGGGGTCTGGCTCATGGGGGCTCCTGGTGGGACGAAAAATGGCAACGGGGCAAGCCTAGCGCCTGAAGGCCGTGGCCGTCCTGTCAGCTTTTGCATATGGATGTTTCCAAACCGAGGAGCCTGGCCGGCGCCCGGGCCGGGCGCCTGACGTAGCATCGGCCCCGTCATGACACGCCCGCCCGACCCCGACGCCACCGTGCCCGCCTACCCGCGCCTTGGCGAGGCGCTGCGCTACTGGCTCAAGCTCGGCTGCATCAGCTTCGGCGGGCCCGCCGGGCAGATCGCGCTGATGCACGAGGAGCTGGTGCGCCGCCGCCGCTGGATCAGCGAGCGGCGCTTCCTGCACGCGCTGAACTACTGCATGGTGCTGCCCGGCCCCGAGGCCCAGCAGCTTGCGACCTACATCGGCTGGCTGCTGCACGGCAGCGCGGGCGGCATCGCGGCGGGGGCGCTCTTCGTGCTGCCCTCGTTGGCACTGCTCATCGGGCTGTCCTGGGTCTACATGGCCTACGGGCAGCTGGCCTGGGTGGCCGCCGTCTTCTGGGGCGTGAAGCCCGCCGTCACGGCACTGGTGGCGCAGGCGGCCTGGCGCATCGGCCAGCGCACGCTGCGCAATGCCTGCTTGTGGGGCGTGGCGGGGCTCGCCTTCGTGGGGCTGGCGGTGCTGCAGTTGCCGTTCCCTGCCCTCGTGGCCGGCGCGGCGCTGCTGGGCTGGGGCCTGGGCCGGTGGCGCCCGTCACTGGTGCAGGCCGGGGGCGGGCACGGCGCGCAGGCGGACGCCGGGCACCGCCCCACGGTCATCGACGACCACAGCCCGCTCCCGCCCCGTGCCCGCTTCCGCGCCTCGCGCCTGGTCCTGCAGGGGCTGGTCGCGGCGCTGCTGTGGGGCCTGCCCTTCGGCCTGCTGTGGACGTGGCAGGGCGCGGAGGGCCCGTACACCCAGATGGCCTGGTTCTTCACCAAGGCCGCGCTGCTGACCTTCGGCGGGGCCTATGCCGTGCTGCCCTACGTCACGCAGGCGGCGGTCGGGCATTTCCGCTGGCTGAGCTCCGGGCAGGTGATGGACGGCCTGGCGCTGGGCGAGAGCACGCCGGGGCCGCTGATCATGGTCGTGACTTTCATCGCCTTCGTGGCGGGCTGGCAGTCCGAGGCCCTGCAGGCGGGCTGGGCGGCGGTCGTCGGCCAGGCCTGGGCGTCGCTCGCGGCCGGCACCGTCGCCGCGCTGCTGGTGACGTGGTTCACCTTCCTGCCGTCCTTCGTGTTCATCCTGGCGGGCGCGCCGCTGGTGGAAGCCACGCATCAGGACCTGCGCATCACCGGCCCGCTCACCGCCATCACGGCGGCGGTGGTGGGGGTGATCCTCAATCTGGCGCTGTTCTTCGGCGTGCACGTCGTCTGGCCGCAGGGGCTGCAGGCCGCGCCGGATGTGGCGGCGCTGCTGCTCACCCTGGGCGCGGGCCTGGCGCTGATCCGCTTCAAGCGCGGCGTGCTGGAGGTCGTGGGGGCCTGCGCCCTGCTGGGGCTGGCCTGGCGGCTGCTGGGGGCCTGAGGGGCCGTGACAGGAGCGTGACTCCCGGCAGGGGCTCCCGCATTTGCTAGGCTCCCGGCTTTGCATCCAGACAGGTGACCCTGACGTGAAGCTCTCCTATGTCCTGGCCGCCGGCGTGAGCCTGGCGACGCCCCTCACGGCCGCCCTGGCCGCCGAATCCTCCTCTGCGAGTGCTCCCGTGACGACCACTGCGACCGCCCCGAACGCGCTCCTCAGCGAAAGCCCGCTGCCGCTGCGCTACCCGCCCTTCGACAAGATCCGCGACGCCGATTTCGCGCCCGCCCTGGACGCCGGCATGGCCGAGCACCTGAAGGAGGTGGCCGCCATCGCCGACAGCCCGGCCGCTCCGACCTTCGACAACACCATCGTCGCGCTGGAGCGCTCCGGCCGCACCCTGAACCGCGCCACCACGGTGCTGTTCAGCCTGCTGGGCGCCGATTCCAACCCCGCCCGCCTGAAGCTGCAGGCCGAGTACGCCACCAAGCTGGCCGCCCACGGCGATGCCATCTCGCTGAACCCGAAGCTGTTCCAGCGCATCGAGGCGCTGTACCAGCAGCGTGACAAGCTGGGCGCCGTCGAGCAGCGCCTGACCGAGCGCTACTACAAGCGCCTGGTGCGTTCCGGCGCCAAGCTGGACGAGGCCCAGAAGACCCGCATCAAGGCCATCAACGCCGACCTCGCCCGCCTGGGCGCGCAGTTCAACCAGGCCGTGCTGGCCGAGGTGAACGCCAGCGCCGTGGTCGTGGACAGCGAGGCCGAGCTGAAGGGCCTCTCCGCCGGCCAGATCGCCGCCGCCCGCGAGGCCGCCAAGGCCCGCGGCCTGGAGGGCAAGTTCGTCATCGCCCTGCTGAACACCACCGGCCAGCCCTTCGAGGCCCAGCTGGAGAACCGCGCCCTGCGAGAGCGCCTCCACAAGGCCTCCGTGGCCCGCGGCAGCCGCGGCAACGAGCACGACACCACCGCCATCGTGGCGCAGGTCGCCGCGCTGCGCGCCGAGCGTGCCCAGCTGCTGGGCTACGCCACGCACGCCGACTTCGTCCTGGAGGAGGAAACCGCCAAGAACCAGCAGGCCGTCAACGCCATGCTGCGCCAGCTGGCGCCCGCCGCCGTGGCCGCCGCACGCCGCGAGGGCGCCGAGCTGCAGGCCCTGATCGACAAGGAGCAGGCCGCCAAGGGGCAGCCGAGCTTCCAGCTCCAGGCCTGGGACTGGGCCTTCTACAGCGAGCGCCTGCGCGCCGCCAAGTTCGGCTTCGACGAGAGCCAGCTCAAGCCCTACCTCGAGCTGACGAACGTGCTGGAGAAGGGCGTGTTCTACGCCGCCGAGAAGGTCTATGGCCTGCGCTTCAAGGAGCGCCGCGACCTGCCCGTCTACCACCCCGACGTGCGCGTCTACGACGTGTTCAACGCCGATGGCTCGCAGCTGGCGATCTTCATCGCCGACATGTACGCGCGTCCGTCCAAGCGCGGTGGCGCCTGGATGAATGCCTATGTCTCGCAGAACGGCCTGGAAGGCACGCTGCCCGTCGTGGCCAACCACCTCAACATCCCCAAGCCCCCGGCCGGCGAGCCCACGCTGATGACCTGGGACGAGGTGCGCACCACCTTCCACGAGTTCGGCCATGCGCTGCACGGCATGTTCTCGCAGGTGAAGTACCCCACGTTCGCCGGCACCGCCGTGCCGCGCGACTTCGTCGAGTTCCCCTCGCAGGTGAACGAGATGTGGGCGGACTGGCCCGAGATCCTGTCGCACTACGCCCAGCACTACAAGACGGGCGAGACCATGCCCCGCGCGCTGCTGGACAAGGTGCTGGCCGCCGGCAAGTTCAACCAGGGCTATGCCACCACCGAGTACCTCGCGTCCTCCGTGCTGGACCAGCGCTGGCACCAGCTCAAGGCGGGTGAGGTGCCCAAGGCCGACCAGGTCATGGCCTTCGAGGCCCGCGTGCTGAAGGAGGAGGGCTTCGACTACGCCGCCGTGCCGCCGCGCTACCGCACCCCCTACTTCAGCCACATCATGGGCGGCTACGCGGCCGGCTACTACGCCTACATCTGGTCCGAGGTGCTGGACGCCAACACCGTGGACTGGTTCAAGGCCCAGGGCGGCCTCAAGCGTGAGCTGGGCGATGCCTTCCGCGCCAAGCTGCTCAGCCAGGGCGGCAGCCGTGACGCACTGGACCTGTTCCGCGGCGTCGTCGGCCATGAGCCGAAGATCGAGCCGCTGCTGGACCGTCGCGGTCTGAAGGTGAAGGCCAGCGCCGACGGCAAGGTCGCCACGGCGAACTGAGCCCTGCGCGCGCCGCGCAAGGCCTGGCACCCCGGCGGTGGCCAGGCCTTTTTTCTTGCCGGGCTAGAGCCGATCCAGCCGGTCCAGATGCGTGCGCGCCTGCTCGCGCAGGGCCAGGCGATCGGGCGCGCTCATCCGCTCCAGCTGCCGGTACACCGGCGCCAGCCGCGGCAGATGCCGGAGCTTCTCGGCATGCCGGTCCATGAAGTCCCAGTACAGCGCATTGAAGGGGCAGGCCCGCTCGCCCAGTCGCTGGCGCTTGTCATAGGGGCAGTGGCGGCAGTGGTCGCCCATGCGGTCGAGGTAGGCCGCGCTGCTCACATAGGGCTTGGTGGTGATGCCGCCACCATCGGCGAACTGGCTCATGCCCAGCGTGTTGGGCGCCTCCACCCATTCGAAGGCGTCGATGTAGACGCCGAGGTACCACTGGTGCACCTCGGCCGGGTGCAGGCCCGCCAGCAGCGCGAAGTTGCCGATCACCATCAGGCGCTGGATGTGGTGGGCGTGGGCCTGCTGCAGCGACTGCCCGAGGGCGCGCTGCAGGCAGCGCATGCGGGTCTCGCCCGTCCAGAACCAAGCGGGCAGCGGGCGCTCGTGGCCGAGGTGGTTGAGCGCGACGTAGCCGGGCATGCGCGCCCAGTACACGCCCCGCACGTACTCCCGCCAGCCCAGGATCTGCCGGATGAAGCCCTCGACGCTTGCCAGCGGCGCCCGGCCCTCGCGCCAGGCGGCCTCGGCCGCGGCGATGACCTCGCGCGGGTGCAGCATCTTGGTGTTCAGCGCGAAGGACAGCAGCGAGTGGAAGAGCCGCTCGTGGCCGTCGCTCAGGGCGTCCTGGAAGGGGCCGAAGTGCGGCAGGCCGTGGGCGATGAAGGACTGCAGGTCCGCGAGCGCCTCGGCGCGGTCCAGCGGCCAGGGCAGGGCCTCGGCAGAAGGCTCGCCCATCGTGGCGACGCCCGCCGCCTCGATCTCGGCCCACAGGGCGCGATGGTCGTGGCGCCGTCGCGTGTCCGGCGGCTCGGGCGGATCACCGGGCCAGCGGCGGCGGTTCTCGGTGTCGAAGTTCCAGCGCCCGCCCGCCGGCTGTCGGCCCTCCATCAGTACCTGCTCGCGCTGGCGCAGGTGGCGGTAGAAGCGCTCCATCAGCCACGGGCCGTCGCCGAAGAAGCGGGCCGCCTCGTCCCGTGCGCTCAGGAAGTGCCGGCTGTCGACCCGGCACAGCGTGTAGGGCGCCTGCGCGGCGTGGGCGCGCAGCTGGGCGTCGAGCCGCCACTCGTCGGGCAGCTGCACCTCCACGGTCGTCGCGCCCGTCGCCTGGGCCAGCGCGTCGAGGTTGCCCGTCAGCGACTGCCGGTTGTGCGGGTTGCCGATGCGCAGGTAGTGCACCCGGTGGCCGGCCTCGCGCAGCTGGTGGGCGAAGCGGCGCATGGCCGCAAAGATCGCCAGCACCTTCTGGGCGTGATGCCGCGTGTAGTCCGTCTCCTGGCGGATTTCCATGAGCACGACCAGCACCGCGGGGTCAGGTCTTGCCTCGAACCAGGGGTGCAGCGGGTCGAGCTGGTCGCCCAGGACGAGGCGCAGCACGGTGGCGGGGGCCAGGTCTTGCGGGAGGCGGTTCATGGGCCGGGATTCTCCAGCCAGCGGGCGGCGTAGCGGCCGTCCGGATCGTGCTGGCGGGCCTGCCAGGCGAGGTCGAAGCGCCGCCCGCCGCGAGGGTCGGTGCCATAGCCGGCGATGTAGGCCCAGTTGCCCTGGTTGCTCTGCGGGTCGAAATCGATCAGCTGGGCCTCGAACCAGGCGGCCCCGGCGCGCCAGTCGCCGCCCATCTCGTGCAGCAGCGCGCTGGCGCAGACCTGGCGCAGGCGGTTGGACAGCCAGCCCGTGGCCGCCAGCTCGCGCATGCCGGCATCGACGAGCGGCAGGCCCGTGCGGCCCTCACGCCAGCGCGCGAAGCCGGTCGCCTCATGGCGCGGCTGCGGTGCGTCGGCCTTGAGGCCCGTCGGGCGATAGAGCCGGGCGCCTTCGACGGCCATGAGCCAGCGGAAGTACTCGCGCCACAGCAGCTCGACGCGGATCCAGTGGCTGCCCTCGCTGCGCCCGCAGGCGGCGTCATGCGTGTCGAGCGCGGCCCACGCCTGCCGCACCGACAGCGCGCCGCTCGCCAGCCACGGAGACCATCGCGTGGAGGCGGCCGCGTCGGACGGCGCATTGCGCGTCTGCTTGTAGGCGGCCACGGCGGGCGAGGCGAGATAGTGCTCGAGGTGGTGCAGCGCTGCGGCCTCGGTCGGGTCGCAGGCGGGCGTGGTGTAGGGGTGGATGCTGCGGGGATCCGTCGGGGGCGGCTCGGGCGCCGGCGGCGCGCTGTCAGGGCCGGGCGCCCGCCGGGGCCAGGCCGGCGGCTCCCCCAGCGGCGTGTGTGGCGCCAGCGGCTCCAACGCGGTGCGGAAGGGCGTGAAGCTGCGCGGCAGTGCCAGCGCGCCGGTGCGCGCGTCCTGGCCGAAAGGCAGTTCGTCCCGGGTGAACAGCCCGCCACTCTCGTGCCACTGGACGGGCAGGCCCATCGCCATCAGGGCTGCTTCCTCGGCCCGCTCCTCGGGCGCCAGGCCCTGCTGGGCGTGGATCGCGATGAGCGGGTGCTCGGCCTGCAGGGCGCGCAGGGCCGCGGCCGCGGCTTGCGGCCGCCAGTGCAGCCTCTGGCCGTGACGCCGCAGCGCCGTCGCCAGCCCCTGCAGGCTGCGCCAGGCCACCCAGCGCCGGTGCGCCCCGACGCGCTCGAAGCCCCAGCGCGTGACGCCGCCCGGCGCCTCGGTCGCCAGGCACAGCAGCGGGACGCCGCGCGCGAGGGCGTCCGCGCAGGCGGCGCGCAGGGCCGGGTTGTCATGCAGGCGCTGGTCCTGCCGAACCCACCACACGACGACGCCCGGGTTCATGCGCCCTCCGGCACGCCCGGCGCCGGCGCGCCGCGCGATCGCTTGCAGCGTTCCGAGCAGTAGCGCACCTGCTCCCAGTCCCGCGCCCATTTGCGACGCCACGCGAAGGGGCGCCCGCAGTGCAGGCAGGTCTTGCTCGGCAGGTCCTGCTTCTGGCGCATCCGGGCCATGTCAGAGCTCCAGGGACAGTTGATCGGCGGCACCGGCCTTGCGCCCGGCGCGCGGGCCTCGCGGGGCGTCCGAAGCCAGCCGGGCTGACCAGCCGGCCGGGTCGCGCGAGGCGTGGCGGCGCAGGATCTCGGCCTTGCCGGCTCGCACCCGCGGGTCGGCGCGGCGCGCATGCAGCCGGGCCTTGGCTTCGCGGCTGGCGAGTTCCAGGTCCACCAGGGGCAGGGGCAGCGTGCAGTCCGCCCCGGGCAGGGTCAGGTCTTGCCCGCCGGCGAGGCCGAGCTTCTCCCGCATCGGCAGCGGCATGCGCCAGGGCTCGAACAGCCAGCTGTCGGGCACCGCCTGCATCCAGGGCAACCAGTTGCGCACGTAATGGCCCTGCGGGTCCTGCTCCTGCGCCTGCTTGACGGGGTTGTAGACGCGCGTCGTGTTGATGCCCGTGGTGCCGGCCTGCATCTGCATCTGCGGCCAGTGGATGCCCGGTTCGTAGTCGAGGAACTGCCGCGCCAGCCACTGGCCCACCTCGCGCCAGTGCAGCCACAAGGGGTAGGCCGCGACGGACACCAGCATCGCCCGCATTCGGAAGTTGAGCCAGCCCGTCTCGCGCAGCTGCGCCACGCAGGCGTCCACCAGCGGCCAGCCGGTGCGCCCCGCCTGCAGGGCCTCGAAGTGCTCGATGCGCCAGTCGCCTTCACGCAGGCCGTCGTAGCCCGGGTGCAGGTTGCGCCACTCCTGCGCCGGCTCGCACTCGAGCTTCTGGATGAAGTGGTCGTGCCAGGCCAGGCGGCTCTGGAACGAGCGCAGCCCCTGTGCGAGGCGGCCGGGCCCGGAGGCGTCGAGGCGGGCCTGCGTGGCCTGCACCACCTCCCGCAGGCTCAGGCAGCCCCAGGCGAGGTAGGGCGAGAGCCGCGAGCAGGCCGTGCGGGCGCTCAGGGGCGAGGAGATGCCGCCGCGGTACTGGGCAGCCCGGCTGTCCAGAAAGCCATGGAGGTAGCGCAGCGCGAGGGGCCGGCCGCCGCGCTGGCGTTGAGACGGCTGCCGCTCATGGGCGCGCTCGGGCAGCAGATCCGCCCAGCGGGGCAGCGCCTGTGATGGCAGGGGCGAGGGCGCCCCCTGCAGCGAAGGAACGCCGTGCAAGACGCCGTCCATGCGTTCGACCCACTGCGCCCGCCAGTGGTCCCGGTCTTTCAGCGCGCGGACGACGCCGTTGCTCGGGTGCTGCACCCAGCGCACGTGGCGCGATCGGCACCAGGCCGCGACCGCGCGGTCGCGGGCATAGCTCCAGGCGTTGCCCGTCTCCTCGTGCGACACCAGCGTCTCGAAGGGCTCCGCATGCCACAGGCGCTCCAGCACCTCGCAGGCCTCGCCGACCTGGATCAGCAAGGGGCAGCCCGCCGCAGCCAGCTCGTCCTGGAGCGCCTGCAGGCATTCGCTCATGAACTCGTAGTGCTGCCGTGCGGCGTCCGGCTGGCGCCAGGCCTCGGGCTCGATGATCGCCAGCGGGCGCAGCGGCCCGCGCCGGGCAGCGTCGCAGAGGGCGGCGTGGTCCTGCAGGCGCAGGTCCCGCTTGAACCAGAGCAGGGTGGGGCGCATGGCCGGCAGTATCGCCACGCGCCGCGGCCTTTGCAGGCCTGGGGATTTGCGCCGGGTTGCTCAGCGCAGCGCGCCCGCCCGCCCGGCCTGCACCAGCCCCATCACCCGCGCGGCCCGGGTCCATGCCAGGGCGGTGACGAGCGCCAGCGTCAGCAGCGCCGCGCCGATCAGGCCCAGCGCATTCACGGGCGCCACCTGCGTGCGCGCCCATGCGAGGACCAGCGCCAGCGCGAGGCCCAGCAGCGCGGGCAGCAGTGGCAGCAGCAGGCGGCCGGGCTGGCGCCAGCAGCCGCGCACGGCCGCGCCCCAGGCCTTCACGACCGAGCGGCGGCCGGGCTCCAGCACGAGCTGCGCGCGGGTGGCGTCGAGGCTGGCCTGCACGAGCAGCATCAGCACGAGGCCGACGAGCACGATGAGGCGGCGGTGCTCCGAGACGTCCGAGGCCAGCAGCCAGTGCGTCGCCTGATGGTCCAGCGCCTCCATCGCCGCGCTCACCAGCGCAGCACACAGGCCCAGGGGCACGAGCGCCCAGAGCCACAGCCGCGCCATCTGCGGGTACTCGCGCCAGCCGCCCAGCCACAGCGCGCCGAGCTTGAGCTGCCCGACATGCACGCGCGCCGCCGCCTGGACCAGACCGCTGAGCCAGGGCAGGAAGAGGGCAAAGAGGATCAGGCCGGGCAGGGCCGAGGCCGGGCTGTAGCCGCGCTGCGGCAGGTTGAACAGGGCCTCGGCGAGCACGGCGGGGTCGAGGCGCTCCAGCAGGCGGTCGGCCAACAGGGAGTGGTTGAAGTAGTCCCCCAGGGCCAGTTTCAGCGGCAGCAGCGCCAGGCTGGCGCACAGGCCGGTCACCAGCAGCCAGCTCAGCAGCAGGCGCCACTGCGCGGCCAGGCGCAGGCCGGCCGCCAGGGCCGCGCGACGGTAGGAGGGGCGGGAGGAGGGTCGGGTCTTGCCCGCATCGATGGCAGAGGTGTTCATAGCGCGCTCAGCAGGGCCAGGAAGGACATCAGCGCGGCGCCGGCGTCGTTCAGGAGGCGGCGGGTGCCGCGGGCGTCCGCCTCGAGGCGGCGGCTGTTGTCGGCGAAGCTGATGTCCAGGCGCTGGGTCTGCAGCGGATCCAGCTCGGCGGACACAGCCTTCACGGGCTTGACCCAGCTGAAGCGCTTCCAGCGGGTCTGATCGTCCCAGACCACGCGCTCCTCGCTGCCGTCAGCGAACTTCACCACCAGCGTTTGCGGCTGGGCGGCGCCGCGCCGGCGCAGCGTGACGGTGGTGCGGTAGGGCAGGGGGCCCGTCTCGTCGTCCTTGGCCTCCGGATGCGCCTTCTTCCAGGCCTTGCGCTGGCTGCTCAGCCAGGCGCTGCGCTGCTCGGCGGTCCATTCCGCGGCCTGCGAGCCGTAGAGGCCCAGCGGCGGGCGCACGGACTCGCTCTCGAGCTTCTCGACGCGGTCGTCGACGCGCGCGGCGGCGTAGACGTGGGTGTCGAAGACCTGGGCTACGAGGGCGGGCTTGCCGGAGACCTCGGCCAGCACCTCACGCAAGTCGGCGACGGATGGGTGGCGGAACTTCCAGCGCTGGTAGTAGACCTTCAGCGCGCGGTCCATGACGTCCGAGCCGAGCTGCAGCTCGAGGCTGCGCATGACCGTGGCCGTGCGCGCGTAGACGCTGCCGTAGCTGCCGCTCGAGAAGCGGTGCCAGGAATTGCCGCCCAGGCCATCGGGCGGATCGCCGAGGCTGGCCAGGCGCTCCATGTCGAACACGTCCAGGCTGGGCGTGAGGCCCAGGCGCTGCATCAGCCCGGTGCTGAGCGTCAGGCGACGCCCGGCGGCGCTGAGCATGCGCTGGTTCGAGTACTCGTTCATGCCCTCGTCGAGCATGGGCTCCTCGAACTCGTTGGAGGCCAGGATGCCGTAGAAGTAGCCGTGGCCGAACTCGTGGATGGTGACGAAGTCCAGCTCGTGGCGGCCGAGGGTGCCCGGCGAGGCATCGGACACGGCGTCCGTGGTGAAGAAGGTCGGGTACTCCATGCCGCCGGCCTCGTCCGCATTGAAGGGCGGCACCACGGCGGTCACCGTGCGGTAGGGGTAGGGGCCGAGGGTCTTGGAATACCAGGTCAGCGCGTCCTGCGTGGCCTTGAGCACGGCCTCGCGGGTGTGGGCGTACTCGGGCGGCGCCAGAACCTTGATCGCGACCTCGGGGCTGCCGGGGAAGGTCCAGCGCCCGGCCAGGGGCTCGGCGGTGCGCTTGTCGGCGGTCCAGGCGAAGTCGTGCACATCGCCCTGGGTGAAGCGGTGGATGCTGCGCCCCTTCTCCTTGCGCGGCGCGCCCTGCTCCTCGCCGGTGGCGCCGACGACATAGCCCTCGGGCACGTCCAGCGTGACGTCGTAGTGGCCGAAGTCGGCGTAGAACTCGCTGTGCAGGTGGAACTCGTGCGCGTTCCAGCGCGGCTCGGTGGCGCCGCGCTCGCCGGGCAGTTCCAGCACGGCGATCTTGGGGAACCACTGGCCGACGAGATGGAAGCTGCCGTAGTAGCCGGTGCGGGCGACCACGCGGGGGAGCTGGTCGAAGAAGGCGATGTCCAGCGTCGTGCTGCCGCCGGGCGGCACGGCCTGTGGCAGGTCGAGGCGCACCACGGTGCGGTCGGACTTGGGGCCGCCGTCCGGATGCACGAAGTGCCAGGGCACGGCGCGCCCGGCCTGCTGGACCTGGCGCAGCTCCATGCGACCCCAGCCGCCTTCGTCCGAATCGACGTCGCTGCGGAAGGAGAAGCCCTGGCGCTTCTCCGTCATGAAGGTGCTGCCTTCCCCTTCGAAGGCATTGAGGTAGAGGTGCAGGTAGACCGCCCGGACCTCGCGCGCGCTGCGGTTGCGCCAGGTCAGCTGCTGCTGGCCGTCGATCGTGTGGCGCACGGGGTCAAGTCTTGCCTGGATGCGGTAGTCCACCACGCGCTCCGCCAGGGTGGGCTCCTGGCCGGTGCGCGCGCCGCCCCATGCCAGTGGGGCGCTGGGCGTGCGCACTGCGGCGGCCAGGGCGTCGGCCAGCGGGATGCCGTCCGGGGACGGCGGGGCGTCCGGCGCGTCGGCCAGCGGCAGCTGGCGGGCCGCGGGGGCGGCCTCGTCCGGGGCGTGCTGCATCGCGACCGCCAGGGCGGCCAGCACGGCGGCAGTCGCGATCAGCCAGGTGCGGCGGCGTCGGGTCCAGGCGGGCAGGGTGGGCATGGGGGGGGCTCGGGATGCGGATCGTGCATTGAAACCGCGACGCCGGGGCGCCACAAGCCGGGCTTGCGCTTATGACCAAGGGCATGGGCCGCCCGAGGGCCGGGAGGCCTCAGGCCAGCAGCGTCTGCGCCGCCCGTGCCAGGTCTTGCCCCTCCAGGCGATCGAGCACCAGCGGCCGCGCCTCGGCCAGCCGCAGGTAGTGGCTGCGCTGCGAGCGGGCGTAGAGCGGGTCGTAGTGCTCCCGCATCAGCGCCTCGAACAGCGGGGCCATCTGCCCGGCGCGCGCCCAGGCCTGCCAGCGCGCGACGGTCTCGTTGGCATGCAGGCCGGTGTTGGCGTTGAGCTGGCCCAGCAGCGTGGCCAGCGCCTCACCGTCGTGGCCGAGGTAGGCGTAGTCCTGCAGCAGATAGCTCAGGCGGGCATGCAGCGGGGCCTCGATGGCGATGCAGTCCGCCGCGCGCAGGGCGGCGAGCACGGCGTCCGGCAGCATCAGGCGGCCGATCTTGCGGCTCTCGGCCTCCACAAAGACCGGCCGGGCGGGATCGAAGGCCTGCAGCGCCAGCGCCAGCCCGGTCTCGAAGGCCTTCTGCGAGGGCTGCTCCTGCCCCGGCCAGCGCCCGAGGATCGAGCCCTTGTGGCGGGCCAGGGCCTCCAGGTCCAGCACCTGTGCGCCGGCGTCCCGCAAGGCATGCAGCAGCGCGGTCTTGGCGCTGCCCGTCGGCCCGCAGATCACCTGAAGCTTCAGCAGCGGCGTCAACGTGGCGATGCGTTCCATCACGTGGCAGCGGAAGGCCTTGTAGCCGCCGTGCAGCTGCTGGGCGTCCCAGCCGACGAGGCGCAGCCATTGCACCATCGTCCCGCTGCGCATGCCGCCGCGCCAGCAGTAGACGAGCGGCCGCCAGGACTTGGGCTTGTCGGCGAACGATTCCCGCAGGTGCCTCGCCAGTTGCGCCGCGACCATCGCGCCGCCCACGCGCTTGGCCTCGAAGGCGCCCTGCTGCTTGTAGAGCGTGCCCACGATGCGGCGCTCGTCGTCGTCCAGCACCGGGCAGTTGATCGCGCCGGGCAGGTGGTCGAGGGCGAACTCGGCCGGCGAACGGGCGTCGATGAGACAGTCGAACTCGGCGATGCGCTCGGGCGTGATGGGACGGGGACGGGACATGGCGGTGGCGGAGCGGGGAAGCGGCACAATCCTCGCAGATTTCCAGCCCGAGCCCTGCCATGAACGACTCCACGACGCCCCGACTGACGCAACTGGCCCACGGCGGCGGCTGCGGCTGCAAGATCGCCCCGGGGCTGCTGTCCGAGATCCTGGCCCGCACGGCGCCCGGCATCGTGCCGCCGCAGCTGCTGGTGGGCACCGAGACGAGTGACGACGCCGCGGTGTGGCAGCTCAACGACGAGCAGGCGCTCGTGGCCACCACGGACTTCTTCACGCCCATCGTCGACGACCCTTTCGACTTCGGCCGCATCGCGGCGACGAACGCGCTGTCCGATGTCTACGCGATGGGCGGCACGCCCATCATGGCGCTCGCCATCGTGGGCATGCCCATCAACACGCTGAGCCCGGACGTGATCGGCCGCATCCTCGAAGGCGGCGCGAGCGTCTGCCGCGAGGCGGGCATCCCCATCGCGGGCGGGCATTCCATCGACGTGGTCGAGCCCATCTACGGCCTCGTGGCGATGGGGCTGGTGCATCCGAAGCGGGTGCGGCGCAACGCCGACGCGAAGGCCGGCGACCGCCTCGTGCTGGGCAAGCCGCTGGGCGTGGGCGTGCTGTCGGCCGCGCTGAAGAAGGGCCTGCTGGACGCCCCGGGCTACGCGGAGATGCTGGCCCACACGACGCGGCTCAACAAGGTCGGCGCGACGCTGGCGACGCTCGATGCGGTGCACGCCATCACCGACGTCACCGGCTTCGGCCTGGCCGGCCACCTGCTGGAGATCTGCCGTGGCTCGCAGCTGCGCGCGGCCGTGGACTGGGCGCACATGCCCCTGATCCACAGCGCGCTCGTCTTCGCGCAGCAGGGCATCTGGACGGGCGCCTCCACCCGCAACTGGGCCGCCTATGGCCACGAGGTGGCAGGCGTCGAGGCCTGGGCGGACTGGCAGCGCGCGCTGCTCACCGACCCGCAGACCAGCGGCGGCCTGCTCGTCAGCTGCAGCCCCGAGGCCGTGCCCCAGGTGCTGCAGTGCTTCCGTGACGCCGGCTTCGCGCAGGCCGCGGAGATCGGCGAGCTGCAGGCGCCGGGCGAGGGCGCGGCGCGTCTGCAGCTGCGCTGAATCCCGGGGCTCAGGCGGCGCGGCTCAAGGGCACGGGCGGGAAGTCGACCGGCACCTGGAAGGCGACGTTGACGTAGTTCGTGAAGAGGTTCAGCGCCACGTGGGCGAGGATCTCCACCGTCTCGCCTTCCGTGAAGCCGGCGGCGCGCAGGGCCTGCAGGTCGGCGTCCGACAGCTGCCCGCGGCGCTCCACGAGCTGCAGGGCGAAGCGCAGGGCGGCCGCGGTGCGCGGGTCGGCGGATTCGCCCTGCTGCGCGGCGCGCAGCTCCTCGGACGAGGCGCCGGCCTTGCGTCCCAGGGCCGTGTGGGCCGCCAGGCAGTACTCGCAGCGGTTGCGGTCGGCCACCGCCACGGCGATCTGCTCGCCGAGCTTCGCGCCGATCGTGCCGCCGCCGAGCGCCCCGAAGAAGGCCCACATGGCCTGCAGCGCGGCCGGCGAATGCGCCACCGTGCGGAACATCTGCGGCGTGCTGCCGAAGGCCTGCTGGATCTGGGCCAGCACCGGCTGACTGGCGGCGGGGGCTTGGGCCGGGGTGGGGAGGGAGAGGCGGTTCATGGTCGATCCTTTCATCGTTGGGGGACAGGTTCATGCCCTGAGGCATGACGCCAGTGTCTCGTTCGATCGTGGATGAAAGGGTTCCTATCGTCCTTGAAATTGTCCAATTAGTACAAAATGCAGGCCATCGAGCCTTCATCGCGCCTTCATCGCCCCCAGACCATGACCCGCACAGCAAGACCTGACCCCACGGTGGCAAGACCTGGCCCCGCAGCAAGGGTGGACGCCGCACCGGACTCCGCAACTGGCGCCACAACTGGCGCCGACGCCAGCCTGGACCGCCTCTCCGGCCTGCTGGAGCGATGCCGCGTGCGCGCCCATCTCTTCCATGCCGGACCGCTGTGCGGCACGACGCATTTCGCGGCCGAGCCGGGGCGCGGCTTCCTGCACGTGATGCGTCGGGGCGAGATGAGCCTCAGCCATCCGGATGCGCAGGGCGTGCCGCGCCGCCTGCAGGTGCGTGAGCCCAGCCTGCTCTTCTATCCCCGCCCCCTGGCGCACGACTTCCACAATGCGCCGGCCGAGGGCTCCGACTTCACCTGCGCCACGCTCGAGTTCGAAGGCGGCGACGAGCATCCCCTCGTGCGCGCGCTGCCGGCGCTGGTGGTGCTGCCGCTGGCGCAGGTCGAGGGTCTGGAGTCCTGCCTGGGTCTGCTGTTCGCCGAGACCGAGCGCGTGCAATGCGGCCAGCGCCTGATGGCGGACCGGCTCTTCGAGATCCTGCTGATGCAGCTGCTGCGCTGGATGCTCGCCCACCCCGAGGCCAGCGGCCTGCCGGCCGGCCTGCTGCGCGGCCTGGGCCACCCCCAACTGGCGCGCGCCCTCGTGGCCGTGCATGAGCGGCCGGGCGAGGCCTGGAGCCTCGAGCGCCTGGCGGCGCAGGCGGGCGTGTCCCGCAGCCGGTTTGCCGCGCTCTTCAAGGCCGAGATGGGTGACACCCCGGCGGACTACCTCCTGGGCTGGCGGCTCACCCTGGCCTGCCAGGCGCTGCGGCGCGGCCAGCCCGTCAAGCAGCTGGCCGATGAGCTGGGCTATGCCACGCCCTCGGCGTTCTCGCGGGCGTTTGCGCAGCGCATGGGGTGCTCGCCGCGGGAATGGCTCGCGCGGGAGGAAGTCTGAGCCAGCCGGCTCAGACCTTCTTCACGAACTCCGACTTCAGGCCCATGGCGCCGATGCCGTCGATCTTGCAGTCGATGTCGTGGTCGCCGTCCGCCAGACGGATGTTCTTGACCTTGGTGCCGACCTTGACCACCAGCGACGAGCCCTTGATCTTCAGGTCCTTGATGACCGTGACCGTGTCGCCGTCCTGCAGCACATTGCCCACGGCGTCCTTGATGACGCGGGCTTCCTCGCCCCCGTCCGCCGCGGCGGCCGTGGCCGACCACTCATGGCCGCATTCCGGGCACACGAGGTTGGTACCGTCCTCGTAGGTGTAGGCGGAGGCGCATTGGGGGCAGGCGGGGAGGGTGCTCATGGACAGGCTTTCGGTGAAGGGAGGCCCCGTCGCGTGTAGAGACACTCGGCGGGGGAGCGTATTGTCCCTTGTCCGGATGGGGATTTGGTGTGGCGGGATCAAGGAATCGCCAGGCGGGGCGTCAGCGCCTGGCGTCCCCGTGCATCAGCTGCCCCGGCTCGCTCGGAACCATCCTTGCTTTCGGGTGGCGTCATCTGGGTTGCTGCCGGCTCGATAGGTCAATTCGAAGATCGGGGCTCAGTCAACATGACTTGGGCTCGAACCAGGGACCTAAGGATTGGCAGGCGTGAAGCGTGCCGTCGAGCCAGGAGTTGGAAGGCCTGATTCATGAAAGAGAATGAGCAGTCGAGCCAAGCCCGCCACGCCGACGGAGTGCATGCTTGGATGTGCAATGCCGAAGTAGATGCGACGGACGCCTGCTGCCTCATGTACGAAGTAGCGGCCATCTCGATAGTCATCGCTGACCGCCATAACTTGGTCAGGCGGTACGCCATGCGCCACGCGGAAGAAGCTGAAAGCGCTTTCCGAAGCGCCATTGCCGAGACACAGCACGAATCTCGTTTCGCACCTAGACAGCAGGGCGTCTATCGCGGGAAAGAACTGTTGCTGGAACAGCTGATCCATCCTGGGCAATTGAAGCTCAGACAGACGGCGTCTGAGCGCATCAGCGCTCGGCGTTTGAATCCAGATGGCGTTCAGCGCGAGGGTTCGTCGAAGATTGACGCCAAGCACGTTGGCAATCTTCTCCACCGTCTTCTGATGGCGCTGCTGATGGACCTTGCCGCTCTTGGCGAGGCTTTTCTGACATTTCGTGCAGACCGCATTTTTCGAGAACTCGGGGTCATGCCAACACTGGTCCAGATACCCGCTGAAGTCTGGCTTGACCTCTTGCCGATACCGGGCGAGGTGTTGGCGAATCGGTGGCAGTCCCTCGCCGCCGGGGTTGAGTCCAATGATCGCCAAGCCGTTGGGCGCGCTGAGTGCTTCGAGGCTGCCGAAGTAGACCTCGCCCGGTAGGTCGAGAACGGCTTGGCAATGAAGTTCAGCGAGAGCGCGTAGGTCATCAAATGTCATACGGGCCACTCTACGTTCTGCGTGCAGTAAATGAAGCGGCGTCGGGCAAAGAAAAAAGCCCCGCCGCTTTCGCAACGAGGCTTTTGAATTTGGCTCCCCGACCTGGGCTCGAACCAGGGACCTACGGATTAACAGTCCGGCGCTCTACCGACTGAGCTATCGGGGAATCGTTCTTTGTCGGCGTGGCAAGCGGTGGCACCACGCGTCTTGATTTGGCTCCCCGACCTGGGCTCGAACCAGGGACCTACGGATTAACAGTCCGGCGCTCTACCGACTGAGCTATCGGGGATTTGATCGGTACTGCCCGCTCCTTGCGTTGCAAAAAGCAGGCCTTCATAAATAGCAAAGCCACCTTGATGTGATCGCGGTGGCTTTGGGTGTTCAGCAGATCAAGACCTGCGTCACGTTCTGTTCTTGGCTCCCCGACCTGGGCTCGAACCAGGGACCTACGGATTAACAGTCCGGCGCTCTACCGACTGAGCTATCGGGGAACAGAGCCTTGGATTATAGACAGAAATTTCGGGGTTCTACAAGCTTCGCCTGTCGAAGGGCAGGAAAGCCCCTAGGGCCGTCCTGCGTCACGCCCGAATGGGCCGTTCAGAGCGACACCTCCAGGCTCGCGCGCCAGGTGCGCGGGGCCAGCGGGTAGAGGTAGGCGTGGCCGTACTGGTAGGGGCTCTCGCGCCACGCGCGCTTGTCGGTGAGGTTGTCCACGCCCACGCGCCAGGTGTAGAGGCGCGTGCCCATGGCCTGCTCGTAGCGCACGCCGGCATCGAGGCGCGACCAACCGCCGATCATCACGCTGTTGTCAGGCAGCACGGCGCGCGGGCCTTCGTAGACGAGGCCGATCTGGCCCTGCACGCCGGCCATGACGGTCTGGCGCAGCTGCAGCTTGATGTTGCGCTTGGGCACGTTGACGGGCCGCAGGCCATTGGTGCCCGCGTCGGCGCTGCCTTCGCGCTTCGCCTGCAGCTCCATCCAGCTGCCGAGCAGGCCGCCGCCGCTCCACTTCAGGTCCGCCTGCGCCTCGAGGCCGCGGTGGCGCGCGCTGCCGTCCTCGCGGCGCACGCAGGAACCGGGCGTCGCGTCATCGCAGGCGCCGGCGTCGATCCACACGGGGCGGTTGATGTCGAACCAGGCCAGCGACCAGTCCACCGTGCTGCTGCCGGACTTGATGCCCAGCTCCATCTGGCGGCTCTTGATCGCGGGCAGCGCCTGGCCGGCCTGCGCGCCGAAGCGCTTGCGATTGGGCGTGACGTCCGATTCCATGCCCTGGCCCCAGCTGCCATAGGCCATCAGGCTCGGGCTTAGCGCGTAGGACAGGCCGATCCACGGCGTGTTGAGGCTCTGCGAGTAGCTCGTCGCGCGCGAGCCGTTGGTGCGGATGCTGTCGCGCTGGATGCGGGTGTGGCGCAGGCCGAGGAAGGCCTGCCACTGGGCGTCGATCTGCACGGCATCGCGCACATAGAACTCGGTGCTGCGCTCGTTGCGGTTGGTGCTTTCGTCAGACAGCGTCGGGTCGGCCGGCGTGACGGTGTCCTTGTCGGCGTAGATGCTGCCGTTGCCCGACCAGTTGTAGGCCTGCGGGTTGAAGCTGCTCTTCGCGTGGGTGCTCAGCACGCCGGTGGCCAGCTGGTGCTTCAGGCCCAGCCCCTGTGCGCGGCCCTGCACCGAGAGGTCCAGCGCCTCGGTGTGGCGGCGCTCGCCCTCGCTGCGGAAGTCGTAGCGGTCGAAGCTGCCGTCGCTGCAGTAGCGGTCGTAGTTGTTTTCGGCCGAGCAGCCGTAGGCATAGGCCAGGCGGTCGTCGGTCTTCAGGCGCTGGAAGCCGAGGTGCGCCTGCGCCTTCCAGTCGGCGTTCAGCTGATGCTGCACGCGCAGCGAGCCCTGCGTGTTGTCGAACACGGTCGGCAGCGCCCAGGGCAGGTTGTTCAGGTTGCGGCGCGGGTCGAGGTCCTTGGCCGAGGGCAGCGTGTTGCCCAGCAGGCTCATGCCGGGCTGGCTGCGCTGCGACTGGCGGTTCCACTCGAACTCGGCCTCGACGAGCGTGTCGGCGCTCAGGCGCGCGTCCGTGGCCACGGCCAGCAGGCGGCGGCTGCCGTTCGCGTCGTCCAGCACCGGGCGCAGCGTCGCGGCGCTGGCGTTCACGCGCACGCCGAAGGCCTCACCGGCGCCGAAGCGCTGGCTCCAGTCGAGCGACGCCTCCGCCGTGCCGCGCTCCGAGACGCCCAGGCTCACGTTCAGCAGCTTCGTCGTCGGGCGCTTCACGACCAGGTTCACGAGGCCGCCGGGGCTGCTCGTGCCGGCCTGGATGCCGCTGGTGCCCTTGAACACCTCGACGCTGCTCTTGTTGCCCAGCGCCAGCGCCGTCTCCGCGTTGATCGGCAGACCGTCGCGGCGGTAGTTGAAGCGGTTGTCGAGGTCGAAGCCGCGCACCTTCAGGTAGGAGACGTAGCCGGCGGCGTTGTAGCTGTCCTGCACCGAGGCGTCGAGGTTCACGAGGCCGGCGAGGCTGCTCAGGCCGGCGTCGGCCAGGCGGTCCGCGTTCAGCACGCTGGCCTGGAAGGGCAGCTTGGCGGCGGGCGTGTCCCCGAAACCGCCCACGCTGACGGGCGCATCGGCGCTGCGGCCGCTGACGGCCACGCTCGGGAGGCTGTTGCCGGTGGACTGCGCCATCGCGGCCTGCACGCAGGCGAGCGCGCACGCGGCGGCGAGGACATGGGGGAGGGTGCGAGTGATACGGGCCATCGTCGGACTGCTTCTAGCGATGGCAGGGCGGCGAGCGGCCACATCGAGGGCCTGCTGAGAGCTCAGGCCGTGGCGTGCGTGCTTCCCTGCGCGAGGATTACCTCGGTCCCAAGCCAGCGGTCAGCCGGCCCGGGCGCGATCAGGTTCAAAGGGACTTTCTCAGCCGGCTCATCACGTGAGCCAGCACCCCTAGCGATTGGTGGGCGGCGGATGCCACCACGGCGCGGATTGTAGCGGGCTCAAAGGCCCGTGTTCATCGAGGTTTGGCGCGGCACGTGCAGGAAGCTTGAGCCAGATCGAGTTCCGGCGCGGTCGGCAGGGCCGAGTGGTCTGGGGGCCATCGTCAGGGCCAGGTCTTGCCCTTTCGGCACTCTGGCCGACCGCGCGACGGGCGACTTCAGCGCTTCGTGAAGCGAAGGCCGCGCGTGCGTCCGCTGTCGTAGACCAAGGCCACGGGCAGGCCCTTGGCGTCACGCTCCACGCGCAGGCTGAACCCGGGGCCCTCGAGCAAGTCCGGCTTGAGGGCGGACAGCGGCGCCGACTCGGCGCCCGGGCCCTTGAGCGTGAGCTTGTCCTGCTGGCTCGACAGCGTCCATTCCGCCCCGACCTCGCCGCTGTAATAGCGGCCGGTCAGCGCGGCCTGCTCCGCGGCGCTCGCGCGGTACGCGGGCAGGCGCTTGAACTGCACCGGCTTGGGGTCGTCGTTGCGCGTCAGGGTGAGGGACTTGCCGTCATCGGCCAGGTCCAGCTGGGTGATGCCGCTGGTGCTCTGCACGCGGCGCAGGCCGAGAGCGCGCAGGGCCGCGCCGCCACCGGCGCGGCGCATGGCGAGGGGGCCCGAGCCTTGCTTCTCGATGCGCAGGATGTCGCCCGGCTCGCCTTCGTACAGGCCGACGAAGAGGCTCGGATCGAAGTCCGCGGGTGCAGCGGCCGGGGCGGCCGGGGCGGCCTGGGCCGCGGGGGTGTCCTTGAACTGGCCCGCCAGCGCGACGTCCGCGACCCGCTTCGCCAGCGCCGTCGGGTTGGACTGCGCGGCATTGCAGGTCAGCGCCATGCCCAGGTGCTGCTCGGGGAATCGCACCACGATCGCGCGGTAGCCGCCCCAGGCGCCGGCGTGTTGCACGAGCGGCAGGCCGCGGTAGCTGTCCATGCTGAGGCCCAGGCCGTAGGTGATGGGCGAGCCGTCGGCCAGCTTGCCGGGCGTCTGCATGGCCTTGAGCAGCGCGGCGTCGATGACCTTGGGATGGGCCAGACCGGCGCCCCAACGCGCCAGGTCCCGCACATGCGTCTGCACGGCGCCGTCGCCCGGCTGATTCCAGTTGGACATGTCGATCGCGAAGCCGGCCGGCCCGTTGGGGCGGTAGGCCGTGGCGCGATGGGGCACGACCACGGTGTGGTCCGTGCGCACATGCGTCGCCGTCATGCCCAGCGGCTTGAACACGCGGGCCTGCAGGAAGGCGTCCAGGCTCTGGCCGCTGACCCGCTCGACGATCATGGCGGCCAGGAAGTAGCCGCTGTTGCTGTAGCTGAAGCGCGTGCCCGGCTCGAAGTTCAGGCCCTGCTGCGCGGCGAGCAGGCGCAGCGCGTCGTCGGAGCTGGTGACGTCGCCCATGTCGCGGCCGGCCAGGAGCAGCAGCTCGTTGTAGTCCCGCAGGCCGGCCGTGTGGTGCAGCATCTGGTCGATGGTGAAGCGCTGGCCCAGGGCCTGGAGCTCGGGCAGGTGCTTGGACACCTTGTCCTGCAGGTCCAGCTTGCCTTCCTTGGCCAGCATCAGCACGGCCAGGGCGGTGAACTGCTTGGAGCTGGAGCCGATGTCGAACACGGTCTCCGGCGTGATGGGCACGCCATGGTTCAGGTCGGCCAGCCCGTAGCCGCGTTCGAGCAAGACCTGACCCTCGCGGTAGACCCCGAGGGCGCAGCCGGGCGTGTCCTTCGTGAAGGCGGCGAACACCGCGTCGATCTTGGCGGTGTCGAGCTCCGCGGCGCGCGTGGTGCCGGCGGCCAGGGCCAGGCCGGCGGCCATCAGCAGGGGAAGGGCGCGCAGGCGCGGGGTGAATGCAGGCATGGGGTCTCCTCGGTGTTGTGCTGCCGCGGCCCTTGCCACGGCATGGGCGCGACTATGTCGGGCTGACGCAGTACGCGCCGTGTTGGTGCGACGGACTGCAGGAGGGCTGGCACAGACGGTGCGAGGCGGGTGGATCCTAACTGGATGCATAGTTGCAATGGTCCTTTGCGAGGCCCAGGTGCCCTGGGCCGACGGGCGACGGCACAAGGCAAAGGGCTTGCAAGAATCAGGGCGACTCACCGATACTCCGGACGCGTTCAGCCGAGTCGCTGATCCCGCTGCAGCCGAGCTGCAGCCCGCCGTGAGCCAAGCCACGGCGCCCGTTTGAGGTTGAGCCTGCACGGGGATTCCCATCACAAGGAGTTCCCATGTGCTCGAAGATCATCACCTCAAGACAAGCCGCTTTTATCCGTCAAGACGGGCGTTGCTATTACTGCAATTTCCTGATGCTGGCCGCTGACGATTCGGGGCCGCATGGTCTGCGGTGCACGGCTGAGCACCGGATCGCCAAGTGCCTCGGTGGCTCGAACGGCATTCACAACATCGTTGCGGCCTGCCTCCATTGCAACCGGACTCGACACCGCGCGAAGCATCCGTTGGATGCGGAGAGCTACCGGGCCTATGTCAGACGGAAGCTCAGCCGTGGACGCTGGCACGTTGCCGCCGTCTGGGCCTATGCCCGGCGCATGCAGGATGTGGCAATCACGCAAAATCGCGCGAAGGAACGCGAGCGTGTCGCCGGGGTCAGGTCTTCACTCTGAAGGGTTAGAAATTTAGGTCCTGGCTTTGGTGCCCTTGGGACGGGCACCGGGCCATCAGTAGCGGTGAACGTTGGACTTCGCGCTACCCCTGGCCGATGGCGAACATGGACGCCTCGCTGCTGGCCCTGATCAGCCGGACGGCGTCTGCCAGGGCGCCGGCCTCGAAGTCCTTGGGCCGACGCTTCATCGTGGCGACCCGCTCAATGGATGACAGCAGCGCGTCCCACAGCACCGCGACCTGCCCAGCGCAAGGCAAATGCTTCACCTCCGCCCATTCGAGCTGCCCGACGGACACGAGGGCGCGCATCTTCGGCCGATGGCTGGTGTAGTGGCGGGTGGCGGCAAAGGTGTCTCCCCAGCCGTCCCGCTCTGCGATCTCCAGGCCGAAGTAGTAGGTGTCGATGGAGGTTCCGAAATGAACAGGGGCCAGATGCCGGGCGCAGAAGGCCTCGAAGGCGGCAATGTCCACGCGCCAACGCCCGGTTTCGGGAGGCGGGCCGCCGTAGTAGACGGTGTCGGGTGAGGTCGGAACGCCCTCGAAGATGATCTCGCCGCCGGTGGTGGTGCGGATGTGGAAGTTCATTTGCGAGGCCTGGACGGGCGGCTGGCGGGCTTTGGATTCAAGACCTGACCCCGTAGTGAGGAGGGCGGCTTGGGCTTGGAACTTGAGGCCTGACGCCGGGGCTGGTGGGTTGTCAGCGACAGGTGTCGAAGCCTGCACCTCTCGCGACGAGGACTGTGGTCCTGCGTCTACCGTTCCGCCACGCTGACCGCGACATGGTTTCCGGTTGAGATCTGCTTCTGCTCTTGTGTGACGCCGGGGTCATGTGACGCGAGGGTCAGGTCTTGTGACCCCAGGGCTTGGTCAGGCCTGCGCCCGGGCTCCGGACCGCGATCCGGGACGTGACCCCGATCCAGGACGTTGGCTGCATGACCGCTATAGTCCGCAGGCCTATTGCGTCGGCACGTCGGGACGCAAGCCGGCGGGGCGGCCAGCCCGATGGCGGGCCCTTTGGCCGTCCGGCGTCAAGACCCACAACAAGACCTAGGCGATCCAGGAGGAACCATGATCATCATTTGGGGCAAGAAGACCGTTCGTCGCAGGCTGGGCTATGCGGCTGATTTCTGCCCGATCTGCCGGGCATCGCAGGCCTTTGAACTCAGTCGCGTCGGCTCTGCCGGCCACGTCTACTACCTCAGCGCAGGGCAAGGCGAACTGGTCGGCTTTGAGCGAACCTGCCAGAACTGCGGCACGTCGATGGAGGCGAACCCGGACGGCTACGCGGCACTCGAGAGGCGAGCCCTGCCGCTCAAGGAATTGGCGCGACGCACCTTTCCCACCCTGCAGTCAGCCCTGCAGGATCGCCTTGCCTTTGAGCAGCGCATCAAGAGCGATCCCGGCTTCCTGAGCACCGACGAGCGGCGGGAGTGCCTGCGCCACCCCTTCCTGCTGATGTCGGAAAGGGTGGAGCGACGATTCGCGTCCACGCATGTCGACCTGGGTGTTGGCGTTGCCATTCTCTTGGCGCTGGGCCTGCTGGGCATCGGCCCTGCGCTCATCCATGCCCTGGCGCCGAACCACGACGAGTTCGGCCTGCTGCTGAGTCTGCTGTTGGGCGCCGCCCTCATCGGCTGGCAGGTTCTGGCCTCCGGCAGACGCTTCATGCGTTGGCAGATTGCGCCCGACCTGGCGGGGGCGCTGCGCCCGCTTCGTCCGACGGAACGTGAGGTCACCGCCGTGCTGCGGGAGTTGAAGCAGGCGGGGTACAAGATGGGGTCGAAGCTCAAGCCCGCGGACGTGATGGTGTGCCTCAAAGGAGGGTCGGCGCGGATGCCTGGAATGGCGTCGCGGGCCTGATCGAGCGATCCTGACCCCGCCTCCCGCGCGACGTCAGCCAGAACACTGAAAGCTGGCACGGTGCCATGTCGGCACTCACACGCAACGCCGGGGTCAGGTCTTAAGTCTGAAGGGCTTGAAATTCAAGGCCTGACCCTGGGGCCTTCCTGGGGCCTTAACAGAAGGCGTGTTCGTTGAATTGGCTAACGTTGAACAGGCAATGGGCCAGTCGTGGTGGATCTCAGCCAGCCCTTGGCTTCCGCAATCCTTCCGTCCACGAACTTGAACTTCACATCAGCCCGCTGCGCCAGTTTCTGGGAGGTGAATTCGACGGTGACTTCGTGCGGACCACAAGGCAACTCTTGCCTGCTCATGTAGGCCCATCCGTCAAAGCGGTAGCGATCGGCTTGTAGTTCCGCCATGAGCCGGCGGAAGCCTGCACTCCCCTTGCCAAGCGGGCGGCCCACGTCTCCTGCGCCAAGGCCGAAATCTGCATCGCGCGCAACGAACGCAGCTAATCGAGCGTCACCTGCGCTCTTGGACTCGAGTGCGGCTAGAGCAGCAGCTTCGACAGCCCTCAATGCGAGCAAGCGCTGCAAATCACTTGTACTCGTTGGCCAGTTGGCGCAATCGCTAGGCTGTGCAGCAGTCGCAATAGCTGGACAACAACAAATCGTCTGTGCAGCGACGAGATGCAAGGTACGACGGAGAAGTCGGGAGTTCATTCGGTTCCTAGCGCCTAGTTTCGTCCAGCCTACCCGAAAGCTGCTGTCCGCCGGCGTCCGCTCCTGGCCGTCAGTCGGTACCCAAATCCTTCTTGCGCTGGGTCGCCTGCACCAAGTCACGGTAGCCATTCAGCCCCCTTCAGAGTCCGTCGTCTTCTATGTAGAAGATTTCGGGGCAGGGGTCGGCGGGGCGGATGGCGTTGACGATGAGTTGGCCGAGTCGTAGGTCGGGAGATTCCTCCCAAATGTCTCTTAGGGCGGCCAACATTTCGTCGATTCTTGAGGGATCTCGCATGGACTGGAGCCTACCCGAAAGCGGTCCATTGCGACCTTCCGCTCCTGGCCGAGAGCTGACTCCCGCATTCACTGCGCGAACGACAGCGCTTGGTGCTAGGCCGCAGTGAATGCCAGACACGCTGAGCTACTTCGCCTCTGCTTGGATTTACACCGTGCTGCCTTTGCGTGCCGCCCCCAGTTTCACCGCCAGCGGTTCCAGTAGGCACACCATCCCGCCCCCATCCGACCCACGCATACCTATCCGCCGCCCGCATCTCCAGCAGCCGGTCCAATTGATCAAGGATTTCAGGCACCCCCTGCCGCCGACCGGGCGAGGGGACGGGCTGGTCAGATTCATCCACGAGATCTCCTTCGGGTTACCCGCAGATCTCATCAGGACGCCAATCCCTGGCCCCGATAGGCAGGACCGCTGCCAGTGTCGGCATTGCCACCGCAACGCGCCTCACCAAGCCAGCTGAAACTCTCCGTCCAGCCATAAAAAAACCCGCCACACGGGCGGGTTCTTCAAGCTGAGTCAGCGCCGACTCAATCAAACACCGGCGTCTCCACGCCCAGCACCTTGTGCAGCTTCGGGCTGGTGGTCGTGTACTGCAGATGCACCCGCTTCTCCGGATTGATGATGGGCATCGCACCGAAGGCAGCCAGCGCGGCCTCATGGAAGCCCGACAGGATCAGCTTCTTCTTGCCGGGGTAGGTGTTGATGTCACCCACGGCGAAGATGCCGGGCACGCTGGTCTGGAACTTCTCGGTGTCGACGAGGATCTGCTTGCGCTCCAGGGCCAGGCCCCACTCGGCGATGGGGCCGAGCTTGGGGGAGAGGCCGAAGAAGACGAGGACCTGGTCGCAGGGGACGACGCGGGTGACGCCGTCGCCGCCAGTGACCTTGACGCCCTTGAGCACGCCGTCCTCGGTCTCATCCAGGTCGGTGACCTGGCCGACGATGAACTGCATCTCGTAGTTGTCGCAGAGTTCCTTCATCTTGGCGACGCTGGCGGGGGCGGCGCGGAAGCCGTCGCGGCGGTGCAGGAGGATGACGCTCTCGGCCTTGTGCGGGTTGCCGTCTGCATTGCCGCCGCAGAAGTTCAGGGCCCAGTCGAGGGCGGAGTCACCGCCGCCGACGATCAGCAGGTTCTTGCCGGCGAACTGCTCGGGCTTGCGCACGCGGTAGTGCACTTGCGAGCCTTCATGCTTGTCGATGCCGTCCACCTTCAGGGTGCGAGGCTGGAAGGAGCCCACGCCGCCGGCGATGAAGATGGTCTTGGTCAGGAACTGCGTGCCCTTGGAGGTGGCGACGAAGAAGCGGCCGTCTTCCTGCTTCTCCACGGTGGTGACTTCCTGGCCCAGATGGAAGGTCGCGCCGAAGGGCTCGATCTGCTTCATCAGGTTGTCCGTCAGCTCCTTGCCGGTGACGACGGGCAGGGCGGGGATGTCGTAGATGGGCTTGTCGGGGTAGAGCTCGATGCACTGGCCACCGGGGTAGGCCAGGGAGTCAATGATGTGGGCCTTGATCTCCAGAAGGCCGAGTTCGAACACCTGGAACAGGCCCACGGGGCCGGCGCCAACGATGACGGCATCGGTTTCGATCACGCCAGCCGAGGCGGAGGAGGTCGCTTGAGTCACTTGAGGATCCAATCTATCGAGTCCGGGCCCCGGATGCGGCCCGCTTGAGAACAATCAGCGGATGAGTTCGGAGAGCTTGTCGCTCTTGTCTTTCCATTCGTCCGCGTCGGGCAGGGCGGCCTTGCGCTTGGTGATGCTGGGCCACTTCTTCGCCAGGTCGGCGTTGATCTTGATCATGTGCTGCTGGTTGCCCGGCACGTCTTCCTCGGGAACGATGGCGTTCACGGGGCACTCGGGGATGCACACGGCGCAGTCGATGCACTCGTCCGGATCGATGGTCAGGAAGTTCGGACCTTCACGGAAGCAGTCGACGGGGCAGACATCAACGCAATCGGTGTACTTGCAGCGAATGCAGGCTTCGGTAACGACGTGGGTCATGGAGCAGCTCTAGAGTTGTGGGGGCCCGGGGACCGCCTGGGCGCGGGCGCTTCGGCGGCAAAGGGCTGATTTTAACGGTGCGTGATCGGGGGCTCTACTTGATGGGGCTCAAGTTGGGGGCATTGATCGCCCACGACGCGCTTGTGCTTGGCCGGCCCGACGGGCGCGGCGCCCGCCCCGACGGTCACGACGGTGGGGCGGCCGCGGTGCAGCAGGCTGGCGGCGGGCAGGGTGGCGACGGTGTGCTCGCTGCTCAGGGCGTCGGCACAGCCGGCCCGGGAGACGACCATCACCGGCGTCTCAGCTGCCCAGCCCGCCTGGCTCAGCTTGCGAGCCAGGGCGCCGAGCTGGCGGCCGGCCATGTAGAAGACTTCCGTGTCGGCACTCTTCAGGGCCTGGAGGTCGCCGTCCTTGGTCATGGCGGTGGTCAGGGCGACGCTGCGGCCCTGGCCGCGCCGGGTCAGGGGGCGGCGGCTGTGGGCGGCGGCGGCGATGGCGGCGGTCACGCCGGGCACGACCTCCGAATCGATACCGGCCTCGTCCAGCGCCAGCAGCTCCTCTTCCAGGCGGCCGAAGACGCTGGCATCCCCGCCCTTGAGCCGCACCACCACGCCGGCCTGGCGGGCTTCGCGCACCAGGGCGGCGTTGATGGCGGTCTGGGCGGTGGAGTCGCAGAAGCCGCGCTTGCCCACGTCCAGCCAGCGGGCGTTCGGGGCGAATTCGCGGAGCGCCGGGTCGGTCAGGGCGTCGAACAGCACCACATCCGCCTGCTGCAGGGCCCGCAGGCCGCGCAGGGTGATGAGGTCGGCGGCGCCGGGGCCGGCACTGACGAAGATGACGCGTCCCATGTGGTGCTCCTCGGGGTCAGGTCTTGCGAATCCGGTCCGCCGCCTCAGCGCACCAGCAGCGCACCTGAGGTGCGGTTGCTGGTGGGGTCGACGACGATCAGCGCGCCGGCGACGCGGTTCTGGGTGTACGCAGCCAGCGGCAGCGGGGCCTGCAGCTCGACCACGACGTGGCCGATCTCGTTCACGGCCAGCTCGTGGGCCTCGGTCTCGGCCAGGGTGTGGATGTCCAGGCGGTGCTCGATGGCGCTGATGCGCGCCTGCACCCAGCGGTTGCCGTGGCGCACCCAGTACTTGCGGCCCAGCTGGGCGGCCTCGGTGTCCAGCCAGGCGAGCGTGGCCTCGAACTGCTGGCGCGGCTGCGCGCTGCCGGGGGCGACGATCCAGTCACCACGGCTCACGTCCACCTGGCGGTCGAAGACCAGACCCGCGGACTCGCCGGCTACGGCATGCGCCACCGTCTCGCCCGCGCGGCGGACCTCGGCAATGATCGCCTTGACGCCGCTGGGCAGCACCTCGACCTCATCCCCGGCCTTCACCTGGCCCTGGGCGATGCGGCCCCAGAAGGTGCGTGGCTGGTAGCCCGTGCCTTCGCCTTCCTTGCTCACGTACTGCACCGGCTGCTGCAGCGGGCCCTCGACCGTCTCCTGCGCCGTGGGCAGGGCTTCCAGCACCTGCAGCAGCGAGGGGCCGGTGTACCAGGCGGCGTCCAGCGGCTGGGTGACGTTGTCGCCGTTCAGCGCCGAGACCGGCACGATAGCGGTCACGGTGATGCCGGCGTCCTCGGCGAAGCGGCGCAGCGCGGCGCTGACCTTCTCGAAGCCGACACCTGCGGCCTCGGGGGCCAGGGCGTCGATCTTGTTGACGGCGAACACGATGCTGGGCACGCGCAGCAGATGGGCCAGCAGGCTGTGGCGGCGGGTCTGCGGCAGCAGGGGCACCTCGGCCTGGGTGAGGTCCAGCTTGGTGATGTCCACCAGCACCACGGCGGCATCGCTGCCGGCGGCGGCGGTGACCATGTTGCGGGTGTACTGCTCGTGGCCCGGGGCGTCGGCGATGATGAACTTGCGCGCCTTGGTCGCGAAGTAGCGGTAGGCCACGTCGATGGTGATGCCCTGCTCGCGCTCGGCCTCCAGGCCGTCGGTCAGCAGCGAGAGGTCGATGGGCTGGCCCGCGGCGCGGCGCTCCAGCGTGTCCAGCTGGTCGGCCAGGATGGCACGGCTGTCGAACAGCAGGCGGCCGATCAGCGTGCTCTTGCCGTCGTCCACGCTGCCCGCCGTCAGGAAGCGCAGGGCGCGGTGCTGGGTGTCCACGTCCTGCTGGTGGACCGTCTCGAATTGGGGAACTGCACTCATGGGGTCATCCGTTGTGATCGAGTGAAGCCGGGGTCAGGTCTTGCCGGACCGGCGGGTTCGTCGCAGCGCCGGGCGCCGCGGGTTGGCGTCAGAAGTAGCCCTCTTTCTTTCGGCGCTCCATCGAGGCGTCCGAAGTGCGGTCGTCCATTCGCGTGGCACCACGCTCGCTCACCGTCACCGTCAGGGTCTCGGCCACGATGTCCGCGGCGCTGGCGGCGTCGCTCTCCACGGGGCAGGTGCAGGTCATGTCGCCCACGGTGCGGAAGCGCACGGTGGCGGTCTCCACCGTCTCGCCGGCCTCGGGCGGGGTCACCTCGGTCAGCGGCACCAGCAGGCCCTTGCGGCGGATCACCTGGCGCTCGTGGGCGTAGTACAGGTTCGGCAGCGGGATGTTCTCGCGCTGGATGTACAGCCACACGTCCAGCTCGGTCCAGTTGCTGATGGGGAAGGCGCGGAAGTGCTCGCCCGGGCGGATGCGGGTGTTGAACAGGTTCCACAGCTCGGGGCGCTGCTCCTTGGGCTGCCACTGGCCGAAGCTGTCGCGGTGGCTGAAGATGCGCTCCTTGGCGCGCGCCTTCTCCTCATCGCGCCGCGCGCCACCGATCAGCACATCGAAGCGGTGCTCCTCGATGGTCTCCAGCAGCGTCACGGTCTGGTGGCCGTTGCGCGACTCCAGCGGATGCGCCAGGCGGATCGTGCCCTTCTTGATGGAGTCTTCCAGGTGGCCCACGACCAGGCGCTCACCCATCTCCTGGATGCGGCGGTCGCGGAACTCGATGACCTCGGGGAAGTTGTGGCCGGTGTCCACGTGGACCAGCGGGAAGGGGAGCTTGCCCTTGAATTCGTTGCCCCGCCCTTCGCCGGGCCGCCCCCAAGAAGGGCGCGCCCCCTCGGGGGGCAGGCCGGCGCTGGCGCTGGCCGTGGGGGCCGGTGTCACGCGTTGCTTGAAGGCCTTCTCCGCGAGGCGCAAGACCACGCAGGAATCCTTGCCGCTGGAGAACAGCAGGCCCGGGCGCTCGAAGGCGGCGGCGACTTCGCGCAGGATGAAGATGGCCTCTTCCTCGAGGTGATTGAGATGGGAGTGACTGATCATGGCGCCCGCATTTTGACAGGCACGCCCCCTGCTCCCGGCACGCCGCGGCCGGCTTTGCGGCGGCCACGGCGGGCCGGGCGCCCGTTTCAATCGGATACCTTCAGCGCTACATTCGAGCAACGTTTCGGACGGATAGTGAGAACCCTGCCCTTTTCCAGCCCCCGGAGCCCTCCATGTCCATGCAGCTTCGACACCTCAGCGGTGATCGGCCTGATGACTTGGCCATCGTCGATGCCGTGCTGCGCACCCATCCGACGTTCGCGCGCCGGTCGCTCTACCACCCGACCGATGCCGCGCTCTTCATGCGCAGCGCCTCGCTGCCCTGCACGCCGGAGCAGCTGCAGGTCTTTGCGGTCGTGAAGCGCGGCGAGGTCTGCGGCATTGCCAAAGTGCTGCTGCAGGTGCCCGATGCGCGAACGGCGCTGCTGGACCTGCTCATGATCGAGGCCGGCCGCACCGGCCACGGGCTGGGCAGCGAGGCCCTCGAGCACCTCAGCGTGAAGGCCCGGCGCTGGGCTGGCATCGACCGATGGCAGCTGATGGTGCTGGACTACCACACCCGGGCCCTGGCCTTCTGGCGGGCGCAGGGCTTCCAGCTGACCCGCACGGCCCTGGAGGGCGGAGGCGCTGAGGGCGATGGCCCGGGCACGACCGTCCACTGGATGGAACGCGCGTTGCGGCGCCCGGCCCATGCACGTTCACAGCCCTCCTTCCACGCCGGCAGCCGCGGGCACGTCCTGGCGCCGCCGCGGCCGCATTGAGCGGCGTCGAGGCCTAGGGGCGGCTCAACAGGCCCACGGTCCGCAGGATGAGCGCGAGGTCCGAGCGCAGCGTGCGCCCCTGGATGTAGTCCGCCGACAGCCTCAGCTTCAACGGCAGGATCTCCTCCACATAGGCCCGCTCCGGGTCGGTCGCCGCCGCCAGGCGCTCGCTCTCGTCCCGGAAGGCGACCGACGCGGGGTCCGTGATGCCCGGGCGCACGGACAGCACGATGTCCCGCAGCGCCGCCGGGTACAGCGCCACGTAGCGCGGCACCTCCGGTCGGGGCCCGACGAGGCTCATTTCGCCACGGAAGACGTCCCACAGCTGCGGCAGCTCGTCGATCTTGCTGCGGCGGATGAAGCGGCCCGAGCGCGTGATGCGCGGGTCCTCGCCGATGGTGATCTGCGGCCCGAGCGCGGGTGCGTCCACGCGCATGCTGCGGAACTTGTGGATGAAGAAGGGCCGCCCGAAGCGCCCCACCCGCTGCTGGCGGAACATCACCGGGCCGGGCGAGTCCCACTTGATCCACAGCGCCACGCCCAGCAGCAGGGGCGACAGCAGCAGCAGGCCGAGCCCGGACGCCAGGATGTCGAAGAGGCGCTTGGCCATCGGTGGCGCCCTGCCCCTCAGCGCAGCGCGATCTCGCGCACGGCGGCGATCACGCGCTGGACGTCGGCATCCTTCATGGCCGTGTACAGCGGGATGCTGAAGGTCCGCTCATAGGCCTTCTGCGAATGCGGGAACTGCTCGGGGGTGAGCTGGTAGCGCTCGCGCCAGTAGGGCTGGAGATGCAAGGGGATGTAATGCACGCTGCAGCCGATGCCACGGGCGAACATCTGCTCGATGAAGGCATCGCGCTCGACGGCGCACTCGTCCGCCAGGCGCAGCACGTAGAGATGCCAGGAGTGCGTGTCCCCCTCCACCGGCTGCGGCGGCAGGATGAGGGGCAGGTCCGCAAAGGCCTCGTTGTAGGCGAGCGCAATCTGCTCGCGGCGGGCCTGGAAGCCGTTCAGCCGCTTGAGCTGGTGCAGGCCGAGCGCGGCGGCGATGTCCGTCAGGTTGTACTTGAAGCCGGGCGCCACGATCTCGTAGTACCAGCTCGGCACCTTGGCGGTGAAGCGGTCGAAGGCGTCGCGGTTGATGCCGTGCAGGCGCATCACCTTGGCGCGCGCCGCGATCTTGGGATTGCGGGTGACGAGCATGCCGCCCTCGCCCGTCGTCATGGTCTTGTTGGCGTAGAAGCTGAACACCGTGGCGTCGCTGCCCATGGTGCCGATCAGCTCCTTCTCGAGCGTGGTGGGCAGCGCATGCGCCGCATCCTCGACGACGCGCAGGCCGTGCCGGCGGGCGATGTCGAGGATGGTGAGCATGTCCGCCGCCAGGCCCGCGTAGTGCACCGGCACGATGGCCTTGGTACGGGGCGTGATGGCCGCCTCGATCAGCGCGGGGTCGATGTTGAGCGTGGCCGGGTCGATGTCCACCAGCACCACGTCGGCGCCAAGATAGCGCACCACCTCCGCCGTGGCGGTGAAGGTGTGGGTCGTGGTGATGACCTCGTCCCCGGGGCCCACGCCAATGGCCTCCAGCGCCAGATGCAGGCCGGCCGTGGCCGAGTTGACGGCGATGCACTCGATCTCGGGCTCGCCCAGGAACTCGGTGAAGGCCTGCTCGAACTTGCGCGCCTTGGGCCCGGTCGTCACCCAGCCGGAGCGCAGCGTGTCCACGACCTCGGCGATCTCCTCCTCGCCGATCTCGGGCAGGGCGAAGGGCAGGAAGGGCAGGTCGGAACCCTGGGGAGCGGACATGGTGGCGGGCTTTCTATCGGAAACGGGATCGGACGGGATCAGGCAGGATTGTCGGCGACGGCGCTCAGGGCGCGCCCACCGAGCGCAGCGCATCGATGAAGCGCTGCGCGAGCACCGGGTAGGTGTGCTGCGCCAGCACGAAGGCGCGGCCGCGCTCGCCCATGGCGGCGCGCTCCGCGGGGCTCAGCGCCAGCAGGCGTCGCACGCCCTCGGCCACGGCGGCCGGGTCTTCGGGCGGCACGGTCAGGCCGGCACCGGCCTCCGCGACGGGGTCGTTGCCGGCCTCCACCGAATGCAGCACCACGCGCCGGGCCATCAGGTAGTCCATGAGCTTGTTCGGTGCGATGCCGAAGCGGTAGATGGGCGTGCGCTGCCAGCCGATGTAGGCGATGTCGAACAGCGCCAGCAGCGCGGGAATCTGCCGCTTGGGGATGGGCGGGAAGAAGCGCACGTGGCGCAGCCCGGCGGCCTCGGCGCGGGCCTGCAGGCGCGCGCGCTCGTGGCCGTCCCCCACCAGCACGATCGACACCGGCGCCGACTGCAGCTGCGCCGCGGCGTCGAGCAGCACGTCCAGCGCATTGGGCAGGCCCATGGAGCCCGCATAGCCCAGCACCTGGCGGCCGGCGGCGCGCTCGGTGGCGATGTGCGCGGCGATGGCGGCGTCCACGGGCTCCTGGCGCGTCTCGTCCCACTCGTCCAGCGTGATGCCGTTGGGCACGATGTGCAGCTTGGCGAGGTCCAGCCCGTGCGCGGCCATGTGCTGCTGCACCTTGGGCAGCATGGAGACCACGAGGTCGGCGTCGCGGTAGGCGTCGTTCTCGGCCTTCTGGCACAGAAGGGCGAAGGGGTGGCGCGGGGACATGCCCGAGAGCTCGATGGGCGACAGCGGCCAGAGGTCGTGCACCTCGTAGACCAGCTTCGCCTGCGCGGCGCGCGCCACGCGGCGAGCCACCCAGACGTCCATCGGGTAGGTGCTGGAGGCGATCACGGCGTCCGGCTGGAAGTCGCGGGCGAGGATGTCGGCATCCCGCCAGACCTGGCGGCAGAAGGACGCGATATTGCGCACGCGGCCGAGGCCGTTGCCCTCGTAGGCCGGCGTCGGGTACCAGCAGTAGGAGACGCCCTCGATGTGCTGCGGCCCCACGCGCGGCTGCGTGCTGCGCACATGCGAGTGCGAGGCCGCGAGGATCAGCACCTGATGCCCGGCGCGCACCCATTCGCGCGCCAGGTAGAAGGGCCGGTACTCCATGCCGTGCTCGGGCGAGCCGGCGTAATGGTTGATCAGAAGAATGCGCATGGGAGCAGGATCAGGACAACTCAGGGGCGCGGCGCGTCCAGCGCCTGCAGACGATCGACGAAGCGGCGCACGGCCGGCGGGAAGAGCGCGTGGCGGGCCACCCAGTCGCGATTGACGGCGCCCACGGCCTCGCCCTCGGCGAGCAGCGCCTCGAGCCGCGCCAGCAGCGCCGGGCCGTTCGCCTCCTCGCCCTCGGCCAGGATCAGGCCGCGCTGGCCCTCGGCCAGCAGCTCGCGGTTGGCGGGCAGCTCGGACAGCAGCGGCAGACACTCGTGCGCCAGCGCCTCCAGCACCGAGACCGACACCGAATCGCTCGCCGGCAGGCTCAGGAACCAGCGCGCCCGGGCGTACTGCGCGCCCTGCGCCTTGGCGTCCAGCCGGCCGACGAACTCGATGCGATCGGCCAGCCCCAGCGCGCGCGCCTGGGCCTCCAGCGCCGGGCGCAGGCTGCCGTCATTGGCCACGACGAGCCGGGCCTGCGGCTTCAGCGCCGCGACGGCCGCAAACATCGCCACCACGCGCTCGGGGCGGTAGAGGGGCTCCAGGCCGCGGTTGCTGTAGAAGAGCCACGGCGACTTACGCACGTTCTGCTTCGGCAGCATCTCCAGCCCGAAGGGGAAGGTCATGACCTCGCGGGCGCCCAGCGCGTGCATGCGCTCGCTCATGTGCTGCGAGTCCGAGGTGCACAGCGCGCAACTCTCCAGCACGCGCGAGGTCAGCCAGCGGTAGGCGCGGCCCTGGTTCGGGGTCACGAGGATGTCGCTGCCCCAGGCGGAGCCGACGATCTTCGCGCGCAGCCGCCAGCCGCGGCGTGCCGCCCAGGCCAGGGTGCCGTGCGAGGTGAGGTAGTGCGGATGCAGCCAGTCGGCGTCGACCTCCGCCAGCCAGCGGCCGAGCCGCGGCAGCGTCTTGAGCACGGCCACATTGCCGCCAGCGTGGCGCGGGTCGGTGCCCAGCACGAGGCGGCGCTCGGGCGGCACGAGGGCCTCGAAGTCGGCGGTGAAACCGCGGGAGGACGCCGCGAACAGCGTCAGGCCCGGCACCGCCGCCAGCGCTCTCGCCCACTTGAGCAGATGCGGGCTTTCGCCATCGCCGATCAGGACCAGCTTCACGCCCTCACTCCTTCGCTTCACGGGCGGCCCCGACGGCCGGCGGCACAGCGCCGTGCCAGATCCAGGCCAGCAGGCCCGCAAAGTACAGCGGCAGCAGCAGCGAGACCGCGCCCAGCGCCCAGGCCAGCGAACCGCCCAGCGTCAAGCCCAGGCCCAGGGCCGCGATGTACAGGACGTTGCCGAACAGGCTGAAGCCCAGCGCGCCGGCCTGGCGGCCGGTCACCATGGGCGCGACGGTCAGCGGGGCCGCGATGAAATGCGCCGCCACATAGGGCGCAAACCAGCCCGCCAGCTCGCCGGACACACGCCATTCATCGCCCAGCAGCCAGGCAAAGAGCGGCGGGCCGATCAGCAGGAGCAGCAGCATGCCCGGCAGCGCGAGGCCCGCCAGGGCCCACAGGCTGCGCGCGAGCCGCGGGCGCAGGCTCTGGCCGGCACGCCAGTCAGCCGCCAGCGTGGACAGCAGCACCTCCGACAAGGCACCGCCGATCAGGCTGGCCGGCGCCTTCACGAGGCGCACCATCATGGCGTAATAGCCCGCCGCCGCCGCGCCGGCCCAGGCGGCGATGACGGCCAGCACCACCGTCTCCTGCATCGCGTTGACGAAGGCGTGCGGGCTGTTGATCAAGGGGAACTGGCGCTGCCGCTCCGCCACGCGGCGCAGGTGCCGCACGTGGCGCAGGCCGGCGATGCGCGTGCGCGAGCGCCGCCAGCGCAGCTGCAGCCCGCGGCACTGCAGCCACAGCGGCGCGAGCACGCTGCTCAGGAGCTGGGCCAGCACCAGGGCACCGGCCGTCGTCCAGCCCGCGACCATCGCCAGGGCCTGCGCGGCGGCCAGGCCGCCCTGCTGCAGGACCCGGGCCTGCCCGATCCAGGCGAAGCGGCCGAGGCGGTTCGCCCACAGCGTCATCGCCTGCTGGAAGCCGGCCAGCACGACGACCGGCCCCAGGGCCAGCAGCGCCGGGTCCAGCGCCGCCAGGGCGGTCCATCGTCCGCTGAGCGGCACGAGGCGGGGGAGCAGGATGAGCCCGAGGCCGAGGGCCATCGAGAGCAGGCCCATCAGCCCGGCCAGCCAGAGCGCGAGCTCCAGCAGCAGCGCCGCCTCGCCCGTGCGGCGCGGCAGGAGCACGGCGTATTCGTAGCGCAGGTTGGCGACGGTCGCGAGATTGGCCGCCAGGGCCGCGAAGAGCGCCCACTGCCCCACGACCGCCGGGCCGAAGTGGCGGGTGAGCAGCGGCGCCATCAGCAGCGGGATGGCCTGGCTGAGCGCCGCGGCCGAGGCCAGCTGCGTGAAGCGTTGACGCAGGCTCATGCCGCCAGCCCCTGCGCGAAGGCGAGCGCGCGCAGGCCCTGACGCTGGCGCTCGCTGAGCTCGGCATGCAGGCCCAGCGGGAGATTCAGCACGGCGCGGGCCGCGGCCTCGCCCTGCGGGCAGGCGCCGGCCTCGTAGCCATAGCGCAGGCTGCCGGCCGGATGGACGACGTCGTCGAACCAGACGCCGGGCACGATGTCCAGCGCCTCGAGGCCACGCATCACGGCGGCGCGCCGGGCGGGATCGTCGATGCGCACGGGGTAGCGCAGCAGCACCTCGCCCTCGCCATGGCGCGGCAGGATCCAGCCAGGCGCGCCGGCCAGCAGGGCGTCGTAGGCCAGCGTCTGGTGCTGGCGCGCAGCCCAGACCGCCTTGGCGCGCTGCACCTGCGCGAGGCCCAGCGCCGCGGACCAGGGGCGCAGGCCGGCGGTGTAGTCGGGGCGGGCCTCGCCGCTGATCTCGCTGTCCGGCGTGCGGGCGACGACGCCCAGGGCGCGAGCCGGCAGGCGCAGCAGGGCCGTCAGCCCGCGCACGAGGGCGCCGGGCGCCGTCTGCCCGAGCCGGTGCCAGGCCAGGGTCAGGACTTGCCGCAAGACCTGGCCCCGCGACGGCGCACGCAGCACCGGCATGCGGGTGGCCATGCGGGCGCGCAGCGGGACGTCGTTCAGCACCAGCGCGCCGCCGATGCCCGTGGTGAGCGGCTTGGAGTACTCGAAGCTGAAGAAGGCGGCCTGCGCGCGCGTGCCGGCCATGCGGCCCTGGGCGTCGCGGCTGCCCCAGGCGTGAGCGGCATCCTCCACGAAGACGACCGAGGGGAAGCGCTCGCGCAGTGCCTCGATGCCGTCCAGGCACAGACCGAAGTTGTGCGGCAGCACCACCAGCGCCGTGCGCGGCGTGATGGCCGCGGCGATGGCCTCGGCATGGGGGTTCCAGCCGCCCGGGGCGATGTCCACATAGCGGACCGGCAGGCCCAGATGCAGGAAGACGTTGGGCACGACGACGCAGGTGTAGCCGGGCAGCAGCACCTCGGCGCCGGCCGGCAATTCCAGCCCCGCCACGAGGGCGTGCAGCGCGGCCCGGCCGCTGCCGAAGAGCGCCACGCGCGACGGGTCCAGGCCCAGGCTGGCGGCGAAGGCGGCGCGGAACTTCACCAGCGCGGCCTCGCCCTCGAGCGCCGCCCGGACCGTCGCGGCGAGGAAGTCCCACCAGCGCAGCGCGCCGGTGACGTGGCCCTTCATGCGCCGGCCCTCTCGAGCGGCCGCAGGGGCCGGGCGGGCGCCCCGCCGTACAGCCAGCCCGAGGCGAGCCGCCCCGTCACGACTGCATGCGCGGCCACGGCCACGTGATCCTCGATCACCGCGCCCGGCAGCACGGTGACCCGCGCGCCGATGAACACATTGCTGCCGATGCGCACCTCCGCCCGGCGGTACTGCTGACGGAAGAGGCCCTCGCCCGCCACGTCGTTGGACTCGCAGAACAGCATCAGGCCCGGCCCGATGGCGACGTCGTCCCCGATGTGCAGCTGCTGCGCGCCCACCAGCACGTAGGCGCCCGGCGCCAGATGGCTGTCACGGCCGATGCGGAAGCGGCCGCCGGCCGTCGCCAGGATCTGCACGTCGCGGTAGACGATGCTGCGATCCCCCAGCGCGCAGCCCGGCCCATGGCGCAGGCGCGCGCCCGGGTGCACCTGCGCGCCCGACCCCACGTCCAGGCCCAGCAGGCCGAGGCAGCGGGCCCGCAGGCGGGCACGCAGGGCGTCGAGTCGGTAGCCCAGCAGCATGCGTCGCTCAGGCCAGGGCCGCACGCAGCGCGGCGACGACCTGCGCCTGCTGCGCCGGCTGCAGGTCGGCACTCATGGGCAGGCTCAGCACACGGCGGGCGGCGGCCTCGGCGTGCGGCAGCGGGGCCGGCACGCGGCAACGCTGCGCATAGGCGGGCTGCTGGTGCAGGGGCTTGGGGTAGTGGATGGCCGTCGGCACGCCCGCGGCATTCAGGCGCGCGATCACGGCCTCGCGATCGTCCACCTGCAGGGTGAACTGCGCCCAGACGCAGTCGCGGTTGCCGCGCACGGCCAGGGGCTGGATGGGCAGGTCCGCCATCAGCGCCTGGTAGCGCTCGCCGATGGCCAGGCGCTGCGCGATCTCCCAGTCGAAGCGCTCGAGCTTGGCCAGCACGATGGCGCACTGCAGCGTGTCCATGCGGCCGCCCACGCCGAGGCGGGTATGCGTGTAGCGCTGGCTCTGGCCATGCACACGGATCTCGCGCGCGGCCTGGGCCAGGGCGTCGTCGTCCGTGAAGAGCGCCCCGCCGTCGCCGTAGCAGCCCAGCGGCTTGCTCGGGAAGAAGCTCGTCGCGCCCCAGGTCGAGAGGGCGCAGGACTTCTTGCCCCGGTAGCTGGCTCCGAAACTCTGCGCCGCATCCTCGATGACGGCGATGCCGCCATGGCGGGCAGCGACGGCGTTGATCTCGTCCATGTCCGCCACCTGCCCGTACAGGCTCACGGGCATGATGGCCCGCGTGCGCGGCGTGATGGCCGCCTCGATCAGGCGGGCGTCGATGTTGCAGGTGTCGGGCTCGATGTCCACGAACACCGGCACGCCGCCCAGCAGCACGATGACCTCGGCCGTCGCGGCGAAGGTGAAGGGCGTGGTGATGACCTCGTCGCCCGGCTGCAGGTCCAGCGCCATCAGGGCGATGAGCAGCGCCTCGGTGCCGCTCGCGACGGTGATGCAGTGCTTCACGCCGACATAGGCCGCGAGCTGCGCCTCGAGCTCCTTGACCTCGGGGCCCATGATGTACTGGCCATGGTCCAGCACCGCCTGCATGCGCTCGGCGATGCGGTCCTTCAGGGCCGCGTACTGGGCCTTGAGGTCGATGAAGGGCAGCGCGTTGCCGGCAGTGCTCACGGGAGGGTTCCTTCCTGGACCAGCACGCAGCGCTGGTCCTGCAGTTCATACACATCGCCCGTCTGCGGGCAGGTGGCGCGGCCGTCAGCGCCGAAGGTGAGGCGCTCGCCGAAGCGGCTCATCCAGCCGATGCGCCGGGCGGGCACACCCACCACGAGGGCGAAGTCGGGCACGTCCTTCTGCACGACGGCGCCGGCGCCCACGAAGGCATGCGCCCCGATGGTCACCCCGCAGACGATGGTGCAGTTGGCCCCCAGCGTGGCCCCGCGGCGCACCAGGGTGCGGCGGTACTCGCTCTTGCGTGCCACCGCGGCGCGCGGGTTGTAGACGTTGGTGAAGACCATGCTCGGGCCGCAGAAGACCTCGTCCTCCAGCGTCACGGCGTCATAGACCGAGACGTTGTTCTGGATGCGGACCCCATCGCCGATCTGCACGTCATTGCCGACGTAGACGCCCTGCCCCAGCGCGCAGCGCGCGCCGATGCGGGCCCCCGGGCTCACATGCGCGAAGTGCCAGACGCGGGTGCCCTCGCCCAGTTGCGCGCCTTCGTCGACGATGGCGCTGTCGTGTTTCCAGTAGCTCATGTCGTGAGCCTCAGAAGACCAGCGGGAGACCGACGCGCTGGCCGTCCCGCGCGCTGCGGTAGGCGGCGATGAGGATCTCCAGCGAGCGCAGACCCTCGTAGCCATCGACCTCGGCATGCGCCTCGCCGCGCAGCGTGCGGATGACGTTGTCGTAGTAGAGCGGGTGGCCGAAGCCGTAGACGCTGCCCGTCTCGTAGGAGCTGGCCGCGACCTGCGCATCGTCCTCGTGCGGTTCGGCGAACTGCCAGTGCTCGATCTTGTTGACCGCCGTGCCGCCGATGCGCACGGTGCCCTTCTCGCCGAGGATGGTGATCGAGCCCTCGAGGTTCTGCGGCCACGTCAGCATGGTGACGTTGATGCTCGCCAAGCCGCCGTGGCGCAGGCGCAGGCTCATCACGCCGGTGTCCTCCGCCTCGATGTCGCGGGCCAGGGTGGCGGTGTAGGCATGGACGTTGTCCACGGGGCCCACGAGCCAGTCCAGCAGGTCGACGTAGTGGCTCGCCTGGTTCATGAAGGCGCCGCCGTCGAGGTCCCAGCGGCCGCGCCACTTGGCGGCGTCGTAGTAGCTCTGCGGGCGCGTCCAGAAGACGTTGACCGTGCTCAGGTAGATGCGCCCGAAGCGGCCCTGCTCGATGGCGCGCTTGACGAGCTGCACCGTGGCATTGAGGCGGTTCTGCTTGACGACGAAGAGCTTGACGCCCGCATCGCGGCAGGCGCGGACCATGGCCATGCCTTCCTCGAACTTCGTCGCCATCGGCTTCTCCGACAGCACATGCCGGCCGGCACGCGCGACCTGGATGGCCTGCTGCGGATGCAGCCCGGAGGGCGTGGCGAGCACGACGACGTCAGGCTCGGCGCCGGCCAGCAGCGCGTCCAGCGAGGCGAATCCGGCGGCGCCGGTGGCGGCCACCGCGGCCTGCAGGGCCTCGGGACGGGTGTCGCAGACGGCCACGATCTCGGCCCGGTCCGCATGCCGCGCCAGGGCGTCGATGTGGTTCTTCGAGATGCGGCCGCAGCCGACCAGGGCGAACCGGATCTTGCGATCTGGCGAAGGCAAAGGGGAGCGGATTTCGGGATTCATGGACGACCGTCAAGGGCGAAGGGTCCGATTCTACGAGGGCGGCTTTCCGGAAGCGCCTAAAATCGCAGCAAATTCAATGAGTTGAGCATGACCCAGCACACCCCCGCCCAGCCGCACCACGCCGCACCCGCCCAGGACGAGAACCAGCTCATCACGGAACGCCGCGAGAAGCTGGCCGCCCTGCGCGCCAAGACGGCCGTCCCCTTCCCCAACGATTTCAAGCCCCAGCACCGCGCCCTGCCCCTGGCCCAGCGCTACGGCGACATCGCCAACGAGGAGCTGGAGCCGCAGGCCGTGCAGGTCAGCGTGGCCGGCCGCCTGATGCTCAAGCGCATCATGGGCAAGGCCTCCTTCGGCACGCTGCAGGACTCCACGGGCCGCATCCAGCTCTTCGTCACCAAGGATGGCGTGGGCGAGGAGGTCTACGAGAGCTTCAAGCACATGGACCTGGGCGACATCGTCGGCGCCGAGGGCACGCTGTTCCGCACCAAGACCGGTGAGCTGTCGGTGCGCGTGAGCGTGCTGCGCCTGCTGACCAAGAGCCTGCGCCCGCTGCCGGACAAGTTCCACGGCATGAGCGACCAGGAGCAGAAGTACCGCCAGCGCTACGTCGACCTCATCACCGACGAGCACGCCCGCGCCCGCTTCGTGGCCCGCTCCAAGGCCGTGTCCTCGATCCGCAGCTTCATGGTCGAGCACAGCTTCCTCGAGGTCGAGACGCCCATGCTGCACCCCATCCCCGGCGGTGCCAATGCCAAGCCCTTCGTGACGCACCACAACGCGCTGGACCAGGAGATGTTCCTGCGCATCGCGCCCGAGCTGTACCTCAAGCGCCTGGTCGTGGGCGGCTTCGAGCGCGTGTTCGAGATCAACCGCAACTTCCGCAACGAAGGCATCTCGGTCCGCCACAACCCCGAGTTCACGATGATGGAGTTCTATGCGGCCTACTGGACGCACCATGATCTGATGGACTTCACCGAGGAGGTGCTGCGCCACGCCGCGCGCGCCGCCACTGGCAATGCCCGCGTCACCTACGCCGGCAAGGAAGTGCACCTGGACGAGCCCTTCGCCCGCCTCTCGGTGCGCGACTCGCTGGTGGCCCACGCCGGCCTGAGCGAGAGCGAAGCCGACAACGCCGACGTCCTGCGCGCCAAGCTCAAGGACCTGGGCGAGGAAGCGCCCAAGCACTGGACGCTGCCCGAGCTGCAGTTCGGCATGTTCGAGGCCGTCGTGGAAGAGAAGCTGTGGCAGCCGACCTTCATCATCGACTACCCCGTCGAGGTCTCGCCCCTGGCCCGCGCCTCGGACACGAACCCCAAGATCACCGAGCGCTTCGAGCTCTTCATCACCGGCCGCGAGTACGCCAACGGCTTCTCCGAGCTGAACGATGCGGAAGACCAGGCCGCGCGCTTCCAGGCCCAGGTGGCCAACAAGGAAGCCGGTGACGACGAGGCGATGTTCTACGACGCCGACTTCATCCGCGCCCTGGAATACGGCATGCCCCCGACCGGCGGCTGCGGCATCGGCATCGACCGCCTGATGATGCTGATCACCGACTCGCCGAGCATCCGCGACGTCATCCTGTTCCCGGCACTGCGCCGCGAGGGCTGATCGCCGGACGGGGCGGCAGCCCCATTCGGAAGCCAACACAAAAAGCGGCCCGAGGGCCGCTTTTTCATGCCGGCGAGACGCCTGCCGGGAGGCGGCGTCTCGACATGGGAAGGCTTACTTGGCCGACTGCACCGGCTGGCCGGCCAGCACCGGGTCGACCGGCAGCTTGCTGGCGGCGCCGTCATTCAGGCGCGGGCCGAGCTCGGCTTGGGCGAAGTCCATCTCGCCGGCCTGGCGGGCGCGCAGCAGTTCGGCCTTCACGGCATCGCGGGAGGCCGAGGCGGCCGGGGCAGCCGGCTGGGCCGGTTCGGCATTGACGGCCGGCTTGGCTGCGGGCTTGGCGGCGTCCTTGGTGGCCAGCGTGCTGCGGGCCGGCGGAACGATGGGCTGGCCGAACAGCACGGTGTCTTCACTGTTCATGCGGGCCAGTTCGCCGCTGGCGCGAGCACGCTGCAGTTCGGCGATGACTTCGGCGCGGGTGGGCGAGGCGCTGGTCTGGGCCAGGGCGGGCAGGCCCAGGGTAGCGACAAGAGCCAGGGCGATGGTGCGAGACAGGGTGTTCATGAGGCGATCCTTTGCAGTGGGGTTCTGGGCTTGAGGCGCCTTGCGACCGCAAGGTGTCTGTCCATGGCCGTGACTGTAGGGATCGCACCCTGGTAGAAACACCAGGGCGCCGGCAAGGCTCTATTTCATTTTTGCAAACAATCCACCCTTCGCACGGCGGATTGTTTGCGTAGCGTCAGCGATGCTTGAAGTCCGGCGCGCGCTTGTTCAGGAACGCGTCCATGCCCTCGCGCTGGTCTTCCGTGCCGAACAGGGCATGGAAGTAGCGGCGCTCCACGGCCACGCCGTCCAGCAGCGGGCCTTCGAAGCTGCGGTTCACCAGCTCCTTGATGAGCAGGGTCGAGGGCGCGCTGAAGCCGTTGATGGTCTGGGCGGCGGCCAGGGCCTCGTCCAGCAGCTTGTCGGCCGGCACCACGCGGGACACCAGGCCCCCGCGCTCCGCCTCGGCGGCGTCCATCATGCGGGCGGTCAGCAGCAGGTCCATGGCCTTGCTCTTGCCCACCGCGCGGGGCAGGCGCTGCGTGCCGCCGGCGCCGGGGATGATGCCCAGCTTGATCTCAGGCTGGCCGAACTTGGCGGTGTCGGCGGCGATGATGAAGTCGCACATCATCGCCAGCTCGCAGCCACCGCCGAGCGCGAAGCCGGCCACGGCGCCGATCACGGGCTTGCGCACCTGCAGGATCGTCTCCCAGTTCTTGGAGATGAGGCCGCTCTTGAAGGCGCTCATGAAGTTGTGCGGCGCCATCGTGGGGATGTCCGCGCCGGCCGCGAAGGCCCGCTCGGAGCCCGTCAGCACGATGCAGCCGATGCCGTCGTCCGCATCGAAGGCCAGCAGGGCCTGGCCCAGCTCGTCCATCAGCTGGTCGTTCAGGGCATTGAGCTGCTTGGGGCGGTTCAGGGTGATCAGGCCGGTCTTGCGGGGACCGTCGCCGCGCACCTCGGTCAGGATGCATTCGTACTGGCTCATGGGGTGACTCCTTGGAAGTTGCGCAACTATACGAGGCCCGGGCGGCGGCTCAGGGAGCAGCCTGGAGCGGCGCCGACTGCAGCATGAGGTCGATCCAGGTCTGCTCGTCCTGCCGGATCATCAGCCGCACGGGCAGGTACTGCAGCGACGGCGCGAGCCAGACCTCGGCCCGCAGGTCGCTGCCGGTGTTCTCCACCAGCGGCCGCAGGTGCCAAGCGGCGAGCGGGCCCATGGGCGTCTCCAGCGTCTCCTCGCCCTCGATGACATAGCGCCAGGCGTAGAGCTTGCGCGGCAGGGCCAGCGGCAGGCGGACCTCGCGGCCGGCAGCGAGGGTTTCGCGCCCGGTCAGGAAGAGCCAGGTCAGCTGCACGAACTGGCTGGCGGCGTCCTGCACGCCGGCGGGCGCCCACTCGCGCCGGCCATTGGGAAAGACCAGCTCCGGCCCCAGGAACTGCAACGTCAGGCGCCGCCGCGCGGCCAGCAGCACGCGCGTGTCCTCGTCGAAGCGCTCCGGCTGGATGCCCTGGGGCGTGAGCACGCCCTCGCTGCTCATCGTCCGGGCGATGAGGGGGGCAAAACCTGGCCCCACGGCGACCTCCAGATGCACCTGGTAGCGCCGCCCGTCCCGCAGCCACTCGACGCGCGCCCGGCCCGTGACCGCGCCGCGGTAGTTGCCGCGCAGCTTGTAGTCCAGCCGGGTGGAGGCCGGCCATTCGGGGCCAGGCTGGAAGTCACCCGGGGCCGAGGCGGCCGCAGCGGCCGATACCGCCGATGCCGCCGAGGCGGTCGCCACCAGCGGCAGCAGGGGCGCACTGGCAGCCGAGGCCGGCTCGACGGTCGCGGCTGGCGCCGATGCCGCCGAGGCCACGGCAGCGGACGCCGACGGCTCCGGCGCCGAGGCGGGCGTTGATGGGGCCTGCGCGGCCGGTGCGGCGCCGGGCGCTGGCGCCGGCAGCACGGCGGGTACGGCTGCGGGCGGCCTGCCCACCGGGGGCGGCGTGGCGGGCTGCAGCGCGCGCACGAAGGCGGCGGTGAGGCGCGGCGGCATCGGGCGCACCTCGCGCCAGGCGCTCAGCCGCTCGGCCATCTCGTCCAGCACCAGGCCGTGCAGCGTCAGCACGGCCAGCGCGAGGCCGGCGAGCGCGGCGGACGTGCGGCGGCTCAGCCGCCCTGCAGCCATGCCCGCCGCAGGCTCTGCAGCCGGGCGGAGGCCTTGTCCGCGAGACTGAGCTGCACGGGCGCGCCGGCCGGGCGCGCCAGCGGCAGGTGCAGCGGCAGCGCCAGCACGCGCTGCTCACGCCCGACGAGCAGCTCCATCCGCTGCGGCGCCTTGGGGCTGAGGCTCAGCAGCGCTTCCTCGAGCTTGCGCAGGCGCCAGCCATTGCAGGCGATGAGCTCGTCGCCCGCCTGCAGGCCCGCCGCCTCGGCCGCCCCGCCGCTGAACACCTGCTTGACCGTGACGGTCGAAGCGCTCTCGCTCACGCGCAGGCCCAGGCGCTGCGAGAGCCCGAGCTTGTCGGCCGCCCACTGCACGCCGAACTTCTCGAGGAGCGGCGCCAGCGGCAGATCGTCGCAGCCATGCACCCACTCGCGCAGCTGGGCCGCCAGCGCCGGCGACCCGAGACGCTCGACGGCGGCCAGCACCTGCGCCTCGTCCAGCAGGCGATCGGGCGTCTCGCGCCACAGCAGGCGCATCAGCGCATCCAGGCTCGCGCCCTTGGCGGGCTCGGTGCGGCCGGCACCGCCCGCGCCCGCGCCACGCAGGCTCAGGTCCAGGCACAGCGCCACGAGCGAGCCCTTCACGTAGTAGCTGACGATGCTGTTGGGGCTGTTCTCGTCCTGGCGGTAGTACTTGGTCCAGGCCTCGAAGCTGCTCTGGGCCACGGACTGCCGCCGCCGGCCGGGCCCGGCCAGCACGGTGTTGACGTTGCCGGTCAGCAGCTTGAGGTAGCGGGCCTCATCGATCAGCCCGGCGCGCACCAGGAACAGGTCGTCGTAGTAGGAGGTGAAGCCCTCGAAGAACCACAGCAGCTCGGTGTAGTTCTCCTGGCCGTAGTCGAACTGTGCGAAGTCGCGCGGGCGCAGGCGCTTGACGTTCCAGGTGTGGAAGTACTCGTGGCTGATCAGGCCCAGCAGGCGCACGTAGCCGTCGCTCGTCTCCGCCTGCCCGAGGCGCGGCAGGTCGCGGCGCGTCGCGATGAGCGCCGTGCTCGCGCGGTGCTCCAGGCCGCCGTAGCCGTCCTCCGTGGCATTGAGCAGGAAGACGTAGCGGCCGAAGGGCGGGGCCTCGCGGCGGCGTCCCTGCAGGTGCCAGAAGTCGATCTGCTCCTCGCAGATGCGCTGGGCATCGCGCAGCAGGCGGTCGCCGTCGAAGATGGGCAGCGCGCCGGCCACCACGAACTCGTGCGGCACGCCGCGGGCCTGGAACTCGCCGCGCCAGAAGAGGCCCAGCTCGAAGGGGTGATCGAGCAGCTCGTCGTAGTCGGCCGACTCATAGCGGTGGCGCGGCCCGGTGCCGGCGGCCGGCGGCATCGCGGTGGCCACCTGCCAAGTGCGGGGCAGATCGGCCAGCTGGATCTGATGCGGCACAGCCTCCTGGCCGTGCACCTTCAGGCAGAGGCTGCCGGCATTGAAGAAGCCGCGCTGGGCGTCGAGGTAGGCGCAGCGCACCGAGGTGTCGAAGGCGTAGACCTGATAGCTGAGCGTCAGCGCGCCCCGGCCCAGGCCCTGGACCTCCCATTCGTTCTTGCTGAGCTGCCGCACGGGCAGCTCGCGGCGCCCCTGCCGGGCGGTGATCGCCCCGAGGTGGCGCGAGAACTCCCGCACCATGTAGCTCCCCGGGATCCAGACCGGCAGCGAGAAGCGCTGGCAGGCATCCGGTGCCGGCACGGTCAGCTGGACATCGAAGAGATGGGCGTTCAGCGCGGCGGTCGAGATGCGGTAGTGGATCATCGTGGCAGTACAGCGGTGGCGATCACAAGCAGGTCAGGTGCCGGCGGCACCCAGGAAGCAGCACAGGGCGGCGACCGCGCTGAGCCGGAAGCGCAGCGTCAGCCAGGCGCCGGCCCCCAGTGCCGGGTAATGGCGCCGGTCCCAGAGGTAGCAGGCGATGAACATCGCGCCATGCACTACGAAGCCGGCATAGGCCGGCATGATCGCGCCGATCCAGCCGACCAGCACGGTCACCGCGCCCCAGATGAAGGGGGCAGGCGACGGCACGGTCTGCCGCATGCCGAGGCCCCAGTGGATGCCGCCGAGCATCGAGATGGTCAGCCCGGCGTAGATCGTGAGCCCCTCCACCACGTACTGGTGCACGTCGGCCCGCACCAGCCACACCAGCAGCGCGCCCAGCACGAAGGGCAGCACGCTCAGGTGGCACAGGCGCAGGGCGATGGGGTTCAGGGGCAGCGGTCGCAGGGCCGGTTCAGACATGGCGGCGTGGAAGTGAGAGGACGTGGGGGTGGCGTGCAGCGCTCAGGCCGCGAGGGCCCGGGACGCAGCGGACGGACGGGGTCAGGACTTGCCCGACAGGCTCTGCAGCTTGCGCTCGACCTGCTCCGCGCTGATGGCGCCGGGCACGCGGGTGCCGTCCTCGAACAGGATGGCGGGCGTGCCGTTGATGTGGTGGCGGCGGCTGAAGGCGAGGTTGCGCTCGGTCGCGCCGTCGTCGCACTTGCCTTCCGGCTTGGGCGGCACCGCGCCGTCGAGCATCCACGAGCGCCAGGCCGTCGTCTGGTCCTTGGCGCACACGATGGCACGCGCCTTCTCGGTGGAGTCCGGGCCGAGGATGGGGATGACGAAGGTGTAGACCGTCACGTCCTTGACGTCCTGCAGCGAGCGCTCGAAGCGCTTGCAGTAGCCGCAGTTCGGGTCGGCGAACACGGCGATCTTGCGCTTGCCGGTGCCGGTCTTCCAGACGACGGCGTCCTTCAGCGGCAGATTGGCGAACTCGATGGCCGTCAGCTTGGTCACGCGCTCCTCGGTGAGGTTCTTCTTGGTGCGCAGATCCATCAACTCGCCTTCGATGAGGAAGTTGCCGGCGGCGTCGGTGTAGCGCACTTCGGTGCCCGTGCGGATCTCCCAGAGGCCGGGCATGGCCGTGGGGCGCGCCTCGTCCACCTTGAAGCCGGGGAGCCGCTCGGCGATGGCCTTCTTGATCACGGCCTCGTTGGCCCAGCCGCTCGTCGTGCCCAGGGCCAGCAGCGCTGCGGCAGCCAGGCGTGCAAAGTTCATCGCGTGCATCGTCGTCCTCTTGTAGATGCGGGCCGTCGCGGGCCCGCTTGGAATCATTGCCCCAGGGCCCGGGCGGTGAGCCAGCGCTTCAGCGGCGCGGCCCGGTCCAGCCATTGCAGGCCCTCGTTGCGCAGCCGGCGCACCGGCGCGGCCTCGCTGGCGAAGAGCTTGAGCAGACCGTCAGTCAGCTCGCCCATGGCCAGGGTCGGCAGAGCCCTGGCTCGCTCGTAGCGGCGCAGCAGGCGGGGATCGCCCAGGCTGCGCCAGCCTTCCTTTTCGGTGATGACCTGCGCGAGCGCCAGGACGTCCGCCAGGCCCAGGTTCAAGCCCTGCCCGGCCAGCGGGTGCACCAGATGGGCGGCATCGCCCAGCAGCACCCAGCCCGGGCCGGACACGGCGCCAGCGCGGGCCAGCGCCAGGGGCCAGCTCTGGCGCTCCCCGGCCAGGCGCAGGACGCCGGCCGCGCCGCCGGTGGCTGCGGTGAGCGCCTGTTCGAAGGCGTCCACGGGCAAGGCCAGCAGCGCCTGGGCCTCGGCCTCGGGCAGCGACCACACGAGCCCGAAGGACGCCGCCGGCTGCGGCCGCTCGAAGGGCAGCAGGGCGAGCACGTCCGGCGAGCGGAACCACTGGTGGGCCACGCCCTGGTGGGGCTGGTCCGTCGTCAGGCGGGCGGCAATCGCGCGATGGCCGTAGGCCTGAGGCTCGAACGCCACACCCAGCTCGCTGCGGCGGCGGGATTCCCTGCCCTCGCAAAGGGCTTCCAGCGCGGCCGGCACGGCTTCGCTGACGACGTCGACGCGCGGGGCGTAGCGCAGGGCCAGGGCCAGCTGGCGCTCGAGCTCGCCGGCATCGACGATGAAGGCGAGCTCCGACACGCCCTGCTGCCAGGCCGAGAAGCCCAGCTGCGAGCCGGCGCCGTCGCCGCGGATGCGCATGTCATAGACCGGGCTGCGGGCGTCCTCGGGCAGGGCGTCCCAGACCTTCAGCTGGCGCAGCAGCCCGACGGACGCCGCATTCAGCGCATAGGCGCGAACATCCTCCAGCTGCTGCGGCCGCGCCTCGCAATCGCCGAGCAGAGCCACGCGCAGACCATGGCTGCCCAGCAGCAGCGCCAGGCTGCGCCCGACGATGCCGCTGCCGCGGATGAGGATGTCATACGGATCCATGGCCGCGATTGTAGGCAGGCGCGGGGGCGCCGGCCGGCGGCCGCGCAAGACCCCTTAAAATCGTGCTTTTGCGTCCACGCCAGCCCTGGCGCCATTCAGAAAGCCCTCCATGAGCCTCAAATGCGGCATCGTGGGCCTGCCCAACGTCGGCAAGTCCACTCTCTTCAATGCGCTGACCAAGGCCGGCATCGCCGCCGAGAACTACCCCTTCTGCACCATCGAGCCCAATGTGGGCGTGGTCGAGCTGCCCGACCCGCGTCTGGCCCAGCTGGCCGAGGTGGTGAAGCCCGAGCGCATCGTGCCCGCCATCGTGGAATTCGTGGACATCGCCGGCCTCGTGGCGGGTGCGTCCAAGGGCGAAGGCCTGGGCAACCAGTTCCTCTCGCACATCCGCGAGACCGATGCCATCGTCAACGTGGTGCGCTGCTTCGAGGATCCGAACGTGATCCACGTGAACGGCAAGGTCGACCCCATCTCCGACATCGAGGTCATCCAGACCGAGCTGTGCCTGGCCGACCTCTCCACCGTCGAGAAGAGCCTGGTGCGCTACACCAAGGTCGCCAAGGCCGGCGGTGACAAGGACGCCCTGCGCCTGGTCGAGGTGCTTAAGAAGTGCGAGGCCACGCTGAACGAGGGCAAGCCGGTGCGCTCCATCGACTTCAGCAAGGAAGAGCTGGCCGTGCTCAAGCCGCTGTGCCTGATCACCGCCAAGCCGGCCATGTTCGTGGGCAACGTCGCCGAGGACGGTTTCGAGAACAACCCCTTCCTGGACCGCCTGAAGGAATACGCCGCTGCCCAGAAGGGCCCGGTGGTCGCCATCTGCGCCAAGACCGAGGCCGAGCTCTCCGAGATGAGCGACGAGGACCGCGCGCTGTTCCTGGCCGAGATGGGCCAGGACGAGCCCGGCCTGAACCGCCTGATCCGTGCCGGCTTCGGCCTGCTGGGCCTGCAGACCTACTTCACCGCCGGCGTGAAGGAAGTGCGCGCCTGGACCATCCACAAGGGCGACACCGCCCCGCAGGCGGCCGGCGTGATCCATACCGACTTCGAGCGCGGCTTCATCCGTGCCCAGACCATCGCCTTCGAGGACTTCATCCAGTTCAAGGGCGAGGCCGGTGCCAAGGACGCAGGCAAGATGCGCGCTGAAGGCAAGGACTACGTGGTGAAGGATGGGGATGTGCTGAACTTCCTGTTCAACGTCTGATGAGCAGACCATCTTTCCTGGAACATCAGGAAAGACTCTGAAATCAGAAAAACATCAACAAAGCCGCGTACTTACGCGGCTTTGTTGTTTCTGGACGTTGCCGGAATTTGCGCGAGCAGCCACTCTCAAGTTGAGTACAAAGGTGAGTACGCGTCTTTGCAAGGCTTGCATCAAGTGAGTACAGTGAGTGCATCGTCTTCATCGAGCACCCGCCATGCTGACTGACACCCACTGTCGCAATGCCAAACCCAAGCCCAAGCTCTACCGGCTCACTGACCACCGCGGCCTGTGCCTAGAGGTCAAGCCCAGCGGCGTGAAGGCTTGGCGGTACCGGTTCACGCTGGAGGGCAAGGCCAGCATGTTCGCCCTGGGCGAGTACCCCGCCGTCAGCCTGGCCGAGGCACGAGACCGGTGCGAAGCCGCACGACAACTCGTCAAGCAAGGCATCAACCCCGCCCAGCAGCGACAGATCGACCGCATCAAGCAAGCCAGCGACGCCGAGATCACCTTTGAGAAGGTGGCCCGCGAGTGGCTGCAGACCAAAGACTGGGAAGACGTCACCAAGAACCGGCGCCTGGACATGCTGGAACGCGTGGTGTTTGGCTCGATCGGCCAGATGCCCATCCGCGCCATCACACCCGTCCACGTGCTGGGCATCCTGCAGCACACAGTCAAGCGCGGCGCCCCCACCGTGGCTGCCGAAGCTCGCCGCACCATGTCTGCCGTGTTCGAGTACGCCGTGGCTACGCTGCGTGCCGACAGCGACCCCGTCTGGCCCGTTCGCAAGGCCTTGCCCGCCAACAAGACGCAGCACAAGACTGCACTCACCGCCGAGCAGATCGGCAAGCTGCTCAACGACTTTGATAACCACCGCTGCACCTTCCAGATCAACTACTGCATGCAGCTGATGTGGTGGACCTTGGCGCGACCCAGCGAAGTCGCCGAAGCCGAATGGACCGAGATCGACTTGGACCGCGCCCAATGGCGCATTCCCGCAGAGCGCATGAAGGCCCGCAAAGAACACGTGGCGCCTCTGCCAACGCAGGCCGTGGAGATGCTCAGGGGGCTCAATGCCATCACCGGACAGCGCAAGCACCTCTTCCCCGGCCGTGACAACCGAAAAGCCCCGATGTCCGTTGCATCACTCAGGCAGGCTTTGAAAGTTCTGGGCTGGGCCGGCACCTACAGCCCCCATGCCACCCGCACCACGGGCAGCACCCGACTCAACGAGATGGGCTACCGGCCCGATGCCATCGAAGCCCAGCTCGCGCACTCCGACCAGAATAATGTGCGCCGCGCCTACAACCACGCCACCTACTTCGAGGAGCGCCAACTGATGATGCAGGACTGGGCCGACCACCTCGTGCAATGGAGAGCTGCCGCTCATGAGCGATCTAAGGTCTACTGCCACGGCATGCGACACCACTGCGCTTGGGCACTTGGAAAGGGTGATCGAAGCGCATTTTCCAAGGCAGAGCCGACACGACGGTGACGAAGTCTCAGCAAGGCGCAAAGCATTCACAGCAGCGGCATTTGACCTGGCGCAGCGCTACATGCAGCTGAGGCTTCAGGCCCAAGACGCCGAGAACAGGCGCAAGCGCTTTGAAACGATTGTCCAAGCCGCGCAGCAACTTCGCTTTGCGATGGAAGGCCTCAGCCTGAGCGAATTGCACGTTCTAGAGAGCGCGCAACGGGCCACACACCAAGCTTACGTTGACGACCTGGGCGATCCCCAGGGCTACAACCTCGACAAGCAGCACGAGATCTTCGACGAGCCCTGGGGGCCACGGCCTGCCAGCCGCATGCTGCAGTGGCAAGACCTGCGATGGCTGGAGCAAGCCGCCAAGTCACTGGGTGCGCCTCGCAGGCGAGGACGACCGGAGAACACGGCTGAGCGCTGGGCCGCTCGACAGTTCGTCGTGCTCTGTCATCGGCACGGCTGGACGCCGGTGCGAGTAGCTCACAGTGGGTCAGAGAAGCAGCAAGGTGATCCAAAACCCTCTGACGCGGTGACGTGCCTCGCGGCCATCTTGGTCGCTGGTGGCGAAAACGAAGTGCGTGCCAAGAGCACCGCCATGTCTGCCCTGAAGCTGCTGCGGGACAAGTTCACTCTTCTCGAATGGCCCGAGGAATCGTTCGAGCATCCTTGTATCGACACAGAGCCGACCGAGTACACGGCCAGCTTGAAAGAGCTGATCACAGATCGGCGTCATGGAGTCGGAAGCCTTCCAGACTTCACACCCAAGGGCGATTAGCCTCTTTGCCAGAAATTCCCTCCAAATCGCAGCATTTGTTGTCCGTGCTTCGCGCAGCACGGCCGCGCAGCATCACCGGTGTTTTCACGATGTTTCGAGGAGCACCACATGCTGCGCGTCATCCGCATCCAAGATGTCTGCGACAAGATCGCCCTGAGCCGAACCTCTTTGTGGCGGCTGTGCAAGACCACTGACTTCCCCCGTCCCATCCAGTTAGGCGGCCGCGTGGCCGGCTTCCTGGAGCACGAGATTGACGCCTGGCTGGAGCAGCAAGCCGCCCAGCGCGACAAGCCCGAGGGGGTGAAGTGAAATGGGGCGCCAACGCACTGTCAACGACCATGGGTTCTGGCACAGCCCGCTGCTGCAAGGCTGCACGACCGAGGACAAGGTGGCGCTGCTGCACCTGCTCACCTGCCCATCGTCCAACGTGATTGGCGCATATTCGTTGATGCCGAAGATCGCCGCTGTCGAGATCGGATGGTCGCCAGACCAATGGCTGCAGGTGGTCGACCGGTTGAGAGCGGAGGACCTGGTGTGGTTCGAGCCCCTTCGCATGTTCGTCTGGGTCCGGGTCTGGTGGCACCACAACCAAGCCAGCCAAACCCTCGGTCCCAAGCTCAGGTCACGCACGCTGGAGAACATCAAGTTGCTCCCCGACGCGTGGCGCGAGCCCTTCCTGGAGGCCTACAAGGCAAGGCTGAGCGAGGAACATCGCCAGTTGCTCGATGCGCTGCTGGGTGGCCATTGCCCTGCAGAAGTGCCATCGGTACCGTATGGATACGGTATCAATAGGTCATCCGACTTTGGCTGCCCTAACGCTAACGCTAAAACTAACTTCAACGTAACGCCAACGCTAGCTGGGCAGGCCGCATCGTCTGTGGATAAGTCGGGCATCCCCGAGGCAAGCCAGGCCGTCGTGTTGGAAGCCATTGCCAAAGCCCAGCGCAGAGGCGTCGCCAAGGCAGACACTCAAACCATCCTCGAGGCAGTCGGCAAGCAGTACCAATCCGGCCGCCCACTGAAAGACCCAGCCGCCTATGCCTACGCAGTGGCAGAGGGGTTGACGCTGGCCAATCGGCACAGCCCCCTTCCCTCCCCAGCCACAAGCGACGAACTGGCCGCTTGGCAAGGGCGCTGCTACTGCTGGCCATCCGGAGCACCCACGGACTTCATCCAAATCCAGGCAGACGGGCAATACGTGCAACACATCGTTGGCAAAGACGTCGCCCAACCTCGATACGGTCGCTTGGGACAAAGCCCGCTTCTTGAAGCACTTCGGGCGGACAAAGTTCGAGAGGTGACCGTCGAGACGTTTCTCAGCGTGATCCAAGGCAGACAGCCATGAATCAAGATGCCGACAGGTTGCATGCCATCGCCAGGGCATGCCTGGACATTCTCCCCATCGCCCTGCCACAAACGCCGCCCACAGATCTCTCACTTCGAACGGAAGCCGACTACCTGCGGACGACCGAGGTGCTCATGGCCCGTGCAGACGGCATCCCAGGCGCTTTGGCAAAAGCTGTGCAGGCCACCCAGAGCCCCAGAACCATTCACAAACGCATCGCCGCACTTCGCTTCGCGTGCCGGCAATTGGTCAGCCAACACCTCGACATTCGCTCCCAGGAACGCGACATCGACTGGCACAAGCTGGCGACTGTGCTGACTCAGCTTCACGCCATGCTTCGTGCTTTGGTGACCTTGAGCGAACAGGGCATGACGCAGCCCCGACGCAAGCGCCGCAGCAAGCGTCAAGTGCTGAAGGGCTTGCTACCGAGCTGGCGCGAGCAGCTGTGCGCACGGGGCTCAAGGGGCAAGTACGCCGATGCCCTGCTGACCTCAGCGCTCACCGGCGCCAGGCCAGGCGAACTGGTCAGAGGCATCACCACATGGCTCCAGCTTGACGAAGAACTTGGCATCGAAACCCTGTGCTTCCACGTGCATGGCCTGAAGGTCAAAGAACGGCAGGGGCAGCGCTTCCGTTTCATGGCATTCGCCGCAGAGGACTCGCACCCGCTGGTGGCAAGCATGGTCAAACGGCTCAACGCATTGCCCGGCAAGCGGCTTGAGGTGAAGGTGACCAGCCCAGGCAACTTCACGGTGGAGGTACAGCGCCTCGCTCGGTCGCTTTGGCCCGACCATGGCCAAGCTATCACCGCCACCTGCTTCCGCCACCAATGGAGCGCGGATGTGAAGGCCACCGGCGATGCCGATGCTGCCAGCCGAGGGCTTGGGCACCGAAGCGTCAAAACTCGGAAGTACTACGGCACCGCGCATCAGGCTCGGCATAGGCATGCCGTGCGCCCCGTGCGAATCGAGGCTGACTTGCCCCTGAGGGCATTGCCCGCACGAGCGCGGCCAATCGCACCGACTCACATCAACTCAAAGCATGTAGCGGAAATGGGGTAATTGCAGCCTTATTGGGGTAATGAGTATCGAAAATGCCCTCATGTGCTGTAGCATTACCCCATTCTTTCGTACCCGGATGCTGCTGCATGCAATCACTCTCGCCAGACTACCTCGCCCAGCTGCGCTTCGACGCGCAGCAGCTGGCGACCCTGCGCGCCCTGGGTGAGTACAGGGGCAAGCAGCAGCTCTTCGTGGCGCAGTCGCCGGAGGTCTTGAGCGACCTGCGGCAAGTGGCAGTGGTCGAGTCCACCGAGTCGTCGAACCGCCTGGAAGGCGTGGTCGTCGCCGCGCACCGGCTCAAGTCATTGGTGCTCAAGAATGCCACGCCGCAAAGCCGTTCCGAGCAAGAGGTGGCAGGCTACCGCGATGCCCTCGGTCTGATCCATGAGAGCGGCGAGCAGATGCCGTTTTCCGAAGGCACGGTCCTGCAGCTGCACGGCATGCTGTACCGCTACATGCCGCAACCAGGCGGGCGCTGGAAGGCCACCAACAACGACATCGTCGAGCGCCACCCCGATGGCAGCTCACGCATCCGCGCTCAATCGGTTGCCGCGCACCTCACGCCCATCGCGATGGCGGACCTGATCGCGCGCTACCGCTTGGCCTTGGATCAGCACTTGGCAGACCCCTTGGTGCTGGTGCCGCTGGCCATCCTCGACTTCCTGTGCATCCACCCCTTCCCGGATGGCAACGGCCGCATGGCACGGCTGCTCACCCTGCAGCTGCTCTATCACTTCGACTATGCAGTGGGCCGCTTCATCAGCCTAGAGCGCATCTTCGAAGAGTCGAAGGAAAGCTACTACGAAACGCTGGAAGCCAGCTCCCAGGGCTGGCACGAGGCCGCACACGACATCGCCCCGTGGCTCGATTACTTCTGGGGCGCACTGCTGCGCGCCTACAAGGAATTTGAAGAGCGCGTGGGCACTATCGAGCGAGGCCGTGGCGCCAAGGGCGACCGCGTTCGCTCTGGAATCCTCAAACGCCAACTGCCGTTCTCCATCTCGGAGATCGAAGAAGCCTGCCCCGGCATCAGCCGCGACATGGTGCGCGTCGTCTTGCGCGCCATGAAGTCCGAGGGCCTGATTGCCCCCACAGGCAAGGGCCGCGCCGCGAAATGGATCAAGCTAGAGCCAGGGGGCTCCACCGACTGAGATGTCGGAATGTCAGGCTAGTGTGCCTATTTGGTCAGCCACCCGACGCAAACACCGAGTTGGCTGGACGACTCCCAGCGCCCGAGGGGCTTTGGCGACCGAATACAGATAAGCAAACAGAAGGGAAAGAGAAGAAACATATGACGAAAGCACAGCATACGCGAAGAGCTTTGCCACTAGCGGCTCTGACAGCTCGGACGTGAGCCGATAGGGTCCTCGTCTCTGCGGGACGGTGGCTCGGCGTGAGCACAGCACTTGGACTGATCTGAATTGCCCCAGGTCGCCGTGAAGCACTTTGCCCAGCCAGGCCAGACATTGAAATCAACAAGGCAAGAGAAATGACAAGTACCGAACAACGCGCTGAACTGCAGCGCCGAATCTGGCAGATCGCCAACGATGTCCGCGGCGCCGTCGACGGCTGGGACTTCAAGCAATACGTGCTGGGATCTTTGTTCTACCGCTTCATCAGCGAGAACTTCACCGACTACATCAGCGGCGGCGATGCCAGCGTGGACTACGCCGCCATGGCTGACGATGACGAGCACATCGAGGCCGCCAAAGACGATGCCATCAAGACCAAGGGTTACTTCATCTACCCCAGCCAGCTGTTCGTGAACGTGGCCGCCACGGCCAACACCAACGAGAGCCTGAACACCGACCTGGCCAACATCTTCAAGGCCATCGAATCCTCGGCCCTGGGCTACCCCTCCGAGCGCGACATCAAAGGCCTGTTCGCCGACTTCGACACCACCAGCAACCGCCTAGGCAACACCGTCAAAGACAAGAACTCACGCTTGGCGGCCGTGCTCAAAGGCGTGGCCGAGCTGGACTTTGGTGACTTCGACGCCAGCCACATCGACCTGTTCGGCGATGCCTACGAGTTCTTGATCTCCAACTACGCGGCCAATGCGGGCAAGTCAGGCGGCGAGTTCTTCACGCCGCAGCATGTGTCCAAGCTGATTGCGCAGCTGGCCATGCACAAGCAAACCAGCGTCAACAAGATCTACGACCCGGCCTGCGGCTCGGGCTCGCTGCTCTTGCAAGCCAAAAAGCACTTTGACCAGCACCTGATCGAAGACGGCTTCTTCGGGCAAGAAATCAACCACACCACGTACAACCTGGCGCGGATGAACATGTTCTTGCACAACGTGAACTACGACAAGTTCAACATCACGCTTGGCAACACGCTGGAAGACCCGCACTTTGCCGAAGACCGCCCCTTTGACGCCATCGTCTCCAACCCGCCCTATTCGGTGAAGTGGATTGGCAGCGACGACCCCACGCTGATCAACGACGAGCGCTTTGCCCCGGCCGGTGTGCTCGCGCCCAAATCCAAGGCCGACTTCGCCTTTGTGCTGCACGCGCTGTACTACCTCTCGGCCAAGGGCCGCGCGGCCATCGTGTGCTTCCCCGGCATCTTCTACCGGGGGGGCGCAGAGCAAAAAATCCGCCAGTACCTGGTGGACAACAACTACGTGGAAAGCGTGATCTCGCTCGCCCCCAATCTGTTCTTTGGCACCACCATCGCCGTGAACATTCTGGTGCTGGCCAAGAACAAGAAAGACACCACCACCCAGTTCATTGACGCCAGCAGCCTGTTCAAGAAAGAGACCAACAACAACGTGCTGCTGGATGCTCACATCGAGCAGATCATGGCCGTGTTCGACAGCAAGGCCAACGTCGAGCACTTCGCCAAGTCCGTGCCGCTGGAGCAGGTGGCGGCGAACGACTACAACCTGTCGGTCAGCAGCTATGTCGAGGCCAAAGACACCCGCGAGGTGGTGAACATCACCAAGCTCAACGCCGATTTGAAAACGACCGTGGCCAACATCGACAAATTGCGCAAGGACATCGATGACATCGTGGCGGAGATTGAGGGCGGGGGGTTGGAGGCATGAGCGGTCTGAAGTTTATGCACGAGCTGTTCGACGGGGTTGAAGTAACCTGGATGCCACTTGGAGACGTAGTTGAATTCAAGCGCGGCGAACAACTAAAACCAATCGACATTGCTCCTGGGATCTATCCAATAGTTACCGCCAGCAAAACAGAAGTTGGCTCACATTCAAAGTGGAACTTCGGCCCTATTAGTGTCACCGTGACTTCTCATGGAGCATACGCTGGCCACGTCAACTACTGGCCAACCCCAATTTGGCTGGCCAATAACGTATTCCTTCTTTCGCCAATCATTAAGATTAACCAAAGATATCTATATTTCTTCCTAAAAAGCAACGAGTTAAAGATTCAAGGCCTAGCAAAGGGCGGAGGAGTCCCCTATTTCAACACAAGGGATCTCGCACCGCTTTTGATCCCCATCCCCTGCCCCGACAACCCCAAAAAATCGCTTGAAATCCAAGCCGAAATCGTCCGCATCCTGGACGCCTTCACCGAGCTGACCGCCGAGCTGACCGCCGAGCTGACCGCCGAGCTGACCGCCAGGAAAAAACAATACAACCACTATCGGGATCGGTTGTTGAGTTTTGAAGATGGCGAGGTGGAGTGGAGGACGTTAGGGGATATGACACTTATTAAGACTGGTCAATCCGTAAACAAGCAAATTATTTCCGATAATCCAGGCGCCTACCCTGTCATAAATAGCGGAAAGGATCCACTTGGATTCATTGCCGAATGGAACGTAAGCGATGATCCTATAGGCATCACTTCACGGGGTGCCGGAGTGGGCTCCATCACCTGGGCCGAGGGGAAGTACTTTCGTGGAAATCTGAACTATTCGGCCACCATTCGCAACAAGGCTACACTTCGAATTAGGTATCTCTATCACCTGTTGCAAAAGATGCAGCCTGAAATTCAAGCGCTGTGCACTTACGATGGAATTCCTGCGCTGAATGCGGGCAGCTTGAAAGAGCTGCTCATTCCGATTCCTAAGCCATCGGAACAAGATCGAATCGTCGCCATCCTCGACAAGTTCGACGCCCTCACCAATTCCCTCGCCGAAGGCTTACCCCGCGAAATCGAGCTACGCCAAAAGCAATACGCCTACTACCGCGATCTGCTGCTGAGTTTCCCGAAGCCTGAAGCCTGACCCGCACCACGGGGCCACGGCACGCGCCGCCTGCCCCGAGTCGCCCCCAAGGAACTGCATGTCCCAGCACCCCCTCAGCTTGAGCGACCAAAGCACTGGGTTTCTGCTCTACACCGCGTCCAACGGCAGCATCAAGGTGGAAGTGCTGCTCGGCAACGAAACCATTTGGTTGACGCAAAAGCGCATGGCGGAGTTGTTTGGTGTGGGTGTGCCGGCCGTCTCCAAGCACCTCAAAAACATCTTTGACAGCGGCCAACTTCAGGAAGAACGGGTTATTTCCATTTTGGAAACAAGCACTGCACACGGTGCGGTGGAGGGGCTGACGCAGCTGGTTGACCACGGCAAGCTCGATGCGGCGATGCAGCGTTGCGCGAAATTCGGCCTCGCACGCGGCTGTAAACGAGCACGACACATACAAGGTACAGCAGCGCCTCGCATCTGACTTGGACCGCAAGGTGACGCAGCTGCTGAAGCGAAACAGGGAGGAAGAATGAGCGAATACAAAACCATCGCCGAGACCAAGCACTTCATCGTTCTCGACCAGTACACCCGCGAGTGGAAGGTGGCCGAGAGCTACCAAAGCGAAAGCGACCTGGAACGCGAGCTGATCCAGGATCTGGTGAACCAGGGTTACGAGTTCGCGAAGTCCATCAAAGCGCCGGCGGACATGCTGGCCAATGTGCGCGTGCAGCTGCAAACGCTCAACAGCGTGCAGTTCTCGGATGCGGAGTGGCAGCGCTTTGTAGAGACCTACCTGGACAAACCCAGCGAGGGCATCGTCGAGAAGACCCGCAAGCTGCACGACGACCACATCCACGATTTCGTCTTTGACGACGGGCGCCTCCAGAACATCTACCTGCTGGACAAAAAGCACATCACTCGCAACAAGTTGCAGGTGATCCAGCAATTCGAGCAGACGGGCACGCACGCCAACCGTTACGACGTGACCATCTTGGTCAATGGTTTGCCACTGGTGCAGGTGGAGCTGAAGAAGCGCGGCGTGGCCATCCGCGAGGCCTTCAACCAGGTGCACCGTTACAGCAAGGAGAGCTTCAACAGCGAGCAGTCCCTGTTCAAGTACTTGCAGCTGTTCGTGATCTCCAACGGCACGGACAGCCGCTACTTCGCCAACACCACGCAGCGCAACAAGAACAGCTTCGACTTCACCATGAACTGGGCGAAGTCGGACAACACGCTGATCAAAGACTTGAAGGACTTCACGGCCACCTTCTTCCAGAAGCACACCCTGCTCAGCGTGCTGCTGAACTACTCGGTGTTTGACGTCAGCGACACGCTGCTGGTGATGCGCCCGTACCAGATCGCCGCTGCGGAGCGCATCCTGTGGAAGATCAACAGCAGCCATCAGGCCAAAAACTGGAGCACCACAGAGAGCGGTGGTTTCATCTGGCACACCACCGGCAGCGGCAAGACGCTGACCAGCTTCAAGGCAGCGCGCCTGGCCACCGAGCTGGAGTTCATCGACAAGGTCTTCTTCGTGGTCGACCGCAAGGATCTGGACTACCAGACCATGAAGGAGTACCAGCGCTTCTCACCGGACAGCGTCAACGGCTCTAACAGCACGGCTGGCCTGAAGCTCAATCTGGTCAAGGACGACAACAAAATCGTCGTCACCACCATCCAGAAGCTCAACAACCTGATGAAGAGCGAGGCCGACCTGCCCATCTACGGCAAGCAGGTGGTGTTCATCTTCGACGAATGCCACCGCAGCCAGTTTGGCGAAGCCCAGAAGAACCTGAAGAAGAAGTTCAAGAAGTTCTGCCAGTTCGGCTTCACCGGCACGCCCATCTTCCCGGAAAACGCCCTGGGCGCCGAGACCACGGCCAGCGTGTTCGGCCGCGAGCTGCACTCGTACGTGATCACCGATGCCATCCGGGACGAGAAGGTCTTGAAGTTCAAGGTGGACTACAACGACGTGCGCCCGCAGTTCAAGGCCATCGAGACCGAGAAGGACGAGAAAAAGCTGACCGCGGCAGAGAACAAGCAGGCCCTGCTGCACCCGGATCGGATCCGAGAGATCACCCAGTACATCCTGACCAACTTCCGGCAGAAGACCCACCGCCTGCACGCCGGCAACAAGGGCTTCAACGCTATGTTTGCGGTGAGCAGCGTGGATGCCGCCAAGCTGTATTACGAGTGCTTCAAGGATCAGCAAAAGGGCAGCGACAAGCCTTTGAAGGTGGCCACCATCTTCTCCTTCGCGGCCAACGAAGAGCAGGATGCGATTGGCGACATCCAGGACGAGAGCTTTGATGTCTCAGCCATGAACACCAGCGCCAAGGAATTCTTGAGCGCTGCCATTGCCGACTACAACGCGCTGTTCAAGACCAACTTCAACGTCGACAGCGACGGCTTTCAGAACTACTACCGCGACCTGGCCAAGCAAGTGAAGGCCAAGGAAATCGACCTGCTGATCGTGGTGGGCATGTTCCTGACGGGCTTTGATGCGCCGACGCTGAACACCTTGTTTGTGGACAAGAACCTGCGCTACCACGGGCTGATGCAGGCCTTCTCACGCACCAACCGCATTTACGACGCCACCAAGACCTTCGGCAACATCGTCACCTTCCGCGACCTGGAGCAGGCGACCATCGACGCCATCACCCTGTTCGGCGACAAGAACACCAAGAACGTGGTGCTGGAGAAGAGCTACAAGGAGTACATGGAAGGCTTCACCGATACCGCCACCGGTGAGGCGCGGCGCGGCTTCAAGGAGGTGTTGCAGGAGCTGGAAGAGCGCTTCCCTGACCCCGCCGCCATTGAAAAAGAGGCTGACAAAAAGGCCTTCGCTAAGCTCTTTGGCGAGTACCTGCGCGCTGAGAACATCCTGCAGAACTACGATGAGTTCGCCAGCCTGAAAGAGCTGCAAACAGTGGATCTGACGGATGCCGCCGCCGTGGAAGCCTTCAAGGCCAAACACTACCTGAGCGACGACGATCTGGCCGCCCTGCAAGAGATCACGCTGCCTGCTGATCGCAAGATCCAGGACTACCGCTCCACCTACAACGACGTGCGCGACTGGCAGCGCCGGGAGAAAGCTGGGGCCGAGAAGGACAAGTCCACCATCGACTGGGATGACGTGGTCTTTGAGGTGGACCTGCTGAAGTCACAGGAAATCAACCTGGACTACATCCTGGAACTGATCTTCGATCACAACAAGAAGATCAAGAGCAAATCGGAGTTGGTGGAAGAGATGCGCCGGGTGATCCGCGCCAGCCTGGGCAATCGCGCCAAAGAGAGCTTGCTGGTGGACTTCATCAACCAGACGAACCTGGATGAGATCGGCGACAAGGCCAGCGTGATCGATGCGTTCTTCTTGTTCGCCCAAGCAGAGCAGCAGCGAGAAGCACAGGAGTTGATCACCGCGGAAGGCCTCAACGCCGAGGCCGCCAAGCGCTACATCAGCACTTCGCTCAAGCGCGAGTACGCCACAGAAAACGGCACCGAACTGAACGCAGTGCTGCCCAAGATGAGTCCTCTGAACCCACAGTTCAAGACAAAGAAGCAGACGGTCTTTCAGAAGATCGCGGCGTTCGTTGAGAAGTTCAAGGGAGTGGGGGGAATGCTGTGACGCCGACGATCTAAAGGTAAGAGGCTCGGTTCGGTGTATGCCAACCAGGCGAAACATGGGCTCCAGCCGAACAACATCAAGGGGGAAACATGGCGCTGAATCTCGCCAAGGCGGTCCTAGACTGCCTGAAGGCTCGTCCAGAAGAGAAGCTGACCTGAATCGCCCCGGATTCCCTAGACACCTTTGAGCCGTTGGGAATGGCGTCGCTCGAACTCTGCGGGCGAAGTATCGCCGGCAGTGCCGTGACGGCGCTTGGGGTTGTAGAACATCTCGATGTAGTTG
>JAYRJQ010000021.1:0-99857 GCA_041906185.1 Burkholderiaceae bacterium
CGGCATTGATGACGCGCTTCTGCACTTCGTCCTGCAGCTTGTGCTTCTTGATGTATTCCCAGACCTTCTTGGTCACATCGGTGCGGGGCAGCGGCGTTGCACCGACGATGGCCGCCAGCGCGCTGCTGGGGGTCAGGGCCTTCATGAAAGCCGCATTGGGCGTGCGCTTCTTCGCAGGAGCAGCGGCCTTCTTTGCAGGAGCAGCCTTCTTCGCGGGCGCTGCCTTCTTGGCAGGAGCGGCCTTCTTCGCAGGGGCGGCCTTCTTTGCCGGTGCAGCGGCCTTCTTGGCCGGAGCTGCCGCCTTCTTGGCGGGCGCGGCCTTCTTCGCAGTTGCCATTTCGATTCTCTCCATCAAAAGTTGTTGATGTGCCGGGCCACGGGCGAAGGTCGTTCCTTCAAATCTCTCGAGCACCCTGCGCGGCCTATGGTACTGCGGGCCTCTGGCAATGAGAAGGCTTTGCGGGGGGAGGTTGCCCCTAAGACGGCCTCATTTGATGCCGTCGCGATAGCTTTTGTCGCGGCGCTGCATCAGTTGCACGGGCCGGACGCCTCGACAGGCCCATCAACACGGGCCTGCGCGGCCTGCGTCATGCGCCGGCACTGCCCTCAATAGACGTCACGGCGGTAACGTCCTGATGCAATGAGCGCCTGCAGGCCAGCCTCGCCGAGCTGCTCGCGCAGCAGGCGGTCGACGGCCTGCCCCATGCCCTGCAGGCTGCCGCATACATAGATGGCCGCACCGCGCGCGAGCCAGTCGCGCAGGCGCTGCCATTCGGCCTGCAGCTGCTCCTGCACATGACGGCCCGGCAGGTCGCGCGAGTAGACGCGGTCCACGTGCGCGAGCATGCCCTTGCGATGCCAGGCCTGCAGCTCGTCCTCGAAGTGCGTGTCGTGCTGGGCCTGCCGCTCGCCATGCAGCAGCCAGACGGGCGCGCCCTCGCCCTGCTCGCGCCACTGCTGCGCGCGATGCTTGAGATGCGCACGCAACCCGGCGATGCCCGTGCCGTTGCCGATCAGGATCAGGGCCCGCTCCTCGTTGCCGGCCTGACGGAAACCCTCGTGGGCCTGCAGGCGCAGATCGAGGGACTGACCCAGGCCGAGTCGATCGCACAGCCAGGCGGAGGCTGCGCCCGGCCGGCCCTGGGCATCGCGGCGCTCGCGCACGAGCAGCTCGAGGCCGCCGTCTCTTGGCAGCGAGGCAATGCTGTAGGAGCGCGGCCGCAGCGGGTCATCCGGCGGGAAGACCTGGACCAGATCGCCCGCCTGCCAGTCCGGCGCGGGCGCGCCCGGCGCCACGTCCGGCACGAAGCGAAGCCAGAAGAGCGGCGCGCCCTGGCTGCCCGGATTGAGGCAGCGCCGCTGCTGCAGCGTCCAGCGCGTGCGGCCTGCGTCCACCGGCTCCTCCGACTCCACTGGCCACGCGGGCCCCGCCTGCGGGACGAGGTTTTCCAGCTGCGCCCACCAGCGGGCGAGCGCGGCCGCCTCGCCGCAGTCCACCTCCAGCGTCTCGAACTTCAGCGTGGCGCCGCCCCGTGCGAGGCCGTCGGCCACCGCATGTCCGAAGGCGCAGAACTCGCGGTAGCGGCGATCCCCCAAAGCCAGCACGGCGACCTCGAGACCGGGCAGTGCCGGTGTGGTGGCGGACTGCAGGCACGCCTGCACAAAGGGCTGTGCGCTATCCGGCGCATCGCCTTCGCCAGTCGTGCTGGCCACGATCAGCGCCAGCGTCGCCTGCTGCAGCGTGGCCACATCGGCGAGGCCCAGCGGCATCAAGCGCACGCGCTGGCCGGCCGTCCGCAGCCGCCGCGCCGTCTCCTCCGCCAGGGCCTGGGCCTGCCCGGTCTGGCTCGCATGCAGCACGAGGATCGCGCCGTCCTGGCGACCCTCGGCCTCGAGCCGGGCCTGCTCCGCACGGCGGGCCTGCCGATGACGCCACCACAGGCCGAGACAGCCCGCCGCGTACAGCGACAGCAGCAGGATCGCGCCCCCCACCCGCGGCGCACTCAGGAGCAGGCTCATGCGCCCTCCTCGTCCAGCAGCAGCTGCAGCGCGGGCGACAGGAGCTGGCGCCAGCCATCGGCCTCGCGCACGACGAGACGCGCCGCCAGGCCCTCGGCCTCGGCCAGGGCCTGGCCCTCGTCGGGCCCCAGGACCATCAACGCGGTGGACCAGGCGTCCGCCCACATCGCCTGCTCATGCAGCACGGTGACGAGGGCCAGGTCATGCGCGACGGGTTCGCCGGTACGCGGATCCAGGGTGTGTGACAGGCGCCGGCCCTGCGCGTCGATGCGGAATCGCCGGTAGTCGCCGGAGCTGGCCGCGGACAGCTGATGCAAGGCGATGCGCAGCACGGGCAGGGTGCAATCCGTCGCGGGCGGTTCGACATCCACCCACCACGGCTGACCTTCCGGCTTGAGACCATGGCCGCGCAGCTCGCCGCCAATCTCCACGAGGTGATGCGGCAGCCCGAGCTCCAGGAGCAGGCGCGAGAGGCAGTCCACCGCATGCCCCTTGGCGATCGCCGAGAAGTCGAGCATCAGCCCGCCTGACTGCGCGAGGCGCCGGCTCGCGGCGTCCCAGCGAAGCTCGCGCCAGGCCTGCAGCGGCGCGCGGGACTGCGGCCCGGGTTCGCCCGGCGGGCCGAAGCCCCAGCGCTGCACCAGCGCTCCCATGCAGGGATCGAAGGCCCCGTCGCAGGCCGCCGCGACGTGCAGGCCCGCTTCGATGACGGCCGCGAAGTCGGGCGGCAGCGCGAGGCTCTCGCCCGCCGGCAGCGCATTGAAACGGCACAGCAGGGAGTCGGGCTCCCAATGACTCAGCTCGGCCACGAGCCCCGCCAGGCGCTTGCTCAGCGCCGCCTCCAGCACGGGCAGACGCAGCTGCGGCGGCCCGTAGCAGAGCACGGACCAGCTCGTGCCCATGGTCTGGCCGCGCAGGCTGTGCAAGACCTGACCCCAGGCCGGCGCCTCGGGCACGATGTGCCGCGGGATGGCCAGCTGGGGCGCAGCGGCGTGAGTCACCGGCATCGGACGCTTCCTCAGCGCGGCAGCACTTCGAAGCTGGCGCTCAGGGAGGCGCGACGCAGGGGCTTCTCGCGCGTACCCGTCACGCCCGGCGCGGGTTTGTCGCCCTGGCTGGCGCCGAGCCAGTAGCGGCCGGCCTCCGTCCATTCGACGGTGAACTCGCCCTTGGCGTCCGTCTTGATCAGCTGCTCGCCCAGCTTGTAGCGGTAGCGGTTGCCCTCGCGCAGCAGGCGCACCGAGGCGTCGGCGAGCGGCTGCCCGTCCAGCAGCAGGCGGAAGCGGCTGCGGTCACCGTGGCTCAACTCGGTCACGGCGTCCAGCGGCAGCAGCTCCAGGCCCTGGCCCTCCGGCGCGAAGGCCAGCTTGCCCGGCTCCTCCTTGCTGACGAAGACCTGCTGGCGGTTGTGCACCTGCGTCAGGCCCTGCAGCTGCGCACCGGCCGGCAGCTCCTGGTCCAGGGTGGCGGGTGTGGCGCGGAAGCGCTTGGTCTGGCCGTCGAGGACATAGCTGCCCATCAGTGCCAGCTGCACATGGCTCACGCGGTAGGTGCCGTCCTGCGTCAGGCGCAGCTCGAAGCTCTCTCGGTGACGGGCGCTGCTGCGCTGCTGCGCCTCGGCACGGCTGCCGTCCGGGGCGGTGATGAGGATCTGCTCCAGCTTCAGCGCGCGCTCGAAGACGAAGAGGTCCTCGGACACGGCGGCATCCACGGACACCACGGCTTCCTTGCCGTTGACCTGGTAGGTGTTGGCCAGCAGCCAGGTCATGTGCGCCTGCGCCGGGGCGACCGCCGCGAGGGACAGGGCCAGGGCGCTCAGCAGGGGTCGGGTCTTGCTCCACATGGTCAGGCTCCTCAGGGCTTGATGGACAGTTGGACGGCGCCGAGCTCGTGCTCGCCCTGCGCCTTGGCCTGCTGGGCGGCCTTCACCGGCCAGCTGATGGGCAGGCGCAGCACTTCGCGGCCGCCGGCCTCGCGGGCGGCCTCGACCACCAGCTCGTACATGCCCGCCGGCAGCGCGGCCAGGGCGGGATGCTTGTCCAGCTGCAGCACGGCCTCGCCGGGAGCGCGCGTGGCACCACTGACGCCATCGGCCGGCAGGCTCAGCGCGCGGCCGCCCTGGCGCCACCACTGGCGCATGTCGCGCAGCCATTTCGTGCCGCCGTTGTTGGGCTTCTTGAGGTCGTACCAGACCGCGAGCTGCGCCGCAGCGCCCGGCTCGCCGGCCTTCTCCAGCCACACGGCCACGTAGGGGCGGTGGTACTCGGCCACGTTCAGGCGCGGGATGTCCAGCTTGAGCTGGACCTCGGCGGCCCAGGCCGACGTCCCGGCCAGGCCCAGCATCCCGAGCGCCCAGGGCGCTCCCGTACGCAGGGGAACAGACAGCTTCTTCATGATCATTCCTTCTTGAATCCGTGCAGGCAGAGGGACAGGTGAGGGGGCGCTGCGGGGCTCAGTGCACCAGCAGCAGAGCCAGCAGGGCGGGCAGCACCAGGCCCGCGCCCACCAGCGGCCAGGTGCTCGGCCGGCGCCCGGCGTGCTGCTGCAGGATCAGCAGCCCGGTCACGCAGAACACCAGGCAGGCCCCGGCAAAGACATCGATGAACAGGCTCCACGCGCGGCCGGCGTGGCGCCCCTTGTGCAGGTCGTTGACATAGGCCAGCCAGCCACGGTCGCTGCGCTCGTACTCGACCGCGCCCGCCTGGCGGTCGACGCGCAGCCACGCATCGCCACCGGGCCGCGGCAGGGCCATGTAGAGCTCGTCCTCGGACCACTCGATGCTGCCGTCGCGCGCCAGGTCGCCGTCCACCTCGCGCGCCAGCCAGGCCTGCAGCGCCGCCGGCACCGGGGCCTCACCGCGCAGCGAGCTGGCCGCCATCTCGGGCAGGAGCGTCGCGGGCAGTTGCAGCGTGCGCTGCACCACCTGCGGCTTGCTCTCGATGTCCGCGGCGTGGTTGAGCGTGAAGCCCGTGACGGCGAACAGCAGCATGCCCACGAGCGACAGCGCCGAGCTGATCCAGTGCCATTGGTACAGCGTGCGCATCCAGCCCGGTCGTGCCGGTGCCGCCCTGGACTCGCCCTGCTTGCCGGTCATCATTCCGCCCATTGCTGAAGCAGCTTGTGATAGTGGCCGGTCAGCGCGGTGACCTCGGCGTTGTCGCCGATCTGGCCGCGCAGCTTCACGATGGTCATGTCCAGCTCGAAGAGCATGGCGCGGCGCCAGGCATCACGCACCAGGCTCTGCGTCCACAGGAAGGAGGCGATGCGCGCGCCGGACCGCACGGGCTCGACGCGGTGCAGGGACGTCGAGGGGTAGACGATGGCGTCGCCCGCGGCCAGCTTGACCTCGTGCGTGCCATAGCTGTCCTCGACGATCAGCTCGCCGCCCTCGTACTCCTCGGGCTCACTCAGGAAGACCGTCGTCGAGACGTCGGTCCGCACGACCTGGCCGCTGCGGCGGTCCGTCTGCAGGGCGTTGTCGATATGGTTGCCGTACTGGCCGCCGCCCTGGTAGCGATTGAACATGGGCGGCAGCACGTGGCGCGGCAGAACGGCGGAGACGAACAGCGGATGGCGCTGCAGCGCCGCCGACACGCGCCCGGACAGCGCCAGGAAGGCCGGCGAGTCCGGGCTCAGCTGCTCGTTGTCCTTGGCGTGCGCAGCCTGCGGGCCGGCCGTGGCAAGACCTGACACCCAGCCCGCCTCATCCAGGGCCTGGCGCAGCGACTGCACGTCTGCCTTGCTCAGTACTTCGGGGATGTGCAGCAACATGGGCGACTCCTGGAGGGGCGATGGCGGGGGGTCAGGGCCTGTTTCAGAACAGCAGGTTGGCGCTCAGCGTGGCGCTGCGCTCCGCGCCCAGCTTCATGCGGGCGCCGCTGTTGTTGAGCGAGGCGATGTAGGTCTTGTCGAACAGATTGCCGACGTTGAGCTGGAACTTCAGGGTCTTGCTCCAGGCATAGGCCGCCATCAGGTCGGTCACCGTGTAGGCCGGGATGGTGGGCATGCTCTGCGCCGCCATGGCCGTGGTGATCGCGCGCTTCTGCTCGGAGACATGGCGCAGGCCGCCGCCGACGGTCAGGTCGCCGAAGGTGTAGGACGTCCACACCGTGGCAGTCCAGTCCGGGGACCAGCGCACGCCGATGGTCTCGGTCGTGCGGTCGCTGCTCCACTGGTTCGACTGCTTCGTCTTCATGCGCGCCACGCCCGCCGAGACCTGCCAGAAGTTGGTGATCTGGCCGACGGCCGAGAGCTCGAGGCCCGTCACGCGGGTCTTGCCCATGGGCACGGGGTTCTTGAGGTCGTCGTAGGAGACCTGACCCTCGTTGCGGGTGTGGTACAGCGCGGCGCTGACGTTCAGGCGGCGGTCCAGCAGCTCCCACTTGGCGCCCAGCTCGACGTTGCTGGTCTTCTGCGGATCCAGCGCTGCGTTGGCCTGGCTGGTGGCGCTGGAGGACAGCACGAAGTTGTCGCCGCCCGGCGGGGTGTAGCTGTTGGCCAGCGAGACGTAGACCGAGCCCTCGGCCGCCGGCTTGTAGACCAGGCCCAGGTTCCAGCTCTTGAGCCAGTCGCTGCTCGAGAGGTTGCTCGGCACGAAGCTGCCGACGTCATAGCCCTGCGGCTTGTACGTGGCCAGATTGCCGCCGGTGCCGCCCGTCACGAGGGTGCTGCTGTTGGTGCGCAGGCTGTAGTGCTCGACGCGCAGGCCGGCGTTCAGCTTGAGCTGCTCGCTCAGGTGCAGGGTGTCGAAGGCGTACAGCGCCTGGGTGAGGCTGCGGCCGTCGGTGTCCGCGCCGGTGGCGATGGGCGTGCCGAGCACGTCGGCCGTGTTCGGGGCGTACAGGTTGGCGTTGGGCAGGGCGATGCCCGGCACCTTCGTCTTGTTCAGCACGACGTCCACGGTGCTGCTGCTGCCGTTGGTGAAGCCACGGTTGCTCTGGGTCTCCATCAGCAGCTCGAAACCGGCGCTGAGGTCGTTCTGCAGGCCGCCCAGCTTGAAGCCGGTCACGACATTGGTCTGGTTGCCCAGGATCTCGTTGCGCTGGTCCACGCGCTGGCGGCTGCGGGCCACCTCGAGGGCCTGCGTGCCGGCGTTGATGCTCAGGCCGTTGACGCCCGTCAGCACGCGGTCCATGTGGGTGCGGCCGTAGCGGGTCAGGCTGCGCAGCTGCGTGCCGCCGCCGAGGTCCATCTCGAGGCGCGCGGAGACCATGTCGGCATCGACCTTCTCGTAGTCGGACGCGCTGCCGTAGTAGTTCTCGCGACGCACCTTGCTGGCGGCCTGGATCGTGGCGTTGGCGTTGTAGAAGCCCGCCATGCCCGTGGTGGGGATGGCGCCGTCCGGCACATTGTTCTGACGCAGGTGCTGGGAGTAGAGGAAGACGCGCGTCGGCGTGTTCAGGCCGAAGGCGATCGAGGGGGCGATGCCCCAGCCCTTGTTCTTGACGAGGTCGCGGCCCTCGATGCCGCCGTCCTGCACCATCACATTGACGCGGGCGGCGGTGTTCGTGCCCAGCTGCACATTGCTGTCAAGCGTGGCGCGCTTGCGGCTGGCGGTGCCGAGGCTCACGTTGAGCTCGTTGAACTGGTCCGCCTGCGGCTGCTTGCTGATCAGGTTGATGTAGCCGGCGCTGGCGCCGCGGCCGATGTCCGCGCCGGACGGGCCCTTGACCACTTCGACGGACTCGAGATTGAAGGTGTCCCGGGTCACGGCGCCGAGGTCGCGCATGCCATCGACGAAGGTGGCCGACTGCGTGGAGAAGCCGCGCATCTGGAAGGTGTCACCGGCCGAGGTGTTGCCGTTCTCGCCCAGCTGCATGGTGATGCCCGGGGTGTTGCGCAGCGCGTCCATCAGCGAGGCCGCGCCCTGCTCCTGCAGCATTTCCTTCTTGATGACCTGCACCGTCTTGGGCGTGTCCAGCAGCGGCTGGGTCAGCTTGGCGTTGGCGCTGGTGTCGGCCTTGAAGCCGGACTCCGGCGCGGCCGTGGCCTTCAGGGTGGGCAGCACCTGCTCCTGCGCCTTGGTGGTGGCAGCGGGGGCGGCGCCCTCGGCGGCCAGGGCCAGACCGGGGAGGCTGCCGGCCAGCAGGGCCAGGGCCGTGGTGCTCAGGCGGGCGGGCGCCGCGTGCTTGCGGCTCTTGATGTGGGACATGGACGCTCCGTTTCAGGGTTCGGGGGCGGCTGGCTACCGAAGCCGGGCGTCTCGCCCCCATCCCGGCCTCGATCGGCCCGGCGGGGTGCGCGAAACACCCTGGCCGTTGAAACGGTTGGCTTGCTGCGACAGAGCAATATTCTAGATGCGAAGCATTCGCATTTGCAATTGATTTATGTCAGGAAGCCGCCAGACCGTGCGCAGGCCGCGCCGCGCTCACCTCCCGGCAGCCGCACAGCGCCATCGTCAGGGCCAGCTCTTCCTGCAGCAGGCGGATGACGTGGGCGACGCCCAGGGCGCCGGCTGCGGCGAGCGCATACACCCAGCAGCGGCCGAGCAGGACCGCATCCGCCCCCAGGGTCAGCGCCTTGAAGACGTCGCTGCCCCGGCGGATGCCGCCGTCCAGCAGCACCGGGGCCCGGCCGCCCACCGCCTGCACGATGGCCGGCAGCAGGTCCAGACTGGCAGGCAGCCCGTCGAGCGTGCGCCCGCCGTGGTTGGAGACGATCACCCCGTCCATGCCAGCCTCGAGGGCGAGGCGCGCGTCGTCCGGGTGGGTGAGCCCCTTGATGAGCACGGGCAGCGCCGTGGCCCGCCGCAGCGCCTCGACGTGCTCCCAGCGCGGGGCGGCCGCCATCAGGCGGTCGAAGACGGGATCCGTGCCTGCGACGTGGGCCGGCAGCGGCGCGCAGTCCCGCAGGTCCTCGGGCGCCAGCGACGGCGGCACGGCGAAGCCCGCGCGCTGCTCGCGGTTGCGCACGCCGGCCACGGGGGCGTCGACGGTCAGCACCAGCGCCTGGCAGCCGGCGTCCTCGGCGCGGCGGACGAGCCGCAGGCTGTCTTCCCAGCGCGGCTGGGCGTACAGCTGGAACCACAGCGGCCCCGCCGCCTGTGCGGCCACCGCCTCGACGCCCAGCGTGGAGAGCGTGCTGAGGATCATGGGCGTCTGCATCACGCCCGCAGCCAGCGCGGTGGCGGCCTCGGCCTCGGGATGGAAGAGGCCCTGGTGCGCGACGGGTGCCAGCAGCATCGGGTGCGGCAGGTCCAGGCCCAGCAGCCGGCAGCGGGTATGGCCCCCGCGCAGGTCCCGCAGCACGCGCGTCTGCAGGTCCAGGCGGGCAAAGGCCGCCCGGTTGGCGGCGGCGGTGCGCTCGTCGGCCGCCGCGCCGTCCAGGTAGGCCCAGGCGGCGGCATCCAGGCGCTCGCGGGCGAGGGCCTCGTAGTCCTCGGCCGCCACGACATGCGGCGGAATGGCGCTCAGCGGCGGCGGGCGCGGGCTCACCGGCCCAGCTCGTACTGGATCGGCGTCAGCACCAGCATCTCGACGGGCTCGCCGTTCTCGGTGTGCGGCTTGAAGCGTGCGGCGCGCATGGCCTGCTGGGCCTGTTCGTCGAGGCGGCTGAAGCCGGAGGACTGCTGCACGCTGATCTGGCGCGGCAGGCCGTCGCGGTCCACCAGGACGCGCAGCACCACGGTGCCCTTCTCGCCCAGGCGGCGGGACATGGCCGGCACGGCGATCGGCGGCGCCTGGAGATACTGGACGGCACTGGCCGACACCTCGCGCGGCCCGGCATGGGTCGGGCCGGGCGCCACGACGGCGGCCGGCGCGGGCGTGGTGACCGCGGCCACCCGCGGCGGCGGGTTCTCGGCGACCACGGCCGTCACCGGCGTCGGGGCCAGCTGGATGTTCGGCACCTCCACGGGCGGAACGGTCAGCTGCTGGAACTGGGGCACGACGGGCGTGCGCACGGCCGGCGGCGGCGGGGTCTTGGGCGGCGCCACAGTCAGCAGCTTGACCTCGACCGGCGCCGGGCGCTTGGGCATGGGCACGACGCCCATCTGCACCAGGCCCCAGGCCATGACCGCGTGCAGCCCCAGCACGGGCAGCAGCAGGCGCTTGCTGCGCCGGGGCGGTTGCCAGTCGGCCAGGCCCGCGGACGGTAGCGTCTCCAGGGCCGGCGACGCGACCGAAGCCTCGCGCGCCGGGCGGGCGGCGTCTGCGCCCCGCGGGGCGGCCGTCGAGGAATAGTCCAGCGGGAAGGAGGCAAGCGCTTGGCTCATGACGCGGGGGCCGCGCAGCCTTGTCAGCCGGGCGACCGGTCGGCGCCCCGCATCCCGCCACGCGTTGAAATCAGGATGGTGAAGTCATCATACACAATGCGAACCATTCGCATTTGCTTTCACTCAAACAAATGGCGGACATGTTCAGCAACCGGGCGGCCTGCGCCCGGGCAGGCCGGAGCCGCGCGAAAAGCGCAGGGGTCAGGCTGGCAAGTGGGCGGACCTGACGTTCAGGAGGGGGTGGCGGGCGCCGACTTCACCAGAGCAGGCCCAGCAGCGCGGCCCGGACGGCCGCCGCGGTGCGGTTGCTGGTGCCGAGCTTGGCGCAGGAGTTGCGGGTGTGGAAGTTCACCGTGGCCTCGGAGATCTGCATGATCTGCGCGATGTCGGTCGAGGTCTTGCCCTCGCAGGCCCAGCGCAGGACGTCGCGCTCGCGGTCGGACAGTTCCACCGCGGAGTCGTCGCGCAGCAGGTCGCCCCAGACCTTGAGCATGCCGTCGTGGCACAGCACCGAGAGCCAGTGCATGCGCTCGCGCTTGCTGGCGAGCTCCTCGGGAGAGACTTCATCGTCGGAGCGCACGAAGCTCAGCAGGCTGACCATGCCCCGCGCGTCGCGGCGCGGCACGGCCACGCCATGCCGCAGGCCATGCGCGGCGGCGTCGGCACGGAGCGCCTGGGCGTTGGCATAGAGGGCGTCGTCCCAGACCATGATTTCGTCCGAGATGATGGCCCGCTGCACCGAGGGGTCCACGCGCAGGTAGCCCATCTCCTCGTAGCGGCGCTGCCAGTCGGCCGGGTAGTTGCTGCACCAGACGACGCGTGGCGCGGCCAGCGGCACCGGCCCCTTCATCCCGAAGGAGCAGTAGGTGAAGCCGATGCGGTTGGCCTCGGCCAGCACCGTGTCGAACGTTTCCTGGGTGCTGGACGCGTTGCTGATCAGGCGCAGCTGTTCACTTTGCCAACATTTCATCGGGGCCCCGGCGGCTGGTTGCACGACGCCTCAACGGCGACCCGGCAGGGTGCCAAAGCGTGCGCAGAGCGCCAACTAGGGGAATTCCCCTTGATGGCGACCGCCGGAAGTTCGCGTACCTAACGTTGCAGCTGCGGGCTGGCCTGCTTGAGCGTATGCAGGACGGTCTCCGTCCAGGGCCAGGTCTCCAGCAGCTCGGCCAGATGCATCTCGGTGCGGGCGCGGCCGGCATCCGTTCCATCGGGCTCGGTGAGCATGATGTTGGTGCGGATGGAATGGGCCTTGAGCGCCAGCAGGCCGGACGGCGGCTGCACGACCCAGTCCCAGCCGATGGAGTAGCCGGCGCGCGCGCTGTCCACCCATTCGGTGTAGCCCTCGATGCCCTCGGTCAACCAGGCGCCTTCGCAGCGCGCCTGCCGGGCGAGGTCGGAGAGGTCGGCGTCGACGTGCGATTCGAGATGCTCGAAGCGCAGCAACGCCAGCTGTGCGGCACCCAGCCGCCGGTAGAAATCAATGCTCATAAGTCTTGGACGGGCTCATTCAGTTCAACATGGTCCGCTCCTGCGAACCATTCAACAGCGGCCCGCTTCCTTTCTTTTACCAACGGGATCCCGGTCACGCGGGGCTGGCAGGCTCATTGGGCGGCCGCCATGCCCCACACGAAACAACTCCTCGGGACGATTGCATCACCGCCCCGAAGGGAACTGTACAAGTCCTGCGGAGCCCCTGGCCCTAACAGTTCTGTTAGTTGCCGGAATTCGCACCAGCGCCTGAAATGCGGTCCACACTCACACAGCCTGATGAGGATCGGAGGAGCCCGCATGAGAATCCATCGCTACGCCGACACGGCCCTCAGCGCCGCCACCCGCACGGAACTGGCCGCCTATCGGTATGACGTCTTCGTCGGACGCCTGGGATGGGATCTCCCCTGCCGCCCCGGTTATGACCAGGACCAGTTCGACAAGGCCGAGGCCGTGCATCTGGTGGCCCGGACGGACGAAGGTCGCGTGGTCGGCTACGCCCGGCTGCTGCCCACCGAAGGCAGCTACCTGCTGGGCGATCTCTTCCCGCAGCTGCTGGGCGGCCACACGCCCCCCAAGGACGCGCTGATCTGGGAGCTGTCGCGCTACGCCGCCATGGACATCCAGCAGCACGGCCTGCCCGGCGCCAGCGCCGCGGACCTGCTGGTCGGCAAGCAGCTGCTGCTGCAGGCCATCCGCACCGCCGCCCAGGAAGGCGCGAAGCGGCTCATCTTCTGCACGACCGTCGCCATCGAGCGCCTGGCCATGCGTTGGGGGGTGGACATCCAGCGTCTGGGCCCGCCCGTGCGCAGCGAGGGCCAGCTGCTGGTCGCCGCGATGATCGAGTTCACCGACAAGACCTTCGATGCCCTCGTGCCGGCCACGCAGGCGCAGCAGCCGGCCGCCCAGGCCGTCCCCTACACGATCAGCGAGCTGCTGCGCGCGGCCGCCTGACACCGCGGCCCCGGGCCGCACCGACCGTCTCTCTCTTGTTCAGGCCCTCTCGTCGAGGGCCATTTTTTTGGGCGGACGGGCGGCAGCCGTCAGGCCTTCGACACGGGCAGCTTGGGCGCCGTGCGGACGCTGATCACCATGGTCACCGCCAGGATGCCGATCACGGCGGCCAGCGAGACCAGCACCGGGATCTTGATCACGTCGATCAGCATCATCTTGGTGCCGATGAAGGCCAGCACCACCGCCAGGCCGTAGCTCAGCAGGTGGAAGCGGGCAGCCATGGCGGCCAGCAGGAAGTACATCGCCCGCAGGCCGAGGATGGCGAAGATGTTGGACGTGAGGACGATGAAGGGGTCGCTGGTCACGGCGAAGATGGCGGGGATGGAGTCCACCGCGAAGATCACGTCCGTGATGCCGACGAGGGCAACGACCAGGAACAGCGGCGTCGCGATGCGCTTGCCGTTCAGGCGGGTGAAGAAGCGCTCGCCGTCGAACTGCGGGCTCACCGGCAGCACGCGGCGCAGCAGCTTCAGGGCGGGGTTGGACTCGAGGTCCGGCTCCTGCCCGGCGGCCCACCACATCTTGATGCCGGTGAGCAGCAGGAAGGCGCCGAAGACATACAGCACCCAGTGGAACTGTGCGATGAGCCAGCTGCCCACGAGGATCATCACGGTGCGCAGCACGATGGCGCCCACGATGCCCCACATCAGCACCCGCTTCTGGTACGCCGGGGGCACCGAGAAGTAGGTGAAGATCATCAGGAAGACGAAGATGTTGTCGACCGCCAGGGACTTCTCGATGAGATAGCCCGTGAGGAATTCGAGGGCGCGGGTGTTGGCCAGCGCGGTGTCGCCGCTGCTGTCGCGCACGGCCCACCACAGCAGGGCGTTGAAGGCGAGGCTCAGGGCCACCCAGACCACGGACCAGCGCACGGCTTCGCGCACGCTGACCTCATGGGCTCCCTGCTTGCGCAGCAGGACGAAGTCGACAAACAAGGCGCCCAGGACGGACACCACGAAGAAAACCCACAACCACAGGGGCGCGCTGCTGCTCATCAGAGACTCCCGCAAGACGTCAGACACAAGATACCTGAGCCACCGGAATACGGCAGCCAGGACATCGACGGCTCACGAAAGGTCTTGCGGGGCGTGGCCGGCACCAGAGGATGGTGCGGGCTGGCTGCGGGGCCCGGGCGCTCTCGCGAGCACCGTACTGACGGGCGGCCGCCTCGGCACATGGGCCGAGAGCTACTCCCCTTTCGGAAGCCCGGATTGTGCACGAAGCCGGGCGCCCTTGAGAAGCGTGGGGATGATCCAGGGCAAGTCCGGAGCCGGGCCGCGCGCCAAATTCACGGTCGCACGGGTATGCTCGCCGCCATGAAGACGCTCACCCGTTGGCTGCTGCTGGCAGCCGCCCTGCTGCTGGTCGCCCATCTCTACCCCGGCGTGGAAGTGAGGAGCTTCGGCTCGGCCATGATCGCGGCGCTGCTGCTCGGCCTGCTCAACACGCTGCTGCGGCCGATCCTCGTCCTGCTGACCCTGCCCGTCACGGTGGTGAGCCTGGGCCTCTTCCTCTTCGTGATCAACGCCCTGATGTTCTGGGCGGCCGCGGGCGTGCTGGATGGCTTCGCCGTCACGGGCTTCGGCGCGGCGCTGGTGGGCTCGCTGATCTACAGCCTGTGCGGCATGCTGATCGACACGGTCGTCGAGCGCGTCTTCCCCACCCCGATCGACTGAGCCCTCAGGGCAGCTCGGCCCCGGGCGGTGCGCCGCGCGGGTACATCTCGAGCAGCAGCTGGCGCCGCTCGTACAGCAGCGCGCGCAGGCGGGCATCGATCACCGAGCTCTCGAACTGGTCCGCGTCCTTGGCGCGCGACAGCCGCAGGCCGGACCGCAGCCGGTCGATGGCCCCGTTGATGTCTCCCATGGCCGCACGCGACTCGCCCAGGGCCCGGACGGCCCGCAGCGGCTGGTCGAGCTGCGTCCACAGCTGGGAGAGCAGGCCCCAGGCGCCGGCATCGGCCGGGTAGAGGCTGACGTGCGTCTGCAGCGATTCCGCCGCCGCCCGCACCCGCTCCGGCTGCTTGTCGACCTGGGCCAGCAGGCCGCGCATCATCAGCACGGCGCGGCTCTTCTCGGGGAGCGCCGAGAGCGCCACGTAGCCGGCCGTGGCATCGCCCCGGGCCTGGGCCAGCTCGGCGCGCAGGAAGGCGAGGTCGCGGCGCGCGCGGGCGTCGTCGGGCACCGTCTGGCGCTGCAGCTGCTCGGCCAGCTGCAGCGAGGCCTCGGCGCGGGGGAAGTCCCGCAGCTTGATCGAGGCCAGCGCACTGGCATAGCGCGCGGCCAGCTGTTCATGACCGCGGCTGAGGGTCTGGCGTACGCCGGCGTCCATGCCCTGCAGCTGCCGCCAGCTCTCGGCGCGCGGGTCCATCAGCACGCGCGAGCGCGCGGCCATCAGGGCGTGCTCCGGCGAGGTCTCGAGCGGGGGCGGCGTCTCGGTGCCCAGGCGCAGGCGGGCGTCGCCGATCCGCTCGGTGGTCAGCGGATGCGAGCGCAGATAAGGGTAGGCCCCCGAGTCCATCAGGTGATAGGCCTGGTCCATGCGTTCGAACATGCTCACCATGCCCAGCCCCTGGTAGCCGGCGCCGGTCATGACGTTGAAGCCGACGCGGTCGGCCTCGCGCTCCATGTCGCGCGAGAAGTTGAGCGAGGCCTGCTGCGCCGCCGCCTGGCTGCCCAGGATGGCCGCATTGGCGAGGTCGACGCTGCCCGCCTTGGACGCCGCGATCAGGCCCAGCACCATGCCGGCCATCGCGGCCATGCTGCTGCGCGAGTCCCCGACGATGCGCCGCGCAATGTGGCGCTGCGTGATGTGGGACAGCTCGTGCCCCAGCACCGAGGCCAGCTCGTCCCGCGAGCTGGTGATGGCCAGCAGACCCAGGTGCACCCCGACATAGCCGCCGGGCAGCGCGAAGGCATTCACGCTGCGGTCCCGCACGAGGAAGGTCTCCCAGGCGAAGCGGTCGCTGGTGTCGTCCCCGATATTGCCCTGGCGGCGCGCGGCCTCCACCAGCGGCGCCCAGACGCCCTGCACATATTCCAGGAGCAGCGGGTCGTCGAGGTAGTCCGGGTCCGGGCGGATCTGCCGCATGATCTGCTCGCCCAAGTGCTTCTCGGCGCTGATGCTGAGGTCGTCGGACACGGAGTCGCCCAGGGCCGGCAGGTTCACCTGCGCCTGCAGCGGGGCAGCGGGCAGCAGCAGCGCGCCGGCGCACAGCGCCGCCAGCAGGCGTTGATGCAGCGGCCGCACGGGCGCCCGCTGCCTGTCTTGCGCCCTTTCAGGCCGTCTGTTCACCAACAATCCCGTCTCCCTCGGCCCTGGCAGAACCATGATCCAGGCCCGCCTGGCAAGGGGGGCCGGTCGCTATCATGTCAGGCAATCCTTAAGCCAGTGTTGCTGCCCATGAATTCGCCCCTCACCCATTTTGACGCCCAGGGCCAGGCCCACATGGTCGATGTGTCCGCCAAGGCCGTCACGCACCGGGTGGCCCGTGCGACAGGCAGCATCCGCATGCTGCCGGCCACGCTGGCGCTCATCCAGGGCGGCCACGCGAAGAAGGGCGACGTGCTGGGCGTGGCGCGCATCGCCGCCATCCAGGGCGCCAAGCGCACCAGCGAACTCATCCCGCTGTGCCACCCGCTGCCCATCACCCGCGTGGCGGTGGACTTCCGCATCGACGAGGCGGCCGCCACCGTGCACTGCGAGGCCCAGGTCGAAACGCTGGGCCAGACCGGCGTCGAGATGGAGGCCCTGACCGCCGTGCAGGTCGGCCTGCTCACCATCTACGACATGTGCAAGGCCGCCGACCGCGGCATGGTCATGCAGGGCATCCGCGTGATGGAGAAGAAGGGCGGCAAGAGCGGGGACTGGTCCGCCGAGGACTGAGCGCCCCGCCCGGGCGCGCCCCTCAGCGGAAGTCCTCGTAGCGGTAGCTGCGTTGCGGCGCCTCGCACTGGAAGGGGCGCATGGCGTGGGCCGGCCAGCGCTCGCATTCGTCGAGCCAGTCGTCCGCCGCGGCGTTGTGGAACTCCCGCAGCCGCTGCACCAGGTAGCGCGCCTTGTCCGTCTCGCCGACCGCATGGAGGGACTGCGCCCAGGCGATCATCAGCCGCACATCGATGAGGTTGTGCCCGGTGCGCTGCGCGGCCTCGAGCGTGGCCCGCGACGCGGCCGGCACCGTGGCGGCGGCGTAGTCGGCGCCGGCCGAGAACAGCAGGCTCTGCTGCCCGCGCGCGATGCGCTCCTCCAGCGGCGGCAGGCGCGGCCCGGAGCGGTAGATGTCGACGATGTGCAGGTAGTCCCAGGCCGCGAAGAACGCGCCGCCCACCATGAGCGCACCGCCCAACTGCAGCAGGCGCCGGCGCATGTCGCGCGGCTCGGCGGGGGTCAGGTCTTGCGCCTCGGTGGCCGGCACGGGATCGGTGGCCAGCGCCAGCCCCAGCGCGAAGGCCGTGGGCAGCAGGAAGTAGAGGTACCACAGCGGGTACTCCAGCATGCTGTGCAGGCCGATCATCAGCACCACCATCAGCGCACTGCGACGCTGCAGGGCCAGGTCGCCCTGCGCGCGCCAGGCCGCACGGCCCGCGACCCACAGCAGCCAGCCCAGGCCCCCGAGCATCAGCAGGCCCAGCGGCCAGCCCATCTCCACCAGGACCTGCATCACGAGGTTGTGGCAGTGGTCGAAGAAGGCGACGGGGCGATCCGGGAAGGGCGTGAGGGTCCAGGCGAAGTTGAAGTCTCCCCATCCCACGCCGCGCCAGGGGTGCTGTTGCAGCAAGGCCCAGGTGTTCTTCAGGACGGCCACGCGAGAGGGCGAACCGGCCCCTTCCGCCAGCCGCGCCTCGGCACCGAAGGCATGGCCGCTGACGGCCGACCACCAGTGCATGAACTGCCAGGAGGCGGCCGTCAGCAGCGGCGTGAGCAGCAGGCTCAGGCGAGCCGGCCCGCGGAGCTGCCGGTCGAACACGCCCCACAGCACCAGCAGCGCGACGCCGAACCACATGCCCGTGCGCGAAGCGCTGAGCACCACGCAGAACAGCAGCAGCCACAGTACGACGGGCAGCAGGGCGCGCAGCGCCGGCCGACGGCTTCCCCAGCTCTCGCTGAGCCAGACCGCCGCGATGCAGCCCCACAGCAGCAGGCTCGCGAGGTGGTTGGGCTGGCGGATGTTCCCCACGGCGCGCCCCGGGATGCCCGAGCGCGCGATCCAGGCGGCGTCCGTCCATTCCGGCACGAAGACCTGCACCAGCGACACGAGGGCACCGCCGAAGGCCGCCAGCAGCAGGCCCAGCGCCAGCCATCGGCCCCAGGCCAGGCCGTCTGCCGATGCGCCGGCGCGCGCACCGGCCAGCACGAGGACGCCGGCCATCGCCAGCGCCAGCGCGGGCAGCGCGGTGAGGGCTGTCAGCTTCACGCCCGCCACGGCACCGAGCACCGCCACGCCGATGGCCATGAGGCCCCAGCGGCTGCGCGGCAGCAGGGCAGCGCCCTCGGAAGCGCCTCTTGGCAGGGTCTGCAACAGCACCCCACCCCACAGGCCGAGCGCCAGCAGCTGGTTCAGCAGCGTGGTCGACGGCGAGAGGCTGTAGGCCAGCAGGGAGGGCAGGGTGGCGGCGAGGACGAGGGCAAGGGCGAGCGGATTCACGTCGCGCAGTCTATCCATTCGCACGCAGGGAGCCACAGGGGTCACACTTCGTCACGGCCCACGGTGCGGCGGCGCCACGCGGGAGCGCTGCGCTCAAGCCACAATGTCGGCCTATGCCGCATGACCCGCTCCGACTGCCCCGCGAACGACGCCCGGGAGCCGTCTCGTGAACCCGCCAGCGATCGTCCTGGTGACGACGTCCTTCCCGATCGCCGGTGACGGCAGCGAGGCCGCGGGCTCCTTCGTGGGGGACCTGGCGCTGGAGCTCGCGCGCTTCACGCAGGTCCGCGTCGTCTGCCCGGGGCCGGCGGACGGCCAGCAGCACTGGGGCCCGGGCGTGGAGGTCTTCCGCTTCGCCGCCCCGGCCCAGGCGCTGTCCACCCTCAAGCCCTGGAAGCCCGCGGACTGGCGCTGGATCGTCCGGGTGCTGCGAGGCGGTCTGGCCGCGACGCGGGCCGCCGTCGCAGCCCAGCCCCGCTGTCAGCTCTTCGCCCTGTGGGCGCTGCCCTGCGGCGACTGGGCGCGCCGGGTGGCCCGCGAGCGCGGCATCGACTACGACGTCTGGATGCTCGGCAGCGACGTCTGGAGCCTCGGCCGTATCCCCGTCGTGCGGCAGATCCTGGCGCACACCATCCGCCAGGCCCGCAGCGCCTATGCCGACGGCTACCAGCTGGCCGACGACGCGCAGCGCATCAGCGGCCGCGCCATCGAGTTCCTGCCGAGCACCCGGCGCATCGACAGCCGGGAGATCACCCCGCGGCGCAGCCAGGCGCCGCTGCGGCTGCTGTTCCTCGGGCGCTGGCATCCCAACAAGGGGGTGGACCTGCTGCTCGACGCCCTGGCCCTCCTGAGTGACGACGACTGGTCGCGCATCGCGCATGTGGACATCCAGGGCGGCGGTCCGATGGACGCCCAGGTGCGCAGCCAGGTGGCCGCGCTGGCCGCCGCGGGACGCCCCGTCCAGGCCGGCCGCTTCCTTGGCAAGGCCGAGGCCGAGCAGGCCATCCTGGCCGCCGACTGGGTGCTTCTGCCGTCCCGCATCGAGAGCATTCCCGTCGTCTTCTCCGATGCCGTCAAGCTCGGCCGCCCGCTGGTGGCGATGCCCGTCGGCGACCTGCCCCGGCTGATGGCCACCGGCTGCGGCGTGCTGAGCGAGGCGGTGAGCGCCGACGCCTTCGCCCGGGCCCTGCGCGAGGCCCTGCGCGGCAACTTCCAGCCCGATCCGCTGGCCATGCGCACGCTGGCCGAGCAGTTCTCCGTCGAAACCATCGCGCGGCGGCTACTGGCGCAGTAGGCCGGAGATCTCATGTCCGATACCCGCTCCACCTGGGAAGACCGCTCGGCCGCCTATGGCGATCAGCTGACGGGCGTCCTGTTTCGAGGCCTGTCCGACAGTGCCAATGGCGCCATCGATCACTGGCATTCCTGGCTGATCGCCACGCGCCTGGCGCCGGCACTGGCGCCCGGCGCCCAGGTGCTGGATGTCGGCTGCGGCTACGGGCGCAACTCACGGATCCTGCTGAAGGCGCGGCCTGACGTGCAGGCCGTGGGCATGGACCTCTCCAGCAACTACTGCCGGCTGTACCAGGACGCCGGGGGGCGCTGCGTCTGTGCCGACATGGCGCAGATGCCCTTCCCGACGGCCCGGTTCGACGGGCTCATGGCCATCACCAGCCTCATGTACGCCGGCAGCCAGGCGGCGGCCGTGCTGGCCGAGATGCACCGCATCACGAAGCCCGGTGCCCTGCTGCTCCTCGTGGATCCCGGTGACGAGATCAACCGCCTGATCGCACGGCTGCGCGGCGGCCGCTCCGCCACCCCCACGGGCGGGTCCGGATTCGCACGGGAGGCCTATGTGGACCTCGTCGGCAACGCCGGCTTCGAGGTGCTGCACAAGGGCGGCAACAGCTGGCTCTCGGCCCTGCTCCTCGTGCCCGGCTTCGCCACGGGGGAGCGGCCCTGGATGCAGTCGGCGCTGGCGGCCGCGAGCCGCCGGGACTGCCGCGAGGCGGGCTATGCGGCGCATGCCCTGCATCGCTGGGTGATCGCGAGGCGGCGATGACGTTTGACGACGCCCTGCCCGTGGCGCTCGAGTGGCTGCTCCGCCTGGGCCTGTTCCTGGCCGTCTGTGGTGCCGTGCTGCTGCACTTCGTCATGGAACCCGTCCGATGGCGGCTGGCCTATCTGGACGGCGCGCAGGGTCCGGCACAGGCGGGCCGGGTCCGCGACATCCTGTTCTGCACCACCGTGGCCACCTACATCTTCCCGTTCAAGATCGGCCTGCCGCTGCGCATGGGCCTGCTGAACCGGCTCGCCGCGATGAACGTCCGCTTCATCGGCACGGTGCTGGCCGTCGATGGCCTGATCTCGCTGGCGGTCTGGGTCCTGGCGGCCATCGTCTGCGTCTGGATCGGCGCCTTCCAGTGGCAGCCGCCGGTGTACGTCTGGGTCGGCGCCGGCGTGATGCTGACCGCGGTCATCGTGCTCGGCGTCCGCCGCAAATGGGCCACGGGGGGAAGCGCGCAATGGAGCCAGGCGCTGACGCTGTTCCGCGATCCCTGGCGTCGCCTGAGCTGGGCCGGCAGCATCCTCCTGCTCGACGTGAGCCTCTACTGGGTGAGGCACGCGCTGCTCGTGCTGCTGGTCACTGGCCAGACGACGTGGGCCCTGGCAGGCGGCTCGGCCGGCCTGGTGGCCACGTTCGCCGGCATCATCTCCGGCCTGCCGATGGGCCTGCTGGGCTACGACGCCAGCCTGCTCGCGCTGCTCGGCGCGGCCGGCGTGCCCATCGGTGACATCATCACGATCATCACACTCAATCGCGCGCTCAACATCGCCATGGCGGTCATGCTGGGCATCCCCGCGGGCATCCGGCTGGGCATCGGCACGGGCCTCGTCGGGATCCTGCGCAAGCTGAAGGACATTGGCAGTGGAAAAGAACGACCATAGAAGCTTCTACACCGAGGAAGCCACCGGCTACGAGGCCACCCGCTACGGCTCCCCGTACGGGCGGCTCTTCCGTGCCGCCCATTTGAAGACCCTGGACGAAGTCCTCGAGCCCGCACAGCAGGTGCTGGACGTGGCCTCGGGCACCGGGCAGCTGCTGCCGGCGCTGGTCAAGTTCGGGCAGCAGGTCGTGGCCATCGACCTGACGCCCGGCATGCTGGAGGAGTCCCGCAAGCGCCATGCCCACGAGAGCCGGATCACCTACGCCGTCGGGGATGCCTCGCGGCTGCCCTATCCCGACCACTCCTTCGACATCGTGGCCAGCGCACGCTTCCTGCACCTGTTCGAGCCCGATCGGCAAGCCGCGTTCATCGCGGAGATGGCGCGCGTGCTGCGCCCGGGCGGACTGCTGGTCGTGGACTTCTACAGCTCCGACGCCCGCCGCCTGTTCTGGCTGCCCATCACCCTGTACCGGACCCTGGCCCGCAAGCGTCCGGAGAACGACTACCGGGTCGATCTCGCGTTCGCCCGCAAGACCCTCGCGGACCTCGGGCTGCGTCCCGTCGCCACCCGCGGCCTGGGCAACTTCCTGATGCTGCCGCTGCTGTGGCTGCCGCTTCGATGGCAGGTCGGCCTGGCCGTGTGGCTGGGCAAGCGTCTGCCGCAACTCTCGGAGCAGTTCCTGATGGCTGCGCGCAAGCCTTGAGCCTCGCCGGCAAGACAGGGGGCGTTGCCCGCGTGGTGCTGCTGGCACCGGGCGTCTGGGAGCCGCTGACCGAGGGTCGCAAGCTCTATGTGACGGACCTGGCGGCCCAGCTCCGCGCCTCTGGGCTGCAGGTGGACGTCCTCGTTGGCGACCGCGATGCCGGCGGGATGCGGGCCATCCTCCAGTGCCTGCGCCAGCTGCGCCAGCGCTGCGCCAGCCGCGAGCGCCCGGACGGCGTGGTCGTCTTCCCCTACGGCACCTTCACCGGTGCGCGCCGCTGGGCCAATGAGCTCCTGCTGCGCGCGGCGGCGGTGATCGGGCGCCTGCATGGCGTTCCCACCGTGCCCTTGTTCTACAGCTGCGCCGGCCTGTCGCTCGACCATCTGGACCGCCACTTCTCTCCCTGCCTGGCCGTCGGCGCCGCGCAGGGCGGCATCACGGCGGTGGAGCTGGCCATCTCGCGCCGGATCCAGCCGTGGCGGCCCCTGCAGGACGCACCACGCCAGCTGCTGTTCCTGTGCGGCTATCAGCAGCCCACCGACGATGCGCTGGACGGCGTCCTGCACGAGCGGGGCCTGATGGACCTGCTGCTCGCCGGCGACGCCATCGCCCGCGACGGCTTCGAACTCACGGTGGCCATCCCCTTCCTGCGGGACGCCGGCATGCGTGCCCGGATGCAGGCCCTGGTCGAGCAGCACTGCCCGGGGCTGACGGTGCATCTGATGCAGAGCGTGGACGCGGGCGAGGTCTTCAGCGCCTTCGATGCCTTCGTCTTCCCGTACCACGTCAATCACGCGGTGTTCGTGCCGACCTCCCTGCTGGAGGCCATGACGGCCGGCATTCCCGTGGTGACGGCCGACCTGCCCATGTACCGCGCGCTGACGCGCGGGCCCGAGGGATCGCGCTGCGGCCTGTATGTGCCGGGCGACGTCAAGGGGCTGGCCGCGTGCGTGGCCGCCCTGCGGCAGGACTATGCCGGCGCCATCGCGCTGGCGGAGCGCACGGCACAGCGGCTGCGCGACCCGGACCGCATGGCCCGCAGTGCGCAGACGGTCCTGGATCAGCTCAACCCAGGAGCTCGCGCACCGTCGCGATGATCCGCGCCACGTCCTCGTCGCTCAGCTTGGCCGACAGCGGCAGGCTGACCGTCTGGCGGCCGATGGCCATGGCGTGCGGCCACTGCTCCGGACGCCAGCCGAAGCGGTCCTGGTAGTACGGGTGCTCGGGGATGGAGAGGTAGTGAACGCCGGTGCCGATCCCGGCCGCGTTCATGGCGTCCAGGAACTCGTCGCGCGACAGGCGGCATCGCGCCGCATCGACCAGGATCGTGAACAGGTGGTAGCCGTGCCGCGTGTCCGGCTCAGGGGCCGCAGGCAGGCCGATGGGCAGGTCCGCGAAGGCCTGCATGTAGCGGTCCCAGACGACCTGCCGGCGCTCCCAGCTGATATCGACGCGCGCCAGCTGGTGGATGCCCAGCGCGGCCTGCATGTCCATCATGTTGTACTTGAAGCCGCACTCGACGACCTGGTAGTGGCGGTAGCCCTTGTCGCCGAAGCGATGCCAGGCGTCCTTGCTCATCCCATGCAGCGCCAGCACCTTGGCGCGGGCGATCTGCTCGGCATTCCCGCCCAGGATCATCCCGCCCTCGCCCGTCACCACGTTCTTGGTCACGTAGAAGCTGAAGCAGCCGAAGTCGCCGTGCGTGCCCGCCTTGCGGCCGTGGTACTCGGTCTCGATGGCGTGGGCGCAGTCCTCGATTACCACGAGCCGGTGCTTGCGGGCGATCGCGAGGATGGGGTCCATGTCGCAGGAACGCCCGGCGAAGTGCACCGGCAGGATGGCTGCGGTGCGCGGCGTGATCGCCGCCTCGATGGCCGCCGGGTCGATGTTCATCGTCACGGGGTCCACATCGGCCAGCACCGGCGTCAGTCCCGCGTGGATGATGGCGTTCACCGTGGCGCAGAAGGTCAGGGGCGTCGTGATGACTTCCGAGCCGGGCGGCAGCCGCGCCGCGACCATGCTGACGTGCAGAGCCGCGGTGCAGGAGTTGACGGCCGCCACCTGGGAGGCCGGCACGCCCTTGTAGCGGGCGAAGTCCTGCTCAAACTGCGCGACGCGCGGGCCGGTGCCCAGCCAGCCGGATTGCAGGCAGGCATTGAGCTCGGTGATCTCGTCCTCGCCGATGGCGGGAGAACCGAAAACGAGGAACTTCTTGGCATCCATGGTCAGGGCCCTGTCGTGTCAGCGGTCAAGGGAGGGGTTCGTTGGGGGCGGCGACGCCATGCGGCCGTCAGTCGCGCCCGCGGTACATCAGGGCGGTGATCTGCTCGGAGATCAAGCCCATCAGAAACACCATCACGCTGCCGGTGTACAGCAGCGCGCTCATGTTGGTGAAACGGCCGGTGTGCACCCACGTCCAGCCGTACCAGAACGAGGCCAGCGAGAACAGCACCAGCGCGATGGGCGCGAAGATCTTCAGCGGCGAGAACAGCGTGCCGATCTTGAAGATGATCAGCAGGAAGCGCGTGCCGTCGCGCAGCAGGCGGATGTGGCTCTGACCGATGCGGCGGGCCGCATGGATGGGCACGTAGGCCACCGAGTAGCCGGCCCGGAAGAAGGCCATGGTACTGGTGGTCGGGTAGGAGAAGCCGTTCGGCAACAGGTAGAGGAACTCGCGGAACTTGTCGGCTCGCACGGCCCGGAAACCGGAGGTGAGGTCTTCCACGCGGTGGCCGGTCATCCAGCTGGCGAGGCGGTTGTAGAAGCCGTTGGCCAGCCCGCGGCCGACGCTCGCCTGCGAGCCCTTCTGGCGGGCCCCCACGACGAGGTCATGCCCGGACTCGATGAGCGCCAGGAGTCGGTGAATGTCCGCCGGGTCGTGCTGGCCGTCGGCGTCCATGAACACGATCACGTCGCCGCCGGCTGCGCGGGCGCCCGTCTTGATCGCGGCGCCGTTGCCCTTGCTGTAGGGGTGGCTGACCACGCGGGCCCCGGCGTCCGCCGCGACCGTGGCCGTGGCGTCCGAGGAGCCGTCGTTCACAACCAGCACCTCGGCGTCGGGCAACAGCTCACGCAGCCGGGCGACCGTCGCGCCGACGGCAGCGGCTTCATTCTTGGCGGGCAATACGACACTGAGTCGGGTCATCATGGGGCTCACAAGGCCTCCGGTACATCATGGGCAGCCTGCCCGGGCGGCATCAGCCGGCCAGGTCCTTGCGCAGGCGATCCGCCCATTCTTTCATGCCGTGGTCCGCGAGGTCGCGCAGCACCGCCTCGATCATCGGATCACCCGCGGGGACCCGCCGCAAGGCCTTCAGGTAGTAGGCGTAGGCCTTCTCCTTCTCCTGCGACTGATAGAGGATGTAGTTCGCCAGATTGGCCAGCTCGACACCGGTGAGATCGAAGCGCTCCGCGTACGCCATGCCCACCCGCACGAGCTGGTGGGAGTCCAGGTCCACGCCCTTGTTGACGTTGCCGATCATGATCCAGAGCACGTCCCGGCCCTCGGGAGAGAAGCTGGCGTGCTGGATCCGGTGCACCAGCGTCTCCCAGTCGGCATCGGGCTTCACGCCCTGCATGGTCTTGAGCGTGATCAGGTCCGCCAGCGCGATGAGTTCGTCGCGCAGGTCGGCGGCCTTCTGGCAGCTGTTCACGGCCAGGCTGAACATGGGGTGGTCCGTCTCCCCTCCACTGCGCAGGTAGTACGTCTTGCACAGCAGCTGCCAGGCCCGCCCGGACTGGGGCGCCCAGTCCGGCCCCTGCAGCGCAAACTGGAACGGCGAGCCCCAGATGCTGGCCCGGATGTGCGTCAGCGTGCCCAGCGTGAGCAGGAGCGCCCCGACCAGGAGGGCGGCCACGCCACGAGACGGTTTGAGGCGGTCCAAGAGCAGCGCGGCCACGTCGGCCAGGGCCAGCAGGAAGCCGATCAGCGGGAAGTGGTTGCGATGCTCGAAGGCCAGCTCCAGATTGAGCACATTGCTCGTGAGGAAGTGCCCCATGAAGAAGAGCATCACGCCGGCCGCGAACACGGGCCGGCGCACTCGCAGCGCCCACGCCAGGCCCAGGAGGCCCGCCAGCAGCAGCAGCGACAGCAGCGTCGCGGGTGGGTCCAGGAGGCCGCGTGAAGGCTCGAGCTGGTCGTAGTAGAACGGCATGCTCTGCGGCAGCGGCAGCAGCATCTGGCCCAGGTACATGGCGAGGATGCGCCCTTCGGTCAGCAGCCGCTCGAGGCTCGAGAAGTTGCGCCAGGCGTAGGGCTCGGAGGTCCAGTAGCGGGGGACGACGAGCAGCAGGAAGGCCACCGCGGCCAGGCCCACCAGGACCTGATAGCCACGGCGCCAGCGCGCCGCCATCACAGGATCGCTGGCCCGGAACTGCAGCACCGTCAGCTCCAGGATCCAGGTGTAGCCGGGCAGCAGGAGCACGTCCTCCTTGCACAGCAGGCCGAGCACGCCGCTCAACGCCGCGAAGATCCAGTAGCGCAGGCTGGGCCGGCCGCTGATCTGCGCGGATCGGGCGTTCAGGTAGGACCACAGGCCGAGCACCACGAAGAGGGTGCCTAACGTCTGCATGCGCTGCACGATGTACAGCACGGACGACACCTGCAGCGGGTGCGCGCCCCAGGCGAGCGCGACGACCAGCGCCGCAATCTCGGCGCGACGCGGCGACCATTGCGCCACGAGCAGCAGCCGGCGGACCAGCAGCGCCAGCGCCACGACGGTCAGCCCGTGCAGCAGCAGATTGGTGTCCCGGAAGGCCGTTGCGTCCAGCCCGGCGCGCAGGTGGTCCAGGGCGAAGCTCAGCATCGCCAGCGGCCGCGACCCGTGGCCGGGCTCATAGCTGAACGTGGCGAGCTTCACCTCCGCCCAGGACAACGCCGACAGGTGCACTTTGGCGTTGTCGACGATGTTCGGGTAGTCATCGAACAGGAACTCGCCGGTGCGGCCAGGCCACAGGACCGCGAGGGACGCGAGGCAGCACAGGCTCAGCAGCAGAGCCCAGTAGGATCGTTTCATGTTCAGAGTGATGCGCAGCCCGCGGGCTTGTAGAACCTCGCCTCGGCGTCGGACTTGCAGGCCCAGGTCCCGCTCGACGTACGGCTGAACAGGATCTTCTTGCCCGTGACGCCCGGCGTGCCCTTGATGGTGCACGTGATGGCCGGATCGGCGTTGCCGGTGGCTTCCGGCGCGGCGACGGCGATATCGGAGCAGTTGGGGGTGGCGGCTTGCAGCCCCAGATTGGCCGGCACGAAATCAGCGTCGGGGCGATGCTCGTTGAGCATGACCTCGTAGTTCTGGATGCCGGGCCGGATGTCGGACATGCCCGCACTCACGGCGGTCTTGCCCGCGTAGTCCTGGTAGACCGGGAAGGCGATCGACGCCAGGATGCCGATGATGGCCACGACGACCATCAACTCGATCAGGGTGAATCCTCGGTGTTTGCGCATGGCCACCTCCTGCCAGGACACACTGGCCCATCTATAAAAAAAGCCCCGGACGTGCCGGGGCTTTTCATCCTACTGCGAAAGCAGTGATCAGCAGCCGTTGGGCTTGTACTTGGCGTTCAGCGCGGCGGGCGTGGAGCAGGTCCAGGCGCCAGCGGTGGAACGGGTCAGGGTCACGGTGGTGCCGTTGACCTTGGGGTTGCCCTTCACGGTGCAGACGATGGTGCCGGCGCCGGTCGCGGGGGTGTAGGTCGTGCTGACGGCGCAGCGGGTCGTGGTGGCTTGCAGGCCGATGTCAGCGGCGCCATCGATGGACCTGGCTTCGTTGACGCGGACTTCGAACTGGGTCTTGCCCGGGGTGATTTCAGCCAGGCCGGCGGTCACTTGCGACTTGGCCATGTAGTCCTGGTAAGCCGGCAGAGCGACGGCAGCCAGAATGCCGATGATCGCCACGACGATCATCAGTTCGATCAGGGTGAAACCTTGTTGGACGCGCTTCATATAAAACTCCTACGAGCAATGAAAGAGGGGTTGGGACAGCCCCCCTGGATGCAGGGGTCGTGCCAGCCAGACATTGTGCGGTTCAGCGGGGAAATGTCACGCTCGTTAGCCCTTGAACTGACCAATTTTGTCAGTCCAGTTGGCGCGATTGGTCGAGTCGCCGGAACGGTGACAAAAATCGTCAGCGCCAGACGTTGCAGAAGGTAAGCAAGGTCTCCAGACACCACCCATCCGGACGGGTGCGCGGCCTGAAAGGAGCAGGCGTTCAGCGCTTCACGGGTCACGGGAACGCTGCACCTCCGACCTGACGCACATGGCGCGCACCCCGGTCACGACGCGCAGGCTCGTCCGGGCTTCGTCGGCAGAAGGAGGAAACAGGAGGCGGGGGATGACGCGGCACCGGCGCTGGGCCGCGCCCATCACCGGCTCACAGCTGCATCAGCTGCATCAGCTGCCCGGCGTACAGGGCGGTGACGCGGTGGCGCTCGTCCAGCGCGTGGATGGCCTGCATCACCGGCTCGATCTCGCCCGGCTTGATGTGGGTGATGAACACCTCGGCCGGCTGAGACAGCTGGCGCAGCTCCTGCGCCAGCGAACGTGGGCACAAATGCTGGGAAATGCGCGCCAATTCGCACTCATCGTCGCCGAACGCGGTTTCGATGACGAGTTGGGCCACCTTGATCTGGGCCAGCCGCGCCCACAGCGCGGGGTTGGGGCCGGTGTCGCCGGTGAAGACCCAGTGACCCGCCTCGCCGCCGTCGACCGCAAATCCGCAGGCCGGGACGGTGTGGGAGGCGCTCAGCACTTCGATCGTGCGAAGGCCGAAGGTGCGCCGCTCGCCAATGGCCAGCGGCCGCAGCTGCAGCGCAGGGCGATCGGGGTCCGGCAGCCGGGTGAAATCGGGCCAGATGACGCCGTTGAAAAGATGCTGGCGCAGCGCCTGGAGGGTTTCGGGCAGCGCGTGCACCTGGATGGGCGGGCGGCCCGCCTGCATCCGCAGGCGCATCACGGAGTCCGCCAGCAGCGGAATGCCCAGCACGTGATCCAGGTGGGAGTGGCTGACCAGAATGTGGTCGATCCGGGCCAGCGCCGCCAGTTCCAGGTCGCCCACGCCTGTGCCGGCGTCAATCAGGACGTCGTCGTCAAGCAGGAAGGCGGTGGTCTTGTAGCCAGCGGCAATGGCGCCGGAACAGCCCAGGACGCGGATGTTCATGAAGGACTCAAGGCAGGGGCACGCAGGGATCCCGCCACGACGGTCGACGCCGGGTTCTGCGCGGGATCAAGTGCTGGCAATGTACGCCGGGGGGTCAGGCCTGGGTAGCGCCGAAGTCCCGATTCAGCCGGCTAAATGGACGGGTGACGATTGCAGTCGGCAGGGCCGTGAACTCCTGCACGGCCCCCATCAGACCGGCCGGGCCCGTGGGCCCGCACCTGCCGGCGGCGCCGCTCAGGCCTGCAGGAACTGCATCTGGGTGCCGGCCAGCTCGATCACATCGCCACTCTTGAGCGCGATGGATTCGCCCACAAGAGGGCCCCCGTTGATGGTCGGGCGGGCATGGCCTTCCACATGAGCCAGCACGTAGCCGCTAGGGCGCTTGGTAATCGATGCCACCTGCACACCGGGCTTGCCGACGGTGGTGACGACCTTGGTCAGGCTCACCTCGCGGCCAGCCGCCGCGCCATTGAGCACCTTGATGGAGGCGGGGTTGGTGTTCGCGGCGGTCGGCATGCTGCCGAAGCCGGAGGGCAGACCGAAGCCGGTCGGCGACGTCGCACCGGGCTTCAGGATCATGGTCTTCTCGTAGTCGGCGTTTTCCTCGACCAGGTAGCGGATCTTGTACTTGCCGACTTCCACCACATCGTTGTTGGCCAGCAGTTGCTTCTTGATGGCCTTGCCGTTGATGTAGGTGCCGTTGGTGGAGTTGAGGTCCTCGATGAAGACATCCGCCCCGACCATCTGCAGCACGGCATGCTCGCCGCTGACCGCCAGATTGTCGATGACGATGTCGTTGTAGGGGCGACGACCGAGCGTGGTCTTGTCCTTGGTGACCTGGACTTCCTTGATCACCACGCCGTCGAGCGAAACCACCAGCTTGCCCATTGTTGACCTCAAATCTTGTTGCTTCTAAGCCGAAGCCTGCCGCATTGTCTCAAATGCCTGCTGCCGGGTAAGCAGTCACTCACTTGCGTCCGAAAGGCCACCATGGCCGAGCGCCCGCCTTGGAGCGCCCCTCGGCCCGAGCCAGGACGATCGCAATATTATCCTTGCCGCCCATGTCATTGGCCGCGTCAATGAGGGACAGGGTCGTTTCGGACAACGAGGCATTGCGAAGCAGCAACTGTGCCAGGGCAGCGTCATCCAGCATGTCGGAGAGGCCGTCGGAGCACATCAGGAACAGGTCGCCGGGCTGGACTTCATGCTCATGCAATTCCAGCAGCACCGTGTCCTCGACGCCGACGGCACGGGTCACCAGGTTCTTGTTGCTGGAGAAGACGGCCTCCTCGGGCGTCAGCAGGCCGGCATCGAGCTGCTCCTGGAGCAGGGAGTGGTCGCGGGTGAGCTGAGTCAGCTGCCCGCCGCGCAGGCGGTAGGCCCGGGAGTCCCCCACGTGCCCCAGCAGCAGGGTCTCCCCACGGAAGACCGACAGCACGAGCGTGGTGCCCATGCCGGCGTAACGCGGGTTGGTGTTGGCGGCGTTGAAGATGGCGCGGTTGGCGTTGTCCACGCAAATGTCCATGGCTCGCTTGACGTCCGGGACCGGCGCCACGGCCCCGCCTTCGCGCAGCCAGCGCCCCAGCTCGGTCTTGATGAAGCTGGTGAGCATCTGGCTGGCGACTTCGCCCGCGTTGTACCCCCCCATGCCGTCCGCCAGCACGGCCAGCTGAGCCGCCTCGTCCACGGCGACGGAGTCCTCGTTGTTGTCACGGGCTCGGCCGACGTCGGTCGCGCTGAAGAACTCCAGACTCATGCTTGGGAATCTTTCGGTGGCTGGGAGGCGGCATTCTGCACCGGATCCTGGCCACTGAGGCGCAGTGTTTGTGCGAATGCCTCGGTACCAGGCGGGATTTCGGAGGCCGACAGGGGGGGCGCCGGTTCGTGCGGCAGCGCCTGCAGGACGGCCTCGAGGTCCTGCGCGAACTGCTCGCCGTTCGGGTAACGCAGCTCCGGACGCTTCTCGAGGGCCAGGGCCAGCACGAGGGCCAGGGCCTCGGGCAGCTCCGGCCGGAAGTTGCGCACGTCCGGCGGCACTTCGTTGGCGATGCGGTACATCAGCTTGGCCATGGACTCGGCCTGATGCGGCAGATGCCCCGTGAGCAGCTGGAAGAGAAGGACGCCCAGCGAATAGAGGTCGCTGCGGCCATCCACGTGAAGACCCGCCAGCTGCTCCGGCGACATGAAGGAGGGCGTTCCGAGCACCAGGCCCGTCCGCGTGCGGCTGCCATCGGCGATGCGCGCGATGCCGAAGTCCATCAGCTTCACGCTGTGGCTGACGCGGTCCAGCATGATGTTGGCCGGCTTGATGTCCCGGTGCACGACGCCATGGCTGTGGGCGTAGTGCAGGGCATGCGCCAGCCGCGCCACGAGGGCCAGCACCTCGGCCACCGGCAGCAGCTCTCCCGGCCGGGTGAAGTGGCTGAGATCGCGGCCCAGTACGTATTCCATGGCGATCCAGGTGTCGCCGTCCGCTTCACCGGCATCCAGCACTCGCAGGATGTCCGGGTGATGCAGGTGGGAGGCGGCGCGTGCCTCACGCATGAAGCGGGCACGGACGTCAGCCAGATCCTCCTGCGAGAACTCGCGCTGCAGGGCCAGGCGCTTGACGGCCAGCTGCTGCCCGCTGCGGCGATCCGTGGCCTTGTAGACGATGGCCATGGCCCCGCGGCCGATTTCGTCACCGAGCTCGAAGCGGGCGCTGAACGCCGGGGACGGTGCGGACACGACCGACGGAGCTTCCGCCGGTTCGCTGGCGGCGGAGCCCCGGCCCATGGTCGGCGAGGAGGCGGCCAGCGCCTCGGGCGCGCCAACCCCCTGCGGCTTGCGGCTGCCGAACCAACGCTGGAAGAAGCTGGGCTGGTTCAAGGCAGACTCTCTCGGAGGTCAGGCGGCCGCGCGGCGATGCGCCAGCCATTTTCCGCTGAGCAGGACCAGCAAGGCACCGACGGTACCGCTGAGGTACTGCATCCAGGCCGGCACGGACGGCGTGGCGCCCGGCTTGCTGGGCACCTCGTGCGGCAGGAGCTGCAGCAGCGCGGGATCGTCAATGGCCATGCTGCCGGCAATCCAGCCCAGCAGCATGGCACCCAGGGTGATCACCATGGGGAAGCGGTCCATCAGCTTGATGACCAGCTGGCTGCCCCAGACGATGATGGGAATGGACACCAGCAGGCCCAGCACCACCAGCACCATCTCGTTGCCCTCGCCCGCCGACTCGGCAGCGCCGGCAATCGCAATGACGTTGTCCAGGCTCATCACGAAGTCCGCCACGATGACCGTCTTGACGGCCGCCCACAGGCGGTCGCTGGCCTGGATCTCATGGCCGCCGTCGTCCTCGGGCAGCATCAGCTTGATGCCGATCCACAGCAGCAGGGCAGCGCCGGCGATCTTCAGGTAGGGGATCTGCAGCAGGGTCAGGGCGAAGAAGATCAGCACCACGCGCAGCAGGATGGCCCCCACCGTGCCCCAGAGAATGCCCTGGCGGCGCTGCGCGTCCGGCAACTTGCGGCAGGCCAGGGCGATGACCACGGCGTTGTCCCCTCCGAGGAGGATGTCGATCATGATGATCTGGGCCACGGCCAGCCAGAAATCGGGGGTCAGAAAGGAATCCATGCGTCAGTCGGGTGCTAGAGAGTGATCTTAGTGGTTCGGGCCGCCGGCCGGGGGATCAGTGCCCGGCGGCGTCCTCTGCTTCATCGAGGCCGGCGCGCCGCGCGCGCCGCGCCAGGGCGGTGCCCACCGCCACGACGCCCACGGCGCAGGTGATGCTCACGGCGTAGTCCAGGCCGTGCATGTGGGCCTCGAACCAGTCATGGATGGCCAGGTCCGTCACCGCCATCTCGCCAGCGACGAAGCCCAGCAGCGCCGCGCCCAGCGTGATGATGAAGGGGTAGTTCTGCATCAGCTTCAGCAGCAGCGTGCTGCCGAAGATGATCAGGGGGATCGACAGCCCCAGGCCCAGGATCAGCAGCAGGGTCCGCGCCTGCTCGGGCGCGCTGTTGGCAGCGGCGGCCACGGCGATGACGTTGTCCAGGCTCATCACGAGGTCCGCGACCAGGATGGTGCGCACCGCGGCCATCAGGCTGCTGCCCGCCTTCACGTCGTCGCCCTCGTCGTCACCGGCCAGCAGCTGCACGCCGATCCACAGCAGCAGCAGCGAGCCGACGAGCTTGAGATAGGGGAACTGCAGCAGGCTGACGGCAAAGAGCGTCAGCACCACCCGCAGCACGATGGCGGCCCCGCTGCCGGCAAAGATGGCCTTCTTCTGCTGATGCGCGGGCAGGTTGCGCGCCGCCAGAGCGATCACGACGGCGTTGTCGCCCGACAGCAGGATGTTCACCCAGATGATCTTGAGCAGGGCGATCCAGAAGGCGGCAGAGGTCAGGTCCATCAGAAGACTCCAGGAGCAGGCGGCAGGCCTGCAGGGATGCTGGGGGGATTGTCACGGCGGACGACCGCCGGGCGGGCAGCCTGCAGTGTCGCCGCAGCGCCACTTCCGCCGGCTTCGTGCAACTACGCAGGCTGCGGCGACAAAAAAAGCCGCCCGAGGGCGGCTTTCTCGCAGGAAGCGGCTGGAATTACAGCAGCGACTTCAGGATGCGGCCCATCTCGGACGGGTTGCGGGTCACCTTGAAACCGCACTCTTCCATGATGGCCAGCTTGGCGTCGGCCGTGTCGGCACCGCCGGAGATCAGCGCGCCGGCGTGGCCCATGCGCTTTCCGGGAGGGGCGGTGACACCGGCGATGAAGCCGACGATGGGCTTCTTCATGTTGGCCTTGCACCAGCGGGCGGCTTCCGCCTCGTCCGGGCCGCCGATCTCGCCGATCATGATCACGGCGTCGGTGTCCGGATCGTCGTTGAAGGCCTGCATCACGTCGATGTGCTTCAGGCCGTTGATCGGGTCGCCACCGATGCCGACGGCGGAGGACTGGCCGATGCCCAGTTCGCTCAGCTGAGCCACGGCTTCATAGGTCAGCGTGCCGGAGCGCGAGACCACGCCGATGCGGCCCTTGCGGTGGATATGGCCGGGCATGATGCCGATCTTGATCTCGTCCGGGGTGATCAGGCCGGGGCAGTTCGGGCCCAGCAGCAGCGTCTTCTTGCCGCCGGCAGCTTCCTTGGCCTTCATCTTGTTGCGCACTTCCAGCATGTCGCGGACGGGGATGCCTTCGGTGATGCAGATGGCCAGATCCAGGTCGGCTTCAACGGCTTCCCAGATCGCGGCAGCGGCGCCAGCGGGCGGCACGTAGATCACGGACACGGTCGCGCCGGTCTGGCCGGCAGCTTCCTTGACGGTGGCGTAGATGGGGATGTCCGAGAACTTCTCGCCCGCCTTCTTGGGGTTCACGCCGGCGACGAACGCGTTCTTGCCGTTCGCGTAGGCCTGGCAGCCCAGGGTGTGGAATTGACCGGTCTTGCCCGTGATGCCCTGGGTGATGACCTTGGTGTCCTTGTTGATGTAGATGCTCATGGTTCTATTCCTTGCTGGGCTTACTTGACGGCAGCGACGATCTTGGTGGCGGCTTCGGCCATCGAGTCGGCGGCGATGATGGGCAGGCCGGATTCGGCCAGCATCTTCTTGCCCAGTTCTTCGTTGGTGCCCTTCATGCGGACCACCAGCGGCACGGACAGGTTCACGGCCTTGCAGGCAGTGATCACGCCTTCGGCGATGGTGTCGCACTTCATGATGCCGCCGAAGATGTTGACCAGGATGCCCTTCACGGACTTGTTCTTCAGCATGATCTTGAAGGCCTCGGTCACCTTCTCGGCCGTGGCGCCACCGCCGACGTCCAGGAAGTTGGCCGGCTCGCCGCCGAACAGCTTGATGGTGTCCATGGTGGCCATGGCCAGGCCGGCGCCGTTCACCAGGCAGCCGATGTTGCCGTCCAGCGAGATGTAGGCCAGATCGAACTTGGAGGCCTCGACTTCAGCCGGATCCTCTTCGTCCAGATCGCGGTAGGCCACGATCTCGGGGTGACGGAACAGGGCGTTGGCGTCGAAGTTGAACTTGGCGTCCAGGGCGATCAGGTTGCCCTTGGAGTCGCAGTTCAGCGGGTTGATTTCCACCAGCGACGCGTCGGTCTCCATGTAGCACTTGTAGAGCTTGGCGAAGATGTCGACAGCCTGGTCGACCGAAGCGCCGGTCAGGCCGATGGCGGTGGCGATCTTCTTGCTCTGCTCGGCGGTCAGGCCGGTCAGCGGGTCGATCATCTCGGTGATGATCTTCTCGGGGGTCGAGTGCGCGACTTCTTCGATGTCCATGCCGCCTTCGCTGGAGGCGATGAAGGCGACCTTCTGCGTGCCGCGGTCGGTGACCAGCGAGACGTACAGCTCATTCTTGATGTCAGCGCCGTCCTCGATGTACAGGCGGCGGACCTTCTGGCCTTCCGGGCCGGTCTGGTGCGTGACCAGCTGCATGCCCAGGATCTTCTCGGACAGGGCCTTCACATCGTCCAGGGTCTTGGCGACCTTCACGCCACCGCCCTTGCCACGGCCACCGGCGTGGATCTGGGCCTTGACCACCCAGACCGGACCGCCCAGCTTCTGGGCCGCTTCAACGGCTTCTTGCACCGTGAACGCGGGAATGCCGCGCGGCACCGGCACGCCGAACTGGCGCAGGATTTCCTTGCCCTGGTACTCGTGAATCTTCATGGGGAGGTCTCGCTTGATGGATAGTCAGGAAAGGTTGCCGTTACCGGCGGCAGGCGGGGTCACCGCCGTGCCGCGATACCAGCGAGGGTAATGAGTTTGCACCACCGCACTGTCGCTGCGAAGTGCATGGCAGCGGTCGATCTGGAAGGGAGGCGTGCCATCTTGCGCACCTTCGCGGACATCCAGCACCACGCCTGCGAAGGCCTGGATCACGGCGGTCGGCAGGTGCTGGCAGAGTTCGGTCAGGTGGGTGCAGCCCTTGACGCCGGCCAGACGCTGCTTGACCGCGGCCCGGAAGCCCGTCATCAGGTTCAGGCCCACCAGTTGCCGGTAGGCGTCACCGTGCTGGTCGCACTGGCCGGGATAGGGCATCCAGCGGGTGCTGGAGCTGGCGGCCAGGATGTCCAGATGGCGGTCGACGACCAGCCACAGCAGCATGTCGTGCACCGGCTCGCCGGCACGCCGGATGCCACCGGCCAAGGGGATGTCACGCGTCTTGCTGTCCTGCAGTTCCGCCTCGACCTCGAACAGGCCGTCGGCGCGCGAATACACCTGCACCGCGATGGCGCGGCGATGCATCAGTTGACGCTCGGGACTGGGGGACAAGGACGACATGGAGCAGGGGCGGTGCAAAGGCGCAAAAAACGGCCCGCAGGCCTCGTCAGGCCGGCGGGCGCGCTTGCGCAGGCCGCCAATGTAGCATGTTGCGCTGCACCAAGCCTGTCACGAGGCTGTCGCGGTGCCTCATGCTGGTGCAAGGGCCGGGCCGAGGCAGCGGCAGGAGCGCGCCACGCCAGGCCCGTCAATCGTCTTCCGCGCGCAACACGCGACGCACCACATCCGACGAGAAACCCCGCGCAGCCAGAAAGCGCATCTGCTTGGCGCGGCTTGCCGCATCCACCGGCAGCTCGCCGCCGAACTTGCGCCGCCAGACCTCGCGTGCGCGCTCCAGCTCGCTGTCCTTGAGACGTGCCTGCTGCTCCTCGTCCGGCGCCACGCCCAGCTGGCGAAGCTCCTGCTGGATGCGCCGGTTCCCATAGCGGGAGGCCCGCGCGTTGATACGGGACTCCACGAGGCGCGCCTCGCTCAGATAGCCGCGTTCCTGGAGCCACAGGAGCAGCTGCTCGACCGACTCGGCGCGCGCCTGCTGGCGTTCGTCGTCCCGGACGGCCGCCCAGGCTTCGGCACTGGGGGCCGGGCGCGGCCGGCGAGCCTCCGCCGCTGCGCGACGGGACGACGCATGGGCCGACCGCCCGCGACGGTGCTGCGCACTGCCGGACACCTCGACGCCGGACGCGCCATCACCGGCGTCAAGGCCCCGGACGGTGACACCGGACTGCCGAAGGTCGTCCCCTCCGGCACAAAAGCCCTTCGGCAATGCCATCAGGTCCTGCAGGGTCTGTGCGTTCACCTCAGGCGCTCCCTCCGGCTCCGCATCACCTCCCCCAGCGCACCAGGCCGGCTCAACGTCCCAGTCCGCCAGGAAGGACTCGAGTTCCCCGTCAGCCCAGTCCTCGTCCAGATCAAAACTACCCACGCCACCGGTCGAGGGTCGCGAATCCCACACCGTGGCCTCGGAGGGGGCGTCGCGGCCTGGGACGGACGGCCCGGCGTGATCGGCTGCGGTGGCGGAGTCGCCCGGACCACCCGGCGGTAGGCGCCGCGGCCCCGGTGCCGCTTCGTGCGCCTCGACCCAGGCCTGGAGCTCCTGAAGTTCCGCGAGCCGAAGCAGCTTGCGCCGCAGTTCGGCCACGCTGTGCTCGCGCTGAGCCAGCAGCGCAATGGCTCGGGCCTTCAGGCTGAGAGGGGATGAACGGCGGGCCATGGGCGATTCAGACAGTTCGGCGGCAGTGCCGGTGCAAGGGGGGGCTCCTCGTGACGCCTCTCTGCCGGCCTGCCTCGGCATCAACCGATGTCGTCCGGGTGCCGGGGGCGTGCTTGCGTCTTGGCGGGCTCAGCACTCACGGGCGGCTGCAGTGACAGACCCTGGCGCCGGTCCGCGGGCAGGGCGGTCAGGCCCGGCAGCGGCGCCTGCGGGTCGCGCCGCCAGGCGGGAGCCGGCTGCTGGTCCGACCAGTACTCGTCGATCTGCTGGATCAGGCCGTCACGGACGTGGAAATAGCTGTGGGCGTAGAAGTTGCTGCCGTCCTGCTCCACGCGCACGAGGCTCAGCACACGCCCGTCCACCAGCGATTGCAGGTCCAGGAGGTGGATGGTCCAGCCTTCCGGGTACACGGCATTCACGTGGACGATGGCCTCGGCCCCGCGAAACCGTTCCAGCGTGGCCCACCAGAGACACTCAGCGTGAGGTGCCAGCAGCGCCTGTGCCTCGGCCCAGCGTCGGGCCTGGTAGAGCGCCCAGAAGCGCTGCACCGTCGCGCGCGCCTCGGCGTCAGACGGTGGCGCAGGGCGGCGGACGGGGGACGAAGGCGCCGGGGGCGGCGCCTCGTCAGGCGGGTGTTGCGTGACCATGCCGCTTCATCGTGCCATGGAAGCTATGAACGACTACAGCGACCGCCCGGCCTGGCTTCGAGGAGACGGCGACGGCGGCTGCACCGGGGCGCAGGAAAGAAGCTCGCGAGCCAGGACTGGCCATGTTGGGCAAAGGCCGGCAGCAAGCAGCCCGGCGGCTCGCGGATGCCGAGACTTACTCGGCAGCGCCTGCCTCTGCACCGATCAGCGGAATGCCCAGCGATTCGCGGATCTTGTTTTCGATCTCGATGGCGAGGTCGGGGTTCTCGCGCAGGAACTCGCGGGCGTTGTCCTTGCCTTGGCCGATCTTCTCGCCACTGTAGGCATACCAGGCGCCGGCCTTGTCCACGACCTTGGCGGCCACGCCCATGTCGATGATTTCGCCTTCGCGGCTGATGCCTTCACCGTAGAGGATGTCGAACTCGGCCGTCTTGAAGGGGGGCGAGACCTTGTTCTTGACCACCTTGACCTTGGTCTCGGAGCCGATGACTTCCTCGCCCTTCTTGATGGAGCCGATGCGGCGGATGTCGAGGCGCACCGAGGCGTAGAACTTGAGCGCATTGCCACCGGTGGTGGTCTCGGGCGAGCCGAACATCACGCCGATCTTCATGCGGATCTGGTTGATGAAGACGACCGTGCAGTTCGTCTTCTTGATGGTGGCCGTCAGCTTGCGCAGGGCCTGGCTCATCAGGCGGGCCTGCAGGCCGGGCAGGGCGTCGCCCATCTCGCCTTCCAGTTCGGCCTTGGGCGTCAGGGCAGCCACCGAGTCGATGATGATCAGGTCGACGGAGCCCGAGCGCACCAGGGCGTCCACGATTTCCAGGGCCTGCTCGCCGGTGTCCGGCTGGCTGATCAGCAGGTCCTGCAGGTTCACGCCGAGCTTCTGGGCGTACTGCACGTCCAGGGCGTGCTCGGCGTCGATGAAGGCGCAGACGCCGCTGAGCTTCTGCATCTCGGCGATGACCTGCAGGGTCAGGGTGGTCTTGCCGGAGGATTCCGGGCCGTAGATCTCGATCACGCGGCCGCGCGGCAGGCCGCCGACGCCCAGAGCGATGTCCAGGCCCAGCGAGCCGGTGGAGACGACCTGGATGTCCTCGATCTTCTCGCCCTCGCCGAGGCGCATGATGGAGCCCTTGCCAAACTGCTTTTCGATCTGGGCGAGGGCGGCCTGCAGGGCCTTGGCTTTTTCGGTGTTGACGGTCTTGGCGGGGGCGTCCATTGATTGCTCCTGTGAGTGCCTGCATTATGGCCGAATCTGTATGTTTGTACAGTAGTTCATCCAGTGCCTGCTGACAGACAGTGGCAGGAGCCTGCGAACGATTCCAGTCCCTAAAATGCAGGAAAGCTGCCGCCCACGCCTCCCGGGCGACAAAGGCCAAGGAGACACCGATGCGCATCCTGATCGCGGAAGATGACCAAGTGCTGGCCGACGGCCTGCTGCGCGCCCTGCGCTCCAGCGGCTATGCGGTCGACCAGGTCTCGACCGGCACCGAGGCCGACGCGGCCCTCGCCTCGCACGAATTCGATCTGGTGATCCTGGACCTCGGCCTGCCGCGCCTGCACGGGCTCGAGGTGCTGCGCAAGCTGCGGGCCCGCGGCGCCACCATGCCGGTGCTGATCCTCACCGCGGCCGACAGCGTCGAGCAGCGCGTCAAGGGTCTGGACCTCGGCGCCGACGACTACATGGCCAAGCCCTTCTCGCTGCAGGAGCTCGAGGCCCGCGTGCGCGCCCTCACCCGGCGCGGCCTGGGCACGGCCTCCAGCATCATCAAGCACGGCCCGCTGTCCTTCGATGCCACCGGCCGCGTGGCCTACATCAACGAGCAGATGGTGGAGCTTTCCGCCCGCGAGCTCTCGCTGCTGGAGGTGCTGCTGCAGCGCGCCGGCCGCCTGGTCAGCAAGGACCAGCTGGTGGAGCGCCTCTGCGAGTGGGGCGAAGAGGTCAGCAACAACGCCATCGAGGTCTACATCCACCGGCTGCGCAAGAAGATCGAGCAGGGCCCGATCCGCATCGCCACCGTGCGCGGCCTGGGCTACTGCCTGGAAAAGATCCCCGGCTGAATGCGCCGCCGCCCTGCCCGGCCGCTGAACCCCGCGAGGGGCGAGGTCCTGCCGCCTTCGCGAAGGCCCGCCCACGATGGCAGCTGACAGCGGTCAACGCTCCCTGTTCGGCGAGATCCTCGACTGGATGCTGGCGCCGCTGCTGGTCATCTGGCCGATCAGCGTCGCGCTGACCTGGCTGGTGGCCCAGGGCATCGCCGGCAAGCCCTATGACCGCGAGCTGGGCGAGATGGCACGCTCGCTCGGCCTGCAGGCGGCCGCGGAACCCCGCAATCCGGCCGCCGCGGCGGCGCGTTCCCGCTACGCCCTCTCGCCCGAGGCGGCCGCCCTGCTGCGGGCCGACGAGTCCGACACCGTCTACTACCTCGTGCAGGGGCCGCGCGGCGAGTTCCTGAGCGGCGACAAGGAGCTGCCCGCCCCCAACCCCGACGAGGCCGTCGTGCCCTGGGAGCTGCGCTTCCGGGACGACGAGGTCAACAACGAGAGCGTGCGCGTGGCCTATCTGTGGGTGACGCCCGAGGGCAATGCCAAGGGGCAGATGCTGGTGCAGGTGGCCGAGACGCTGGGCAAGCGCTCGCGGCTCACCAACGAGATCATCAAGGGCGTGATCCTGCCGCAGTTCGTGATCCTGCCGCTGGCGGTGCTGCTGGTGTGGCTGGCGCTGGCGCGCGGCATCGCGCCGCTCAACGAGCTGCAGCGCCGCATCCGCTCACGGGACAGCTCGGACCTCAGCCCCATCGACGAGCGCCGCATCCCCGACGAGGTGGCCCCACTGGTGCACGCCATCAATGACCTGCTGCAGCGCCTGGACCAGTCGCTGAGCACGCAGAAGCATTTCCTGGCCGATGCCGCGCACCAGCTCAAGACGCCGCTGGCGGGCCTGCGCACGCAGGCGGAGCTGGCGCAGCGCGAGATCGACGAGGGCCGCAGCTCGCCGCAGGAACTCCGGCGCTCGCTGCAGCAGATCGCGCTGTCCAGCCAGCGCGCGGCGCACATGGTCAATCAGCTGCTGGCGATGGCGCGGGCCGAGGATCAGGAGCATGCCTCGCGGCGGTCCGACATCAACCTGCCCGAGATCGCGATGGAGACGGTGCGCGACTTCGTGCCGCGCGCGCTCGACAAGCGCCTGGACCTCGGCTACGAGGGCCCGGACGACGAGCACAGCAGCCTGCGCATCCTGGGCCATCCCATCCTCATCCGCGAGCTGATCCGCAACCTGGTCGACAACGCCCTGCTCTACACGCCGCCGGGCGGCACGATCACCGTGCGCATCGTCGAGGACCCGTTCGGGCAGGTCTGCGTGCTGCAGGTGGAGGACTCCGGGCCGGGCATCGCCGAGGCGGAGCGCGAGCAGGTCTTCCAGCCCTTCTACCGGGCGCTGGGGACGAATGTCGACGGCTCCGGGCTCGGCCTGGCCATCGTGCGCGAGATCGCCCAGCAGCACGAGGCCGAACTGACGCTGGACGATGCCCGCCCGCGCCGCCCGGGCTTCGTGGAGCCCGACGGCATGGGGCCGGGCGCGCGCTTCACCATCCGCTTCCACGCCCACCCGGCCACTGCGCCGGAGCCGGGCAGCGAGGTGGGCGACGCCTGAGCACCAACGGAGCGCCAACTGAGCGACAGCGGAGCGCCGCGGCGTCAGCGCCGCTTGTAGCGCTTGGACTTGGCGATGCTCAGCAGAATGCCGAGGCTCAGGCCCAGCATCACCATGGCCGTGCCGCCATAGGAGATGAAGGGCAGCGGCACGCCCACCACCGGCAGGATCCCGCTCACCATGCCCATGTTCACGAACACGTAGGTGAAGAAGGACAGCGTCACGGCGCCCGCCATGAGTCGGCCAAAGAGCGTGGGCGCCTCGAAGGCGATCACGAGCCCCCGCAGGATGAGCACGGTGAAGCCCAGCAGCAGGGCCGCCGCGCCGAGCAGGCCGAACTCCTCGCCATAGGCCGCGAAGATGAAGTCGGTCGTGCGCTCGGGGATGAACTCCAGGTGGGTCTGCGTGCCCTTCATGAAGCCCTTGCCGGTCACGCCGCCCGAGCCGATGGCGATGCCGCCCTGGATGATGTGGAAGCCCTTGCCCAGCGGATCCTTGCTGGGGTCCAGCAGCGTGCAGACGCGGTGCTTCTGGTACTCCCGCAGCACCGGCCAGGTCACATCGGGCTGGCAGATCTGCTCCTCGCTCATCACCAGCGCCGTGATGCCGATGCCGCCGGCCACCAGCACCGGCAGGATCAGCTTCCAGGACAGGCCGGCGAAGAAGATCACGTAGAGCCCCGCGGCCAGCACCAGCAGCGAGGTGCCGAGGTCCGGCTGCTTGGCGATGAGGCCGACCGGCACGGCCAGCAGGACGAAGGCGGCGACGAAGTCCGGCAGCCGCAGCTGGCCCTCGCGCTTCTGGAACCACCACGCCAGCATCAGCGGCATGGCGATCTTGAGAATCTCGGAGGGCTGGATCTGCGTGATCCCCACATTCAGCCAGCGCGTGGCGCCCTTCTTGGTCACGCCGAAGAGGGCCGTGGCCAGGAGCAGCATCACGCCGATGGTGTAGAGCGGCACGGCAATCTTGACGAGGCGCTGCGGCGGCACCTGGGCCATGGCGAACATGAGGGCCAGGCTCAGCAGGCCGTTGCGCAGGTGGTCGACGAAGCGGGTGCCGTGGTCGAAGCCCGCCGAGTACATGCACAGCAGGCCCAGGCCCATCAGCCAGGCCACGGCCAGCAGCACGACCCAGTCCAGGCCCTCGGTCCAGGGGCGGATGTGGCCGCGCACGGCCTGCAGGCTGAAGCTGTTGTTCATGGGCGGGCTCCGCTGGCGGCGGGCAGGGGCCGGGACGCATCACGGGCCGGGGGCGAGGGCGCTGCCGTGGCCAGGGCCGGGGGCGAGGGCGCTGCCGTGGCCAGGGCCGGGAGCACGCCCGACGCCGCGGCCGCTGCTGATGCCGCGGGCACCGAGCGCGTCGCCAGCGGCACCAGCACGCCCTGCCCGGGCAGCGGTACGTCGCTGGCCTTGCGCGGCGTGCCCACCGGCGCCATCGTCTTGCCTTGCTGCGTCTGGGCGATGTCGTCCTCGCTGGGGTACTGGCCCAGCAGCGCGTAGTCGAAGACGCGGCGGGCGATGGGCGCGGCGGCCCCCGAGCCCCAGCCGGCGTTCTCCACGATCACGGCCAGCGCGATGGACGGCTTGTCCACCGGCGCGAAGGCGACGTAGAGCGAGTGATCCCGCTTGTGCTCGTCGGCCTTGATGCTGCTGTACTTCTCGCCCGCCTTCAGGCCGATGGCCTGCGCCGTGCCGGTCTTGCCGGCGCTCTGGTAGGGCGCGCCCATGAAGACCTGGCGCGAGGTGCCTTCCAGCGTCACGCCGTTCATGGCGTTGCGGATGACGTCCACCTGCTCGGGCTTGAGCGGGATCGGGTCCAGCGCCTCGCTGGCGATGCGCCGGCCCTGGTGCTGGACCACGTCCTCGATCTCGCGGACGAGGCGCGGCTTGAAGCGCTGCCCGCCGGTCGAGAGCGTGGCGTAGGCCGTGGCCATCTGCAGCATGGTGAAGTTGTTGTAGCCCTGGCCGATGCCCAGCGAGATGGTCTCGCCCGCGTACCACTTCTGCTGCTCGGCCTTCCTGAACTTCTTGCGCTTCCACTCCTGCGAGGGCAGGTCGCCCGTGACCTCGCCCAGCAGATCGATGCCCGTCTTGCGGCCGAGGCCGAAGGGCTCGAGCTGGTCGTGGATCAGGTCCACGCCCATTTCGTTGGCGAGGCTGTAGAAGTAGACGTTGGAGGAGCTGACGATGGCCAGGCGCATGTCCTTCGGGCCGGGGCGGTCGGTCTCCGGGCTGCCGAAGGTGCGGCCGCCGAAGCTGTAGGTCAGGTTGTCCATGATGACCGTGCTCGCGGCGCGCTTGCCGCTGTTGAGCGCGGCCATGGCCATCAGCGGCTTGAAGGTCGAGCCCGGCGGGTAGGTGCCGCGCAGGGCGCGGTTGAGCAGCGGCTTGTCGATGTCCTCGTTGAGCGCGGTCCAGCTGTCGGCGTCGATGCCGTCGACGAAGAGGTTGGGGTCGAAGGTGGGCTTGGAAACGAAGGCCAGCACCTCGCCGTTGCGCGGGTCGATGGCGACGAGGGCGCCGCGGCGGTCCTTGAACAGCTCCTCGACGAGCGCCTGCAGGCGGATGTCGATCGAGAGCTTGAGCGTGTTGCCCGGCGTCGGCGGCTGGTGGCGCAGGCGGCGCACGGCACGGCCGGCGGCGCTGGTCTCCATCTGCTCGAAGCCCGTCTGGCCGTGCAGCTCGCGCTCGTAGTACTGCTCCAGGCCGAGCTTGCCGATGTACTCGGTGCCGCGGTAGTTGGCGATGTCCTCGTCGGCCCACTCCTCCATGGACTTCTTCTCGGCTTGGTTGATGCGCCCGATGTAGCCGATCAGGTGGCTGCCGACCTCGCCGAGCGGATAGCTGCGGAACAGCCGTGCCTTGATGTCCACCCCGGGGAAGCGGAAGCGCTGCGCCGCGAAGCGCGCCACCTCGGCGTCCGTCAGCTTGGTGCGGATGGGCAGGGACTCGAAGTTCTTGCTCTCCTCCATCAGGCGCTTGAAGCGCTTGCGGTCGCGGCCCTGGATCTCCACGACCTCGGCGAGCGCGTTGATGGTGGCCTCCAGGTCCGCCACCTTGGACGGCGTGATCTCGAGGGTGTAGGCCGAGTAGTTGCTGGCCAGCACCACGCCGTTGCGGTCCACGATGAGGCCGCGGTTAGGCACGATGGGCACGACGGTGACGCGGTTGGACTCGGCGCGCTCCAGCAGCGTCTCGTGCTGCATCACCTGCAGATAGACGAGGCGCGAGGCGAGCAGGCCGAAGCAGAAGAGCACGAAGCCGGCGGCCGCGAGCACGCGCACGCGAAAGCGCGACTGCTCTTCTTGGACGTTGTGCAGCTGGGTCATGGGCGCTGGCAGACCCGCCTCACAGCGGGCGGTGGTCGTCGCGGTCCGGCGGGCGGCGCTGCGGCGCCAGCAGGATCCAGCTGGCCAGCGGCCACAGCAGGGCCTCGATGAAGGGCGCCAGCAGCAGCGGCCAGCCCGGCCACATCCCGCCCACGGCCAGGCGCACGACCAGGGACACGGCATGGGCCAGCGCGAACAGCGGCAGCACATGCAAGGCCTGACCCCAGCGCGTGAACCAGGGCAGGCGGCGGTGCAGCGCGACGGCGCCGAAGCTCAGGCCGCTGTAGGCGAGGGCGTGCTGGCCCAGCAGGGCGCCGTGGTGCACGTCGACCAGCAGGCCGAAGAGGAAGGCCCAGCCGACGTTGACGCGGCGCGGCTGGTGCACGTTCCAGAACACCAGCACGATGGACAGGAAGTCCGGCATCGCCGGCTGGCGACCGAGCGGCACCATGTCCAGCAACAGGGCCACCAGCAGGCTGAAGGCGATGAAGAGGGGATTGGCAGGCAGCAGCAGCTGGCTGGCGGCGCGCGGCATGATCATCGCGTCGGTCCTCCCTTGCTGTCCTTGGCCGGTTCCTTCGCGGCCTCCTTGGCCGCCTCCTTGGCGGCTCTTTGCTCGGCGGCACGCTGCTTGGCCTCCGCCTTGGCCTGCGCCTTGCGCTCGGCCAGGGCCTGCGCTTCCTTGGCCGCTGCCTCGGCAGCCTCGGTGCGGGCGGCCTCGTGAATGGCCAGCGGCGCCAGCACCAGCACGTGGCGCACGCTGTCCACCGGCACCGTGGCCTGCAGGCTCACGCGGGCGAAGCTGGTGTCACCACGGCGCTCGACCTGCGCCACCTTGGCCACCGGCAGGCCCGGCGGATAGATGCCGTCCAGGCCCGAGGTGGAGAGCACGTCGCCCGCCTGGATGTCGGCGTTGGCGGCGGTGAAGCGCAGCTCGAGGCCGCGTTCGCCGCCGAAGGCCACGCCGCGCTGCTGGGTGCGGGTGTTGAGCACGGGAATGGCGGCGTCCTTGTCGGTGATGAGCGTCACCTCGGACGAGAAGGTGTAGACGCGGGTGACCTGCCCCAGCACGCCGGCCTCGGTGATCACCGGCGAGCTCAGGTGCACGCCGTGCTGGCTCCCGCGGTCGATGCTGACCCGGCGCGAATAGGGGTCTGGCGCTTCGTAGAGCACCTCGGCCGCCACCGAGCTCACCACCTGAGCCTGCTGCATCTTGAGCAGCTCGCGCAGGCGCTGGTTCTCGGCCTGCAGCTGCTGGGCGCGCGACAGGCGCTCCGCCTGGGCCACCAGCTGGCGCCGCGCGAGATCTTCGGCGGCCATGGCCTTTTCCATGCCGCGAAGGTAGTCGCCCAGGTTCTCCCAGGCGTCCACCGGCGACAGCAGCAGGCGCTGCGCTGGATTGAGCACGAGCGCCACCGCCGTGCGCGCCGGCTGCGCCACCTTGAAGCGGGCATCCAGCACCATCAGGAAAATGGCGAAGGCCGCGCACAGCAGCAGCCGCGTCAAGGCCGAGGGGCCTTGGCGGAACAGCGGCGGCGCATTGCGCTCCAGGGTGCCGAAGGGCATGGCTAAGCAGTCTGGCGGGTGATCAGTCCATCAACGTATCCGGCCGTAGCGAGCGGCGCTTGGGCTAGGCGCACAGCGCGCAGGAACCGGAACGTACAGGAGGTACGTGAGGATTCCGAGCACTGCGCAACGACGCCCAAGCGTCGCGCAGTAGGCCGTCACTCGGAAGCGAAGATGGAGCCGAGGCGTTCCATGTGTTCCAGTGCCATCCCGCAACCCCGCACCACGCAGGTCAGCGGGTCCTCGGCCACGAGCACCGGCAGGCCGGTCTCTTCGGCCAGCAGACGGTCGAGGTCGCGCAGCAGGGCGCCACCGCCGGTCAGCATCATGCCGCGCTCGGCGATGTCGGCACCCAGCTCGGGCGGCGTCTGCTCCAGCGCGTTCTTCACGGCCGAGACGATCTGGTTCAGCGGGTCGGTCAGGGCTTCCAGGATCTCGTTGGACGAGATGGTGAAGCTGCGCGGCACGCCCTCGCTGAGGTTGCGGCCCTTGACTTCCATCTCCTTGACCTCGGAGCCGGGGAAGGCCGAGCCGATCTGCTTCTTGATGGCTTCCGCGGTGGGCTCGCCGATCAGCATGCCGTAGTTGCGGCGGATGTAGTTGATGATGGCTTCGTCGAACTTGTCGCCGCCGACGCGGACCGAGCCCTTGTAGACCATGCCGCCCAGCGAGATCACGCCGACCTCGGTGGTACCGCCGCCGATGTCGATGACCATGGAGCCGGAGGCTTCAGAGACCGGCAGGCCGGCACCGATGGCTGCGGCCATGGGTTCTTCGATCAGCTCCACGCGCGAGGCGCCGGCGCCGAGGGCGGCGTCACGGATGGCGCGCTTTTCCACCTGGGTCGAGCCGCAGGGCACGCAGATGATGATGCAGGGCGACGGGCGCAGCAGCTTGGTGTCATGCACCATCTTGATGAACTGCTTGATCATCTGCTCGGTGATGACGAAGTCGGCGATCACGCCGTCCTTCATCGGGCGGATGGCCTCGATGTTGCCGGGCACCTTGCCCAGCATGGCCTTGGCCTCGCGGCCGACGGCCTGGATGGTCTTCTTGCCACTGGAGCCGCCTTCGTGGCGGATGGCGACGACGGAGGGCTCATCCAGCACGATGCCCTTGCCACGCACATAGATCAGCGTGTTGGCGGTGCCGAGGTCGATGGCCAGGTCGGTGGAGAAGTAGCGGCGCAGGGACGAAAACATGGTGTGGGGCTGGGGCTTCAGGCCGGGCGGCGGCTGGGGTCACGCGGGCACGGCACTGGCAAAACTCAAGAGGGGCCTCAGGAGGGGCGGCGGGCGTCAAACGAATGCAGCCGAAGCGACGGGCGCCAGCGGCTGCACGGGGGTGTTCGCACCATGTGCAACGAGGCTGCCTGGGCCTTGGCGGCCCTGCAGCCCCGTTACCATGGAGATAAGCGGAGATAATACTCGATCACCCCTTTGTTTAGACCCCTGACTAGCCCCTGACAGCCGCTGTTTTTGCAGTCTGTAAGCGGCAATGCATCGCGCGGGGCGCCGCTTTTTGCGGCCTGCCGCGCGAGGACCTCCAACAAACTCCGGACTCGCCCATGGCCCTGACCCAGGATGACGTGAGCCGCATCGCCAACCTCGCCCGCCTCGAACTTTCCGAGGCGGAGCAGGGCGCCTTGCTCGGCCAGCTCAATGGCTTTTTCTCGATCGTCGAGCAGATGAGCGCGGTGGACACCAGCGGCGTCGAGCCGCTGTACACGCCGCTTTCCGCCGTGCAGGACGTCCAGTTGCGCCTGCGCGAGGACGCCGTCACCGAGAGCAACCAGCGCGAGCTGAACCAGCGCAGCGCTCCCGCCGTCGAGGACGGCCTGTTCCTGGTCCCCAAGGTCATCGAATGAAGTCTCTCCACGACATGGGCGTGGCCGAGCTGGGCCAGGGCCTGCGCGCCAAGGCCTTCTCCGCCACCGAACTCACCCAACACCTTCTTGCACGCGTTACCGGCGCGTCGCAACTGGGCGCCTTCCTGCATGTGGACGCCGACGGCGCCCTGGCCCGCGCCGCCGAGGCCGACCGCCGCCTGGCGGCTGGCGACGCCGGCCCGCTGGTGGGCATCCCGCTCGCGCACAAGGACATCTACGTCACCGCGGACATGCCCACGACGGCCGGCTCGAAGATCCTGGCCGGCTACCGCAGCCCCTTCGACGCCACGGTCGTCGCCCGCCTGAACGCGGCCGGCACCTTCTCGCTGGGCAAGCTCAACTGCGACGAGTTCGCGATGGGCTCGGCCAACGAGAACAGCGCCTACGGCCCCGCGCTGAATCCCTGGGACCGCAGCCGCGTGCCGGGCGGCTCGTCCGGCGGCTCGGCCACGGCCGTGGCGGCTCGCCTCGTGCCCGCCACCACCGGCACCGACACCGGCGGCTCCATCCGCCAGCCGGCGAGCTTCACCGGCATCACCGGCATCAAGCCGACGTACGGCGTGTGCTCGCGCTACGGCATGATCGCCTTCGCCTCCAGCCTCGACCAGGCCGGCCCCATGGCCCGCTCCGCCGAGGACTGCGCCCTGCTGCTGTCCGCCATGAGCGGCTTCGACGAGCGCGACGCCACCAGCATCAACCAGCCGCCCCAGGACTTCCACGCGCAGATGCTGGCCGCCCGCGAGGGCGCCACGGCCGCGCAGCCGCTCAAGGGCCTGCGCATCGGCCTGCCGAAGGAGTTCTTCCCGGCCGCCCTGTCCGCCGACGTCAACGGCGCCGTGCGCCAGGGCCTGGCCGAGCTGGAGAAGCTCGGCGCCACGCTGGTCGAGGTCAGCCTGCCCCGCACGGAGCTGGCGATCCCGGTGTACTACATCATCGCCCCGGCCGAGGCGAGCTCGAACCTCAGCCGCTTCGACGGCGTCAAGTTCGGCCATCGCGCCGCCAACTACACGGATCTTCTTGATATGTACAAGAAGACCCGCGCCGAAGGCTTCGGTGCCGAGGTCAAGCGCCGCATCATGATCGGCACCTACGTGCTGAGCCATGGCTACTACGACGCCTACTACCTGCAGGCCCAGAAGCTGCGCCGCATGATCGCCGACGACTTCCAGCAGGCCTTCCGCCAGTGCGACGTCATCGCCGGCCCGGTCGCCCCGAGCGTGGCCTGGAAGGCGGGCGAAGGCGCGGACGATCCGGTCAAGGCCTACCTCGCCGACATCTTCACGCTGCCCGGCTCGCTGGCCGGCCTGCCTGGCATGAGCGTGCCGGTGGGCTTCGGCGAGGCGGGCATGCCCGTCGGCCTGCAGCTGATCGGCAACTACTTCAAGGAAGGGCAGCTGCTGCACACCGCGCACGCCCTGCAGCAGGCCACCGACTGGCACACCTGTGCCCCGAACGGAATCTGAGCATGAACAAGCCCAACAGCAAGCTGGTGCGCGGCTACGAGGTGGTGATCGGCCTGGAGAACCACGTCCAGCTGTCCACCCTGTCCAAGATCTTCAGCGGCTCCTCGACCGCCTTCGGTGCCGAGGCCAACACCCAGGCCTCGCCCGTCGACCTGGCCCTGCCCGGCACCCTGCCGGTGCTGAACCGCGCCGCGGTGGACCGCGCCATCCGCTTCGGCCTGGCCGTGGGCGCCAAGGTCGCGCCGCTGTCCATCTTCGCCCGCAAGAACTACTTCTACCCGGACCTGCCCAAGGGCTACCAGATCTCGCAGTTCGAGATTCCGGTGGTGCAGGGCGGCTCGGTGGAGTTCTTCGTCGGTGACGAGAAGAAGACCGTCCAACTGACGCGCGCCCACCTCGAGGAGGACGCCGGCAAGAGCCTGCACGAGGACTACCACGGCCAGTCGGGCATCGACCTGAACCGCGCCGGCACGCCGCTGCTGGAGATCGTCTCCGAGCCCGACATGCGCTCCGCCGCCGAGGCCTGCGAGTACGCCAAGACGCTGCACGCCCTGGTGATGTGGCTGGGCATCTGCGACGGCAACATGCAGGAAGGCTCCTTCCGCTGCGACGTCAACGTCTCGGTGCGCAAGCCCGGCGAGCCCTACGGCACGCGCCGCGAGATCAAGAACCTCAACAGCTTCCGCTTCCTCGTGGACGCGGTGAACTACGAGGTGAACTGGCAGATCGACCAGCTCGAGGACGGCCTCGCCATCCAGCAGGCCACGGTGCTCTACAACCCGGACACCGGCGAGACCCGCGCCATGCGCTCCAAGGAGGACTCGGCCGATTACCGCTACTTCCCGGACCCCGATCTGCCGCCGCTGGTGATCGCGCCCGAGTGGGTGGAGAAGGTGCGCGGCGAGATGCCCGAGCTGCCGGGCGTCATGGCCAAGCGCTTCATCGAGGCCGACGGCCTGCCCGAGTACGACGCCACGATGATGACCCAGAGCCTGGCCACGGCCCGCTACTACGAGGCCGCCAAGGCTGCGGGCGCCGCGCCCAAGCTGGTGGCCAACTGGGTGATGGGCGAGATCAGCAAACGCCTGAACAGCGAAGGCATCGAGATCGACGCCGCACCGGTGAAGCCGGCGCTGCTGGCGGCGCTCATCGGCCGCATCAGCGATGGCACGATCTCCAACAACTCCGCCAAGCAGGTCTTCGACGCCCTGTGGGCCGGCGAAGGTGCGGACGTGGACGCCATCATCAGCGCCAAGGACCTGAAGCAGTCCAACGACACCGGCGAGATCGAGCGCATCCTCGATGAGGTCCTCGCCGCCAACCAGAAGTCAGTGGACGAGTTCCGCTCGGGCAAGGACAAGGCCTTCAACGCCCTCGTCGGCCAGGCCATGAAGGCGACCAAGGGCAAGGCCAACCCGGCCCTCGTCAACGAGCTGCTGAAGAAGAAGCTGGGCGGCTGATGCGCCCACCCCACCGGCGGGCCGGCACCGGCCCCCATGCAAAAGGCCGCTGGAGACAGCGGCCTTTTTTCTTGCGCGCCCCCGCGGGAGGGGCCAGGCGCCGTCGCGAGGCCGTCAGCGGCTCGTGGCGGACGCGGGCGCCGGCGAGCTGCCGGGCTGGCCGGCGGCGGGCGATGCCACCGGGCCGTCCAGACTGCCGGGGGCCGCGCCACCCCAGAGCTTCTTCAGGCGCACCAGCTCGACGTCGAAGAGCTTGTTCACCCGCACGAGTTCGGCCTTCTGGTTCTCGATCAGCACGCGCTGCGCCTCGGCCGAGGCATCGTTGGCGTCCAGTTGCTGCTTGAGCTTGGGCGGCAGGGTCTTGCCCCGGTAGAACTCGGCCTCGTCCTGCAGCGGCTTGCGCTCGACGGCCAGCTCCTTGATGCGCCGCTCCGAGACCTGCATGGCCTTGTTGATGTCGTCCAGCGCCGCCTCGCGGCCTTCGCGGTGGGCCGCCTCGTTGCGGTAGCGGATCAGCAGGTTGCGGTCCCGGCGCACGGCGTCCTGCTGCGCGGCGCGGTCGGCCGCGATCTTGCGGTCCTTCTGCTCCTGCAGCACCTTCTCCTCGAGCGACATCGACGGCGGCAGCAGTGACTTCACCGAGCCGTCCGGGTTGTGCAACTTCTGCTCGCGGGTGGCGCACTCGGCGATGGGGCGGTCGGAGGTCAGCCGGCGGCCATCCGGGGCCACGCAGCTGTAGATGGCCTTGCTCTGGGCCTGGGCAAGACCTGCCCCCAGGAGACCCAGCGCGATGCCCAGCAGAGCGCCCAGCACCCGGCCTGTCACCGGCGGCGACAGGCGCTCAAAGGGCTTCGACCTCAACGACATGGGGCAGCGCAGAGAGAGCATCAGACTCCGTAGCGATCTCGGTAGGCCTGGACGGCTGCAGCGTGGGCAGCGATGTCCGCCGAGCTGTTGTGGTGCAGATACTGCAGCAAGTCGGACAGGCCGGCAATGGCTACGACGGGCAAGTGCAGCTGCCGGTTGACATACTGGACCGCGGACCAGGGTTGCTCGACGCCGTTCTCGGCGGCCTTCTCCTGGCGGTCCAGGGCGATGGAGACGCCGCAGGGCGTGGCGCCGGCGGCCTGGATCATGGCGATGGACTCGCGCACGGAGGTGCCGGCCGAGATGACGTCGTCGATGATCAGCACGCGGCCCTGCACGGGCGCGCCGACGAGCGTGCCACCCTCGCCGTGGTCCTTGGCTTCCTTGCGGTTGTAGGCGAAGGGCTTGTTGTGGCCCAGGCGCGCCAGCTCCATGGAAACGGCGGCGGCCAGGGTGATGCCCTTGTAGGCCGGGCCGAAGATCATGTCGAACTCGACGCCCGAGGACAGCAGCGTCTTGGCATAGAACTCGGCCAGGCGGACCAGCCGGGCGCCGTCGTTGAAAAGCCCCGCGTTGAAGAAGTAGGGGCTCAGCCGGCCGGCCTTGGTCTTGAACTCGCCGAAGCGCAGCACGCCCGCCTCCACGGCGAAGGCGACGAATTCCTGGGCAAGGGGCGTGGACGGGGTGGTCATGACGAGGTCGGGCGGTCTGAAGGTGGCCCGCATTGTATTGAGCCCAACGCAGAAGGCCCGGCTCCCCGCCCCGTGAAACAAGGGGGGAGCCGGGCCTTTTCACGCCCCGGAACGGGTGGTGGCGGGGCGGGGATCAGTGCCGCGTCAGAACAGGGCCTTGAACTGCACGCCGTAGGTGCGGGGGTCGTTGATGAAGCCGGTCATGTTGTCGAAGTCGATGGCGCCGTTCACCACCACCTTGTTGCTCAGGTTGCGCACAAAGCCGGCGACCTCGTACTTCCCGTCACCCCACACGTAACCGGCGCGCAGGCCGCCTTCCAGCAAGGCCTTGCCCGTGAACTCCTTGGCCTCGTACAGGAAGAAGTTGACCTTGGACCGGTAGGCCCAGTCGGTGTAGACGAAGAACTCATTGCCATCGGCCGTCGGGATCGAGTAGCGGGCGGTCAGGTTGGCGATCCACTTGGGCGCGTTGGGCAGCGGATTGTTGTAGAGGCTGTAGCGGCCGCTGGCGTCCGGCGTGCCCACCATCACAGGGTTGCTGCCCGGACGGGTGGCAAAGAGCGTGGGATCCTTGATCTTGGTGTCGTTGTAGCTGAGGCCCATCGTGAGCATCAGGCGATCGACCGGGATGAGGTCCAGATTGAGTTCGAAGCCCTGGCCCTGGCCCTTGCTGGCGTTGAGCAGCGTATTGAAGTTGCCGGAGCCCCCCACCGCCGTCAGCTGCTGGTCCTTGACGGTATAGGCAAAGACATTGGCCGACAGCCGGGCGCGGCGGTCCCAGAACTCGCTCTTCACCCCCGTCTCATAGGAGGTCACGGTTTCCGGGCGAGCCTTGCTTTGCGTCCCGAAGCCGCTGGCCGGGTAGATGGAGGCGGCTCGGAAGCCGGTGGCGACGCGCGCATACAGATTGGTCTGCTTGTCCAGCGCATAGGTGCCGGAAGCATCCCAGCTGACCTTGTGGTCGTCCGTGCTGGCGCTCGTGCCAGCGCCGTCGTTGACCTTCCCGACGGTGTTGAGATCCTTCTTGTCCTGGGTATAGCGCAGGCCGCCCCGGAGCTTCAGCGAAGGGCTCACTTCATAGTTGACCGAGCCGAACAAGGCCCACGCCTTGTTGGTCTGGCGCGTGTCAACGATGCTGTCTGCGGGGTTCACCGTGTAGTCCACGCTGCGCATCGTGTACTTCTCGTCAAACAGATAGATGCCGCCTTGCCAGCGCAGCGGACCTGCCGACTGAGACTCGAGGCGGAGCTCCTGCGTCAGCTGACGGTGGCCCATCAGGGCGTCGGACGTGTCCATCTGCCAGGTGGCTTCCCCCTGCGTCGGGTAGGGCGCCGTCTTGGGATCGCCGGAGAAGGGGTTGTGGTAGCGGTAGCCACCATCCACGTCGCCGCGGCTGAAGGGCTGGACCGTCTCGATGGCGCTGATGGAGTGCAGCGTGACGCCGTCCAGGGCCCATTTCAGGCGCAAGCTTGCACCGGTGCTGTGAAGGCGCTGCTCATTGGTACCGTCGATGACCGTCTTGGCAGGGTCGAAACCATCGACCAGATCGTTGCTCCCCGGCTTGATGATGGAAGCACGGAAGAGTCGCGGACTGCCCTTGAGCTCGCGGTTGTGCAGGTTGACCAGGGCGCTGAAGGCCTGGTTGGGCTCATAGAGTGCCTGGATGCGCACGGCGCGGTCGTCGTAGCCCTCCGTCGACGAGGTCTTGGCATTGGGCAGATCGTTCTTGACCCAGTTGCCGCGATGCTGGTTCTGCGCAGAGACGCGCACCGCCCAGTCGCCGCCAACAGGCAGATTGGCGGCGCCTTCCAGGTTCACCATGCCCTGACTTCCAACAGAGGCGTTGAAGTAGGCGTCCTGGCGCTTGGACGGCTTGACCGACTCGAACTTCACCACGCCGGCCGGCGTGTTGCGGCCGAACAGCGTGCCTTGAGGGCCGGCCAGCACTTCGACATTCTTCACGTCGAAAGCCGGGAATCCCTTGAGGATGGGGTTCTCCTGCACCACGTCGTCATAGATCAGGGAGACCGGCTGCGAGGCGTTGAGCCGGAAGTCCGTGTTGCCGTAGCCTCGCAGGTAGAAGCGAGGGAAGGCCCGGCCGAACGATGACTCGATGTTCAGGCTGGGCACCCGGCCGGACAGGGCGCGGATGTCCTGGCCGCTCGAGTTGATGACGTCCAGCTTCTCGCCGCTGATGGCCGACACCGCGTTGGGCACATCCTTGATGTTCTCCACCCGGCGCTCTGCGGTGATGACCACGGCCTCCAGCTGGTTCGCAGGGGCGCGGGCGGTCTCGGACTTGGGTGCTTCCTGCGCCTGTACGGCGGAGCCGGCGAGCGCCTGAAGAGCCAGGCTCACGGCCAGCGCCAGGGGCGCGTGTTGAATGAAGGGCTTGGGGTGCATCGCGTGACTCCTGGAATGAGGCTGTCCTGTGGCGTGCTTGACGACGGGGACGGTCCCCCAACAAGCCCACAGCCGGACGGCAAGATCAAGTTTGAATCGGCAAACGTTTGCCGACTGGCCCCCGGGAATCTACCAAGTCTGTGACTTCGTCGTCACCTTTCCGGCCTTCCCGCCCCAGCTCGGTGCACCGCTGTTGCGGACCGGCATCAGACCAGTTCATCACCGCCTCGCTGCGATACTCGCGCTCATTCGACCCTCCGCGAGGACTCACCGTGCGCTTCATTACCGCCAATCTGAATGGCATCCGCTCCGCCGCCACCAAGGGCTTCTTCGACTGGCTGCCCCAGCAGCAGGCCGATGCCGTGGGCGTGCAGGAGGTGAAGGCCCAGCACGAGCACGTCGACCAGGTCTTCTGCAGCCCGGCCGGCCTCAAGGGCCACTTCCACTATGCGCAGAAGAAGGGCTACTCCGGCGTGGGCCTCTACACGCGGGACACGCCCAGCGACATCCTCACCGGCATCGGCGTGCCCGAGTTCGACGACGAGGGCCGCTACATCGAGAAGCGCTTCGACAAGCCCGGCCGCAAGCTGAGCCTGATCAGCTGCTACTTCCCGAGCGGCTCCAGCGGCGAGGACCGCCAGCAGGCGAAGTTCCGCTTCCTGGCGGCCATCTACCCGCACCTGATGGCGCTGAAGGCCGAGCGCGAGTTCATCCTCGTGGGCGACATCAACATCGCCCACAAGGAAGCCGACCTCAAGAACTGGAAGGGCAACGTCAAGAACAGCGGCTTCCTGCCCGAGGAGCGCGCCTGGGTCACGCAGCTCATCGACCCGGCCCAGGGCGGCCTGGTGGATGTCTACCGCCAGCTGCAGCCCGACACCACCGACGCCTGCTACACGTGGTGGAGCAACCGCGGCCAGGCCTACGCCAAGAACGTGGGCTGGCGCCTGGACTACCACTTCGCCACGCCCAAGCTGGCGGCGCTTGCCCAGCGCGAGTCGATCTACAAGGACCAGAAGTTCAGCGACCACGCGCCGCTGACGATCGACTACGACTTCAAGCTATGAAGGCCTGAGCCAGACGCTGCACCGCCGCGGTCCCGTCACTTGCACACGACGTGGGGCGTCCGGATGACGTCCCGGCGGGTGGCGATGTTCCGGCAGTTGATCGGCCCGTAGGTGTTGTAGTCGCAGACGTTCTCCATGAAGGGCCGCTCTTCCTCGGTATAGGTCACCCAGCAGCGCCGGTCCTTGGCAGGCCCGGGCTTGGGGTCGTCACGAGGCACGGTGGCCGCAGGCGCCGGCATCGCGACGTTCGCGCACACATGGTCGGCAAGGGCTCGCCGGGAAGGCGTCGAGAAGGCCTGCCAGCCCCCCGTGTAGTCAGGCACCACCTTCACCTCCTGCCGCCCGGCTTCGTCACCGTAGGCGGCATAGGCTCGGCGGCGCCAGAGCTTGTCCGGGCAGTTCACATCCAGCATGGACACCAGGAGGAGGTAGCGCTCCCCGGTCGCCGCCTCCTGCTCGTGACGGAAGCGTTCCGTGACCTTCAGGCCGTAGATGATCCCTCGGCTCGGTGGCGCCCCCGCTTCCACGATGGCGAGGCGGACCTCCTCATCCTCGAAACTCTTGGGAGGCACGCCGGCTGCGCCCGCCCCCTGGAGCAGGAGCGCCAGCGAAACCATGGCGAGCGGGCACAAACGGCATCGGGGGAAGCGCGGGCGGATGATGCGCATGGCCCGCTCACCGCTTGGTGGGGGGCGTCGTCGTCAGGACGATCGGCGCCATCGCCTGCGAGGTCACCATGAATCTGCAACGGAGGGCGTGGGGCTGATCCCGGTCGTCGTCGCAGCGGACGCCCTCAGCGTCGAACGAGAGGAAGCCGCCGGACCAGGTGCCGAAGACGCTCCCGCTGGGAGACTTCTGACGCAGGTTGAGCAGCTGCTCCGGCGTCAAGGGCAAGCTGACGTCCGACGTGGCGTAGGCGGCATAGATGACGCGGTCCAGGACGCTCTTGCCGTTGAATTGAGAGCTTGCGGCGTTGTCCAGAATGCCGTTCACGAAGGGCACGACCCCGACGCCGCCCCCACCCGGCGGCTTTTGCTTGGTGGCAGCGAACCGGCTGGGCATGTTGATCCCCCAGGCAGCCCCCAGCACTCCCTTGTCGAGGCGGACCTCCTGAGCGGAAGCGTAGAAGTTGAAGACGCTGCCCAGTGGCCCCGTCTGTGCCTTCAACGGCAGGTAGTAGGACCTGCCTTCGAGGCTCGGCGCAGCCGACACGCGCTCCCGCAGCCGAGGCAGCATCTCCGCCTGGGCCCGTTCCGCCGCGTATCCACTCCGGACGCGGAGCTGGTGCTGCTCGCGCAGGTCCGGATAGAGCCGCATGCCGCGCTCAAAGTACTCGGCCACATCCAGGGCCTGCCTGATCCAGCTTGCGGCCAGCGCTTCGGCGACCCAGTCACTCGGCTCCTTGTTCAGATTGCTGCCGGAGGGCAGCACCGTGCCCACCGGCACCGGCTCCTTGGGGGCGGCCGGTGCTGTGAGCGGCTTGTCATTGCGGGTGGGTTGCGTGCCGCAGCCGGCCATCAGGAGGGCCATCGAGGCCAGCAGCGGGAAGGGGGCGAGTTTGAGCATGAGGATCGCTTTTCAGTGAATTGAAAACTGCTTCATTCAGGCGAAAGGAAAATCCACGGGAACTCGCCGAGCGACCACAGGGGGACGCCTCACGAGTCATGCGATACGACGCTCCTCCACGTCGGCGGACCCTATCGCCGGGTTGTTTTTCTGATGCGACAAAAGCGGGCACATTAATGATGGCGCGCGAATATCCGGCGCCATCCCGGGGCGCTCGGAAAACAGTGAATTAATATGAATCAGGAAGATCAGGGGAAATCAGCCAGGGCGTGGAGGCCCCTGTTGCACACAGTGGGAACGCCGGCCATCAACGACTCCGCCTAGACCTCGGCAGGGATTCCGAGGCGGCTGCGGAGCAAATTCTGGGTGGCACATGAATACAGCCATGCCAATTCCAATATCAGTAGCAAAGGGATGCGACGGAATTCACACCGGATCGCCAGCCCATATTACCCAAGCGCCGACGATTTCGAGGAGAACGAAATACCAAGGGCGCCCATTTCCATGGATTCGGGAGAATGTCACAAAACTCGCGGCGAACGAATCGCCTTTTACAACACCCGTTGCCGGCGCCAAGCGCCGCGCTGAGTTACGACGTCAGGCGCGGCGCCGCGTCCGGCGAGTCATCCCATGCCACCGCCTCCGTCCGGTTGCGGCCGCCTTCCTTGGCACGGTAGAGCGCCTGGTCCGCGCGATCCAGGGCGCTGAGGTAGGCCGGGTCCTGCGCGGTCAGCGGTGACAGCCCCAGGCTGATGGTGAAGGGGATGCGCACGCCCTCGTGCTCGGCCGGCCGGGCCTCGACCCGCTGACGCAGGCGCTCGGCAAAGCCGCGGGCACCCGCCAGCGTCGTCTGTGGCAGCAGGACCATGAACTCCTCGCCGCCGTAGCGGCTGGCGATGTCCATGTCGCGCACTTCCTCGCGGATGGCCTGCGCGAGGGCACGGATGACCGCATCCCCGGCCAGGTGGCCGTGGCGGTCGTTGATGCGCTTGAAGTGGTCGATGTCCAGCATCGCCAGCGTGCCGCCGGCCCCCGTGCGCTGGATGCGGCGCCACTCAGCATGCAGGCGCTCGTCGGCGGCGCGCCGGTTCAGCAGCCCCGTCAGCGCATCGGTGTGGGCCAGGGTCTCCAAGCGGCGGTTGGCCTGCTGCAGCTCGCCGAGCAACCGCTTCATGGCGCGCTGCCAGTGCACGAAGAGCTGGTAGCCGAAGAAGGCCATGAACAGGACGATCAGCGAGAAGACGGCGAAGATCACCCAGCTGCTCTGCTGCATCACCTCCACGGCCTGCAGGAGCACCGCCTCTTCAGGGTGCCCCGGACGCGCCGGCTGGCGGACCCGCTCGAGCTGGGCGCTGGCCAGGTGCAGCGTGACGAAACCGTAGCCGATCACGGCGGCGCCCACCACCGTCAGCAGGCGCAGCACGGCGCGGCGTGGCTCGCGGGGCGGGCGGCTCATCAGCGCCGGGCGGGCCCGCTGCCAGGCCTCGATCCGCGGCCAGCTCAGCAGCATCATCGGACCCACGCCCAGCACGCTTTGCAGGAAAGAACCCAACCACCAGCCCTGCCAGATGGGCAGCAGGCCGGTGCGGTCGATGCCGTTCGTGTAGCACCAGATCAGCGCGCCGCTGGAGCTGAAGATGCTGGCCGCAAAGCTCAGCTGCACATAGAACAGCAGCGAGGGCGCGTCGCGCAGATCCCGGCGCACGGGGATGGCGCGGTAGCCCATCACCATGATGGCGAAATGCAGCGGGTCGGCGAAGGCGAACACCGTCGCCCAGCCCCAGGGCATGCCGGCATAGACGGCCAGGATCCAGGTGGCCAGGTAGGCTGGAATCGCGCCCCACGCCAGGCCCCAGGTGAGGCTCAGCCACAGGCACAGGAGCAGCGGCGGATAGACCGTGATGTAGACCTGCACGCCGCCCAGCGGCAGGGGCAGGCCGGACCATTCCCCGATCACCGTGGCCAGCCCCAGCCCGACGCTCAACAGCAGCAGCAGGCACCAGCCGCCCAGCAGCCAGCGCTGCTCGCGGGCGCTGCCATGGCGCCAGAGTCTCCAGGGTGAGAGTGAGCGGTGCAGCGGGGACGGCAGGTGGCTGGCGGCCATGGGCGAAGGAGAGGTACAGCCAGCGCAGCATAGGCCATGCCGATGTCGCCCGCCTCCAGTGCCGGCCGGCGTGAGGGCGCCGGGCGTGCGCTCTGCACGGCCTTCACGGCCTTCACGGCCTTCACGGCCTTCACGACCTGCACGGCTCGCACGACCGGCGCAGCGCCGGCCTCCCGGGGCTCAGGCCGCTTCCGCCTGGGCCGGCTGCCGCCTGAACAGCGCCGCCACGACGTCGGACTGCGTGATCATGCCCACCACCCGCCGGCCCTCGTCCACCACCGGCATGTGGTGCAGCCCGCCATCGGAGAAGGCCCCGACCAGCTCGGCCAGCGCCTGATCCGGCCGGGCGCTGCGCACGCGCTCCGTCATGATCTCCGACACCCGCCGCGCCTCGGTCATGCGCGGGACGCGCTCGAGCGCGGCCGGCTCGCGCCCGAGGAAGAAGTCGTGCAGGGACACGATGCCCACCAGGCGCTGGCCGGCGTCGACCACCGGCAGGGCCTTGACCTTGTGCCGGGCCAGGAGGGCCCAGGCGGTGTCGATCGGGGCCTGCGGGCTGACGCAGATGACATCGCGGGCCATCACGTCGGCGCAGCGCACATCGGCCCACTGACGCTGCCGCGCATGCAGCTGGGCCCGCACCAGGATCTCCTCCAGGTCGTGCCGGTCGATGTCCAGCACCTCGCCGAAGGAGGCCAGCGCCGCGTCCACGTCCTCGGCCTGCAGGCCGCCGCGGCGGCTGGGCAGCGGGTCGGCGGTGCGGTGCACATTGGCCGGCGCAGCGCCATGGTGCGGGTAGTGGCGGCCCGCCAGCCGGTTGAAGACCAGCGCCAGCACCAGCATCAGGAGCGAGTTCAAGCCCACGGGCCAGAAGGCGTAGCCGTAGCCGAGGCTCTCCAGCGTGGGGCTGCCCAGCGCCGCGGTGACGGCCACCGCGCCGCCCGGCGGATGCAGGCAGCGCAGGGCGATCATGGCCAGCACCGCCAGCAGGCCCGCCGCGGCCAGCGCCGGGCCCGAGGCGCCCAGCACATGGTGGCAGGCGACGCCGACCAGCGCGGAGATCACGTTCCCCCCGAGCACCGACCAGGGCTGGGCCAGCGGGCTGGCCGGCACGCTGAACACCAGCACGGCCGAGGCGCCCATCGGGGCCACGAACCACAGCGCCTGCCCGGCGAGGGCCTGGCGGCTGATCCACTCGGTGCACAGGAGGCCCAGGCCGACGCCCAGCGCCCCCAGCAGCAGCTCGCGCCAGGGCGCCGTCAGCGGCGCGGGAATGAAGGCGCGCAGGCTGGCCAGCCCGCCGCGGGGCGCTCCGGCCCGGCTCATGTCCGGGCTCCGGCATCGTGCCCGGCGTCGCCATGGCAGGCGCAGGCCTCGCCCTGGGCCGCCGCCACCAGCTCGGCGAGGATGCCGCAGCCGTGATGCTCGTGCCGCGCATCGCAGCGGCTCTTGAGCGCCTGCAGCTGCGCCTCCAGCGCCTGCATGCTCTTGAGCCGCGCCCGCACCCGGCCCAGCTGCGCATCGACCAGCGCATCCACGTCCGCCAGCTGCTGGGGATCGTGGCTGTGCAGGCTCTGCAGCAGCAGGCCGACGTCCGCCAGCGACATGTCCAGCGCCCGGCAATGCCGGATGAAGGCCAGGCGCTCCAGGTGCGGCCGGTCGTAGTCGCGGTAGCCGTTGTCGCTGCGAGCCGGCGCCTCGAGCAGCCCGCTCTTTTCGTAGAAGCGGATGGTCTCGATATCGACCCCCGTCGCCTTGCTGAGTTCACCGATGCGCATCTGGAGCACCACCGACCTGCCGGCCGCCTTGTCCTGGGAGGTGCGCAGCATAGCGGCTTGACTCTGGAGTGGCTACAGGCTGTCCAATGACCCCATGGACCTGAAGCACCGCCCGCACCCTGCTCCCGACCTCGATGCCGATTCGCCCGCGGCGATCGCGGATGTTTGCGCCCACTCTCATGAGAAGTCCTGCTGCAGCTCGCACGAGCACGAGCACGAGCACGAGCACGAGCACGAGCACGAGCACGAGCACGAGCACGAGCACGAGCACGAGCACGAGCACGAGCACGAGCACGAGCACGAGCACGAGCACGACCATGCCCATGGCGCCTGCGGCGGTGCGAGCTGCGAGCCCGCGTTGGCGCCGGCCGCACCGCTGGCCGCGGTGGCCACGGGCCAGCAGCGCCTGCGCCTGCACATCGCCGGCATGGATTGCCCCACGGAGGAAGCCCTGCTGCGCAAGCACCTGGCGGGCGAGCCGGCGATTCGTGCCCTGCACTTCGACCTGCTCGGCCGCGTGCTGAGCGTGGACCACGACGCGGCAGACGGCGCCGGCTTCGTCCAGGCCCTGCAGACGCGCATCCGGGCCGCCGGGCTGAGCGCCGAGGTGCTGGAAGGCTCGCGCGCCGCCCCCGAGGCGCCGGCCGTGCCGGTGCCGTTGCGCTGGCGCATGGCCGTGGCCGGCATCGCGGCTGTGGCATCCGAGGGCCTGCACTACGTCGGCGCCGCCGAGCCGGCCGTGATCGTCTGCGCGGCGCTCGCGGTGCTGCTGGGCGGCCTGCCGACGCTGCGCAAGGGCTGGGTGGCGCTGCGCAGCCTGACGCTGAACATCCACCTGCTGATGAGCCTGGCCGTGATCGGCGCACTCGTGTTGGGCCAGTGGCCGGAGGCCGCGATGGTGGTGTGGCTCTTCGGTCTGTCGGAGATGCTGGAGGCCCTGAGCCTGGCCCGTGCCCGCGACGCCATCCGTGCCCTCGGCGCCCTGGCCCCCGAGACCGCCTGGGTGCGGCTGCCGGATGGCCAATGGACGGAGCAGCCCAGCGGCGCCGTGCCGCTCGGCGCCGTGCTGCGCATCCGGGCTGGCGAGCGTGTGCCCCTGGACGGGCAGGTGATCGAGGGCCTGTCCAGCGTCAACGAGGCCGCGCTGACGGGCGAGAGCGTCCCCGTGCCCAAGCAGCCGGGCGATTCGCTGCTGGCGGGCTCGGTCAACGAGCTCGGCCTGCTGCTGATGACCGTGACCGCCGCGAAGGGCCAGACGCTGCTGGACCGCATGGCGCAGGCCGTGCAGGAGGCCCAGGCCCAGCGCGCGCCGACGCAGCGCTTCGTCGACCGCTTCGCCCGGGTCTACACACCGATCGTCGTCGCTGGTGCGCTGCTGCTGGCCGTGGTGCCGCCGCTCGTGCTGGGCGGCGCCTTCGGGCCGTGGATCTACAAGGCGCTCGTGCTGATGGTCGTGGCCTGCCCGTGTGCGCTGGTGATCTCCACGCCGGTGACGGTGGTCAGCGCGCTGACGGCCGGCGCGCGGCGCGGCCTGCTGATCAAGGGCGGGCTCTTCCTGGAGCAGGCCCACCAGCTGAGCAGCATCGCGCTGGACAAGACCGGCACCCTGACCGAGGGGCGGCCGGCGCTCGTCGGCCAGACCTCGCGCGGGGCGCTGGACGACGCCGCGCTGCTGCGCCACGCCGCGAGCCTGGATGCCGGGTCCCGCCACCCGCTGGCCCTCGCCCTGCTCGAGGCCGCCGCCGCGCAAGACCTGACCCTCCTGCCGCTGACCGCCTTCGAGACTCTCCCCGGCCGCGGCGTGCGCGCCCGGCTGGAAGGCGAGGCCTGGCAGCTCGGCAACGAGACGCTGGCCGGCGAGCTCGGCGCCCGCGACGCCCCCACCGACGCCGCAGCCCGCACCTGGAGCGAGGCCGGCTGCAGCGTGCTGTGGCTGCTGCGGCAGACGCCCACGGGCTGGCGTTGCGAAGGCCTGCTGGCGCTGCGCGACCGCCTGCGCGGCCACAGCGCCGGCGCGGTGACGGCGTTGCAGGCGCGCGGCATCCAGGTGCACATGCTCAGCGGAGACCAGCGCGGCGCGGCACTGGCGGCCGCCCGCGAGCTGGGCCTGCCCGAGGCGCAGGTCCAGGCCCCGCTGCTGCCCGAGCAGAAGCTGGCGGCCATCGCCCGCCTGCGCGAACGCGGCCTCGTGGCCATGGTCGGCGACGGCGTGAACGACGCGCCGGCCCTGGCCCGCGCCGACATCGGCATCGCCATGGGCGCCGCCGGCACGGCCACCGCACTGGAGACGGCCGACATCGCGCTCATGCAGGACGATCTGCGCCGCCTGCCAGAGCTGGTCGATCTCTCCCGCGACTGCAACCGGGTGCTGTGGCAGAACATCGGCCTGGCGCTTGGCCTGAAGGCGGTGGTGCTGGCCCTCACGCTCGCCGGGCTGGGCAGCCTGTGGCTGGCCGTGCTGGCCGACGCGGGCGCGGCGCTGCTGGTCGTGCTGCTGGGCCTGCGCCTGCTGCGCTGGCAGCCGCGAAGCTGAAAGCAGAACCGGCAGCGGGGCGATCAACGCACGATCGCCACGGAACCTCGGCGTCACCCATGTCGAAAGGCATGGGTTGGGGCGCCTGATCTTGGTAGGAACCCGCAGAAACACGCTGTAAACGCGCGGCGACAATCCCGCGTCCGCACGCGGCGCCGGCGTGGCCTCCTGCCCTGCGGGCGCTCCGCGGGTGCGAGCCCTCGCCACGCACCCGGCGGATCTGCGGCCTCGCGGCTGCCCTGTGCCTGCTGCGCCCACCGGCGAAGCGGCCTGCCCCCGACCTGTCACCCAAAGGTTCTGTATGAGTTCTAACGTCCCGGCCGGCACCCTGCTCGGTCATCCGAAGGGCCTGTTCCTTCTGTTCGCCACGGAAATGTGGGAGCGCTTCAGCTACTACGGCATGCGCGCCCTGCTGGTGCTCACGCTGATCGCCAGCACCAGCGCCGCCAATCCCGGCTTCGGCTGGACCGAGGTCGAGGCGCTGAGTCTCTACGGCACCTTCACTGGCCTGTGCTACCTGACGCCCCTGTTCGGCGGCTGGATCGCCGACAACTTCCTCGGCCAGCGCAAGTCCATCATCCTCGGTGGCCTCATCATGGCCGCGGGCCAGTTCACGCTGTCGGCCGCCATCCCGGGCAACGTGACGCTGTTCTACACCGGCCTGGGCCTCCTGATCGTGGGCAACGGTTTCTTCAAGCCGAACATCTCCACGATGGTGGGCGATCTGTACCAGCCGGGCGATGCCCGCCGCGATGCCGCCTTCACCATCTTCTACATGGGCATCAACGTCGGCGCCTTCATGGCCCCGCTGATCTGCTCCACCCTCGGCGAGAGCGCCGAGTGGGGCTGGAAGTACGGCTACATGTCGGCCGGCATCGGCATGCTGATCTCCGTGGTCACGCAGCTGCTGCTGGCCCAGCGCCTGCTGGGCGACGTCGGCACCGAGCCCGGCGCCAAGCGCGCCCTGGCCGCTTCGGGCGGCAAGAAGGAACCCCTGACGCAGGTCGAGTGGGACCGCATGCGCGTGGTCTTCGTGCTGTTCGTGTTCATCGTCGTCTTCTGGACGGCCTTCGAGCAGGCCGGTGGTCTGCTGAACATCTACGCCTCGCAGAAGACCGACCGCTTCATCGGCAGCTTCGAGGTGCCGGCTGGCTGGTTCCAGGCCGTCAACTCCTTCTTCATCGTGCTGCTGGGCCCGGTCTTCGCCATGATCTGGAGCCGCATGGGCCGCGCGGGCAAGAACCCCAGCACCCCGACCAAGATGATCCTCGGCCTCGTGTTCACGGCCCTGGGCTTCCTGTTCATGGTGGGCGCCTCGATGGAGCAGACCGCCAACGGCAAGGCCGGCATGCACTGGCTGGTGCTGGCCTACATGCTGCACACGATGGGCGAGCTGTGCATCTCCCCGGTGGGCCTGTCCATGGTCACCAAGCTGGCCCCGCTGCGCCTGGCCAGCCTGATGATGGGCGTGTGGTTCCTGATCAACGCCGTGGCCAACAAGCTGGCCGGCGTCGTCGGTGCCTATGCCGAACACGCGGGCGAGCTGACCATCTTCGGCGGCCTCACGGTCTTCCTGCTGGCCTTCGGCCTGGGCCTGTGGGCCATCTCCGGCAAGCTGGTCACCTGGACCCACGGCGCGGAAGACACCAAGGCCTGACGCCTCCCCGCCTTCACGCAAAGACGCGCTACGGCGCGTCTTTTTTTTGCCCACAGCCCGTCAGCCGGACGCGCTATCCTGAGGGGCGACAAGCACGAAGGCAGGCCGGCCCGCCCCGACGACGCCGCGCCCGCCCAGGCCAGGGAGCACTGCCACTTGCCGGAGACCGTCCATGCCGACCGTCTGCTCCCGCCGTGCCCTGCTGACCCAGGCCGGGCTTGCGCTGGCGGCCCCGACCCTCACGCCGCCCCTCCTGGCGATCCCCACCCCCGCCCGCGCCAGCACCGAGGCGCCGCTGCGGGTGCTGTATCCCCACATCGACGAGCGCCCCGCCGAGGCCTACGGCTACCAGGTGCTGCGCCTGGCCCTCGAGCGCTCGGGCGAGCCGCACCGGCTGGCGGTGGCGGCACAGCGCGGCTCCTCGCGCATGGCCATGCAGGCGCTCCAGCGCGGGCAGCTCGACATCGTCGACGCCGGCCTGTCGCGCTGGATGAGTGATCCCTTCGACTATCTGCCCTTTCCCATCGACCAGGGCCTCGCCGGCTGCCGCCTGCTGCTGTGCCGGCGAGACACGGTGGCGCGGCTGGACGCCCTGCACAGCCTGCCGGCGATGGCGTCGCTGGCGTCGCTGGTGATAGGGCAGGGCCTGGGCTGGCCGGACGTGCACGTGCTGCGCAACGCGGGCCTGCAGGTCGTCGAGGGGGACTTCCCGAGCCTCTGGCGCATGCTGCAGAACGGCCGCTTCGACGTGCTGCCGCTCGGCGCCGAGGAGGCGCACGAGCTGCTGCGCAAGCACCAGGCCGAGGCGCCGGACGTGCTCATCCACCCGGGCGTCGGCCTGTTCTATCCCTTCCCGCGGGTCTTCTTCTTCACGCGGGGCAACGAACGCCTGAAGGCCGCCCTGCACCGGGGCCTGGAGGCAGCACAGGCCGACGGCGCCCTGCGCGAGCTGCAGCTGCGCAGCCCGGGGCTGGGGCCGCTGCTGTCCGGCCAGCGGCGGCTGCCGGCGCAGCTGGTGCCGCTGCCCAACCCGGGCTGGCCCGCGGCGCAGCCCTACCTGCCGCTGGACCGCTACCACCCCGCCCTGCGCGCGGCCATGCTGCAGCTGATGGAGGCGCCGGCGGCGGGTCGCCGGCGGTGAGGGTGGCAGGCCGCGCCCTCGCTACGATCACCTCTTTTCACGCAGGAGCTTCAGCGCATGAAATCCATGGGCCAACGCGCCAGCGGCGCTCGCCTCGAACGCATGCAGGCCTCGCCGCGCTGGGACGGCCAGGGCTTTCGCAATCTGCACCCGATTCCGCCGGGCCTGCGGGACGCGTCCGGCCCCCGCGCCTCGATGCTGGAGATCCTCTGCCCCGACGGACGCCGGCGCCCGCCCGGCCCATTGCCCACCGTGAACCCGCGTGAGACCTGGACGCATGCCCCGGGCAGCGGCCTGCGCGCCAGCTGGCTCGGCCATTCGAGCGTGCTCGTCGAGATCGACGGCCTGCGCCTGCTGACCGACCCCGTGTGGGGCCCACGCGTCTCGCCCTCGACGCTCGCCGGCCCCAAGCGCTACCAGCCGCCGCCCGTGCCGCTACGGAACCTGCCGCCGCTGGACGCCGTGCTGATCTCCCACGACCACTACGACCATCTGGACTACCCCACCATCCGCGCCCTTGCCAAGCGGCCGCAGCCCTTCATCACCTCGCTGGGCGTGGGGGCGCACCTGGAGGCCTGGGGCATTCCGCCCGAGCGCATCATCGAGCTGGACTGGTGGGAGTCGACGACCCTGCCCGGCGCCGCCGGCACCGAGCTGCGCGTGCATGCCGCGCCCTCCCAGCACTTTTCCGGCCGCGGGCTCAAGGACCGCAACGCCACGCTGTGGTCCTCCTTCGTGATCGAGTCCCCGCGGCACCGTGTCTTCTTCAGCGGCGACACCGGCCTCAGCAGCGAGTACCAGGCCATCCGCGAGCGCTTCGGTCCCTTCGACCTCGTGATGCTGGAGGTGGCCGCCTACCACCCGTCCTGGGGCGACATCCACCTCGGCCCGGTGAACGCGCTGCAGGCCTGGGAGTGGCTGGGCGGCGGCGTGCTGCTGCCGGTGCACTGGGGCACCTTCAACCTCGCCACCCACGACTGGGACGATCCCGCGGAAACGCTGCTGCGGCTGGCGCCCGCACGCGGCGTGCCCCTGCTGATGCCGCGCCTGGGCGAGGCCCTGGAGCCCGCGCGGGCCACGCCGGAGCCCGCGCCCTGGTGGCGCCAGGCGGGCCAGCCCGCCGCGCCAGCAGAGGCCCCGGCCGAGGCGCCGCGCGTGCCGCGCTGGATGCCCTGGCCGCTGGACTGAGCCCGCGTTCAGCGCGGCGTCGTGAGCCAGCCCACGAGCCGGCGCTTCAGCGGGGCCATCAGCAGCACGGCCGGAAAGGCCACGGGCCAGGCCCGCAGCCAGGCGCCGCGCCAGGCCTGCAGCCAGGGCCACGGATTTTCGAAGGCAGCACTCGTCGCGCTCCAGCTGGCGATGCCGGCGACCAGGGCGGACATCAGGCCGGAGAGGATCAGCGCAAAGAGGACGGGGGCATAGCGGACGGGCAGCATCAGAGGCTCCTTGCCGTGGCGCTCAGGCCGCGCCCATGCGGTGCAGGGTCTCGGCCATGTGGCGGCCGAACAGGCGGGCGGTCTTGATGTCACCCGGCTCGAAGGCATCCGCGGGCTGACCGTGCCCGGACTGCGCCATCAGGCCGGACCACGAGCCGAGCCGGTTGGCCGCCTCGTGCTCCGGCACGCCGGCATGCTGCTCCGGCAGGATGGGGTTGCCCACCCACACCATGCCGTGCTGCATGGCGAAGACGAAGAGCGAAGTCAGCGTGGACTGCTTGTCCCCCGAGGGCAGCGAGGAGACGGTGAAGCCGCCGGCCAGCTTGCCCCGCAGGCGCTGCTGGCGCCACATCCGGCCCGTGGCGTCCATGAAGCGCTTGAACTGCGAGGACACGCCGCCCAGATAGGTTGGCGATCCCATCAGCAAGCCGTCGTAGGCCGCCGCCCGCTCGGGCTGCTCCGCGAGCGACTCGGCCTCCAGCAGCTCGGCCTCGATGCCGGGCACCGAGCGGGCGCCCTCGACGATGTGCTGCGCGATGTGCCCGGTGTGGCCATGGGCGCTGTGAAAGATGACGGCGAGCTTCTTCATGAGTGATCTCTCCTGGTTGATGAATCGGGGAAGGTGACGCCGGCGCGGGATGCGCTGATGGCGTGAGGGGGCCGCGCGGGGGTCAGGTCATGTCAGAGCCCACGCCCACCGCATCGCGCTGCCCGTGAGGTAGAGGCCGAGCCCGAACACGGCGTGGTTCGCGCCGCTGCGGAGCAGGTTGCGCCCCACGGGCCCGTGATGCCGCCCGGCGACGCCGGCGCCCATCGCCGGCTGCATCACCAGGAGCGGCGCCGCCACGGTGGCTAGGCCCAGGAGCAGGGCCGGAGCGAGCCTCGGCGCCTCCAGCCAGCCCGGCCCCTGCCAGGCCAGCAGCAGGCCCGCGAAGAGCAGCCCCACGGCGTAGTGCAGAGCCCAGCCCAGCGCCCGCTCGCCCCGCAGCGGGGGCGACTTCGCAATGGCTTCATGGCGCCACCGCCCGCGCAACAGATGCCCGCCCCAGCGGCCCAGCAGCGCGAAGTTCAGCGTCGGGACGCCGGCCCGCCGCAGGCCCATGAGCCACACATCCATCACCGCGGTCGCCCCCACGCCCAGGGCCGCACCCTGCAGCAGGACCTGTCCGGCGTTCATCCCATCGTCCATGTCGCACCTCCTGTAGATGCGCGCTGCAGCGGCACGGATGTCCCGCGGCCAGCGCGCCCGGCTTGACGTTCAAGCCACTGGAAGTCAGGATAGAAGTTGAAGTCAACTTCAAGTCAAGAGGTGTTCTGTGATGGATATCGCGGAGGTGGCACGTCGCTCCGGGGTGGCCGCCTCGACGCTGCGCTACTACGAGCGGCGCGGGCTCATCGCCCCGCTGGCGCGCGAGGAGGCCGGCCGGCGGCGCTATCCGCCTGGCGTCATCAACCAGCTGGCCCTGATTGCGCTGGGGCAGGCCGCGGGGCTGTCGCTGGATGAGATCCGCACCATGGTGCTGCCCAATGGCGAGGCCAGCGTGGACCGCGGCCTGCTGGCGTCCAAGGCGGATGCGATCGATGCCCAGGTGCTGCGCCTGCGGGCCGTGAGCCGCGGCCTGCGCCATGCCGCCGCCTGCCCGGCGCCCAGCCATGCGCAATGCCCCACTTTCCAGCGCCTGCTCAAGGCCGCAGCGGCAGGCGCGCTGGACCTGCAGCGCGAAGGCGGCGTGGCCCCGCCAGCCGAGCAGGCACGGCAGGCTCGCAAGGCCCGCCAGACCCGGCCCCAGCGCTCAGTCCCCTGAGCGGGGCGGCAGCGGCCGCGCGGCGCCTTCGGTCGCTCAGAGGCCCGGCGGGTCGGCCGGCGCGTCCACCAGCGTCTTCTTGCGTTCGCGCTTGGACTCGTACATGCGCTGGTCGGCGCAGTCGATCAGCTGCTCGGCCTGGACCCCATCGGCCGGGTGCACGGCGAATCCGCAACTGGCCTGCACGGTATGGCGCTGGCCCCGAAAAGCGAAGGGCGGGCGCAGCGCCTCCTGCAGGCGCCGCTCGAACTGGCGCACGCCGTCGGCATCGGTCACCATGGGCATCAGCAGCGCGAACTCGTCGCCACCCAGGCGGGCCACCACGTCCTCGCCGCGCGCGGTGTCCTTGAGGCGGCGCGCGAACTCCACCAGGGCGGCGTCGCCCACGCTGTGGCCGTGGTGATCGTTGAGGGGCTTGAGCCCGTCCATGTCCAGCATCAGCACGGCCAGGTTCTGCCGGGTGCGGCGCGAACGCTGCAGGGCGCCGCGCAGCTGCTCCAGGAACATGGCTCGGTTGGCCAGGCCGGTGAGGTCGTCATGGGTGGCCCGCTGGAAGAGATCGTCCTGCCCGTAGTGAGTGGCCCAGTACATGGCCGTGCCCACCACGCGCGCCAGCAGGGTCAGCAGCTCGGCCTGCTTGGGCCCGAAATGGCCGACCTCGCGGGACATGGCCTTGAGCACCCCCACGGGCTGGCCCAGGTGCATGAGCGGCACCACCACCATGGAGCGCAAGCCCACGCGACGGCAGGCGGCGCGGTCCACGCGCGGGTCCTCTTCGGCGTCGGTGCAGATCAGGGCCGCATGGTTGCGCATGCACGCGCCGGAAAGGCTGGCCTTCAGCGCCACCTTCACGCCCAGCTGGGCGACGGCCGTGCCACTGGCGGCGCGGTAGCTGAGGCTGTCACCCTCGGCGATCTCGATGACGGCGCCATCGGCGGCGACCAGCTCCAGGGTGGTCTGCGTCACCAGTTTCATGACGCCGGCCTGGTCCAGGCCCATCTCGGCCACCTGGCCATGGATGTCGATGATTCGAAGGAGTTCAGCCGCAGTGAGCATGGCGGCCTCCGCAATGAGGAGATGACTCCCTGAACCTGTCATCGGCATTTTTGTTTGGAGACAATTTTAGACAGGCGCCGGGCCCCTTGGCCACGTCACCCCCTCATTCAGGCCTTCAGCCCGCGCCCCACGAGACGCAACCGCTGCCGGAACTCCGTCTTCAGCCGATACAGCTGCGCCGGCCGGTGCGCCCCGTCCGCGCGCTTGGCCCCGGGGACGGCATCCAGGCAGTCCAGCTCGCCCATCTTGCGCCGGAAGCTCACGTGATTGACCGCCTCGCCCAGCACCGCCTCGTAGACGGCCTGCAGCTCGGGCAGCGTGAAGGGCGCCGGGCACAGGTGGGCCGGCAGCGAGGAGTACAGGCTCTTGCTGCGCACACGCTCCACGGCCGTCGCGATGATGTGCCCATGATCGAAGGGCAGCGCGGGCAGGCGGTCCACGGGGCGCCAGTGGGCGGAGCGGACGGGGGCGCCCTGTGCGTCGAGCGTGCCCGCGTCCACCACGGCGAGGTAGGCCACCGACACGCTCCAGCCCCGCGGGTCGCGCCCCGGGCCGCTGAAGGTGGCCAGCTGCTCCAGGTACAGGCCCTGCAGGCCGGCCTTGTCCTGCAGCACGCGCAGGGCGGCATCCTCGCAGCTCTGGTCCACGCCCGTCTGCACATAGCCGCCGGGCAGGGCCAGGGCATCGGCAAAGGGCTCGCGATCCCGCTTGAGCAGCAGGACCTGCAGCTGGCCCGCCTGGAGGGTCAGCAGCACCAGGTCCACCGTGCAGATCAGCGGCGCCGGCGACGGGGAGGAGTTTCTTGAAGTGCTCACCGAACAGAGGATAGCGCCGATATGAGCTCCGATGGACAAGGACCGCACACACCGGCGGCGGCATCTCCACTTATTTTCATCGTGAACTTAAGTGGGCGTATGATCAGGCTGTGCCGCAAGACCTGCCCCGGAGGGCCCCATGAACACCCAGCTGATGCTCATCGATCCCCAGAACGACTTCTGCGACCTGCCCGAGACCTGGCTGCCGCGGACGCCGGCGCTCGACCACGCGGAGCATCCTGCCCTGCCGGTCACGGGGGCACATGCCGACCTGATGCGCGCCGCGGCCCTGGTGGAGCGGCTCGGCGCACGTCTGCAGGGCATCACGGTGACGCTGGACTCGCACCACCGCATCGACATCGCCCACCCCGGCTTCTGGCACGAGCCGGCCCGCGCGGCCGCGCCGGCGCCCTTCACGACCATCACCGCCGCGCAGGTGCGCGCAGGGGCCTTTGTGCCGCGCGAGGCCAGCGCCCTGCCGCGCGTGCTCGACTACCTGGAGGCCCTCGAGGCCACCGGCCGCTACACGTTGATGGTGTGGCCGGTGCACTGCCAGATGGGCAGCTGGGGCCAGGCGGTGCATGCCGGGCTGCAGCGCGCGCTGGACGCCTGGGCGGACGCGCAAGGGCGCTCGGTGCAGATCGTCACCAAGGGCGAGAACCCCTGGACGGATCACTACAGCGCCCTGCAGGCCGAGGTGCCCGATGCGGCGGATGCGCGCACCCAGCTCAACGCCCGCCTGCTCGCCGCGCTGGACGAAGCGGACGAGCTGCTCATCGCCGGCGAGGCCGGCAGCCACTGCGTCAAGGCCACGGTCGAGCATCTGGTGCAGCACCTGCCGTCGGGCCACGTGGCCAAGCTCGTGCTGCTGCGCGACTGCATCAGCCCCGTGGGCGGCTTCGAGGCGGCCCAGGAGGCCTTCTTCGCCGCCATGCAGGCGCGCGGCGTGCGCCTGGCCCTGAGCACCGACTTCTGAAGGACCCGCCCATGAGCGCCCCGGCCCCCGTGATCACCAGCCTGCTGGACACCGATCTCTACAAGTTCACGATGTGGCAGGCGCTGCTGCACCGCCATCCGCAGACGCAGGCGGAATACCGCTTCGTGTGCCGCAACACGCCCGCCTTCCCGCTGAGCGAGCTCAAGGCCGAGGTGGAGCGGGAGCTCGATGCCCTGTGCGCCCTGAGCCTGCGCCCCGAGGAGCTGGCCTATCTGCAGGGCCTGCGCTTCATCAAGAGCGACTTCATCGACTTCCTGCGGCTCTTCCGCTTCCAGCGCGCCTTCATCGAGGTAACGACCGACGGCGACGCGCTGCACATCGTCGCCCGCGGCCCGCAGGTCCATGTGATGGGCTTCGAGATCCCGGTGCTGGCGATCGTCAACGAGCTTTACTTCCGCCGCCTCGACACCCCCGCGGTGCGGGCCGAGGGCCAGCGCCGGCTGGCGGCCAAGATCGCCACGCTGCAGGCCTTCGCCCAGGAGGCCGCGCGCTACCGCCATCCCTTCGAGCTCTTCGACTTCGGCCTGCGCCGCCGCTACGCCGGCGCCTGGCAGCGCGAGGTGGTGCGCCAGCTGCGCGACGCCCTGCCGCAGCATTTCAAGGGCAGCTCCAACGTGATGCTGGCGCGCGAGCTGGGCCTCGTGCCCATCGGCACCATGGCGCATGAGTACCTGCAGACCTTCCAGGCGCTCGGCACCGTGCGCCTGCGCGACCACCAGAAGGCGGCGCTCGAGGACTGGGTGCAGGAGTACCGCGGCGACCTCGGCATCGCCCTGACCGACGTCGTGGGCATGGACGCCTTCCTGGCGGATTTCGACCTCTACTTCGCCAAGCTCTTCGACGGCCTGCGCCATGACAGCGGGGATCCTGTCGTGTGGGGCGAGAAGGCCCTGGCGCACTACGCCAGCCTGCGCATCGACGCCCACACCAAGCGCCTCGTCTTCAGCGACGGCCTGAGCGTGGACAAGGCCATTGCGCTGTACCGCCACTTCGCGGACCGCGTGCAGCTGGGCTTCGGCATCGGCACCCACCTGAGCAATGACCTCGGCCTCACGCCGCTGAACATCGTGATGAAGCTGACCCACGCCAACGGTCAGCCCGTGGCCAAGCTCAGCGACAGCCCGGGCAAGACGCTGTGCGACGACGAGACCTTCCTGGCCTATCTGCGGCAGGTGTTCGGGGTGAAGCCCGTCTGAGGCCCGCCGAGGCGCCTCAGCAGCCCTGGATGGTGTGCCCGATGACGCGCAAGGTGCCGCCCTCGATGATGTAGCGCACCGTGCAAGTGAAGGCCGGGCGCTTGTCGGCCGTCGCGCGGCCGGACTTCGAGTACTGGTAGTCGAGCGCCCCGTCATTGCGCAGGTCGATGGACTCGGGCTTGCCCAGCTTGCGCACGAGCTCCTGCACCGTGGCGCCATGCCAGGCGTCCAGCGACTTGTCGAAGTCCGTGCGGCGCTGCTGGTCGGCCGTTCGCCCGCCCGACGGCACGGCGGAGGACGAGGGCGCGGACGGCGTGCTGCACCCACCCAGCATGAACGCCAGGCCGGCTCCCAGACAAATGAGCGTCCCTGCGGTCGACGGGCCAGGCGGCCGGGGTGCGCGGGTGGCCCGAGGTGGGTGGGGGTTTGTTTTCACGCTTCGCAGACTACGCCGGCGCGCGTCGCGGGCTCGTTGCGAGACGTAATTTGCGTGTGAGCTGGCTGCAGCGGAGTCGCCCCGGCCCCAGACCCCCGATGCACCTGCTTACAGCCTGCCCGAACCGCCGCCCCGGCACCGCCTGCGGCGCCCTACCATTCCTGCACCCGGGTCGAAGAAGCCGAGCCTGCATTCCACCCTTCGGAGGCGATCATGCTGAAGCACACCCTCTTCCGCGCCCCTCGCGCCGCCCTTGCCGCGGTCCTCGGCGCGTCTCTGCTTTCCCTGCTGGCGGCCTGTGGCGGAGGCGGTGGCAGCAGCGGCACCCCCGTCACGAACAACGGCACGATGCAGCTCGCATTGACCGATGCCCCCGCCTGCGGCTACGACCAGGTCAACATCACGCTGCAGAAGGTGCGGGTCCATCAGAGCAGCAGCGCTGCCGACACGGATGCGGGCTGGTCCGAGGTCGTCCTGAATCCGGCCCTGCGCGTCGACCTGCTGACCCTGCGCAACGGCGTGCTGGCCACGCTCGGCTCCACGCCGCTGCCCCCTGGCCGCTACACGCAGATGCGCCTCGTGCTGGCCAGCAATGGCAGCGGCGCGCCGTGGGCCAACTCGGTCGTGCCGACCGGTGGCGCGGAGCAATCGCTCACCACCCCCAGCGCCCTGCAGTCCGGCGTGAAGCTGAACGTGGACATCACCGTGAAGCCCAATGAACTGGCGGACCTGGTGCTGGACTTCGACGCCTGCAAGTCCCTCGTGCGCGCCGGCAACTCGGGCCAGATCCTGCTCAAGCCGGTCGTCTCGGTCATCCCCCGGCTGATCTCTGGCGTGAGCGGCAGCGTGGATGCCGGCATCGCCTCCGGCAGCACCGTCGTCGCGCTCGAGCAGAACGGCGTGGTGGTGAAGTCCACCAGCCCGGACAGCACCGGCAAGTACCTGCTGCAACCCGTCGTGCCCGGCACCTATGACCTGGTGGTGAGCGCACCGGGGCGGGCGACCGCCGTCGTGACGGGCGTCGTCGTGGCGGGCGGCGCCGTGACGCCGCTGTCCACGGGCACCACCGGCCTGAACCCGCCGGCCTCGGCCACCGGCGTGCTGGCGGGCACCGTCAGCACGGGCAGCGATCCCGTGGAGGCCACGGTCCAGGCCACCCAGGCGCTGAGCGTGGGGCGCTCCATCAGCGTGGTCCAGGGCAGCGTGAACGCCAGCACCGGCGTCTACGCCTACACGGTGCCCGTCGGCGCGCCGCTGGTCGCCCCTTACGTGGCCGCACCGGCGACGCTGACCTTCACGGCGGACACCGCCGCGGCCGGCCGCTACAGCCTCGTCGCGACCAACGCCAGCGGTGCCGTGAAGAACGCCGGGCCCTTCACGCTCGCGGCCGGCGCCACGCTCACCACCCCGTTCAGCTTCCCCTGAGCGGCGTCCGCTGACGGCCCTCCGCGCGGAGGGCCGGTGGTGCCCCGGACCTGCATGGCCTGAACCTCAGCCGCGCACCTCACGCAGCGCCTGCCGCAGCAGCGCCAGGCCCTCGTCGATCTCCGCCGCGCTGATGTTCAGCGCCGGCATGAAGCGCAGCAGGTTCGGGCGCGGCGCATTGAGCAGCAAGCCCACCGGCCCCACGGTGCGAGCCGCCTCCACCACGGCGGCCGCATGGTCGGACGGCAGCTGCAGCGCCCGCAGCAAGCCCAGGCCGCGCTCGCCCGGGCCGCCGACCTCGCGGGCGATCGCCTGCAGGCCGCGCGAGAGCTGCTCGGCACGCTGCCGCACCCCCGCGAGAAAGTCCGCCCGGCACACCTCGCCGACGACGGCCAGACCGACGGCCGCCATCAGCGGATTGCCACAGAAGGTGCCGCCCTGGTCCCCCGGCTCGAAGCAGTTGAGACGCTCCCTGCACAGCAGCGCGGACAGCGGCACGCCCCCGCCGATGCCCTTGGCGAGCGTCATGATGTCCGGCTCGATGCCGTACTGCTCGTAGGCGAAGGCCGTGCCGCAGCGGCCGATGCCGGTCTGCACCTCGTCGGCGATCAGGAGCACCTCGTCCGCCGTGCACAGGGCGCGCAGCTCCCGCACAAAGCCGGCATCGACCACGTTGACGCCCGCCTCGCCCTGCACGAACTCCAGCATCACGGCCACGGTGGCCGGCGTGAGGGCGCGACGCACGGACTCGATGTCATGCAGCCGGGCCTTCGCGAAGCCGGTGGGCATCGGGGCATAGATCCGGTCCCAGCCGGGCTTGCCCGAGGCGCTCATCATGGCCAGCGTGCGGCCGTGAAATCCGTCGTGAAAGTTGATGACCTCATGCGCGCCACCCTTCCGCTTCTGCCCCCAGCGCCGGGCCAGCTTCACGGCGCCCTCGTTGGCCTCGGCGCCGGAGCTGGCCAGGAAGACGCGGTCGAAGCCGCTCAGCTCAGTCAGGCGCTGCGCGAGGTCCAGGAGGGGGCGGCTGTAGTAGGCCGGCCCCGGGTTCAGCAGGCGGCCCGCCTGCGCGGCCAGCGCCTCGGCGACCAGAGCCGGGCTGTGCCCGAGGCTGTTGACCGCCCAGCCCTGCACCAGATCCAGGTAGCGCCGGCCGTCTTCGTCCACCAGCCAGGAGCCGCTGCCACTGGCGAAGACCGGCGACGGCCGCTGGGTGATGGTGAGGAGATGGCGGTCGAGCGCCGGGGCGTCGGGGTCGAGGGTGAGGGGCTCAGTCATGGGATTCGGTCCAGTCGAAGTCAAGCTGGCGGGCGGTGCGCAGGGCCAGGGCCCGGCTGTGCAGCCGCTCCACGAGATGCAGGCTCATGTCGATGCCCGCGGAGATGCCGGCGGAGGTGACGACGGGCCCGGCATCGACCCAGCGCCTCCCCGCCACCACGCGCAGCCCCGGTCGCAGGTGGCGCAGGGCGTCGAGGTCTTCCCAGTGCGTGGTGGCCTCGCGCCCGTCCAGGACGCCCGCCTGCGCCAGCAGCAGCGCGCCGGTGCACACGGAGGCCAGCAGCGGCACCGTGCGGGCCTGCGCGGCGATCCACGCGAGCAGCGCGGCGTTGCCCAGCTCGGCATCGACCACGCCGCCCGGCACGATGAGGCAGTCCAGCGGCGGGTGATCGTCCAGCGTGGCCTCCGGCTGCAGCGCCAGGCCGGCCCGGGCGCGCACGGTTCCTCGCCGGCAGGCCAGCGTGCGCACCGTGAAGAGGGGCGGTGCGCCGGCGTCGTCCCGCGCCTGCATGCGCGTCGCAGTGGTGAAGACCTCGTAGGGGCCGGCCATGTCGAGCAGCTCCACGTCGTCGAAGATCAGAAGGCCGATGGTGAGGGCGTTTGCAGGCATGGCAGAGGGGCCGCGGCGAGCCGGTGAAGGAAGGGAGTCGTCAGTATCAGCAGCCGTCGACATGACCGCCATGACGCAGTTCCCACCTTTTCTGCCATCCACCCGAATGCCGCACGGGTGCCACAATGCCGCATGGCCTGCCGCATCGTCTTCGTGCTCTTTCCCGGCTTCCAGCAGCTGGACCTGGCCGGCCCCATGGCCGTGTTCGAGGTGGCGCGGCTCGCGCAGCCGGGGAGCTACGACTGGCGCCTGGCGGCTCGCGTGGCAGGCCCCGTGCGCAGCTCGGCCGGGGTCGCGTGGCCCGCGGAGTCGCTGCCGCGCGCATGCGGCCGCAACGACCTGGTCATGGTGATCGGCGGCGATGGCGTGGATGCCGCCTGCCAGGACCAGCCTCTCGTCCGGTGGCTGCAGCGCGCCAGCCGCAGCGGCGCACGGATCGCCAGCATCTGCAGCGGCAGCCTGCTGCTGGCGGCCGCGGGGCTGCTGGACCATCGCGCCGCGACGACGCACTGGTCGCGCAGCCGGCAGTTCGCCACCGAGCACCCGGCCGTGCGCCTGCAGCCCGACCGCATCTATGTGCGGGAGCCGGCCACCCGCCGGCACCGCCCGCCGCGCCCCGAGCTCTGGACCAGCGCCGGCATGACCGCCGGCATCGACCTCTGCCTGGCGCTGGTCGCCCACGACTGCGGCGAGGAGGTCGCCCGCGAGGCGGCCCGGCAGCTCGTGGTCGAGCGACGCCGGCCGGGCGGGCAGTCGCAGTTCTCGCCGCTGCTCGAGGCGCAGCGGCCGGAGGGGCGCTTCGGGGCGCTGATCGAGCATGTCCGGCGTCATCTGCACCGGCCTCTTGGCGTGGAGGACCTGGCGGCCCAGGCCTGCATGAGCCCCCGCCACTTCGCGCGCTGCTTCCGCGACGAGACGGGCACGACGCCGGCCCAGCTGGTGGAACGCCTGCGCGTGGAGGCGGCACGCGCGTCGCTGGAGGGCGGCGCGCCATCGGTGCAGCGCGTCGCCGAGGACTGCGGCTTCGGCAGCACCGAGCGCATGCGCCGCTCCTTCCAGCGCTGGCTCGGGCGCCCGCCCGCGACCTTCCGCAAGGCCGGCGCTCCCGATGTCAACGCCAGCCCGGGCCGCGCCGTTCAGGACTGACCGATCCCCTTCACGGGTCGGCGCCTCCGGCACCCCCCCACCATGACGCAACTGACCCTCACCTTCCACGGCACCCCTGGCAACGCCCGCCGGGCCCTGGGCGAGCTGCTGCAGCGCTTCCGCTCGGCCTATTTCGTGGAACGCTCCAGCAACGAATACCTCGTGACCGCCGACGACGTCACCGCCGCCGAGCTGGCCCGGCAGGCCGACTGGTCCGCCCGCCAGGCCCAGGATCCGGCGCCGGCTCGATCCCGCGCACGCTGAATTTCGCAGCCAGCCACCGTCGGCTGGCCAAAGCGGTGATGAGGCGGCGATGATGCGGTCCTGTCGAAACCCTCCTGCGTCGTTCGTCGTAGGCATGGCAACCCCGCCAGGCTTCACATCAAGGACCGCCGATGAAACTGCTGCCCCTCTCCGCCCTGTTCGCTTCTGCCCTGCTTGCCACCGCCGCCCAGGCGGCACCCGCCACCTACGAGATCGACCCCACCCACACCTACCCCAGCTTCGAGGCCGACCACATGGGCATGTCCTATTGGCGCGGCAAGCTGAACCGCAATGCCGGCACCATCGTCTATGACAAGGCCACCGGCGCGGGCAGCGTCGACGTGCAGATGGACCTGGCCAGCATCGACTTCGGCCTGGACGCCATGAACGCCTGGGCCCGCGGCAAGGACTTCTTCAATGTCGAGAAGAACCCCTCGGCCACGTTCAAGGGCCGCTTCGATGCCATTCAGGCCGGGGTGCCGACGCAGGTGCAGGGCGAGCTGACGCTCAACGGCAAGACCCGCCCCCTGACGCTCACCATCCGCCAGCTCAAGTGCATGCCGCACCCCATGCTCAAGCGCGACTTCTGCGGCGCCGACGCCGCCGGCAGCTTCCAGCGCGACGAATTCGGGCTGACCGCCGGCAAGGACTGGGGCTTCAAGATGGAGGTCCAGCTGCGCATCCAGGTCGAGGCGGTCGCCAGGGAATGAGGGCGCAGCAGCGCGCTGATGCGAACTGTTACGAGAGGTCCTGAGCACTGGCTCACGTCATGAGCCAGTGAGCGCTGACACTGACTTCAGCCAAGCGCCATCGCCCTGCGCGGCGGCCTCGGTCTTCCGTCAACGTTCAGAAGGATCCCTCATGATGAAGAAGCACGCTCTGCGTCTGGCCGCCGTCGGCCTGACCTCCTGCCTGACCTGGTGCCTGAGCGCCTCGAGCGCCCTGGCTGCCGGCTGGACGCTCACGGACCTCGGCACCCTCGGCGGTGCCGCCAGCGCCGCCAATGGCCTCAACAATGCCGGGCAGGTGGTCGGGTATGCGGAAGCCGCCGACGGCACGCCCTATCCCGTGATCTGGACCGGCGGCGTCGCCACCGCCCTCAGCAACCGCCCCGGGCGTGCCCTGGCGGTGAGCCCCACGGGCGTCGCCGCCGGCAACGTGATGGACGCGGCCGGCATCCGCCTCGACGCCACCCTGCTGAGCAACACCGGTGCCCTGGACCTGGGCACCTTCGGCGGGAGCTTCAGCACCGTCGCGGCCGTCAATGACCGCGGCCAGGTGGTGGGCTACGCCCGCACGGCCGACGAGAAGGACCACGCCTTCCTCGCCACCGCCTCAGGCACGCTGGACCTCGGCACCTACGGCGGCCAGTACAGCTATGCCTACGGCCTCAACCAGGCCGGGCTTGTGGTCGGCAGCGCCTATGACGCCACCGGCACGTCGCGCTGCTTCCTCACGACGGGGCAGGGGCTCGTCGATCCCGGCACGCTGGGCGGCCGCTTCTGCAACGCGATGGCCGTCAACGACGCCGGCCAGGTCACCGGCGCCAGCACCACCGGCGCGGGCCTCGGTCATGCCTTCGTGTTCGACAGCCGCGGCATGGTCGACCTCGGCACGCTGGGCGGCACCAGCAGCGTCGGCTATGCCATCAACCGGCACGGGCACGTCGTCGGCTCGGCACGCACGCCGTCGGGGCAGCTGCACGCCTTTCTGCACGATGGCACCCGCATGATCGACCTCGGCACGCTCGGCGGCAGCACCAGCACGGCGCTGGGCGTCAACGCCAGCGGGCAGGTCGTCGGCCATGCCACGCTGGCCAATGGCAGTCGGCAGCCCTTCCTCTACACGAATGGCGCAATGCTCAACGTCAACACGCTGGTGCCCGGCCTGACGAACGTCGATGCCACGCGCCTGTTCCTGAACGATGCCGGCCAGCTGGCGGGGACGGGCACCGTCGGCGGGAAGCAGCGCGCGTTTCTGCTGACGCCGATGCCTTGAGGCGGCGAGCTGGGCACGGGGGTGCCGGGACGGCCCTGCCGCGGGGCGGGGCCGACTACTGCGCCAGTGTCACGTCCAGGCCGGCAAGCACCGGTCCGATCGGATTGACATAGGCCACGCCTGTCTCGCTGACCGCGAAGAGCAGGCCCACCGCCGCGCCCCGCTCGTTCACCACCAGGGATCCGCTGTCACCATGGGCCGCGAAGGCGCCGGCGAGGCCGGTGACCTCGATCTGCCCTTCGAAAGCCGCGGGGCCGTTCTGGTAGTCCACAAAGAAGCGGCCCATCTCGACGGCCGTCACGACGCCCGTGGTCAGGCCCGTGGTCCGGCCCAGCTTCTTCACGGTGGACTTCTTCAAGGCCTGCGCCGCCCCCAGCGCCGGGTCGTAGAGGAAGCCGGGGGCCGCCGGGTTCTTGAGCGTGACCCCCGGTGCCAGCCGGGCGACTGCGCAATCGACCCGGTTCGGTTCGCCCGAGAAGTCCAGCGGGACGCAGCGCGCATACCTCGCGACCGTGCTGGTGTCGGGGCGCCCACCATCATCAGCGCCCGGGTCGATCACCGCATCGTCCACCACGGCGTCGTTCTCCAGAGCGATGACATGGTTGTTGGAGAGCAGCATCGGTGCGCCCGTGACGCGGTCGTAGACCGGGCAACCGATCGTGCCCGTGCCCGTCAGGTAGTGAGACACCGAGGACTCCCCGCTGGCCACGACCATCGGCGCGACGCCCACCGGAAAGATGCGTCCCACATAGCGCAGGTCGATGACGCCGGGCGCATGTCGGCTCAGCACCTGGTTCAAGGTATCGACACGGTAGCCGTGGCGGGAAATCCGCACGGCCACGCGGTAGTCGTCCGGTCCGTCGCCCTGTGAGATGCCCACGCTCAGCAGGGGAACCGCGGGCTTGCTCTTCTTCCATCGTTCGCCCGGCGCTCGATTGGCGAGCTGCTGCACGTGCTCGTAGAGCACCTCCCGGATGTCGTCCTGGACCAGCAGCCGGGTCTTGCGTGCGGCGTGGAGCTTCACGGCGCGCCTTAGAAGTTCTGGCGCTTGACCGTCTCCCCGGTCTTGTCGAAATCCGCACGGATCCAGCCGCTGTCGCGATAGAAGACGCGGTCGTAGAGCAGGTCACCACTCTGGTTCGTGACACTGGCTCTCACCGCCAGCCCGCCCGCAAAGTCGACGCGATCGTTCAGCAGCAGGCGCTTCGTGGTGAGGGCGTAGCCGCCGGACTTGAGCAGGGTCAGCGTGAGCCGCTTCTCCCCCTCGAGCGCTTCCCGCAGCACTCGGAACTGAGCCGACACGATCATCGGTGACAGGCCGGACGTCGCGTCCACTTGGTACATGGCATCCACGTAGGCCTGAGCCTGGGTGATCAGGGTGGACACCTTCGCCTTGAAGGCGTCGAAGTTGGCGGGGGCCTTGCGGGCCTTGAGCTTCTCCAGCTGGGCCTTGTTCTTCGCGGCCGTCGCGGTGGCCACCTCCGCATCCAGCGCCATGGCCGCGTCCAGCATCTCCGTGACGGCCTCCTCCAGCGTGCTCACGCCCTTGCTCACTTCATTGACCTCGTTGCCCATGACCGCCACCCTCGCCACCAGCACCTTGGCGTCGAAGTCGAGGTAGCGCACGGTCGGGGCGGCCGCGTTGGCGCCCTCGGCCTTGCACATGGACAGGGCGGCCGCCATCTCGGATGCCGTCAGCACGTTGTCGACGCCCTGGACCGTGCGCTCCGACTTGAACAACGCGGCCAGGCCCGCCGCCCCCTTGATGAGGCCGGATGCCATGTCGATGCCGCTGGCCAGGGCCGACACGGACGCGGCGCTGATCTTCGGCGCCGTCCCCTTGCCGCCCAGATGCATCGTCAAATTCTTGACCTCTGACGTCGCGGTCTCCAGCTTTTTTGTGAGCTGCCCACGCGCACGCTGGGCCGCCTCATCCTTTGCCGACGCCTCGACAGCGTCCTTGCTCGTCATGAAGACCTGGGTCACGCCCTGCCGCTTCAGGTCGTTGCAAAGCGCCTGGGCCACGCGCTCCAGCCCTTCGAGCGACACCATGTACATGGCGAAGCTCATCTCGTTCGCGCCCGTCACCGCCCCCGTCAGCGGCGTGACGCCGGATGCAGCCGCCGGCGTCGCGGCAGCGACCTTGGCCTTCGCGAGCTCGGTCTGGGACGTGATGAGGTCCTTCTCCTTGTCCGCGAACATCTTGGCTTTCTCCAGCTCCAGCGCCCGCTGCTTCTCGGCCTCCGTCAACTTCTCGGCGGGCACGTCCTCGGCCCAACCTGGGGCAGGGAACAGCAGCAGCAGGCTGCAGCTGATGGCGAGCAGGCGGCCCGGCTTTCTGGACAAGGTATTCATCCGCATGGCGATCTCCTTGGTTTCGGCTCGACCGGACTGTGAAGGCGGGTCTCGCCCTCCACATCATCAAAGTTATGGATTCGACCTTCGAACAACGGCTCGCATACTCGCCCGGTCCGCCAGGGTGCACCCTCTCAAGGCGTCCGTGCGAGGCGCATCAGCCAGGCCTGAGCGGGCCGTCAAAAAGGAGATCCCATGAAAGTTGCCAGAGGGCTGCGTTCCCGGGCTGCAGCCTTCGCTGCCGGCCTCCTGCTGCTCGGCGCCATCCCCGGCTGCGGGGCGCTGATGACCTTTGAAGCCAGCCGTGACGCCTACAGCAAGCCGCTCGGCCCCAACGACGTGACGGAAAAGAAGTCGGAAGACGACGAGTTCCTCGTGGAAACGTCCAGGCGCTACGGGCTCATGGCCCTCTTTGCGGAGACCGTCTACCGGGGGGAGCTTCACGCGAGCGTGCGCGACGAGCAAGGCTGCCAGTACCTCGACGCCCGCTGGAAGGGCGATGCCCAGTACGGCATGCCGCGGTCTGCCGGTGCGGTCGCGGGCTGGGAGCGCTGGATCCCCAAGCGCCCGGGCGAGCCGCCCTGCCTGAACGACCAGAACGGTCTCTTCTATGAGACCTATGTCTATCGCGACGACCAGGGCGTCATGCAGGAGGCGGTCATCGCCTTTCGCGGCACGGAGAACCGCGAGGGCCAGGCGTGGGCGGACTGGTCGACCAACCTCTCGGCGGCCTTCGGGATCGAGCCTGCTCAGTACCGGACGGCACGCGAGCATCTGCCTCGCCTGATCGCCCGGCTCGTGAGTCCGGAGGAAGGCCATCCCCACGTGAAGATCTACGCCGTCGGGCATTCGTTGGGTGGTGGCCTGGCGCAGCAGGCGGGCTACCTCTCGGCGCGCGTGCGGGAAGTCTTCACCTTCAACACCACGCCGGTGACCAACTGGACGAACCTGCGGCGCGCGGGCGTGATCGAGCAGGGCTACCCCATCATCCATCGCGTGTATCACGGCGGCGAGGGCCTGGAGACGCCGCGGTTCATTGCCACCTCAGCGACGAATGCCCGCTTCAGCCGCCATGATGTCGGCGTGCAGTTCGACCGGCGCCAGTTCGCCCGGGGTCATTCCATGAAGATCCTGGCGTGCAATTTCGCGCAGATCCTCAGCAAGACGCAGACGACGCCCGGGTCCCACCACTACGCCACGGACTACATCCACAGCAGCGTCCTCAAGGCCGAGGATGCCGCCGCCTCGCACAGCCCGACGCGCGCGGCTCGTCGCATCTGCGACGACGACCGGCCCGGGCAGGGCCACAACGGCGAGCAGGCCAGGCAGGGGTAGCAGCCCGGCGGGATGTCCGCGCTGCCTCGCCAGCCGCGCCATCGAGATCGAGCGCGGGCCGCTAGCGCCGGTGCGCCAGCGCCAGCAGCTTCTCCACCCCGACGGGCTCCTCCGCCAGCAACGGCACCAGCGCCAAGCGCTGGGCGTGGTCGCGCGCCACCGCGTCGATGAAGGGCCGCTCCTTGGCCGCTCGAGCGCGCAGCAGCGGAGACCGCGCGCGAGTCGCCGCCACGCTGTTGTTGACCACCCAAGCCCAGGGTTCGATGCCGGCACGGCGCAGATCGTCCTGAAGACCCGCCGCTTCCTGCACCGGGGTGTTCTCGGCCAGCGTGACGATCAGCACCTTGGTGCGGCGCTCATCCTGCAACTGCATCATCGGCGTCGTGAAATGGACCCCGGACCCCGACATCTGCCTTGCGATCTCGCGGTGGTAGGCACCGGTCGCGTCCAGCAGCAGGAGCGTGTGTCCCGTCGGCGCGGTGTCCATCACGACGAACTGGCGCCCCGCCTCGCGGATGATCCTGGAGAAGGCCTGGAACACGGCAATCTCTTCCGTGCACGGTGAGCGCAAGTCCTCCTCGAGCAGCGCTCGCCCCTGCGCATCCAGCCGCTTGCCCTTGCTGGCCAAGACTTCCTTTCGGTAGCGCTCGGTTTCCACCTGCGGGTCAATGCGGCTGACGCTCAGGTGCTCCAGCTGTCCGGCCAGCGTCTCGGTCAGGTGTGCCGCCGGGTCCGAGGTGGTGAGATGAACGGCCAGCCCGCGCTGCGCCAGCTCCACGGCAATGGCAGCGGCCAGGGTCGTCTTGCCCACGCCGCCCTTGCCCATCACCATGATGAGACCGTGCCCGGGTGCGGCCATGTCGTCCACCAGCCGAGCGAGGCTCGGCGCATCGACCCCATCGCTGGCGGGCGCCGGCGTCAGGGTGGGCGGCGCTTCGTCGAAAAACTGGCGCAGGGCCTCCACGCCCACGAGGTCGAACGCCTTCAGGGGCACCTGGTCGACGGGCAGTGCCCTCAGGACGTCCGGCATCGTGGCAAGGGCGGCCTGCTCTCGCCGGACCACCGCCGCGGCCAGCGCGTCCTGCTCACCTTCGGCCAAGGGCATCACCCCGTTGATGACCAGATGCTGCTGCGTCAGGCCGATGCGGGCCAGCTCCTCATGGGTGCGCGCCACCTCGCGCAGGGTCGACGCCTGCGCCCGCGCCACCAGCACGAGACGCGTGCGATGGGGGTCGGACAGGGCATCAACCGCTGCCTTGTACTGGGCGCGCTGCTTGTCCAGCCCGGCCAGCGGTCCGAGGCAGGACGCGTCGCCCTTGCCAGACTCGAGGAAGCCATTCCATGCACCGGGCAGTTGCAGCAGGCGGATCGTGTGGCCCGTCGGTGCCGTGTCGAAGAGGACATGCTCGAAGCCCCCCACCAGCCCTTCGTCCGTCAGCAGCCCGGTGAACTCGTCGAAGGCGGCGATTTCCGTCGTGCAGGCCCCGGAGAGCTGCTCCTCGATGCCCCTCACCACGTCGGCCGGCAGGACACCCCGGACCGGGCCGACGATGCGATCTCGGTACCCCTGCGCCGCCGCCTGGGGGTCGATCTCCAGGGCGCTCAGATTCCGCACGGCGGGGACCTCCGTCACGCGGTTGCCGATGCGGATGCCGAACACCTGTCCCACGTTGGAGGCCGGATCGGTGCTGACCAGCAGCACCCGCTTGCCGGCGTCCGCCAGCTTGACCGCCGCGGCGCAGGCCAGCGACGTCTTGCCGACCCCGCCCTTGCCTGTGAAGAAGGCGAAGCGCGGCAATTGCTCGATGAACTTCATCGCATCTCCTCATCGTCGACATCGACATCCCGGCTGCACGAGACAGCGGCGCCATGCTGATTCAGGGACAGGGCAGGCTCCTCGACATAGACCGTCGCAAGGATCGCACAGGGGACGCACAACGGACCCGAGCGACAGCCGGCCTCGCTGCACTGTCCTCCCAAGGACGAGATCCCGCTTTGACCTGGAACGGGGATTTGGCGGAATGCCGGAAACGTTGATCCCACCCCAGGAAGGTTTCTTCCGTCCGGCCCCGCCAATGGACCCGCTCCGGCATGATCGCTCCCCATCGCCGGCAAGTCCTGCCGGGCCATCCATCGGAGGCGGTTGCGCCGCATGACCTTCAAGTTCAAATCCAATTCCCTGAAGCTCGCGCGCATGGTGGGCGTTGGCTTGTCATTCGCCGCAGCGGCCTTGTCTGCCGCGTCGCAGGTTGTGCCTGGCGTGCTGCTTCGGAAGGGCAACTGGAACCAGGACGTCGGCTCCTATGGCATACCGCAGGCTTGGGAGCACTTGCCGGTGCGGTCCTGGCCGATGGACGCTTGGGCCACCTTCGATATCGACAGCACGGCGGCGACCCTGGCGGTGCAGCCGCTCTCCAGCGCTGAGGCCAGGCGCCAGTTGGAGCCGATCCTTCAACAGCTCGAGGCAGTGGCAAGCGATGCGATTGCCGCGCCCCCTGAACCAGCAAGTGCCCCATCAGAAGTCCTGGCACCGGCACGCCTTCCCGCCTACATCCGCGTGCCCGGCCTGGTTTGGCAGCCGCGCATCGTGCCCCTGTACCGCTTCAAGAACGGGACGCCGCGGCTGACGCCGGCGCTGGATCACCGGTTCGAGCTCGAAATGAACGGTCGTCGCTTCGCCTTCATGTTTCAGAACGGCTTCAGAACGAAGGATGGCCGGCCCTATGGCGAAGGCACGCAGTTCCACCTCGAGATCGACGGCCAGCACTTTGACTACGACCTCGGTGGCTATGGTTGGGATGTACGGATTCAGGCCGTCGGTGACTTTGACGGCGACGGCCGGCCCGACTTCATCTTCGTGGTCGGCGGAGCCAACAGCAGCCACGAGGCGCTCATCCTGTCCACCCAGGCCCGGCCAGGGCGCAACCCACCCACGGCCTACCTGAGCTCGTGGGGCTGCTGAGGCCCAGTCGATCTCCCGTCTTCCCCTGCTGTGCCTAGCCGTGCCTGTGGAATGGCTGGCGCTGATTGAAGCAATGCCGGGGCTATTGCAGCTGCTTGTTGGCGTGAGGCTGCGAGGCGGCGGGAGCGGCTGCTCGAACTGCAATGGTCGATGGGCAGCTATCAGTCAGGAGCGGCTGGTCGCGGGCGGCAGCTTTGGTCGAAGCCGTATCTGGCAGATTGTGCCTAGTGACATTCAAGCGTAAAGAAGTTCTCGCGTTGCCCGCTGATCGCTTCGACCAATGCTGGCGGAAGCGGAAACTCAGCTTTGTCATTGACGTACAGCTCTGCGGCATAGAGCTTCCCGCTTCTCAATCCGGACCAAAATCTTTCCTCGAAGGCAACAATTCCAGAAACGTGCGGCCAGACGGGAAAATTCGTAGCGATGTACTCACTGACACGCTCTCGCCAGCCAATGACGCTCGTCATGTCAACTGCAATTAGGTACGGTCGCCCGGCTCGCCCCTGACCACTGTTAGCCTTGCGTGCAATTGGCCCCTCAGAGCAAGCTGCGGGCGGCTTTGAGCGCATCTGAATCGTCGGAGTTGTGGGAGTGGCTCCCCCAAGCAGGATCGAATTCGACAGTAGGCAAGGGCCTCCGCTCCACCACTTGGGGCCTAATCTTTCGGCCGCATCGCTAGCGACACCCATGGCACCCATTGGAAGTGCACGGGCAAACCAACGACCGTCACACTCTGCGACTTCTCCCGGACTTAGTTTGTATGCGGCCTCGAAAAGCTCGTTGACGTCTCTTGAATTCGAGGCATCTTGGAGGAGGAGCAGGAGATCACAGGCTATGTCTCCGGGACCAAGGGCGCCTGACAGTTCTCCGAGTCGGTCAAATGCAGCACGGTGCTCCTTACGGAACTCCGCCTTCGCGACCTCCACATCAACCGCGACTCCATCCAGGTGCAGTTCCAGATCCGGCGTGCGAACGTTTGTTTCCTTGACGAAGGTTGGCTCAAATCCCCAATGCGTGAGTAATGCGCAGGCATGGACTTCGCTCCAGCGACTCGCGGGAAACGCTTTGCTGTTGAAAAGCGCAGCAGCTACTTCTCGCCGATGCAGATCTGCGGACTGGTTGTTGGCAATCAGCGCCAAAGGCAGACCATGGTTGAAGACAAAATCGAGGTGTACGCCCATGAAGTCTTCCGGGTTCCAATTTTCCGATCCCGGTAAGCTACAGAACTCACGAAGCGCCGAGTCGCCTAGCGCAGATAGCTCTCGATTGCAAAACTGCACTATCCGACGACGCAGTGGTTCCATTGACGATCTCATTGGAGTAAATCGGATCGAGTGTATTGACAGCCAATCCCAAGCAGTCTGCCCGAGAGCCGACAGGCGCATTCTTGCCTGCTATCGGAGCGCGGATTACGCCCCTTATGTCGGGGCAGTCAAGATTGCTTGGTCGCCGCGCCAGAAACAGGACTTTTGAGGGCACATGACCTGGGCGGCCGCCAATGGGCACCGAATACCGAGCCATCGATCGGCCGCAATGATTCGATAGCCGTCGTGTTCTGACGGCCCATCGAACGACCGCCCCCAGCCTCAAGCCGTCAGTCCTAGCCAGCCACCGCCACGCACCACACGCGCCTTCCAGCTCGATCAAGCAGCGGCTTTTCCCAACTGCGCCACCCAGCTTCGAAAGCTCTGGCCGGGTCGCACGGTCAGCCTCCCCCAAGACTTCGATAATTCGCCCGCCACTTCGAAACCTTGTAGGAACCTCATAACAAAGTATCGAAGTGGCTGCTCCAGGGCCACGCGGCAGAGCAGCACTCCCAAAGTCGCAGCAAAGATTCGAAGTCTCCGCACATCTTGGGGGTTCGAGCTAGTGGCGCCACTGGCAATGTCTCGAAGGGCGTTGTCGGACACGAACTTCAAGCGCGAATCGACGGGAAGAGAGGCTGTCTACCCGCGCCTGGCGCGCAAGCCTGCAAAGAGCAACTCGACCTGTCGTCTCAGATGCTTTGTCTAGGGAAGCCGGGGCGATTCAGTCAACATGACTTCCCTGGCCGCTTACGGTCAAGTTCCAACCTGAACCAGCAGATTTGCGAATAGCGTCCGCCAGCGCTGCCAATGTGGTCCGCTCCCTCTTGCACGCGGACGGAATCGACTGACCGTCAAGGATCCCTTGAAGCGCGCGCAGTGCGCCATCGCATGGTGACTGCACGCGATTCGGCGTAGCTGCCCCTTCGCACGCTGTCATGGCTTCGGCAGGGTCGTCCCAAAGTAGGGCCATAGCAAGTAGATAGGACGCCGTCCGGTGTGCGACATGGCGCGCCCTAAGAACGCCATCGAGCGCCGGCGAATGAGTCCCCGGCTCCGTAGTGAACACCGCTTGAAAATGTTCGGCAAGCCAATCCGACGGCGCACTGTCTCGCGCTAGGTCGCTCAGACGATGCCCGCGCCCTTCCGGCGTGACTCTCACACCTCTGGTGCGAGCTCGCTGCACAAGTGCGGTGACCATAGACGAGGGGGATCTCGGAACCTTACTGCCAAGTGCCAATTCCGACAGACGCGTATATCTCTGAACCAGAGGCGAAGCTGCAGCGCGCATCGCCCTGTGTGCCGCGGCATCGGGAAGTCCACCGGCCGGTTGGCGAGTCAAAGGTACATCTACGCTCCGCGGAACAAGGACATCGCCGTGCACGCCGCATACAACGGTGCCGATCAGTTGATGCTTGCGCCGAGCATAGGCAATGCCCTCTGTCGACAGGTCGTGCTCGATACACGTCGGGCAAAGCCGCTGCCGCCGACTAGGCGTCCGTAGCAATCCCGAGAGAGTTCGCCAATCGGTATGGCGATGAATTGGGATTCCTGCATGACCTTGGCTGACAAACCGCAAATACCCGATGTAGCTGTGTCCTTCAACGAGTGCCTGCTCGTTCTTGGTGCCGATGGATGCAAGCAATGCATCCATGGCTCCCATGAGATTGGCGTCCGGTGCGCAGCCTGCCTGCATCCTAGTCGCGCGGGCTAGATAGCTGCGGATGCACTCATCCAGCTGGGGGGCAGGGGCGGAGCTCACCATTTCAATCGCTGGCCGAGTTTTCCCAGTTGCTTCCACATCGACTGAACTTCTAATTCGCTGGCGACCCACGGTCTGCAATTCTTTGCGCGTGTATGCCATGCCCAAGCCCAGACACGCTCGTCAACTGGCGGTCGATAGAACGTAGGACCAAAGACGGCTCCCCGACCTGGTGGGCGACAGGGCACTAAGCCAAAAGCGATTGGATTTCCGCGTTGAAGTTCAAGCTGGCTGGCTAAGAAGCACCGACGCACATGAGCGCGCCGACGGTACGCATAGTCCCTGCTGAATTCAAGAACCCACTCGTACATCAGCGAGATCGCGACACACCGCTCAAAGATTGGGAACTGAATCGCCTTGCCCGCTCCCTCGCGCAGCGCCAGCCCCTCATCCAAAGCAAGCAGAAATCTCTCCAAAGAGCTCTGAGCACCTAACGCCTTCGCGGCATCGGCTAGTTGGATGGTTACATCGTCGCAATAGAGGAGCGGCAGAACGTACAGCACCGTGATGATGGCGCCCTCACGTTCATGGTCTTTCTCCTTCCTGGCAGCAGTCAACTGTTCAGAGAAGAGATAGAGCGCATCAAGGAAGTCCAGCTTTCCCAAGTTCGCCAGCGCAACCAGGTCTCTGCCAAGGCGAAAGCGCTCCGTGCCGGCCTTCCGCAAGTCCTTCAAGGCCTGATGCCAATGTGAAGGCATTTCGGCCCTCAGCCTCCTGCGATGGCTCTCGCTGAGTTCTCCGTCACGTAAGCATGCAAAGACAGGGTGACGCACGCGAAATTTCAGCCCCGGAACTCGACGGCTGACTTGATCAACGAGCGCTGGACTTGGCACAGACTTTCCGCCGTCGTACCGATACCACTTTGAAAGATTGAGGACGTCGGAGTCATCAGCGATCACCGATGCAGGGTCGACGTACATCGCCAGATCCTTGAGAGCTTCATATCCGGTCCGCTGCCGCAACTCTTGCATCCACAGTGGGCCCGCGAGCCAAAAACTTTTTGTACGAATTTGCACTGCGCAACTCTTTGGCGATCAAAACTGTTCAATGATTTTTCCACTTCCTACATAGGAAATGCCAGGCTTTTCATCGATCAAATGCGTGCAGTGCGAAAGAAGCATCCGCGCACGTCAGTGCCTTTGATTTGATGCGAGTCCTTTCATACGATTCGGACGAAGAAAACTTAACTTCGGAGTGCGGATCGATGTCGGTGGCATCAAACGCAATGCGGCGTTTTCCCTCGGTGCTAAGGGCACTGCGGATACATCGTGGCATCCAACAGAAGGCTGTGGCCTGTGAGCTTGGCGTGGCCGCATCGACCTACTCCTCCATTGAGAGCGGCATGCGCTTGCCCTTCGAAGACGCTCGGCTCAGCGAGCTGTCAAGAACCCTGCAGCTCACCGCTGAAGAGGACGGCCAACTTCGTGATGCAGCGCGGCACGACAGGTTGCTGCATCAAATCTCTTCGCTTGGAGCCACAGCAGATGAGGTAGCGCTTTTCTCGGCGACATTGACGGCTTGGACCTTCATGCCGAGCCAGCAACGCAGCCAGTGGCTCTCGACGGTGCAGCAGCTCGCCGTTCGAGCGCGTCAGGTGGAAGAGCTTTCACGCGGCAAGGCAGGACTGGAGGTTTCAATGCCATAAAAAAAGCGGGCCAGTGGCCCGCTACGGAAGGTCTTGGCTTACACCAAAAACCAAAGCGTGACTTCATTCTGAAGCCCTGACCTTCCTCCGTCAATGTGAGCGCAAGGCATTCAGGCCACTCCCTCGCTTGAATTCACATCGCGCTGCGAATCACTTCGCAGCGGCGAGGGATGTGCTTCGCCCAAATCCTTGCATCTGAAACCGCACTTCGCGCTGGCCATCAGCGCGGAGCGATGTCGCACGCCAGCGACAAAGGAGGAAGTCATGGTGCATGACAAGCTCACGGGAGATCACAAAGACCTCCCGGCCGCATCCGGATACTGCGCACCGTACCTGTACTTGCTAGAGGAGGACGCCTGCGTTGAACAGCGCCAGGTCTCCGTCCACTCGAAACGGAAACTGAGCCAAGTTCAAAGAGCCATCCGTGCCGGAGCAGGCCAAGGGCTTGGGGAGCACTACACGCCGTGGATTCGGATCACTCGCCGCTTTTCCAGTCCGGTCAGCAAGATGATCGTCGCGTCCGTCAGCATTCACCGGCGGCACCACCACTTTTTGAGCAAGCTGGAGAACGATACGGCAGTGCAGATGGCCTACTTGGGCGCATCAGAGCTCAGGGAGTGCCTACCGATGTGGCCCACCCCCCACGCCCATCCGTTGCCTGATCGCAATGAAGACGTTCCCGGCTTACTGGAGCTTGCCGAACAAGTGGGTATCGACCATGGCGTCTATGTCGGGACCACCGTGCCCTACGTGGGCTCACTGGACCTCCTGGCATGCATTCGCGTCGGGAGGCGACATCAATACGTTGGCGTCAGCTGCAAGCCCACAGAAATCTACGAGCGCAGCATTCGCGCTCGCGAACGAGTGGCGCTCGACGCGATGTACTGCGCTGCAATCGGTGCGCGACACCATCGAGAAGGCGGAGACGGCTTCAATGCAAGACTTGTTGCCCAACTCCATGCCTACAGACCCCTCCATTCTGAGATAGCCGTCTATGCCGGCACGGCTCGTCTGGCCGACTTCTGCAGCCGCTTCAACGAGCTAGCGCTCAACATCCCCGTGGCGGCGGCTATAGAAGTTGCAGGGGCGAAGGTCTCTGCCACGCACGCTGAAGCGTCGGTCCTGTGGCGTGTGGGGGTATGGACGCACTTGGTGGACATCGACCTCCGACATAGGGTGTCAATGCTGAAGCCCGCGAAGCCCGGATTGGCCGACGTATTGCATTCACTTGCCGTCAGGTTCCTGGGAGGCTCTCATGAGTAACGCCTGGATTGGCAAGGCTTACGTCTGCCCAGGCCCTTCGGGCAAGCCAACGCTGTTCGGCCGAGTCATTGCCATCGATGAAGAGGCCGACCTCGTCGTGATTGCGCGCGCCCCCAAGTGCAAGGCAGATGGCAGTGTGGATAACTACGTGGCATCGCCAAAGTTCACTGCTTGGTCTCAGTTCAAGCAGCTGATCGCGCAGCAGCAAGGCCATCAACTCACCGAGTTTGAGCCACCAGCACACTGGCTCTGGAGCGATGCGCAGCTATCCGGCCATGGGTCAGTCGCAACACGGAGAAGAAGCCGTGCGCGCCTGCCGAAGTGGAAGGATCGCGGCGACCAGGCCTATTCCTTGATCGACCCGTTCGTGCGAGGGAGATCAATCAGCGAAATTGTCTTCGATCCAGATTTCCAGCGCTGGCCGCGCATGTACAGCAAGGCCTCAGGAAAGCGCGAGGTCGCAATCCGGCGTGCGCTGAACATGTTCTTGTTTGGTCTAGGCAATCGCCGTTCACTGTTGCCTGCCTTTGGTAGATGCGGAGGACCGGGCAAAGAGAAGTTCAGCAAATCCGACACTGGGCGCCCTGACGTTGCTGCCAAGCAGCTGGGCAAGCGCCGCCATGCCCCGACCCTGTCCAAGCTCACGCGTCAGCTGCTGAAACTCGGTTGGCGCAGGTACAAGAAGCCGGGCGTCTCAGACCGAGTGGCACTCAATCGCATCAAGGCAGATTCCTTTGCCAAGTCCATCAGCTGGGATGGCAAGGACTGCGTCGTCCAGCTGAAGGATGAAGCCGCAGACATCACGCCTGCGATGCTCAGGTACTGGGGAACCAAGGAGGATGGGGATCTCACGGGCAAGGAGCTGCTAGCCGGTCAGACACCAAGCAGGCGCGAGTACGTGCGTCGACTGAATGCCCAGAAGGGGCGGCTCGATACGCTCAATGGCAAAGCCTTCATCGACAGCACCTCTGCCGACCAAACACTTCGCTCAGCCTCTACTGCGCTTAAGGTGCTCTCGTCGCCTTGGAGGACAGAGGTCCTCGGCGGCGGGATCGACTACATCTTTGGCATCCATGTTGGATTCGAGTCGCCAAGCGCTACAACTGCACTGCTCGCGATTCTTCATGCAGCGAGTGACAAGGTCGCGTTCTGCGAGCGATTCGGGCACTCCATCGAGCCACGAGATTGGCTTTCAACGACGTTCAATTCCTTCGAGATGGACAACGGCGAAGGGAAAGGCCGGACAGCACTTCAGACGCTAGAGGACATGGAGTCGTCGATGCACTTCGGTGCAGCGTACGACGCCATCAATAAGTCCATTGGTGAAAGCGGTCACCACAGCCGACAAGCGCAGCTTGACCACTTATTGCCCGGCTCAACGCTCGGCCGACGCAAGCGCCGGGGTGAGCCTGATCGCAGCCAAATGGCCCGGTTGACCTTCGACGACTACATGCATCTTCTGATCAAGGAGATCCTGAGGCGCAACAACGAGGAGTACATCGATCCCCCACGCCTCGAAATGTACGAAGGACTTCAGGAACGAACGCGCCGCGGCGTGGCTGAATGGATGATCAAGCACCACTACGTGTCGTCGGCCCCTGTGGACCTGAGCGTGCTCAGGGCCCGCTGCTTGCCTCGCCTGAAAGGCGCCATGCACGGCAACGGTGTTCGCATCTTCAATCCGGCCATACGAGACGCACATCTTGTGCCGGGCCTGCTGTACCGGAGTGATTGGCTCGAACGGTCAGGCATGCTGGCCAGCGCCCATCGACGAGTCCGTCGTATTGAGGTCCACATGAATCCTTCGGACCTGGGCCATGTCTGGGTGAACATCGATGGACTGAGGCGCCTTGAACTCATCACAAATGATCCCGACCTCGAGCGCCTCTGCCTGCTGGACTGGCTCTCGATCTGCGCCGATAACAAGCTCAAAGGGTATCTCTCGAAGGCCCTGGAGGTGAGTGAGCAGATCAACCAGGTCGCGACGATCGAGAAAGTGACCAAGCATAGGAACGCCGAGCGCACCGAGGAAATCAAGGCTTTGAATCGCAAACCGACGAAGACCGAACTCAAACGTGATCGCCGGGTGAATACAGCCATCGAGGCCGCGGCACACACCGGAATTCCACGCCCGTTGCCAGGGCAGGAATCGCGCTCCATCGACACCACTCATGCAGTTGGCGAGTTCAATGCTCCCAATAGCAATCACCCCTCCTCCAACGCAAACCTCGACGATGCACTGATCCAGCGTGCACGTGAACTCTTCGAACGGAGGGCGCGTGGCTGATCCTCTGATTCCTGACAACCCACTGCTTAAAGCTGAAGGCCTTTCAAACCTACAAAGCTGGATCACGAATGACGAACTGCTGATGTCTGCGCTCTTCACTAGTCCGCTGGGCCAAATGAGGCGGGGCGCACAGGACAGGACCGACGCTCAGCTGGCAATTCACGACTTGAAGCGCTTGTTCATTCCAACGCCCATCGCGATCAAGATCGCCAGACGAATGCTCAAGGCGCTCTACCAAGGTCTCTGCAGTCGCAACCCCAGGGACCAAGCCGTGCGCAGGGCGCTGAATTCCTCGACGCAACTGCTCGGTCAAAAGCTTGGGGAGCTCCCGTGGTTTCCGGAATACGCCATCGGCATCGTGATCGAGGGCCTAACCGGTCTCGGAAAGTCTCACGTGGTGGATCGAGTGCTGGGCCTTCTTCCCCAGGTCGTCGATCACGAGGCCGACGGCTCATGGGGAATGCTGCGGCTCAGGCAGTTGGTCTGGCTCAAGGTACCAATGCCCGCCGATCACTCGCGAAAAGGGCTGTTGGAGAACATCCTGACCATGATGGACCTCGTGCTCGGGACCAGCTATAGGTCGCAGCACTCCAAGTCCAACACCCGCATTGAGTCACTGATGGTCACGGTTGCGTTCCTACTGGCCCAGCATCGATGCGGGATGTTGGTGATCGAGGAGTCTCAAGAGGAGAACCTGGCTTCTGCTGCGTTCGGCAAGGAGTTTCTGAACTTCTTTCTGCGCATCCTGAACTGGGGCATCCCTGTGGTCATCGTAGGCAACCCATTGGCCTTCGACGTACTGCGGCACGGCGCCCAAGTCGCGGATCGTTTCACGGAGGGCGGCTGGTTTAGCCTGTTCCCCGAACAAGGGCCAGACTCAGCAATCTGGACGGACATCTGGATGGCGTTGCTGTGGTCCACGCCCGTTCCGGGCGTTGCCGATGCCACCTTCGAGCCTGTCGCCGCGCTGCCAGACATCGGTGGATGGAATCAGCTTGTCTGGCGTTTAACCGGGGGCATTCCTCGCCAAGTCTGCCGGCTTCGGGTCGAGGTATTGGACGCCGCCGTACGTGAAGGGGTAAGCCGAATCACAAGCGAGTTCGTATGGCGGATATACGACGAGTCGCCCTCCTTCAACAACGTGCGGGAACGGTTGTCCGCGCTGGCCACCCATGACATAGCGAAGCTCAGAAAGTACCCGGACTTGCCGGTTGACATGCTGCGCGTCTACTGGCGTGTGTCAGAGCAAGTAGGAGCAAGAGGTCCCGCGGAGCGTTCGGTCCAGAACTCGGCACAAGAGACAACGGCGCCACCCACTGACAAGCGGCGCAAAGCAGTGTCTGATCAAGCGCAGCGGCTATGCGAAGGTCTCGGCGAAGCTACGCGTCAAGGGCGGGCCAGGAAGGCCGGCAGCTCAAAACCGGCATCTGGCGCCTGAGTTCAGTGGCCATGCGCACGGACACGTTGCCCGACTGGCATCGCGATGAGACGCTCTACTCTTGGGCCGCCCGATGGCACCGGCTTGCCGGCGGCGGTTCCGCGAGGTGGACCGCAGAAGTGCTGTTCGCTGTTCAGCATGCATGCAGAGAACGCGCCGCTCCGGCAAGCCTCCATCAATTCGTAGCACAGACGGATGGCCGGCTTGGCTCCGTCCGCTCAGTGCTGCTCGGGCGAACGAAGCTGGCCGCCTACTACCCATTCCTCACAAGCAGTCAGCGTCAGAAGTTCGACGCGCTTGCAGGTGCGGGGGCGCCCGTCGCCTGGATGACGCGCTTCGGAATGCGCGCCTCCGCTCTTGATGACGCTGCGCTGCGATGGTGCCCAGAATGCGCAGCGTCAGACTTAGTATCGCTAGGCATGACGACCTGGCGGCTCTTCCATCAGCTGCCAGGCGCATGGGTCTGCGTAGATCATGGGCGGGTGCTGAGAAGTCTCGGACCAAGGGCCGCCAGGTCTGCTTGGCATTTGCCGCCTGCGACGGCAACAAACCTGCAGCGTGAGCTGGAGGCAAGGGAAGCAGAAGCCATACGGCTGCAGCGCCTGGCGTCATTCAGCGCGAGCCTCATTGGCCTTGACGCCATTGATCTGCCAGATCTTCGCAAGCTAGTCCGGTCTTGGTTCACGGACACAGGAGTGCTTACCCCAACCAAGCCGATATGCCCGGAACGGTTGGCAAGGTGGTTCGGGAAGCTTGCGCTGAATGCTGCGCTACGCGCCTCAGGCCATGCTGCGCCACTCCTTGGCGGCGAATGGATCCATGAATTGCTTGCTTCGCGGAGCGCTGCGCATCCGTTGAAGTGGTTGCTGCTGGTGGCAGGCATCGACGAGGAGGTTGCAGGCGGATTGCCTATGGACTTCTTCCGCACACATGACCTTCCAGTTGGCTGCGACCAGAAAGGGCAATACCTGCTTTGGGCAATTGATGATCGCCGTGCTGGCTCGCACGTCATGCAGGTGGTGCAGTCGACGAGCAGCTTTGAAGCAGCTGCGCGCACACTTGGAATCAGCGTTTTGACGTTGAGGCGCAGTCTTGCAAGAGCAGGCTATTCCGCGCAGCAGCATTTGCAGACGAAAAAGGTCGCTGAGCGACGCCTTGCAGCCATCGAAGCCGTCCATCAATTGATCGCCCTGAACGGAGCAATGTCCCGCAGCGATGTACATCGACATTGCAAAGCCGAAGTCTCCTGGCTGCGCACGCACGATCCGCAAGCACTGCACGATGCACTGGCCCAGATCCGTTCTAAGAAAAGTGCGCAGCTCGCTCTGTTCTGAGTTCTCATGAGATACCAGACTGATGCCGGCCGCATCAAAGTAAACCCAGCAAGAGGACGCAGGCTTCATAGCAGTGCTGCTGCAAGCCGCGGCAACGCTCTCTGCGGCTGGTTTCGGCCAGGAGCAGTCTTCGAGAAATTCGCCGATCAGCGGACATTCAATCACTGGTGTGGGACTGCTTGGGCGGTCGTCACCGCGCCTCCCGCACCGTCGCAGCCACGGC
>JAYRJQ010000022.1:0-93886 GCA_041906185.1 Burkholderiaceae bacterium
GTCCCGCTCAAGATTCGTACTCCCCGATGAGATGCCCCGCCTCATGCTGGCCATGGAGCATGAAACGAACGAGCTGGTGCGTGACTTCGTGAAACTCGCCCTGTACACGGGGGCACGCCGCAGCAATGTCCTGGCGATGCAATGGCCAGACGTGCACCTTGAACGAAAGGAATGGAGCATCGAGAGAACCAAGAATGGCGAGCCACAGACCGTGCTGCTGACCCCCGAGGCCATCGAGGTTCTGGAGCGAAGAAAGAAGGCCGCCGAAGGCAGCAAGTCACTTTTCGTATTCCCTGGTTCCGGCGAGAGCGGCCATTTGGTGGAGCCACGAGGGGCTTGGGAGCGCATGCTGGCCCGCGGCACAGCGTTGGGTTTGGTGGAGGCATTGGCGGAAAAGGCAACGGCCAAGACCTTCGACTACCAACTGGCCCTTGAAGAGGCCGTCGACTTCCCGGTGCAGACCATCGAACGCTACACCCCGTTGGCAGAGAAGCTCGGACTGCACCTGCAGCACTACGAGATGCGTGACCTGAAAATCCATGATCTGCGCCGCACGCTCGGGTCATGGTTGGCCAGCAGCGGCACCAGCCTGCCAATCATCGGCAAGGTTCTGAACCACAAGACCCCGGAGGCCACCAAGGTCTACGCCCGTTTGATCGTCGCCCCGGTTCGCAATGCCATGGAAGTCGCCACGGCGGCCATGCGCAGAACCGGCGAGGTGTGAAACCACGGCGCGGGACCGATTGAATTTCGCATCACTTGAACAAAAGTAATGCGGATATTAAACTCACCCCTCATGAACCAATCTGACCGCATCCTCGAACTGGCCCGGCACCGGCGCGTGCTGCGGGCGGCGGATGTGCGCGAGCGCGGCTGGTCGCCGCAGCTTCTGATCCGGCTGCACCAAGCTGGCAAGCTGCAGCGGTTCACCCGTGGCCTGTACGGACTGCCCGACACTGAAGTCACGGAGCAGCAGACACTGATCGAGGTTTGCCAGCGCGTGCCCAAGGGCGTGCTGTGCCTGCTGAGCGCGCTGCAATTCCATGCGATCGGCACGCAGCTGCCGCACGAAGTGTGGATCGCGCTGCCTGAAGGCACCCAAACCCCGGCGCTGAGCTACCCCACGCTGCGCATCACGCGCCTGCGCGGCACCGCGTACAGCGACGGTATCCAGACCGTGACCGACCACGGCGCCCCCATCCGCGTGTACAGCGCCGCCAAGACGGTGACCGACTGCTTCAAGTTCCGCAACAAGATCGGCCTGGACGTGGCACTGGAGGCGCTGAAAGATGCCTGGCGCAGCCGCAAGGTCACCATGGCCGAGCTGAGCCACTTCGCCAAGATCAACCGGGTCGAACGTGTCATTCAGCCCTACCTGGAGGCGGTGACGCAATGACCGGCAACCTCTCCGCGTCGATCCTGGCCCGACTGCTGACCCTCGCCAAGCAACGCGGCGACGACTACAACCTGCTGCTGAACCGCTTCGGCATGGAGCGCCTGCTGGCCCGCGTCAGCGCCTCACCGCACTCCGACCGGTTTTTGCTGAAGGGCGCCCTGCTCTTTGCACTCTGGTACGACACGCCACACCGACCAACCAAGGACGCCGACTTGCTAGGCTTCGGCCCCGACGATGAGGCGAATCTGATCGCAACCTTCCGCGAAATCGCCGCCATGGACCTGGGCGACGGCATCGTGTTCGCCCCCGACTCCGTGAAGGCCGATGCCATTCGCGAGGACAACACCTACGGCGGCACCCGCATCACGCTGGTGGCACGCATCGGTTCCGCACGCTGCGCCCTGCAGATCGACGTGGGCTTCGGGGACGCCGTGACGCCGGGGCCGCAGACGGTGGCGTACCCCACCTTGCTGGGCGACTTCCCAGCCCCCACGCTGCGGGTCTATCCGGTCTACACCGTGATCGCCGAGAAGTACCAGGCCATGGTGATGCTGGGGCAAGCGAACAGCCGCATGAAGGACTTCTTCGACCTTGCGGTGATTGCACGGCGCACGGAACTGGATGGCGCCACGCTGGCCGCAGCCATCGCCGCCACCTTTGCCCGACGCCAGACCGCCCTGCCCACCGAGCGGCCCTTGGCACTGACCAAGCAGTTCAGCGAAGACACTGCCAAGCTGCGCCAGTGGCAGGCCTTCCTGAACAAGAACCGCATCGAAGCCGCGAGCCTGGGTGACACCGTGGCGCTGCTGGACGACCTGCTGTGGCCGCCAACGGAGGTCGCCACCGCAGGCAGTCAGGCAACGGCCACTTGGCACCCTGACGCACTGCGCTGGGTCTGACCCCGCACGCAGCGGCTTCAGGCTGCTTCAAAGCAGCGACGGAATCTTCCGCTTCTCGACCGGCCGGATGTAGCGGGCCAGCACGGCATCGCTGCGGTGCCCGGTCTGCTCGCGGATGAGCCATGTGGGCAGCGATGCCATCGCCGCCGTGGTCACGTAGCCTGCGCGAAGGCTGTGGCCTGAGAACTCTTCCGGCTCACGCCCCATAGCCTTGGCTGCACGCTTCACGATCAAGGCTACCGACTGCGCCGTCAGCGGGTCATCCGACACCGCGCCCCCTTTCGTGACCGACCGGAACAGCCAGCCTGTTTCGATGCCCGCCACTGCCAGCCACGCCTTGAGGCTCTGTATCGGGCACCGCTCGCCGCTGGCCTGCGGCAGAAACACCGACCGCCCCTTTCCGAACTGGTCGGTCTTGGAAAACCGAAGCAGCACCTCGGCATGGGTCTCATGGAAGGTCACGTCCTCCACGCGCAAGGCCACCAGCTCAGCGCGGCGGAACGCACCGGCGAAACCGACCAGCAGCAAGGCCCTGTCTCGCGCCGCCTTGGTGGGGTGTGACTTCTGCTGGTCGAGCACGGCCAGCATCTCCAGCAGCACATCGCGGGTGATCGGCTTCACCGCTCGCTGGCGGGTGCCATGCTGGCGGCGGATGCCTTTCATGGTCGCCACGACCACATCGGCCCGCGTCGGCGACTTCAGTCCTTGGTCGCGGTGGGCCTGCGCGATGGACACGCAGCGCCGCTCCAGCGTCGCCACTTTCATGATCGGGGCCAACTTCGCCAAGTACTCCGCCACCATGGCCGGTGTTGCCGGTATGGCCCCGCCGTGCTGGATGAAATGGCGCACGTCGCTGGCATAGGCCCGCTTGGTGGCTTTCGAGCTGGCAGAGGCGACATAGGCAGCCACGGAGCCGGTCGGCGGCTTCTCTGCCGTTTTGGCTGCGGTGCTGGCGGTAGATTCTTCGCTCGATGCTGGCGATTTAGTGCCAGCCGATGTGTGCGGCTTTTTAGTGGTCATTTTGGTAGTCATAAGTGCGTGCTATCGCTACGAACGCAGCGACAAAAAAGCCGTGCGGCGCGAACGCGGCACGGCGGAATGAAGCGGCTGCAACTTTGCGTTGCGGCCTGGGGAGGCCGTTTTGGGGCTAGTAGCAGCTGGGCAGCAGCACCGTGGTGACCGACCGGTCCCACTCCGTGATGACCCAGACGACCGCCGGTGAGCCCTCCTTGCCGATGTCGAACGACGAGAAGATGCGTGACTCGCCGGACAAAACGGCCTGCCAATTGGCATTGCGGTCCTCAGCGCACATGGCATCCCACTCGCACCGTTGGTGACGACGCAGCAGGTCAAGGACGTTTGCGCCGCGCTTTTCGATCAACCGCAGCGCGGGCGGTGTGGCGACGACATCGCCCAACTCGAAGAGCACAGGCGGGTGGATGGCGATGGGCAACGGATCGTTCGGAGATGCTGGTCCTGCCTTGGGCAGCATAGTGGGTTCTTGAGACATGGGGGCTTCCTTCGTAAGAGGTCGCGCCAACTTGCCCGCCAGAAACAACAAAGGGCTGAGACGTTTTGTCTCAGCCCTTGGTGTTGACCGGCAGCGGTCGGCAGATTTGCTTGTGCGGTGCGGTCAGCCAGTTAATGCCAGCCGCCACCGCACCATCACAGTAACGCGGGGCAAAACCGGCCGCAATCTCGGTGTGACTTCGCTTCAGACCAGCCGGAAATCACCACGTATCCCAGCTTCCGCTATCGGACGATTCGGCAACGGCGGTAGGCGCTCCCCCATTCGGAACGACGTAGCCCGGTGGAATCGCGCCCGGACGAGCCGCCCTCACCAGAATGTCGCCCGAATCGAGCAAACGGATGTAGAGCTCGTCGCCGCATTGCAGACCGGCACGCTCGGCAATATGGCTCGGTACTCGAACACCGAGCGAGTTACCCCATTTCGACAGCTTGCTTGGCATGGTGTTGCACTCACTTCATTGATACACATTGGCTATCGCAAATTGGCAGCAGGTGCCCTTGCCAATCAAGCCTCTGGCTCTGTAGTGCTGCGCTGTAAAGGCTCCGGGCGGAATTTCCCGCATCAACCAGGAGCTACCCATGAGCACCGCTCAGTACATCGAACGCCGTTTCCGGGCCAACAAGGTCTACATCACCAATAAGCAGCGGATGGGCAACTACACCCGCTTTGACCTCTGGTGCGGCCTCATCGTGAACGTCTATGACACCGGCCGCGTCGTGGTCCAAGGCCGCATCCGCGCTTTCGACTACTACGACCCCTTGCCTCCGATCCGCAAGATCCTGCCTTTCGACACTGCCTGGCAGTTCTCCCGCGTCAAGTAACGGCGCCACTGAAGAGTCACCGTGGCGGTCCACCGGCCGCCACGGCACCCAATGCCCGCAAAACGCAGTACATTTGCAGGACAAGACCATTTGGGTGCACGACCATGAAACGACTGAAGGATGAGACCTTGTCTATCCGCACTTCAGCAGACATCAAACAGTTGCTGAAGCTCGCGGCGGCACGGGAGCACCGATCCGTCGCCTCCATGGTCGAGGTGCTGGTTCTGGCCTACGCCCAAGAGCACGGCTTGGAAGCCGCGCCAGATGCGCCGGTCAACGCTGGGGAGCGGAAGAAGAAACATGGAACTGATTGACAACATCACCCGCCTACTGGGTGACGACCTCAAAGCGACGCTGAAGCCCAAGTCACGGCTCAAGATCGCCGCTTCGTGCTTTTCGATGTACGCCTTCGAAGCCCTGAAGGCCGAACTGGAAAAGATCGACGAACTCAGCTTCATCTTCACCTCCCCCACCTTCACGGCCAGCGAGGTGACCGACAAGATTCGCAAAGAGCGCAAGGAATTCCACATCCCAAAGCTCGACCGCGAGCGCAGCCTCTACGGCAGCGAGTTTGAGATTCAGCTACGCAACAAGCTGACCCAGCGCGCCATCGCCAAAGAGTGCGCCGACTGGATGCGCCGCAAGGCCCGGTTCAAAAGCAACCGCACTAAGGCCCCCATGCAGCCTTTCGCTGTTGTTCAGACCAACGGTGCGGACACGGCCTACATGCCGCTCCACGGCTTCACAGCAGTGGACTTGGGCTACCAGCAAGGCAACGCGGTGTCCAACCTCGTCAACAAGATGGACGAGCCTGCCTTCGCCGCAACCTACCTCAGCTTGTTCGACCAGATTTGGAACGACCCCGACAAGCTGGAGGACGTGACTGCGCAGATTTGCGAGCACATCGCCTCCGTGTACCAGGAGAACTCGCCCGAGAGCATCTACTTTTTGATGCTCTACAACATCTTCAACGAGTTCCTGGACGAGATCGACGAGGACGTACTCCCCAACGACCGCACCGGCTACCAGGACACGCTGATCTGGAAGAAGCTCTTCAACTACCAGCGGGACGCAGCCACCGGCATCATCAATAAGCTGGAAACCTACAGCGGTTGCATCCTGGCCGACAGCGTGGGCTTGGGTAAGACCTTCACCGCGCTGGCCGTGGTCAAGTACTACGAGCTGCGGAACAAGTCCGTCCTGGTGTTGTGCCCCAAGAAGCTGGCCGACAACTGGCTCAACTACAACCGCAACCTGAAGACCAACATCTTCGCCAAGGACCGTTTCAACTACGACGTCCTTTGCCACACCGACCTCAGCCGCACCAGCGGCGAATCCTTCGGCACACCGCTGAACCGGATCAACTGGGGCAACTATGACCTCGTGGTCATCGACGAATCCCACAACTTCCGCAACAACGACGCCTACAAGGACAAGGAGACCCGCTACCAGAAGCTGATGAACAAGGTCATCAAGGAAGGCGTGAAAACCAAGGTGCTGATGCTGTCAGCTACCCCGGTCAACAACCGCTTCGCAGACCTGCGTAACCAGCTGGCACTGGCCTATGAGGGTGACTCTGAAATCCTCAGCAAGAAGCTCAAGACGGGCAAGAGCGTCGAGGAAATTTTCCGTGGCGCGCAGACTGCGTTCAACAACTGGGCCAAGCTGCCCCCAGAAGAACGCACCGCACGCGCCATCCTCGACTCGCTGGACTTCGACTTCTTCGAGCTGCTGGACAGTGTGACCATCGCACGCTCGCGCAAGCACATCCAGACCTTCTACGACACCAAGGACATCGGTCAGTTTCCTGAGCGCCGCAAGCCTTTGACCTATCACTCTCCGCTGACAACGCGGACGGACGTGATGGGCTTCAACGACATCTTTGCCCAGCTGTCCTTGCTGAAGCTGGCGGTGTACGCGCCGATCAGCTACATCTTGCCCAGCCGACTCAAGAAGTACGAAGAGGCCTACGACACCAAGGTCGCCAACAAGCAAACCTTCAAGCAGGCTGACCGTGAGACAGGCTTGCAGGCCCTGATGACGGTGAACCTGCTCAAGCGGCTAGAGAGCTCTGTCGAATCATTCCGGCTGACTTTGAACGCCTTGCGCCGCAATCACCAAGGCACCTTGGCGAAGATCGTAGCCTTCAACCAGTCAGGCACCTCAGCCAGCGTGGGTGACCTGACCGAGGTTCTGGCGAACCTCGAAGGCGAAGACGACGAACTGCCCATCCTCGACGACGAAACCGGAGAGATCGGTGGCAAGGTCAAGATCAGCCTCGGGGACATGGACCTGCCCTCGTGGGAACGCGACCTGAAGGGCGACCTCGAACTCATCGACACCCTGCTGGCCTCGATGAACAAGATCACGCCCGAGGACGACGCCAAGCTCCAACACCTCAAAGCGCACCTGCTGGAGAAGATCGCCAACCCGATCAACCCCGGCAACAAGAAGGTGCTGATCTTCACCGCCTTTGCGGACACGGCCGACTACCTCTACGCCAACCTCGCCCCCGTGCTGCAAGACGCCCATGGCTTGTACACCGCCAAGGTGACTGGCAAGGGCGCGCCGAAGTCCACGCTGAAGAAGGGCTACGACTTCCAGGAGCTGCTGACGCTGTTCTCCCCGCGCTCCAAGGAGAAGGCCGTGGTGCTGCCGGGCGAGCCCGCCGAGGTGGACCTGCTGATCGGCACTGACTGCATCTCTGAAGGCCAGAACCTTCAGGACTGCGACTACCTCATCAACTACGACATCCACTGGAACCCCGTCCGCATCATCCAGCGGTTTGGCCGCGTGGATCGCATCGGCTCGCCCAACACCAGCATCCAGCTGGTCAACTACTGGCCGGACATCACCCTCGACGAGTACATCAACCTCAAGGACCGGGTGGAGAGCCGCATGATGATTGCGGACGTGACGGCTACGGGCGACGACAACGTGCTGTCTGCACAGGCCAACGACGTGTCGTACCGCAAGGAACAGCTGCGCCGCCTGCAAGAAGAAGTCATCGAGCTGGAAGACCTGAAGACCGGCGTGTCCATCACCGACCTCGGCCTCAACGACTTCCGCATGGACTTGCTCAACTACGTCAAGGAACATGGCGAGCTGAGCAAAGTACCCAACGGCATGCACGCCGTGGTGCCCGCCAAACCCGCCATGGGCTTGCACCCCGGCGTCATCTTCACGCTGCGCAATCGCAACACGGGCGTCAACGTCAACCAGCACAACCGGCTGCACCCTTACTACCTCGTCTACATCGACCGGGCCGGCCATGTGGTGCACGACCACACCGAGGTGAAGCGCCTGCTGGACTTGGCTCGCACCTGCTGCAAGGGCCAAGACAAGCCCATCCCGCAAGCCACACAACTCTTCAATGACGAAACGGCCGAGGGCCGACAGATGCAGGTGTACTCCGACCTGCTGGGCAAGGCCATTCGCTCCATGATCGAGGTGAAGGAAGAGAAAGACCTGGACAGCCTGTTCACCGGCGGCAAGACCACGGCGCTGACCAACACCATCTCCGGCCTGGACGACTTCGAACTCATCACCTTCCTGGTGATCCAGGAGGCGGGATGAGCGCCTTGTTCGCCTACCCCAAGCAAGCGGAGTTTGGCCGCGTACTGCCCAAGAACAAGATCTACGAGCACAGCGGCGCTAACACCCGTTTGAAAGACTTGTTCGTGGAGCAGGTGGACCAGATCGTCTGGCGCTACAAGCTGGCACCAGAGACGATCAACCTGGCCGCAAAGCCAGGCGTGCCAGAGATTCAAGTCTTCGCAATCCAACTGAAAACGTCAGAGCTGCACCGCGACGTGCTCCGGTGCATCGACGGTGCAGTGCAGTTCCCCATCGTCTTTGAACTGACTCAAGGTCAAGGGACGGAAGCAAAGACACAAGTAGTCGCCGCGTACAAGCGGCCCAGCGAAGTCGATGCGACCAACTGGGTTTGCTCCGAGTACTTCGAGTCAGGCTGGATGCCAGCCACCGCCGAGCGTGTGCCGCTGCCTCTCGCCCTCGACCTTGCGGGACTCTATGAGCAACTGCTGCACCGACTGGTGCCAATAGCCCCGAGAACTCAAGAGCCTTTGCGGGACTTGGTTGCGCGGACAGAGGCAGTGATGACAAAGGCCAATGAGGTTTCAAAGGCCGAGGCACGTCTTGCCAAAGAGAAGCAATTCAATCGCAAGGTGGAGATCAATGCCACCCTACGCAAACTTAGAGCTGAACTTGAACAACTGAATCGCTGAGCCCTATATGGGGCACATAGCTGCAAGAGGAAAACATGGAAAAAATGAAGATGCACTCAGTCAATCTTACCCACGAAAACATTACGCGTATTAGAGATCTGTTCCCTGGCTGCGTAACGGAGGTCAAGGGCGAGGACGGAGACATCAAGCTGGCTGTGGATTTCGACCAACTGAAGCAAGAACTGGCCGATTCGATAGTGGAAGGACCTCAGGAACGATATCAGTTGAATTGGCCTGGAAAGCGAGAGGCATTGCTGGCAGCCAATGCGCCAATTGCCAAGACACTGCGCCCCGTTCGGGACCAGAGTTTGCACTTCGATACGACGAAAAATCTCTTCATTGAAGGCGACAACCTAGAGGTATTGAAGTTGCTTCAGGAAACATACCTCTCTAAAGTCAGAATGATTTACATCGACCCTCCGTACAACACGGGGACTGACTTTGTCTACAAAGATAACTTCGCACAAGATGCGAATTCGTATCTACTGCAGACCGGCCAGAAAGATGAGGATGGCGCCCGACTATTGTCAAACCCAGAATCCAACGGACGATTTCATTCTGATTGGCTCAGCATGATCTACTCGCGGCTAAAGCTCGCCAGGAATCTCCTTCGAGATGATGGTGTCATCTTTATTTCAATTGACGACAATGAAGTTGACAATCTAAAGAAGATTTGCAATGAGATTTTCGGGGAAGAAAACTTCATTGGATGTGCTGGTCGCATAACGAAGAAGAGCAACAATAAGGGCGACTACTGGGCGCCCAACTTTGATTACTTACTCACTTACACAAAGAACATCTATTGCGCAGAGTCTTTCTTTGGTGGTGCGAACGTAGAGGCATACAACCTCATTGAAGAAGATGGTCCGCGAAAAGGCGAAAAGTATCAGCTAGTTCGCTTGTACATGTCAACCATTCAAAACCGGAATCCGGAACAACGGTTTTGGATTGATTGCCCTGATGGTTCGCGCGTGATCCCCCCGGGAAAAACTTTCCCACCCGAACGCCCGCTTCTTGGCGATGGCATTTGGCGGTGGACTAGAACCAAGTTTGAGCAAGAGAGGGAAAAGATTGTTGTCAAGCAAGTGCGCTCTTCGAATTTGGTAACGGAGGATGGCTCTCCTGCCAAGTGGAATGTCTTTACAAAGACGTACTTGCAAGATGTCATCGACAACTCCTCAGCCAAGCCGAATAGCTTTATCGAGGACCACATTAACCAAAAGGGATCCCATGAGATTGGGGAGCTTGGAATTCCGTTTGATTATTCGAAGCCTTCATCCCTAATAAAGTACTTGATGGAGATTTCAAAGGTGCGGAACGATGATATCGTTCTCGACTTCTTCGCGGGCTCGGCGACTACTGCAGATGCTGTGATGCAACTAAACGCTGAGGACGGAGGACAGCGCCGCTTTGTAATGGTCCAAATCCCCGAGAAATGTACGGAAAACTCTGCAGCAGCCAAGGAGGGGTATAAGAGCATTGCTGCAATTGGTCAAGAGCGAATTCGTCGCGCTGGCGCAAAGCTCCTAGGAGGAAGAGTCAATCCTTCATGGGATAAGGATGTGGGATTCAGGGTCCTAAAGACAGACTCATCAAATCTATTAGACACATATTATCGGCCGGACGAGATCAACCTATCCCAAGTTGATCTGCTGGTTGATAATATTCACCCCGACCGAACGCCGGAAGACCTGCTGTTCCAAGTGATGCTCGATTGGGGCGTTGACCTTGCGCTGCCCATCGCCAAGCAGGCCATTCAAGGCAAGGATGTGTTCCTGGTTGACGGCAATGCACTGGCTGCTTGTTTCGATGGACGCGGCGGTGTCGATGAAGACTTCGTGAAAGAGCTGGCCAAGGTGCAGCCGCTGCGCGTGGTGTTCCGCGACGCGAGCTTCAAAGACAGTTCGGTCAAGATCAACGTGGAGCAAATATTCAAGCTGCTGTCGCCGGCCACAGAAGTGAAGTGCATCTGAAGGGCCAGCGATGAAACTCAAGTTCAAAACCCAGGCCTACCAGGCTGCGGCGGTGCAAGCCGTCGTGGACTGCTTCAAGGGCCAGCCACCGGCATCTGCGGAGGCCATCACCTATCGCATCGACCCCGGCCAAGCCAAGAAGGGCACGGAAGACTTGTTTTCCGAATCCGGCTTCAAGAACGCAGACCTGGCGCTGACGGACCTTGCGTTGCTGGACAACATCCAGCAGATGCAACGCGGCCAAAACCTGCCCGTGTCTGACACGCTGGTGAAGAACAAGGTTGCCCGCATCAACCTCGACGTGGAGATGGAAACGGGCACGGGCAAGACCTACTGCTACATCAAGACGATCTTCGAACTGAACCGCCGCTATGGTTGGAGCAAGTTCATCATCGTGGTGCCCAGCATCGCCATCCGTGAGGGCGTGGCCAAGTCGCTGGAGATCACCGCCGAGCACTTCCTGGAGACCTACCAGAAGAAGGCGCGCTTCTTCATCTACAACTCCAAGCAGCTGCATCACCTGGAGAGCTTTTCGTCGGATGCGGGCATCAACGTCATGGTCATCAACGTGCAGGCCTTTGCCGCCCGTGGTGCCGATAACCGCCGCATCTACGAAGTGCTGGACGACTTCCAGTCACGCCGCCCGATTGACGTCATCAGCGCGAACCGCCCCATCCTGATCTTGGACGAGCCGCAGAAGATGGAAGGCGCGCAGACCTTGAAGTCCTTGGAGGAGTTCAAGGCCTTGATGGTGCTGCGCTACTCCGCCACGCACAAGACAACGCACAACAAGATTCACCGCCTGGACGCGCTGGACGCCTACAACCAGAAGCTGGTGAAGAAGATCGCCGTGCGCGGCATTGCGGTGAAGGGCCTGGCAGGCACTGCGGGCTACCTGTACCTGCAATCCATCGAGATTTCGAGCAAGAAGCCGCCCGAGGCCCGTGTTGAGTTTGAGCAGAAGCTGGCGGGCGGCAACATCAAGCGCGTGGTCAAGAAGCTGTCCAAGGGCGACAACCTCTTCTCAGACGGCTTTTCGAATGGGCTGGACCAGTACCGCGACGGCTTCGTGGTGTCGGACATCAATGCCAACACCGACACCCTGAGCTTCACCAACGGGCTGCAGTTGACGGTGGGTGATGCCACTGGCGACGTGACCGAGGCCGCACTGCGCCGCATCCAAATTCGAGAGGCCATCAAGGCCCACTTCGACAAGGAGCAGGCCCTGTTCCAGCAAGGCGTGAAGGTTCTGACGCTGTACTTCATCGACGAGGTGGCCAAGTACCGTGACTACTCGCAGCCTGACGAGAAGGGCGAGTACGCCCGCATCTTCGAAGAGGAATACAACTTGTACCTCAACGAGATGCTAGACCTGGACGAGACACCCTACGTCAAGTACCTCAAAGGCATCACCGCCGAGAGGACCCACAGCGGCTACTTCTCCATCGACAAGAAGACCAAGCGCGACGTTGACCCGAGTATCGCCAAGACTGGAGAAAACAAGGGGTTGTCAGATGACGTCGACGCCTATGACCTGATCCTCAAGAAAAAGGAGCAGCTGCTCAGTCTTGAAGAGCCTGTTCGTTTCATCTTCTCGCACTCGGCCCTGCGGGAAGGTTGGGACAACCCGAACGTATTCGTCATTTGCTTTTTGAAGCATCCCGACTACAACAACGAGGTCACACGTCGCCAAGAGGTGGGACGCGGGCTGCGCCTGTCAGTGAACAAGCATGGCGACCGCATGGATCACCCCTCAATCGTCCACGACGTGAACGTGCTCACCGTGGTGGCCAGCGAGAGCTATAAAGACTTCGTCGCTGCACTGCAGAAGGACATCAGCGAATCGCTGTCTGCCCGTCCTAAGGTTGCCGACAAGGCCTACTTCGCGGGCAAGATTGTGACCACGGAGTCTGGTCCGATCACGGTGACCGACGAACAAGCTACTGACATCGAGTTCTACCTGATCCAGAACGGGTACGTGGACAAGAAGCGCAACGTCACTGAGAAGTACCACCAGGACAAGAAGAGCGGGAAGTTGGCCACCTTGCCCGATGAGCTTGCGCCACTTGGCGAGCAGGTTTTCAAGCTGGTCGATGGCGTCTTCAGTGAGGCACAACTGCCAGAGATCGGCGACGACCGCCGCCCCAAGAAGAACCCGCTCAACGCCAACTTCGACAAGCAGGAGTTCAAAGCCCTGTGGAGCCGCATCAACCGCAAGGCGGCTTACAGCGTCAGCTTCGAAGAATCCGAGCTGGTTCAGAAGGCCGTGGCCGTGTTGAACGACAAAGACGCAGGCCTTCGCGTCACGCCGTTGCAATACACGATCCAGCGCGGCGAGCAGACCGAAGCCGTCACCTACGACGGCATCAAGTCCGGCGAAGCGTTCACGCTGAAGGCCACGGAAACTGAGGTCAATCGCCTGTCGGTGCACTCGGCCGTCAAGTACGACCTGATCGGCAAGCTGGCCGAGGGCACGCAGCTCACCCGCCGCACGATTGCTGAAATCCTGAAGGGCATGAACGTCGCGGTCTTCGCACAGTTCAAGACCAACCCCGAGAGCTTCATCGCCGAAGCAGTCCGCTTGATTAACGAGCAGAAGGCCACGGTCATCATCGAGCACTTGGCCTATGACCCGGTGGAAGACAAGTTCGACCTCGACATCTTCACGGCCGGCCTGACCAAACAGGACTTCAGCAAGGCTGGCGACAAGCTGCAACGGCACATCTACGACTACGTGCTGACCGACTCCAACATCGAACGCCAGTTCGTGAAGGAGCTGGATACCAGCGGCGATGTCGTGGTCTACGCCAAGCTGCCACGCGGGTTCCTGATCCCCACGCCAGTGGGCGACTACAACCCCGACTGGGCCATCTCGTTCAAGGAAGGCGCAGTCAAACACGTTTACTTCGTGGCCGAGACCAAGGGTTCAATGTCCAGCATGGAGTTGCGCGAGATCGAGAAAACCAAGATCAAGTGCGCCCGAAAGTTCTTCGACGACATCAACGAGAAGTTCGCCCCGGAGCAGGTCAAGTACGACGTGGTGGATAGCTTCGGCAAGTTGATGGAGCTGGTGAAGTAATGGTGGACGCAGTTGATTCCGGGGGCGCCGAAGCTGAGCCGCCCAAGAAGAAGGGGCTCGACCTCAGCATCTTCATGAAGCATGTTGCCGAGGTCGATTCACCCATCGGGAAGCTGTACTTGTTCCCTTTGCGTGTGTCCGACATTCAGGCTTTCAATGGGCTATCCGCCACTGATGCGGTCGAACGCGTCAGGGCATTTCTACCGTGCATTGCAAGCCTTTCCCCCGATTACGCGTTGAAGCAAGAACGGGTCGGCCTGACTGCCGATCAGGCCGCCAACCTGTCGGCGCAGACGGTCGAAAGCATCGCTGAGGCCTACGCCTTGTCGGACGGGCTTCGATCTGCCCGCGAAGGTGAAAAGGACCGAGAACCAATCATCCGGGCGACCGATGAGCCAGCGACGGCGTTCCTGGACCGCCTCCTGCGCAATGAGGTGGAGGAACAAGCAAATCAATTCAAAAAGCTTAGGGAACAGGTTCTCGGTTCGACGCATGGCATCTTCGATCAAGTGCGGAAGGCCAGCCAAGCACTGGGCGATACCCGGCTGCAGTTTGAAAAACTGACAAAGGCAAGCGCGTTCCCCGCCAGCCTCTCTCCGTCAATCGAAACCAAGTCACTGGAATTCAATAACCACATGGCCGAATACAACGCGAGATTGGCGCGTGAACGGTCTGAAGATCGCGAGATGGTGAGATTGACTGGGCAGATGACGGCCCAATCCGCCGAGACACTTCAAGAGCTTGCGGCAGCGGCCAGCACCATGCTCGAAAAGCTCGACCTGCGTGACGAGGAAGCTAAGCACACAACCAAGGTCCAACTGTGGATTGCAGTTGGCTCGGTCATTGTTTCCGCGCTGCTCGCCTTGGTAGCTCTCGTAGTTTCCATTGCGGCCTACAACCAAGACAAAGAGAACATTTCGTCTGGCGACAAGTGGCAGGCCAGTGTCTTGGAGGAACTGAAGGCAGCAAACCAGAAGTCTTCCTCAGCAGAAGCCAGCAACCGCGAGCTACGTCAGACGGTCGAGAAACTCCGCGCCAAGGTGTCGGAATTGGAATCTCATCCGGCGTCGCGGCCAGCGACCACCAGCGCCAAGGTTCACAAGTAGCCTCGCCCAAGGTTGGCGAGGCTACGGCGAACGCCATCCAACAGCTCCCACGGCAGGCCATTAACCTCCGCCGTAGTCATCATGTTGAGCAGCCTGGTTCGCAGAGACTCATGCTGTGCGAATCTCGCATGCAGAGCCCTCGTCATTACCTCCTTGAAAAAGGCACCGGTCGGTTGACTTTGCAACCCCTTCACCAAAGGCCACGGCCAATCTCGCGGGTGCGCCGTCCGCCAGTACAGCCCATCCAGAACAAATGGGTACGCACTGGCGGGATGTAGCCAGCCGAACTCGTCGGCCGGGGAAGTCACGACGATACGAGGAACCTCCGCTCGCGCGTTCTCCGGCGACAACTCAATGGCACCGTCAAGGTCTGGCCTGTAGCTAACGCTGCACCAACCCCGATCCAGCAGACGAAGACGCAGGAAGTAGTCGCTGCCGAGGCAACTTAGGTCAGCCAGCAAAAACACGGACTCCGCCTTACCTACAGTGCTGATGCCTGACCACTGGTCGGGAGTCACCGAGAGCCGGGGCTCGCATGCGGCGAAGAGCCCATCGACGTCCTCGGACGGCACCAAGTCGAACCGGTAGCCCAGCGTCAGTGGCGCACCGCTGGACCGCACCCCAATGACTGTTCCAGTTTGGCAACTGGCAAACCGCAGGGGTGACCTGAACACCAGGGCAGAGTCCTCGAAGTGGATCGCCATGGCGCCTGCCAGCAAGCTGTCGGCCACCATGCCAACGTTCCTGCCAGCTGCACGCCATGGCTGGATCAGGTCGATTCGCCTGATGGGCTGAATCAGCAACTGTTCCAGCAGCATGGGATCACTCCGACGAATCGTTGCCTGCGCCGCTCTCGGTGGCAGGCACTTCGGAGGTGCCAACGCCTGCGACATCGAGGGACGCCGAATCTAAGGCCGGCGATACGTCGCCACCGTCATCCGTCCCAATCGGCGCTATCGGTGCCTTCTTCTTTGCTGTCGGTTTGGGCTTTCCCGCCGCCGCCTTGACCACTGCCGATTTGGGAGTTTTGGCCGCTGCCACGCCAACCGTCTTCGCGTCAGGGCTCGCCACCTCGACCACTTCAGCAGCAGCCTTCTTGGTGCCCTTCTTGGGCGAACCTGCTTGCTCAGCGAGAAGCACCGGCACGAAGGTGTCCAGCTTGATGCGATTCCAGTCCCGCCGCTCCTGCTGCTTGAGCCAGAAGCCAGGGTCGAGCACGCGCTCGTCGCCGTCCGGCAACCGCTCGAAAACGACCAAGTGCGAATTGCCCGTGCTCGGCATCTTGCGCGTTTCCATGATCGCAAGCGAGGGCATGGCAGCCAGGCTCTTGAACGGTGCCTTCTTGCCATGGCCGATGCCGAAATGGGCCAGCAGCTTGAACAGGTTTTCGTGGGTGGTCGTGTACGGGCCATCTTTCGGATAGCCCAACTCCTTGATAGCGACCTTGCGCACCGTTGCCAAGGACTGACCACTGACCATGGCGACGCATGCCAGACCGCAGTCCGTCAGGGTCTCTTGGGTAACCAGCTTCACAGCCATTTCATCTCTCCTTTTCCGTTTCGGTTCATCTCTCGTTCCTTTCGAGGTTGAGCACGGCCATGCAGCGGCGTGCCAGTGCTGCCAAGGGCACGGGCTGTCATGTGTGCGGTGGGGGATTTGCGGCGATGCCGCAGTGAGACGCGAGCGGGGCGGCCAGCCTGATCGGTAGCCGTTTCGGCTCGCGTTTTACCGTTTTAGCCGCCTGCGATCAGGTCTGGCAAGCGGCGTGTGACTTCGCCAGACGCGAGTTCTGGAGGCTGGTCATCACAAGGCCAAGCACGGCCGAGGAGCTTGCGACGTGCGATTTGCAGGATCACAAAAAGCGCGCTATGGATTAATCGAAATCTACAGTCATTCCATCGAAACAGCGGAGCGATGAATGAAACAGATTGAGATCAACAACGAGTTGCTGACTGAGGCCCAGGCAGCAGCCTATTTGGGGCTGAAGAACCCCAAAACGCTGGCGGTCTGGCGCTGTACCAAGCGATACCCGCTGACCTACGTGAAGTACGGGCGCACGGTGCGCTATCGCCGCAAGGACCTGGACGTTTTCATCGAGTCGGGCGTGACGCGCATCCAAGCGCCGGAGGTGAGCAAATGAAGCCGTAGACCTCGACCATTTTGCGCCGGGTCCTGGCGCAACCACACCGTGTAATACATGAATAGCTGTTCATATTGGTTATGCAGATATGCCATGTACGACATGACTAGATACACCAGCTTATAGACCCACCACTACCAATATGGGGCTATGGCATGAAGGAAGTGAGATTGAGATGTTGACACCCAAGAAAGTATTTGTAGACACCATCGTGACTCAGCTCTCGCTGCTGAGTTCAGGCGTTCTGACCGAGGCTGAGGAATCCCAAGATGGCCCGCCTCGGGCCAAGCGCATCGTGGTTCCCGGCGATCACCATGAAAAGAACTTGCATATCCGGCACTTTCCGAGCGAGGATATCTTGGTACTTGAAGGCAGCGTAATTGGCTACAAGCAGGGCCATAACGTATTTGGATCTTGTGACGTGCCGAGCCTGGTTGTTGATGCCCACAAGGCCGCACACAAGAGAAAGTCTTTCCTTTTTTCAAAGGAGGATCAGCAGCGTATCCGAGGCGGCGAAAGCGTAGAAATGAAGCGCCTTGATGTCGGCGTCAATCTCGCCTTGCCAGAGAACGTCTCAGCCACTCGTGCACTCGTCGAATTGGCACATGAGATGGTCGACAAAGGCATGAACACCTCGACCTACGGATACGGCGAAACGGTGTACCGCAACCAACACTCGCAAAGCTCCGCCCTGAAGTTCTACGACAAGGCCAAGGAGTTGGCCGACAACAAAGGGCTGCCTGCGAATCTGCCGAACCGCGACGCCATCATGGACTTCGCCAAGTCAGTCATCCGCTGCGAGGTTGTGCTGCGTCACCCCAAGCTGAAGGCGATGGAAATGACGAGGCCGAAGGACTGCACGTTCGCCTTGCTGAAGTCCGAATTGGAAAACGCTATCGGGCGCATGAATCTCAAGCGGAGCGTCCGAGCGGGGCTCACGGCGCTCGATCTCCGAGAGGTGAAGCAGATGTACCACACCACCTATCGCTGCTGGGAGCATGGTGACGATTTGGAAACCTTGCTGGAGCCCAAGGCCTTCAAGCGTCAGGCCGCCTACTTCGCCGAGCGTGGAATCAACCTCAGCGATAAGCCCCCGATTGATGGCAAGGAGTACCTGTTGGGCGACATCTTCACGCTGTCGAATGCAGTGGAACCGCCCGCAGATCTGTGGGGAGACGATGACGACGCGGAAAGCGTCGAGTGCTGACCAAAGCGGTGGAGCGCCGAAATGGACGCACCACCGCCCAGAAGCCCAGTCAATCCCCCTTCATTGCGAAGGCCATGGCGACGATCTGCCGGAAGGCGTCGTCGCTTTCTTCAATGTACTTCTCGCTACGCGCCCGCCAATTCGGGACCATGGCCGAATTCTTGGTTGCCTGAATCACCATTGTGTCCAAGTCGGTGTTTTGCCGACGCAGGTTAAGCGCGGCATTGGGGCGCGACGGTTGTTTAATGCCGTACTTGTTGTACTCTGACTCAAAGAGACCGCTGATTTCGCTGCGGTCGATGCGCGGGTTGAGGGTTCCTTGCTGAATTCGAGCCTCAGCGACCGCATCCCATGTCCGCAGCCAATATGGGTGAAGCTCGATGTGCTTGATGACCACCCGGCCGGCCTTAGCCACGTCCCGTGACTGAATGTGGAAATCGTCATCATCTTCAACGACCACCGCTTTGCCAGGCTTCCGCCGCCCCGGCCGCGGTAAAGGATCAAACGCCCTTTCCTTGCGGTCCACAGCGACTCGCTGCGCTTGAACGAATTCCTTTTGCAGTGCTTGAACCTGGAGATCAAAAGACACGTCTAGGCGCAATCGGGACATGACCTCATTCGACCGCAGATAGGTGTTCAATACCTGGGGCCGATCTGCGGGCGAATCGGCAGACACTTGGGTTATCAACGTTGCTGGCGAAGCGAATACGCGTTTGCCGCGCAGAGCCTCGTACACAGCCTGAGGGTCAGGGAGGTACTCCATCCCCCAAAAATCCATCACCCACTTGCAGCGGTTCATCACGAACCACGGCTGCCCTTCGTTTTCCTGGTTAACGTCGATCCAGCCCAGCCTTGCAACATAGCTGCCGAAGGTTTCGCCTTCTTGAATGGATGGATCGCAGAAATGCCCAAACAACGGGTAGTTACGCCAACCCGGAAAACCTGGCCAATTTGCGCTTGAGTAGAAGTGATGCCTGCTTGTTCTGAAAAAGCTCGGAGACGTGATCCCAAACTTTTGTAACCGGTGAAACTGGTAGCGATAGCGAGGCATGCGTCGCAGCAGCTCCCACGCTAGGCGCAGATAGTCGTCGCGCGTGTAGTCAACGAGCGGCTTTATCTCGGGATATTGCGTGCGTTTACGCCAATCAGCAGCGTGTTCAAACAGCCGCTCGGAGTCTTCGCTGCCAGCTTCAAAGCGCAACCACCTGGGGCGATCTGTGGAGGTTGAGGGCGTGCGCGGCATCAGTCAATTGTCTTATGAATGGTAGGCCGTGTTGGACTTGAACCAACGACCAAAGGATTCAGGTTTGCATGAGTTTCCTCATTCCCTGGACTATCTCACCACCCTCGCCACGGATTGCTCCGCGCGTTAGGGTGCCGGGCGCTCTTGGGGTGCTTATCGGATTGGCTCCTCACACCCTAGTCTCTGCACCTTCTCGCCTACCGGTCCTTCGACCTGCCTTCGGCGAGCTTGGCTCAGGATTGCCGGGCCATTGACTGGCTGACGGTTTCCCTGAGTTCACCCGGTTTTTCCATTGCCGCTTTCACGGCAAGGTCACCATTTCGATGAGTCCTCTGCTCTAACCAACTGAGCTAACGGCCCATTCATAAAACAACTTCAACTCTCTGCGCAGTCAGCGCCCCCGAGGGCCGCCGAAAAACGCCATTTCTCCTTCAGTAGCAAGAACGTAGCAAGCGCCTTCCCGCCAACTTCCTCGGTAGCAATCCGGCAAATTCGCCAGAATGCTGTAAGTACTTGATTTCAAAGCGTTGGAATCAAGCAACCGGTCCGAAAAAGTTGAAGGTTAATCGCATTGACCTCTTGATTATGAGTCCTCTGCTCTAACCAACTGAGCTAACGGCCCCCGTGTTTCCGGCGCCGGAGAGGCGCCCTAGACGACCCGGCGGGGAGCCGGGAGGGCGGATTGTACGGGCCCGCCCGGAGGCCCCCGGCCTACTTCTGGGACAGCGCGTTGGACACCATCCGGGAGGTGATGTCGACGATCTGGATCATGCGGTCGTAGGCCATGCGGGTGGGGCCGATGACGCCCAGGGTGCCGACGACCTGGCCGTCGACCTCGTACGGCGCGGACACGATGGACAGCTCCTCATAAGGCACGACCTGGCTCTCTCCGCCAATGAAGATGCGCACGCCCTCGGCGCGGCTGGAGCCGTCCAGGAGGCGCATGAGCTGGGTCTTCTGCTCGAAGAGGTCGAAGAGGCGGCGCAGGCTGTTCATGTCCTGGCTGAAATCCTGCACGGTGAGGAGGTTGCGCTCACCGCTGATGATGACCTGCTCCTCCTGCTCGATGGCCTCGGTGCCGACCTGCACGGCTGCACTCATCAGCAAGGCAATCTCGCCGCGCAGAGCGTCGACCTCGTGCTTGATCTTCTCGCGCACGGCCTCCAGGCTCAGGCCGGCGTACTGGGCATTGAGGCGGTTGCTGGCCTCGGCCAGCTCGGCCTGGGTGTGGTCCTGGGCAGTGAAGATGACGCGGTTCTGCACGTCGCCGTCCGGCGAGACCATGATGACCAGCACGCGGCGCTCGCCCAGGCGCAGGAACTCGATGTGATGGAAGACGCTCGGCTTGCGCGGCGCGGTGACGACGCCGACGAAGCTGGACAGGTTGGACAGCAGCTGCGCCGCGCTGGTGATCACGCGCTGGGGCTGGTCGGGCTGCAGGTGGGCGTCCAGGGCGATGGGCTCGGCGCCCAGCAGGCCCGGGTTGGCCGTCAGCATGGTGTCCACGAACAGCCGGTAGCCGCGCGCCGTCGGGATGCGCCCGGCGCTGGTGTGCGGGCTGGCAATGAGGCCGAGCTCCTCCAAGTCCGCCATCACATTGCGGATGGTGGCCGGAGACAGCTCCAGGCCGGACGCCTTGGACAGCGTGCGGGAGCCCACGGGCTGGCCGTCCGCGATATAGCGTTCGACCAGGGTTTTCAGCAGGGATTTGGATCGCTCGTCGAGCATGGTTTTCATTGTACGGACATGGGAGATCCCGCCATTCGGCCCAGATGCGCTGTGGTGTAATTCTGCGCATGGCCAAACGATTCCAACATGTGGCGATTGTGGGCAAGCACCAGGCACGCGGCATCCGGCCGGTCCTGGAGGAGATTGCCCAATTTGTGGCCAGTCAAGGCCTGGAGGTTTCCCTGGAGCGCGACACGGCGCTCAACACGGGGATCACCGCCTATGACGCCCTGGACAACGCCGAGCTCGGCCAGCGCTGCGACCTCGCCATCGTGGTCGGGGGCGACGGCACCATGCTCGGGTTTGCCCGGGAGATGGCCCGCCACGGCACGCCGCTGGTGGGCATCAACCAGGGCCGCCTGGGCTTCATCACCGACATTTCCATCGAGCACTTCCGCGAGGCGCTCGCCCCGATCCTGGCCGGCGACTACGACGCCGAGCAGCGCGCCATGCTCGAAGGCGAGGTCTGGCGGGACAACGCCATCATCTTCGAGGGCGTCGCGCTCAACGACGTGGTGGTGAGCCGCGGCGCCACGGCCTCGATGGTCGAGCTGCGGGTGGACGTGGGCGACGAGTTCGTGGCCAATATGCGGGCCGACGGCGTGATCGTGGCCTCGCCCACGGGCTCGACGGCCTACTCGCTCTCGGCCGGTGGCCCCATCCTGCACCCGAGCATCGCGGGCTGGGTGCTGGTGCCGATCGCCTCGCACACCCTCTCCAACCGGCCCATCGTGCTGCCCGACCTGGGCGAGGTGAGCCTGGAGATCGTCGCCGGCCGCGACGCCAGCGTGAACTTCGACATGCAGAGCCTCGCCAGCCTGCTGCACGGGGACCGCATCACCGTGCGGCGCTCGGCGCACAAGGTGTCCTTCCTCCACCCCAAGGGCTGGAGCTACTACGCCACCCTGCGCCGCAAGCTGCGCTGGTACGAAGGCGTGAGCTGAGCGCCGCCCTCCCCTGACCCCCAACGACCTCATTCGCCCGATGCTGCGCCGCCTGAGCCTCCGAGATTTCGTCATCGTGCCCGCGCTGGAGCTGGACTTCGGCGCCGGCTTCGCGGCACTCACCGGGGAGACCGGTGCCGGCAAGTCCATCCTGATCGACGCCCTGCAGCTGGCCCTGGGCCAGCGCGGTGACGCCGGCGTGGTGCGCGAAGGCGCCGCGCGGGCCGAGATCACCGCGGAGTTCGATCGCCCGGCCACGCTGCTGGCCTGGCTGGAGGAAGGCGGCTTCGATCCGGACGCCGACACCCTCCTGCTGCGCCGCGTGATCGACGCCCAAGGCAAGAGCCGCGCCTGGATCAACGGCAGCAGCGCCACCGTGGCCCAGCTGCGCGAGCTCGCCGACCACCTGCTGGACATCCACGGCCAGCACGCCTGGCAAGGCCTGACCCGCGCGGCCTCGGTGCGCGAGCTGCTGGACGGCTACGCCCAGACCGACACACGCGCCGTGGCCCAGGCCTTCGGCGCCTGGCGTCAGGCGCACGAGGCGCTGGCGCAGGCCCGCACGCAGCAGGCCACGCTGGCCGGCGAGCACGAGCGCCTGAGCTGGCAGCTTGGCGAGATCGAGCGCCTGTCCCCGGGCGAGGACGAGTGGGACGGTCTCAACAGCGAGCACCAGCGCCTCTCGCATGCGCAGTCGCTGATGGACGCCGCCCGCCTGGCGCTGGACGCGCTGAGCGAGGCCGAGCTCAATGCCGAATCGCTGACGCAGCAGGCGCTGGACGGCCTGCAGGACGTGCTGAGCTACGACGCGAGCCTCGCGCCCGCGGTGGAAGCGCTGCAGGGGGCGCAGGCCCAGCTGCAGGACGCCGCGCACACCCTGGGCACCTATCTGCACGGCGCCGAGCTGGAGCCCGAACGGCTGCAGCAGCTCGACGAGCGGCTCTCGGCCTGGATGCAGCTCGCACGCCGCTACCGCCGCCAGCCCGCCGAGCTGCCCGCGCTGCACCAGGAATGGAAGGCCGAGCTGGCCCGCCTCGACGCCGCGACCGATCTGGACGCGCTAGAGCGCCAGCTCGCCGTCGCGCGCCTGGCCTACGACACCCAGGCCGGCCTGCTCAGCAAGGCCCGCAAGGCGGCCGCGCCCAAGCTGGCCGCGGCTGTCACGCAGGCGATGCAGCAGCTGGGCATGGCGGGCGGCGCCTTCGAGATCGCGCTGCTGCCGCAGGCCGAGCCGCAGAGCTTCGGCCTCGAGTCCGCCGAATTTCTCGTGGCCGGGCATGCCGGCAGCACGCCCAGACCGCTGGCCAAGGTGGCCTCGGGCGGCGAGCTCTCGCGCATCGCGCTGGCCATCGCCGTCACCACCTGCCAGCACAGCGGCGGTGCGGGCACGCTCATCTTTGACGAGATCGACGCCGGGGTCGGCGGTGCCGTGGCCGAGACCGTCGGCCGGCTGATGAAGCAGCTGGGGCGCGATCGCCAGGTGCTCGCCGTCACGCACCTGCCGCAGGTGGCCGCCTGCGCGGACCAGCATTACGTCGTCTCCAAGGCCCTGAAGGACGGCAGCACCTGCTCCGACGTCCGCCCCGTGACCGGCGAGCAGCGCGTGGCCGAGATCGCCCGCATGCTCGGCGGCGAGCGCCTGTCCTCGACGAGCCTCGCCCACGCGCAGGAGATGCTCGACCTCTCTGCCCAGGCCCCGTCCGCTGCGGGCGCCGCCCGCCCCCGAAAGGCCAAGCCATGAAGCAAGCCAAGCCTGAAGTCCGCGAGCAGAGCGATGTGGTGCTGGTCACCGGTGTGTCCGGCGGCGGCAAGTCCATCGCCATGCACGCGCTGGAGGACGCCGGCTTCTTCTGCGTGGACAACCTCCCGCCCGAGCTGCTGCTCGAGTTCCTGCGGCTGGAGCGTCAGCGCGGCAAGCGCCGCGTGGCCATCGCCGTGGACGTCCGCAGCGCGGGCTCCCTGCCCCACCTGCTGCCGCTGATCAAGCAGCTGCGCAGCGAGGGCGTGGCGATGCGCTCCATCTTCCTGGACGCCAACACCGAGACCCTCATGCGGCGCTTCTCCGAGACGCGCCGCCCCCACCCGCTGCGCCAGCATCCGGCCGGGCCCGGCGGCGCCAGCGACAAGGGCGAGGACGAGCACCGCGCGCTGCTGGACGCCATCCACCTGGAGCGCGAGCTGCTGGCGGCGCTGCGCGTCGAGTCCACCGTGATCGACACCAGCCAGCTGCGCCCCGCCCAGCTGCGCGCCTGGGTGCGCGACCTCGTCGTGGTGTCGGGCGATTCGCTGACGCTCGTCTTCGAGTCCTTCGCCTTCAAGCATGGCGTGCCGAGCGACGCCGACTTCGTCTTCGACGTCCGCGTGCTGCCCAATCCCTACTACGACCGCGAGCTGCGCCCGCAGACCGGCCGCGACGAGCCCGTCGCCAAGTTCCTCGAGGCTCAGCCCGAGGTGCGGCTGATGCTCAGCCAGATCAGCGCCTTCATCGCGCAATGGCTCCCCAACTTCGCCTCGGACCAGCGCAGCTACCTCACCGTGGCCATCGGCTGCACGGGCGGCCAGCACCGCTCGGTCTATCTGGTCGAGACGCTGTGCAAGCAGTTCGCGTACCACGGCCAGGTGCTGAAGCGGCACCGCGAGCTGGACGCCAAGTGAGCGGGGCGGCTTCAGAGGGGGTCTCATGGGCGGCATGACCTGGCTCGTCACCAAGTACCTGATCACCGCGGGCCTGGTGGTCGGCATCTCCGAGATCGCCAAGCGCAGCGAGCGGCTCGGCGGCCTCGTGGCGGCGCTGCCGCTGGTCACGCTGCTGACGCTGGTCTGGCTCTACGTCGAGCGCCAGCCGGCCGAGCGCATCGCCAACCACGCCTGGTACACCTTCTGGTACGTGCTGCCCACGCTGCCGATGTTCCTGGCTTTCCCGTGGATGCTCGCGCGCTGGGGCTTCTGGGGCGCGCTTGGGGCGGCGGCCGTGCTCACGGTGCTGTGCTTCGTGCTGACTGCCTGGGCCGTGCGGCCCTTCGGCATCGTGCTGCTGGACTGAGGCGGCCGAGCGCGCCCGGCGCTGGCTCAGTCCGCGCGCGGGGCCGGTCCGCCGGCCGGCGCGGGCGCATCGGCCAGAGCGCTGCTCAAGAGGACCATCGCGACGATGGAGACCCCGGGGACCAGCACCATGGCAACGACCCAGGGCCACACGGCACGGCCGGCCCGCTGCAGCGCCACGCCCACGTAGGCGATGTGCGCGATGGTGCCGACGCCCATGCCCAGGCCGCCGAAGGTGGCGCGCAGCACGCCGCCCGACTCCTCACCCGTCAGCACCAGCCACAGGCTGACCGCGACGACCAGCGCCGCCAGCAGGGCCGATTCAAGGGCATTCTTGATCTGGGCGTTCTGGGCGTTCGGCGTGTGCTGGGTGTCAGCGCTCGGGGTCGTGGCACTCGGGGGCGTGGCGTTCATGGCGGTGCTCGGGCGTTTGGAAGGGGCGACGGGCGGGGCGCAAGCATACGCGCAATCCCCCGCCCTGGCCACGCGTTGGGCGTGCCTGGCGCCCCGGGAAACTCCCGATCAGCCCAGCAGCTTCTTCAGCGGCGCGGGCAGCGCATAACGGGCCAGATCCTCCCGGGCCACCCAGGCCCCGGCGCCCGGCTCGGCACCGCGATCCAGCACCAGGCGGCGGGGGTGCAGCACCCAGTCGAAATGCGTCAGCGCATGGTCGACGCGCGGCAGCGGCTCCGGAGCCACGGCCGACAGCGCCTGCGTCTGGGCGAGCAGCTGCGCCTCGTCGTCGAAGAGCGGCAGGCTCCACAGGCCGGCCCAGACGCCCGTCGCCGGGCGCTGCTCCAGCCAGATCCGCCCCTCGTGCTCCAGCCACAGCCACCACTGCTCGCGCCGGCTGCGCTTGAGCTTGCGCGTCTTGATGGGGAACTGCTCCGCGGCGCCGCGACGCTGCGCTTCGCACAGGCCCTGGACGGGACACAGCAGGCACTGCGGCGAACGCGTGGCGCACAGGCTGGCGCCAAGGTCCATCAGGCCCTGGGTGTACGAGGGCATGTCCGCGCCGGCCGCCGGCAGCAGCGTCTCGGCATGGCGCCACAGCCGCTTTTCCTGCGCACTGGAAGCGAGGTCCCCATCGAAGGCGAGGAGGCGGCCGAGCACGCGCTTCACATTGCCGTCGAGGATGGCCACGCGCTCGTCGAAACAGAAGGACGCGATGGCCGCGGCCGTCGAGCGCCCGATGCCCGACAGCTCGGCCAGCTGCGCCGCGCTGCGCGGGAATTCGCCGCCGTGCTGGTCCCGCACGGCCTGCGCGCAGCGGTGCAGATTGCGGGCGCGGCTGTAGTAGCCCAGGCCCTGCCACATCGCCAGGACCTCGTCGAGATGCGCGTCCGCGAGCGCCCGCACGGTGGGGAAGCGCTCCAGGAAGCGCTGGTAGTAGCCGAGCACCGTGGTGACCTGCGTCTGCTGCAGCATGATTTCCGAGAGCCACACGCGGTAGGGATCGCGGGTCTGCTGCCAGGGCAGCGCATGGCGGCCATGCTGGCGCTGCCAGGCCACCAGGCGCAGCGCGAAGTCCGGCGCCAGGGCGGCCACGGTGGCGTCGAGGGCATCAACGGAAGAGGTCACGATCGGCGCGGGACGGGTCGGCATCAAGGCAGCATCAGGCATCAGGAGCGCGTCTGGCAGCGCGGGCAGAAGAAGGTCGAGCGCTGGCCCTGGACGATGCGCCGCACGGCCGTGCCGCAGCGCCGGCAGTCCTGCCCCTCGCGCCCGTAGACCTGGGCCTGCATCTGGAAGCTCCCGGCCACGCCGTGGGCATCCTTGAAGTCGCGCAGCGTGGTGCCGCCGGCCTCCAGCGCCTGCGCCAGCACCTGGCGCACGCTCTGGGCCAGGCGCTCGGCGCGCGGCCGGCTGAGGCGCCCGGCGGGGCTCGCCGGATGGATGCCTGCCAGGAACAGCGCCTCGCAGGCGTAGATATTGCCCGCGCCGACGACGATGTCGCCCGCCAGCAAGGCCTGCTTGATGGCGACGCGGCGGCCCTGCAGGCGCGCGTGCAGGTAGGCGCCGGTGAAGCGCTCGTCGAAGGGTTCGAGGCCCAGGCCCGCCAGCAGCTGGGACACGGGCGGCGCCGCGAGTCCGCTCGACCACACCACCGCGCCGAAGCGCCGCGGGTCGTGCAGGCGCAGCAGGCCGCGGTCCGTCTGCAGCTCGAAGTGGTCGTGCGGCCCGGCCGGCCCCAGGTCCGGCCCGAAGGCCAGCGAGCCGGACATGCCCAGGTGCAGCAGCAGCCCTTCCTCGCCGATGGGCAGCCAGAGGTACTTGCCCCGGCGCTGGGCCAGCCCGGCCCGCTGGCCGACCAGACGCTGCGGCTCGCAGCCCAGCGGCCAGCGCAGGGGCTTGCCCAGGCGCAGGGCCTGCACCGTCGCGCCGTGGATGGCATCGGCAAAGCTTCGGCGGGTGACTTCGACTTCGGGCAACTCGGGCATGGGCGGCATGATACGCAGGCCGCTCCGCCCTGGCCGGCGGCCGGTCATCCTGCGTCACGCCCCGGTCTCAGGGTGCCCTAAGGGATGGGCGGCCGCGCGTGCCTAGAATGGTCCGGCAGCCACCCCGCGGTGGCTTGCGCCTTCTGGAGATTTCATGCCTCGATCACTGTTCCCGCTGCTCCGCCCGACCCGCCTGGCTCTGGCCTGCGCGCTCGCGCTGGGCGCCCTCGCGCCGCTGGCCCGCGCAGATGAAGCCCCCGCGGCCACCACCGAGGCCGTGCAGGACAAGGCGACGGCGCCCGACCCCGTCCGCAATTCCGGCATGGATGCGCCCATGTTCTATCAGCTGCTGGTCGGCGAGATGGAACTGCGCTCCGGCGAGCCCGGCGTGGCCTACCAGGTGCTGCTCGATGCCGCGCGGCGCACCCACGACGAGGCGCTCTACCGCCGCGTGGTGCAGATCGCGCTGCAGAACCGCGCGGGCGAGCAGGCCCTCATCGCCGCACGCGCCTGGCGCGACGGCCTGCCCGAGTCGCTCGAGGCGCACCAGACCGCGCTGCAACTGCTGGCCGTGCTGAACAAGCCGACCGAAACGGCCGCGCCCCTGCAGAGCCTGATCAAGCTCGGCACGCCGGATCAGTCCCGCGCGCTGCTGCGCTCGCTGCCCGGCCTCTTCGCCCGCTCGCCGGAACCGCAGCGCGTGCTGGACGCCCTCCTGCCCGTGCTGCAGACGACCGCCAGGCATCCCGCCCTCGCCGCCGCGGCCCGGCTGTGCGAGGCCCGCCTGCAGCTGGCCGCGGGCCATGTGGCGCCGGCCTGGGCACAGGTCGAGCAGGTGATCGCGCAGCCGGACGATCAACCCACGACGCGCGACGAGGCCCTGGGGCTCGCGCTGGAGATGATGGACCGCCAGCCGGCGGCCGAGGCGCCCGTCCTCGAGGGGCTGGCTGCGCAGCCTGACAACCACGGCCTGCGGCTCGCCTATGCGCGTGCGCTCGCCCGCTCGCAGCGCCTGGTCGAGGCGGCCGAGCAATTCCGCCGCCTGACCGTGGCACAGCCCGATCAGCCGACGTCCTGGTACGCCCTGGGCTCGCTCGAGCTCGAACTGCGGCACGCCGATCGCGCCGAGGCCGCGCTGCAGACCTTCCTGCAGCGTCTGGAGGACAGCGCCGGCCGAGGCGAGCTCACCGAAGCCGGGCGCGAGGCCCGTCAGCAGGCCTGGCTGCTGCTGGCCCGCGTGGCTGAGCAGCGCAAGGACTGGAAGACGGCCCAGGCCTGGCTCGACAAGATCGACGACACCACCCCGCGCACCGACCTCAGCTACCGCAAGGCCCTGCTGCTCGCTCGCCAGGGCCACCTGGACCAGGCGCGACAGTTGCTCCAGGCGCTGCCCGGTGACACCGACGAGGAGGTCCGCGTGCGCTTCATGGCGGAGTCCCAGCTGCTGCGCGATCTGCAGCAGTGGGCGGCCGCCTACGAGCTGCTCGGCCGCGCCACCGCACGCCTGCCCGCCGATGCCGACCTGCAGTACGAGCAGGCCATGATGGCGGAGAAGCTGGACCTGCTCGACGCCATGGAGCAGCAGCTGCGCCGCACCATCGAGCTGAGCCCGCGTCACTACCATGCCTACAACGCGCTGGGCTACTCGCTGGCCGATCGCAAGCTGCGCCTCGAGGAGGCTCGCGAACTGATCGTCAAGGCGCTCAGCCTCGCGCCGAAGGAACCGGCCATCGTCGACAGCATGGGCTGGGTGGAGTACCGCCTCGGCCGCCTGGACGAAGCCGAGCGCTGGCTGGCGCAGGCCTATGCAGCACGGCCCGATGCCGACGTCGCTGCCCACCTGGGCGAGGTGCTGTGGCAGCGTGGCCAGCAGGACCGGGCGCGGGCCGTCTGGGCCGAGGGCCTGAAGCGCGAACCCGGCAACGAGGCCATCGAAGAGGCCCGCCAGCGCCTGAAGGCGGCGCCTTGACGCCCGCCCTGGAGCGGCGCGCGCAGCGGCTGGGTGCCGTCCTGGCCCTGGCCTTGCTGGCCGCCTGCGCACAGATTCCACGGCGATCCGCCGAGGGCCTGCCAGCGGCGGCGATGCCGAGCCCGCCGGCCGCCGCCGCGAGCTTCAGCGGCAAGCTCAGCGTGCAGGTCCCGCCGCAGCCCGGCCAGCGCGTGGCGCAGGGCGGCAGCGGCAGCTTCGAGCTGACGGGCGATGCCGGCGAGGGTCAGCTGATGCTGTCGACCCCGACGGGCTCGCTGCTCGCACGCGTCGTCTGGACGCCCACCAGCGTCAGCCTCGAGCAGCCGCGCGAGCAGCGCAGCTTCGACAGCCTCGACGCGCTCACGCTGGACCTGCTGGGGGAGTCGGTGCCCGTCGCGGCGCTGTTCGACTGGCTCGCCGGCCGCCCCTGGCGCGGTGCCGGCGCGACGACCCTGCCCGCACCCGGCGCCGGCTTCGAGCAGCTGGGATGGCGCGTCGAGACCGACCGCCTCACCGAGGGCGTGCTCGTCGCCAGCCAGCTGGGCGGTCGCCACGCCACGCTGCGCGTGCGCCTGGTGCGCGAGGACTGACCTTCTGCCGTCCTGCCGGCATACTGCGGCGCCTGCGCCCCTTTCTCCCGCCCTTCGACCATGCACGCGCTCTACGACGTCCCTGCTCCCGCCAAGCTGAACCTCTTCCTCCATGTGGTCGGCAAGCGGCCGGACGGCTATCACCTGCTCGAGTCCGTCTTCGTGCTCGTGGACTGGGCGGACACCCTGCATTTCGAGCGCCGCGCCGACGGCCTGCTGCAGCGGCATGACCGCGGCGATGCCCTCCCCCCGGACGACCTCTGCCTGCGCGCGGCGCGCCTGCTGCAGCGCGAGAGCGGCTGCGGCCTGGGCGTGGACCTCCACATCGAGAAGCGGCTCCCCAGCGGGGCCGGCATGGGGGGCGGCTCCTCGGATGCGGCGTCGACGCTGCTGGCGCTGAACCGGCTGTGGGGCCTCCACTGGCCGCTGTCCCGCCTGCTCCCGCTCGGGCTGCAGCTCGGCGCGGACGTGCCCTTCTTCCTCGGCGGCCGCAACGCCTTCGTGCAAGGCATCGGTGAAGACCTGACCCCCATCGAGATGCCCGAGCGCACCTTTGCCATCGTCAAGCCCGACGCCAGCATTCCGACGAAGGAAATTTTTTCGAGCCCCCTCTTGCAGCGCTCAGAATCTCTGGCTATAGTTGCGGTCTTTCCTGAGCACGGCAGCAAAAAAGGCACCGAGCTGAGCCCAGGCAACAGCAAGAATGTTGCCGACGCTTCGCAAGATGCAAAAAAATCTGCCCCGCGAGTGGAACTGAACGCTGAAAGTTGTGCTAGAATCGCAGGCTTTCTGGAAATCGAAAAAAATTCCTTGCGGAATGATTTGCAGAAACCCGCTGAGCAGTACAGCAGTCAAGTGACGCAGGCCCTCGCCCTGCTCGAATCGAGATTCGGCAACAGCCGGATGACCGGTTCAGGCAGCGCGGTGTTCGCAACTGTTCAAGGGAAAGATGGCATGTCGAACCAGCCCATGGCGACATTACCGGAGCTGCCTCCGGGATGGGTTGGCAAGGTGTGCCGCAGTCTGGTCCAGCACCCGCTTCGCGGATGGGCTGAAGACTGAAGGTTACAAGGGTGCTGCAGCTCTGCAGTGTCCTGTGTAGGGGAGTCGCCAAGTTGGTTAAGGCATCGGATTTTGATTCCGACATGCGAGGGTTCGAGTCCTTCCTCCCCTGCCAAAATTTCATTGCTTACCTCCCGGACCCGCTGGGTAGGCCACGGGGCCACTGACTCAAAGGATGGCCTGTGCTGCTCAATACCGTCCTCTTCACCGGCAACGCAAACCCGGTGCTCTCCCAAGAAATCGCCACCCATCTGGGGCTGGAACTCGGCAAGGCTTCGGTCGGCCGGTTCTCTGATGGCGAAGTCGCGGTCGAGATTCAGCAAAACGTCCGCGCCCGCGACGTCTTTGTGGTCCAGCCCACCTGCGCCCCCACGAACGACAACCTGATGGAACTGCTGGTGATGGTCGACGCGCTCAAGCGCGCCAGCGCCCGCCGCATCACGGCCGTCATCCCCTACTTCGGCTATGCCCGCCAGGACCGCCGTCCGCGTTCCACCCGCGTGCCGATCTCGGCCAAGGTCGTGGCCAATCTGCTGGAGACCGTGGGCGTCGAGCGCGTGCTGACGATGGACCTGCACGCCGACCAGATCCAGGGCTTCTTCGACATCCCCGTCGACAACATCTACGCCAGCCCGGTGCTGCTGTCGGACCTCAAGGCCCGCAACTACAGCAACCTCGTGGTGGTGAGCCCCGACGTCGGCGGCGTGGTCCGCGCCCGCGCCCTGGCCAAGCAGCTCGGCTGCGACCTGGCCATCATCGACAAGCGCCGCCCCGCCGCCAACGTCTCCGAAGTGATGCACGTCATCGGTGACATCGACGGCCGCAACTGCGTGATCATGGACGACATGATCGACACCGCCGGCACCCTGGTGAAGGCCGCCGAGGTGCTGAAGGACCGCGGCGCCAAGCGCGTGTTTGCCTACTGCACCCACCCGATCCTGTCGGGCCCGGCCATCGACCGCATCACGACCTCGGCCCTGGATGAGGTGATCATCACCAACACGATCCCGCTGTCGGAAGCCGCCAAGGCCTGCGGCAAGATCCGCCAGCTGTCGGTCGCCTTCCTGTTCGCCGAGACCATCCGCCGCATCTCCGACGGCGAGTCGGTGACCTCGCTGTTCTCCGAGCAGAACAACAATTTCTGAGTCTGAGCCGGGCGCTCCTCGCAAGGGAGCGCCCGCTTGTTTGTGACCGGCCCGTCGGGCCGGTTTTTGTCAGCGGCCTTCGGGTCGCATCCTGGGGTGCCTGGTCGCGGGCATCCATCCATTTCTGGAGAAACCTATGAAATTCGTCGCTTTTGAGCGCAAGCTGCAGGGGACCGGAGCGAGCCGCCGCCTGCGTATCGCTGGCAAGGTGCCTGGCATCGTCTACGGCGCTGGCGAACCCGCCACCATCGAAGTCGATCACAACGCCCTGTATCACGCCCTGAAGAAGGAAGCGTTCCACAGCTCCATCCTCGAGATGGAACTGAACGGCACCGTGACCAAGGTCCTGCTGCGTGACTTCCAGATGCACCCCTACAAGCCGCAAGTCCAGCACATCGACTTCCAGCGCGTGGATGCCACCACCAAGATCTCCAAGAAGGTGCCCCTGCACTTCGTGGGCGAAGCCGAGTCCCCGGCCGTCAAGACCGACAAGTGCACGGTCAACCACGTGATGACCCAGCTGGAAATCAACTGCCTGGCCGAGCAGCTGCCCGAGTTCATCGAAGTGGACCTGAGCAAGCTGACGATGGGCCACTCGGTGCACGTGAACGACCTGGTCGTGGCTTCCCACGTCAAGATCGTGACCCACGGCAAGCCGAACCCCGTGGTTGCCACCGCCGTGCCCCCGGTCGTGGAAGAGATCGTCGTGGCTGCCGCTCCGGCCGCCGACGACAAGAAGGGCAAGAAGGGCAAGAAGTAATTCTTCGCCGCCTTGCGCAAGAAGCCCCGCCCCGGCGGGGCTTTTTTTCGTCCGCTGAACACTCATCCGCAGACCTCGGGAAGTCAGCCGCCCCGCACCCATCCGTCTGCGGATGGCGGGCCCGCGGCCTCCCCGGATAATGCACGCCATGATTCGACTCTTTGTTGGCCTGGGCAACCCCGGCCCTGAATACGAGGACACCCGCCACAACGCCGGCTTCTGGTGGATCGACCAGCTCGCGCGGCGCCTCGGCGGCAACCTGCAGCTCGACAAGAGCTACTACGGCATGGTGGCCCGCATCAACAACGCCCCGGGCACCGACGGCCCGATCTGGCTGCTGCAGCCGCTCACCTTCATGAACCTCTCGGGCAAGTCGGTGGCGGCACTGGCGCGCTTCTTCAAGATCGCGCCCGAAGAGATCCTCGCCATCCACGACGAGCTGGACCTCCCGCCCGGCGAGATGAAGATCAAGCAGGGCGGCGGCACTGGCGGCCACAACGGCCTCAAGGACATGCAGGCCCAGCTGGGCTCCGGCAACTTCTGGCGCCTGCGCCTGGGCATCGGCCACCCTGGCCACAAGGGCGAGGTGGCGGCCTATGTGCTGCGCAAGCCGCCCCTCGACGAGCGCATCGCCGTCGAGCAGAGCATCAGCAAGAGCCTCGATGCCGTCGAGCTGATGCTCAAGGGCGACATGAGCAAGGCCGTGACCCAGATCCACGCCAAGCCGCAGCGGCCGAAGCCGCCGAAGCCGGCGCCGTCCGGGCCCGGCGAGGCCGCCGCGTCGTCCGGGCCTGCGCCTGCGCCTGCGACTGCGACTGCGCCTGCGCCTGCGCCAGTGCCTGGGCCGGCCGCTGACGCCAAAGTAGCGGCATCGGCATCGGCATTGCCCCAGACCGCGCCCCCCAGGCCCGCCCCTGCCCCGGCCAAGCCTCCCGCCTCCGCACTGGCCGCCGCACTGGCGTCGGTGCTCGGCAAGGGCAAGACCTGACCCCGCACCCCCGCCCGTCGACGCCATGAAGCGGCTCCCCCGGACAGCCCCGTGCCCGCCATGCGCTCCATCGGGATGCTCAGGGGATGCCTCTGCGGGTCACTCCTGCGGCCGTTCAGGCGCCCGCGAAGGGCGCTCTGCCGGGTCCGGTCTGGCCGAGTCACTCGCCGGCCTGATGCACGCTGCCTCGATGAACGCTGCTTCGATGAACGCAGGATTCATCAGGGCAGGATTGATGAACGCCAGAGGGGCGAGCGTCGGCATGGTGCTCGCGGCGCAGGCATCCGCCTTCGCTGCAACGCTCCCCGCCCCCGCGCCTTCCGCCGCGCCCGGCAGCTTCACGCTCTACCGCTGCGGCCCGGACGGCCGGGACCTGCGCAACACACCTTGCCCTCGGGAGACGGCGGCCAGCGAGCTCGTCCGCTTCGCGCCTGACGACGCCGACGCCGCACGGGCCGCCCGGGAGCGCAGCCATCAGGAGGCGCGTCTGGTGGAGCGCCAGCGCCAGGAGCGTGAAGCTCGCCAGCGCCACGAGCACGAGGCGCTGCGGCAGGCCCCGCAAGCCGGGTCCCTCGGCCCGGCACCCCCACCCGCGCCGGCCCTGGCTCCAGAGACGGCCGCTCCTCGGCGGCATGGCCCGCGTGCGAAGGCACAGGCACCGAAGGATCCCACGGCCAGAACCGCCCGGGCGAGCAAGCCCTCACGCAAGCCACCCGCGCCCGCAGCGCCCCCATCCACAGCGCCCCCGCCCGCACCGCCTTGACCCCCGGGGGTCTGCTCTCCTGCGCTTCCGACACCCCCGAACGTCCCTCACGAGCCCGGCCTCAGAAGGAGGCGTTCGCCTCGCCGCGCTCACCGCCTCACGGCATGGACAGGGCATCAGGAGGCCGAAGCTTGACGCGTCCCGCGCTGCCCGCCGGGAGACGCTTGAGGCCCATCAAGCGCTCCTGCCGAGGGTCATTGGCGGCCGCCCGCGGCGCGGTGCACTAGAATGCGCGCTGTTGGTGCTCGCCCGGACCCTTCGGTCAGGGCAGTTAAACGGGAATCAGGAGGGAAGGCTTCCACGAGGTCGACCTAACCTGAGCTGTCCCCGCAACGGTAAGCGGACAAGGCCGAAAGGCCTTCAGTTGCTGCACAGGAATCCACTGGCGCGCCAAGGCGCTGGGAAGGATGCAGGAGCGCGTTCCGCCAGCCCGGATACCGGCCAACGGGTGAGGTGAACGCGCAAGCATCGCCTCGTATTCACAGGAGCCTGCGGGGAAGCTGGCACCTGGAACGCCTCGTTGTCCCTACTCTCTCATGTCCGCTTCGATTTCGCGTGCTGCACGCCTGCCTTCGGCTGCGCGCCTGTCCGCCACGCTCGCGTCCCTCGCCCCGTCCCTCACCCCCCGCTTCGCCCTGAGCACGATCGCGCTGAGCCTGATGGCCACGGCCGCCGTCGCCCAGGACGCCCCCAACAAGCTGGGCCAGGTCCAGGTGACCGCCACCCGCTCCAAGCTCGACCTCAGCCAGGTGCTGGCCGACGTCACCGTGCTGACGCGCGCCGACATCGAGCGCCAGGGCTTCGGCAATCTGGTCGATCTGCTGGGCCGCCAGTCCTGCGTCGAGCTCGTGCGCAACGGCAACCCCGGCACGAACACCAGCCTCTTCCTGCGCGGCGCCAACACGCAGCACACCCTGCTGCTGGTGGACGGTGTGCGCATGGACACGCAGTCCGGCTCCGGCGGCGCCGCCTGGGAAGCCATTCCGCTGGCCCAGATCGAGCGCGTGGAGATCGTCCGCGGCGCGGCCAGCAGCGTCTACGGCTCCGATGCCGTGGCGGGCGTGATCCAGGTCTTCACCCGCAAGGGCAAGCGCACGCCGACCATCGAGATCGGCGGCGGCATCGGCAGCCTGGGCCTGGTCCGCGGTGACTTCAGCATCAGCGGCGCGGCCGGTGACCTGGACTACGCCCTGAGCCTGGCCGAGGAAGTGGCCGACGGCTTCAACATCCGCAAGGTCCTCAACGACCCCGCCTACAACCCGGACATCGACGGCTGGCGCATGCACAGCGCCAACGCGCGCCTGGGCTACCAGCTCGACAAGGGCCAGCGCCTGGAGCTGGTCAACACCTACAGCGCCCTGGACAGCGCCTACGATGCCGCGGCCAAGCCTAAGCCCGGTGTCGACGACCGCAATCTGCACAACACCCGCGCCACCCGCGGCCTGTGGAGCGCGCAGTGGACGCCGGACTGGCAGACGGAGGCCACCATCGGGGACTCGCGCGAGCGCTACGAGACGCTCAGCAACAAGGCCTCGACCTACCTGACCGAGACGCAGGTGCGCCAGTACACCCTGGGCAGCACGATGAAGCTGGCGGTGGGTCAGCTGAACGCCGTGCTGGAGCGCCGCGAGGACAAGCTGGTGAACTCCGGCCTGGTGCCCTCGACGGGCGGCCAGGCCAAGCGCCACCAGAACGCCATCGCCGCCAGCTACCTCTACAGCGACGCCGCCTTCGATGCCCAGCTGCACCTGCGCCATGACCAGGACAGCGCCTTCGGTGGCATCAACACCGGCACCGTGGCCGCGGGCTGGCGCTTCCTGCCCGGCTGGCGCGCCTGGGCCAGCACCGGCACCGCCTTCCGCGCGCCGACGCTCTACCAGAGCTTCAGCGAGTACGGTCCCAAGCCCGGCGTGGCGGCGCTCAACCCTGAGCGCGGCCGCAATGCCGAGCTGGGCCTGAACTGGAGCCAGGGCGACAGCGAGCTGAGCCTCACCGTCTACAACAACCGCATCCGCGACCTGATCTCCTGGGACAGCGGCTTCGCGGCCAACTGCGTCTCCACCTACGGCGGCTGCTACGGCAACCTCGCCAAGGTGCGACTGCAAGGCGTGAGCCTGCAAGGCGAGACGCAGCTCTTCGGCCTGCGCGTGCAGGGCGGCGTGGACTTCCAGAATCCGCGCGACCTGGCCACCGACAAGCTGCTCGGCCGCCGCGCCAAGAAGCACGGCAACCTGCGCATCGAGAAGACGCTGGACCAGTGGACGGGCGGCATCCAGCTGCAGGCCCACGGCAGCCGCTTCGACGACAACGCCAACACCAAGCCCCTGGGCGGCTACAGCCTGGTGAACCTGGACGTGGGCTACCGCGTCAACCCGCAGCTGCGCCTGCAGGCCAACCTCGACAACGCCTTCAACAAGGACTACGAGACGGCCAAGGGCTATTCGCAGGCACCGCGCACGCTGTTCATCGGCCTGCGTTTCACGCCCACGCTGTAAGCCGCGAACGGCTTCGCAAACGCCCAGGAGACGCGGCATGAGCAGCCCTCACCACCTGATCGTCGGCGGCCAGCGCAGCGGCAAGTCGCGCCACGCCGAGCGCCTGGCGCTCGACTGGGCGCGCGAGCCGGGCCATGGCGTCTGCGTGATCGCCACGGCCGAGGCCCACGACGACGAGATGCGCGAGCGCATCGCCCGTCACCAGGCCGAGCGCCCGGCCGGCTTCGCCACGGTGGAGGCGCCGCTGCACCTTGCCGAGGCGCTGCAGGCGGCCGCGGCCCCGGGGCGTCTGCTGATCGTGGACTGCCTGACCCTGTGGCTCACCAACTGGCTCATGCCCATGGACGGCCGGCCCCGGCGCGACGCCTGGCAGGCGGCCTTCGACGCGCTGATGGCCACGCTGCCCACGCTGGCCTCGCCCGTGGTTTTCGTGTCCAACGAGGTGGGCTGGGGCGTCATGCCCCTGGGCCGCGAGGTGCGCGAGTACGCCGACGAACTGGGCCGACTGAACCAGGCCGTGGCGAGCCGCTGCGGGCAGATGACGCTGATGGTGGCGGGGCAGCCCTGGAATAGGGCTTGTTAGCCCCTCGCCCAGGTTGGCCGGGCTGAACGCCGGCCAGCCTGGGCGGTCCCCCGGGGGGACGGTCTTGCGAGCGGCCACGAGCCGCCCGCAAGACCACGCGGGCCGGCTTGGGGCGGCCCGGCGCCGGCCCCTGGGGGCTGCGCCCCTTGCCCCCCGCTGGCTGGCTTTGCTGGCGGCGTTGAGCCGCCAGCAAAGCCTTGGGCTGGTGTGTCGCGCGCCGTGCGTGGTGAGATGAGTAAAGGACTTGTTGAGATGAGCACGTTGATGGGCAAGACCCGACCCCTCGTCCGGCGGCTGCTGCTGCCGCTGCTGGCCGTGTGGTGCTGGCAGGCGGCCTCGGCGGCGCCGGTGCAGCTCAAGGACGACCGGGGGCAGAGCGTGACGCTGCCGGACGTGCCGCGGCGCATCGTGAGTCTGCTGCCGTCGCTGACGGAATCCATCTGCACGCTGGGCGAATGCGCGCGGCTGGTGGGCGTGGACCGCTACTCCAACTTCCCGGCCTCGATCCAGTCGCTGCCCAAGCTGGGCGGCATGGACGACACCAGCATCGAGAGCATCGTCGCCCTGCGGCCCGATGTCGTGATGGTGGCCATCTCCTCGCGCCTGACCGACCGCCTGGAAGCGCTGGGCCTCAAGGTCATCGCGCTCGAGCCCAAGACCCATGCGGACGTACAGCGCGTCCTGGGCAAGGTGGCCCAGGTGCTGGGCAAACCGCAGGCCGGCGCCCAGGTCTGGCAGCACATCGACGAGGCCATCCGCGAGGCCGCCGCCAGCCTGCCGCCGGCGGCGCGGCAGCTGAACGTCTACTACGAGGTCGACAGCGCCCCCTACGGCGCCGGCACGAGCTCCTTCATCGGCGAGACGCTCACGCGCCTCGGCGCGAAGAACATCATCCCGGCCGAGCTGGGCCCCTTTCCCAAGCTGAACCCCGAGTACGTGGTGCGCGCCAATCCGCAGGTCATCATGGTCGGCCAGCGCAGCGCGCCGGGCCTGCCGCAGCGGCCGGGCTGGAACGGCATCCAGGCCGTGCGCAACCAGCGCATCTGCGTCTGGACGCCGGACGAATCCGATGTGCTGGTGCGCCCCGGCCCGCGCATGGCCGAGGCCGCCGCGCTGATGGCCCGCTGCCTGCGCCAGGCCGTCGCTGGCCCGGTGCCGCTGCCCACCACGCCCTTCAACGCGCCGCCGGGCGGCATGCGGTGATGACCCGCCCTCTGCTGCGTTCACCCGCGCTCGTGAAGGGGCGCACCTGCCGGTCCGGCGCCGCCGGAAGCTCGGGCACCACCTCGACCCCGCGGCTCGTTCACGGAGGCCTTCCGTCATGAAACCCTGGACCCTGCTGCTGTTGCTGCTCCTGATCGCCACGGGCCTGTGCCTGGCCGGCGTGGCGGTGGGCAGCACCGGCTTTTCCTTCAACATCCTGGCCGCGCAGGACGCCATGCAGGAGCAGATCCTGTGGCAGATCCGCTTCCCGCGCTCGGTCGGCTCCCTGCTGGCAGGGGCGCTGCTGGGCCTGGGCGGCGCCATCGCGCAGGGCCTGTTCCGCAACCCGCTGGCCGATCCCTACCTGCTGGGTGCCTCGGCCGGCGCCTCGCTGGGCGTGGCCGTGCTGCTGGTGGCGATCGGCGTGAGCCCGGCCGCGGTGGCGCTGATGCTGCGCATCGGCCTCACGGGCACGGCCTTCATCGGCGCGCTGGCGGGCGTGAGCCTGACCCTGCTGCTGGCGCACGGCGTGGAGCAGTCCATCCGTCTGCTGCTGGCCGGCGTGATCGTGGGCGTCGTGCTCTTCGCCCTGACCTCGCTGCTGACGCTGATGACCCCGGACATCATGCGCCCCATGCAGGCCTTCATGCTGGGCACCAGCGGCTTCCTGAGCTGGGCCTCCGTGTGGGTGCTGGCCCCGGCGCTGCTGCTGTGCCTGCTGGGCGCCATCGGCGCCAGCCGTGCCCTGGACGCGCTGACCCTCGGCGAGGCCACCGCCCGCTCGCTGGGCGTGCGCCTGTCCCTGGTCCGCCTCTTCCTGATCGCCGTGCTGGCGCTGGCCACGGGCGCGGCCGTCGCGCAGGCGGGGCTCATCGCCTTCGTGGGCCTCGTCGCGCCCCATCTGGTGCGCAGCCGCGTGCTGTGCACCCATGGCTGGCTGCTGATGCTGTCAGCCCTCACCGGCGGCTGCCTGCTGCTGTCGGCGGACATCGTCGCCCGCTGGGTCATCGCTCCCCAGGAGCTGCCCGTGGGCGTGGTCACGTCGCTGCTGGGCGGCGCCTACCTGCTGGTGCTGATGCACCGCGGGCCCCTGTCGGAGAAACGCGCATGAGCCGAGGTCTGCACCTGCCCGCCGCCTTCGAGGTCGATCTGCTGGGCCTGAGCCTGCAGGGCCAGCCCGTGCTCAAGGCGCTCTACACGGCCCTGCCCCGCGCGCGCTGGACGGCCATCGTCGGCCCGAACGGCGCGGGCAAGTCCACGCTGCTGCGCGCGATGGCGGCGCTGCTGCCCGCGCAGGGCCGCATCGACTTCATGGACAAGCCCCTGGGGGACTGGATGCCCAAGGCCCGGGCGCGCGCGCTGTCCTGGCTGGGCCAGAACGAGAGCGGCGGTGACGACCTCAGCGCCTACGAGGTCGTGATGCTCGGCCGCCTGCCGCACCAGGCCTGGCTCGCGCCGCCCACCGCGGAGGATCACGAGGCCGTCGCCCAGGCCATGCGCCGCACGCAGTGCTGGGACTGGCGCGAGCGCCGCCTGCAGCGGCTCTCCGGCGGCGAGCGGCAGCGCGTGCTGCTGGCCCGCGCGCTGGCCGTGCGCGCCGAGGTGCTGCTGATGGACGAGCCCCTCGCCCATCTGGACCCGCCGCACCAGGCCGACTGGCTGGACTGCGTGCGCGAGCTCGTCGCGCAGGACCGCACCGTGATCAGCGTGCTGCACGAGCTCAACGTCGCGCTGCAGGCCGACGAGCTGGTCGTGATGGCTGACGGCCAGGTCCACCACCAGGGCGCGCCCGGCGACCCCGCCACGCATCGCGCCCTGCAGGCGGTCTTCGATGACCGGCTGCAGATCCTGCAGGTGCAGGGCCAGTGGATCGCCCTGCCCTTCGGCGCCCGGACGCCGCCGCCGGCTCACTCCGGCGACCTCGCTCCGGTGCTGCCGCTGCGCCGGCCGGCCTGAGCGCCTCAGATCTCCTCCCCCTTTCACTGCCGCCCCGAGCGCCGCCTCCCATGCCCCGCTGCCCCGCCCTCATGATCAGCGCCCCGGCCTCCGGCCAGGGCAAGACCAGCCTCACCGCGGCCATCGCGGCCCAGGCGCGCCGCCAGGGTCAGCGGGTGCGCGTCTTCAAGACCGGCCCGGACTACCTCGACCCCATGGTGCTCGAGCGCGCCAGCGGCGCGCCGGTCTACCAGCTCGACCTCTTCATGGGCGGCCTCGCGCACTGCCAGACGCTGCTCGCGCAGGCCGCGGCGGAGGCCGACCTGATCCTCGTCGAAGGCGTGATGGGGCTCTACGACGGCAAGCCCAGCAGCGCCGACCTCGCCGCAGCCTTCGGCCTGCCGGTGCTGGCGGTGCTCGATGCATCGGCCATGGCGCAGACCTTCGCGGCGCTGGCCACCGGCCTGGCGCGCTACCGCAGCGATGTGCGCGTGGTCGGCGTGGTGGCCAATCGCGTGGGCAGCGACGCCCATGCCCGCATGGTGGCCGAGGGCCTGCCGCCGGACCTCCCGCTCGTCGCCGCCGTGCGCCGCCAGCCGGAGCTGAGCCTGCCGGAGCGCCACCTCGGCCTCGTCCAGGCCCTCGAGCTGCCGGGGCTCGAGGCCCAACTCCAGTCGTGGGCGGATGCCTGGGAGGCGGGCTGCGCGCTGGGTCAGGGCCTGGCAGCCGCGCTGGCGCCGGTGGACTTCACCGCCCCGCCGACGGCCGACGAGGGGCAGCCGCTGGCCGGCCGTCGCGTTGCCGTCGCCCGCGACGCCTGCTTCAGCTTCATCTACCCGGCCAACCTGGACTGCCTGCGCGCGCTGGGCGCCGAGCTGTGCCTGTTCTCGCCCCTGGCCGGCGAGCCCCTGCCCGCGTGTGACGCCCTGTGGCTGCCCGGCGGCTATCCCGAGCTGCATGCCGAGGCCCTGGCGGCCCACCCCGGCTTCTTCGCCGACCTGCGCCGCCACCACGCCGCGGGCAAGCCGCTGCTGGCCGAGTGCGGCGGCCTGCTGGTGCTGATGGAGCAGCTGATCGACGCTGAAGGCAAGACCTGGCCCCTGGCGGGCCTGCTGCCGGGCACCGCCCGCATGCAGACGCGGCTCTCGGCCCTGGGCCTGCAGGCCATCGACTGGCCCGAAGGCGCGCTGCGCGGTCACAGCTTCCATTACTCGACGCTGGAAACGCCGCTGCCGCCCATCGCCAAGGCCACCAACCCCAACGGCGGCAAGACCTGCGAGGCGCTCTATCAGGTGGGCTCATTGCGGGCCAGCTACCTACACCACTACTTCCCTTCCCATGCGTCCGCCGTGGCGCGCTTCCTGCGCGGCTGACCCCGCCCCAGAACCCATGCTGATCGAATCCGGATTTGCCCAGATCACCCAGGCCCTGCTGTGGCCGGTGCTGATCCTCGTCGCCCTGGGCTTCGTCTATGCCCTGTGGTCGGCCGGCGTCACGCTGATGGACGCCCTGCTGCGCCGCCGCGGCCGCCGCCTGCTGCAGGTCACGCCCGCGTGCGGCCTGGAGCAGCTCGAGCTGCAGGTCGTGCGTCAGTTGGAGCCCGCCCGCCTGCTGGGCCGGGTCAGCCCGCTGCTGGGCCTGATCGCGACCATGGTGCCGCTGGGCCCCGCGCTGCAGCAGGTCGCGGCCGGCCAGGGCCACCAGGCGCTCGCGGTGTTCGGCTCCGCCTTCTCGGGCGTGGTCCTGGCCATGACCGCCGCCGCCATCGCCCTGGTCGTCTATTCGGTCCGACGCCGCTGGCTGCTGGCCGAGCTGCTGGACATCAAGAAGGAACGAGGCTGGGCATGAGCGGCCACCGTCTGCACATCCTCGCCGAGGAGGACGACGATCCCATGCTCTCGGCCGTCAACCTCGTGGACGTCTTCCTCGTGCTGGTCGTTGCCCTGCTGACGGCCGTGGCCCTGCAGCAGCAGTCCCAGGCCGACGAGACCGTGATCCGCCGCGCCGGCGAGCCGGACATGGAGATCGTCGTGCGCAAGAACGGCCAGGAGATCAAGTACCGCGGCAACGGCGGCAGCAGCGAAGGCCAGGGCGTGAAGGCCGGCGTGGCCTACAAGCTCAAGGATGGGAGCGTGATCTACGTCCCGGAGGAGGGTGCGCCGGATGCGCATTGACCGCCTGCTGCGGCACGCCCTGCTGCTGGGCCTGCTGTCCCTCGCCAGCCTGGCCCAGGCCCAGCTGCTGTGGATCTCCACCGATGTCACGCCCGCGGCGCGCGAGGCCCTCATCGTGCGCGAGGCCCAGGCGGCCGGCATCGCGCTGCAGCGCTGGCAGGTGCCGCTGCAGGCCGAGTCGCTGGCCGACAAGGATCGCCAGGCGCGTCAGCGTCAGCTGCAGGGCCTGGTGCAGGCCGCGCGGTGGGTGTGGATCGACGCGCCCCATGCCGTGGCCGAGACGCGGCTGCGCGGCCTTCTCGCCGAGATGCCGGGCCTGGAAGCCCGCCAGCCGCTGTGGATCCCCGGCGGCGAGCCGCCCGCGGCCGAGCGCAGCCTGCGCGCGCTGCTGCAGGCCGGGGGCGCGGCCAACACGCAGGCGGCCCTGCGCGTCCTGAAGGCGCAGGCTGAGGGGCGATCCGTCGAGATGCCTGCGGCCCAGCGCCTGCCCCTGCGCGGCTTCTACCACCCCGACGCCCCCGCCCTGCTTCCGGATGCCGACGCGGCCCGGCGCTGGGCCGATCAGCGCGCGCCGGGCGGCACGAAGCGGGTCGTGGTGCTGCTGCACCGCTACCACTTCGTGCAGGGCCAGACCGCGTGGCTCGACGCCTGGCTGCGCCAGTTCGAGGCCCAGGGCCTGCAGGCGCTCGCGGCCTTCGCCAGCCCGCTCGACGAGACCCATCTGCAGGCCCTGCTGGCGCCACAAGGTGCGCCGGTGCACGACCTGCTCGTCACGCACACGCTCATGCCCAAGGCCGGCTCGCTGCAGACGCTGTTCGAGCGCTGGGGCCGACCGGTGCTGGCCACGCTGCCCTTCCGCCAGGGCGACGTCGCGCAATGGGAGTCGGGCAGCACGGGCCTGGCGCAGAGCGACATCCCCTTCTACCTCGCCCAGCCCGAGAGCGCCGGCCTGATCGACCCGGTGCTGGTCGTGGCGCACCCGGCGGGCGGCGCCGAGCCGCAGCTCATCGAGCGCCAGTCCGCCGCCGTGGTGGCCAAGGCGCGCCGCCTGATCGCCCTGCAGGAGATGCCTGCCGCGGACAAGCGCCTGAGCCTCTTCGTCTACAACTACCCCGCCGGCGCCAGCAACTTCGGCGCCAGCTTCCTCAACGTGCCGCGCAGCCTGGAGCAGCTGAGCCGGGGCCTGCAGGCCGCGGGCTATGCCGTCGAGCCGCGCGACGAGGCCCAGTGGCTGCAGGGCCTGCAAAGCTTGCTGGCCGCCTACTACCCCGGCGCCGACCTCGACGCCCTGCTGCGCAGCGGTCAGGCCGCCGCCCTGCCCGTGGCGGACTACCAGCGCTGGTTCGACGCCCTGCCCGCCGCCGTGCGCCAGCCCATGCTGCAGCGCTGGGGACCGCCCGCGCAGAGCCGCTATGTGAGACAGCACCAGGGCCGGCCCGTCTTCGTGATCCCGCGCCTGCAGCTGGGCCATCTCGCCGTGCTGCCCCAGCCCCCGCGCGAGGAGGACCAGCACCTGGGCCGCGACGCGATGCAGCACCGCAGCAAGACGCCGCTGTCCCACCACTACCTGGCCGTCTACCTCTGGGCCCGGCAGGCCGATGCGCTGATCCACTTCGGCACCCACGGCACCCAGGAATGGGCCAACGGCAAGCTGCGTGGCCTGGACGTGCACGACGACGCCCTGCTGCCCCTGGGCGACGTGCCCGTGATCTACCCCTACATCGTCGACAACCTCGGCGAGGCCCTCACCGCCAAGCGCCGCGGCCGCGCGCTGATGGTGAGCCACCGCACGCCGTCCTTCGCGCCGGCCGGCTTCAACGCCCGCATGGCCCGCATGCACGAGCTGATGCATGAATGGGAGACCGTGGACCCCGGCCCCACCCGCCAGGGCCTGGAGCGGCAGATGGTGGAGCAGTTCGTCGAGCACCAGCTGCACCGCGACCTGGGCTGGACGGCCGCGCAGATCAGCGCCAATTTCTCCGGCTTCCTGGAGCTGCTGCATCCCTATCTGGACCGGCTGGCGCAGAGCTCGCAGCCGCAGGGCCTGGCCGTCTTCGGCCGCGTGCCGGACGAGGCCCCGCGCCGCGGCACCCTGCTGCAGATGCTGCGCGTGCCGCTGATCGAGGCCCTGGGCGAGGACATCGACGAGGCCTTCCTGATCGACTACGAGCGCGTCGCCACCGCCCGCCCGGCGCGCTGGCTGGACCTCGCGCTGAAGGACGCCCAGGCCGCCAGCGAGCTGGACCTGCGCCCCGCCCAGCCCGAGGGCCCGGTGCCCAACCACGCGGCCCGCAAGCCGATCGACAGCGCCGCGCTCCACCAGCTGGCCCTGCGCGCACAGGAGATGGAACGCCGCCTGAACCATGAGGGCGAGCTGCCCGGCCTCCTGGCCGCGCTGGAAGGCCGCTTCGTGCCCGCGGCCTATGGCGGCGACCCGCTGCGCAACCCCGACAGCCTGCCCACCGGCCGCAACCTGAGCGGCCTGGACCCGGCCCGCCTGCCCACGCCCCAGGCCTACGAAGCGGCCCAGCGCCTCTTCAAGCAGTGGTGGGCGGAACAGGCCAAGGGCCCGAGGCCGCCGCAGCGCCTGGCCCTCTCCCTGTGGGCCGGCGAGACCCTGCGCCATCAGGGCCTGATGGAGGCCCAGGCCCTGGCCGCGCTGGGCGTCGAGCCCGTGTGGGACGAGAACGGCCGGCCGACGAAGCTGCGCCTCGTCCCGCCGGCGCAGCTGGGCCGCGCGCGCATCGACGTGCTGCTGTCCATCACCGGGTCCTACCGCGACCAGTTCCCCGGTCTCATGAAACTGCTGGATGAGGCCGTGGCCTTGGCGGCGTCGGCGGCCGAGACGGAAGGCGACAACGCCATCACCCGCCACAGCCGCGAGGTCGAGCAGGAGCTGCGCAAGCAAGGGATGAAGCCCGCGCAGGCCCGCCAGCTGGCGCAGGCCCGCATGTTCGGCAACAGCGTGGGCGCCTACGGCACCGGCGTGGCCGAGGCGATGCAGTCCGACGCCCTGAAGCGCGAGGACCCGCGCCTGGGCGGGCTCTTCCTGCAGAGCATGAGCCAGCCCTATGTGCAGGGCGAACCCCTGGCCGTGGACGAGCGCACGGCGCGCAGCGCCTTCGCGTCCCAGCTCAAACGCACGGACGCCGCGCTGATGTCCCGCAGCTCCCACCTCTACGCGATGCTCAGCTCGGACGATCCCTTCCAGTACCTCGGCGGCCTGGCTGCCGCGGCCAAGGCGGCCGGCCGCAAGGAGGCGCTGCAGCTGCACGTGAGCCAGCTGCAGGACGCCGCCGAGCAGCAGACCGAGAGCGCCGGCCGCGCCATCGCGCTGGAGATGCAGGGCCGCTACCTGCACCCCGGCTGGCTCAAGGCCCAGCGCGACGAGGGCTATGCCGGCGCGCTGCAGGTGCTCAAGACGGTGCAGTTCACCCTGGGCTGGCAAAACATGGCCCCCGAGACCGTGCGACCCGACCACTGGCAGAGCCTCTTCGACGTGCTGGTGCACGACAAGCACCAGCTGCAGATCCCGCAGTGGCTGGCCCAGCACAAGGAGAGCTACGCCCAGACGCTGGCCGGCCTCGTCCGCGCCGCCGCGCAGGGCCATTGGCAGCCCGACGCCGCCACGCGCCGCGAGCTGGCCCAGCGCTATGCCGAGCTGCGCAGCGCCCGCAGCCGCCCCGACGAGCTGGCCGGCGTGCAGCGCTGGGTACAGGGCCAGCTGCCCAAGCCGCTCGCGCCGGCGCCGCGCCCGGCCGCGCCCAAGCCCCATCAGACTGCAGATGCCGTTCAGCCGCCCCTGGTGCGCGGCCTCCAGTTGCAGCCGGTGCCACGGACCCCGCCGCCGCGCATCACGAGCCCCTCGCCGCTGTCCACCGCCCTGGCCTGGGTGCTGATGGGTCTGCTGATGGCCAGCGGTGCCAGCTGGCGCTGGTTCCGGGCCGGTGCCCCGCTTTCTTCATCCGGCGCCGCCGCGCTGCCCACCGTCCGTCCCGCATGAGCTTGAAACGATCCCCGCCCCGTCGTCCCGTCCGCCCGCTGCCCTGGCTGCTGTCGCTGTGCGCGCCCCTCGCGCTGAACCTGCATGCACAGGCGCTGGAGAAGGTGGAAGTGCAGGGCCGCGCCACGCTGGGCAGTGCGGAGAGCGCCTCGCAGGGCGAGGTCGGCGCCGAGCGCCTGGCCACCAAGCCGCTGCTGCGCCCGGCCGAGCTGCTGGAGGCCATGCCCGGCATGATCGTCACGCAGCACAGCGGGGACGGCAAGGCCAACCAGTACTTCCTGCGCGGCTTCAACCTCGACCACGGCAGCGACTTCGCGACGCTGCTGATGGGCATGCCCGTCAACATGGCCAGCCACGCGCATGGCCAGGGCTACATGGACCTGAACTTCCTGATGCCCGAGCTGGTGGACAGCCTGCGCTACCGCAAGGGCGCCTTCGCCGCCGAGGACGGGGACTTCGCCACCACCGGCGCCTCGCGCATCGCCTATGTACGCGAGCTGGCCCAGCCCTTCGCCGAGCTGGGCCTCGGGCCGCACAACTTCCGCCGCGCCCTGCTGGCCGGCAGCCGCCCGCTGGGCGGGGGCCAGGTGCTGGCGGCCCTGGAGGCCAGCCGCAACGACGGCCCCTGGGACCAGCCCGAGGGCCTGCAGCGGCGCAATGCCGTGCTGCGCTGGTCAACGGGCGATGAGCGCGACGGCCTCTCGGTGAGCCTCCTGGGCTACACCGCGCACTGGAAGGCCAGCGAGCACGTGCCCCTGCGCGCCATCGAGTCCGGCGAGATCGGCCGCTACGGCACGCTCTCGCCCGACGACGGCGGCATCACCCACCGCCACAGCCTCAGCGTGGACTGGGCCGGGCGCAGCGGCCCCTGGCAGCAGCAGGCCACGGCCTATGTGATCGACTACGGCCTGCAGCTCTACTCCGCGCCCTCCGGCTTCATCAACGGGCCTGAAGGCGACCAGCACGAGCAGCTGGACCGCCGCCGGGTGCTGGGCTTCGCCTGGCAGGCCCAGCAGCCGCGCCTGGCCCTGTGGCAAGACCTGGCCCCCGCCCAGTTCAGCTGGGGCCTGCAGTGGCGGCATGACCGCATCGCCACGCTGGGCCTCTACGACACCGTCGATCGCGTGCGCCAGCACACCGTGCGCGAGGACCGCGTGCGCCAGGACGCCCTGGGCGCCTTCGCCGAGCTGCAGCAGGCCCTGACGCCGGCCTGGCGCGCCGTGCTGGGCGTGCGCGCGGACCGCCTGCAGGCCAAGGTCCAGGCCCTGGCCGGCGAGTTCAACGGGGGCAACAGCGGCCAGGCCAGCGACAGCCGCCTGAGCCCGCGCCTGGGCCTGGTGCACCGCTGGGACAGCGAGACCGAGCTCTACGCCCACTGGGGCCGCGGCTTCCGCTCCAACGACGCGCGCGGTGCCACCAGCCGCTTCAACCCGCAGGACGGCAGCGCGCAGGATCCCCTGCCCCTGCTGGCCGGCACGCGCAGCCAGGAGCTGGGCCTGCGTCACCGCTTCGGCCCGGGCTGGCAGGCCAGCTGGAGCCTGTGGCGGGCCGACCTCGATTCGGAGCTCGTCTTCGTGGGCGACGAGGGCGTCACCGAGGCACGCGGCGCCTCCCGCCGCCTGGGACTGGAGTGGTCCAACGACATCCGCCTGGGCCGGGACTGGCTGATCGACGCGGACATCGCCTGGTCCCGCGCCCGCTTCGTCGAGGCCGAGAACGGCGGCCGCCAGGTGCCCAACGCCATCCCGCTGAGCGCCTCGATCAGCGCCAGCCACGACCCGGGCGGTGCCTGGAGCGCCGGCCTGCGCCTGCGCTACATCGGCCGCTATGCCCTGGAGGAAAGCGGCCGCGAGCGCTCCGGCGGCGCCTTCACCGTCAACGCCAAGCTGGCCTGGCGCCCCGCGCCGGGCTGGGAGCTGGGGCTGGACCTGCTCAATGCCCTGAACACGAAGGCGCATGACATCGAGTACTGGGGCAATGCCTGCACCCGCCGCGAGGGCGCGGGCTGCGGCGGCGGCGAGGGCCTGCCGGGCCGCCTCGTCCATCCCATGGAGCCCCGCAGCCTGCGCTTCAGCGTGCGGGTGAAGCTCTGAGACCGGCATGAGCACGAGCCCGCACCACTTCACCCCCGAGCAGGCCGAGGCCGTGCGCCAGGCCATCGCCCGGCGCCGCGATTGCCGCCATTTCGTGCCGGGCCCGCCCCTGCCCGACGAGCAGCTCACCCGCCTGCTGCAGGCAGCCCACCAGGCACCCTCGGTCGGCCTGATGCAGCCCTGGCGCTTCATGCGCCTGTCCGCGCCCGCCTGGCGCGATCGCCTCGCCCCGCTGGTGGAGGCCGAGCGCCAGGCGACCGCCGCGGCCCTGGGCGCGCGGGCGGACGAGTTCCTGCGGCTGAAGGTCGAAGGCCTGCGCGACTGCGCCGAGCTGCTGGCCCTCATCCTGCCCTCGGACGACGGCACCATCTTCGGCCGCCGCACCCTGCCGCAGGAAATGGCGCTGTGCTCCGCCGGCGCGGCCGTGCAGAACCTGTGGCTGGCCGCGCGCGTGGAGAATCTCGGCCTGGGCTGGGTGTCCCTGTTCGACCCCGAGGCCCTGGCCGCGGCGCTGGCGCTCCCGGCCGGCGCCCGCCCGCTGGGCCTGCTGTGCCTGGGGCCGGTGCCCGCCTTCCACGAACGCCCGATGCTGGAGGAGCTCGGCTGGCGCCAGCGCCGCCCGCTCCAGGACCTGTTGATGAAAGCCCCTGACCATGGAAATTGAAACCCCGCCCGTCGACCGCGAACGCGTCATCCCCACCGCCGAGCGCCGCGGCCTGATCCTCGTGCATACGGGCGACGGCAAGGGCAAGAGCACGGCCGCCTTCGGCCTCGCGCTGCGCGCCCATGGCCGCGGCAAGGCCGTGAAGATCTACCAATTCATGAAGGTGCCCTCGGCCCGCTTCGGCGAGCACCGGCTCTTCGAGCAGCTGGGCGTGCCCATCGAGGGCCTGGGCGACGGCTTCTCGTGGAAGAGCAAGGACCTGGACCACTCCGCCGAGCTGGCCCGCGAAGGCTGGGCCCGGGCCGAGGCGACGATCCGCGCCGGCGAGCACTTCCTCGTGGTGCTGGACGAGATCATGTACCCGCTGCGCTACGGCTGGCTGCCGCTGGAGCCGGTGCTGCAGGTCCTGCGCGAGCGCCCGCCGCACGTGCACGTGGTGCTGACCGGGCGCCGGGCGCCGCAGGAGCTGATCGACCTCGCGGACACCGTCACCGAAATGACGCTGGTGAAGCATCACTTCAAGGCCGGCGTGCCGGCCCAGCGCGGCATCGAGGACTGAGCCCACGGTGATGGAGACGATCTGGCTCTTCCCCGCCGCGATGGCCGTGGCGCTGCTGGCGGACCGCCTCTTCGGCGAGCCGCCCGCCTGGGCGCATCCCGTCGTGGCCATGGGCCGCTACCTCGGCGCCTTCAAGCGCGCCCTGCCCGCCCTCGCGCCCGGGCCCGCACTGGCCGCCGGCTGCCTGCTGTGGCTGCTGGGCGCCGTCCTGAGTGTGCTGCCGGCCTGGGGTGCCGAGGCGCTGATCTGGGAAGGCATCCAGCCGTGGCAAAGCCCCCTCCGGTGGGGGATGGCCCTGATTTTCATGGGTCTGATCTTGAAGCCGCTGCTGGCCTGGCGCATGCTGCGCGAGGAGGTGGTGGCCGTGGAACATGCACTGCAGACATCGCTGGAGGACGGCCGGGCCCGGCTGTCGCGCCTCGTGAGCCGGGACACGCGGGGCCTGAGTGACGCCCAGGTGCGCGAGGCCGCGATCGAGACGCTCGCGGAGAACCTCAACGATTCCGTCGTCGCGCCGCTGTTCTGGTTCGCGGTGGCGGGCCTGCCCGGCGCGGCGCTGTACCGCTTCGCCAACACCGCGGACGCCATGTGGGGCTACCGCGGCCCCTGGGAATGGGCCGGCAAGTGCGCGGCCCGCCTGGACGACCTGCTGTCCTTCGTCCCCGCCCGGATCACCGGCCTGCTGATGCTGCCGGCCGCGCGCTGGCTGACCCTGTGGCAGGAGGCCCGCCGCACGCCCTCGCCCAACGGCGGCTGGCCCATGGGCGCCATGGCGCTGCACCTGGACCTGCGCCTGGGCAAGCCCGGGGTCTATGTGCTGAACGCCGCCGGGCGCGAGCCGGCCGCCGCCGACATCTCCCGCGCCGTCGCCCATGCCCGCCTGACGCTGGGCCTCGCGGTGCCGCTGCTGATGGGGCTGGCGCTGGTCCTGCGCGGAGGCCTGCCATGGTGAAGGCCGGGCCGATGGAACACGCGATGCTCCCCCACGCGGATGCACGCCTGGAGCCCCTGATCGAGCACGGCGGCCCCGACGGCGGGCCGCCGGTGCAGCACGACTTCTCCAGCAATGCCAGCCCGCTGCCCACGCCCGCGTCCGTGCGGGCGGCGATGGACGCGGCCGACCGCCGCCACTACCCCGACCCGGCCTACACGCAGCTGCGCCGAACCCTGGCCGCGCAGCTGGCGCATCCGGAGGAGCTCCTGCTGCCCAGCGCGGGCGGCGCCGAGGCCATCCGCCGCCTGACGCTGTGGGCCGCGCTGCAGGGCCTGCGCCATGTCTGGGTGCCGCAGCCCGGCTTCGGCGAGTACGCCGCCGCGGCCGAGGCGCTGGGCCTGCGGGTTCATGCCTACGAGGACCTGCCCGCGCTCTCCCGCGGCCTGTGTGCCCAGGAAGACGGCCTGCCAATGATGAGCCCGGCGCTGGTGTGGGTCTGCGACCCTTGCAATCCGACGGGCGCCAGCCCGCTGCCGGAGGCCTGGCAGGCGCTCGCCGACGCACTGCTCAACAGCGGCTCCGAGCTCGCCATCGACCTCGCCTACGAGGAGCTTCGCCTGGACGGCAGCCCGCAGCTGCCCCCGGGCCTGGCCGATCGCGCCTGGCGTCTGCGCTGCCCCAACAAGGCGCTGAGCCTGACGGGCGTGCGCGCCGGCCTGATCGAGGCGCCGCTCGCCGCCGGCGAGGCCGCCGCGCAGCTGCGCCGGCTCGCCCCGAGCTGGGTGCTGTCGGCGGAGGGCGTGGCGCTGCTGTCCCAGGCCTGGCAGCCCGACACCCGCGAGGCCCTGCAGCAGCAGCGCGAGCAGCTGCGGGCCTGGCGCCTGTCCCAGCACGAGGCCCTGCACCGGCGCGGCTGGGTGGCGCGGCCGAGCGTCTGCAATTTCTCGCTGTGGCGCCCGCCTTCGGGCACCCACATTCCCACGCTGCTGCAGGCCCTGCGCCAGCACGGCATCAAGCTGCGCAACGCCACCTCGCTCGGCGCCCCGGGCTGGGTGCGGCTCTCGGTCCAGCGGCCGCAGAGCCAGGACGCGCTGCTGCAAGCCCTCATGGACATCGAATGCCTCTGAACAAGACGACCGGGCGCGCACGCGCCGTGATGGTGCTCGGCACGACCAGCGGTGCCGGCAAGAGCTTCCTCGCCACGGCCCTGTGCCGCTGGTATGCCCGGCAAGGCTTCAAGGTGGCGCCGTACAAGGCTCAGAACATGAGCAACAACGCGCGGGTGGTGCCTGTGAGCCCCTCGACGCCGGGTCTGCCGTCGGCCCCCCGAGGCGGCGCGCACCCAGCCACCCGCATGGGCGAGATCGGCTCGGCCCAGTACTTCCAGGCGCTGGCCGCGCGCTGCCTGCCGGACGTCCGCATGAACCCGGTGCTGCTCAAGCCGGAGGCCGACACGGCCTCGCAGGTGGTGGTGCTGGGCGAGGTGGACGAGGCGCTGAGCCGTGCGCCCTGGCGCGAGCGCAGCGAGCTGCTGTGGCCGCACGCGCGGGCCGCGCTGCACGCGCTGATGGCCGAGAACGACGTCGTGGTGATCGAGGGCGCGGGCTCGCCGGCCGAGATCAATCTGCATGCCTCCGACTACGTCAACATGCGCACCGCCCGCGAGGTGCAGGCCGCCTGCCTGCTGGCGACGGACATCGACCGCGGCGGCGCCTTCGCCCACCTCTACGGCACGCATCAGCTGCTGCCGCCCGAGGAGCGCGCGCTGATCCGCGGCTATGTGCTCAACCGCTTCCGGGGGGACGCCCGCCTGCTGGCGCCGGGCCCCGAGATGCTGCAGCAGATGACAGGCGTGCCGACGATGGCCGTGCTGCCCATGTGGCGCCAGCACGGCCTGCCCGAGGAGGACGGCGTGTTCGACGAGCAGAGCACCGGCCAGGGCCTGCGCATCGCCATCGTGGCGTATCCGCGGCTGTCCAACCTCGACGAGTTCCAGCCGCTGCGCCAGGTGCCCGGCGTGCAGCTGGTCTGGGCGCGCGACGCCCGCAGCCTCGCCAGCGCCGACTGGATCATCCTGCCGGGCTCCAAGGCGGTGGCCGCCGACCTCGCCTGGCTGCGCGAGCAGCGCCTCGATGCCGCCATCGCCACGCACGCCGCCGCGGGCAAGCCGCTGATGGGCATCTGCGGCGGCCTGCAGATGCTGGGCGAGACCCTGGTAGACCCGCACGGCATCGACGGCAATGCGCCCGGCCTCGGCCTGCTGCCGCTGGTGACGCGCTTCGAGCGCGAGAAGCTGCTGCGCCCCGCCCGGCTGCGCTTCGGGCCGGCCCTCGCGGCGCCCTGGCAGGCCCTGCAAGACCTGACCCTCGAAGGGTACGAGATTCACCATGGCCGCACCGTCCAGCACCCGTCGCTGGCAGCCGCGACCGAGATCCTGCACGAGCAGGACGGCAGCGTGGTGGGCTGGCAGCAGTCGAACGTGCTGGGGCTCTATGCCCACGGTCTGTTCGAGCAGCCGGCCCTGCTGAAGGCCCTGTTCGGGGTCGAAGGAGGAGGGTTGGAGCCGGTGTTCGAAGGCCTCGCGGACTATGTGGACCGCCACTTCGCGCCGGGTGCCCTGATGCAATTGCTGGAACCCTCCGCATGACCCCCACCGCAACCCCAACGCCCACCCCGAGCCCGGCCGTCGCCGCCGCGCCGCCCATCCCCGCCGCGCCGCAGCGCATCGCCTGCCTGTCCACCGAGGCGGTGGAAGTGCTCTACCGCCTGGGCGCCCAGGACCGCGTGGCCGGCATCTCCGGCTACAGCGTCCATCCGCCCGAGGCGCGTGCGGAAAAGCCCAAGATCAGCGGCTTCTCGAGCATGAAGCTGGAGCGCATCCTCGCCGTGCAGCCGGACCTCGTGATCGGTTTCTCCGACCTGCAAAAGCCGCTGCTCGCCGAGTGCGAGGCCGCGGGCCTGCCCACGCTGTGGTTCGACCAGCGCAACATCGCCGGCATCCACGCCATGGTGCGCCGCCTGGCCGCGCTGGTGCAGCGCGAGGCCGAGGGCGAGCAGCTCTGCGCGCACCTCGTCGCCCAGGAGCAGCGCCTCGCCGAGGAGGCCGCGGCCCTGCCCTGGCGGCCGCGCGTCTTCTTCGAGGAGTGGGACGAGCCGCTCATCTGCGGCATCGGCTGGGTGAGCGAGATCATCGAGCTGTGCGGCGGCCATGACGTCTTCGCCGACCGCGCCCGCGCCGGCTTCGCCAAGCAGCGCATCGTGAGCCACGACGAAGTGCTCGCGCGCGAGCCGCAGCTCATCCTCGGTTCCTGGTGCGGCAAGAAGTTCGTGCCCGAGAAGGTCCTCGCCCGCCCCGGCTTCGACGGCCTCGGCGCCCGGCTCGCGGAGATCAAGTCCGCCGACATCCTGGCCCCCGGCCTGGCCGCCCTGGAGCGCGGGGCGCCCCAGGTCCTGGCCGCCATCCGATCCACCGTCCTGCAAGAGACGCCCACCCACCGTCCGACCCTCTCCTGATGATGAACGACCTGATCCCCACCCTCGCCAGCCTTCACGACGCCGCCCTCGCCGAGCGCCTGCAGGCCCGCATCGACAGCAAGACCAAGCCCCTCGGCTCCCTCGGCCAGCTCGAGACGCTGATGCTGCGCCTGGGCCTGATCCTCGGCACCGAGACGCCGGTGCTCAAGCAGCCGCAGCTCATGGTGTTCGCGGGCGATCACGGCCTGGCGGCGCGCGGCGTGTCGGCCTACCCGTCCGACGTCACCTGGCAGATGGTCGAGAACTTCCTGGCCGGCGGGGCCGCGGTGAGCGTGCTGGCGCGCCAGCACGGCCTGGCCCTGAGCGTCGTGGACGCCGGCGTGCGGCATGACTTCGCCCCGCGCCCCGGCCTGATCCAGGCCAAGGTCGCCCTCGGCACCGCCGATGCCCTGGAGCAGCCCGCGATGACGGCCGACCAGTGCGCCACCGCGGTCGGCGCCGGCCGCGAGCTGCTGGCCGCGCAGCCCGGCAACGTCCTGATCCTCGGCGAGATGGGCATCGGCAACACCTCCGCCGCGGCGCTGCTGCTGGCCCGCCTGGCGGACCTGCCCATCGCCGACTGCGTGGGCCGGGGGACAGGTCTTGACAACGCCCAGCTCGCCCGCAAGACCGAGATCCTCGGCCAGGTGCTGGCCCGCCATCCGGACGCCCGCACGCCGCTGGCGGCGCTGCAGGCCTTCGGCGGCTTCGAGATCGCGATGATGGTCGGCGCCGTGCTGCAGGCGGCCCAGGAGCGCCGGGTCATCGTGGTCGACGGCTTCATCACCAGCAGCGCCGTGCTCGTGGCCGCGCGCCTGCAGCCGGCGGTGCTGGAACGCTGCGTCTTCGCGCACCGCTCCAACGAGCAGGCCCACCGCCTCATGCTGGAGCAGCTGCAGGCGCAGCCGCTGCTGGACCTGGGCCTGCGCCTGGGCGAGGGCTCGGGCGCCGCGCTGGCGTGGCCGCTGCTGGAGTCGGCCTGCCGCATCCTGGCCGAGATGGCCAGCTTCGCCTCCGCCGGCGTGAGCGAGCGACAGGACTGACACGCGGGCCACGGCCCGATTCGTGACCTCCTGCACACCCGGGCGCGGCCCGATGCACCAGCGCCCCCGAAGGTCGGGACAGCGGCCGCGCCCCGGCCGCCGTTTTGCCTCTTCCCTGCCACAGGGCCGCGCCGGGGCCGCCCCCAAGGGCAAGACTTGCCACCATAATGAGCCCAGCCTCTGCACATGGGAGCAAGCAATGTCCGACTTGGTGTTTGCTGACGAACTTCCCGAGGAACTGCCTCAGGGACGCGCGAAAGCAATCGACCCCTGGGTGGTGATGATCGTCGACGACGATCCCGCGGTTCATCAGGTGACGCAACTGGTCATGGCGGACTTCGAATTCGCCGGCCGCCGCCTGCAGTTCCTGGACGCCTACAGCGCCACCGAAGCCCGGGAGCTGCTGCAGGCCCGCCAGGACATCGCGCTCGTGCTGCTGGACGTCGTGATGGAGTCCGAGCATGCCGGCCTCGACCTCGCCCGCTACATCCGCGAGGAGCTCGAGAACCACCACGTGCGCATCGTGCTGCGCACCGGGCAGCCGGGGCAGGCGCCCGAAGAGCATGTCATCAAGACCTACGACATCAATGACTACAAGGAGAAGACCGAGCTCACCAAGCGCAAGCTGATCACGGTCTTCTACTCGGCGCTGCGGTCCTACCGCGACATCATGATCATCGATCAGTCGCGCCAGGCCCTGCGCCGCTCGATCGACGCCATCACCCGCATCTACGACAGCCAGAACCTGCGCCGCTTCGCCTCGGCCGTGCTGGAGCAGGTGGCGCATCTGCTGGGCTACGAGGCCCAGGGCCTGTGCGCCAGCCGCATCTCTGCCTACGCCGCCTCGCACATCGAGGGCCGCCTCAAGGTGCTGGCCGCGACCTCCGAGTACTCCAAGCTGCTGGTCGACGAGGAAGTCGACAGCCTGCCGGACGAGGTCAAGGTCTCGCTGGACAAGGCGCTGCAGGACCAGCAGAGCCACTTCGAGGACCTCTGCTTCGTCGGCTACTACCGCACGAGCAGCGGCAACGAGAGCCTGCTGTACATGGTCTTCTCCGAGCCCGTGGACGCCGAGGCGCGCGAGCTGCTGGAGATCTTCTGCGCCAACGTCGCCATCACCTACGAGAGCCTGCTGCTGCGCGAGGAGATCGCCGACACCCAGCGCTCCACTGTCTACATCATCGGCGAGGCCGTCGAGAAGCGCTCCAAGGAAACCGGCGCCCACGTGCGCCGCGTCGGCGAGCTGGCGGCCCTGCTGGCGGACCTGGTCGGCATGAAGGCGGGGGACGTCGAGTTCATGCGCCAGGCCGCACCGCTGCATGACGTCGGCAAGATCGGCATCCCCGACCGCGTGCTCAACAAGCCCGGCAAGCTCGACGCCGAGGAGTGGGAGGTCATGCAGACCCACGCGCGCATCGGCTACGAGCTGCTCAGCAAGTCCGACAAGCGCATCCTGCAGCTCGGCGCCATCATCGCCCACGAGCACCATGAACGCTGGGACGGCCAGGGCTACCCGCGCGGCCTGGCCGGCGAGCAGATCCACGTGGCCGGGCGCATCGTGGCGCTGGTGGACGTCTTCGACGCCCTCGTGAGCGACCGCTGCTACAAGAAGGCCTGGGGCTTCGACGAGGCGCTGGCCTACATCAAGGAGCAGGCCGGGACGCAGTTCGATCCCAAGCTGGTGGACCTCCTGCTGGCCAATCTGGACGCCGTCCGCGACATCTACCAGCGGCTGCCGGACCGCGCCTGAGCCCCGCCATGTCCTCCCGCACGCCGGAGCCGAACATCGAGCAGGCGCTGCGCGCGCTGAACCTCGCCATGGGCCCGCAGCACGGGGCCGCGCTCTTCGAGGCCGTCACGCGCGGCCTCGCCATGGAGCTGGGCGTGCACGCCTGCTTCATCGGCAAGATCCGGCCGGCGCCGCAGGGCCTGCGGGCCGAGCTGCTGGCCTTCTGGGATGGCGACGACTGGACGGCCCCCTTCGACTACGCGCTCCAGGGCACGCCCTGCCGCAACGTGGCGGACGGCGCGGTCTGCTACCACGCCAGCGGCGTGCAGCAGGCCTACCCGACGGACACGCTGCTGGTCGAGATGGGCATCCACAGCTACCTGGGGCTGCCGCTCGTCGATGGCGAGAACCACGTCATCGGCCTGCTGGCCATCCTCGACCAGGCCGCCATTCCCTGGGAGCGCCGCCTCTTTGCGCTGGAGCTCATGCAGGCCCTGGCCGGCCGCTGCAGCGCCGAGCTGCTGAACCTGCTGGCCCGGGAGCATGAGCAGCAGCTGCTCGTGGAGCACGGCGAGCGCGAGCTGCGCGCCACCGGCCGCCTCATCGAGCAGGAGCGCATGGCCGCGCTCGGCAGCCTCGTGGCGGGCATGACGCACGACATCGCCTCGCCCATCGGCGTGGCCGTGACCGCCTGCTCAGGGCTGGACGAATTCGCCGAGCGTCTGCTCACGGGGCTGAAGGCCGGCCGCCTGACCGCCGCCGAGGCTGCCGATCTGGCCCAGCGCATCGCCGACGCCAGCCAGCTGGCCGGCGCCCATCTGCGCCGCGCCTCGGACATGCTGTCGGGCTTCAAGACCTATGCGGCCGACCAGGCCCAGCAGAAGGTCAGCGCCTTCGACCTCTGCGACTACCTGCGCAACATCCTTCGCGTGCACGGCGCGCTGCTCAAGGGCGCCCGCGCGCGCCTGGAACTGGACCTGCCGCCGGCCGCGCCGGTGGTGATGTGCGGCGGGCAGCTGTCGCAGCTGCTGGCCAAGCTGCTGCGCAACAGCTGCGCCCATGCCTTCGAGGGCGTCGGCGATCGCCGCATCCAGCTGCAGGTGCAGCTCGACGGCGACTGCGCCCGCCTGCTGTATCGCGACAACGGCCGCGGGCTGCCCGCCCCGCTGCGGGAGCAGCTGCTGCAGGGCTGGGAGGCGGTGCAAACCCCGGGGCTGGGCCTGCATCTGGTGGCGCAGCTGTGCCAGATGATGCGCGGCCGCATCCGGCTGGATCCGGACCCGCGACCGGGCACGGGCTTTATCATCGAGCTCCCCCTGAACCCGCCCGAGCAGGGCTGAGCGCCCGGCCGCGGCCGGCGCGCCGGCCCCACCCCGCATGCGTCGCCTGCTGCACGAAACCCGCCTCTTCCTCATCGCCCTGCAGTTCTTCACCCGCGTGCCGATCCCGGCCTGGGTGGGTTTCGAGCCGGCGTGGCTGCAGCAGTGCGCACGCTACTTTCCGGCGGTAGGCGCCGTCGTGGGGCTCTTCAGCGCCGCCGTCTTCGGCCTCGCGCTGTTCCTGTTCCCGTCGATGATCGCGGCGCTGCTCGCCATCGCGGCCAGCGTATGGCTCACCGGGGGCTTCCACGAGGATGGCTGGGCCGACACCTGCGACGGCCTGGGCGGCGCCGTGAGCCGCGAGAAGGCCTTGCTGATCATGAAGGACTCGCGCCTGGGCAGCTACGGCGCGCTGGGCCTGATCCTGCTGCTGGGCCTCAAGGCGGCCACGCTGTCGGCCCTGGCCGAGCAGGCACCGCTGCTCGCCGTGCTGCTGCTGTTCTGGGGGCACATGGCCTCGCGCCTCGCGCCCCTGCTGCTCATGCGCACCCTGCCCTACGCCGGAGACACCGAGCATGCCAAGGCCAAGCCGCTGGCCACGCAGATCGGCGGGCGCTCGCTGGCGGCCGCCGCGCTGATGGCCGCGCTGCTCACACTGCCTCTGCTGTGCGGCCCCTGGCCTCTGCGTCACCTGCTCCTGATGATCGGCACGCAGCTGGGCGCGGCAGCGCTGGTGCTGCTGTGGATGCACCGCTGGCTGCGCCGCCGCCTCGGGGGCTACACGGGCGACAACCTCGGTGCGAGCCAGCAGCTGAGCGAGCTCGCGATGCTGCTCATGGCGCTGGCCCTGCTGCCGCACCTTGGGCCGGCCGGCGCATGAGCGCCGCGCTCACCGTCTGGCGTCACCCGCGTCCGGAGGGCGTGAAGGGCCGCTGCATCGGCGGGCGCAGCGATGTGCCCGTGCACTGGCGCCGCGCCAAGCGCCTGGCCCGGCGCATCCAGGCCCATGCGCGCCGGCACCGGCTGCCGCATGTGATCTGGACGTCGCCGCTGCAGCGCTGCGCCGACGTCGGCCGCTGGCTGCGGCGCTGGGGCTGGCGCCATCACCTCGACGGCCGCCTGCGGGAGATCGACTTCGGCGCCTGGGACGGGCAGCCCTGGTCGGCCATTGCCAAAGGCGAGATCGACGCCTGGGTGGACGACTTCCTGCACTTTGCGCCACCGGGCGGTGAATCCCTGGCGGCCCTGCTGGCGCGCGTGGAGGCCTGCGAGCTGCCGGAGGGCGCGCTGGCGGTCAGCCATGGAGGGTGGATGCTGGCGCGGCAATGGCTGAGGCAGTCGCCCGGCCAGGTGCCGGACGCCCGCTCATGGCCGCGCCCGCCCCGCTATGGCGAGTCGGCCATCCATCCTCGACGCTAGGGTCGATCGCACCCGCGAGCGCCGGGCCGGCGGATCTGCCGGCGCTCGCGGCCAGTCCTCCTGGCCCGGCGACCCCGGCCGCGAATCGCACAAGCGGCGCAAGTCGTCACTTCTTGACGCTTCTTTCGCATGTTATTTTTCCAGCCCAACAGGGAGGAAACATGCACATCAAACAGTGGGCAGGCGCGCTGGCGCTCTGCATCGGCACACAGGTTCTGGCGCTGCCCAAGGACGGTACCGTCATTCCGCAGGAGCTGGCCTACAAGGGTGAAGACCGCAGCCTGGTCATCAACTTCCTCGGGCGCGACTCCACGCTCTACAAGGAACCCAATGGCAGCGGCCAGTTCTACCTCGACCAGGGCTTCGCGGCCAGCCGGGCCTTCTACTTCAAGCTCGAGTCCGCCTTGCGCGAGCGGGTCAATGCGGCAGCGGCCGCCCAGGGCATCGCCGTCACGCAGCCCTTGAGTCTGTATGGGAACCTGACCCTCACCGCAAAGGGCGCGACCCCGGGCAAGCTGGCGCTGGGCGCCAGCGGCCTGCGTGTCAAGTTCGCGGGCCAGGCTTCCAGCAGCTACGGCCCGCTCAGCGTGACCTGCAAGGCATCCGTGCACCTGTTCGACATCCGGCTCGAGACGCTCTATGACCCGGTGACCGGGGCGTCCGAGGCCGGCAAGGTGACGGCGCAGACCGAGCACACCACCGCCTGCTCGACCAATCTCGACGGCATCCCCGTGCTGGGTGACTTCATCCACTCGCTGGCGAATCGGCTGGTCGCCGACAAGGCGGACCAGCTGATGCCGGCCGTCATCTCGGGGCCGTTCAGCGTCACGGATGAGTCTCCGATCTTCGCCTTCATCAGCAAGATCCAGCCGGGCACGCTGATGGTGGGCAGCACCGACGTCGGGATGTACGTCCGGAACAACTTCAGCAAGCTGTACATCGACCGGGGCATCACGATCTACATCGCCTCGCCGCGCCCCTACTACGACCGCCTCCCCCTGCCCCAGAACCCGCGTGACGTCACCATCAGCGAGACCAAGTTCTCGGCGACGTTCAGCGATCCCAACGGGACCATCAGCCTGAAGGTCAACGCGGACCAGTTCTACCGCTGGGAAAACTTCCCGGGCCCGTATTCGCCGCCGGCCTACGAGCGCTGAAGCCCGAGGCCCGACGGGACGCCTGTTGAATGGCGTCCCGCGGCCCGGGCCATGCCTCTCAGATCAGGCCGCCTGCGTCAGCCGCACGAACTTCTGCATCAGCGTCTCGCGGCTCTCGACGTGGTCCGGGTTGACCGGGATGCAGGCGACCGGGCAGAGCTGCACGCACTGCGGTTCGTCGAAGTGGCCGACGCACTCGGTGCACTTGCCGGGATCGATCTGGTAGAACTCCTCGCCCATCGAGATGGCCTCGTTGGGGCATTCGGGCTCGCAGACGTCGCAGTTGATGCATTCGTCCGTGATCATCAGTGCCATGGTGCGCTCCTGCCTTCGCTCTGCGGTCAGCCCAGCTTGCCCACGCGGGTCGCGAGGCGCGCGCTGACGGAGGGCGACACGAACTCCGAGACATCCCCGCCGAGCTTCGCGATCTCGCGCACAAAGGTGCCCGAGACGAACTGGTACTGGTCCGAGGGCGTCAGGAAGACGGTCTCGACGTCGGGCATGAGCTTGCGGTTCATGCCGGCCATCTGGAATTCGTAGTCGAAGTCGCTCACCGCGCGCAGGCCGCGCACGACGACCTTGCCGCCATGCTGGTGCACGAAATCGCGCAGCAGGCCGCGGAAGGCGATCACCTCGACGTTCGGATAGCGTGCGGCCACCTCGCGGGCGATCTCCAGGCGCTCGTCCGGCGAGAACAGCGTGTTCTTGTGGTGGCCGGCGGCCACCGCGAGGATCAGGCGTTCGAAGAGTTGGCTGGCGCGGCGCATCAGGTCCTCATGCCCGAGGGTCATGGGATCGAAGGTGCCGGGATAGACGGCGGTCAGCACGGTGGCAGTGGTCAACACAGGCTCCTGGCCGTCGCGAGGTCAAGGGGGCTGGCTACAGGGGATCAGGGCGACGGCGCCCGGATTATCCCTCGCGCCCAAGGCTTCGCCGGCCGTGGGGACTCCCCCGGCCGGCCGGCGGCGCGGCGGGCTCGTTCAGCCCTCGCGGCGGAACAGCGCGTAGTGCACGGCACCGGCCTTGCCGCTGCGATGCGGCTGCAGGCCCAGTTCAGGCGCCGGCGTGAGCGGCTCGGGCGACTCGATGTAGAGGTAGCCGCCCGGCACCACCAGCGGCGCCGCGGCGCGCAGGGCGGGCTCGAAGAGGCCGGCGTCGAAGGGCGGGTCCAGCATCACCAGCTCGAAGCGGGCCGGCGCACTGCGGGCCATCCAGGCCAGGGCGTCCGTCGATTCCACGCGCAGGGTCCCGGCCTTGAGCCGGGTCTTCGACGCGTTGAGGCTGCGCGCCAGCTCGGCATCGCGTTCCAGCAGCAGCACCTCGCTGGCGCCACGTGAGGCCGCCTCGAAACCCAGCGCCCCGCTGCCCGCGAAGGCATCCAGCACGCGCCAGCCATTCAGGTCCTGACCGAGCCAGTTGAACAGCGTCTCACGCACGCGGTCCGGCGTCGGGCGCAGGCCGGGCTTGTGCGCCACCGGCAGCTTGGAGCGCTTCCATTGGCCGCCGATGATGCGGACTTCACTCATTTGATCTCTCCGTTGCATTCGCGGGCCAGCGCCACCTCGATCCGGTGGCGCAAGGCCTCGGGAGCATTTTGAACGAGCCCTTGCAGCTGGCGCCGGCGGTCCCGGAACTGCGCCTGCTGCTCGGAAACGCAACGCCAGGTCAGGAGCAAACCATTCCAGTCGTCGGCAGGCAGCCACGTCACCAGGGACTGCACAGCCTTCTCGCTCAACGACGCGACGCGCGAACTCTCCGCCAACATCCAGGCCATCCGCTCGCGGCGCTGCGCGAGAGACAGCGCATCCTGAGCGCTGAGCGCCAGCACGGCCTCATCCAGCCAATGGGCAAACAGGCCCGCCTTGGCATGAGCCTCCAGGGCCTCGCGCCGGAACTCGGCGAAGTCGCGCAGGAAGCGCTCACGCTCGGCCGCCCACTGGGCATCGGCGAACTCAGCGATGCCCTGGGCCTCCCTGGGAAGGCGCTGCGCTTCGGCCTGCGCTTCCGGCTGCCGTGCCTCGGGTGCCTCGGCCTCCGCGTCCGACGCGTTCATCAGGCGCTGCCATCGCAGGGCGAGGGCAGATGGCTCCGGCACTTCCTCCATGAGCAGGATCTGCCCCTGCCAACGCAGCGTCATCGCACGGGCGGGCCGCGTGCCATTGATGTCACTGCCACTGGCCATCCAGAAACGCACGCCGCCAGGCTGCAACTCGACCTCCCGCAGGCCGCTGGCGAAGTCGAGGTCGTTGACGCCGACAAAGCGGCCTTGCGCCTCGTCCCAGCGGCTCACATGCAGGATCTGCTCCAGGGTGGCCCGTGCGGGGTGGTACTCCTCGCCGGTGAAGAACGAGCGGTCCGTCCAGCCGCCCCCATGGACCTCGACCGAGCTGAGCAGCCAGTGGCAAGGCCCGGGCCCAGGACCGGCCACCGGCTGGAGCGTCCCCCAGCCGGCGTTGCCCTCCGGCAGGTCTCCCGCGCTGGCCCTGAGCGAGCGGCCGGCCAGGGACTGCCGCAGGGCCGGCGTCGCGAGCACCGCGCAATCCGGCGAGTCACTCACCAAGTACAGCGCATCCTCCGGGGCGGCAGCCGACGGTTCGGCCGCCGCCTCCGCACGCACCGGGGCTGACGTGGCGTCAGTGACCGGCGCCGCCGGCGTCGGCGCCGCATCGACTGGCATCAACAGCTGCTCCTGCAGTGCCCACCGAACGAGGCCCTCGCCATCCATGTCCCCTGCCGGCCCGTCCGCTGCATGCCGCGGAAAGTGCCGCGCGGCCAGGACCGCTGGCGCCGCCTGCAGCCCCTGGGCCCTCAAGAACCGGGCCTTGGCCAGGCCGTCCTTCACCAGGCCGGGTTGAGCGATCGCCCGACCCAGGCGATCGCTGGCAGGTTCGGCCTGCAAAGGCGCCAGCACGCCGGCGAGCAATTGCGAAGCGTACGGGGCGGCGTGCTGTTGCAGCAGGGGCCAGGCTTCCACGAGCGCCGGGGCGCTGCACTGAGACAGCCAGGCAGCCACGGCTTCGGGAGCACGATCCGCGGCCTGCGCCCAGTCCAGGGCCCTGGCCAGCTGCGAGACTGGCACGGCCTTGGGCAAGGCCTCGAGAACAGCTGGCTCGGGGCGCTGTGAAGCGGGCAATGCGGCCAGACGCGCCATGAGCTGGTCCCAGTGGCCGGCCCGCGCCGCCGTCGGCTGCAGACTGGTACCGGCTCCGGCCAGTCGTCGCAGTCCTTCGGGCGAGGCCCGCTCGACCAGGGTCGACCACGTGGGCAGTGGCACCTCCCACAGATGCACTGCCTGATAGCTCTTCAGCTGTCGCCACAGGTCCGCACGAGACGAAGACCCGACGCCCTGGCCCGAACCGGCAGGGTCCGACAGCAGCAGCGCAGTCAGCAAGGGCCGCGGCAGCTGGTCGACCATGGCCCTGGCAAAGTCGGGGTCACGCCAGGGCTGCCGCAGGCCCGACGACAAGGCGCGACGAAGGTCCGCCTCATGCCGCAGATGACGCACCAGGTAGGGCAGCAGCGGCCGGCTGAAGTGAGGCTCCAGCGATTTCCATGCCTGGAAATTCAGGTGCCGAGGTCGGGCCTCCGAACTGCAGCGGGGATACGCGTCCAGCGCGATGGGCCCCGATCCTGATGCCGCAAAGCGCCGGGCGACCGGCAGGTCGGCCGTGCAAAGGACCTCCTCCAGCCAGATCAGGCCCTTGCCATTCCCCGAAGGCAGGGGCAAGCGCGGCTTCATGTTCAGCAGCATGGCACGGTGCTCGGGCGTGTTCGCGCCGTCCCAGACCCGCGCGGCCAGCGCGGCCCGGGGCAGCGCACGATAGGCCGGATGCCTCAGCAACAGCGAGACCTGCTCCCAGCGCTCCATGCGGACCGCGACGCCCAGCGCATCCAGCGCCTCATCGCCCTGGTTGCGCTGCAGTGGATCCGCGCCATGGTCCAGCAGCCATTGCGTGACGTCGGCGGTGCCCGCCCGCACACTGTGGTGGAGCATCGTGCCCTGATGACGATAGGCGTCCCAGCGGGCGCCGCGAGCCGCCTGTGCTTCCAGCATCTCGAGGACGACGAACTCACTGAGCGTGGGTTGCCGGTCGGGCCTTTCGGCATGCGGCGGAAGGGCGTCGGGCAGGCGGAAGAAGGCGTCCATCGCCGCCTTGGTGGCGAGGACGACGTCGTCCGTATCCGCCGGTGATGCAGGAACGGGCGAGCCCACGCACAGGGCCAAGGCCAAAGCTGCCGGGAGAACGGACCGGTGCCGCGCCGTCCTCATTGCCGCACGGCAATGCCACGGCTGGCCATCAGCGCCTTCGCCTCGCCCACCGTGTGCTGGCCGTAGTGGAAGATGCTGGCGGCGAGCACCGCATCGGCACCGCCGATCTGGATGCCGTCGACGAGGTGCTCCAGCGTGCCCACGCCACCGGAGGCGATCACGGGCACGGGCACGGCGTCACTGACGGCGCGGGTGAGCGGCAAATCGAAACCGATCTTGGTGCCGTCACGGTCCATGCTGGTCAGCAGGATCTCGCCGGCACCGAACTCGGCCATCTGGCGCGCCCACTGCAGCGCGTCGAGGCCCGTGTTCTTGCGGCCGCCGTGCGTGTAGACGTCCCAGCCCTCGCCGCGCGCGGCCAGGTCCTCGCCCTGGCGGCGCTTGGCGTCGATGGCCACGACGATGCACTGCGAGCCGTACTTGTCGGAGGCATCGCGGATCAGCTGCGGGTTCGCCACGGCGGCGGAGTTGAAGCTGACCTTGTCCGCGCCCGCGTTGAGCAGGCGCCGCACATCGGCCACCGCGCGCACACCGCCGCCCACCGTCAGCGGGATGAAGACCTGCGAGGCCACGGCCTCGATGATGTGCAGGATCAGGTCCCGGCCGTCGCTGGTGGCGGTGATGTCCAGGAAGGTGAGCTCGTCCGCGCCCTGCTCGTTGTAGCGGGCGGCGATCTCCACCGGGTCGCCCGCGTCGCGCAGGGACTCGAAATTGACGCCCTTCACCACGCGACCACCGGTCACGTCCAGGCAGGGAATGATGCGTTTGGCCAGCATGGCGCGGGTCCTTCAAGAACAAGGGCCGCTGCGCGAGCGGCCCCTTGATGGCAGGTGGGGAGCGATCAGGCCTGGGCTTCGGAGAGCTCGTCCGCCCGCTTCTGCGCGGCGGCGAGATCGAGGTCGCCCGTGTAGATGGCACGGCCGCAGATCACGCCCTCGACGCCCTCGCCCTCGACGGCGCACAGCGCCTCGATGTCGCGGAGGTTGGAGAGGCCGCCCGAGGCGATCACCGGGATGGACAGGGCCTGCGCGAGCTTGACCGTGGCTTCGATGTTCACGCCGCTGAGCATGCCGTCGCGGCCGATGTCCGTGTAGATCACGCCCTCGATGCCGTAGTCCTCGAACTTGCGGGCGAGGTCGATCACCTCGTGGCCGGTGAGCTTGCTCCAGCCGTCGGTGGCGACCTTGCCGTCCTTGGCGTCCAGGCCCACGATGATGTGGCCGCCGAAGGCCGAGCAGGCATCCTTGAGGAAGCCCGGGTTCTTCACCGCGGCGGTGCCGATGATCACGTAGGACAGGCCGTCGTCCAGGTAGCGCTCGATGGTGTCGAGGTCCCGGATGCCGCCGCCCAGCTGGATGGGGATCTCGTCTCCCACCTCGCGGATGATGGCCTTGATGGCCGCCTCGTTGACGGGCTTGCCCGCGAAGGCGCCGTTGAGGTCCACCAGATGCAGGCGCCGGGCGCCGGCGTCGACCCAGCGTCGCGCCATGGCCGCGGGGTCCTCACCGAAGGTGGTGGAGGCATTCATGTCGCCTTGTTGCAGGCGAACGCATTTGCCGTCTTTCAGGTCAATGGCAGGAATCAGCAGCATGGCCGAAGTGCAGGTGGTGGGGGAAGGTTGAAGGGAAATGCGGGGCAGAGAAAAGCGGCGCTCGTGCAGGGGCGGGAGACGGGGGACGTCCTCATGGCTGCCAGTGCAGGAAATTGCGGTACAGGGCCAGGCCCAGCGCGGCGCTTTTCTCGGGGTGGAATTGGGTGGCGAAAATATTATCCCGGGCCACGGCGCAGGTAAAGCGCTCGCCGTATTCCGTCTCGGCGGCGCTGTGCGCGGGCACCGACGGCTGGGTGTAGTAGCTGTGCACGAAGTAGAACCAGGCGCCGTCCGGCACCTCGCCGAACACCGGGTGCGGGCGGGTCTGGAACACGCGGTTCCAGCCCATCTGAGGCACCTTGTAGCGGCTGCCGTCCGGCTGCAGGCGGCCTTCGAGCTGGAAGCGCCGCACCCGGCCGGGGATCAGCCCCAGGCCCGGCGTGTCCTGCTCCTCGCTGTGGTCCAGCAGCATCTGCATGCCCACGCACACGCCCATCAGCGGCTTGCGCGCGGCGGCATCCAGCACGGCCTCCTGCAGGCCCGAATCGCGCAGCTCGCGCATGCAGTCGCGCATGGCGCCCTGCCCCGGCAGCACGACGCGCTCGGCCGCGTAGACCTCGTCCGGCTTCGAGGTGATCAGCACCTCCACGCCCTGCCCCTCGGCGGCGTGGATCACCGCCTGCGACACCGAGCGGAGGTTGCCCATGCCGTAGTCCACCACGGCGACTGTCCGGCTGGCCATCACAGGGTTCCTTTGGTCGAGGGAATGATGCCCGCCGAGCGCGGGTCCAGCGTCATCGCCATGCGCAGCGCGCGGCCGAAGGCCTTGAACATCGTCTCGCACTGGTGATGGGCGTTGTGACCCTTGAGGTTGTCCACGTGCAGGCTCACCAGGGCGTGGTTGACGAAGCCCTGGAAGAACTCGTAGGTCAGCTGGGTGTCGAAGGCGCCGATGCTGCCGGCCGTGAACTTCACGTCCATCTCGAGGCCCGGGCGGCCCGAGAAATCGATCACCACGCGCGAGAGCGCCTCGTCCAGCGGGACGTAGCTGTGACCGTAGCGGGTGAGGCCCTTCTTGTCGCCGATGGCCTGCGCGACGGCCAGCCCCAAGGTGATCCCGACGTCTTCCACCGTGTGGTGGCCGTCGATGTGCAGGTCGCCCTGGGCCTCGATCTCGAGGTCGATCAGGCCGTGGCGGGCGATCTGGTCCAGCATGTGGTCGAAGAAGCCGATGCCGGTGGACAGCTTCGCTTCCCCGGTGCCATCGAGGTTCACGCGGACGCGGATCTGCGTCTCCTTGGTGTCGCGGCGGACTTCGGCGATGCGCGGTGCGGTGCTCATGGTCGTGACTCGTTCGGGCTCGGAAAGGGTTCAGGACAGGGTCAGGGCTGCCAGGGTGGCCTGCAGGGCGCTCAGCAGGGCCCGGTTCTCGTCGGGCGTGCCGATGGTGATGCGCAGGCACTGCTGCAGCAGCGGGTGCAGGCCGGAGACGTTCTTGATCAGGACGCCCCGCGCCTTGAGCCCCGCGAACACCGCGGCGGCATCAGGCACGCGCACCAGCAGCATATTGCCCTGGCTCGGGAAGACGTGCACGCCCGGCAGCTGCTGCAGGGCGGCGTGCAGGCGCTCGCGCTCCGCGCGCAGGGCGGCGGCCTGCTCGGCATAGACCGCCTCGTGCTCCAGCGCGAAGAGCGCGGCCTCGGCATTGAGCACGCTGACGTTGAAGGGCGGGCGCAGCTTCTCGATCTGATCCACCAGCTCACGCCGGCCCAGCAGGTAGCCGATGCGCACGCCGGCCAGGCCGAACTTGCTCATGGTGCGCATCACGAGCACCTGGGGATGCCGCTGCATCAGGCCCATGGCGTCACGCTCGGCGAAGGGCTGGTAGGCCTCGTCCAGCACGACCAGGCCCGGCGCGGCCTCGACGAGGCGCTCGATCACGGCCTCGTCCCACAGATTGCCGGTGGGGTTGTTGGGATGGGAGAGGTACAGCAGCGCCGGCTTGTCGCGCGCGATGGCGTCGAGCATGGCCGCCTCGTCCAGCTCGAAGTCCGGCTTCAGGGGCACGCCCACGAAGCGCAGGTGCTGGTACTGGGCGGAGATGCCGTACATCACGAAGCTCGGCAGCGGCGACATGACCACGGCGCCCGGCCGCGCCACGGCGAGGCTCAGCAGCGAGATCAGCTCGTCGGAGCCGTTGCCCAGCGTGATGCCGAAGCCCTCGGCGGGCAGCTTCGCGTGGCGCGCGAGCGCGGCGGCCAGCTGCTGCGTGCCCTCGGCGGGATAGCGGTTCAGCGCCACCTGCCCCAGGCGCTCGCCGAGCTGCCGCTGCAGGGCCTCGGGCAGGCGGTAGGGGTTCTCCATCACGTCCAGCTTCACGAAGCCGGCGCCGGACTGCACCGGGTAGGCCTGGGTCTGGCGGATGTCCTCGCGAATGCAGGACAGGGCTTGGTTCAGTGCGTCCATGGCGGATGGCGGGGTCAGGTCTTGCCGGCCGCGAACCACGCGTCCGGTGCGGCCTGCAGGGGGTTCAGGATCTGCACGCTGTCCAGCTGCAGGCCGTGCGTCAGCTCCAGGCTCAGCAGCAGCTCGCAGCCCTGCGCCTTGGCTGCGGCCACGACGAGGGCGTCCATATAGGCCAGCCCGAAGCGGCTCTCGATGGACCAGGCGCTCTCCACGGTGGCGTGGTCGATCGCCCAGGGCTGCCAGCGCTGGTAGCGGCGGACCTCGGCGCGGGCGTCGCCATTGGGCATGGGCGGCTGCAGGCGGGTGGTGACGAGGCGGTAGAAGTCGTTCAGCACCTGCGTCGAGACACGGCCGGCGCGGCGCTGCCAGAGCTCCCGCAGCCAGGCCAGGGCCTGCGCCTGCTCGGCGGGGCGGGCACCGTCCTCGCTGAGGATCAGCACCGAGGTGTCGACGAAGACCAGCGGCGCGGCGCTCACAGGCTGCCTCGCGGGGGATAGGTCTGGCCATCGCTCGCCCAGCTGCGCTCGCGGTGCAGCCAGTCCTGCATGGCGCGCTCGTAGGCGTCGTCATGCCGCATCTTCTCGGCCAGGAGCTCACCGACCAGGCGGGAGACGCTGGTGTTGCGGCGCGCCGCCTCCAGCCGGGCCCATTCGGCCACGCGGTCTTCCATGGTCACGGTGACGTTCTTCATGAACCGAAGCCTAACACGAAGTTCGTGTAACACGAACTTCGTGTCGTCAAGAAACCCTTCGCGGCGACGGTATCAGGGCACCTCGGCCCGGGCTCAAGCCGTCTTGAAGCCCGCCACCGCGGCGCTCAGGTTGGACGCCTGGTCCCGCAGCGATTCGGCTGCCGCGCTGGACTGCTCGACCAGGGCGGCGTTCTGCTGCGTCACCTCGTCCAGGCGGTTCACGGCCTGCCCCACCTCGGACAGGCTGACGCTCTGCTCCTGCGTGGCGCGGCTGACGTCCTCGATGAGGTGGCTGACGCGCTGCACGGCCTGCACCAGCTCGCTCATGGTCTGCCCGGCCTCGGCCACGAGGCGGGTGCCGGCGTCGACCTTGTCCACCGAGGTGCCGATCAGCGCCTTGATCTCCCGCGCGGCCTCGGCGCTGCGCTGCGCCAGCGAGCGCACCTCGCTGGCCACGACCGCGAAGCCGCGGCCCTGCTCTCCTGCACGTGCCGCCTCGACCGCCGCATTGAGCGCGAGGATGTTGGTCTGGAACGCGATGCCGTCGATCACACCGATGATGTCGCTGATCTTGCGGGAGCTGGTGTTGATCTCCTCCATCGTGCCGACGACACGCCCCACCACCTCGCCGCCCTGCTCCGCCACGTGGCTGGCATCGCGGGCCAGGCTGCTGGCCTGGCGCGTGGCGTCGGCGTTCTGGCGCACGGTCTCACCCAGGGTCTGCATGGTCGCCGACGTCTCCTCCAGGCTGGAGGCCATCTGCTCCGTGCGGGCCGAGAGGTCGCTGGAGCCCGCCGCCACCTCGCTGCTGGACATGGCGATGCTCTCCGCGCTGGTGCGCACCGCGCCGATGGAGCGGTTCAGCGCGCTGCGCATCTCCTCGAGCGCCGAGGCAAGGCGGCCGAATTCGTCACGGCGCGAGGTGTCCACCGACACCCCCAGATCGCCGCCGGCCACGCGTTCGGCGACGCCCACCATGCGCTGCAGCGGATCCACGGTATTGCGCGTCAGGAACAAGGCCACGACGCCGCCCGCCACCAGCTGCAACACCAGCAGCACGACGAGGGTGAGCCGCACGCTGTCATAGGTGCCCTTCGCCTCGACATAGCTGGCCGCCGCGCCGTCCTCGTTGATCTTGACGACCTGGGCCAGCGCCTTGGAGGCCTCGAGCATGGTCTTCAGCGAGTCCCCGACCACCGTCGCCTGGTACTCCGCCCGGTTGCCGGCCTTGCGCTGCTCGATCAGGCGGTCCTGCGTCGCCAGATAGGCGTCGATCCGGACCTTCGCCTCCTTCCAGGCGGCCTCCTCCGCGGGGCTGGAGATCATCGAGATGTAGGCGCCCTCCAGCTGCCGGAGCTCCGTGTCGCGCTGGGACTTGATCGCCTCCATGACGCTCTGCACCTCGGCCACGGTCTCGATGATGCACATGCGCATCTCGAGCCGCCGGATCTCCTGCACCTTGTCCTCGATGGCGCCGATGGCCTTGATGCTGGGCATCCAGTTGGTCGCGAAGTCGCTGACATTCGCCTGGATCAGCCCCAGCCGGGAAATCGCCAGCAGGCCCAACAGCGCCGACATCAGCAGCACGGCCGCAAAACCCAGGCCGATGCGCATCCCCACCTTCATGTCCGACAGCCTCATCACGAGTCTCCACGGGTTGGTGACGGGCCATCCTAGGCCAAACGGCCGGCGTCCGGGAGCCCCCCGTCCCATGAAAAAGCCCGGCAGGGCCGGGCTTCTCAACGGGAAAGCGACAGAAGGCGTGGGCCGCGCGGCCCCTCACTTCAGGCGATATTCCGCCGCCAGCGCATGCCCCTGCAGCCCTTCGCCGTAGGCCAGCGTCGCCGCGATGGGGCCGAGCTTCTGGGCGCCGGCCTCGCTGACCTCGATCAGGCTGCTGCGCTTCTGGAAGTCGTAGACGCCCAGCGGCGACGAGAAGCGCGCAGTACCCGAAGTGGGCAGCACATGATTCGGGCCGGCGCAGTAGTCACCGAGCGACTCGCTCGTGTAGGCCCCCAGGAAGATGGCGCCGGCGTGGCGCAGCAGCGGCTCCCAGCGCTGCGGCTCGCTGCTGGAGACTTCGAGGTGCTCCGGCGCGATGCGGTTGCTGATCTCGCAGGCCTCGTCCATGGACCGGGTGAGGATCAACGCACCGCGGCCCTCCAGCGAGGCCCGGATCACGGCCTGGCGCGGCATGGTCGGCAGCAGGCGCTCGATGGCCTCGCAGACCTGCGCGATGTAGCCGGCGTCCGGGCACAGCAGGATGCTCTGCGCGAGCTCGTCGTGCTCGGCCTGGCTGAAGAGGTCCATCGCGACCCAGTCCGGCGGCGTGCTGCCGTCGGCCAGCACGAGGATCTCGCTCGGGCCCGCGATCATGTCGATGCCCACCTGCCCGAACACATGCTTCTTGGCGCTCGCCACATAGGCATTGCCGGGGCCGGTGATCTTGTCCACGCGCGGCACGGTGGCCGTGCCATAGGCCAGCGCCGCCACGGCCTGCGCGCCGCCGATGGTGAAGGCGCGGTGCACGCCGGCCACGTAGGCGGCGGCCAGCACCAGGGCGTTCTTCTCGCCGCCCGGGGTCGGCACGACCATGATGATCTCGGGCACGCCCGCCACCTGGGCCGGGATGGCATTCATGAGCACGCTGCTCGGGTAGGCCGCCTTGCCGCCGGGCACGTAGATGCCCACGCGGTCCAGCGGGGTCACCTTTTGCCCCAGCAGCGTGCCGTCCTCGTCGCGGTAGCTCCAGCTCTCGCCGCAGGCGGCCTTCTGGCGCTCGTGGTAGCTGCGCACGCGGCGCGCGGCGGCCTCCAGGGCCTCGCGCTGCACGGCGGGCAGGCCGTCGAAGGCGGCCTTCAGCTCCTCGCGCGTCAGCTCCAGCGCGCCCAGCGTCGCGGCCTCGAGGCGGTCGAAGCGGGCGGTGTACTCCAGCACGGCGGCATCGCCGCGGGCGCGCACGTCCGCGAGGATCTCGGCCACGCGGGTCTCGATGGCCGCGTCGGTGTCGGCGGACCAGTGCAGCACGCGCTGGAACTCGGCCTCGAAGTCAGCAGCCTGGGTGTTGAGTTGGCGAAGCTTCAGCATCTCTTCATCCTCAGGCGGCCGGCGTTGCAGAGGCAAAGGCGTCGATCAGCTGGCGCAGCGCGTCGCGCTTGAGCTTCAGCGCCGCCTGGTTGACGACGAGGCGCGAGGAGATCTCCATGATGTGCTCCACCTCGACCAGCCGGTTGGCCTTGAGCGTGCTGCCGGTGGAGACCAGGTCCACGATGGCATCGGCCAGGCCGGTCAGCGGCGCCAGCTCCATCGAGCCGTAGAGCTTGATCAGGTCCACGTGCACGCCCTTGTCCGCGAAGTGCTGGCGGGCGATCTCGGTGTACTTGGTGGCCACGCGGATGCGCGAGCCCTGCTTCACCGCAGCGGCGTAGTCGAAGTCGTCGCGCGTGGCGACGCTCATCCGGCAGCGCGCGATGCGCAGGTCCAGTGGCTGGTACAGGCCCGCGCCGCCGTGCTCGATCAGCACGTCACGCCCGGCCACGCCGAGGTCGGCGCCGCCGTACTGCACATAGGTGGGGACGTCCGTCGCACGCACCAGCACGACGCGCACGTCGGGCCGGTTGGTCGGCAGGATCAGCTTGCGGGAGGTCTCGGGGTCCTCGAGCACCTCGATGCCGGCGGCCTTGAGCAGCGGCAGGGTCTCTTCGAAGATGCGTCCCTTGGAGAGGGCCAGGGTGATCATGAGTGCGTCCTTGGAGGTCTGAGTGTCTAGACTCGGCGGACGGCAGCGGGATCACCAGGAGCGGCACCTCACCGCCACCCGCTCGGCTTCAAGCGGATGGGGCTTCAGGAATGGTGATGGCCGGCGGCGACCGGCGCGGCGGCATGCTCGGCGGGGGTCAGCGTCTTCATGGACAGCGCGTGGATCTGCTCGCGCATGCGCTCGCCCAGGGCCTCATAGACACGCTGGTGGCGGCGGACGCGGGACAGCCCCTCGAACTCCACGGAGACGATGGTGGCGAAGAAATGGCGGCCGTCACCCTCCACCTGCAGCAGCTGGCAGGGGAGTCCGTCGGCAATGTATTGCTGAACTTCAGCGGGAGTGGGATCGGCCATGATGGGCGGGATTCTACCGAGACGCGAGACGCCCCGGCGAGCCGGGGCTTCTGCAGTGGCGCAGCGGGGCTTCGCGGGCACCCGCGCACGGGGGATTCAGCCCCGGATCTTGTAGCCGCGCTTGAGCAGCGTCAGCGCGATGCCGGACACCACGAGGAAACTCGCACCGACGATGGCAAGGCTCAGCCAGGGCGAGACGTCGCTCACGCCGAAGAAGCCGTGGCGGAAGCCGTCGATCATGTAGAAGAACGGATTCAGGTGGCTCACGCCCTGCCAGAAAGCCGGCAGCGAATGCACCGAATAGAACACGCCCGACAGGAAGGTCATGGGCATGATGATGAAGTTCTGGAAGGCCGCCATCTGGTCGAACTTCTCGGCCCACAACCCCGCGATCAGACCCAGGGCGCCCAGCATGCCCGCGCCCAGCAGCGCGAACACCAGGGCCCACAGCGGCTGCGCGAGGCCGGGTGGCGCAAACCAGGCCGTCACCGCGAACACGCCCACACCGACCGCCAGGCCGCGCACCACTGAGGCGCCCACGTAGGCCAGGAACCAGGCCCAGTGGGACAGCGGCGTCAGCAGCACGAAGACCAGGTTGCCCGTGATCTTGCTCTGGATCAGCGAGGACGAGCTGTTGGCGAACGAGTTCTGCAGCACGCTCATCATCACGAGGCCGGGGATCAGGAAGGCGGTGTAGGCCACATGGCCGTAGACCTTCACATGGTCCTCCAGCACATGGCCGAAGATCAGCAGGTACAGCACGGCGGTCAGCACCGGCGCGGCCACGGTCTGGAAGCTCACCTTCCAGAATCGCAGCACTTCCTTGTAGAACAGCGTGCGAGCGCCTTCGAGTCGGATGCCGCTCATGCGTGCGCTCCTTGCATGATCTCCAGGAACACGTCCTCCAGGTCGGCGCGGCCGATCTCGAGGTCCTCCACCGGCACGCCGGCACCGCGCAGGCGGGCCAGCACGCTCTCGACCTCGGCCGCGTCATGCGCCTTGATCTGCACGATCCGGCCCGTCACGCGGGAGATCGGGGCCAGGTCTTGCGGCAGCGCGGCGTCCGTCTTGAATCGCAGCATCGTCGAGGCCTTGCCGGCCAGCAGATTGCTGGTGCGGTCCAGGGCCACGATGCGGCCGGTCTTGAGCATGGCGATGCGGTGGCACAGGGCCTCCGCCTCCTCCAGGTAGTGCGTGGTCAGCAGGACGGTGTGCCCTTCCCGGTTGAGCCGGGCGATGAAGGCCCACAGCGTCTGGCGCAACTCGACGTCCACGCCCGCGGTGGGCTCGTCCAGCACGATCACGGGCGGGCGGTGCACCAGCGCCTGCGCGACCAGCACGCGCCGCTTCATGCCGCCCGAGAGCTGGCGCATGTTGGCGTGGGCCTTGTCGGCGAGGCCGAGGTTCTCGAGCAGCTCGTCGATCCAGGCGCCGTTGTTGCGCACGCCGAAGTAGCCGCTCTGGATCTCGAGCGCCTCGCGCACCGAGAAGAAGGGGTCGAAGACCAGCTCCTGCGGCACGATGCCCAGGCACTTGCGCGCGGCGGCGTAGTCGTCGACGACGTCATGGCCGAGCACGCGCACGCGCCCGCTGCTGGCCCGGGACAGGCCGGCAAGGATGGAGATGAGGCTGGTCTTGCCGGCGCCGTTCGGGCCGAGCAGGCCGAAGAACTCGCCGGGCTGGATGTCGAAGGAGACCTGGTCCAGGGCCTTCACCTGGCCGCCGCGGTAGGTCTTGGAGACCGCCTCGAAGCGCAGGGCCGGGTGCTCGCTGCCGCTCGGGGCGGCTGCTGCAGGGGTGGGGCTTTGCATGGCGAAGGATTGTAGGGAGCGTGCCAAATTCCTGCCGGCGCTGGAGCCAAACCCCTAGAGTCGGGACTCTTCTTGGTGCCAGAATCGGCCGAGACAGCCACCACAAGCAATCCATGGCCACCAAGAAGCCGCGGCGCACCGCAGAGCGCATCCTCGAAGTCACGCTGGACCTGTTCAACCGCTTCGGTGAACCCAACGTCTCGACCACGCTCATCTCGGCCGAGCTCAACATCAGCCCCGGCAACCTGTACTACCACTACCCGGCCAAGGACGAGCTCATCAACGCGCTCTTCGCGGCCTACGAGCGCGAGCTCACCGAACTGCTGGGCGCCTCCGAGAATGTGCGCAATGTGGAGGACGCCTGGCTCTTCTTCCACATGCTCTTCGAGCTGATCTGGAAGCACCGCTTCCTGTACCGCGATCTCAACGATCTGCTCTCCAAGAACCGCAAGCTCGAGACGCACTTCCAGTCCGTGCTGGCGCACAAGGGCCAGGCGATGCGCGCGGTGCTCGCCGGGCTACAGCATGGCGGCGCCCTGCGCATGGAGCCCCGCGACGCCGGCCCCACGGCCGAGGCCATGGTCGTGCTGCAGAGCTACTGGCTCAGCTACGAGTACGTGCGTGACCCGCGCCACGCGCTGGAGCCTGACCGCGCCGGCAGCGCCCTCATGCGCGGCGCCTTCCATGTGCTGAGCACGCTGCTGCCCTATCTCGAGCCCGACTCGCGCGAGCACCTCTTCAAGCTGGCCGGGCGCTACAACGGCTAGCCCCGCTCGCCCGCGACGCAACACCTGCCCCCGAACACCCTACACCGACACGACACGGAGACATCGATGGCCAAGTGGACTGCCTTCCCCTACGACAACGCGGCCTTCCAGTACGACGCCGCCAGCCTCAAGAAGCACTGGGCCCGCCTGCACGCCGGGGACGCCGAGCCCTTCCCGAAGGACGCCGCGGTGCAGCAGGCCTGGATCCACTTCCATGCGGGCGAGTTCCAGAAGGCCTACGAGGCAGGTCTGGCTGCCGGCGGCGCCGGCATCACGGTCGCCAACAAGGCCCAGGCCATCTACGCCAACTACCTCGAGAAGAAGGAAAAGGCCAAGCTGGAGATGTTCCTGGAGGTCGCCGAGCGGGCCGAGGGTCTGCAGGAGACCGAGCCCAAGAACGCCAACGCCTGGTACTGGCAGGCCTACGCCCTCGGCCGCTACAGCCAGGGCATCAGCGTGGCCAAGGCGCTGGCGCAGGGGCTGGGCGGCAAGGTCAAGGCCGCCCTGGAGACCGCCATCGAGCTGGCCCCCAAGCACGCCGACGCCCACATCGCGCTGGGCGCCTTCCATGCGGAGGTGATCGACAAGGTCGGCAAGCTGCTGGGCAAGACGCAGGGCGCCGACACCGCCACCGGGCTGAAGATGTTCGAGCAGGCGCTGAAGCTCAACCCGACCAGCGCCATCGCCATGATCGAGCGCGCCAACGGCCTCGTGATGCTCGAGGGCGACAAGCGCCTGGCCATCGCCGAGCAGCTGTACGCCGACGCGGCCGCCTGCACGCCCATGGACGCGATGGAATGCCTGGACGTGGAGCTCGCCAAGGAAGAGCTCGAGGAGTGAGCATGGCCCGGGTTTTCCCGGAATCCGGGCGCCCAAGGCCCCCGCAGGCCGGGGGGCGCCCCCGTCGATTCGTGGGAAAGCTCACGTTTTGCGGCCCTCCTCGGTGGATGTCCTCAATGGCCATCGGCCTCGCCGCCCGCTAAGCTGTCAGCACGCTTACCGGCGGCCGGGTCCACGACATCCGTTCGCCACCGTCTCACTGCATTCGCAAAGGTTGCATCATGAAGAAGTTCCACCTGATCGCCCTGGCCGCCCTGCTGGGCACCTCCCTGGCTCACGCCGCCAAGCCGGCTGAAAACCGCGAAGTGCAGGCCCTGCGCGCCGAGTGCGCCGCCCAGCACACGGTGAGCTTCGACGGCGCCCGCGAGGACAACGAGTACCGCTTCGTCTACGCCAAGGGCCAGCTGCGCGGCGAGCACACCGAAGGCAAGGCGCTGAAGTGCACTGAAGCCCAGTACGTCGCCTACCTGGACAGCGCCGATCCCGCCCGCGTGATGTCGGCCTACCCGACCGCCGCCGGCCGCCCGGGCAAGAGCCAGAAGGCCAAGTAAGGCCAGATCAGGCCTCATGGCCCGCCGCGCGACGATCGCGCGGCCCCCAAGAAAAAGCCAGGCCTCCCGCCTGGCTTTTTTCATGGGCCGCCGCCGAGGCGGCCTACTCGAGCCCCTCGAGCTCCTCGCCCCAGGGCAGCATCAGTGCCAGCATCAGCAGCTGGTTGAACTCCGGCGCGAACTGGTCAATGACCGCCTGCGGCTCCGGGCAGAGCTTCTCGTCGGTGATGAGGCCGAACTGCACCTTGCCGGCATAGGTCAGGATCGACACGCCCATGCCGATGTCACCCGACTGCGGCACCCAGAACATCACGCGCTCCACCGTCGCGCCGCAGAACTCCAGCGCCTTGGCCGGGCCCGGCACATTGGTCATCACCGCGGTGGCCTTCTTGGCGAAGATGTTGAGCATCGCGTGCTGCACCGGCTTGATCAGCAGGCCCGCCACCGACAGCAGGCCGAAGGCCATGATGGGCTGGAAGCTACCCTTGAGCTCCTGCATGCGCGCCCGCACGGCGTAGAGCCGCTCGACGGGATTGCTGATGCCGATGGGCAGCACGAGCGGCACCAAGCCGAAGCGGTTGCCGAGCTGGTAGGCCTTCTCCAGGGGCCGCAGGTTCACCGGCACCATGGCGCGGATCTCCTTGCCGCTGACGTCCTCGCCGCGCTGACGCAGGTAACGCCCGATGGCGCCGGCCACGCAGGACAGCAGCACGTCGTTGACGGAGCAGTTGAAGCCCTTGCCCACGGCCTTCACGGCGTCCAGCGGCAGGCCCTCGTCCCAGGCCACGCGCTTGACCGTGCCGGGCTTGCCCTTGAGGCTGGTGGGCGAGTCGTCGGACATCAACGCGAAGGCTGCGACGTCGCTCACCGCCTGGTAGCCCAGCTTGGCGGCATGCAGGGAATGGTCGATGGGGTGGTCCGCCGCCATCATCAGGTCCACGCCCTTGGACATGGCCGCGCCGGAGACGCCGATGGCCTTGATGGTGAGGTCGGTGATGGGCTTGAGCAGGGCGTCCGTCAGCCAGTCGTGGTCTTCCTCGACCACGGGCTCATGGCGACGGCGCTTCGGCGGCGGCTGGCCGCCATCGGTGATGGACAGCATCACCGCGATCAGCGCGATGCCGTCGGCGATGCAGTGGTGGATGCGGGCGATCAGCGCGCTCTCGCCGTCCATGTCCTCGATCAGCTCGAATTGCCACAGCGGGTGCGCGGGATCGAGCGGCTGCGCGCACAGCGCGCCCACGCGGTCCTGCAGCGCCTGCTGCTGGCTCTGCCCCTGGGCCAGCTTGAGCGTGCCGGGGACCACATGGCGGGCGATGTCGAAGTCCTCGTCGTCGACCCACTGCGCGCCGAGCGCGTCCTCCACGACCTTCTGGCGGAAGCGGCGGTACTGCAGCAGGCGCTCCTCGACCCGCTTGCGCAGGTCCTGAAGTGACAGGCGCGGTCGCAGCGTCCAGATCCCGACGATCATCATCAGGTTCTGCTCGGTGTCCATCCGCAACCAGGCGGTATCGACCCGGGACATGCGTTCTGCTGCGGCCAAGGCGTGCTCCTCGTTCTAGAGTGTCTGACCCAGACATTGCTGGGTAATATGCTCGGTGTCCACCCCGATTGTCACCAAACTTTGGTGCCGCGAAACCCAAGGAGACGAGATGAGCCTCAAAGAGCAATTCGACGCCGCAGTGGCCGATTCCAAGAACCTGCCCGAGCGCCCCGACAACATGACCCTGCTGAAGATCTACGCCCTGTTCAAGCAGGCCAGCAGCGGCGACGTCGAAGGCTCGCGCCCCGGCTTCACCGACATGGTCGGCCGCGCCAAGTACGACGCCTGGGCCGCCCTGAAGGGCACCAGCAATGACGAGGCGATGCAGCAGTACATCGACCTCATCGAAGGCTTGAAGTAAGCCCCCCCCCTACTCGCTTCGCGAGCCCCCCCAGGGGGGGCGATCGTGGCGGACCGGCGGAGCCGGATCCGCACGATCCGTGCGGGGGCGCGGGCTGCGCCGCGCAGTCGTGGCAGTGCTCGTGCTGTGTTGAGGAAGCCAGGTTCATGCCTGGCTTTTTTCTTGGCCGACGTCCGGTCGCGGGCGCAGCGGCAGAGGCCGATCCGCACGATCCGCTGAGGCACGGGCTGCGCCGCGCTATCGTGGCAGTGCTCGTGCTGTGTTGAGGAAGCCAGGTTCATGCCTGGCTTTTTTCTTGGCCGCCGCATGGTCGTGGCGGTGTGGAAGCTGCGTCGAGGAAGCCAGGTGATGCCTGGCTTTTGTCTTTTCCGGCCCGGACGGGGCGGCGGACTCAGCCCGACTTCTTCTTCGAGGCCTTGCCGCCGGCGGACGGGGACAGCAGGGCGTCGAGCTCCTTCTGGATCTCGGACTCGATGGTGGCCTTGAAGGCGCCCAGCAGGAAGCCGAGCTTGGCCTCGATCTCGAAGTGCTCGCCGGTGACGATGAGCTGACCCTTGACGCCGGAGCGCTCGAACTCGACGGTGTCGCTGGTGTCGCCCTCGATGACGGTGCAGGCCATGTCGAACTTCTGCTCGACCTGCTCGGCCCAGGCCCAGGCCACTTCGCGAGCCTTGGCAAGGCCCAGTTGATGGTCGCGATGAAGGTGGATGTCAGCCATGGTGAAGATGCCGTTGCAAGGTCATTCGGAAGAGCCCAACTCTAGCCGACGCCGGGCCCTGGGCAGCGCCGCCAGCCGCTTCACCTCGGCATGGAACTTCACCCAGTCCGATCCCTGCGCCACGAACAGGCGCTCGAAGGCCGGCACGAGGCCATGGTAGGCGGCCAGCACGCCGAAGGACGCATTGTTGGCGCGGGCAAACCAGGCGTCGTAGCCCGCCCAGCCCTGCCAGGGGCCATCGCGCCACGCCCGGTAGTCGGACTGGATGGCCGCCAGGGCCTCGCGCTTGGCGGTCTGGCGGTTGGCCGGGGTCAGGTCTTGCCCATACACGGCCGCGAGGCGCTCGCGCCCGCGCAGGGCGAGCGCGAGGAACTCGTCGCGGCGGCGGCGCTGGCGTTCGTAGGCGACCGCGGCCTCGGCGCCGCCCTGCTCGGCCAGCCAGCGGCGGGCGCCCATGCGCTCCACAGCCGTGGCGTAGCTCTCGTTGAACTCGGTGTCGTCCGCGGCATAGGCCTGCTGGTGCGCGAGCTCGTGGAAGATCAGGCCGGCCAGCTCGCCCTCGCCGTCACGGATGAAGGTGTTGAGCAACGGATCGCCGCCCAGCCAGTTGCCGAAGCCCAGCGTGGAATAGGCGGGGACAGGGTAGACCTGCACCTCCCAGCCTTCGGCCTGGAGTTCATCGGCCAGACGCTGGGCCGCCGAACGATCGAAGTAGCCCCGGTAGCCGGCGCACCCCATCAGCGGATAGCACCAGGTCTTGAGCCGCAGGCTGAAGGGCGGCGCCGCGACGACGTTCCAGACCGCCGCCGGGCGGCCGAGATCGGCATAGCGGCGGTAGCTGGCGTTGTCCGGCAGAGCCAGGGCGCTGACGGCGTAGTCCCGCAGGCGCTGGCTCAGCTGCAGGCGCTCGCGCAGGACCGGGTCCAGGTCCGGCTTGCTCAGCCACTGATCCACCGGCCGGGCCGCCTGCGTGAGCTGCAGATGGCCGCCCACCGCGTGACCGAGGTAGCCGAGCTGCGCACAGCCGCCCAGGAGTCCCGCCAGCAGCGCAGCCAAGCCGGCGCGGATCAGGCGCGCTGGCCGGCGGCGGGCATCGCCGATCACACGGCCGCCACGTCGACGAGGCAGTCGTAGAAGGTCGCGCCGCCGCCGATGTCGGTGAGCCCCTGCTGCGTGACGGCATTGACGTTCTCGCCGCCGGGTGAGAGCTTGCGCCACCACACGCCCAGGCCGTTGACGACACCGGGCCGGGCGCGCTCGCTGATGTGCAGGCGGCACTGCAGGCTGCCGCGGTCATTGAAGATGCGCACCATGCGGCCGTGCTCGAGCCCGCGGGCGGCGGCGTCATCGGCGTGCATCTCGACGAGGGGCTCGCCCTCGATGTCCCGCAGGCTCTTGACGTTCACGAAGCTGCTGTTGAGGAAGTTGCGCGCTGGCGGGGAAATCATGGCCAGCGGGTAGCGCGCGGCGAGCGCCGGGCTGCTCAGGCGGCTCTCGCGGTTGGGCACATGGTCCGGCAGGCCGTAGAGCGGCGAGACGCACTGCACCTTGCCCGAGGGCGTGGGCCAGCCCCCATCGGCAAAGGGCGCCTCGGGCAGGTCCAGGCTCACGAAGCCCTGCGACTTCAGCAGCGCCGGGTCGATGGCCGCCGTGAAGGCCTGCGCGGCCAACTGCTCGTCGGTCTCCTGCAGGCACGGGTCGGTGAGGCCCATGCGCGCAGCGAGCTCGCGGAAGATCTGCGTGTTGGGCTTGGCCTGCCCCAGCGGCGCGATGGCGGGATCGTTGCGCAGCACGTCGGTGTGGCCGTAGCTGGTGTGCACGTCCAGATGCTCGAGCTGCGTCGTGGCGGGCAACACGTAGTCGGCCTGGTCGGCGGTGTCCGTCATGAAGTGCTCGAGCACCACGGTGAACAGGTCCGGGCGCTGGAAGCCGCGCAGCACCTGGCCGGTGTCGGGCGCCACGGCCACCGGGTTGCTGTTGTAGACGATCAGCGCCTCGATGCGCGGCCCGAACTCGGGCGAGGCCTCGCGCAGCAGGGCCTCGCCGATGGCGCTCATGTTGACGATGCGCGGCTGCCGGCCCGCGAGGAGGTCCGGGCGCTCCAGGGCCTGGGGGTTCTTGACCTGCGCCGCCCAGCCGGACGATGACAGCAGCAGCCCGCCCGCCCGGTGCTTCCAGGCCCCGACGAGGCAGGGCAGCAGCGCGATCAGGCGCACGGCATTGCCGCCGCCGTGCACGCGCTGCATGCCGTAGTTGAGGCGGATGGCGGCCGGCGCGGTGGTGCCGTACTCGCGGGCGAGCTCACGCACTTCCTGCTCGGTGATGCCGCAGACCTCGGCCGCCCGCGCCGGCGGCCACTGCAGGGCGCGTTCGCGCATCTCGGGCCAGGCGTCGACGTGGCGGTCGAGGTAGTCCTGGTCGAGCCAGCCGTTGACGATCAGCTCATGCATCAGCCCCAGGGCCAGCGCGCCGTCGGTGCCAGGCAGCAGGGCGATGTGCTGGTGGCACTTGTCGGCGGTCTCGGTCTTGCGCGGATCGATGCAGATCAGCTTCGCGCCCTGGCGCTTCGCCTGGTTCGCATAGGTCCAGAAGTGCAGGTTCGACGCGATGGAATTGCTGCCCCAGATCAGGATCAGCCGGCTCTCGGCGAAGAAGCGCAGGTGCATGCCCACGCGGCTGCCGTAGGTGGCGTTGAGCGCCTCGGCGCCCGCGGAGGCGCAGATGGTGCGGTCCAGGCGGGCGGCGCCCAGCGTGTTGAAGAAGCGCGCCGCGATGCTCTCGCCCTGGATGAGCCCCATGGTGCCGGCGTAGCTGTAGGGCTGGATGGCCTGGGGGTCGCGCGCGGCGATGGCCTGGAGGCGGCGGGCGATGTCCGACAGCGCCTCGTCCCAGCTCACGGGCTCGAAACGCGGCGCCTCGTGCTTGGCGCTGGTGCGGCGCAGCGGCTGCAGCAGGCGCTCGGGATGGTAGGTGCGCTCGGCATAGCGCGAGACCTTGGTGCACAGGGCGCCATGGGTGGACGGGTGCTCGGCGCGCCCCTGGACCTTGACCACGCGCTCGTTCTCGACGGTGATCTTGAGGGCGCAGGTGTCGGGGCAGTCATGGGGGCAGGCGCCGTGGACGATGCGGCTGGCGGGGAAGGCGGGCTCGGGAGCATTCATCCGAGCACTATTGCACAAGCCCCCGGGGCGTGACGGCAGGCAGGGGCGGAGATCGGCAATTCGTTACAGGGTTAACCCTAGATTTGGGGTACGCTCCGCGCCTTTGCCGTAACCCCCCCGCCCATGAACCGCCGCCTTGCCCTTGTCCAACTCGCCAGCCTGACCGCCCTGCCCCTGTGGAGCCAAGCCCAGGACCAGAAGAAGATCGTGCTGGGCCAGTCGGCACCGCTGAGCGGCCCTGCCGCCCAGCTGGGCCTGCAGATGCAGGCGGGCGCCAAGCTCTACTTCGACGGCGTCAACGCCGCCGGCGGCGTCGGCGGCCTGCCCATCGAGCTGCGCACGCTGGACGACGGCTACGAGCCCGAGCGCTGCAAGGCCAACACCGAGAAGTTGATCGCCGGCAACGCCTTCGCGCTCTTCGGCTACGTGGGCACGCCCACCTCGCTGGCCGCCCTGCCCCTGGTGCAGCAGGCCAAGATCCCCTTCTTCGCCCCGCTCACGGGGGCCGAGGCGCTGCGCGATCCCGCCAGCCCCTACGTCTTCCACCTGCGCGCCTCCTACAACGACGAGACGGCCCTGATCATCAAGCAGCTGACCCAGCTGGGCCTGAGCAAGATCGCGGTCTTCCACCAGAACGACGCCTACGGCAAGGCCGGTCTCGACGGCGCCGTGCGCGCCCTGATGCAGCGCAAGCTGACCGTGCACGCCACCGCGACCGTCGAGCGCAACAGCGTCGAGGTGGCCGAGGCCGTGAAGAAGATCGTCGCCGCGCAGCCCGAGGCCGTGGTGATGGTGAGCGCCTACAAGAGCTGCGCCGCCTTCATCCGCGAAGCCCGCAAGGCCGGCTATGCCGGGCAGTTCTTCAACGTCAGCTTCGTGGGCACGCAGGCGCTGCTGGACGAGCTGGGCAAGGAGGCCAACGGCATCGTCGTGAGCCAGGTCATGCCCTACCCCTTCGGCGTGGCGACGGGCGTCGTGTCCGAGTACCAGACGGCCGCCCAGAAGGCCGGCAGCCACGTGCTGAACTACACCGCCATGGAAGGCTTCCTGGCCGCCAAGGTGATGACCGAGGGCCTGCGCCGCATCAACGGCAAGGGCAGCCGCGAGGCGCTGGTCAGCGCCCTGGAAGGCCTGCAGAACTACAACGCCGGCGGCTTCCCTGTGAAGTTCGGCCCCGGCCGCCACGTGGCCTCGAACTTCGTCGAGCTGTCCATGCTGACGGGCGACGGCAAGGTCAAGCGCTGATCGGCCTGCGGGTGGGCGACAGGTAAACTGGCCCGGGTCCGGCCCCGCGCCGGCCCTGGAGCCTGTCCATGAAACTGATCCCCGACATCCTCGCGGATGCCGCCGCGCTGACCGCCCTGCGCCGCGACATCCACGCCCACCCCGAACTCTGCTTCCAGGAAGAGCGCACCTCGGAGCTCATCGCGCAGCAGCTGTCTGCCTGGGGCATTCCCGTGCACCGCGGCCTGGGCAAGACCGGCGTCGTGGGCATCCTGAAGAGCGGCAGCAGCACGCGCACCCTGGGTCTGCGGGCGGACATCGACGCTCTGCCGATGACCGAGCACAACACCTTCGCCCACGCGAGCCGGCACGCGGGTCGCATGCACGCCTGCGGCCATGACGGCCACACGGCCATGCTGCTTGCGGCGGCCCAGCACCTGGCCCGGCACCGCAACTTCGACGGCACCGTCTACCTCGTCTTCCAGCCCGCCGAGGAAGGCGGTGGCGGCGCGCGCGAGATGATCAAGGACGGCCTCTTCGAGCGCTTCCCCATGGAGGCCATGTTCGGCATCCACAACTGGCCGGGCATGAAGGCCGGCGAGTTCGCGCTCAAGTCGGGCCCGGTCTTCGCGTCGAGCAACGAGTTCAAGATCACCATCCGCGGCAAGGGCTGCCATGCGGCCATGCCTCACCTGGGCATCGACCCGGTGCCGGTGGCCTGCCAGATGGTCAACGCCTTCCAGGCCATCATCAGCCGCAACAAGAAGCCGCTGGAGGCCGGCGTGATCTCGGTCACCATGCTGCGCGCCGGCGAGGCCACCAACGTCGTGCCGGACCACTGCGAGCTGCAGGGCACGGTGCGCACCTTCACACTGGAGCTGCTGGACCTGATCGAGCAGCGCATGGAGAAGGTGGCGCGCGCCACGGCCGAGGCCTTCGACTGCGAGGTCACCTTCGAGTTCCGCCGCAACTACCCGCCCACCATCAACCACCCGGCCGAGACCGCCTTCGTGCGCGGCGTGCTGGAGGAGCTGGTGGGCGCCCCCAACGTGCAGGAGTTCGAGCCCACGATGGGCGCCGAGGACTTCAGCTACTACCTGCAGCAGGTGCCCGGCTGCTATTTCCTGATCGGCAATGGCGACGGCACCCACCGCGTCGGCGGGCACGGCCTCGGCCCCTGCACGCTGCACAACCCCAGCTACGACTTCAACGACGACCTGATCCCCCTGGGCGGCTCCATGTGGGTGCGCCTGGTGGAGGCCTGGTTCAGGACCTGATATGGACAAAGAACAAGTGATCAACGAGACCCGCGACTGGGTCCAGAAGGCCGTCATCGGCCTGAACCTGTGCCCCTTCGCCAAGGCCGTCGAGGTGAAGCAGCAGCTGCGCTATGTGGTCAGCGAGGCCACCACGCCCGAGGCGCTGCTGAAGGAGCTGGCTCACGAGCTGCTCCTGTTGCGCCGCGCCGACCCCGAGGAGATCGAGACCACGGTGCTCATCCACCCGCAGGTGCTGACGGACTTCCTGGACTTCAACGACTTCCAGGGCGCCGCCGACGCGCTGGTGGAGGACCTGGAGCTGGACGGCCAGCTGCAGGTCGCGAGCTTCCATCCCGACTTCCAGTTCGAGGGCACGGAGCTCGACGACATCACCAACTTCACGAACCGCTCGCCCTACCCCACGCTGCACCTGCTGCGCGAGGAAAGCATCGAGCGCGCCGTGGAGTCCATGCCGGACACCGACGCCATCTATGAGGCCAACATCGCCACGCTGGAGAAGCTGGGCCTGGTAGGCTGGAAGGCGCTCGGCCTGAAGACGCACGGCTGATCCCGCGCCTCGGGCAGAGCCGGCCGCCTGATGTCCGGATCTGCCCGAAACCGGTCCGCATGGCGCGCGACACCGCCCCGCCCGGGCGGCACCATGAGCGCATTCCCAACCCACCCAGGAATGCACTCATGAACACCGCGCTGATCCTCATCGACGTCCAGGAATCCTTCCGCCACCGCCCCTACTGGCAGGAGGACGAGCTCCCCGCCTTCCTGGCGCAGACCAATGCCCTGTTGCAGGGCGCGCAGGCCGCGGGCATCCCCATCGTCCGCATCCTGCACAACGACGGCCCCGAGACCGCCGACAACGCCTTCGCCCTGAAGTCGGGCCATGTCCGGCCGCTGGACGGCCTCGTGCCCTACGAAGCGGCCGTCGAGTTCATCAAGCATCGCCACAGCGCGCTCGTGGGCACCGGGCTCTCGGTCTGGCTGCACCAGCAAGGCATCCAGCGGCTGATCGTCGCGGGCATCCGCACGGAGCAGTGCTGCGAGACCACCACGCGCCATGCGAGCGACGAAGGCTGGCTCGTGGACTACGTCACCGAGGCGACGCTGACCTTCGCGATGCAGCACCGCAGCGGCGCCGTGCTGAGCGCCGAGGACATCAAGCGGCGCACCGAGACCGTGCTCCAGGATCGCTTCGCCGAGATCTGCACCGTGGCGCAGGCGCTGGAGCGCGCCCGGGCCATGTCCTGATCTGACGGGCATACTGGCCGGCATGCGCCCGTCCACCCCTCCTGCCGCCGCCCCGGTCGACGCCGTCTTCCTGGTCCAGCCCCGTGCGCTGCTGCTGGACCTGGCCGGCCCGGCCGAGGCGCTGCGGCTGGCCAACCAGGCCCTCCAGCGCCGCGGCCAGCCGCCGGCATTCCGCCTGCGCTTCGTGGCGGCGCGGTCCACGGCGGAGAGCTCGGTGGGCCTGCTCCTGGGGGCCCTGGAGCCTTTGCCGCACGGGCTCGAACCCGGCAGCTGGCTCTTCCTGCTCGGCTGCCGGCACCTGCATCCCGGCGAGGCGGCCCCGGGCAGTGCCGAGCGCGCCGAGCAGATCCGCACCCTGCGCTGGCTGCATGAGGCGGGCGCGCCCCTGCTGGCGGCGGACGACGCCGGCCGCGTGGTCACGATCTGCTCCGGGGCGCTGCTGGCCGCCGAGGCCGGGCTGCTGGGCCCGCGCCGCTGCACCACCCACCATGAGCTGCTGGACGAACTCCGGCGCCTGGCGCCCGGGGCCGAGGTCGTGGACAACCGCGTCTTCGTGCTGGACGGCCCGCTCGCCAGCAGCGCGGGCATCACGGCGGGCATCGACCTCACGCTGCACCTGATCCAGGCCCGCTGCGGCGACGCCATTGCCGCAGCGGTCGCCCAGACCATGGTGGTCTATCTGCGGCGCAACCCGCAGGACCCGGAACTCTCCCCGCTGCTGGCCCATCGGCACCACCTGCATCCCGCGCTGCACCGCGTGCAGGACGCCGTCTGCGCGCGTCCCGCCGAGGACTGGAACCTGGACCGCATGGCGGCCGTGGCCCACGTGACCCCACGCCACCTCGGGCGCCTGTTCGGCGAGCATGCGGGCACGACGCCCCTGCGCTACCTGCAGTCGATCCGGCTCGAACTCGCTGAGCGGGCGCGGCAGCAGGGGGCCAGCCTGGCCGATGCCGCCGAGCGGGCGGGCTTCAGCTCCGAACAGCAGTGGCGGCGCACGCGCCGCTCGCTGGCGCACTGAAGTCAACTAGCACACAGTGCCATGTCCACAGTCAAGCAGGCGCCATCGGCATCTGTTAAGTTCGCGGTCCACAACGAGACGAGGAGCCCCTCTTGAACAACTGGCCGCAGCGACTGGAATCACTGGACCGCGAGCGACTGCAAGGCATGCGTCGCGGCGTGGAAAAGGAAAGCCTGCGCACTCTGCCAGAGGGCTCCCTCGCCATGACGCCTCACCCGCTGGGCCTGGGCTCCGCGCTGACGCATCCCCAGGTCACCACGGACTTCAGCGAAAGCCAGCTGGAACTCATCACGGGCGTGCACGGCTCCGCCGAGGCCTGCGCCGCCGAGCTGACCGAGATCCACCAGGCCGTGGACGCGCTGCTGGGCCAGGAAATGATGTGGGCGTCGAGCATGCCCTGCTTCCTGCCCACGGACGAGACCATCCCGATCGGCCACTACGGCCACTCCAACATCGGGCGGGCCAAGAGCGTCTACCGCATGGGCCTCGGCCACCGTTACGGCCGGCGCATGCAGACGATCTCGGGCATCCACTACAACTGGTCCCTGCCCGGCATCAGCAGCGCGCAGTACTTCGACCTGATCCGCAATTTCCGCCGCCACAGCTTCCTGCTGCTGCTGCTCTTCGGCGCCTCGCCGGCCCTGTGCTCGAGCTTCGTCGAGGGCCGTGACCATGGCCTGCAGCCACTGCCGGCGCCCGGCTCGGGCGGGACGCCCTGCGGCACGCTGCACCTGCCGCACGCCACCTCGCTGCGCATGGGCCGGCTGGGCTACCAGAGCGATGCGCAGTCCTCGCTGGCCGTCAGCTACAACAGCCTGGAAGGCTATGCCGCCTCGCTGCAGGACGCGCTGCTGCGCCCCTACCCGGCCTACGAGGCCATCGGCATCCGCAATCCGGGCGGCGAGTACAACCAGCTCTCGACCAGCCTGCTGCAGATCGAGAACGAGTTCTACGGCACCATCCGCCCCAAGCGCGTGATCCGCAGCGGCGAGCGCCCGTTGCACGCGCTGCGCGAGCGCGGCGTGGAGTACGTCGAGGTGCGCTGCATGGACCTCGATCCCTTCGAGCCCGTCGGCATCAGTGCCGCGACCATGCGCTTCATCGACCTGTTCCTGCTGCACTGTCTGTTGTCTGACAGCCCGCCGGACACGCCCGAGGAGATCGCCGCCCTGGCCCGCAATCAGCAGCTGACGGCCTCCCGCGGCCGCCAGCCCGGCCTGATGCTGGAGCGTGCCGGCCAGCCGGTGCTGCTGAGTGACTGGGCGGCCGAGTTGCTGGAGGCCCTGGGACCGCTGAGCGCCCATCTCGATCAGCAACTGGGCGGCGACGCCTACCGCCAGGCCCTGGCCGTGGCCCGCGAGCGCTTCGATCACCCGGAGCAGCTGCCCTCCGCCCGCGTGCTGGCCGCCATGACGAACGAGTTCGCGCACTCGCACATCCGCTTCATCGCGCATTGCTCGGCCCAGGCGCGCGCCCACCTGCGGGCCCAGCCGCTGAGCGCGGAGCGGCAGGCAGCCTTTGCCGAGGCGGCCCGCCAGTCCCTGGCGGAGCAGGCCGCCGTCGAAGCCGCGGACACGCTGAGCTTCGAGGAATTCCGGCAGCAGTACCTGGCGCCGGCGAAGCTGCAGGCCTGAAGGAGCCCCTGCAGCGCGCCGGCCCTCCCGGCCCGCAGTCATCCACGCCGCCTGTGGACAAGTGTGTGGGCGGGCCGGTGATCGGCTTCGCAAGTCCTTGATCTGCAAAGGATCGGCAGACTTTGCCGCTTTTTTGAGCACCCGGTAGGCCGTGCGCACGGCGCCGCGGGACCGTGATCGCGCCCCCCCCCTTCGGCCACGACGGCCCGGTGGCGATCGCCCCACCCGCCGCGTCGAGTTGACGGGGCGCCAGCCCGCCCCCTGACCTGCAAGAGCAGGGAGGGTGATTCCTGCGAATGTGCTGTCGAGTCTCAGTGAGTTCTGAACCCGACATCCGTCAGGGACAACAGCTTAGTGGCAATCGATTCACAAAGCCTTGAACTCGTCATTCGCTTAAGGAAGGTCTGCAAAACCCCGTTCGTGGCGCGTGAGTCCGTGCCGAGCGGGGTTTTGTTTCTTGAGGCGGTCGCGCGCGCTTGAATCGAGCGTTCTGAGCGCTGCACCGACCCGTTTGCAGGCCCTTGCGCGGCCCTTTGGCGCAGTGCAGGCGCACTCATCCCTGCGCTCCCAGGATCTGCCGGCGCGCCATCCACAGATTGCCCAGCGCAAACAGCATCGTCAGCCGCGCCGTGTTCTTCGCCAGCCCGCGATAGCGCACCTTGGCGTAACCGAATTGCTGCTTGATCAGCCGGAACGGGTGCTCGACCTTGGCACGGATGCTGGCCTTGAGCTTCTCCGCCTTCTCGATCAGCCGATCCAGTTCGCGTTCGGAATCAAGCGCCCGCCGCTTGCCTGGCCGCATGGCCACTTCCCAACGCACCTTGCTGTCCTTGAACTCATCACGCTTGTCCACGCCCTGGTAGCCCGCATCGCCCCAGGCATCGCTCTCTTGGCCGTGCAGCAAACCCGCAGCCTGCGTCACGTCATTGACGTTGGCCGCCGTGCCGATGACCGTGTGCACCAGGCCCGAGTCAGCGTCCACGCCGATGTGCGCCTTCATGCCGAAGTGCCACTGCTGGCCCTTCTTGGTCTGGTGCATCTCGGGGTCGCGCTCGCCGTCCTTGTTCTTGGTCGAGCTCGGCGCGGCAATGATGGTGGCGTCCACCACCGTGCCCGTCTTCAGCATCAGGCCCTGCTGGGCAAGACCGGCGTTGATCGTGGCCAGCACTTGCGGGGCGAGCTGGTGCTTCTCCAACAGATGCCGAAAGCGCAGGATGGTGGTCTCGTCAGGCATCCGCGCCGCTCCCTCCAGGCCGACGAAGCGGCGGTACAGCGGGCGCTCGTGCAGCTCTTCTTCGACGGCCGGGTCGCTCAAGTTCCACCACAGCTGCAGGCAGTGGATGCGCAGCATGGTCTCGATGGGGAACGGCGGGCGACCGCCCAGCGCCTGATGCGCACCCCGCGCGTGCGGCTGGATCAGTGCCACCAGCGCGGGCCAGGGCACCACCTGGTTCATCTCGTCGAGGAAGACTTCCTTGCGGGTCTTCTTGGGCAGCGGGTCAAGGCCAAGCGTGATCTGGTCCATGCCCCGCATCGTCCCCGACGCTCACACCCGGCGCCAGTCGGAGTGACGAGGGGTTTTGCAGACCTTCCCTAGCAGCATGTAGACATTTTTTTTGATTTTCATATTGACTGTGGAGTCAGCGAATTGAATTCGGAGATAACAGCGGCTTGTTATAAAAACCGATGATCCGTGGATGTCAGCCATAGGCCCCCTCACAGATACCCAATCGCTACAACTGCCATTGCTATTGCTATATCACTAATTACCAAAAAGACGGCACTTCGATAGTCGATAAACAGGCATACCAGAGGGTCAAATCTTCACGACTGCGCCAGATATTCTTGGAAATACAGATATCCCTCGATATTCCGAACACGCGATAGGGCAGACCAGATCCGCCAGCAGCCAGTCGCGGCTGCTGGAGGATGGTTTTCATCGGGAGGTATATCGGAAGAGCTGTGGATCAGCAGCTAAACAGCAGGCAGGAGGACCTGGATCAGGCCTGTTCGTCCGTTGGGACTATGAGCAGCTACCCCTGACAGCCTGCTGCAAGGGGATTTCAGGCGCGCCTTTGAATGGCTGCCAGCTTCTCGATGGCATCGCTCGGCCACAACAGGCGGCGATTGGGTAGGCGAAGCGGCACGCTACCAAAGTACGACCCTGTCGCGGAGTACTGTTTTCTCACCGTCTGCGGCTCGACCTTGTAGAGATGGGCGAACTCGGCAGTGGTATAGCGGAAGCGGCCTGCGGATTCGGCGTTGGCCGAGGGATGATCTTTCATGAGCAAACTCCTGAAGGTTGAACAAGATGTTCGTGCCAGGAGGAGCGCACTCATATTGAGGTCGCTGTCGATCTACTTGGATGGTTGCAGACCTATCCCGGTCACGTGGAACGGACGATAGGGATGTGCATCAGAATGACCTAGATTTGGAGCGCTATAGAGCGCTAAAGAAGCGCATGGACCGCGAAGGCATGCCTTGAACCCGACGGGCGTTCAGTGACGGCTCAGCGTCATCGGTCAGCCAGCGCGCCTCTTGCGATCCTTGCTGATGAACTGGCGCAATGCATCCTTTGTGTACTCGCCCAGCCCGTCGCCTTTGGGAACTTGAATTTTTCCCTTTGCCGTGAGCGTGAGCTTTTCGTATTGGCCACTTCTCGCCATCCTTCGAAGTCGACACAAAATGTCGTCCACGTCGAAAGG
>JAYRJQ010000042.1:0-1741 GCA_041906185.1 Burkholderiaceae bacterium
CCCGCCTTGTCGGCCTTCCACGCCTTGACCAGCGACACGTCGGCCATCAGCGCCGTCTCCATCACGTACCAATGCTCGCCGAACTGGCGCGTTTCCTTGCCTTCGGCGACGACCGTGCCGTAGCCGGTGCGGGTGAAGAACGCGGGAATCCCGGCGCCGCCGGCGCGCAGGCGCTCGGCCAGCGTGCCCTGCGGGTTGAACTCCAGCTCCAGCTCGCCCGACAGGAACTGGCGCTCGAACTCCTTGTTCTCACCCACGTAGGACGAAATCATCTTCCTGATCTGACGGGTCTCCAGCAGCAGCCCCAGTCCGAAGCCGTCCACGCCGGCGTTGTTGGAGATCGCCGTGAGCCCCTTCACGCCGCTGTCGCGCAGGGCGCCAATCAATGCTTCGGGGATGCCGCACAGGCCGAAGCCACCGACCGCCAGCGTCTGGCCGTCGGCCACGACGCCTTCGAGCGCCGCTGCCGCACTGGGATAGAGCTTCTGCCTGCCTCGGGAGCCGGGATTAGCCGCCATGACGCGATCCATTCGATGGTGAAAGCCGGCATTCTACCCAGCCGCCCATCCCGGACACAGGTACTTTCGGGCAATGGGAATCCGGCGCGGGGCGTGCGCGTACACTGCCGCCATGAGAACCGTCGCCCTCGTCACCGCCGTCGCTGCCACCGGGCATGACGATGACCTCGTTCCCCTGCTCGATGCGTGTGCCGATGCCGGCCTGCATGCCCGCGCCGTGGCCTGGGACGATCCCACCGTGAACTGGGGGCGTTTCGACACTGTCCTGCTCCGCTCGCCCTGGGACTACACCGAACGGCTGCCGGAGTTTCTGGCATGGGCCGAACGGGTGGACCGTGCGACCCTGCTGCTCAACCCCCTGAACGTGGTCCGCTGGAACACCGACAAGCACTATCTGGCCGATCTGGCCGCCGTCGGCATCCCCACGGTGCCGACTACGTTCGTGGAGCCCGACGCCGAACCCATGGAGGCCCTGAGCCGCTTTCTGGAGGCGTTCGCGGATGCGGACGAGTTCGTGGTCAAGCCGACCGTCAGTGCCGGCGCGCGGGACACCCAGCGCTACCAGCGCGACCAGCAGTTCGCCGCCGGCAACCATATCGCCCGGCTGCTCGACCAGGACCGCAGCGTTATGCTGCAGCCCTACCTGTCCACGGTGGATGCCGCTGGCGAAACCGCCCTGGTCTACTTTGCCGGCCATTTCAGCCATGCGCTCCGCAAGGGCGCGCAGCTGCCTCCCGGAGAAGCGGCACGCCAGGCGCCTATGGCAGCGGGCGACATCACCGCGCGCGATCCCCTGCCTTCGGAACTCACCCTCGCCGAGCGCATCCTGGCCGCGACCACGCGTCTGCGTCAGCTGGAGGCGCCCCTGACCTACGCACGCATCGACCTGCTGTCCGGCCCGAATGGCCAGCCCTGCCTGCTCGAACTGGAGCTGACCGAGCCCTCCCTGTTCTTCGACCAGGCCCCCGGCAGCGCAGCCCGGCTCGCCGCCCTGCTCGCCGCGCCGCGGGCAGACGCCACCGTACGGACTCGCATGGATCAGGCCTGACGGCTAAAATCCGGCTTCTGCCCTCGGCCAGCCGCCGCGGCCGGGCCTCACCGTCGCACACAGGAATTCCCGCAGGATGAAGATTCTCGTCGCCTACAAGCGCGTGGTGGACTACAACGTCCGCATCCAGGTCAAGCCGGACGGCTCCGGCGTGGTCACCGACGGCGTCAAGCTG
>JAYRJQ010000043.1:0-1645 GCA_041906185.1 Burkholderiaceae bacterium
ACAGCGTGCCGAAATCCAGCCGCAGCAGCGGCACGCCGAAGCCGGCGGCCGTGGCCTTGGCCAGCATCGACTTGCCGCAGCCCTGCACGCCCAGCAGCAGCACGCCCTTGGGCAGGTCCAGCCCCGGCGGCGGGTTGCCAGACACGAACACCGCACGCCGCTGTTCAATCCAGCGCTTCAGCCGCGACGCACCGGCCACGTCGGCGAACTTCGCCGTGTCGTACTCGTAATGCAGGTGGCCGCTGCGGTTGAGCAGCTCGAACTTCAGTTTGTTCAGCGCCGGCAAGTCGCTGGCGGTCAGGGCGCCGTCGGCGAAGATCAGCTGTCGCGCGATGCGGCGTGCGTCAACCAGGCTCAGGCCCTGCAGGTTGCGCACGATCTGCTTCACCGCCTCGCCATCGGCCTCGACGCGCCGGCCGCCGTGCTCGCGCGCATAGTGCTCGGCTTCCTCGCGGACCATCTTCAGCAGGGCGTTGCCGTCGGGCAGGCGCGGGCTGAAACGCACGGCCAGCGCGTCCAGTTCGGCCGGCAGCTCGATCTTCGCGCCCACCAGCACCACCACGTGGGGCAGGCTGTGCCGGCGCTGCAGGATGTCGCGCAACTGGCGCTGGCTGCTGGCGTAGCCCAGGTAAGGGTGGAAATCCAGCAGCAGGTAGATGCCGCGCTGCTCGGCCTGCTTGATGGCCTGCAGGGCGGCGCTGGCGTCGGGCGGGCCGATGGCGTCGTCCTCGCGGTCCATGTCCAGGCGGCGCAGGCCTTCGGTGATGCTCCAGCGGAACAACGCCCGCCACACCTGGCCCAGGGCCTGCCGGAACAGGTCGACCACGCGCGCCTCGTCCTGGGTTTCGATGACGATCAGCGGGGTGTTGGCGCGGATCAGCGCGGTGAGGTCCTGCAGCTCGTTCATGGGGCGTCCGGTCCGTGGGGACGGAACGATAACAGCAAGCGGTGAGTGGGGAGGAGTGAGGGGAAGCCGGGTCTTGCCTTCGCTCACTCCTCACTCCTCTCCCCTCACTCCTGTCTTTCTGCTTCACCTCCCCCGGTGTACCCTGCGGGCTCCCCGGGCAACGAGGTGCGCGCATGAAGACGATTCTGGTCGCCAGCTCCAAGGGCGGCGCGGGAAAGACCACCCTGGCGACCAACCTGGCCGCGTATTTCGCACTCGATGGCAAGCGCACGGTGCTGGTGGACGCCGATCCGCAGCATTCGTCTACCCGCTGGGCCGAGCGCCGGGCGGAACTGGAGTCGGCCGTACTGCCGATCGACGCCAGCGGCCGGCGCGCCTGGCGCGCGTGGCTGCCGGAAGACGCCGAGCGGGTGGTGGTGGATGCCGCGGCCGGCGCCATGGCCGACGACCTGGGCAGTTTCCTGGAGCATGCCGACGCCGTGGTGGTGCCGGTGCTGCCGTCCGCCCTGGACATCGAGGCCACGGTCGGCTTCCTGAACACCCTGGCCAAGGTGCCGCGCGTGCACAAGCGCAAGCTGCCCGTGGGCCTGGTGGTCAACCGCAGCAAGCCCTGGACCAATGCGTCGCAGCAGGCGGTGGAGATGCTGAAGACCTGGCCTTACCCGGTCATCACCCAGCTGCGCGATACCCAGGCCTACGTGGTGATGGCGGGCCTGGGCCGCAGCCTGTTCGACTACC
>JAYRJQ010000023.1:0-77839 GCA_041906185.1 Burkholderiaceae bacterium
ACATGAAGAAGAGCAGATTCACCGAGGAGCAGATCATTGGCTTCCTCAGGCAGGCCGAGGCAGGCATGCCGGTCAAGGAGTTGTGCACGCAGGGCGGCTTCAGCGATGCGACGTTCTACAAGTGGCGCGCGAAGTTCGGCGGCATGCAGGCAACGGACGCTAAGCGCTCGCGACCTGCTCAACTCGAAGTCCTTGCGACGCAGGAACACGCGGATGCGGCGATAGCCGTAGCGCGGGTACTGCGCAGAGAGCGCCTTCATCGCCTCGATCACTGGCGCATCCTTGGCGGGCAGCCGAGGCTCGTAGCTGGGCGTGGAGCGCGACATGCCGATCCGCCCGCAAGCCCGACGAAGACTCAGGCCACGTTCGCGAGCGAGGGCGACCTGAGCACGTCGAGCGAGCGGGCTCCCCATTTTTTTGCGTTGATCTGGTAATCCCCCCGAAATCCACCGCTCCGAGAAGTAGAGCTATGCGGCCATGGCCAGCCGCTGTTTCGGGGTGATGCCGCCCAAGGCCATGTTCGGGCGTTCATGGTTGTAGCGCCACATCCATTGCGTGGCGAACTCCCGGACCTCATCAAGGTCGGACCAATGGTACTGCGACAGCCACTCGTAGCGGACTGTCCTGTTGAAGCGCTCCACGTAGGCGTTCTGTTGGGGTTTGCCGGGCTGAATGTGCTCGATCTGGATACCGCGGGCACTGGCCCAGTTCAGCAGCGCGGCGCTGATGTACTCCGGCCCGTTGTCGCAGCGGATCACCCGTGGCTTGCCGCGCCAGGCCATGATCTGCGCCAGTGTGCGGATCACGCGATGCGAAGGCGGCGAGAAGTCCACCTCGATGCCCAGGGCCTCGCGGTTGAAGTCGTCGATCACGTTGAGCAGCCGGATGCTGCGCCCGTCTTCCAGTTGGTCGTGCATGAAGTCCATCGACCAGACCTCGTTGCAGTGCTCAGGCACCGTGAGCGGTTCGGGCTTCTCGCGCACCAGGCGTTTGCGCGGCTTGATGCGCAGGTTCAGCTCCAGCTCGCGGTAGATCCGGTACACGCGCTTGTGGTTCCAGGGGAAGCGGCGCACGTTGCGCAGGTGCAGGTAGCAAAGCCCAAAGCCCCAGTTGCGGTTGTTGTCGGTCAGCCTGAGCAGCCATTGGGCGATCTCATCGTCTTCGATGCCACGCCGGGCCTCGTAGCGATAGCAGGCCTGGCTGATCTGGAAGGCCTGGCAAGCCGCCCGGATCGACAGCCCTCGCTGCTGCACGGCTCGTTGTGCCATCTCGCGTCGGCGAGATGGCTTCACCACTTTTTTGCGAGCGCCTCCGCCACGACCTCGGCCTTGAGCTTCTCCTCGACGTACATCTTGCGCAGCCGCCGGTTCTCCTCCTCCAGCTCCTTCATGCGTGCCATGAGCGAGGCGTCCATGCCGCCGAACTTGGCCCGCCACTTATAGAAGGTCGCTGAGCTGATGCCCAGTTAGCGGCACAACTCGGGGACGGTCACCCCGGCTTCCGCCCGCTTGAGCGCGTCGATGATCTGGCTGTCGGTGAAACGCGATTTCTTCATTGTAGAGATTCTCCTGTGAGACTCTCTACTTCTCAGCGCACTGGATTTGCGGGGGGATTACCAACATCTAGTACTGGTACATCACCGTCCAGCAGTTCGAACAGTGCATGCGCGCGATCGATGTCCGTCGTCTTTCGCCACCGATAGTTTCCCGAGAATGTCATTGTCATAGCTCTACGGGTTGATGAAGCCAATGAAACTGCCGTCGGATTGCCCAGGGGTTTTGCAGATCTTCCCTAGAGGCGAATTCCGGCCGCGCGCACAATTTTGGACGCCCCTTCAAACTACTTTGAAACGCTATTTCATTACATAGACCTCAGACGATCCGCAGCCCTCTCCATCTTCTCCCGCAACTGCAACTCCGTCAGATAGAAATTTGGTTTTTCAGACAACAACTCAACATCCGTTGTGAAGGAGTCAACACATCCAAACACCTCCTCAAGCACCTCATACAGACCGCCGCTCAAAACTCTGCTCTCTGTTTTGAATTTATTCATATATTTCAATTGAAATTCATCTACCGACAAATTTCCGCAAAGAAACAGGCAAATCAATGCCTCATATTCTTTTTTAACGTCGCGCATATCAGCCTCACAACGAACCTCTGGTCAGGACATTTTCAAGCTGCTGAGGACTTAGCCGCCAGCCAGACAAAAGATTGCCTGCTGAATCTTGCATCACATTTAGTCCCGTTTTGGGGTCAACGAAGTGCGTCACAGACGTTCCTCGATACGTGCCTTGAATGGCTCGCGTACCCGATGCACCTACATGTGCTCGAATTACAGACAATAGCTCCGAAAGTGTTTTATTGCTGGCATTTCCGACAACACCAAAATCTTTGGCATGTTTAAAGGTATGCTGAAGTGACGATCTACTGACGGCCATTCCCCCTGCCGGCCCAATTCTCGCCACTATCCCCATCGCCAGCACCGCTGTCCCACCCAAGGTCGGCTCGGCCATGTAGTCGCCGAGGAACCTTGGGGTCCCAAGCGCACTTCTAACCAAGTAGAGGCCAGGAAAGAAAATCCACCCTTCGCCTGAAAACGTTTCGTCAAACTTCTGCTCTAACGCAGTGCTGACATAATTTCCATCCTCCTTCGCCGTCGCGCGCCAATTCGAGCTGCTGTCAGAACTGCTCCAGTAGGAGCAACCCGCAGTCCACCAACAAGCGGTCGCACTTGGTTTCCAGGGATCTTGATGCGGATCCCGCCCGTCCGGATCAATTTTTGTATAGGGATTGTTCTCAACGTAGGTATAAAGCCCAAACCCTTTTCCAGTATTCGCATCAGTGACGATCGGGTCTACCGACAAGAATCGGCCGGCTATGGGATCGTAGTACCGCTGCTGCATGTACACCAGCCCCGTCTCCGGATCCTGCACATGCCCCGTATAGCCCATCAGGCTGGTTGCCGGTCCCGGCTTGGCGCCTTGCGCTACCGCCCCGTAGGGCTCAAAACGGGTGGTATTCAGCAGGCTGCCGCTCGCGCCCGTGTGCGCCACCGGGCTGCCCAGCGCATCGGTGTGCACGTACTGCGTGCCGCTCGCACTGTTGACCTCGGCAATCGCCTTGCCACCCAGGTAGATGTAGGCCGTGCTCTGCACCCCGGCCGCACATTGCCCACCCGTCGGCGGCGTGCTGCCATCAGCGCAGACGTACTTCACCGTCGCAGGCTTGTCCGGCGCCTTATAGGTGCACTGCCCGTTGACGGGCGTCCAGCCGCTGTCGCAACCGTATTGCGTCGTGGGCGTTGAGCCCGTGGGCTTGTAGCAGGTGCTGCCATCCGGCGTGTAGCCGGCATCGCAGGTCGAGCGCGTCTTAGGCGGATTAGTGCTGGTCGCACTGAGTCGGCACATGGAGCCGTCCAACTGGCCGCCCTTGGGGCAGTACAGCTCCTGCGCGGCATCCTGCACATCCGTGCGGGTGCGCCGGCACATCGTGCCGTCCAGGATTCCGCCGTAGGGGCAGGTATAGCCCTTGATGCTCGGAGACGACTCGGTGTACCGGCACCGGTTGCTGTTCACCAGCGTCCCGCGGCTGCACACATAGCGTTGAACCGGCGTGAAGCCGCAGTACCACTGTGACTCGGGAATAGCGCGCGGTTGGGACTGAGCTGCCGCTCCAGCGCCGGGGTCCTGCCACACCCCTAGCAAGGTAGCGCCATATGGGCTGCCCAACGCTTGACAGGCTGTGGCCGCAGGCGTGGGGCCTCTTGCTGTCACCGTCTCGTTGGACATGCAGGCCTGCTGCGACGGGTTGGGTGGCCATGCCCTGAGCGTTCCCAGGGGGCAGCCGGTCTCCTGCTTGGCGTCCTCTTCCTTGGTGGTTGAACACTGCCCGGCCGCCGGCGTGCTACCGTCCGCACAGGTTTCCTTGAGCGTCGCGGCATAGTCGTCCGGCACGTCCTTCACGCACTTGCCGTCCGTCCTCAGCGTGTAGCCCACGCTCCTGCACACCGCCCGGTTGCTGGCCGCGTAGTCCTGGACCTGGGTCACTTCGCATTGCCCGTTCTTGAGCACGCCGGTGTCGCAATAGGCCTCGCTTCCCGCTGCCTTCACGGTCACGCACTGCCCCGCGCGCAGCGTCTCCCCATTGGGGCACACCGTCACCGTACTGGCGGGCTTGCTTTGCGTTTGCCCTACGCAGGTCGTATTGCTCAGCACATAGTTCGCCTCGCAGCTGTACTTGGGCTGCGCCGGCGTGCCGCCGGCCACCGGCTGCGTGCTCCACAGCAACTGCCCAGCCTGGCTGTAGACCGAGATCCGCAAGCTCCCATCCTTGCCGGTCACCTGCACCCGCCGGCCCAGACCGTCGTAGACATAGGCGCCCCCGAGGCTGGACCCGCTCAGGCGGTTGCCCAGGTCGAAGGTGTAGGTCTGCGCCCCCTTGGAGCGGATGTTGCCGTAGGCGTCGTAGCCGTAATTGACGGGGCTGCCGTTGACCGTCAGGCTGTTGAGCCGGTTTGTGCCGTCCGTGTAGTTCAGTGTGACGTTGCGGCTGCCCACGTTGGCCGTGCGCAGGTTGTCTGCTGCATCGTAGGTGTAGCTCGCCGTGCCCCACACGCCGGGCGCGCTCACCGTCTTGAGCCGGTCCAGGTCGTCATAGACCATGCTGCGGTTGAAGGCCCCGCCGCCCTGCTGGTCCGTGATGCTGGCCACGTTGCCGTTGGCGTCGTAGGTGTAGGCGTCGTTGAGCACCCCCGTGTCTTGATTGACCGCGGGCAGGCCGCGCAGATTGGGCGTCATTGAGTGCTGCACGCCGTTATTGAGCCGGTAGCTGTTGACCGTTCCGTTGGGATGGAAGGTCAACGCTGAGGCAAAGCCACCCACCTGACTGGGCTCGCCCAGGGCGTTGGGCACATAGCTCACAGCGGTGCGGCCGCCCGGGTAGGTCAGGCTGCTCAGGCTGCCGTTGGGGTCGTAGCCCCAGCTCAAGCCATAGCTCTGGCCGCCATAGCTCAGCGTTTCGGTGCTGATGTCGCGCAGCGCGTTGTAGGTGTAGCTCCAGCTGCTGCCATTGCTGTCCACCGTCTTGAGCTTGCCGTCTGGCCAGTAGCTCCGGGTAATGGCCGGACTGTTGTCGCCATAGCTGGTGACCTTCAGCTGGTTGACCGCGTCGTAGCTGTAGCTGATCTTGGCTGAGGCTTGCGCACTGGCCGTGTTGCAGTTGTCAATGCTGTTCAGATTCTGCCCAGGCGCCCGCCAGGCGATATTGCCAGCCGCGTCGTAGTCCTGGACGGTGGCATTGATCTCCGGATCGATAGTCTTGCAAAGGCGCTGGTACGCATCGTAGACATAGCGCCGCGTCACGCCACCGCGGCTGATGGCCGTGGGCGTGCCCAGGCTATTCCTGCTGATGAAGACCTGCACGCCTTCGGGCATATCGGCCTGGGCCAGGCTCGCTTCAGCGGGGTTGTCCAGCGCCCAGAAACTCTGCGTCGTCACCTTGTCGCGTGGGTTGGTGATCGCCGTGGTGAAGCCGCTCAGGTAGTCCTGCCGGGTCTTCAGCACGCCCAGCTCGCTGTCCTGCTCCAAGAGCGTCAGGCGGCCAAGGGCGTCGTAGGTCATGCGCTTGCCCGGGCTGGTCAGGGCCACCGTGCCGTAGTCGCGGGCCGGATAGCTCTCGAAGCTCAGCTGGCCGCTCAAGTCATAGCCCTTGACCACGACCTTGCGCGTGCTCGCCTCCTGGCTACTGTCGAAGGTGCGGGTCATCACCGGGCGCCAAAGAGCATCCAGCACCGTGATTGTCTTGGCATTGCCCTTGGTGACCGTCTGGCGCCAGTGGCCGGCGGCCACGCCGTATTCGTCACTGCTGACCGGCTCGAACACCAGGCTCGTCGACGTGAAGCCGGATGGTGGCGTGATTAGCTTCAGCCGCCCCATGGCGTCGTAGTCATAGCCCGTCGTGTAGCTGGCCGCCGAGGTGTGGCTGCTGATCTGGCCCAGGCCATCCACCACCACGGACTCGGCACTGCCATCCGCATAGCTGACCGACTGGGGCAGGCCCAACTTGTAGTTGTCGTAGCGGGTGCGGTTGTTGCGTCCGTCCTGTTTCCAGGCCAAGGTGCCGTCGCCGTTGTAGCCGTAGGTGAACTGCGGCATGCCGAAGGCCTTGTCCGCCGTCTTGCGCCCCAGGGTGTCGTAGTCGTTGTAGACGGAAGCCGCGAAGCCGTTGACCGTCACCGACTCGGTCAGGTTGCGCACCCACAGGTTGGGAATATCCTTGTAGACCATCGTCTCGATCCGGCTGCCTCCCGGCCCGGACTTGGTGACCTGGATAACGCGGCCCCAGGAGTCGATGCCAGCGCCGCCGCTCGATGCGGTCCAGCTGAAATTCTGCCCTTGCTGGGTGATGACGCGCTGCTGCAGCGGCTGCAAGCGGCCATGCAGATAGCCATCGCCGAAGTTGATGATGCTGCTGCCCACCTTCTGCGGATAGGGGCCCGCGTCATAGGCGCGATAGGACTGGCTCACGGTGCGCAGCAAGCTGCCTTGCGCATCAAAGTCCTCGGTCTTGAGCAGCAGCCCTTCGTTGACGCCGACTTGCATGCCATGGGTCATGCGGGTGCTGCGGCCGTTGGGCTCCTGGATCTGGGTCCACTTGGTGGACGGGCAATAGGTGCAGCCCGGATAGCTGCCTTCGCCGGTCGACGGGCTGTAGCTGTAGTTCCAGGTCTGGGTCGGCATGCCCGGCCCGCTGAGGGTCTTTTTCTGAACCGACTGCATGACGTAATACGCTGGGGCCAGCGGTACGGACAAATCGTCGGTCAGCGGAATGCAAGCGGCGTCATTGCTGGCCCGCGCATGCTCGAGGGGCTCGACCTCGAAGCGCCCCTGCGCACCGCTGGGATGGGTCATCACGGCCGCATGGCGGTACTTGTTCACCACGCCGTTGCCAAGGCAGGTGGCTGGCGTGGAAAAGTACATGTCCTCAGAGGTCATGAAGGCAGGCTCGATGTCGAACCCCCATCGACTCTGGTCCGGCAGGACCACGCTGCTGAGGTCGCCATCGGCCGCGTAGTTGTAGGTCCAGGTGCGGCTTCCGTTGGCACCCGCGTTGGTGGTGATCGTCTTGATCCGCCTGGGGGACTCCTGGTAGGTGAAGCTCAGCTTGCGGCCATCGCTGGACTCGATGCTCAGCACGCGCATGCGATCGACGGGGTCATAGCTGAAGCGGACCCAATTGCCGAATCGATCGGTGATCTGCGTGGGCAGGATCCAGACTTCGGTGCGCTTGAGGTAATAGAGCACCGACGCCGTGGGCGTCGGGCCGGTCTTGGAAGGCGGCTGCCTGCCGGGCTTCAAGGTGTTGCCATAGGGCGCCGAGCGCGCCAGCGTGTTCGCTTGCCGGCTGGCCATCCAGTCGAACTGGTAGCGAACGCCGGAAGGGCTCAGGGCCATGAAGCCTTCGCCGTCGCCGCCTCCTGTGGCCAGGGTAATGCAGCGAAGCGCCCAGTTGTCCTTGGTTAGCAGAGGGTAGTTCTGGTCATCCGTCGGCCCCGTCCAGCCACCGGGAAGGCGAAGCAGGATTTCCTTCTCGCCGCCGCCAGGGATGTAGAGCATGTTGCCGTGCCAGTACTCCTTGGCCTTCCACGCGCCTTCGGCCATTGCGCCGGTCACCGTGGGCGGCGCAGAGAAGCGGCTGCAGCGGTCCGCAGCGCCCCAGCCGTTGACGAAGCCGCTGGAGTTGGCGAATACGCCCTGGATGCGCGGAATCTCCAGGTCCCATCGGCCGAACAGGCCGTTCATGAACCCCGGCGTCAGGTTGGCGTTGAAGCGACGCCCGGCCGACACCGCCAGCTCGCTGTTGCCTGGCAGGCTGACATCCGCCTGAACGAACTCCAGGGCGCCGTTGTAGTGGTTGACCTTGTCGCCGAACAGGTCGGGGCCCAGGGCCTTCACGGACCTGGAGGCGCGCACCAGCTGGCCTTGCTCCTCGTAGTAGGTGCCGGCGTTGGCGCTGCCCGCGACCAAGACGCCAAAAGCAGACAGGCAGGCGGACAGCACCAAGCCGCCGCGACGCAGCCATTGCAAGCGCTTCATCAAATCCCTCCCGACGCCTCGACCGGGCGCCATTGACCGATGGATGTGCCCCAGACGCTGGTCTGTGATGCTTTGAATAGGCCTGGGCGCAGCGATTCTCACTGACCGAACCCGGCTCACACCCTGTCATCTCTGACAGAGCCTGCGCAGCGCGGGGCGGTATTAGAACGACGGCAACCAAGGTTCACCAGTCACGCCGTCGTCCTCAAATCAACATCAAGCGGACGGAGGCTACGGGGCCGAATCATCAAAATCACCACCCACCTTTGGGTGGTTATTGATCAAGACAACAAAATCCAGCGTGATGGCGAATCAGCATGTGCAGCGTCCGATGGTGCCGGCGTTCCACAGAGGCTGGAATCACCACGGGATCACAGACCCCTTCCGCCCGTCAGCAAGATCTGCGCCCTGAATTGCAGTGCCTTGGCGCTCTCCACCGGTCGGCCGTCCGACCCCTTTTCATCAATAAGGGCCGCTCCAAATGGCTCTGCACGCCCAGGAAGCCCATGGCGGGCGGCGGCGCAGGGATCGGCTGCCAGTGGTGCTGTCCCCGGCGCGTGCTGTAAGTCCGCAGTCCGGAGAGGCTGAGATGCGCGGAGTACTCAGCATGCCACGGCGGACAGTCGAGTCGGGACATCACCTACGAGCTTCGCCGCTGGCCGGCTGGAGGCAGGGCCAATCCCCAACTCTCAGCGGGATTTTTGCACCGGAACCGAGATGCCCCCGACTCGGAGGCCGCCTTCAGCCTGGCAAGCTTTGCGATCGTGGGGATTGCCAACCAGAACGGCCAGGGTGGCGGCATCGGATCGGAATGGCTGGCGGGTTTGAACTGGAACAGGTGGTGGGTTTGATCGGAATACGCAGGTAGGGCTTTACGCCGAAGACATCCTTGAGCGCATGAATGTCCAGATGCGCCTCGGCCAGCAAGCGCTTGAGCTTGGCGTTCTCGGACTCGAGCTCACGCAAGCGCTTGGCGTCCGTCGCCTGCATGCCGCCGAACTTCGCTCGCCACTTGTAGAACGTCGCATCGCTGAAGCCGCCCTGCGTGCACAACTCCTTGACCGGCATGCCTGCCTCGGCCTGCCTGAGGAAGCCAATGATCTGCTCCTCGGTGAATCTGCTCTTCTTCATGTCCATCATTCTCCTGGTTGACGGACTTCACTACCTTTACGTTGGTACGGCGGGGAGGGGGGCAGGTCAGAGGGCTCGATCACCTAAGACTGCCTGCAGCGAGTTCAAAACTAAATGAGAATGAGTTCAAAACTGAGTGAGAACCGACATGTGCCGCCCAGCCTCTTGAAACGCCGCGGGTCATCCCTATAATCCTTCCCTGCTAGCACTCTCGAATGTCGAGTGCTAACAATTCGGTCCCGGCAAGCGCCGCGGCCGGTTTGTCCCGATGTGATGGCCCGCCGCCGGTCGGCGTGGGGCCCGCAACGACCCAAGACTCTCAGCTAGGAGATGTGATGAAACTGCGTCCTCTGCACGATCGCGTGATCGTTAAGCGCCTGGAAAACGAAACCAAGACGGCCTCCGGCATCGTCCTGCCGGACAACGCCGCCGAGAAGCCCGACCAGGGTGAAGTGCTGGCCGTGGGTCCTGGCAAGCGCAACGACAAGGGCGACTTCGTGGCCCTGAACGTGGCCGTCGGCGACCGCGTGCTGTTCGGCAAGTACTCCGGCCAGTCCGTCAAGGTGGACGGTGAGGAGCTGCTGGTCATGCGCGAAGAAGACCTCTTCGCCGTCGTCGCCAAGTAAAGCTACTGCGCGTCACGCTGGCGTCGTTGGGCGGTGCTCGAAATCCTCACGACCCGCTAGGTCGTTCCGGTTTCTGCGCTCCGTCCGCCTAGCCGGCGCGTCGCTCGCTACGCTTTCCTTGGCGCCGCCCGAGCGGCCTGGAAGCGTAGCAGCCCCCAATTCAAGAATTTCGGAGAAATCAACATGGCAGCAAAAGACGTGGTCTTTGGTTCCGACGCCCGTGCCCGCATGGTCGAAGGCGTGAATGTTCTGGCGAATGCCGTCAAGGTCACCCTGGGTCCCAAGGGCCGCAATGTGGTGCTGGAGCGCTCCTTCGGCGCCCCGACCGTGACCAAGGACGGTGTGTCCGTGGCCAAGGAAATCGAGCTGAAGGACAAGCTGCAGAACATGGGCGCCCAGATGGTCAAGGAAGTCGCTTCCAAGACCTCGGACAACGCCGGTGACGGCACCACCACCGCCACCGTGCTGGCCCAGGCCATCGTGCGCGAAGGCATGAAGTACGTGGCCGCCGGCATGAACCCGATGGACCTGAAGCGCGGTATCGACCGTGCCGTGGCCGCCCTGGTCGTGCAACTGAAGGCCGCCTCCAAGGCCACCACCACCTCCACGGAAATCGCACAGGTCGGCACCATCTCGGCCAACAGCGACTCCGACGTGGGCGAGATCATCGCCTCCGCCATGGACAAGGTCGGCAAGGAAGGCGTGATCACCGTTGAAGACGGCAAGAGCCTGAACAACGAGCTGGACGTCGTCGAAGGCATGCAGTTCGACCGCGGCTACCTGTCGCCCTACTTCATCAACAACCCGGAAAAGCAAGCCGCGATCCTGGACAACCCGTTTGTCCTGCTGTTCGACAAGAAGATCAGCAACATCCGCGACCTGCTGCCCACGCTGGAAGCCGTGGCCAAGGCCGGCCGTCCGCTGCTGATCATCGCCGAGGACGTCGAGGGCGAAGCCCTGGCGACCCTGGTGGTGAACACCATCCGCGGCATCCTGAAGGTCGTGGCCGTCAAGGCTCCGGGCTTCGGCGACCGTCGCAAGGCCATGCTGGAAGACATCGCCATCCTGACCGGTGGCAAGGTCATCGCCGAAGAAGTGGGCCTGAGCCTCGAGAAGGTGACGCTGGCTGACCTGGGTCAGGCCAAGCGCGTCGAAGTGGGCAAGGAAAACACCACCATCATCGACGGCAACGGCGCTGCCGCGGACATCGAAGCCCGCGTGAAGCAGATCCGCATCCAGATCGAGGAAGCCACCAGCGACTACGACCGCGAGAAGCTGCAAGAGCGCGTGGCCAAGCTGGCCGGCGGTGTGGCCGTCATCAAGGTCGGTGCTGCCACCGAAGTCGAGATGAAGGAAAAGAAGGCCCGCGTGGAAGACGCCCTGCACGCCACCCGCGCTGCCGTGGAAGAAGGCATCGTGGCCGGTGGCGGCGTGGCTCTGCTGCGCGCCCGCCAGACCGCTGGTGAGATCAAGGGTGACAACGCTGACCAGGACGCCGGCATCAAGCTGATCCTGAAGGCCATCGAAGCCCCCCTGCGCGAGATCGTGTCGAACGCCGGTGGCGAGCCCAGCGTCGTGATCAACAAGGTCCTGGAAGGCAAGGGCAACTTCGGTTTCAATGCCGCCAACGACACCTACGGCGACATGATCGAAATGGGCATCCTGGACCCGACCAAGGTGACCCGCACCGCACTGCAGAACGCCGCTTCCGTCGCTTCGCTGATGCTGACCACCGAGTGCATGGTCGCTGAAGCCCCGAAGGACGAAGGCGCCGCTCCGGCCATGCCCGGCGGCATGGGCGGCATGGGCATGGACATGTAAGTCCCGGCCCTCCGGCAGCACCCCTGCCGGATGCCTCCTCGAAACCCGCGACGGCCCCCCGGCCTCGCGGGTTTTTTCATGGGCGCGCGATCCGCGCGGCTGAAAGCCCCGGGAAACGTTCCAGGAAAGGTCCCGGGGAAAGTCCCCCTCACATGAAGGGGCGTGCGCGCTCAGGTGCGCACTCTGTCGCTCAATTGGCGAGGCAAGGCCCCGCCGTCCCCCGTTCCCGTGTCATGCCGGCTTCATAATGCGGAACATCATGTCCCATGCCCCGAGCCTTCAATCCCTGGTCGACGAGGTCATCGTCCGGATGCCCGCGTTCAGCCATGCGGTGGCCCACAAGATCCAGGACGACCTGAAGTCCGATCCTCTGCTGCACGCGCTGCAGTACGCCTGGGCCGTCAGCAAGGGTCGCTTCCCGACGGACTTCCAGGCCGCCATCCAGCCGCTGCTGGAGGCCGCCCGCCACGGTGAGGACCCGCTGCAGCGCCGCGGCTCGCCGCTGGGCCTTCAGTCGCTCAGCCTCGTGGACGAGAAGCAGGCGCTGCAGGATGTGTCGATCGCCCACGTGGTCTCGGCCGTCGAGGAGCACAGCCGGCCGGAGCTGCATCAACTGGTGAACTTCTTCGCGGCGCTGCGCGGCATCGCCCGGCCGATGAAGCAGGACAACCCGCTGCGCCCGGCCGTCTTCGCCAATGCCGTGGTGACGGCCATCCAGAACCTGCAGCTCGACGGCGAAGGCTGCTACGCCATGACCAAGGTGGCCACGCCTCATGTGGTGGCGGCCCTGGGCGAGATCTACCAGACCCTGTGCGAGGAAATGCGCAGCGCGCAGCTGGCGCCGCTGGTCGAGGGCTACGGCATCGGCAGCACCCGGGACGTCGAGACGCGCCTGCGCCAGGCCGCGGTGCCGGGTGCCACCCCGACGCTGGACACACTCGCCCGCCGCGTGGACGCCATCAACTCACGGCCGCAGGCCTTGCGCCAAGCCGGCAACGACGCCACCTCGCAGGCGCTCGGCCCGAACACGCTGCTGCGCGGCGGCGGCGACCTGCTGAGCCGCCTCTATGACCAGATCCTGGCCGATCCCAAGCTCCTGCCCCCGGTCAAGGCGCTGATGTCGCGCCTGCAGGTGGCCGTGGCCCGCCTGTCCCGCACGGACCCGAGCCTGCTGCGCCGCCAGGACCACCCGGTGTGGAGCCTGCTCAACCGCGTGGCCGCGCACGGCGCCGGCTTCAAGCGTGCCGACGACGAGCGCCTGCGCCAGTTCCTCGACGTCATGAACGGCATCGTCCAGCAGCTGGTCGAGGCCCAGCTGCTGACGGGCCTGCAGTTCCAGCAGGCCCTCGGCCTCGTCGACCAGCACATCCGCGAGCAGGCGAGCCGACATGGCGAACGCAGTGCGTCCGCCCTGGCCGCACTGGAGCGCGAAGGCCAGCGCACGGCGTGGCTGGAGCTGCTGCAGAGCCAGCTGAAGGAGCAGCTCGCTGACACGGCGCTGAGCCCCACGCTGCGCAAGTTCCTGCTGAAGCCCTGGGTCGAGGTGATCGTGCAGAACATGGTGCTGTACGGCCGCGAAGCCCCGCAGGCCGAAGCCAGCATCGAGCTGGTGGACGAGCTGCTGGACAGCCTGCAGCAGCGCCAGAGCGAGTCCGCTCGCGCGCAGCTGCGCACCCGCCTCCCCGCGCTCATCCAGCGCATCGAGGCTGGCATGGAGCTCATTGCCTTCCCGGCGGACAAACGCCACGTCGTGCTGCAGGACCTCATGACCCAGCATGGCCGCGTGCTCAGCGGCCTGCCCCCGCATCATCACCCGGCCCCTGCCGACCGCGCCGCCAGCGCCCGCCGCGACCTCAGCCCCGAGGAGCTGCTGCAGCAGCTGCTCAACGAGCGCGAATCGCAGATGCCCTCGCGCTGGGCCCATGACCAGGTCAACCGTGGCGAGCTGCCGACGGTGCCCGTGGGCCTGTATTCCGAGTCCGGCTCGCCGGATGCCCGCATCGCCCTGCAGGCCTGGATGGGCAATCTGCAGGTGGGCAACTGGTACCACATGTTCGTGCAGAGCCAATGGATCACGGCGCAGGTGGCCTGGATCAGCGAAAGCCGGCAGTTCTTCCTCTTCGTGGGGCAGGACGCCGACGAGCGCCACTCGCTCACGCGCGGTGCGATCGAGCAGCTGCTGGCCAACGGCCTGATCACCGCGCTCGAGGAAGACACGCTCGTGCAGCGGGCCGTCTCCTCGCTCATGCAGGACCTGGACGACGCGCCCTGAGCCCGTGACGCCCCGCATGCCGCCACGACACCCGGGTCTGCCAGCGCTGCTGCTGGCCCTGCTCATGGGCCCGCTCGCGCCGGCCCAGGCCGAGTCCCTGCCGCCGCCCCGCACGCCCGACCTGCCCGGCCCCGGCACCCTCCCGGCCCCGGCGGCGCGCCCGAGGCTCGGGCTCGTGCTGTCCGGCGGCGGTGCGCGCGGCCTGGCCCATGTGGGCGTGCTCAAGGTGCTCGAGCGCGAGCACATCCCCGTCGACGTGATCGCCGGCACCTCCATGGGCGCCATCATCGGCGGGCTCTACGCCAGTGGCATGAACGCCCGCGAGCTGGAGCGCGAGCTGCAGCAGATCGCCTGGGACCGCATGTTCGCCAGCCGCGTCGAACGCCAGCTGCTCTCGCAGCGCCGCAAGGAGGAGGACTTCGAGTTCTCCGCCGTGCTGGAGCTGGGGCTGCGAGCGGGCGAGGTCCGCGTACCGCAGAGCACGCTCTCGAGCCGCGGCCTCGACGCCCTGCTGCGCCGCCTCACGCTGCCCGTGCGCAGCGTCGACCACTTCGACCAGCTGCCCACGCCCTTCCGCGCCGTCGCCACCGACATGGAATCCGGCGCCCAGGTGGTGGCCGAGACCGGCGACCTGGCCCAGGCGCTGCGCTCCAGCATGAGCGTGCCGGGCGTCTTCGCGCCGGTCGAGAGCGACGAAGGGCGCATTCTTGGTGATGGCGGCCTCGTCAACAACCTGCCCGTGGACGTGGCGCGGCGCATGGGCGCCGAGCGCGTGATCGCCATCAATGTGGGCACACCGCTGTCGGGGCGCGACTCGCTGAACTCGCTGGTGGGCGTGACGGCGCAGATGATCAACATCCTCACCGAGCAGAACGTCCAGCGCTCGATCGCCAGCCTCTGGCAGGAGGACCTGCTGATCACGCCCAACCTGCAGGGCCTGGGTTCCGGCAACTTCGAGCGCGGCAAGGACTTCATCGCCCTGGGCGAGGCCGCCGCCGAACAGGCGCTGCCGCAGCTGCGCGCCTTCGCCATCACGCCTGAAGCCTATGCCGATTGGCTGCTGGCCCGCACCCGCACGCAGCCGGCGGCGCCGGCGCTGGCGGGCATCAGCTTCGTGGGCAGCGAGGTGGCCAACCCCGAGCGTTTCAAGGACCAGCTGGAGACGCGGCCCGGGCAGGTCTTCGACGCCGAGCGCGCCGAGCGCGATGCGCGCTTCCTGGCGTCCTCGGGCGACTACGTCCGCGTGGACTACCACGTCGAGGAGCACAGCGAGGGCAACCAGCTCGTCTTCTCGATGGAGGACAAGCCCTGGGGCCCGAACTACTTCCGCGCCGGGATCGACCTCAGCACCGACTTCAACGGCGAGAGCGCCTTCAACCTGCGCATCAGCCACAACCGGCACTGGCTGACGCCGCACGGCACCGAGTGGCGCAACCAGCTCACCATCGGCCAGACGCCGCGCCTGTACACCGAGCTCTACCACCCGCTCATCCAGAAGCTGGGCACGAGCAACGACTGGTTCGTCTCCAGCTGGGGCGAGATCGAGCGGCACAACCTGACCCTCTACAACGCGGAGACCGGGCAGGGCCTCGCGCGGCTGGGCCGCAAGAGCCTGACCTACGGCCTGGACGTCGGCCAGCCCTGGGGCCGCCTGGGTGAGGTGCGCCTGGGCCTCGTGCGCGAGCACTGGCGCGTGCACCCCGACCTCATCACTGTCGACCCGGGCCAGCTTGGCGACGCCGACCAGCAACGCCTGGACAAGACCTGGACCGAGACGGGCCTGCGCCTGAAGCTGGTGGTGGACCAGCTCGACTTCGCCAACTTCCCGCAGCGGGGCTACCGCACGACCTTCGAGCACATCGCCGGCACGCAGACTCAGCCGGGCGGCCGGCGCGACGCCTTCAGCCGCACGGAACTGCAGGGCACGCTCGCGACCAGCATCGGCCGCCACACGCTGAACCTGCATGTGCGCGGGCTCAATGCCCACCAGCCCGAGGACTCGGCACAGGGCCCCTTCAGCCTGGGCGGCTTCCAGCAGCTCTCGGGCTACCAGCCGGGGCAGCTCACGGGCAACACGCTGCTCTTCGGCCGCGTCACGTACTACCAGCGCCTCGCCCAGACGCCCGTGCTGACGCGCGGCTTCTTCGTCGGCGGGTCCCTGGAGGCCGGCAACGCCTGGGACATGCGCCAGAACGTGAGCCTGCGCGGGCTCAAGCTGGCCGGCAGCCTCTTCATCGGCGCCGATACCGGCCTCGGCCCGCTGTACCTGGGCGTGGGCAAGGGCAAGACCACCGACACCGCGGTGTATCTCTTCATCGGGCGCCCCTGATCACCGCACCCGGTGCAAGAATCGGGGCATGCGGTCCCGCTTCACCGACCAGCGCCCGGCATCGCGGTCCACGCGAGTGGCCCCGCTGCTCCTGGCGATCGCGACCCTGTTGCTGCCCGGTGCGGCGGACGCCGCCGACGTGCGGCCGCAGCGGCCGACCGGCACGGCGGCCTCCCCGCCGCTCCCGCCCTCCCCCGACACCCCGCCCCGCCTGGTCCTCGCCACCGGCACCGAGCCCGACAGCAGCGATGGCCGCTGGCTGCGCCGCGTGTTCACCGAGGCCTTCCGCCGTCTCGGCTGGCAGCTCGACGTGCAGGTGATGCCGGCCCGGCGCGCCGAGCTGGCTCTCGCGCGCGGCGAGGTGGACGGCGAGATGGTGCGTACGGCGCTCTACGGCGCCCAGCACCCGGCGCTGCAGCGGGTGGAGGCGCCACTGCTGCACATCTCGTTCGGGGTGTACGGTGCCCCGGGCGCGGGCCAGCCGCCGACGCTCGAAGCCCTGCGCGACGGCGAGGGTCAGGTGATCTACCGCCGGGGCGTCACCGTCTGCGAGCAGCGGCTGCGGGAGGTTCTGCCGACCGAGCGGCTGGTTGAGATCTCCGCGGCGGACAGCGCCGTGCGCATGCTGGCGCGCGGCCGCGTCGGCTTCGTGTGCGACATGGACAGCGCGCTCAGCCTGAGTCTCGCGCATCTGGGCAGCGCCGAGGGCCCGGTGCGCCCGATGCAGCGCCTCTTCGAGCTCGGCCCGCCGATGGCGGCCTACCCCTTCCTGCATGCCCGCCACGCGGCCCTCGCGCCGCGCCTGGCGGCCACGCTGCAGGCGATGCGCACCGAGGGCTGGCTGACGCCGCCCACCGGTCCGGCCGCGGCATCCCGGCCCGCCTCGCGTTGACTGCAGGCCCCGGGCCCGCGCCTCAGTCCCGCGTGTCGATCGGCAGACCGGCGCCGGTGGGATCGTCCTCGTCCAGCGGCGGCAGGTCCGGCATGACCGGCACCACCGGCGCCTGGCGCACCCACTCGTACAGGATGTGGGCGACGTCGGCCACGCCCTGCTTCTTCAGCGCGGAGAACAGCGTGATGGAGACGTCGGATTCCTCCGTGACCATCGCGGCCAGTACCTCCTGCGTGGCCGCAAGGGCGGCCTGCGCCTCCTTGCGGTTGAGCTTGTCGGACTTGGTCAGCAGCACCAGCAGCTTGACCTCGCCATTGGCCACGCGGGCGGCGACGAAATCGAGCAGCTGGCGGTCGAGGTCGGTCAGGCCCAGGCGCGAGTCCACCATCAGCACCACGCCCGACAGCGAGCGCCGCACCTCGAGGTAGTCCGCCATCACCTTCTGCCAGCGCAGCTTGGCGTCGCGCGCCACGGCGGCGTAGCCATAGCCCGGGAGGTCGGCGAACAGCGCGTTCGGCGCGTCCTTGGGGCCCAGGTGGAAGAGGTTGATGTGCTGCGTGCGGCCCGGCGTCTTGGACGCGAAGGCCAGGCGCTTCTGCTGCGCCAGCGTGTTGATGGCCGTGCTCTTGCCCGCATTGGAGCGGCCGACGAAGGCGATTTCCGGGAGCTCATTGGCCGGCAAGTGGTGGAGCTGGCTCGCCGTCGTCAGGAACCGGGCAGTGTGGGTCCAAGCCAACACAGTCTTGTCCGAAGGGGCGGTCTCGGCCGCTTGCGGCGCTTGGCTGGGGTTATTGCTGCTCATGTTGATCCAGTAGGCTGAGATTGCCATTGTAAAATCCGCAGGTTGCGCTTACAGACCCCCTTACTCATGAAGAATGCTGCTTTCCTGTTGATGGGCCTCGTCTTCACCGCTGCCGCCAGTGCATCGGAAGCTCCGGCGCCGGCCAAGCCCGATCTGAACAAGGGCCAGGCGATCTCGGCCCAGGTCTGTTCGGCCTGCCACACGGCGGATGGTTCGCGCGGCAGCCCCGCCAACCCCATCCTGCAAGGCCAGCACGCCGACTACCTCGTCAAGCAGCTGACCGAATTCAAGTCCGGCAAGCGCGACAACGCGGTGATGAAGGGCATGGCGTCCACCCTGTCCGACGAGGACATGAAGAACGTCGCCGCCTTCTACGCCTCCAAGCAGGCCAAGGAAGGCTCGTCCAAGGACAAGACCCTGGTCGCCCTGGGCGAGAAGATCTACCGCGGTGGCATCGCTGACCGCCAGATCCCCGCCTGCGCCGGCTGCCACAGCCCCAACGGTGCCGGCATCCCCGCCCAGTACCCCCGCCTGTCCGGCCAGCACAGCGACTACACCGAGCTGCAGCTGAACACCTTCCGCGCCGGCAAGCGTGGCAACAGCGTCCAGATGGCCGCCATCGCCGCCAAGATGAACGACCGCGAGATCAAGGCCGTCTCCGACTACATCGCCGGCCTGCGCTGATCCGCAGCCGGCCCGGGCACTACCGCCCGAATTGATCCATGGCAAGAGGCCGGCGCTTTGGCGCCGGCCTTTTTTCTGGGTCCGCGTCTTTGCCAGCCGCTGCGACGACAATCCGGCCCATGAGCGACTCAACCAGCGACTCCTTCCGCCCCACCACGCCCGAGGTCCCGCCGCCGGCGCGCCCGCAAGGCCATGGCACCGGCCGCGAACTCATCGAGCTGCTGTCCTCGATGCGCTTCGCCATCGCCCTGCTGACGGTGATCTGCATCGCCTCGGTGATCGGCACCGTGGTGCGCCAGCGCGAACCGCTGAACAACTACGTCAACCAGTTCGGCCCCTTCTGGGCGGACGTCTTCGGCAAGGTGGACCTCTACACGGTCTACAGCGCTTGGTGGTTCCTGCTGATCCTGGCCTTCCTGGTGATCTCGACCACGCTGTGCATCGCCCGCAACACGCCCAAGATCCTGGCCGACCTCAAGAGCTACAAGGAGCACGTGCGCGAGCAGTCGCTGCAGGCGCACAAGCACAAGGCGCTGGGCATGCTGCCGCTGTCGCTGGAGGCCTCGCTGCAGCAGGTCTCGCAGTGGCTGGACGCCGGCGGCTGGAAGGCCCGCGCCCAGGTGCGCACGCAGGGCATCATGATCGCGGCGCGCAAGGGCGCCGCCAACAAGATCGGCTACCTGGCCGCGCACTCGGCCATCGTGCTGATCTGCCTGGGCGGGCTCTTCGATGGCGACCTGCTGGTCAAGGCCCTGATGTGGGCGCAGGGCAAGTCGGTCTACCAGGGCGCGGGCTTCATCAGCGATGTCCCCGCGCAGCACCGCCTCTCGGACCGCAACCCGAGCTTCCGCGGCACGCTCACCGTGACCGAGGGCTCGCGCAACGGCACCGCCGTGCTGAACATGACAGACGGCGTGCTGCTGCAGCCGCTGCCCTTCGACGTCGAGCTCAAGAAGTTCAAGGTCGAGTACTACAACACCGGCATGCCCAAGCTCTTCGCGAGCGACGTGCTGATCCATGACCGCAACGGCAAGACCACCGCCGCCACCATCAAGGTCAACGAGCCGCTGATCCACGACGGCGTCGCCATCTACCAGAGCGACTTCAGCGACGGCGGTTCGCTGCTGAAGGTGCGCGCCATCCCGCTCAACGGCGCCGCGCCCTTCGCGCTGCAGGGCCGCGTGGGCACCAGCACCGAGCTGGCGCAGGGCGCGCAGAAGCTGGGCATCGAGTTCAGCACGCTGCGGGTCATCAACGTCGAGAACATGGGCAGCGCGGCTGGCGCCGCCGGGGCCGAGAGCGGTGCCGACGTGCGCAAGGTCGACCTCGTCGATTCGCTGCAGGGCCACCTCGGCAGCGGTGCCAAGACCAAGACCGAGAAGTCGCTGCAGAACATCGGCCCGTCCTTCAGCTACAAGCTCGTGGACGCCAGCGGCCAGCGCCGCGAGTTCAACAACTACATGGCCCCGGTGCTGCTGGACGGCCAGCGCGTGTTCCTGCTGGGCATGCGCGAGTCGGTGAACGAGGGCTTCCGCTATCTGCGCGCCCCGGCCGACGAGAACGGCGCACTGGACGGCTGGCTGCGCCTGCGCGAGGCCCTGCTCAAGCCCGAGCTGCGCGAGCGCGCCGCCCGCCTCTACGCCGAGGCCGCCACGCCCGACGACAAGCCCCAGATGCTCCCGCAGCTGACCGCCACTGCGCGCCGCGCGCTGGGCCTCTTCGCCGGTGCCGAGCTGGTGCGCCCCGAGGACAAGCGTCCCGCCAACGGCTGGGGCGGGCTGATGGCGCTGTCGTTTTTCGTGGACCGCGAGGTGCCGGAGGCCGAACGCGCCCGCGTGTCCGAGGTGCTGCTGCGCATCCTCAACGGCACGCTGTACGAGCTGCTCAAGATCAGCCGCGAGCAGGCCAAGCTGCCGCCGCCCGCCAACGACGCCGCCACGCAGGCCTTCATGACGCAGGCCGTGCTGTCGCTCTCGGACGCCACCTTCTACCCGGCGCCGGTCCTGCTGCAGCTGGAGGACTTCGAGCTCGTGCAGGCCAGCGGCTTCCAGGTCGCGCGGGCGCCGGGCAAGACCCTGGTCTACCTGGGGGCGATCCTGCTGATCATCGGCGTCTTTGCCATGCTTTACGTGAAGGAACGCCGCCTGTGGATCTGGCTCGAGGCCGCCCCCGGCCAGGGCGAGCAGACCCGCGTGCGCATGGCGCTGTCCTCGACCCGAGAGTCGCCGGACACCGCCACCGAATTCGACCGTCTCAAGTCCGAGCTGCTGAAGGACACCGCATGAACACCGCCACCTCCACCCTCATCGTCGGCCGCCGCAGCTGGCTGGCGTTGCGCTCGCCGCTCGACTGGGCCTTCGCGGCCCTGATCGTGCTCGGCGGCGTCTTCGCCTTCAGCCGCTACGGCGCCTCCATGGACGGCTACGAGAAGGGCATCCTCGCCTTCGCCGTGCCCTCGCTCGTGCTGCTGGGCTGGTTCTGGCGGCCGCTGCGCGTGCTGAGCGTGCTCGTGGGCGCCTTCAGCCTGCTGGCCATCCAGCTCTACCTGCGCAAGATGGACGACTTCGGCGCCGACCTCGGCGCGGTCGACCAGGTCTTCCTGCTCAAGTACATGCTGGCGAGCCAGAGCGCGATTCTCTGGATGAGCCTGCTGTTCTTCCTCAGCACGCTCTTCTACTGGCTGGGCTTCTTCCGGCGCGGCAGCGGCACGGCCGAGGTCATCGGCTCGAAGCTGGCCTGGGGCGGCGTCTTCATGGCCCTGCTGGGCACGATGGTGCGCTGGTTCGAGAGCCACCAGATCGGCCCGGACATCGGCCACATTCCCGTCAGCAACCTCTACGAGGTCTTCGTGCTGTTCTCGTGGATGACGGCCGTGTTCTACCTCTACTACGAGGACCGCTACCGCACCCGCGCCCTGGGCGCCTACGTCATGCTGGTGGTGAGCTTGGCCGTGAGCTTCCTGCTCTGGTACACGGTGGCGCGCGAGGCCCACGAGATCCAGCCGCTGGTGCCGGCGCTGCAGAGCTGGTGGATGAAGATCCATGTGCCCGCCAACTTCGTCGGCTACGGCACCTTCGCGCTGGCTGCGATGGTCGCGCTGGCCTATCTGCTCAAGACGGCCACGCCGCGCGCGCTGCAGATCGGCCTGATCGGCCTGCCGGCGGTGCTGGTGGCGGTGCTGCTGCTGGCGCGCTTCACGCTGGACCTGCAGCCCGACACGCTGGCCGGCCTCGACGGCTGGACGCGCAAGATGGGCGGCGTGCTGGCCTTCCTGGTCGTGTGCGTGCTGCTGCGCGAGCCGCTCACCGCGCGCCTGCCGCCGCTGCAGACGCTCGATGACCTCATGTACAAGGCCATCGCCCTGGGCTTCGCCTTCTTCACCATCGCGACCATCCTCGGCGCCTTCTGGGCCGCCGAGGCCTGGGGCGGCTACTGGAGCTGGGATCCCAAGGAGACCTGGGCCCTGATCGTGTGGCTCAACTACGCCGCCTGGCTGCACATGCGCCTGATGAAGGGCCTGCGCGGCGCCGTGTCGGCCTGGTGGGCACTGGGTGGGCTGCTGGTCACGACCTTCGCCTTCCTCGGGGTCAATATGTTCCTGAGCGGCCTCCACTCCTACGGCACGCTGTGAGCGGCATGGCCGGGCCCCGAAGAATCCCGTGGTGCCTGGCCTCACTGGCCTGCCTGATCGCGCCTGCCGGGGCGCGGGCCGAGGTCGTGCGCATCGCCACCGGCGAACTGCCGCCCTATGCCACCGCCGAGGCCAGTGATTCCGGCACCGCGCTGCAGATCGTCCGCCGGGCCTTCGCGCTGGCCGGGCACGAGGTCCGCTACCAGTTCATGCCCTGGCCGCGCGCCCAGAACGAGACCCGAGCCGGGCTCTGGGACGCCTCCGCCTACTGGGGCGCCAACGAGGAGCGCCAGCGCGACTTCCTGCTCAGCAGCAACGTCATGAGCGAGCAATGGGTCTTTGTCCATCGGCGCGACAAGCCCATCACCTGGCGGCAGCTGCCTGACCTCAAGCCCTATGTGCTGGGCGTGGTCAAGGGCTACACCTACACGCCGGAGCTCTGGAGCCTCGCGCGCGAGGGCGAGCTCAAGACGGACCCCACGCATGACGACCTCGCCGGGCTGCGCAAGCTGCAGCTGGGCCGCATCGACGCCATGCCCCTGGAGCGCGGCACCGCCTGCTACCTGCTCCTGAACCACTTCAGCGCCGACGAGGCCCGGCAGTTCGACTACCACCCCCGCCTGCTGACGGACAGCTTCACCACCCACGTGATCTTCCCGAAGGACAAGCCGCGCAGCGCCGGCCTCCTGGCCGACTTCAACCGCGGGCTGAAGCAGCTGCAGCTCAGCGGCGAATACCAGCGCCTGCTCAAGGGCGTGCCCTGCCCGGCGCACTGGCAGGAAGTGCCGGCCCGGCGCTGAGCGCCACCGGCCGGCATTCCGAAGGCGGTGCAAATTCCCCGCCCGGCCACGGAATTGCCATGCAGCGTAAGCTTTCGGACGCTGGGCCGACGAAGGCTCATCCCCTCAGCAAGGACACGCTGTCATGCATTTCCATCCCGACCGCGGCCACGGCCGCTCGCTGGCCTCCGAGCTCACGCCCCGGGCCGTCTACGAAAGCCGCCGTGACTGGCTGCGGCTCATGGCCTCCGGTGCCGCGGGCGCCGCGCTTGCCAGCTGGGCCTCGCGCGAGGCCTTCGCGCAGGCCACGGACAAAGCTGCCGACAAGGCCACAGACCGGGCTCGCCTCGCCGCCGTGAAGAGCAAGCTCCCCGGCGCGCAGGTGATGGACAAGCCCACGCGCTACGAGGACGCCACCCGCTACAACAACTTCTACGAGTTCGGCACCGACAAGGCCGAGCCCGCGCAGCTGGCCCACACGCTCAAGACCCGCCCCTGGACGGTCAGCATCGAGGGCGAGGTGGCCAAGGCCGGGCTCTACGAGCTCGAAGACCTGATGCGCTTCCTGCCCATGGAAGAGCGCCTCTACCGCCTGCGCTGCGTCGAGGGCTGGAGCATGGTGATTCCGTGGATCGGCTATTCGCTGGGCGAGCTCATCCGCAAGCTGGAACCGACGACCAAGGCGAAGTACGTGGAGTTCGTGAGCCTGGCCGACAAGGCCCAGATGCCCGGCGTCCGCTCCGGCGTGCTGGACTGGCCCTATGTGGAAGGCTTGCGCCTCGACGAGGCCATGAACCCGCTCACGCTGCTCGCCTTCGGCATGTACGGCGAGGTCCTGCCCAAGCAGAACGGCGCGCCCATCCGCCTGGTCGTGCCCTGGAAGTACGGCTTCAAGTCCGCCAAGTCGCTGGTGCGCATCCGCTTCGTCGAGAAGCAACCCGTGAGCTCCTGGACCAAGGCGGCGCAGCAGGAATACGGCTTCTATTCCAACGTCAATCCGCAGGTGGACCACCCGCGCTGGAGCCAGGCCACCGAGCGGCGCATCGGTGAGGACGGGCTCTTCTCCCGCAAGCGCCCGACGCTGATGTTCAACGGCTATGGCGAGCAGGTCGCGTCGCTCTACAGCGGCATGGACCTGCGCAAGAACTTCTGATGGCCACCGTTCCCCGCCCCCTGCTGCTGCACCCGCTCGTCAAGCCGCTCGTCTTCCTGGCCTGTCTCGGCCCCCTGGCCTGGCTGGTGCTGGCGGCCCTGCAGGACCGGCTGGGCGCGAATCCGGCGGAGGCCCTGATCCGCGGCCTCGGCGACTGGACCCTGCGTCTGCTGTGGCTCACGCTGGCCGTCACGCCGCTGCGCGAGCTGCTGCGCCAGCCCGCCCTCGCCCGCCTGCGGCGCATGCTGGGCCTTTTCACGGCCTTCTACGCCTGCCTGCACCTGCTGGCCTACGGCTGGCTGGACATGGGCCTCGTGCCGCAGGACATCGCCCGGGACATCGCCAAGCGCCCCTTCATCTTCGTCGGCTTCCTGGCCTGGCTCGGCCTGCTGCCGCTGGCGGCGACCAGCTTCAACCGGGCGATCCGGGCGCTGGGCGCGGTGCGCTGGCAGCGCCTGCACCGCCTGGTCTACGGCATCGCCGTGCTCGCCCTGCTGCATTTCGTGTGGATGCGCGCCGGCAAGCACAACTTCCTCGAGCCGGCCGTCTATGGCGCAGTGCTGGCGCTGCTGCTGGGCTGGCGGGTGCGCAGCAGCCTCGTGCGGCGTCGCCAGCGCGCGAGCGCCCTGGCCGCCGGGCGGGCCTGAGAAAGCAGAACGCCGCCTGGGCGCGAGCCCGGCGGCGTTCTCTGAAGGCGGCCGGGACGCCTCGTGAGTCCCGGTGCCGGCAGCGTGGTCAGGCGATCAGCGCGACTGGCTCTTCGGCCCGATGTGGCGGTCCAGGAACTCCAGCATCTGGGTGTAGAGGTCCAGGTTGTTGGCGACCTTGCCGTAGCCGTGCGCCTCGCCCGGCTTGATCATGACGACCTCGGGCGGATTGCCGGCCTTCTTCAGGGCATCGACCATCTTGCGCGTCTGCTCCAGCGGGGTGCGGATGTCGTCCTCGCCGGCGTAGATGAACAGCGGGCCCTTCAGCTTCTCGGCATGCAGCGCGGGCGACACCTCGTGGGCGCGTTCCCAGCCGCTGCCCTTCTGGCCCAGCAGGCGGCGCCAGTAGGCCACGCCCGCCTTGTTGCGCGCCGTGTCGCCGCGGTTGGAGGTCAGCTGCAGTTCGAAGTCGCTGACCATCAGACCGGAGACGCCGCACTTGAAGATCTCGGGCGTCTTGATCATGGCCCACAGCGTGGCATAGCCGCCGTAGCTGGCGCCCGAGATGCAGATGCGCGCCGGATCGACGAAGCCTTGGGCGATGCCCCACTTCGCGGCGTCCTCGTGGTCCTCGGACATCTTGCGGCCGACCTCGCCGAAGCCGGCGTCATAGATCTTGTGGCCCAGGTCCGGCGTGATGCGGAAGTTGGGCAGGATCACCGCATAGCCGCGGGACGCCAGGATCTGCGCCTCGCGCACCCCGAAGCCGCCCGGACCCCAGACGTCGGCACGCACGTGCGGGCCGCCGTGCACGTGCACGACGGTCGGCAGCTTGTCGCCCGGCTTGTACGAGGCCGGCAGGAAGTAGTAGGACGGGATCTCCAGGCCGTCGCGCGTCTTCAGCAGGAAGGGACGCATCGGCACGAGGTGGTGCTCTTCCATGTCGTCGCGCGAGCGCAGCGCCTCTTCCAGCGTCTTGCGTTCCTCGTCGTACAGGAAGTAGGTCGGGAAGTTGCGGTCGTTCCAGATCTGCACCAGCGTGCGCTTGCCCTCGCTGCGCTGCAGCGCCACCGCCTTGCCCGGGAAGGCCGCTTCGAGGCCCTTCTGCAGCCCGGCATAGCTGGCGTCGAAGTAGGCCGTCTGGTAGGTGTCGTCGCTGAAGGCCAGGCCCACCGGCTTGCGGCTCACCGGATCGAAGCGCAGGCCGCCGGTGATGTCATAGCGCGGGTGATAGGCGAGCGTCTCGGTGATGGCGCCGGTCTTGGCGTCCACCACGTGCAGGCCCGCCGTGTCCTTGCCATTGCGGGCGGAGACGATCAGGTCCTTGTTGTTCTCGGCAAAGGCCAGGACGTTCCACACGTCCTTGTCGCCGTGTTCGAAGGTGTGGATGGTGCGCCATTCGCCGTCGGCCGTGTCGCGGACCATCAGGCGGTGCACGCGCTCCTCGGGCAGCGCCTCCAGGTCCGAGGCCACCATCGCCGCGCGCGGCACGCCGTCGTGGTCCAGGCTCCAGGAGATCACCCGGCCCGGCTGATTGAAGGTCAGCAGCTTGCGTTCGCCGGTATCGATGTTGATGCGGTAGATGTCCTCCACGCCGGCGCTGCGCAGGTCGGAGCTGACGAGGATCTCGTTCTCGGAGCCCGGCATGTGGCCGCGCATGCCCATGCGCTGGAACTTGCCCGTGGCCATCATCTCGCGCACGGTGGGATTGAGCTTGCGGTAGCCGGTGCCGTCGGCCTTGATGGCGAACAGGCCGCCACCGTCACCAGACTCGGGACCGGAGGGCGAATCCAGGCGGCCGAGGGTGTAGACCAGGCGCTGCGAGCCAACCCAGTAGACGTTCAGCACGTCGAACTCGGTCTGGCCGGTGATCGCGCGGCCCTTCATGGTCTCGAGGTCCACCAGCAGCAGATTGCGCTTGCCGCTGGCCGTCGGGGCCAGCACGGCGAGGGTCTTGCCGTCCGGGGACAGCAGCGGGCGCGTGAACTTGGGCAGCGCCACGAAATTGGCCAGGGCCAGCGGCTCGGTGGCGGCGGCAGGCGCCGTGGCGGCCAGGCTTGCATGGCTCAGCCCCAGGGCGAGCACGCCCGCGGCCAGTGCATGCAGCAGGTGTTGCGATCTCTTCTTCATGATTCCCTCTCGACAGCAAAGTCTTGTGATGCGTCCCCTCGAGGGACGTCATCGCCCCGTCATGGCGGCATTTGGACCCGGCATTATGTTGTGCCCCTCGGCCATCCAGAAGGCGCCTGGACACCCGGAAAACCCGACTCAGGCGATAATTCGGGGTTCCGTTCGCCTGCCCGGGGCGATAGGCGAGCCATCGGGGGCGCCAAGGCATGACGTTCGTCATACCTGCCCGGCTTGCGCCCCGCCCCGAGCCCTGCCCGCCGTGCAAGACCGTTCGGCGGCCCCCGCCCGCCCAGCCCCGCACGACGACGCCCTCCGCCAGCCCATGCCCACCATCGCCAGTCACGACACGGACCTCCGCACCGACATCGCCATCCTCGGCGGTGGTCCCGCGGGCTGCTCGGCGGCTTCGTGGCTCGGCCAGCTCGGCCTCGGTGTGGCGCTGGTCGAGCGTCAGCCGCAGCTGTGCGCCTCGCTGCAGGCCTTGCAGTTCGACCAGGACTGGGTGCTGGGCCAGCCGGGCCGCAGCCTGGCCGCCCTCGGCGAGACCTATGCCCGCCAGACGGCGCAGCAGCATGGCGTGCAGGTCCTCACCGGCCGCTGCCTGCAGCACGCCGACTGGCAGGCCGGCCAGGGCTGGCGCCTGCAACTCAGCGACGGCCGCAGCCTGAGCGCCCGCGCGCTGATCCTGGCGACCGGCCTGCGCCCGCTGCGGCCCGAACTCTTCTTCCCGCCCGGCGCGCCGCATGAGCGGGTGCTGGATGCCGTCGACCTGACCGCACGGCGCGCCGCTCTGCCCCCGGGCCGCACGCTGCTGCTGGGCGGCGGTGACAACGCCGTCGAGAACGCCCTCTACCTCCAGGCGCACGGCCATCAGGTGACGCTGTGGTCGCGCTCGGACTGGCGTGCCCAGCAGATGCTGGTGGACCGCCTCCAGGCCAAGCCCGCCATCGTTCAGCGCCCGCGCTGCGCCATGCCCGCCGAGCTGCGCCCCGATGCCGACGGCGTCACCGTGCGCTCGCAGGCCCATGGCGAGGAGCGCTTCGACCACGTGGCCGCGCTGCTGGGCTACGAGGCCGAGCCCTCGGCCTGGCTGCTTGTCGGGGACGCCCTGCAGCGGGCCGGCATCACGGCGCCCTCGCACCCCTTCCGCGACGAACCGCGCTTCGCGCCGCTGGGCCTGTTCGTGGCGGGCGATGCCAGCGGCCGCCAGCATCCCTGCGTGCAGACCGCACTGGGCGACGGCGTGGTGGCCGCCAAGGCCGCCGAGAGCTTCCTGCGCCCGATCAAGGAAGGCCAGCCCACGCTGGCCCTGCGCCGCAACAACCGCCAGATCATCCACCTGCAGGGGCTGCGCTTCGGCGCGAACCTCGGCGTGCTCGACTTCGAGCGTGAAGGCCCCCAGCCCATCCAGGTGGACGCCGAGGTGAACCTGGGCGCCCAGATGATCGTCTCGCGCGATGCCGACATCGGCCACGTGCTGGACTACCGCCGTGTGCGCCAGATCATCATCGACGAATGCACCGCCGAGCACACGGACCTGCTCGAGGCCCTGCTGGGCAAGCTGTGCACGCGGCTGATGAAGCTGGCGGGCGTGGTGGGCGTGCGCATCAAGGTGACCAAGCTGGAAATCTTCGAGGATTGCCAGGTGGCGATCAGCGCCGAATGCGGGCAGTGGTGAACACCGGCGAGCCGGGCAAGAGTTGACGAGGACATGATGACGAACGACACGATGGATATCGAGCGCGCCGAGGGCGTCGAGAGCGCGGACGCCGCCACGCTGGCCGCGGAGAAGAAGCACGCCCACGAGATGAACAAGCTCTCCAAGCGCCTGCACCGCCTGGTCGGCCAGGCCATCGGCGACTTCAACATGATCGAGGACGGCGACAAGGTCATGGTCTGCCTCTCCGGCGGCAAGGACAGCTACGCCCTGCTCGACATCCTCATCAACCTGAAGCAGCGCGCGCCGATCAAGTTCGACATCGTCGCCGTCAACCTCGACCAGAAGCAGCCCGGCTTCCCCGCCGAAGTGCTGCCGACCTACCTCAGCAGCATCGGCGTGGACTTCCACATCGAGACGCAGGACACCTACTCCATCGTCAAGAAGCTGGTGCCCGAGGGCAAGACGACGTGCAGCCTGTGCTCGCGCCTGCGTCGCGGCATCCTCTACCGCGTGGCCAAGGAGCTGGGCGCCACCAAAATCGCCCTGGGCCACCACCGCGATGACATCGTCACCACGCTGATGCTCAACATGTTCTTCGGCAGCCGCATGAAGGGCATGCCGCCGAAGCTCGTGAGCGACGACGGCCAGAACGTGGTCATCCGCCCGCTGGCCTATGTGCGCGAGAGCGATCTCGTCACCTGGGCCGAGCACCGCCAGTTCCCCATCATCCCGTGCAATCTGTGCGGCAGCCAGGAGAACCTGCAGCGCGCCAACGTCAAGGCCATGCTGCAGGACTGGGACAAGAAATTCCCCGGCCGCGTGGACAACATGTTCACGGCCATGGGCAACATCGTGACCTCGCACATGATGGACCGCAGCCTCTACCCCTTCGAGACGATCAAGGCCACCGGCGTGCCCGACGCCAACGGCGACATCGCCTTCGACGAGGACGAGAGCTGCGCCGAGCCCAAGCCCGCCACGATCAGCATCGTGCGATGAAGCCCGGGCTGGGCGCGCTGCTGCTCCTGCTCGCCGGCACGGCCCACGCCGCGGGCGCCGTCGCCCCGGCCAAGCCGCTGCAGCAGCGCTTCGGGGACTGGACCGTGGCCTGCGACAACGTCCGCGCCTGCTCCGCGCAGGGTTACCGCGTGGCGGACGAGAGCGGTCCGCAGGCCGGCCTGTGGCTGTCCCGGCAGGCCGGGCCGCAGGGCACGTGGACGGCCCAGCTGCACCTGAGCGGCACGGACAGCCCCGAGCTGCCGGACGGGACGCTCGCCGAGGTCCGCATCGGCACGCGCCGCTTCACCCGGCTGCCGCTCGACACCGACCTGCCCGCCGCCACGCTCCCGGCGCTCCTGAGCGCCATGCTGGAGGCGCCGCAGATGCAGGTCGCGGCCGCCGGCCACCGGGCGACGGTGTCCCTGCAGGGCCTCAAGGCCGCGCTGCTGAAGATGGACGATGTCCAGGGCCGCGTCGGCACCGCAACCGCCTGGGTCGCCCGGGGCGCTGCGGCGGCGTCCCAGGTGCCGGCCGCCCCCGCGATGCCCGTGATCGTCGCAGCCCCGGCGCCCGTGCAGGTCCCGGCGGACGAGGCGCAGCCGCTGCTGGCCAGCCTGGGCGCGTTGCCGTCGGTGAAGGCGGATTGCACCCTGCTGGAGGAGGCCGTCGACGCGGGTGAGCAGTTGCCGGACGGCACGCTCTTCAGGATCACCTCGGGAAGCTACCTGCTGCTGATGGACTGCGATCGTGCGGCCTACCAGATCAGCTCGCGCCTGTGGCGGGTGACCCTGCGCCCGCAGCTTGCGGCCCGGCCCGAAGTGCTGCCGGACATCGGCGAACCGGCGCAGTACCTCATGAACGTCGACTTCAGCGACGGGCGGCTCAACACCTGGCACAAGGGTCGGGGCGTCGGCGACTGCGGCAGCAGCCGCCAGTGGGTCTGGACGGCCACGGGCTTCGCCCTGCGCACGGCCGAAGAGTCTCCCGACTGCAACGGCATGTTCGGCGGCGGCCCGGGGCTCGGCCTGTGGCAGGCCGAGGTCCGCACGACGCCCACCCCGGCGAAGCGCTGACGCCGGCGGGGTCGCGCACCAGGCATGAAAAACGGGCCCCGCGGGGCCCGTTGTCATGTGCGAGGCCCGCGTGACCGCGGGCGCCCGGCTTACTCGCTCAGCGGCGTGGTCCAGGCGATGTCGTAGTGGTTCAGCGCCAGGATCTTGGACTCGACCTCGAGGAAGCGGTTGGCCTCTTCCTGACCGACGGCCTTGACCATCTTGGGGTGGTACTTGCGCAGCAGCTTCAGCTCGGCTTCGGCCAGGGCCAGGGAATCCTTGGATGCCTGCTTGGCCTGAGCGCCGGTCAGCTTGTCGCCCTGGTTCACGGACTCCACGACCATGCGGGTGCGCTGGCGAGCGAGCTCGCCGGCTTCCTTGGCGTAGGCGTCATAGACGGTATTGAACTTGGCGGTTTGCGCAGCGTCCAGCTTCAGGTTGTGCAGCACGACGGCCTTGCGGTCCGTGCGCAGCTTGTCGCGAATCGCCTGGACACGGGCAGCATCGGGGCCGGGGGTGGCAACTTCGGCAGCCAGCGAAGGCAGGCTCAGGCACAGGGCCAGACCCAGCAGGGGCAGCGTGCGCAGCAGGGGCTTGCGGACCAACATCAGAGATCTCCTCAACTCAGAACGGTAAAAACCCGAGCGAGTGTTTCAGTGGAAACGCAGGGCGTCAACATGGTTTTCCTCAGCGAGCGGGCAGGCCGGTGCGAGCTGCAGGCCTCGTGAATGGCCCCGACCACAGCTTTACCTCCGGGACGAGAAGGGGCGCCGCCCGCTCCCTAAAATGAAGGCATCCGGCTGTGGCCGCGAAGAGGAGCCTTCCATGAACCGACGCCTGTGGATGCTGGGCCTGAGCGCCCTGTCCCTGCTGGGCCTCGCGGCCTGCAGCAGCACTTATCTCGTCAGCGCCGAGGTGCGCAGCTTCGGCCAGTGGCCGGAGGGCCGTGCGCCCGGCACCTTCGCCTTCGAGCGCCTGCCGTCGCAGCAGCAGGCCGAGGCCGCGCAGGCCAGCCTGGAGGCCGCCGCGCGGGCCGCCCTCGAGAAGGCCGGCTTCAAGCCGGCCGCCGACGCCAGGAGCGCCTCCGTCGTGGTGTCCATCGGCATGAGCGTCAATCCGAACGACCAGGCCCCCTGGGACGACCCGCTGTGGTGGCGCTGGCACGGCAGCTACTCGAGCTGGCGCTACGGCCCGCACTGGCGCGGCGGCCTGGGCCCGATATGGATGGAGCCCCGCTACGAGCGCGGCGTGGCCCTGCTGCTGCGGGACCGCGCCAGCGGCGAGCCGCTCTACGAGGCTCGCGCGAGCAACGAAGGCATGACCATGGGCGACGCACGCCTGCCCGGCGCCCTGTTCGAAGCGGCGATGAGCGACTTCCCGAAGGTCGAGCCCAAGCCGCACCGTGTGAGCGTGCAGGTCAGCCGCGAAGGGTCCTGAGCCCGCCCCTGCCCCCCCCGGGATCGGCCCCCTCGTTCCCGGGCCGGGTGCGGCGGGGCGTGTCATGGTCGGCCGCCATAATCGCGTCTTCCCATCAAGACCACGCGATTCCTCGACATGGCACTGAACATCGTCATCATGGCTGCCGGCAAGGGCACCCGCATGAAGTCCGCCCTGCCCAAGGTGCTGCACAAACTGGCCGGGCGCTCGCTGCTGCAGCATGTGCTGGACTGCACCGCTCCGCTGGCCGCCGGCCAGCGCGTCGTCATCACGGGCCATGGCGCGGCGCAGGTCGAGTCGGCCGTGGCCGCAAGCGGCGCGCAATTCGTGCGCCAGGAGCCGCAGCTCGGCACCGGCCACGCCATCCAGCAGACGGTGCCCGTTCTGCCCGAGGACGGCACCACGCTGATCCTCAACGGGGACGTTCCGCTGATCCGCACCGAGACCGCCCGTCGCCTGGCTGAAGCCTGCGACGGCCGCGCGCTGGTGCTGCTCACCATCGATCTCGCCGACCCGACGGGCTATGGTCGGATCGTGCGGGCCGGCGGCCAGCCGGATGGCGCCGTGCAGGCCATCGTCGAGCACAAGGACGCCAGCGCCGAGCAGCGCCTCATCCGCGAGGGCTACACCGGCATGATGGCCGCGCCGACCGCCCTGCTGAAGCGCTGGGTCATGGCGCTGTCCAACAACAATGCCCAGGGCGAGTACTACCTGACCGACATCGTCGCCATGGCCGTGGCCGAAGGCGTGCCGGTGCTCGGCGTGAAGGCGCCGAACGAAACCGAGGTGCTGGGCGTCAACAGCCCGCTGCAGCTCGCCGACCTCGAGCGCCGCTTCCAGCGCCAGCAGGCCGAGGCGCTGATGGAGGCCGGCGTCCGCCTGGCCGACCCGGCGCGCTTCGACGTGCGCGGCACGCTGCAGTGCGGCCAGGACGTCGAGATCGACGTCAACTGCGTCTTCGAGGGCCAGGTGACGCTGGGCGACGGCGTGCGCATCGGTGCCAACTGCGTGATCCGCAATGCCAGCATCGCGGCCGGCGCCCGCATCCATGAGTTCACCCACATCGACGGCGAGGCCGCCGGCGTCAGCGTGGGCGAAGGCGCCCTGATCGGCCCCTTCGCGCGGCTGCGCCCGGGCGCTCAGCTGGGCGCCGAGGTGCACATCGGCAACTTCGTCGAGGTCAAGAACTCCACCCTGGCGCGCGGCGCCAAGGCCAACCACCTGGCCTACCTGGGCGATGCCACCGTGGGCGAGCGCGTCAATTACGGCGCCGGCTCCATCACCGCCAACTACGACGGCGCCAACAAGCATCGCACCGTGATCGGCAACGACGTCCACGTGGGCTCCAACTGCGTGCTCGTGGCCCCGGTCAAGCTGGGGGCCGGCGCGACCATCGGCGGCGGCTCGACCATCACCAAGGACGTAGCCGAAGGCGAGCTGAGCGTGGCGCGCGGCAAACAGGTGGGCATCAGCGGCTGGCAGCGGCCCGCGAAAAAGCGCTGAAATAGCATGAGCTTGCGTGACAAAGTTCATCCACCTGCCTAGGATGGGCCCATCGCCCCCTCTTCAGGGGGCGCCAAAGTCGCCGAGCCTGCCTAGCATTGCCAGCAGGTGGAAGAAAGCAGTACCCCATGGCACACACGCATCTTGAACCCATGAGCAGCGAAACGCCGGCCTTCGAGGCCGACGGCTCGCCCGAGGCCGAGCGCGGCCAGTTGCTGGCCGGCCTCGACGCCGTCCTGGACGCCGACGCGCAGGCCGAGGAACTGGCCCGTACCGAGGCGCTGGAGCGCATGGCGCTGTACCACGCCCGCTGCGATGACGCCGCGAAGGCCTGCTGGTACCTCTGCCGCAGCCTGGGCCTGGCTCGCCAGGAACCCGGCGAACCCAACCTCGAGCTGCTGTTCGACCTGCTGGGCGCCCTCGCGGACCTGCCGGCCGAAGTGGCCACGGCGCCGCAGCCCGAAGCCGTGGGTGAAGGCGACGGCCTGGGCGTGTTCGAACTCTGCAACCAGCTGGCGGCGGCCCGCGAGCTGACCCAGGAAGCCTGGGACGACGCCGAGGCCCAGGCCTTCGTGAACGCACCCTGCCCCTCGCTGCCCGCGCACGCCATGCACTGAGCGCCTCGCCGCATCCCATGAAAAAGGCACCGTCACGCGGTGCCTTTTTTTTCATCAGCGCAAGGTTTCCCCTTGCCGATCAATCACTTGCCGGGACTACCGCCAGCTTTTGCACGGACTTGTCCACAGACGGCGGGGATAGTCCGCCCACCGGTCGCTCAGGTCTGTACGCTCAGGTCTGTACGCTCAGGTCTGGTGACGCTGACGCTCGTGACCGGCGATCAGGCGGCTCACGCGAGAAACGGAAAGCCCCAGCTCCCTTGCCAGGCCGGTCATCGACAGGCCGCCCTCGGTATGCGCCCGGTAGAGCGCCTCCTCGCGGCTGCCGGCCTCCTGGAGCCAGTCCCGCCATGGCCGCCCCTTGAGCGCGGCAGCACCGCGAGCGGGCCGGCGCCCCGTGCCCGGCCCCAGCTGGCGCTTCAGGCGCTCGACAAAGGCAGCATCACCGAGGTAGATCTGCTGGCGCAGGTGCTGCCAGAGATCGAGAGAGCCGGCGTCCTGCATGAGCTCCTCGTAGCGCTGGGCCGCGCGGCGCCGATCGGCAGCGCCCTGCAGGGCATGCCCCGCCACAAAGGTCTGCAGGCCCTGGACATCGAGCCATTCCGGCGCCTCGGCCTGCCCGATGTGGGCGGCATAGCTGGACCACGGCCATCCCGCGGGAGACGTCGCAAGCCCGCGCCGCACGCCGCCGTACTCGACGTGCCGGCAGGCGTCCAGCAGCAGCCGCTCGCGGTCGACGAGCACCGCCTTGAAGCGGCCCTGGAAGAGATGCCCGACCGTGCCGTGGCGACGGTTGGCGCCCTGGGTGTAGACCCCGTTGATATGCCGCATCAGGCGCGAGAGATTGGCCTGACGGGTGAAGAGCAGCAGCTCGTAGGAGTCGGGCTCGAGGCAGTAGGCGAGGACCTGGGCGTCGAAGCGCTCCATGGCCTGTGCGATCACCGCGAGCAATGCCCGGCGGTCCGCGTCGTCGTGGAACACCACCGCGCCCGCCTCGGCCTTGGAGCTGAGGTGGTAGACGGCGCCCGCAAATTCGATCCGCAGTGGTCTGGCCATGCTGCAAATTAGGCCAGCAGCCCCCAAAACGCAAGTGCCTGGCAAGGCCTGACCCCACACACTGGGGACGCCGCCCGGGCGTCTGCCCGGGGAGTGCCGGCATGGCACGGGGCCAGGTGTTGCGTTCCCGCCAATCCTGGCAGCGGGAACGCCGTCGGCGTCAGCGCTTGAGGCCGTCCAGGACCTTGAGGACCGCGTCGTCGCCCATGTTGCGGGCATCGGCGAGCTCACCGCCGCTGGTGGCGCTGAGGACCTGACCCTCGCGGCCCAGCACGGCCACGGCGGGGATGCCCTTCTTGAGCGGCACGCCCAGCTGCGCGGCCAGATCGGTGTTCTTGTCGAAACGGCCGACGTTGACCTTCAGCACCACGAAGCGCTTGGCCACGGGCGCGGCCAGGGTGCCGCCGGAGAACTTGCGATCGAGGGCCATGCAGTCGCCGCACCAGTTCGCGCCGAAGACCACCAGCACATTGCGCTGCTGGGCATTGGCCTGGGCCAGCGCCTGGTTGAGCTCGGCGCGGGCATCGGCCTGCTCGTTGTAGACCTGCTTGGGCGCCTCGTCGGCCTGTGCAGGGGCCAGGGCAGCCACGAGGCTCAGGGCCAGGGCGCTGCTGCGGAAGAAGTGAGCAAGGGTGTTCATGGCCCGCAGTGTGCCGCAAGTCATTTCGACCTGCCGGAATGCATGGCCATCCGGCCCTGACGGTTTCCTGATGGCAGATCAGGTACAAAGCAGGGTTTTGAACTTCGTGCCCATCATGGCCTCGACCCTTCTCGCTCTCCTCGACGACATCGCCACCCTGCTGGACGACGTCGCCGTCCTCTCCAAGGCTGCCGCCCAGAAGACCACGGGGGTGCTGGGGGACGACCTGGCGCTCAATGCCCAGCAGGTGAGCGGCATCCGGGCCGAGCGCGAGCTGCCAGTGGTGTGGGCCGTGGCCAAGGGCTCGCTGCGCAACAAGGCCATCCTCGTGCCCGCAGCACTGGCGATCAGCGCCTTCGCGCCCTGGGCCGTGCTGCCCCTGCTGATGCTGGGCGGTGCCTACCTCTGCTTCGAGGGCGTGGAGAAGCTCGCCCACAAGTTCCTGCATGGCGCCGAGGATGACGCCGAGCATGGCCAGGAGCTCCAGGCCCTGGCCGACCCCTCGGTGGACCTCGTGGCCTTCGAGCAGGACAAGATCAAGGGCGCCATCCGCACCGACTTCATCCTCTCGGCCGAGATCATCACGATCACGCTGGGCCTGGTCGCGTCCTCCCCGCTCACCACGCAGCTGCTGGTGCTCAGCGGCATCGCGGTGCTGATGACCGTGGGCGTCTACGGCCTGGTCGGCGCCATCGTGAAGCTGGACGACCTCGGCCTCTTCCTGAGCCGCAAGCCGGCCGCCTGGCAGCAGAAGCTGGGCGGCGTGCTGCTCGCCGCCGCGCCGCGCCTGATGAAGACGCTGGCCGTCGTCGGCACCGCCGCGATGTTCATGGTGGGCGGTGGCATCCTCGTGCACGGCCTGCCGCCGGTGCACCACGCCATCGAGCACTTCGCGCAAGCGCTGCCGGCCGTGCCCGCCCTGCCCTGGGTGGTCTCGACGCTGGGCGAGATGCTCGTGGGCATCGTCTGCGGTGCCGTGGTGCTGGCCGTCGTGGAAGGCGTTGCCAAACTGCGCAAGCGCTGATCAGATCGCGTCGCGCTGATAGGGCGGGAGCCGCTCGCCGCAATCGCGGCAGAAGCGCGCCTCGGGCAGGTGCCCTTCGCTGAGGCAGTGGGGGCAGCTGCGCGTCGTGGGCGTGCTGCTGCGCCGCTGGGCCGTCATCTCGGCCGTCACGATGCCCGTGGGCACCGCCAGCACGCCCCAGCCCAGCAGCATCATGGCCGAGGCGATGAGCCGGCCGAGGTCCGTCTTGGGCGTGATGTCCCCGAAGCCGACCGTCGTCATCGTCGTCACGGCCCAGTACATGGCCGTCGGGATGTTGACGAAGCCGTTCGCCGGCCCCTCGACCACGTACATGACCGTGCCCATGATCAGCACGGCCATCAGCACGACCGAGAGGAACACGAAGATCTTGCGCGCGCTCGCCTGCAGCGCGCTGCCCAGGCTGCGGAACTCGTGCAGATAGGCTCCGAGCTTGAAGACACGGAAGATCCGCAGCAGCCGCAGGATGCGCACGTCCACGAGGGCGTAGGCCTCCGGCATGAACAGCGCCAGGTAGGTGGGCAGCACGGCGAGCAGGTCCACGAGGCCGTAGAAGCTGCGCACATAGCGCCAGGGCCGTGGCACGCAGGCCACGCGCAGCACGTACTCGACGGTGAAGAGCGCCGTGAAGAAGTACTCCGCGACATCGAAGGCGCGGTCGTGGCGCAGGCGCCAGTCGGCCACGCTCTCGGCGATCACCAGGGCCACGCTGAGCAGCACGGCCACCAGCAAGGCCACGTCGAAGGCCTTGCCGGCGCGCGTGTCCGCCTCGAAGATGATGGTGTAGCAGCGGGCCCGCCAGCCGCTCAGGGGCGCCATGCCGATGGCCGGGTCTGGATGCGTCATTTCGCAAGCCTAGCAGCCACCGCAAGGCCATCGGCCCTTCGACGAGGGACAATCAAGGCATGAAGACACACACCATCGAAGTCCAGAAGCTCAAGGCCGCCGGCAATGCGCACGGCCTGATCATGCTCAAGATCGATGCATTGGTTGCGCCCAAGGCCAATGTCGAAGGCCTCGAGCCCAGCTCCATCCTGAGCATGACCGAGGCCAATGCCCGCGTGCTGATGTCGCTGCTGAAGGCGCAGATCGCCGAGCTGGACACCAAGAAACCCAAGAGCCGCCACGGCCGCCACGGCTGAGCCCAGACAGAAGACACACCATGGAATATCCCAGCTACAACCCCGCCTCCGACTACCTGCCGCTTCGCGACGAGGAGCTGTCGGCGCTCGATGACATGCTGAGCAAGCTGCCCAGCGACGCTGCCATGAACATCGAGGCGCTGGACGGCTACCTGACCGCCCTGCTGCTGAGCCCGCAGCCGCTGGCCTCGCTGCCCGGCGCGGCCTGGCTGCCCGAGGTCTGGGGCGGCGACGGCGCCGATGGCGTCGCGCCCTTCGTCAGCGGCAAGCAGAAGAAGCGCGTGATGATGCTGGTGCTGCGCCACGTGCACAGCATCGCCGTGCAGCTCAAGGAGCGGCCCGACGCCTGGGAGCCGATCTTCAGCATCGCCGTGGACGACGACGGCACCGAGCTGACCGACGCCGAGGACTGGTGCATCGGCTTCATGCTGGGCGTCGACCTCGCCGCCGACGAATGGGCCACGCGCTTCGAGGACGAGACGCAGGGCGCCCTGCTCTCGCCGATCGCACTGCTGGGCGGCGACGAGAGCCAGCAGGACCCGCAAGACCTGGCACAGCTGGCGAACCCCCAGCTCAAGGACGCCCTGAGCCGCGAGATCCCGGACGCCGTGCTGGCGCTGGCCGGCCACGGCTGACACGCCCTTGCGGCCACAAAAAAGGCGACCCGCGGGTCGCCTTTTTCATGGCCGGAGCCGCTTACTGTGCGCGGCCCAGATGCTGCAGCCAGAAGGCCTCGTACTTGCGATGCCAGCCGGCAGTCTTCACCACACCGCCCATGCCGTGCTCGCCGTCCGGATCGAGGAAGAGCTCGACCAGCGACTCCTTGCCGGAGTCCAGCAGCGCGCGGTAGACGTTGACCGTGTCCTGGTAGAGCACGTTCGGGTCCATCATGCCGTGCACCAGCATCAGCGGCTTGCGCAGGCCACGGGCCATGGGCAGCAGCGAGTACTTGCGCAGGACCGGCTTGCTGCGGTCCACCTTGCCGATGGTGCGGCCGCTGTACCAGCTGTTGTAGTTCTCCCATTCCGTCGGGCCCGCCCCGGCGATGCCGGCCGCGAAGACGTCGGGCTGCGTGTACATCGTGTACTGCGTCTGGAAGCCGCCGAAGCTCCAGCCGTTGAGGCCGATGCGCTGGCCGTCCACGCCGAAGTTCGCCTTCATGTGCCCGACGAGGTCCAGCAGGTCCTCGGTCTGCGGCAGGCCGACCTGCTCGAAGTTGGCATCGGCGAAGCGACGGCCGTAGTTGGAATGGCCGCGGGTGTCGATGGCGACGGTCACGTAGCCGTGCTTGGCCGCCATGTACATGCCGAACAGGTAGCCGGTGGGCTGGAAGCTGTCGGTCTCGATCGTGTGGCGGTCGTTCAGCGGGCCGCCGTAGACGTACACCACCGCGGGGCGACGGTCGCTGGCCTGCCAGCCCTTGGGTTTGAAGACATAGGCGTTGAGCGTGTCGCCGTGGCGGTTCTTGAAGCTGAATCGCTCGGGGCGCAGCGGATGGACGGCGTCGAAGGCCGGATCATTGCTTTGCGTCAGCACCTTGGGCGCCTTGGCCTCGCCGGTGCCGGCGAGCAGCTTGAGCTCCGGACGCTGCGACCAGTGGCCGGCGTTGGCCGCCACCCAGCGGCCGTCGTAGGAGACGGCGGCGTTGCGGTGGTAGTCGGGCGACTGGCCCAGGGCCTGCATGCGGCCGCTGGCCATGTCGACGCGCCACACGTTCATGGCGGCGTAGTCGCCCTTGTTGCTGACCACGAACATCTGCTGGCTGTCCGGCGTGAAGCCGAGGACGCGGTGCGCCTCGAACTCACCCTCCACCAGGCGCTTGAGGCGCTTGCTGGCGAGGTCGTAGGCGTAGGGCTGGCGCCAGTCGTGATCGGCCAGCAGGAGCACCAGCGTCTTGCCGTCCGGCGTGAACTCGGGCTCCATGACGTTGACCAGCTCGTGGTGCACGTCGCCGCGGCGCTCGAGGATCATCTCGGGCTTGGCGTTCTCGTCGGCCTTGCCCAGGTAGACGCGCAGCAGTTCCTTCTCGCGCTCGAAGGTCACGAAGGCGTAGTGGCTGCCGTCACGGGCCCAGGCCACGGGGCTCATCTCGAACCAGACGTCGCCGCCCTTGTTCGTGAACACCGGCTGCGGCTGGGCCGTGGGTGCGGCACCTTCGGCCGCGACCTTGCGGATGTACAGCGCGAGCGGCTGCTCCATGCGCTTGTCGTCCGAGACCTCGCGCTCGACCTTCTTGGCGGTGGCGAAGCGGGTGTTGTAGTCCATGATCTCGACCATGCGGCCGGGCTTGGGCGCCGGGCCCTTGCCGTCGGCGGCGGTCAGCGGCGCCTGGGCCAGCAGGGACATCCAGCGGCCGTTCTCGCTCAGGCGGGTGCTGCTGATGCGGTACTTGCGCTCGGCGTCGTCGTCATGGATCAGCTCGCGGTTGAGCACCTGCACGCCGGCGGCATTGAAGCGGCTGCGCAGCACGCGGGTGTCGTCCTGGTAGATGAAGCCCTGGTCGTCCGGCGTGAAGGCCACTGCGCGCAGGTTGCGCTGCGTGCTCAGCAGCGGCTGGATCTTGCCGTCGGCCGCCTGCCAGCGGTAGAGGCCGCCGCGGTACTGGAAGATCAGCTCGTCGCGCTGGTTGGCCCACACGACCTGGCTCACGCCGGGATAGAGGTCACCCGGCTTGAGCTTGTTGCGGGCTTCCTTCTTCTTCAGCTCGTCGCGGAGCTCCCAGAGCTCCTTCTCCTTGTCGGCCGGCTTGTCAGCGGGCTTCTCCGCCTTGGCCGTCGCAGCCGCTGCGCTGGCGGCACTGGCGGCGGGCGCCGCGGCCTCGGCCACCGGCTTGCCGGCACGCCGGGCCGCGAGGGCCTCGGCGGCCTTCTTCTCGGCTTCCGCCTCGGCCTTGTCGGCGGCCTTCTCGGCGTCGTCCTTCGCCTTCTTCTCGGCGAGCTCCTTCTTCAGCCGCTCGATCGCGCGGGCCTCGAACTGGCCCAGGTCGACGTTCTCGCCGCGCAGATAGGCCTGCTGCAGCTCCTCGCGCTGCTGGCGCTCGGCCCACTCGGTCTGGCGCTGCTGGGCCTTGCGGGCGAAGCGGGCCAGGTCTTCCGGCGCATCGAAGGCGGCCATGGCGGCCGGCGAGGTCAGGCGCAGCGTCTTGCCGGTCTGGGTGTCATGGATGTAGAGATCCGTGCCCGGCTCGCCGAACGGATTCCAGAGGTAGGCCAGGTAGCGGCCGCTGTGGCTGAACTGCGGATCGCGCGCCGCCTCGCCCCGGTAGGGCTGGGTGCGGAACAGGCTCTCGAGGCTCAGCGACGGAGCGGCGACGTTCGGGGTGGCAGGGGCGGCCTGCGTCTGCAGGCTCGTCGCGGCACTGAGGGCCAGCACGAGGGCGCAGGCGACAGAAGCGGGTTTCCAGGCTTTCAAGGGGATCTCCTCAACGGGCTCCGGCGGGTGCGCCAGGCGGGCGGGATTCTAGGAACAGCCTCCAGACTTGCGGCCCCCCGGGGCCCTGCTTTGCGCTGGACGGCGGAATCCGGCCCCTCAAGCACGAGGGACGCGGGCGCCAAACGCACGGCAAACGCCACGCAAACGCCCTGGAATGCGCGGAAATACGGGTTTTGTTCGAAGCCACGGCCGCAAGTGCTGCGCTACCATCGATTCACCGGAGCGCGGGGTCAGCCCTTGCGCCAGGCAACAAGGGGCCCCCGTGGCTGTCATGCTCCAGAAAATCATCGCTGCGCTCGGCCTGCTCTGCGTCCTGTGGATCGCCGTGCACATGATGCTCGGCCCGCGTCAGCGGCAGGCCCTGGAGCGCGGGCCGCGCGCCACCTGGCGCTGGCTGCAGCGCCATCTGCTGTGGCGCTTCAATTCCCGCGAGCGCCGCCGCCTTGCCCGCGAGGAAGCCCTCGGCGCCATCCAGCGCGCCAAGCGCGCCGCCAATGACGACGGGCTCTGGGAAGGCAATGTCTACCGGCCCAAAAAATTCGAAAAGCCGAAAAAGTAGCCCCCCCCTGCTGGCTTCGCCAGCCCCCCCAGGGGGGGCGGCGCCGGCTGACCGGCGGAGCCGGATCAGCGGCACCCGTTGGGGCGCGATGCGCTCTCGCGCAATCGCGGTTGAATGCACGGCACTTCGGCAGCCGTTGGGGCGCGATCATGTCAGGTGCCTCGTTGACGCACGGGTCGGTTCCGAGCGGACGGGTCAGGCGTCCGTCACGAGGGCGTTCACCGCGCGCAGTCCCGCCAGTGCGCCGCAGTCCAGTCCCACATCGAGCTGCCCCGGCACCCGGGACTCACGCGGATTGATGCGCAGCAGCCGGCCATGCAGCCGCTGCAGCACGTGCTGGCTGAACATCCGGACCGAGGGCACCGCCGTGCCCGCTCCGAGCTCGATGACCAGCGGCCGTCGCGCGGCAGCCAGGCGCGGCGCCACGCGGTGGGCCTGCGCACGCTCGCGGGCATCGACCCAGGCGTCGTCGCCGAACATGAGCACATTGGGCCGCGCCAGGGCGCCGCAGTGCGGGCACAGGGGCCAGGCGTTGCGCAGCTCGCAGCGGTCCTCGTCGACGTCGGGCTCGAAGGCATCGGCCAGCCAGACTTCGTCCGTGCAGGCATGGCTGCACTGCAGGTGGCGCAGCGAGCCATGGCATTCCCAGACCAGCGCCTCGTCGACGCCCGCGCGCTGGAACTGCCCATCCACATTGCTCGTGTAGACCACGCCCCCGAGGTCCGCGCGCGCCATCCAGCGCTGCAGGATCGCGAACCCCTCGTGCGGCACGGTGCGGCGGTACAGCGCCAGCCGGTGGCCATAGAAGCCCCAGGCCTGGCGCGGGGCCTCGGCGAAGCGCGCGGGGTTGGCCGCGGCGTAGAAGTCGATGCCGCTGCGCGCGAGTGCCGGATAGGCCTGCCAGAAGCCCTCGCGGCCGCGGAAGTCGGGCAGGCCCGAATCCACGCCCATGCCGGCGCCGGCAGCGACGACGATCAGGTCCGCCTGCTCGACGAGCTCGGCGGCATGCTGCAGCAGGGCCGGATCCAGGCCCGCCTCAGCCACGATGGAGCACCGGCGCCAGCGCGCGGCCGGTGTGGCTGCCGCTGGCCACCACGGCCTCCGGCGTGCCCGCCACCACGACGCGCCCGCCGCCCGTACCGCCCTCGGGGCCCAGGTCCAGGATCCAGTCGGCCTCCGCGATCACGTCGAGGTCGTGCTCGATCACCACCACCGAATGCCCACCCTCGACCAGCCGGTGCAGCACGCGGATCAGCTTCTCGACATCCGCCATGTGCAGGCCCACGGTGGGCTCGTCCAGCACATAGAGCGTGTGCGGCGACTTCTGCCCGCGGCGCGTGACGTCGTCCCGCACCTTGACCAGCTCGCTGACCAGCTTGATGCGCTGCGCCTCGCCACCGGAGAGCGTGGGGCTCGGCTGCCCCAGCGTGAGGTAGCCCAGGCCCACGTCCTGGAGCAGCTTGAGCGGGTGGGCGATGGACGGCATGGCCGCGAAGAACTCGACCGCCTCGTCCACCTCCATGGCCAGCACGTCGCCGATGCTCTTGCCGCGCCAGCTCACGCCCAGCGTTTCGGGATTGAAGCGCTGGCCATGGCACTGGTCGCACAGCACCTTCACGTCGGGCAGGAAGCTCATCTCGATGGTCTTCATGCCCTGGCCCTCGCAGCCGGGGCAGCGGCCCTCGCCCGTGTTGAAGCTGAAGCGGCCGGCGGCATAGCCGCGCGCCTTGGCCTCCAGCGTCTCGGCGAAGAGCTTGCGGATGGCGTCCCAGAAGCCGATGTAGGTGGCCGGGCAGGAGCGCGGGGTCTTGCCGATGGGGGTCTGGTCGACCTCCAGCACGCGGTCCACCTGCTCATGGCCCGTGACGGACTCGCAGCCGATCCAGCGCGAAGGCGCCTTGCGCAGCGGCACGGCCATCGCCATGTTGGCCAGCAGGACGTCGCGCGCCAGCGTGGACTTGCCCGAGCCCGAGACGCCCGTCACCGCGACCAGGCGCTGCAGCGGCACGTCCACCGTCACGCCCTGCAGGTTGTGCAGCGTCGCGCCGTGCACGCCGAGCTTCGGACCCTCGCCGGTCCAGGGCCGGCGGCCCTGCAGCGGGTGGCGCAGGGGCTGAGCCAGGAAGCGGCCGGTGAGCGAATCGGCATGCGCCGCCAGCTCCGCCGCCGTGCCCTGGGCGATGACGCGCCCGCCGCGCTTGCCGGCGCCCGGGCCGATGTCGATGATGTGGTCGGCGCGGCGGATGGTGTCCTCGTCATGCTCGACGACCACCAGCGTGTTGCCCTTGTCCCCCAGCGTGGCCAGGGCATCGAGCAGGATCTGGTTGTCCCGCGGGTGCAGGCCGATGGTGGGTTCGTCCAGCACGTAGCAGACGCCCTGCAAATGGCTGCCCAGCTGCGCCGCGAGGCGGATGCGCTGCGCCTCGCCGCCCGAGAGCGTCGGCGCCGCGCGGTCCAGGGTGAGGTAGCCGAGGCCGACCTGCTCCAGGAACTCCAGGCGGCCCTGGATCTCGCTCACGACGTCGCGGGCGATCTCGGCGTCCCGCCCGCGCAGGGCAAGACCTGACACCCACTCGCGCGCCTCGCTGACGCTCCAGCCGGCCACCGCCGCGATGCCCTCGCCCTCGAAGGTGACGGCCCGCGCGGTCGGGTTCAGGCGCGCGCCGTGGCATTCGGGGCAGGCCGCATCGGCCAGGCCCTCGACCTCGACCTCGGCGTTGAAGCTCTGCTCGCGACCGCGGTTGTCCTTGTCCTGCTGCGAGTCGTCGAGGAGCTTGCGCTGCTCCTTGCTGAGCGCCAGGCCCGTACCCACGCAGCTGTGGCACCAGCCGTGCTTGGAGTTGTAGCTGAACAGGCGCGGATCGAGCTCGGGGTAGCTCTCGCCGCAGGTGGGGCAGGCGCGCTTGGTGGAAAACACGCGCACGGCGCCGAGCCCGGCCGTCGAGGCGCCGCTCTTCAGCGCCGTCTGCAGGCCGTCCAGCGGGCTCAGCACATGCAGCACGCCCTTGCCGTGATCCAGGGCCTTGAGCAGCAACTCGCGCAGCTCGCCTTCCTTCTCGGGCGACACGACGAGATCTCCCACCGGCAGCTCCAGCGTGTGCTCCTTGAAGCGGTCCAGCTTGGGCCAGGGCGCCACGGGCAGGAACTCGCCGTCCACGCGCAGATGGCTGTGACCGCGGCCCTTGGCCCACTTGGCGAGGTCGGTGTAGAGGCCCTTGCGGTTCATCACCAGCGGGGCCAGCAGGCCGATGTGCTGGCCGCGGTAGTCCCGCATCAGCTGCGCAAGGATGGACTCGACGCTCTGCGGCTTCACCGGCGTGCCGTCGTGGCGGCAGTGCTGCACGCCGAGCTTCACGTAGAGCAGGCGCAGGAAGTGCCAGACCTCGGTGGTGGTGGCCACCGTGCTCTTGCGGCCGCCGCGTGAGAGGCGCTGCTCGATGGCGACGGTAGGCGGGATGCCCCACACCGCGTCGACCTCCGGCCGCCCGGCCGGCTGCACGATGGAGCGCGCATAGGCATTGAGCGATTCGAGGTAGCGGCGCTGGCCCTCGTTGAAGAGGATGTCGAAGGCGAGCGTGGACTTGCCCGAGCCCGAGACGCCGGTGATCACGTTGAACTTGCCGCGCGGGATGGCGACGTCCACCGACTTCAGGTTGTGCTCGCGCGCATTGACGATGCGGATGGCCTCCTCGGCCTGCGCGCGGCGCGCACGCACGAGGCTCTGCAGCGGGCGCCCCTCCTCCACCTGGGCCGCCGGGCGGTCCATGTGCAGGGCGTACTCGCGCAGGGCCTCGGCCGTGTGCGAGGTGGGGTGCTCGCGCACCTCCTCGGGCGTGCCCTGGCAGACGATGAGGCCGCCGTCCTCGCCGCCCTCGGGGCCGAGGTCGATCAGCCAGTCCGCCGCGCGGATGACATCGAGGTTGTGCTCGATGAGGATCAGCGAATGCCCGGCGCTCAGCAGCTTGCGCATCGCGCGCATGAGCTTGGCGATGTCGTCGAAGTGCAGGCCGGTCGTGGGCTCGTCGAAGAGGAAGAGCGTGCCCTTCTTCGCGACGGCCTGGCGGCTCTTGCTGGCGCTGCTGGCGGCCTCGGCGAGGAAGCCGGCGAGCTTCAGCCGCTGGGCCTCGCCGCCGGACAGAGTCGGCACGGGCTGGCCCAGGCGCACGTATTCCAGGCCCACGTCGAGGATGGGCTGCAGCTTGACGAGCACCTCGCGGTCGTAGCGGAACAGGTGCACGGCCTCGCTGACGGTCAGCTCCAGCACCTCGGAGACGGAGAACTCGCGCTCGTCCCGGATCACCTTGACGTCGAGGATCTCGGCGCGGAAGCGGCGGCCGTCGCAGTCGGGGCAGCGCAGGTACACATCGGAGAGGAACTGCATCTCGACGTGCTCGAAGCCCGAGCCGCCGCAGGTGGGGCAGCGGCCGTCGCCCGCGTTGAAGCTGAACATGCCAGCGGTGTAGCTGCGCTCCTGCGCGAGCGGCGTGGCGGCGAAGAGCTTGCGGATCTCGTCGAAGGCGCCGACATAGCTGGCCGGGTTCGAGCGCGCCGTCTTGCCGATGGGGGACTGGTCCACGAAGACGGCATCGGCGAGCCAGTCGGCCCCCAGCAGGCGGTCGTGCGCGCCCGGGGCCTCGGTGGCCCGGCCGTAGTGGCGGGCGAGCGCGGGGTAGAGCACGTCCTGCATCAGCGTGCTCTTGCCCGAGCCCGAGACGCCGGTGACGACGACCATGCGCTGCAGCGGGAACTCCACGCTGACGTTCTTCAGGTTGTGTTCGCGCGCGCCTTCGAGGATGAGGCGCGGCGTCGAGGCGTCCACGAGGCGCTTCAGCCCCATGCCCACCTGCTTGCGCGCGCCGAGGTAGGCGCCGGTGAGCGTGTCGGCCGAGCGGATGGACTCCGGCGTGCCGTCGAAGACGATGCTGCCGCCCTTCTCGCCCGGGCCGGGGCCCATGTCGATGAGGCGGTCGGCGGCCAGCATCACGGCGGGGTCGTGCTCGACGACGACCAGCGTGTTGCCCGCGTCGCGCAGGCGGTGCATGGCCTGCACGATGCGGTTCATGTCCCGCGGGTGCAGGCCGATGCTGGGCTCGTCCAGCACGAACAGCGTGTTCACCAGCGAGGTGCCCAGGGCCGTGGTGAGGTTGATGCGCTGCACCTCGCCGCCCGAGAGCGTGCGGCTCTGGCGGTCGAGCGTGAGGTAGCCCAGACCGACGTCGCAGAGGTATTTGAGGCGGTTGCGGATCTCCTCCAGCAGCAGCTTCAGCGCCTCGTCCAGCATCGTGGAGGGTAGCTGCAGCTCGTCCATGAAGCGGCGCAGGCGGTGCATGGGCAGCTGCATGAGGTCATGCAGGTGCAGGCCCGGCAGGGCCTCCAGCTGATCGCGGCGCCAGGCCACGCCGCTGGGCAGGAAGCGCTGCTCACGGGGCAGCGCGGCGTCGGCCAGCGCGGCCGAGCCCACGCGCCACAGCAGGGCCTCGGTCTTGAGGCGCGCGCCGCGGCAGTCCGGGCATTCGGTGTAGCTGCGGTACTTGGACAAGAGCACGCGGATGTGCATCTTGTAGGCCTTGCTCTCGAGGTACTCGAAGAAGCGGTGCACGCCGTACCACTGCTGGTTCCACTTGCCGTTCCAGTTCGGCGAGCCGTTGATCACCCAGTCCTTCTGGGCCGCCGTCAGCTGGCTCCAGGCGGTGTCCCGCGGGATGCCGGCGTCGCCCGCATGGCGCATGAGGTCGTCCTGGCACTCGGCCCAGGCGGGCGTCTGCAGCGGCTTGATGGCGCCGGCGCGCAGGGTCTTCTTCTCGTCGGGGATGACGAGGCCGAGGTCCACGCCGATCACGCGGCCGAAGCCGCGGCAGGTCTCGCAGGCGCCCATGGCCGAGTTGAAGGAGAAGAGCGCCGGCTGCGGGTCCTGGTAGCGCAGGTCGCTGTCCGGGCAGTGCAGGCCCGTGGAGTAGCGCCAGAGCTCGGGCGCCTGCTCGTCGCTGCCGCCCGCGTACACGCTCAGGCGGCCGCTGCCGCGCTTGAGGGCCAGCTCGATGGCCTCCATGGCGCGCTGGGTGTCGACGCCCTGCATGCGGAAGCGGTCGGCCACCACGTCAAGAATCTTGCGATCGCCCGACTCGCGTTCCCCCTGGATCCGCGTGAAGCCGCTCGCCGCCAGCCACTGCTGCACCTGCTCGGCGCTGGTGTTGGCGGGCAGCTCGACGGGGAAGGTCAGCACCAGTCGCGGATCATCTGCAAGCGTCCGGGCCTTGAGCTCGGCGAAGATCGTCTGTGCCGTGTCGTGCCGCACCGGCTGGGCCGTCTGGCGGTCGTAGAGCTGGGCGGCGCGTGCGAACAGCAGCTTCAGGTGGTCGTTCAGCTCCGTCATCGTGCCGACCGTGGAGCGCGAGGTGCGCACCGGGTTGGTCTGGTCGATGGCGATGGCGGGCGGCACGCCCTCCACCTTGTCCACGGCGGGCCGGTCCATGCGGTCCAGGAACTGCCGGGCGTAGGCTGAAAACGTTTCCACATAGCGGCGCTGGCCTTCGGCATAGAGCGTGTCGAAGACCAGGCTCGATTTGCCGGAGCCGCTGGGCCCCGTCACCACCGTCAGCTCATGGGTGGCGATGTCCAGGTCCAGGTTCTTGAGGTTGTGCTGGCGGGCACCGCGAATCTTGATATGACCGTCGGACATCGTGGGGGTCTCTGGCTGAAAGAGGCGGTCATTCTAGGGAGCGTGATGACACGAATCTGTCAGGAGCGGCGATGGCCCTGACGGCACCTCCGGTACCCTCGCAGCCCCGCCGCTTGCCCTGTATCAAGACCTGGCCCCCGGACGCCCCGCTTCTGCCGCGTAAACGGCACTCAGGGGGCATTGCGCCTTCGCCGTTCCGGGTGCAACATCACGCCCCGAACGAGCCGTAAATCAAGTACAAGGGATAACCCTAGGCCTGTTCGCCTGCTGGCCGGGGATGTCTGTCCCGTCCTCAGGGAGGTGCCGCCGCGCTGGACGGCACACGGATCGCCAGCCCCGGGCTGGCGCTTCGCAGAGACGGCGCGCGGCGAATGGAAATGGGCCAACGAGCAGGTGGGCAGTTCATGACGACAGCAGGCACGGACGGTAGTTCCTCGGGCATCAGCCCTGGCAGCGCGGCGATCCGCACGCAGGTGCTGCTCGTCGAGGACAACCCCGTCAACCAGGTCGTGGCGCTGGAGTTCCTGTCCCTCATGGGCCTGCGCAGCCGTCTGGCCAGCAACGGCCTCGAAGCCGTGGACGCCTGCATGCAGGCCGCCCCGGACCTCGTGCTGATGGACATCCAGATGCCCGGCATGGACGGCCTCGAATGCGCCCGCCGCCTGCGCGAGCTGCAGGCCCGTGCGCAGCTGCCGCACTTCCCCATCCTCGCCCTCACCGCCCACGCCCTCGAGAGCGACGTGAAGGCCAGCCTCGCGGCCGGCATGGACGAGCACCTCACCAAGCCCCTCGACTTCGCGGCCCTGCGCCGCCGCCTGGACCACTGGCTCGGCCGCGGCACGGCGCATTGAGGCCGGCCGGCGACGCAGATCGCATCGCCCGTCCGCCAGCGCACTCCAGACACCCGGCGGCCTCGCCATAATCCGCGGCCAAGGAGAGAGGCCGTGATCGAGATTCCCAAACTGAGCAAGCCCGCGGGCGAGGACAAGGCGCCGCGCTGGTTCCACGTGGCCGTGGCCATGAGCATGGTGCTGAGCGCCGGCGCCGCCCTGGTGTCCGCCCTCAAGACCAGCGCCACCATGCAAGCGCTGGTCGACCAGAACGCCCGCCTGGTGCGGGCCGGCTCCACCCCCATCCTGCAGTTCTACACGGGCAATGTGAGCCCCGAGGGCAAGGCGCGCCTGCGCATCTGGGTCGAGAACGTCGGCACGGGCCCGGCGCGCATCGTCTCGCTGAAACTGCGGCTCAAGGACCAGCCGCTGGAGGACGTCCGGGACCTGCCCGCCCTGGCCGCCAAGGCGCCCGGCGAGACCGTGCTGTCGGGCCAGGACTTCCCCTTCATCCGCAGCACGATCCAGGGCCATGTGCTGGCCGCGGGGCACCAGCGCTCCATGTTCGAGGCCACGCGCGAGCACATGCGCGAGACCGAGAACCAGCAGCTCTATGGCCGCCTGGACGCACGGCTGCACCAGGTCCAGGCCGAGGCCTGCTACTGCTCCGTCTTCGACGAATGCTGGGAGACGGACTTCAGCCCGAAGCTGCCCAAGGCCGTCGCCCGCTGCGAGGCGCCGATGCCGGGCGGCAAGACCTGACCCCGCCCTTCATTCGCCACCTCTGCCGCCAGGGCATCCCTGCCATCAGCCGCCCTCGATGAAGCGCCGCACCAGCTCCAGCTGCGCCGGCACATTGAGGGCGGGCGCATGGCCGCAGCCGGGGATCGTCGCGACGGCCGCGCAGGGCCCGCGCACGCGCATGGCCTCGGCCGTCTCGACCAGCAGCAGGTCGGAGTCCTCGCCACGCAGGCACAGCACGGGCAGGCTGAGGCTGTCCCATTCGGTCCAGCGCTCGTAGTCGTCGGGCCGGTTGACGAACTGCCGCACCATCGCCGGGTCGTAGTGCGGCGTCACGCGGCCGTCGGGCAGGCGGCGCAGAGAGGTCTCGGTCAGCAGGCGCCACTGGGCGTCGCTGAGCCAGCCGTAGGGCCGGTAGACCTGCCGGAAGTACTGCTCCAGCTCGGTCACGGTGTCGAAGGCCTGCGGGTTGCCGGCATAGGCGCGGATGCGCGCGATGGCCGGCGCCGCGAGCGAGGGGCCGTTGTCGTTCAGCACCAGGCGCTCGATGCGGCCGCGCAGCGTCGTCGCCGCCGCGACGGTCCCGATCGCTCCGCCCATCGACGTGCCGACCCAGTGGAAGCGCTCGAGCCCCAGCTGGTCCACCAGCGCCGTGGCGATCTGCACATAGAAGTCCAGGCAGTACTCGCGGTCCGGCTCGGGGCTCCACTGCGAGAGGCCGCGGCCGATCGTGTCCGGGCAGATCACGCGGTAGCGCGGGCTGAGGAAGGCGGCCAGCGCGTCCATGTCACGCCCGGTGCGGGCCAGGCCGTGCCAGGCGATGACCACCGGTCCGTCCGCCGGCCCCCAGTCGGTGTAGTGGATCTCGCGGCCCGCACACGCCAAGTAGTGCGAAGTGAAGCTCATGTCCGCTCCTTGTCGAGGGCCGCGAGGGCCTGCCGGGCCGCCCGCAGCCGCAGGCCGCCGACGATGCCCGCCGGGAAGTGATAGACCGCCAGCACGAAGAGCAGGCCGAGCCACAGCAGCCAGCGGTCCGGCGAGACCAGCTGCGCCAGCACGGGCACGCCCTCCACCGCCGCGGCGCCGAGGCGCATCAGGTCCTGCAGATAGGCCTGGGCTGCCATGAACAGCACGCTGCCCACGATGGCGCCGTAGAGACTGCCCATGCCGCCGATCACGCAGATCAGCAGCACGTCCAGCATCAGCTCCAGCGATAGCGAGGTGTCCGGCCCGTTGTAGCGCAGCCAGACGGCCAGCATGGCGCCAGCCAGCGTCGCGAAGAGCGCGGCCAGCACCGTGGCCAGCACGCGGTAGACCACCGTGCGGTAGCCGATGGCCTCGGCCCGGAAATCGTTCTCGCGGATGGCCTGCAGCACGCGACCGAAGGGCGAGTTCACGATGCGCAGCATCAGCAGCGTGAGCAGGACCGTGCAGGCGCACAGCAGGTAGTAGGCCGCAAAGCGCCCGTCGATGCTGGCGCCGAGGAAGGGCTCCTCGAGGAACTCCGTGCCGGGCTGCAGCAGCTCGGGCACCTGGAAGCTCAGGCCGTCCTCGCCGCCGGTGAACTCGGACAGCTGCGACGCGAGCCCGAGGAAGGCCGAGGCGACGGCCAGCGTGATCATGGCGAAGAAGATGGCCTTGACCCGCAGCGAGAACAGCCCGATCAGCAGGGACAGCAGCAGGCTCACGCCCAGCGCGGCGCCGGTGCCGACGGCCAGCGCCGGCCAGCCTGCGCCCATCTGATTGCTGGCAATGGCCACGCCGTAGGCTCCGATGCCGAAGAACATCGTGTGCGCGAAGCTCACGATGCCGGTGTAGCCCAGCAGCAGGTCGTAGCTCGCCACGAGCACGATGAACACGAGGATCTTGGCCGCCACGTTGAGCGCCTTGATCCCCGGGAAGAGGAAGGGCGTCAGCAGCAGGCCCAGCACGCAGGCCAGCAGCAGCGCCGCCAGCAGCCGGCTGCGCGGCAGGTCGTGAGACAGCACGGCGCGCAGCATCAGCGGGCCTCCACGGGGTAGAGCCCCTGCGGCCGCCACAGCAGCACCGCCACCATCAGGCCGATGGTCGAGAACAGCGCCGCCTTGGGGAAGAGGAAGCCGCAGTAGTTGGCCATCAGCCCCACGGCCAGCGCGCCCACGAAGCAGCCGAGCGTCGAGCCCAGGCCGCCGATGATGATGACGATGAAGATCAGCGTGTTCACCTGCGCCCCGATCTGCGGCGTCACCCCCTGCTGGTACAGCCCCCACATCACCCCGCCGAGGCCGGCCAGTGCGGAGCCCGCGACGAACACGGCCACGAACAGCCGGCGGATGCGGTAGCCGAGGCTCTCCACCATCTCGCGGTCCTGCACGCCGGCGCGGATCAGCAGGCCGAGCTTGGTACGGTTGAGCAGCCACAGCAGGCCCCCGAACACGGCCAGCCCGACGACCACGGCCAGCAGGCGGAACTTCTCGACAGCGACGTCGCCCATCAGCAGCGAGCCGCGCAGCCCTTCCGGCACCGGCAGCGGCACCAGCTGCGCGCCCCACAGCAGCTTGATGCACTCCTCGCCGATGATCATGCCGCCCATCGTGATGAGGATCTGCTTGAGGTGCATGCCGTAGACCGGCCGCACCAGCACGCGCTCGAACAGCAGGCCCACCGCGCCCGCGACGGCCATGCCCGCCAGGCTGGCGAGCGCCACGGCGACGAGGTTGGCGGCCAGGCTGCTGCCCTCGCCCGTCCAGGCCGTCATGCCGCCCATCACCGTGGTGGCCATGAACGCCCCGAGCGCGATGAACACGCCGTGGCCGAAGTTCATCACGTCCATGAGGCCGAAGACCAGCGTCAGGCCCGAGGCGATGATGAAGATGATCAGGCCCATCGCCAGGCCGGCGATCGTGAGCGTGGCCCAGGTGGACGCGCTGCCGGTGAGGGCCAGCGCGAGGGCCATGAGGCCCAGCAGCAGCGCGATCGGCTGCCAGTCGAGCCTCAGGCGCAGCCCCGCGGCACGCGCGGGCGCGGCCGAGGCCGGGGAAGACATGGGGATGCTCATGCGTCCCTCCTCATTGATGGGCCGCGAGCGAGAGCCCCAGCAGCCGCTGCTGCAGGGCCTCGTCCGCGGCCAGGTCGGCCATGCGGCCGGCGTGCACCACGCGGCCGTCGTCCATCACCGCCACGCCGTCGCCGAGCTGGCGGGCCATGTGGAAGTTCTGCTCCACCAGCAGCACCGTCGTGCGGCTGCGCTTGAGCTCCTGCAGGGACTCGATCAGGTTCTGGACGATGGCCGGCGCCAGGCCCTTGGAGGGCTCGTCGATCAGCAGCAGGCGCCGCGGCTCGATCAGCGCGCGGGCGATGGCCAGCATCTGCTTCTGCCCGCCCGAGAGCTTGCCCGCCGGGTAGTGCCAGAACTTCTTCAGTGCCGGGAAGAGGCCGAAGAGCCAGGCCAGGCGGGCGTCGTCCAGCTGCTCCAGCCGGCGGGCGTCACGGGCGGCGAGCAGCAGGTTCTCCGCCACGCTCAGCGCGCCGAAGATGCCCATGTTCTCGGGCACGTAGGCGATGCTCTGCCGCGCGATCTCCGGCGTGGCCAGCTGCGCGCCCGGGCCGCCGATGGGCTGACCGGCCAGCAAGACCTGACCCCCGCTCGGTTGCCACAGGCCCATGATGCTGCGCAGCGTCGTGGTCTTGCCGGCGCCGTTGCGGCCCAGCAGCAGCGTCAACTCCCCCTCGGGCACCACGAGGTCCACGCCATGCAGGATGTGATACGCCCCGATGTGCGTCTGCACCTTGCGCAACTCCAGCAGCGGCGTCATGCGGCCACCTCCTCAGATCCTGTCGCGGCGACGCCCAGGTAGGCCTCCTGCACCACTGGCAGCGCCATCACCTCGGCGGGCGCACCGTCCGCCACCAGCGCGCCCTGGTGCAGCACGATGACCCGGTCCGCCAGCTCGCGCACCACGTCCATCTTGTGCTCCACCAGCAGGATGGTGTGCCGCCCTTCCCGCTTGAGCTCGCGGATCAGGTCCAGCACCACCGGCACCTCGTCCACACTCATGCCCGCCGTGGGCTCGTCGAACATGAAGACCTTGGGCTGCAGCGCCATCAGCACCGCCACCTCGAGCTTGCGCTGGTCCCCGTGCGGCAGGCTGGCCGCCAGGGCCTGGGACTTGGAGCCGAGCCGCACCCGTTCCAGCAGCGCCATCGATTCCTCGATCAGCGCCTTGTGGTTCACCCACACCGACAGCATCTTCAGCCCCAGCCCCTGCCGCGCCTGCACCGCCAGCCGCACGTTCTCCAGCACCGGCAGGTGCGGGAACAGCTGCGTCAGCTGGAACGCCCGCCCCAGCCCCTTGCGCGTGCGCAGCGGCGCCGAGAGGGCACTCAGGTCCTCGCCATCCAGCAAGACCTGACCCTCGCTCGCCGGCAGCTGCCCCGAGATCAGGTTGAAGTACGTCGTCTTGCCCGCCCCGTTCGGGCCCACGATGGCCGTCAGCGAGCCTGGCGCGAACGCGCAGGAGACGTGATCGACGGCCACATGCCCACCGAACCGTATCGTCAAGTTCCGAGTTTCAAGCACAGGAAATCCAAATTCGTTGATGTGCACCCCAACGAGCTTCCAGAGCCCGAGGCGTAGCGAGCGGACGCTGGACTAGGCGCGGGGGGACCCAAAGACCGGAGCGACCTTTTGGGGGTCGTGAGGATCTTTGGGAGGACCCGCAACGACGGCCAGCGTTCGCGCAGTAGCCGAGCGCAGCGCAGTAGCCGAGCGAATCAGCGTTTATTGCGGATGGGGACGTTCATCTCTTCCGGCTTGATCTCCCGCACCAACTCCGGCACCCCCCAGTCGAACGCCTTGTCCACCTTGATCTTGAAGTGGTACATGGACTGCATCGCCTGGTGGTCTTCCGCGCGGAAGCTCATGCGGCCCTTGGGCGTCTCGAAGCTCATGCCTTCCATGGCCTTGATCAGCTTGTTCGTGCCCGTCTCGCCGCCCGTCTTCTTCAGGGCCTCGACGAGGGCGATGGCCGCCGTCATGCCGCCTGCGGTGAAGAAGTCCGGCGGGGTCTTGAACTGCTTGTAGTGGTTGGCCACCAGCCATTCGTTCACCGGGTTCTTGGGCATGCCGAAGTAGTAGTAGCTCGCGCCCTCCATGCCCGGGAACTGCTTGTAGGCCACCATCGCCGGCAGGATGTTGCCGCCCGTGGCGATCTCGATGCCGTAGCGCTTCAGGTCCAGGTCGGCGATCTTGAACGGGTTGCCGCCGCCGGCCCAGATGATGAAGATCACCTTGCGGCCCGGCTGGTCCTTGAGCTTGTCGATCAGGCGCTGGGCGCCGGCGGTGAAGTCCGTCGTGTTGGTCGGCAGGTACTCCTCGTGGACCAGCTTGGCCTTCTTGATCGCGTCGCGGAAGGCCTTCACGCCGTCGCGGCCGAAGGCGTAGTCCTGGGCCAGCGTGGCGATCACGGTGCCGGGCTTGTCCAGGGCCACGGCATTGGCGATGGCGTCCTGCGAGCTGTTGCGGCCGGTGCGGAAGATGTACTTGTTCCACTTCTCGCCGGTGATGGCGTCGGCCACCGCGGGCTCCACCAGCAGGATCTTCTTGTACTCCTCGGCCACGGGCAGCAGGGCCAACGCGACGCCGCTGGACGAGGGGCCCACCGCGATGTCCGCCTTGTCATCGCCATAGGCCGCGGCCAGCAGGCTCTTGCCCACGTCGGGCTTGCCCTGGTCGTCCTTCTCGATCACCACCAGCTTCTTGCCGTTGACGGTCATGGTGCCGCCGGTGGCGTAGTCCAGGCCCATCATCAGGCCGGTCTGCGTCTGCTTGCCGTAGGCCTCCAGCGGGCCAGTCTTGGAGTAGACGTGGGCGATGCGGATCTCGTTGCCGGCGGCCTGCGCGGCCAGGGGCAGGGCCAGCAGCGCGCTGGCGCCCAGCAGGGCGAGGCTCGCCACGCGACGGTGGATGAGGGGCATGACAGGTCTCCTGTTGTGATGCGACCCGGGATCGGCGCCCGGGACTGGCCATCATGGTGCAAGGCCCGTGCCCGTTGGGCCTGCGAAGGCCCCGCAGCCCGCACAAACTCGCGTAAACCCCGAGCGGCGGCCCCGCGGCACGCCCGCCGCCCCCCTCTACCATCCGGGCCAACCGCCCCGTCGGGCCCGGCATCGGGCCGACATCGGGCGCGTCAAGACCTGACCCTGTCCGATCGACGGACAGTGCTGTTCAAAAATCATGCACGACACCTGGCCTGTCTGCCGCGCAGACAGCAGGCGTCGAACCGGGAGGATGTGCGATGGGCATCGACATCAGGCGGCGCCAGGTCTTGCGCCAGGGGGTGCGCCGGGGCCTGGCCATCGGGCTCGGCGGCAGCCTGGGGCTGGGCAGCGCCCACGCTCGCACAGCGCCGGCGCCCGGCGCCGCCGCGCAGGACCGGGTGGACCGCTACGCCCGCCAGTGGCTGAGGGACCAGCAGATGCCCGGCCTGGCCCTGGCGCTGCTGCAGGACGGCGAGCCCGTCTACGCCCGCGGCCTCGGCTTCGGCGACGTCGGGCAGCAGCGGGCCGTCACCCTGGACACGCGCTTCGCCATCTGCTCGATCTCCAAGCCGCTGCTGTGCTGTGCCGCGCAGCTCATGGTGGAGGACGGCCAGCTCCGCCTGGACCAGCGCCTGGCCGAGGTCATCGAGGATCTGCCCGCCGGCTGGCAGGCCATCACGCTGCGGCATCTGATGCAGCACACCGCCGGCGTGCCCCGGGATGTCGACTTCAGCGACCCCGTGGTGCTGGCGCTTCTGCCGCGCAATTTCGGCGAGGCGCAGTGGCTGCCCATCGTCACGCGGCAGGCGCTGCTGAGCCCGCCGGGGCAGCGCTTCCTCTACAGCAATGCCGGCTACAACCTGCTCGCCTGCGCCCTCGGCCGCATCGCCGGCCGGCCCTACGAGCAGGTGCTGGCGCAGCGCCTGTTCGAGCCGCTGGGCATGAAGACGGCCCGGCTGATGCGCCCCGAACCCGGCGCCGCGGACATGGCCGCGCCGCACGCCCGCCGCGCGGGCGCCATCGTCGATCTCAGCGCCGAGCAGCCGCCCGGCGCGCGCAGCTGGATGGCCGCCGGCTGCGGGGGCTTCGAGATGAGCCTCAAGGACATGATCCAGTGGGAGCGCGCCCTGCACGGCTGGGGCGCCTTCAGGCCCTTGCGGCCCGTCTTCGAGAAGCTGTGGGCCGAGGGTGTCGACACCGGGCAGGGGCCGGCCTACGGCCTCGGATGGAACTTCCAGCGCGGCCCGGACGGCCGCCTGCGCTGCTGGCACGAGGGCCAGAGCGAGGGATTCTCAGCCCGGTTCGAACGCCATCCCGCGCAGGGTCGGGCCCTCATCGCCCTGGGGAACCTGAGCGACTTCCGGCCGGCCGAGCTGGGCCGGGCCGCCCAGGACCTCCTGTGGCCGCCGCAGACCTGAGCGGCCGCTGTCTTTCGGCCGACCCGGCTCGCATCGCTAGAGTGCCTCCATGACCCAACTTCTGACGCCCCGCCTGCGCCTGGAACCCATGGTGCCCGCCCACCGCCTGGGCCTGAACCGCCTCAACAGCGACCCCGTGGTGATGCGCTACCTCAGCGGCCGCCCCGAGACGCAGGAGGAGACCGACGCCATGATCCAGCGCGTGCAGGCCCGCTGGGCCGCGCTCGGCTTCGGCTGGTGGACCTTCATCGAGGCGGACAGCGAGGAGGTCGTCGGCGCCGGCTGCATCCAGCACCTGGCGAATGTCGCCGGGGAGCCGCTGGAGATCGGCTGGCGGCTGCGGCAGGACCGCTGGGGGCGCGGGCTGGCCAGCGAGGCCGCGCAGGCCATGGGCGACTTCGCCTTCCGCACGCAGCCCATCGACAGGCTGGTGTCCGTCTGCCACCCGGACAACGAGAACTCCTGGCGCGTGATGGCGCGCCTGGGCATGCGGGACCTCGGCCTGAGCCGCGCCTACGACATGGACGTACGCCGCTACGAGATCAGCCGCGAGGAATGGGCTCAGCGCGCCGCGTCGCGACCGGCGCGCTGAGCCGCGTCAGCCCTGCTCCAGCAGCGGCAGCTTGTCGTACAGCGAGGCGCGGGACATGCGCAGCAGCTTGGCCGCGGCCAGCTTGTTGCCGCCCGTCGCCCGCAGCGCGGCGCGCAGCGCGGCCCGCTCCAGCTCGGCGATCTGCTCGGCCAGCGGACGCAGCAGGCGCGGATCGTCCGGCTGCGGCTCGGCCAGCGGCGCCGTCGGGCGGTCGGCCGCCGCCGGGCCGCCCAGCCGGGGCGACGCGCTGGCCGCATGCTTGAGATAGGGCGCCAGCTGCGCGGCCTGCAGCAGCATCTCGTCCCCCATCAGGCAGGCCTGCTCCAGCACATTGCGCAGCTCGCGGATATTGCCCGGCCAGTCCTGGCGCATCAGCAGCTCCAGCGCATCGGGCGCCAGGCTGCGCGAGGCCATGCCGGCGCGGCGGACGATGTCCTCCAGCAGCGCCTCGGCCAGGGCCTCGACATCATCCAGCCGCTCGCGCAGGGCCGGCACGCGCAGGGGCAGCACGTTGAGGCGGTAGAACAGATCGGCGCGGAACTCGCCCCGGGCCACCATCGCGGGCAGGTCCCGGCTGGTGGCGGCGATCACACGCACGTCGACGCGGATCACGGTATTGCTGCCCAGCGGCTCCAGCTCCTGTTCCTGCAGCACGCGCAGCAGCTTGCTCTGCAGCGGCAGCGGCATGTCGCCGATCTCGTCCAGGAAGAGCGTGCCGCCGTCCGCCAGCTTGAACTTGCCCTCGCGGCCCTTGCGGTCCGCCCCCGTGTAGGCGCCGGGCGCGACGCCGAAGAACTCGGCCTCCAGCAGCGTCTCGGGCACGGCGGCGATGTTGAGGCTCACCAGCGGCTTGTGCGCGCGCGGCGAGGCCGTGTGGATGGCATGCGCGAGCAGCTCCTTGCCCGTGCCCGTCTCGCCCAGCAGCAGCACCGTCGCGTCGGACAGCGCCGCGCGGCGCGCCTGGCGCTTGATCTCCAGGGCCGGCGCGCTGCTGCCCACGAAGCTGGCGATGCTGTACTTGGGCCGGCGGTTCTTCACCTGCTCGGCGGCGAGCTGCCGGCGCGTGTCGTCCAGCTCCTGCTGCAGGCGGTTGAACTTGGCGATCAGCGGCTGCAGCGTCGTCTCGGGGTGGTCCAGCAGGACCATGCCCACGGCGCCGATCACCTCGCCGCGGTCATCCCGCAGCGGCAGGCGGCTGACGAGAAAGGTGCCGGCCTTGTTGGTCAGCAGGTCCACGAGCATGGGCTGGCCCTGGTCCACCACCTGCGCCATGAGCGTGTTGGGCACCACCTCCTCGACGCGGCGGCCCACGAACTCGGTCTCATGGCCGAAGCCCAAGGCCGGCAGGAAGCGCTTGTAGCCGTCGGAGATCCAGACGATGCGGTGCTGGCGGTCGACCACCATCATGCCCTCCACCGCCTGGGCGAAGACCTCGAACATGGACTGCGCGGCCAGGCGCAGCACGCCGTCGGCGTCTTGGGGCAGTTGGGGCGGGTTCATCGGGTGCGGTACTGCTGCAGCGGGAACAGCGGGGGACTGTAGCGCGGGGCGGCGGCCCGGCCATGGGTGCGGGACTCGGAGAAACCATTACACGCCCGTCATTCGGAGCGGCTCGATCGTCGCTACCATCGGGCCCGAAAAACAAGACTCATCCATGCCAAGACGAGGGAGGAACGCATGATCCAGCGTTCAGAGGGATCGCGCCTGCGCGAGCGGGCCCCGGGTGGACGCATCCCGGACAGCGGGGGGCGCCGCTGCGCCGGCCATGGGCCGCCGGCCTGAGCACCCCGCGCACGCCCCTTCCTGACTCGCCCCCGCCTGACGCCCCCGCCTGACCGACCGTCACCGGGAACGACGCCAGCGACCCGCCCTGCCGCCACGGCCGTGGCCGCCCCGATACCGCCCCATGCCATGAAGCAAGATCGCCCCGCCCGCGCGACGCCCCGCCGCGTCCTGGGCCTCCTCACCGCCAGCGCCCTGACCCTGACCGCCTGCGGCGGCGGCGGCGGGGACGCCTCTCCCACGCCAGCCCCGGCCCCGGCCCCGGTGCCTGCACCTGCACCTGCACCTGCACCTGCACCTGCACCTGCGCCTGCGCCTACGCCCACGCCCACGCCCACGCCTGCGCCTGCACCGGCTCCTGTGCCTGCGCCCACTCCTGCGCCCGCGCCTACGCCCACTCCTGCGCCCGCGCCTACGCCTACGCCCACGCCTGCACCAGCTCCTGTGCCTGCGCCCACTCCCGCGCCCGCCCCTACGCCTACGCCTACGCCTACGCCTACGCCCACGCCCACGCCCACGCCCACGCCCACGCCCACGCCGGCGTCCGAAGCCGTGGACCGCAGCAGCACGCAATGGGTCCTTGGCGCCAGCACGGCCGCGGACGGCAGCAGCGACACGACCCTGACGGCGGTCAGCGACAGTGGCCGGCAGCTCACCATCACCTGCAACAGCCGCGGTGGGCGCTCCCTGTCGATGCGGACCAACGCGAGCCCCGCGCCCCTGGCCTACAGCTGGGTGACGCTGCGCGTCGGATCCCACGAAAGCAAGGCCGATGCGTGGACGGAGACGTCATCCGCCGGCCAGCTGACCCTCAGCGCCCCCGCCTTCGACATGGACCTCGTGCGCCAGCTCTACCGCAACTGGGACGTCATGGCAGAGGTCGTCTCCGGCAGCGGCCGCTACAGCGCCGCGTTCGCCGCCCGGGGCTTCCCCGCGGCCATCGACCGGACGCGGGCCGCCTGCAACTGGTCCGACGCGGACTTCCCGCCGGAGAACGGCTGGGGCCGCCCCTACCCCGACGCGCCGCCGGCCTATGCCAAGGAGGTGGTTTACGAGTCCTTCACCTCGGAGCAGATCAGCGCCCGCGCCTGGGTCGGCACCAACGCCTACGGCCGGGCACAGCTGATGGTGCGGATCAACGAGAACCCCTCGATCTGCCGCAGCAGCTCGGGCTTCGACAGCACGCGCTTCTATGTGGAGCAAGGGGGCATCCGGGTCTCGGCGATCCCGGGCTTCCACCTGAGCTACGCGTGCGGCATGAAGCCGGTGACGCTGGCCCTGCAGGGCGAATTCAACCCGGCCGCCCCGCTGCTGCTGAAGCTGGTGCCCTTCCACTGGCACTCCCTGAGCGATTTCACCTACTTCATGTCCTCGGTCGCGCTGCCCTGATCCGGTGACGGGGCCGGGCGGCGGCAGACATCGCACAATGTCGCCCCATGAACGCCGCCGCCCGCCTCCCCGACGCCAATCTCTTCACCGCCCTGCGCGCCGCCTTCCCGGCGGACCTCGACGCCTGCGCCATCGAATGCGCCGACGGCGAGGCGCTGCGCTACAGCTGGCGGGACCTCGAACGCGGCACGGCCATGCTGGCCAATCTGCTGGCCACGCTGGACCTGCCGCCGGCCAGCCGCATCGCGGTGCAGACGGAGAAGAGCGTCGAGGCCCTCATGCTCTACCTGGCGGTGCTGCGCGCCGGCCACGTCTACCTGCCGCTGAACACGGCCTACCAGGCGGCGGAGCTCGAGTACTTCATCGGCAACGCCGAGCCGGCGGTGGTGGTGTGCGCCGGGCGGCACTTCGGCTGGGTGTCCAAGCTGGCCTTCCTGGCCGGCACGCGCTGGGTCTTCACCCTCAACGAGGACCGCAGCGGCACGCTGCTGGACCGCGCCTCGCAGATGAGCGACGTGCACACGCCCGTGCCGCGGCAGCCGGACGATCTCGCCGCCATCCTCTACACGAGCGGCACCACCGGGCGCAGCAAGGGCGCCATGCTCAGCCACGGCAACCTGCTCTCCAACGCCCGCGTGCTGCAGGCGGCCTGGGGCTGGCGTTCGGGGGACGTGCTGATCCACGCGCTGCCCATCTTCCATGTCCACGGTCTCTTCGTCGCCTCGCACGCGGCGCTGCTCAACGGCAGCCCGATGATCTGGTTCAGCCGCTTCGAGCCCCGCGCCGTCATCGCACGCCTGCCCGAGGCCACCGTCTTCATGGGCGTGCCGACGCTCTACGTCCGCCTGCTGGCGGAGGCCTCGCTCACGCGGGAGGCCTGCGCCGGGATGCGACTCTTCATCAGCGGCTCCGCGCCCCTGCTGATCGAGACCTTCCGCGACTGGCAGGACCGCACGGGCCACACCATCCTGGAGCGATACGGCATGAGCGAGACCCTCATGCTGACCTCCAACCCCTACGCGGGTGGCGAGCGGGTCGGTGGCACCGTCGGGCCCGCGCTGCCGGGCGTGGGGCTGCGCATCGTGGACGATGCCGGCCGCCCCTGCGGCGTGGACGAGATCGGCCACATCCAGGTGCGTGGGCCGAATGTCTTCGCGGGCTACTGGCGCATGCCCGAGAAGACGGCCGAGGAGTTCACCGCCGACGGCTGGTTCCGCACGGGTGACGTCGGCCAGCAGGACGCCGCCGGCTATGTGCGCATCGTCGGCCGCAGCAAGGACCTCATCATCACCGGCGGCTACAACGTCTACCCGGCCGAGGTGGAGGGCTTCCTGAACGAGCTGCCCGGCGTGCTGGAGTCCGCCGTGGTGGGCGTGCCGCACCCCGACTTCGGCGAGGGGGTGATCGCCGTCGTCGTGCCGCGCCCGGGGCAGACGCCCGATCCGCAGGCGCTCGTCGCGGCGCTGAAGGCCCGCATCGCCAACTTCAAGGTGCCCAAGGCGGTGTTCGTGCAGCCCGAGCTGCCGCGCAACGCCATGGGCAAGGTGCAGAAGAACCTGCTGCGCGCCCAGCACCAGGCGCTGTTCGGCAAGACCTGACCCTGCGGCGCGCTCAGCGCTTCTTGAACAGCTTGCCCAGCGACTCGCCGGCCTGCTTCACCGTCTCGCCGGTGGATTCCAGCGCACGCTCGAAGAAGAAGCTGGCCTTGAGCCGCTGTTGCAGCGCGCGCGCCACCTGGGCACCGAGCTCGCCGGCCGTGAGGCCGCCCTCGGCCCGGCCCAGCTCACGAAGGTCCATCTCCGGCAGCTTCAGGCTGACCGTCCGCCCCTTCAGCATCGCTGCGCTGGCCTGCGCCTGCGGCCGCAGCAGCTGGAGGCGCTCGACGATGTAGCGGCGGGGCGCCTTGCCGTCATCGGCCGCCGGTGTGCCGCTCTGCAGCTGGCGCGCCAGGTGCGTCTGGATCGCCTCGATATTGGTCTGCGTCGCGCCCTTCTCGTAGATCACGTCGGGCGCCTCGATCTCGATGAGGGGGATCAGCACCACGGGCTGCGTCAGCGTGCGCACGTCCACCTGCACCCGCACGCGCTGCACCTGCAGCAGATGGGGCGTCAGGAAGCCCGGCGGGTTCCCGATGCTGAGCCCGCGCAGCTCGCCCTCGCCACTGCGGGGGTCGATGTGCACGCTGCCCAGGCGGATGGGCGCGCCGATGAGGGCACTGCCCTGCTCCTCGATGGCGCGATGGACGAGCCGGTCCAGGTTGCCATGCAACCACCACAGCCCACCCAGCACCAGCAGCGCCACGAGCACCAGCAGGGCGACGCCGCCCAGCAACCACTTCTTCACTTGCGTTCTCCCCGGACCCGGATCATGGGCGCATCCTAGCGCCGCGGCGCAGGAGCTGAGGGCAGCGCCTCAGTGCGCAGGACCTGAAGGCGGCGCCTCAGTGCACAGGACCTGAAGGCGGCGCCTCAGTGCGCAGGACCTGAAGGCGGCGCCTCAGTGCGCAGGACCGGAGGGCGGCGCCTCAGAGCGCCGCGGGGGCGTGCAGCTGCCGCCAGGGCGCCTCGCGCTGCCAGCTCTCCAGCCAGTCGGGCAGCGCCTCGGCCGGCATGGGCCGGGCGATGCCGTAGCCCTGCATGCAATGACAGCCCAGCTGCAGCAGGACGCGCCCGTGCGCCAGCGTCTCCACGCCCTCCGCCACCACCTCCATGCGGAAGGCCAGCGCCATGCGGATGACGCCGTCCACGATGCCCATGTCGTCGGCGTTGCCGAGCATGCCGCGCACGAAGCTCTGGTCGATCTTGAGCGTCTGCACGGGCAGCTTGCGCAGGTAGGTCAGCGAGGAGTAGCCCGTGCCGAAGTCATCCAGCGCGAAGCGCACGCCGAGCTCGCCGCAGCGACGCAGGATGGCCACGGCGGCGTCCATGTCCTCGATCTGCGCGGTCTCCAGCACCTCCAGCTCGAACTGCTCCGGCGCCTGGCCCGGGTGGCGGCGCAGGGCCTTCTCGAGCCAGTCGTGGAAGCCCGGCTGCTGCAGCTGCGCCGCGCTGACGTCGACGCTGACGCACAGATCCAGCCCCTGCTCGCGCCAGCGGTGCGCCTGCGCCAGTGCCGCCTCGATGACCCAGTCGCCCACGGCCAGCTCGAGATTGCTGGACTGCAGATGCGGCAGGAACTCGCCGGGCGACACGAGGCCGCGCTCCGGGCTCTGCCAGCGGATCAGCGCCTCCACTCCCAGCAGGCGCCCGTCGCTCAGGTCCACCTTGGGCTGGTAGTGCAGCACGAACTCCCGCGAGGCCAGCGCCTGTTCCAGGCGCTGCAGGTACTCGCGGTGCGTCTGCGCGCGGCGGTCGCTCACCGGGTCGAAGAGCTGGTAGCGGTTCTTGCCCGCCTCCTTGGCCAGGTACATGGCCTGGTCGGCATGGCGCATGAGGCTGTCGGCGTCCGCGTTGTCGCCCGGGAAGAGACTGACGCCGATGCTCACCGTGACCCGCAGCTCGCGCCCCTCGAAGGGCATGCCGACCTGCACGGCCTGCAGGATGCGGTCCAGCACCACCGTGCAGTCGCGCTCGCAGCCGACATCGGTGAGCAGCACCACGAACTCGTCGCCACCCAGGCGGGCCAGCGTGTCCTCCACGCGCAGCACCTCGGTGATGCGGCGCGTGACCTCGATCAGCAGCAGGTCGCCCACGGCATGCCCGTGCGCATCGTTGATGGACTTGAAGCCGTCGAGGTCCAGGAAGCACACGGCCAGGCCGGTGTCGGTGCGGGCGGCGCGGCCCAGCGACTGGTGCAGCCGGTCCACCAGCAGGCGCCGGTTGGGCACGCCCGTGAGCGGGTCGAAGTGGGCGATGCGGTGCAGCTCGGCTTCGTGGCTCTTGATCTGGCTGATGTCCGAGAACACGCCGATGTAGTGCTGCACCACGCCCTTGGCGTCCCGCACACAGGAGATGGTCAGCAGCTCCGCATAGACCTCGCCATTGCGGCGGCGGTTCCAGAGCTCGCCCCGCCACACCTCGTGCGCGGCCAGCGTGCGCCACATCTCGCGGTAGAAGTCGGCGTCCTGGCGCCCCGAGGACAGGACCTTCGGGCTCTGGCCGATTACCTCCTCCGGCGCATAGCCCGTGATGTGGGTGAAGGCCGCGTTGACCTAGGTGATGCGCATCTGCGGGTCCACCACCATGATGCCCTCGAGGCTGCTGTCGAAGACCATGGCGGCCTCCCGCAGCGCCAGCTCCAGCTGCTTGCGCTCGCTGATGTCCGCATGCGTCCCGGACATCATCAGTGGCCGGCCCTCGGCATCCCAGCTCACCACGCGGCCGGTGGTGCGGATCCAGCGCCAGCCGCCGTCCTTGGTGCGGCCGCGCATCTCGATGTCGTGGGCCGGCGTCTCGCCCCGCAGGTGCTGCTGCACGGACTCCATCACCGAAGGGAAGTCGTCCGGGTGCACCAGCTCCGGCCAGCGCTCGACGCTGACGTCCACCTCGCCCGGCTCGTAGCCCAGCATCGTCTCCCAGCGGGCGCTGACCTGGAAGGCATTGGTCTGCACGTTCCAGTCCCAGAAGCCGAGGTCCGAGCCCTCGAGCACGCGGCTCAGCTGGGCCTCGCGTTCCGCCAGCGCGAGCTCGGCTCGCTTGCGTTCGGTGATGTCCTGGATGGTGCCGTTCAGGCGCCCCATGCGGCCCGAACCATCCGGCGACCAGCGGCCGCGCAGGATGACCCAGGCCACCGAGCCGTCGCGCCGCTGCAGCTGCGCATCCACGGCATAAGGCTCCCCGGTCCGGATTGCGCGATTCACGGCCTCCATCAGCATCTCGCGGCCGGGTGGCAGAAGCCGGTGTGACAGCTCATCGAAGGGCAGCGGCGGGCCGGACGGTTCCTCTCCCCAGATGCGGTACACCTCCTCGGACCAGCGATGGTGGCCGCCACCGGGCGCCCACGACCAGTCACCGACATGCGCCAGCGCCTGGGCCTCGCGCATGGCGTCTGCGTTGCGGGCGATCTCGTGCTCCCTCAGCGCTTCCGCACTGACATCACTCGAGATGCCGAAGATCCCTCGCACCTCGCCGTCGGCGTCCCGCCACGGTCCCTTGGTCACGCGAAAGACCAGCGTCTGTCCCTGATGGTTGTGCAGCAGCTCCTCGTGAATGCGTGTGACGCCGCCCGCAATCACGGCCTCGTCCTGCAGCCGGATGGCGGCGGCCGATTCGGCGGGAAAGAGGTCCGCGTCAGTGCGCCCGAGGATCGCCTCGCGAGGCCGCCCCACGAAGCGCGTCGTGGCGTCATTGACCATCAGGTAGCGGCCCTCGAGGTCCTTCACGAACACGGCGTCGTTCGTGCCCTCCACCACGGCGGACAGCAGCTGGCGGTGGTTGGAGAGACCCAGAAGGCTGGCGCGCAGCCGCCCCCCGAGCAGGCTCACGGCCAAGCCGTTGAGCAGGAGGAACATCAGCTGCAGGCCGTCCAGGGCATGGAGCTGCGCGATGCCGCCGCGCACCGAGCCCAGGGCGATCAGCGCCCCGACGCCCGCCATCAGGCTAGCCCCGAGCCCGGGGCCGAGCCCGCCGAGCATGGCGCTCACGAGCACCGGCAGCATGAAGAGGCCCACGAGCAGCCGCCCCTCCAGAACCGTACCGAGCAGCAGGTACAGCCCCGTCGCGGACAGGCACAGCACCAGGGCCACCCCATGCCAGATCGTCGGTGCGCGACGCCGGCTTCGCGTCTGCGCTGCCCAGAGTGCCTCGAGCGCGGGAGCGTCCGCCATCGGCACCGTGCGCAAGGCGAGGAACAGCAAGGCAGCTGTCACGAAGACAAAGAAGAAACCCTTGACTGTGGCGGCCGCGAGACGCTGCGGCTCGTCCACGAGCAGCGCCAGGGCGCGGTCGGAGAAGTAGATCCACAGCAGGGCGAAGGCCACGTAGGCCAGGGTCACCAGCCAGGCGTGGCGCGCCCGCGCCGGCGCGGCACGGCCTCTTTGCTCCATCGATCCCGTCATTGCCAAGAAACCTCCCATCGGTCGGGTCATGACTTGCCGGGCATCCTCTCACAGGCGAGGGCCGCACTCACGATATCCACCGGCGGCCGCGGGCCAAGACAGCCGGGGGCCAGCAGGCGCCCGGAGCGGGCGAGCGCACCAAAGGGCTCAGCCCCGAAGGCGGCACAGCTGCGCCGCGACCATCTCCGACATGGTGGCGGCAACGGCCTCGGCGTCCAGGCTCGGGTCGTCGAACAGCAGCTCCTGCGCGGCGTAGAGCGCGTCGATGGCCAGGCGGATGGTCAGCTTCGCCCGGGCGGGATCGGCACTCGGATGGGCGCTCATGAAGGGCAGCAGCAGCATGTCCGTGACCTGGTCGTGCGACAGATTGCGCACCGACTGCAGCGAGGGCACCGCCCGCAGCGCCCGCGTGACCCACACGCCGGCCGGCATGTGCTCGGTCAGGGCCAGGGTCTTGAGGAAGAGATCCGCCACGCTGGCCGCGAAGTCCGCCTCCGGCAGCTGGAAGGTGGCCGGCACCGCCCAGGGCGTCAGCAGCTCGTTCTGCACCTGCATCAGCCGCGTGCCGAGCTCGTGGAGGATGGCGTACTTGTTCGGGAAGTACTGGTAGAGCGCCGGCGGCGAGATGCCGGCCCGCTGGCACACGAGATTGGTGGACAGCCGCTCGATGCCCACCTCGCCCAGCAGATCGGCGCAGGCCGCCAGGATGCGCTCGTAGGTCTCGACGGCGCGCGCCTGCGTGGGCGCCTTCTTGAGCTCGAGGTCGGGCGGGGCGGGACGGGTGGCGGGCATGGGCGGGAGTCTATGCGAGGGATGCACCAGATCGATTCAACCGAGGCACAGGCCCCTGGGATTGTCCGGATCGCGATGGCGCCCAGCATAAATATAGTCATCACTACATTCAAGAGCCATCCCGGCCACCAGGAGACTGCCCATGTCCTCGAACCAGCAATGTCCGGCGCGGCACCCGCGCCTTGTTCCCCATGCCCTGTGCCTGGCCATCGGCGCGCTGGCCGCGGGTGCCGCCCACGCGCAGGCGGCCGAGGGCGGTGAGCCGGCCGCGAAGGCCAAGCTTGATGCCGTGGTGGTGTCCGGCCAGGGCCGGGTGCAGCAGCTGCAGAACGTGCCCATCCCGATCCAGGTGCTGGGGCCGGAGCAGCTGAAGAAGAGCGGCGCGGCCAATCTGGGGGACATCGCCGCCACGGTGCCAGGTCTTGCCATGGACACGACGCAGGCCACGCAGCCCAGCATCAGCCTGCGCGGCGTCGGCACGCTGGACTTCGGCATCGGCACCGATTCGCCCGTGGGGATGTATGTGGACGGCGTCTACGCCGGCAAGACGGGCGGCGCGCTGCTGAACTTCAACGACGTGAAGCGCATCGAGGTGCTCAAGGGCCCGCAGGGCACGCTGTTCGGCCGCAACAGCGCGGGCGGCGCGATCAGCATCGTGACAAACGAGCCCGAGTTCGAACGCAAGGGCAGCGCGCTCGTGCGCCTGGGCGAGCGCGGGCAGCGCGACGTGCAGCTGCTGGTGAACGAACCGATCAATGCCGACCTCGCGCTGCGCGCCACGCTGGTCAGCCAGCGCAGCGACGGCTTCACGCGGGACGCCGGCACGGGTGAGCGCTTCGGCGGCGACCGCAGCTGGGGCCTGCGCGCCAGCCTGCTGTGGCAGGGCGAGAGCGCCCGCGCGGTGCTGAGCCTGGAGCAGGAGACGCTCCGCCAGAACGCCCGCCCCGCCATCGGCCTGGTGCCGCTGCAGACGGGCACGCCGCCCTTCCCCGCCGACCCGGCCACCTACGCCAACCCGCTCACCACCGCCTGGCGCAACGACGTCGCCGACCAGGGCGAGTCCCGCGACTACCAGGGCGCCACGCTGCGCCTGAGCTGGCCGCTCTCGGGCTGGCTGCAGGGCGCGGAGCTGCAGTCCACCACCGCCTGGCGCCACTTCAACAGCCGCAACCGCCAGGACAACGACGGCACCGCCAACCCCGCGCTCTTCCTGGCCACCACCAACCGCGAGGGCAACACGAGCTGGCAGCAGGAGTTCCGCCTGAGCGGCAGGAACGCGCTCGTGGACTGGATGGGCGGCGTGAGCTTCTACCGCGAGCAGGCCCGCCAGGGCGCCGACGCCGACAGCACCACCACGGCGCTCGACACCCTCTCCGGCAACGTGCTGGGCCTGCCGCTCTTCAGCACCATCAACGGCCTGATCGATGCCGTCGGCATCCCAGGCATGGACGTGCGCGGCCAGTCCTGGCACGAGCAGATGGACAACCGCGGCACCTTCAGCGCCATGGCGGTCTACGGTGACCTGATCTGGACGCTCTCGCCCGCCACACGCCTCACCACCGGCCTGCGCTTCACGCAGGACCGCAAGACCTTCAGCTGGTCCAACCCGCTGCGCAGCGCGCCCGGGCTCGACGCACAGCTGAGCGCGCTGGACGGCGCCGGCTTCTTCCCGGGGCTGGTGGCCGCCGGGGCGCTGACGGCCGACGAGGCCGCCCAGCTGCAGGGCGCGATGGCAGGCAATGTGCTGATCGCCACCGGCGGCGCGACGGCGGCCCCCGTCGAGCGCCGCCAGCGCTGGCATGACGCCAGCCCGCGCCTGGTGCTGGATCACCGCGTGAGCCCCGACCTGATGGTCTACGGCTCCTGGAGCAAGGGCTACCAGGCGGGCGGCTTCAACAGCCTGCAGGTCAACTCGCTGTACGAGCCCGAGCACGTGCGCAACCTCGAGGTGGGCGCCAAGGGCCGGTGGGCTGACGCGGGGCTGAGCTATGCAGCCTCGCTCTTCCAGTACCGCTTCGACAACCTCCAGACGCTGCAGCTGGTGCCCAACGCGGGCGGCGGCATCCCGGCCTACCAGGTGACGATCAGCGACCAGCAGGCCAAGGGCGCGGACGTGGACCTGCGCTGGCAGCCGGACCGCCATTGGCAACTCTTCGCCAATGTGCAATGGCTGGACCAGACCTACCGCCACGGCACAAGCAGCCAGGGTCACGCGCTCGACGGCCAGCCCGCCGGCGCGCCCAAGGTGCAAGCCAGCGGTGGCTTCGAGTACGGCTGGAACACCGCGGGCGGCCTGGCCAGCCTGCGCCTGCAGTGGAGCCACCAGAGCGCCACGCGCTGCAGCGAGGAGTCCTTTGTGCAGGGCCTGTGCTTCCAGGGCCAGGGCTGGCGCGTGGGCGGCAGCCGGCAGCGCCTGGACGGCCGCGTGGCCTGGGAGGCGGCCGATGGCCGCTGGGGTCTCGCGCTGGTGGGCCGCAATCTGCTGGACAAGCGCGAGGTGCAGCGCGTCTGGTACGAGGCCACCCCGCTCGGCGCCGCCTATGCCACGCTCGCCAAGCCCCGCAGCATCGCCCTCGAGGCGCGGGTGAGCTACTGATGGGCAAGACCTGGCCCTCCGTGCTGTCGGCGCTGGGCGTTTTAATCGCCGCGGGGCTGCTCGTGCTGCTGGGCACCCATGAGCGCGCCCCGGCGGCGCCGGGTACGGCCGATGTCGAGCGCGCCGAGCGTGCGCGGCCGGCCGATGCGCGCCTGGCCCAGCGCTACGAGCAGGCCTGCGTGTTGTGCCACGCGCGGGCCGACAGCGGCGCCCCGCTGAGCCACCACGCGCCCAGCTGGGAAGCCCGCCTCGCACGGGGCCTGCCGGCCCTGGTACAAAGCGTCCAGAACGGCAAGGGCGGCATGCCCGCCGGCGGCCTGTGCGCCGACTGCAGCCCGCAGGACTTCGATTCCCTGACCCGTTTCATGAGTGGCCCCACGCCATGACTACACGCCGCCATTGCCTCAAGACCGCCGCTGCCCTCAGCAGCAGCCTCGCCCTGCCCGCCCTGGCGCAGACCGAAGCCGTCAGTGCCGCCAGTGCCGCCGCCAACGCCGCCGCCGCCCCCCGGCCGCGCGCGCCGGCCCGTCCACCCGCCCCCGCCCCCGCGGCCAGCGTGCCGACGGCCGCCCCCGCACCCGCCGTGCCACCCCTGGCCGCCCAGCCGCCCCGGGCCTGGCAGAACTGGTCCGGCCTGCAGCGCTGCGAGGCCGCCTGGCTGCTGCCGACGTCGGAGGAGCAGCTCGCCGCCAGCCTGCCCGCGCTGAAGGGCCCGCTGCGCTGCGTGGGCGCGGGCCACAGCTTCACGGCCCTGGTGCCGACCTCGGGCACGCTGATCTCCCTGGACCGCCTGAGCGGCATCGTCGAGGTGGACAAGGCCGCCATGACCGCCCGGGTGAAGGCTGGCACCCGCCTGGGCGCCCTGGCGCGCGAGCTCGACGCGCAAGGCCTGGCCCTGCACAACCAGCCGGACATCGACGTGCAGACGCTGGCCGGCGCGCTCTCCACCGGGACGCATGGCACGGGCCTCACCCTGCCGGCGCTGCATGCGGAGATCCAGGCACTGCGCCTGCTCACGCCGCAGGGCGAGGTCAAGGTCATCAGCCGCCTGCAGAACCCGGAGCTCTTCGATGCGGCCCGCGTGTCGCTGGGCGCGCTGGGCATCATCACCGAGTACACCCTGCGCGTGCGCCCCCGCTACATGCTGCGCCGCAAGGTCTGGCTGGAGCGCACCGAGGCGCTGTTGGAGCGGGCGCTGGCGCTGGCCCGCGAGCATCGTCACTTCGAGCTCTACGTGCTGCCCTTCACCGGCTATGCCGCCGGCATCACGCACGTCGAGGTGCCCGAAGGCAAGCCCGAGCGGCCGCACAGCGCGGACGAGGACGTGCTGGCCGACCTGCAGAAGCTGCGGGACTGGCTCGGCCGCTGGCCGCAGATGCGGCGCTGGGCAGCCTCCAAGCTGATCGACCCGGCGCAGACCGAGCTGGCGCAGGACTGGTCGCACAAGCTGCTGTCCACCGCGCGGCCCACGCGCTTCAACGAGACGGAGTACCACCTGCCCCGCGAGCAGGGCCTGCCCTGCCTGCGCGCGGTCGTCGCCCAGCTGGAGAAGCGCAACGAGGTCTTCTTCCCGCTCGAGTTCCGCTGGGTGCGCGCGGACCACGCCTGGCTCAGCCCCTTCTTCGAGCGCGACAGCTGCTCCGTGGCCGTGCACGCCAAGGCCGGCGAGGCCCACGACTACCTGCTCAGCGAGATCGGGCCCATCTTCCAGCGCCATGGCGGCCGCCCGCACTGGGGCAAGCTGCACACGCTGACGGCCCGCGAGCTCACGGCGCTGTACCCGCGCTTCAAGGACTTCCAGCAGCTGCGCGAGCAGCTCGACCCGCAAGGGCGGCTGCTCAACGCGCACCTGCAACAGGTCTTCGCCGGAGGTGCCCGTGGATGAGCTGAAGCAGCCCCGGCGCTGGCGGCGCCGTCACTGGCTGGGCGCCGCGGGCCTGATGGCCGCCGGCGGTGCCTGGCTCGCCCGCCCGGCGGACCACGGCGGCGCGCACGAGGCCTACTTCCAGGGTCTCGCCCGCGCGCTGAAGGACGCCGGCGTGGCGCAGGCCCGGCTGGTGATCGACCTGCCCCGCCTGCGCGCCAACCTGGCCCGCATCCAGGCCCACCAGGCGTCGACGGGCCTGGCACTGCGCGCGGTGCTCAAGTCCCTGCCCTGCCTGCCGCTGATGGACGAGCTCGCCACGGCCTGGGGCAGCCGCCGGGTGATGGCCTTCAACGCCGCGCAGACCGCGGCGATGCTGCAGGCCCGCCCCGACGCGCAGGTTTTGCTGGGCAAGCCCTTCCCGGTGGCCGCGGCCGCGCAGCTGCTGGACCAACTGCCGCCGGAGCGCATCGCCGCCATCGAGTGGCTGGTCGACACCGAGGCGCGGCTGGCGCAGTACCGCCAGCTCGCGCAGGCGCGGGGCCAGGTCTTGCGCATCAACCTCGAGATCGACGTCGGCCTGCACCGCGGTGGCTTCGAGGACGAGGCGGCCCTCGGGCGCGCGCTGGCCACGTTCAAGAGCACGCCCGGGCTGCAGTGGCGCGGCTTCATGGGCTACGACGCCCACGTCGCCGCCCTGCCGGACGTCGCGGGGATGCGCCGCACCGCCTGGGCCGAGTCGCAGGCCCGCTACGAGCGCGCCTGGGCGCTGGCGAACGAGGTGCTCGGCCCGCAGCGCCGGCAAGACCTGACCCTCAACACCGCCGGCTCGCCCACCTTCCGGCTGCACGACGGCAAGGGCGTTCCCAATGAAGTCTCCGTGGGCTCGGCGGCCCTGCTGCCCTCCGACTTCGACAAGCCCCTGCTGGCCGACCTGCAGCCCGCCGCCTTCATCGCCACGCCGGTGCTCAAGGCCTGGCCCCGCTTCCGGCTGCCCGAAGGCGCCACCTGGCTCAGCCGCGCCGCGCAGGCCTGGGACCGCAACCAGGCGCGCGGCTACGCCATCCACGGCGGGCACTGGCTGGCCGACCCCGTCTCGCCGCCCGGCCTGCAGCCCAGCGGGCTCTATGGCCCGAGCTCCAACCAGCAGGTGATGGTGGCCAGCGAGGCCGTCGATCTGCAGGCCGACGAGCTGGTGTTCTGGCGGCCGCGGCAGAGCGAGGCGCTGCTGCTGCAGTTCGGGGATCTGCTGGTCTTCGATGGTGCGCGCATCAGCGGCGCGTGGCCCGTACTGCCGGCCTCCGCCTGACCCCCCACAAAGAGTGTGGCAACGGCCCCCAATGACTTCAGGCAGGGGCGGCTGCAGCATGCCTAGAATGCGGCCTCCTCGCAACAGGCCCTGGCGTCTGGCGCCCAAGAAGGGGCCACGAGGGCAGCGGACGGTGTTCCGCTGCGTCACAAGCATTCAATCTTTTGAGGGAATAGTCATGAAGAAACTGATGGCCCTGGCCATGGCCGCTGCATTCGCCGCTCCCGCCTTCGCTGGCGACTACTACGCTGGTGGCGACGTCGGTCGCAACAAGTTCAGCGAGAACGGCGCGTCCGTCACCAAGACCGGTTTTGCCGTGTTCGGTGGCTACAAGCTCAACGACACCGTGTCGCTGGAAGCCGGCTATCGCTCGCTGCTCAACGAGACCTTCAAGGAAGACGGCCTGACGGGCAAGGTGGACCTGTACGCCCTGCAGTTCTCCGGCGTGTTCAGCGCTCCGGTCACCAATGAGCTGAGCGTGTACGGCCGTCTGGGCCTCAACAGCCTGCGCGGTGAGATCAGCCTGTCGGACGGCCAGAACAGCGGCAGCGGCAGCGGCAACAAGACCAAGGCGCTGTGGGGCGTCGGCGCCAGCTACGCCTTCTCGAAGGACGTGGCCCTGCGCGTGGAGTTCCAGAAGCCCATGAAGGAAATCCAGGTCCTGTCCGTCGGCGTGAAGTTCGCCTTCTGATCGACCAGGCTTCTGCAGCTGGAAGGGCCGGTGGCATCGCCACCGGCCCTTTTTCATTGCGGCCTCACTTCACGATCATCACCGCGACGGGCGACAGCGTCAGCACCTTCTGCGCGACGCTGCCGAGGATGACGGCGTCCAGGCCCCGGCGGCCGTGCGAGCCCATCACGATCAGCTCGGCCCCCGCGGCCTTGGCCTGCTCCACCACGGCCACGGCCGGGCCGTGCTCGCGCAGGATCAGCCCCTCGAAGGGCACGCCCGCCGCCTCGGCCAGCTGGCGGGCCTGCGCGATGCCCTCGTTGGCAGCCTGCTCGGCGGCCTCGAGGTAGTAGGCCAGGGCCTCGCCACCGCCCTCGGGGAAGGCCACGAAGGGCACCGGATCGATCACGCTGACGACCTGCAGCGAGGCGCCATAGCGGCGGGCCATGTCGACGGCCACGCCGCAGGCCTTGAGCGCCAGGGGCGAGCCGTCGGTCGGGAAGAGGATGCGCTGGAACATGGAGATCTCCTGTGGCGGGGGCTGACAGGCTTCGAGCTTAGCCCGGCCGCCCGAGCGGCCCAAGTGCGCGGCCGGCGCAAACCGGCGGCGCTTGATGCAGCGCAAGCCGCTGCCTTCACCAAGGACCCTGGCGCGGACCTCGCCGCGCCGGCTTTCAGCCCGCGTGGGCGGCCGTGCGCACGCGCTGCACGCACAGCTGCAGCAGGCGTGCGTCGCTGCTGGCGCGGTGGCGCTCGGGGCGCAGCTCGTCCCGCAGCGCGCGCAGGCTGCGGTCCCAACCGCCGAGCTGCCGTTCGTCCAGCAGCACGCGCACGTCCTCCAGGCGGAAGGCGGGGCTGCACTCGGCCTCGTCGAACAGGCGCGCGATCCAGGGGTAGTCATGGCCCCAGCCGTCGCAGTAGACCGTCTGGCCGGCCAGGCGCCGGTTGAGCTCGCCGGCCACCCAGTCCACCGGCCGGCCGTGGCGCTGCAGGAGCTCGCGGCTAATGCCGTGCAGGGATTCGGCGGCGGGATCCCAGTGCGCCCAACCGGGCGCGGGCTGCACCAGCGTGCAGAAGAGACTGCCATCCGCCGCGACGAAGCCGATCTCGATGGGATAGCTGCCCCGGCCGAAGCCGGAGGCCTCCACATCGAGCATGGTGGGCAGCTGCATGGCGGGAACGTTGAGTGGGCGGAGGGCGTGGTGCGGGGGAAGCCGGGGGCAGTGTAGGCCGAACGGCGCTGCACGGCCCCGGCCGGGCGTCACCCGATCCGGGGGCCGCGCCCTGGGGCAAGCCAGGGCTCGCGGCGCGGCGCAGCGGGTGTCCAATCGGCAGTTCCCAGGCAATGGCTCCGACGGGCCCGCACGACCATGCACGACTACCCCCTGACCGGCCTGGTACTCAGCGGCGGCGGCGCGCGCGCGGCCTACCAGGTCGGTGTGCTGCAGACCCTCGTGCGCCTGCGCCGGGAGGCCCAGGGCGAGGCCAGCGCGCGCAGCAATCCCTTCGGCGTGATCGTCGGCACCTCGGCCGGCGCCATCAACGGCACGGCACTGGCCTGCGGGGCCGACCAGTTCGACGGCGCGGTGGAGCGGCTCGTCCATGTCTGGAAGCACTTCCGCGCCGAGCAGGTCTACCGCAGCGACTCCCTCGGCGTGGCCGGGAGCGGGGCGCGCTGGCTGACGATGATGTCCTTCGGCTGGGCCATGGCGCGGCTGCGGCCGCAGTCCCTGCTGAACAACAACCCGCTCCAGGGGCTGCTGCACGAGCTCGTGCCCATGGACCGCCTGCCCGCCGTGCTCGGCCGCCGGCACCTGCACGCGCTCGCGGTGACCGCCTCCAGCTACAGCAGCGGCGAGCACGTCACCTTCTACCAGAGCGCCCGCCCCATCGATCCCTGGGTGCGCTCACAGCGGGTGGCCGTGCCGACGCAGCTCAACCATCAGCACCTGCTGGCAAGCTCGGCGATTCCCTTCATCTTCCCGGCCAAGCAGATCGGCGGCGAGACGGACCGCGCCTGGTACGGCGACGGCTCCATGCGCCAGAGCGCCCCGCTGTCGCCCGCCATCCACCTGGGGGCCAAGCGCCTGCTGGTGATCGGCGCAGGCCGCATGAACGAGCCCCAGGGCCGCAAGGCGCCGGACCAGGGCTACCCCAGCCTCGCGCAGATCGCCGGGCACGCGCTCTCCAGCATCTTCCTGGACGCGCTGGCCGTGGACATCGAGCGCATGCAGCGCATCAACCGCACGCTCTCGCTGATGCCGCCGGAGAGCCGCAAGTACAGCCCGCTGCAGCCCATCGACGCGCTGGTCATCTCGCCCAGCCAGCGCCTGGACGACCTCGCCGCCAGGCATGTGGAGGACCTGCCCAAGCCCATCCGCCTGCTGCTGCGGGCCGTGGGCGTGCAGCAGGGCCAGGGCCAGGGCGCGGCGCTGGCGAGCTATCTGCTCTTCGAGGCGCCCTACACGCAGGCGCTGATGGCCCTGGGCGAGCAGGACACGCTGGCGCAGAAGGAGCGCGTGCTGGCCTTCTTCGGCTGGGACCAGCCCGCGCGCTCGGTGCCGACGCAGCCGGCGGCGCTGAGCGAGGAGCGCTGAGCGCTCATTGAGGCGCGCCGATCAGCGCGGCATCGACGCGAACAGCGCCTGCGCGCTGCGCCCGACCTGGCGCGTGTCCCACCAGGCATAGGCGCCCACGCCCGCCGCCCCCGCCAGCGGCACCCAGCGCGCCACGGCGCTGCCGACGCTGCGCTCGCCCAGCTTGACGCCGATGGCCTGCAGCACGCGCTGCAGCACGGCCTGCCCGGCGCGCTCGCCGGCGCGCACGGCCAGGTCCCGCACCGCCTGCGCGGCCGTGTGGCGGAAGAGGCAGTAGAGCATCTGGTCCCGCCCCAGCTCGGCGCTGTGGCCGTGCAGGGCCGCCACATCGGCCACCAGCTGCGCCTGGATGCGCCAGACGGCCATCAGCTCCGGCAGCACCGTGAGCCAGCCCAGCGGACCCGGCGGCAGGGCGAGGCCCGCGGCGGTGGCGCCG
>JAYRJQ010000024.1:0-77242 GCA_041906185.1 Burkholderiaceae bacterium
CTCGCCGAGATCGTGCAGGGCGATGGCGCCACCGTCACCGCCGAGCAGCTCATCGCCAAGATCGACACCGACGGCAAGGCCGGCGCCGTGGCCGCACCGGCTGCTGCCGCTCCTGCGGCGGCCCCTGCCGCTGCCAGTGCACCGGCTGCTGCAGCTACTGGCGGCAACAAGGCCGGCGTGGCCATGCCCGCTGCCGCCAAAATCCTGGCGGAAGCCAACCTGTCCGCCTCCGCCGTCGCCGGCAGCGGCAAGGATGGCCGCGTGACCAAGGGCGACGCCCTGGCGGCCGTGGCCGGTGGCGTCAAGTCCACCGCTGCCGTCATTCCCACCGGCGTGCCCACCAAGGCACTGCCGCAGGTGGCGGCCCCGGCTGGTCTGGATCTGGGCGACCGCCCCGAGCAGCGCGTGCCGATGAGCCGCCTGCGCGCCCGCGTCGCCGAGCGCCTGATCCAGTCGCAGTCGACCAACGCCATCCTGACCACGTTCAACGAAGTGAACATGGCCCCGCTGATGGAGATGCGCAAGAAGTTCCAGGAGAAGTTCGAGAAGGAACACGGCGTCAAGCTGGGCTTCATGAGCTTCTTCGTCAAGGCTGCCGTGGCTGCGCTGAAGAAGTACCCGGTGCTGAACGCCTCGGTCGATGGCAATGACATCGTCTACCACGGCTACTTCGACATCGGCATCGCCGTGGGCTCGCCCCGTGGCCTGGTCGTGCCCATCATCCGCAATGCCGACCAGCTGAGCTTCGCCGACATCGAGAAGAAGATCGCCGAGTTCGGTCAGAAGGCCAAGGAAGGCAAGATCTCGATCGACGACCTGACCGGCGGTACCTTCTCGATCTCGAACGGCGGCACCTTCGGCTCCATGCTGTCGACCCCCATCATCAACCCGCCGCAGTCGGCCATCCTGGGCGTGCACGCCACCAAGGACCGCGCCGTGGTCGAGAACGGTCAGGTCGTGGTGCGCCCGATCAACTATCTGGCCATGTCCTACGACCACCGCATCATCGACGGCCGCGAAGCCGTGCTGGGTCTGGTGACGATGAAGGAAGCGCTGGAAGATCCCGCCCGCCTGCTGTTCGATATCTAACTCGACGCTGCGATGGACCAGATCCGGGAATGGCTGGGCGCCCTGATGGGCCAGCTGTTCCTGGACGGCCTGATCTATCTGGCGCTGGCCCTTCTGGGCGGCGCCGGTTTCGGTTTTCTTGGCCTCCTCGGCAGCGCACGCCGCAGCCGGGCCATCACGAAAGAACCAACACATGAGTAAGCAATTCGATGTCGTCGTGATCGGCGGCGGCCCCGGCGGCTACATCGCCGCCATCCGCGCCGCCCAGCTGGGCTTCAACGCAGCCTGCATCGACGAGTGGAAGAACGAGAAGGGCGGCCCCGCACCGGGCGGCACCTGCACCAACGTCGGCTGCATCCCCTCCAAGGCGCTGCTGCAGTCTTCGGAGCACTTCGAGCACGCCAACCACCACTTCGCAGACCACGGCATCACGGCGGACAACGTGCAGATCGACGTCGCCAAGATGATCGGCCGCAAGGCCACCGTCGTGAAGCAGAACAACGACGGCATCCTCTACCTGTTCAAGAAGAACAAGGTCAGCTTCTTCCACGGTCGCGGCTCCTTCGTTGCGGCCAAGGACGGCGGCTACGAGATCAAGGTGGCCGGCGCCGCCGAAGAGACGCTGACGGCCAAGCACGTCATCATCGCCACGGGCTCCAACGCCCGCCAGCTGCCCGGTGCCGAGTTCGACGAGGAGCTGATCCTCTCCAACGACGGCGCGCTGCGCATCCCCGCCACGCCGAAGAAGCTGGGCGTGATCGGCTCCGGCGTGATCGGCCTGGAAATGGGCTCGGTGTGGCGCCGCCTGGGCGCGGAAGTGACCATCCTCGAAGCCATGCCGGCCTTCCTGGGTGCCGCTGACGAAGCCGTGGCCAAGGAAGCCGCCAAGGTCTTCAAGAAGCAGGGCCTGGACATCCAGCTCGGCGTGAAGATCGCCTCGGTGACCAAGGGCAAGGACAACGTCACCATCGCCTATGCCGACGCCAAGGGCGCCGAGCAGAGCCTGGTGGTGGACAAGCTGATCGTCTCGATCGGCCGTGTGCCGAACACCATCGGCCTGAACCCCGAAGCCGTGGGCCTGAAGCTGGACGAGCGCGGTGCCATCGTGGTGGACGACGAGTGCAAGACCAACCTGCCCAACGTCTGGGCCGTGGGTGACGTCGTGCGCGGCCCCATGCTGGCCCACAAGGCCGAGGAAGAGGGCGTGGCCGTCGCCGAGCGCATCGCGGGCCAGCATGGCCACGTGAACTTCGGCACCATCCCCTGGGTCATCTACACCAGCCCCGAGATCGCCTGGGTCGGCAAGACCGAGCAGCAGCTGAAAAGCGAAGGCGTCGAGTACAAGGCCGGCCAGTTCCCCTTCATGGCCAACGGCCGCGCCCGCGCGCTGGGCGACACCACCGGCTTCGTGAAGATGCTGGCGGACGCCAAGACCGACGAGATCCTGGGCGTGCACATCATCGGCCCCTTCGCTTCGGAGCTGGTCTCGGAAGCCGTGGTGGCGATGGAGTTCAAGGCCTCGGCCGAGGACATCGCCCGCATCTGCCACGCTCACCCGAGCTTGAGCGAAGCCACCAAGGAAGCGGCCCTGGCCGTGGACAAGCGCACCCTGAACTTCTGATCTCGATCGGAAGTCACGGGTTCGGAAGGGGCGGCCTCGGTCGCCCCTTTTCACGAGATGTAGCCTGAGGACTCATGAGCAGCGTCACCGAGCTCTACCACCAGACCCTGGCCGAACGCGGCTTCACGGCCGATCCGGCGCAGCTGCGCGCCATCGCGGCCCTGCAGCGCTGCCAGGACGAATGGGCGGACTACAAGGCCCGTCGCAGCAATGCCGTCACCAAGCTGCTGGTGCGCCCGCCGATCCCGCGTGGCGTCTACATGTACGGCGGCGTGGGGCGTGGCAAGAGCTTCCTGATGGACTGCTTCTTCCAGGCCGTGCCGCTGACGCGCAAGACGCGCCTGCACTTCCACGAGTTCATGCGCGAGGTGCACCGCGAGCTGCAGGACCTCAAGGGCATCGCCGATCCGCTGGATGAGCTGGGCAAGCGCATCGCCAAGCGCTTCCGCCTGATCTGCTTCGACGAGTTTCATGTAGCCGATGTGACGGACGCCATGATCCTGCACCGGCTGCTGGACGCGCTGTTCAAGTACCGCGTGTCCATCGTCACCACCTCCAACTTCCATCCGGACGGCCTCTATCCCAACGGCCTGCACCGGGACCGCATCCTGCCGGCCATCGAGCTGCTCAAGGACAAGATGGAGGTCATCAACGTCGACCACGGCACCGACTACCGCCAGCGCTCGCTGGAGCATGTGGAGCTCTACCACTGCCCGCTGGACGACAAGGCCGATGCCGCGCTGACGCATGCCTTCGAGAGCCTGGCCGAGGCCAAGGACGAGGACCCGCGGCTGCATATCGAGCACCGCGAGCTGCGCTCGCGCCGGCGTGCGGGCGGCGTGGTGTGGTTCGACTTCCAGACGCTGTGCGGCGGTCCGCGCTCGCAGAACGACTACCTCGAGCTGGCCTCGCGCTTCCACACGCTGATCCTCTCGGGCGTGCCGGAGATGCCGGTGCGTCTGGCCAGCGAGGCCCGCCGCTTCACCTGGCTCGTGGACGTGCTTTACGATCGGCGCTGCAAGCTGATCATCTCGGCCGCCGTGCCGCCGGAGCAGCTCTACACCGAGGGCCCGCTGGCCCATGAGTTCCCGCGCACGGTGTCGCGCCTGCAGGAAATGCAGTCCCGTGAGTACCTGGAGCTGGAACGCCGCGAAGTGGACACGTCCCTGACATGAACCGATGGCCTCGAACGCCGGCGCGCACCGGCCTGCTGCTTGCCCTGCTGGCGCTAGGCGTGAACGCCACGAACGCTGCAAACACCGCGATGGCGGCTGACGCCCCGGCGGGCGAGGGGCGTGCCGCGCTGCGGGCGCAGATCGAGCGGCGATACCAGGCGGATGTCGAGGCCTGCCAGGCGCGCTTTGCCGTCAATGCCTGCGTGCAGGAGGCCCGCACGGCCCGGCAGCGGGCGCTGCAGCCGCTGCAGGACGAAGAGATCGCCGAATCCCAGGCCCAGCGCGAGGAGCGTGCGGCGCAGAGCCGGCATCGCCTGCGCCAGAAGGCGCAGGACCAGGCCTTGCTGGAGGCCCAGCGTCGCAGCGCGGCCCTGATGGCGCCGCCGCCGGCCAGTGTCCCGGAGGCCGTGCCGGCCAGCCGGGCCGCTTCGCGCGAAGCGAGGGCGGTGCCTGACGTCGAGAAGCAGCGGACCGAGGCCGAGGCCGCCGCGGCGCGGCGTGCCCGCGATCAGAAGGAGCGGCTGGAGAAGGCCGAGGCGCACCGCCGGCAGGTCCTGCAGCGCCTGCAGGATCGCGCCCTGCACAAGCCGCTGGCCCCGCCGCTGCCGCCGGCCAGCGCCGCTTCGGCTTCGCGCTGATGGGCGCCGAGCTTCGCGGGCACGGGCGCCCGCGCATGCCTGCTCAGCTGAGCGGCTCGATCCGCACCACGGCCAGCGAGAGGTTGTCCCCGCTGCCATGCGCCCGCTGGCGGGCCTTGTTCAGCAGCAGCTCCGCGGCCTCGCGCGGCGGCAGGCTGTGCAGCACCGTGCCGAGCTCGCGCGGATTGAAGTAGTGCCACAGGCCGTCGCTGCAGGCCATCAGGCAGTCACCCGGTTCCAGCGGGCCGATCTGGTCGGGCGTGGGCGTGGGGTCCTGCACCGTGCCCAGGCAGCCCGTCAGCAGATTGGACTGCGGATGGGTGCTGGCCTCGGCCTCGCTGATCTTGCCTTCGTCGACGAGCCGCTGCACATACGAGTGGTCCAGCGTGCGCTTGAGCATGTTGGGCCCGCGGAAGTAGTAGATGCGGGAGTCGCCGGTATGCAGCCAGTGGCACTGGCGGTCCGGGGTGATCAGGTAGGCGGCGAGCGTGCTGTGCGGCTCTTCCTCGGCGGAGATGGCCGTCAGCTTGATCATGAGGTGGGCCTCGTCGGCGATCTGGCGGAGCAGGTCGGCCGGGCTTTCGTCGTCAGGAGAGAAGCGCTCGAAGAGCTGCTGCGCGGTCAGCACGACCTGGTCGGCCGCCTTGCGCCCGCCGCTCTTGCCGCCCATGCCGTCGGCCAGCACGGCCAGCACGCAGCCCGGCACGCGCGGGTGGCCGATGACCTGGACCTGGTCCTGCTGGTAGGTGCGGTCGCCCCGGTGAATGCCCGTGGCGGCGTTCAGTCGAAATCCAGGATTGCTGCGGCTCATGCGGTCTCTCGAGTTTGCCCAAAACTATAATCGGGAATCCGCCACGCACCGGCGCTGCGGACCCATTCAGGCGCCTTTCCCCGGTGGTCTACCCACAAATGGACGCAGATCTTCACTCCCTGTCACGCCAGCTGATCGAATTGCGGATGGAACACGCGGATCTGGACGGCCTCATCGACCGGGCATCGGACATGCTCCCCCTGGATGAGCTGCAACTGCAGCGCCTCAAGAAGCGGCGCCTGGCCCTGCGGGACCGCATCGCCCGGCTGGAGAAGGCCAGCGACCCCGACGAGCCGGCGTGAAGGCCGGCCCGCCCGGCCCGGGCCCCGCGCGCATGGCGCCGCGCCCCGGTCGACCCACCCCTCCCCAGACCGCCCGGGCCCCGCGCCTGACCCCGACGACGTCACGCCCGTGAGCACGCCCTTGAGCACCTCCTTGAGTACCTCCTTGAGCCCTTCGGAATCCGACCCCTCCGCTGCTGATGCCGAAAGCCTCCAGGCCCCGGCCGAGGCCGACGCGGTCCCGAGCGAGCTCGAGCAATGGGTGCAGGCGGCCTTCGACCAGGGCGGACCGCTGTCGCGGGCGGACGCCTCCTACAGCCCGCGTGCGCCGCAGCTCGCGATGACGCAGGCCGTGGCGCGGGCCATCGCGCGGCGGGAGACGCTGGTCGTCGAGGCGGGCACCGGCGTGGGCAAGACCTTCGCCTACCTCGTGCCCGCGCTGCTGAGCGGCGGGCGCGCGCTGATCAGCACCGCCACCAAGAGCCTGCAGGACCAGCTCTTCCTGCGCGACCTGCCGCGGCTGTGCGAGTCCCTGTCCGTGCCGGCGCGGATCGCGCTGCTCAAGGGGCGCAGCAGCTATCTGTGCCTGCATCGCCTGGAGTACGCGCGCCATGGCGCCGAGCTGCCCGACCGTCGCGCCGTGCTGGCGCTCGCGCGCGTGGAGCGCTGGGCGCAGCAGACCCGCAGCGGGGACTTCGCCGAGCTGGACGGCCTGGACGAGCGCTCGCCCGTCATCCCCATCGTGAGCTCGACGCGCGAGAACTGCCTGGGCAGCGAGTGCCCGCAGTGGAGCAGCTGCTTCGTCGTCAAGGCCCGGCGCGAGGCGATGGAGGCCGACATCGCCGTCGTCAACCACCACCTCTTCTTCGCGGACATGGCCCTGCGCGACAGCGGCGTGGCGGAGCTGCTGCCGAGCGTGGAAGTGGCCGTCTTCGACGAGGCGCACCAGCTCACCGAGGCCGGCGTGCAGTTCCTCGGGCAGAACCTCGGCACCTCGCAGCTGATCGACTTCGCACGAGACATGCTCGCCCTGGGCCTGACCGAGGCGCGCGGCGCGCTGGACTGGCAGGCGCTGCACGCCCAGCTGGAGCGGGCCGCCCGCGAGCTGCGGCTCGTGTGCGCCGGCCGGCTCAAGGAGCTGCGCGGCCTCATCAAGCTGCGCTGGGCCGAACGGGCCGGGGAGGAGGGCTTTGCCGCCGCGCTGGCCGATGTCGCCTGCGCCGCGGACGAAGCCGCCGACGCGCTGGCCGAGGTCGAGAACGGCTCGCCGGACTTCCTGCGCCTCATCGAGCGGGCGCGCCAGCTGTCCGAACGGGCCCATGCCTTCTCGCAGGACCCGGCGCCCGGCGCGGTCCGCTGGATCGACATCAGCCCGCACCAGGCGCGGCTCGTGGAGTCCCCGCTGGACATCCGCGAGGCGATGCAGGAGCAGCTGAAGGCCGCGCCCAAGGCCTGGGTGTTCACCTCGGCGACCCTGGGCGACGACGAGCGCCTGAGCTGGTTCACGGAGTCCGCCGGGCTGACGGATGCGCGCGTGCTGCGCGTGGGCAGCCCCTTCGACTACCCCGCCCATGCGCGCCTGTACGTGCCGCGCGGCTTCCCCAAGCCCTCCGAGCCTCATCACTCGGCCAGCGTGGCCGTGCTGGCGGCGCGCTGTGCGCAGGCGCTGGGCGGCCGCTGCTTCGTGCTCACCACCACGCTGCGGGCGCTGCAGGTCATCGGCGACGCCTTGCGGGCCGAGCTCGAGGCGCTCGGCGCCCCGCTCAAGGTGCTGGTGCAGGGCTCCATCCCCAAGCGCATGCTGCTGCAGCAGTTCATGGAGGACCCCCGCGCGGTGCTCGTGGGCTCCGCCAGCTTCTGGGAGGGCATCGATGTGCCGGGCGATGCGCTGCAGTGCGTGATCATCGACAAGCTGCCCTTCCCACCGCCCAACGATCCGCTGGTCGAGGCCCGCGTGCAGCGGCTGGAGAGCGAGGGGCGCAACGCCTTCGCCGACTACTTCATCGCCGAGGCCGCCATCGCGCTGAAGCAGGGCGGCGGGCGGCTGATCCGTACGGAGACGGACAAGGGGCTGCTCGTCGTCTGCGACCCGCGCATGGCCGGCATGAACTATGGCCGCCGCCTGCGAGGGGCGCTGCCCCCCATGACGCCGGTGGCGAACGAGGGCGAGGCGCTGACCTGGCTACGCAGCCTGGCAGCGGAGCGGGCCGAACCGGCCTGAGTCGTCGCGGTTGGCAGCCGAGCGCCCAGCAAAAAGGCGCATGAGCCTTCGCTGCATGCGCCTCGTGCCGGGCGGGCGTTCAGGCGCCCCCGTGACCCGGAAGGATCACCAGAACTTCCACCAGGACTTCTTGGCAGCAGGCTCGTTGCCGGCCAGGTACTGGCTCTTGGGGAAGCTCTTGCGCAGCACGCGCTCGGCGTCGTCGCGGAGCTTCTCGAGGCCCAGCTTGTCGTAGCTGCGCACCATGATGGACAGCGCTTCCTCGACGGCCGGGGCGGTCTCGAATTCCTTCACGGCCGACTGCGCGCGGTTGGCAGCCGCCACATACGCGCCACGGTTCAGGTAGTAGCGGGCCACGTGGACTTCGTAGGCGGCCAGCGTGTTGGTGATGAAGTCGATGCGGATGGAAGCGTCCGGCGCGTACTTCGATTCCGGGTACTGCTCGACCACCTGGCGGAAGGCCAGCAGGGCGTCGCGCGAGGCCTGTTGGTCACGCTCGGACACGTCCTGGTTGGCCAGACGGCCGAAGAGGCCCATGTCCTCGTTGAAGTTGACGATGCCCTTCATGTAGAGGGCGTAGTCCATGGCCGGGCTCGAGGGATTGAGCTTGATGAAGCGGTCCAGCGCGCTGATGGACTGGGCGCGGTCGCCGCTCTTGTAGTGGGCCCAGGCGATGTCTAGCTGTGCCTGCTGGGCGAGTACCGTACCGGCCGCACGGCCTTCGACCTTTTCCAGGCCCTTGATGGCGCGGTCGAAGGCGCCGGAGGCCAGGTCGTCCTTGGCCTCTGAGTACAATTTGTCCAGGCTGGCCTGCGAGTTGGGATCGTCCTTGAAGGTCGAGGAGCAGGCCGCGAGCGCCAGCACCAGGCCGCCGGCCACCAGGCGGGCGAGGCCGCGCGAAGGCCTGCTGGCCGGCGAGACGGGCTGAGAGGCGGGCTGAGAGACGGGTTCAAGACCGCTCTGCGTCGGGTGACGCTTCCCCAGGAAATCCATCATGGTCCATCGGCCAGGCGCCCAAGCGCCAGCCCAGCTGAAAAAGGAGCGGCGATTATATGGTTCAGGCTTTGGCGGACCTGAAAGCCACGCAAGACATGGCAGCCGCTGACTTCGAGTCGGAGGCAGATGCCGAGGCCGGGGCCTCGGAGGTCGAGGTCCGGGAGGCACGCGTGGGCTACGACGCCCAGGGGCAGCGCCTGGACAAGTTCGTGGTGGGCATGGCGCCCGAGTTCTCCCGCAGCCATCTGCAGGGGCTCATCGAGCGGGGGCTGGTGCAGGTGCAGGGGCAGCCGCAGAAGACGGCGGCGCGCAAGGTGCTCGCCGGCCAGCTGGTGCGCGTGGAGCTGCAACCCACCGAGGAAAGTCAGGCCTTCCGCGCCGAGCCCATGGTGCTGGACATCGTCCACGAGGACGCGCACCTGATGGTCGTCCACAAGCCCGTCGGCCTCGTCGTGCATCCGGCGCCTGGCAACTGGTCCGGCACGCTGATGAACGGCCTGCTGGCCCATCACGCGCAGGCGGCGCATCTGCCGCGCGCCGGCATCGTGCATCGGCTGGACAAGGACACCTCGGGGTTGATGGTCGTCGGCAAGACGCTGGAGGCCACGGCGGCGCTGTCGCGCCTCATTGCGGACCGCGACGTGCACCGCGAGTACCTGGCCCTGTGCCACGGCCGGCTGGCGGACGAGCTGCACATCGACGCCCCGATGCGCCGCGATCCGGCGTCCCGCGTGAAGATGGCCGTGCTGCATGGGGGCAAGCCGGCCCAGACGGATGTCTACCCACTCGCGCACACGCCCGAGGCCCCGTGGATCAGTGCGGTGCACTGCGTGCTGCACACCGGCCGTACCCATCAGATCCGGGTGCATCTCGCGCACAAGGGCTACGCGCTGCTTGCGGATGCGCTCTACGGCGGATCGCCGGCGCTGGGCCTGACGCGCCAGGCGCTGCATGCCGCCAAGCTCAGCTTCGTGCATCCCATCACGGGCGAGTCGATGGTCTTCCTGGCACCGCTGCCGCCCGATCTGGCGGCGGCCTGGACCCTGGCCGGCTTCCCTGAGCCGACCCTCTGACGGGGGGTGATCGCGCTCGGGGTACAATCGGCCCGCAAAGCATGGAAGCAAGGGGCTCGGTGACGAGCCGCGCTGCAGGTCAGGCCTGGATTGCCGCGGGAGTTCGGCTGCAGCCAGGGCTGATCAACACCGCAGCCGCTGGCCGGAGCCAGGAGCCTCGCCCCACCCCATGCCGGTGCCCGGTGGTCGTCCGTGAGGGACGGCCGGCACCAGACGGCGAGCGTGAGTTTCGCCACCCGAGTTGCCGGATCCTCGATATCCCTGAATGTGCCGATGCACTGCGGCCTCCGTGCTGTCTGATGCGGGATGCGGTGCAGGCGGGCTGGGTCCCGGCAGCATGAGCTGATGTTTGCTCGAGGGCCCGCCAGGCCCTCCGTTGGAACACTGTTGAACACCATGGCCGGCTCGACGAGCAGGCGCTGCCGACACACGCGATGAATACGCAGGAAGCCAAGCGAATCCTGGAGACCGCGCTCATCTGTGCGCAGCAGCCCCTTACGATCAAGGATCTGCGCAGCCTGTTCGCCGACGAGATCGGTGCGGACAGCCTGCGGATGCTGCTGGACGACCTGGCGGACGACTGGTCGGACCGTGGGGTGGAGCTGGTCGCGATCGCCAGTGGCTGGCGTTTCCAGAGCCGTCCGGAGCTGCGGGAGTACCTCGACCGCATGCACCCGGAGAAGCCGCAGCGCTACTCGCGGGCCGTGATGGAGACGCTGGCCATCATTGCCTACCGCCAGCCGGTGACGCGGGGCGATATCGAGGACATTCGCGGCGTCGTGGTGTCCACGCAGATCGTGAAGCAGCTGGAAGACCGCAACTGGATCGAGGTCGTCGGACACCGGGAAGCCCCCGGGCGCCCGGCGCTCTACGCGACGACGCAGCAGTTCCTGGACGACCTCGGCATGGCCAGCCTGTCGCAGTTGCCGGCCCTGGAGGCCGCCGGGGAGCCCGGCGCGGCCCTGGTGGAGGTGCTGGAAGGGCAGGGCTCGCTGCTGGAGTCGGGTGAGCCGGCCGAGGCTGGCGAGCGAGAGACGGTGGCTGGTGCGGTGGTGGAATCCGCGATGGATGCCGAAGCCGGCCAGACCGAGATGGAGAACATGGCCCCGTCCGCGCCGCAAGGTGCGGATGTGGCGATCGCGCCCCCCGAGGGGCAGGTAGTGCAAGTTGACGAAGGCGTCCCTGGTGACGCCGCAGCGGTGGTGACCGAGGTCGCTGCCGTCCCCGCTGAGCAGGAGGCCCTGGTGCCGCAGCAAGCTCAGCATCCCGATGTGAATGACAAGGTGCAAGCTGACGCATGAATGCCCATGACACCGATCCGGCCGCCGACGGCGCGGGCGCAATGAACCCCGAAGCCGAAGCGCCCAAGCCGCGCGCACCGCGCAAGACCGCGGCCAAGAAGGCGGCCGAGAAGGCGGCCGAGGCTGCCGCTCCGGCAGCGGCTGAGGCCAGCGCCGAGGCGCCGGCGCCCAAGCCCCGCGCACCGCGCAAGACGGCGGCCAAGAAAGCGGCTGAGGTGGCCGAGGCGACGGAGGCAGCACCTGCGGGTGAGGCCGACGCAGCGCCGGCGGCTACGGCTGCCGACACCAAGCCGGTCAAGGCGCGCGCACCGCGCAAGACTGCCAAGGCCAAGGCTGACGATGCTGTGACGGACGTCGCTGCATCGGTGCCGGCGGCACCGGCGGCCGAGCCCGTGGTGGCCGAGTCCGCCGCGTCCGAGGGGGCGCCCGAGCAGGCTGCCGGCGCGCCCGCCGGCGAGGCCGAGGAGGGGAGCGAGGACGGCCGCGGGCGCCGCAACCGCCGCCGGGGTCGTCGTGATCGCGATGGCGAACGGGGCGAGCGCGGTGAGCGTGGTGGCGAGCGCGGCGGTGAGCGTGGCGGTGATCGCCAGGCCCGTCCCGAGGCCGTATTCACGCTGGCGCCCGAGGGCGACGACGCGGCAGGCGACGGAGCGCCCGAGGCCCTGCTGGCGCAGGCCGGCGAGCGCTTTGCCGAGCTGCTGTCCGGCGCCTATGACGGCGAGGAGGGCGAGGCCGCGGCGGAGTCCGAGGAGGTGGCTGTCGAGGACACCAAGCGCGTGCTCGCGCCCGAACTGGACGCGCCCAAGCTGCAGAAGGTGCTGGCCCAGGCCGGCATCGGCTCGCGCCGCGACATCGAGGACATGATCGCCGAGGGCAAGATCTCGGTGAACGGCGAGGTGGCCCACATCGGCCAGCGCATCTCCTTCGGGGACCGCGTGGCCGTCAATGGCAAGCCGATCAAGGTGCGCATCCAGCCGCCGGCGCCGCGCATCATTGCCTATCACAAGCCCGCGGGCGAGGTGGTCACCCACAACGACCCGGAAGGCCGTCCGACGGTCTTCCGCCGCCTGCCCAAGCTGCACCAGGGCAAGTGGCAGTCGGTGGGTCGTCTGGACCTGAACACCGAAGGCCTGCTGCTGTTCACCAACTCCGGCGAACTGGCCAACCAGCTCATGCACCCGCGCTTCGGCGTGGAGCGCGAGTACGCCGTGCGCGTGCTGGGCACGCTCAACGAAGAGCAGCGCGCCAAGCTGCTGTCGGGCGTCGAGATCGAGGGTCAGTCGGCCAGCTTCAAGAGCATCGAGGACGGCGGTGGCGAAGGTGTGAACCACTGGTACCGCGTCATCATCACCGAAGGCCGCAACCGCGAAGTGCGCAAGCTCTTCGATGCCGTGGGCCTGACGGTCAGCCGCCTGATCCGCATCCGCTACGGCACCGTGGTGCTGCCGCGCGGCCTGAAGCGGGGTGTGTGGGTCGAGCTGGAGGATGGGGACGTGCGCGTCATCCGCCGCCTGGCCGGTGGCCCGCGCGAGGAACGTGCCGAGCGTGGTGGCGACCGCAATGCGCAGCAGCCGCAGCAGCGTGACCGCAAGAGCGGCAAACGCCGCGGTGACCGCGCGCAGGGCATGGGCCCGCGCCCGAGCCGCCCGCAGGAGTCGCAGCAGCCGCGTCCGGAGCGCAAGGAGCGCTTCGTCGAGCCGCGTGCCCAGGACCGGGGTCGCGACCGCGATGACGACGACGAAGACGACTTCATCCCGCGCAACATCAATCCGCTGGAGCAGACCTTCGACCGCCGCTTCGCGAGCGGCAAGTCCCGTGGCATTCCGCAGGGCTTCGGCCGTGGCGGCAGTGCGCCGGATCCGGTGGATCACGGCCCTCGCGGCGGCAAGAAGGGCGGCGGCCCGCGTGAGCCGGATCCGATGCAGACGTCGGTCGGCTACATCGGCGCCGACGCCTTCCATCGCCGCAGTGGCGGCGGTGGCCGCGGCGGTCGCGGTGGCGGCGGCGGTGGTGGCCGAGGCCGCCGCTGAGCCGGGCTCAGAGGGCGCAATCTCTCACAAGTCAATCGGGGCGGACACCGCCCCTTCATGTTCCCGCAGTACAATCATCGGCTTTGCCAAGCCTCAGATTCCAGGAGAAAAAAATGGCCATCGAACGCACCCTTTCCATCATCAAGCCCGATGCCGTGGCCAAGAACGTCATCGGTCAGATCTACTCGCGCTTTGAAGGCGCCGGCCTGAAGGTCATCGCCTCCAAGATGGCTCACCTGTCGCGCGGCGAAGCCGAAGCCTTCTACGCCGTCCACAAGGCTCGCCCCTTCTTCAACGACCTGGTGAACTTCATGATCTCCGGCCCGGTGATGATCCAGGTGCTGGAAGGCGAAGGCGCCATCCTGAAGAACCGCGACCTGATGGGCGCCACCGACCCGAAGAAGGCCGAGAAGGGCACCATCCGCGCCGACTTCGCCGACAGCATCGACGCCAACGCCGTGCACGGCTCTGACGCTCCCGAAACCGCCGCAGTGGAAATCGCTTTCTTCTTCGCCGGCATGAACGTCTACAGCCGCTAAATCGCGCCAACGCCTCTTGCAGCGAGCCTCAAGGGGCGAGTCGCAACAAAGCCGCCTCAGGAGGCCGTCATCGCGGCCGTGCTGCCTTGTGCAGTGCCTGGGGCGGTCGGCATTTGAAGAATGAAGAACGCCGGGCCCGCTGCCCGTCCGTCCCGCGAGGCGGGGTGCCCGCAGCGACCCTGGCGTTTCCTTGAGAGGCAAGACCATGAACGACGCGGTCACCCCATCCGGACTCACGAACCTGCTCGGGTTCGATCTCGAAGGCCTGGCCGCGTACTGCGAGCAGCTGGGGGAGAAGCGCTTTCGCGCGACCCAGCTCTTCCGCTGGATCCACCAAAAAGGGGCGTCTGACTTCGCGCAGATGTCCGACCTGGCCAAGTCCCTCCGGGACAAGCTGGCCACCCGCGCCTACATCCAGGCCCTGCCGGTGATCTCCGAGCAGGCCTCCGCCGACGGCACGATCAAGTGGCTGTTCGACGTGGGGCAGGGCAATGCCGTCGAGGCGGTGTTCATCCCCGAGGACGACCGCGGCACGCTGTGCGTCTCCAGCCAGGCCGGCTGCGCCGTGGGTTGCCGCTTCTGCTCCACCGGCCACCAGGGCTTCAGCCGCAACCTCGAGACCTGGGAGATCCTCGCCCAGCTGTGGTTCGCCGAGCATCACCTGCGCGTGCGCCTGAACACGCCGGACCGCGTCATCAGCAATGTCGTGATGATGGGCATGGGCGAGCCGCTGCAGAACTATTCGGCCCTCGTGCCCGCGCTCAAGGTCATGCTGGACGACCATGGCTACGGCCTGTCGCGCCGCCGCGTGACGGTGTCCACCTCGGGCGTCGTGCCCATGATGGACCGCCTGCGCGAGGACTGCCCCGTCGCGATGGCCGTATCCCTGCACGCCCCCAGCGACCCGCTGCGCGACCAGCTCGTGCCGTTGAACAAGAAGTACCCCATCGCCGAGCTGCTGGCCGCCTGCAACCGCTACCTGGATGCCGCGCCGCGTGACTTCATCACCTTCGAGTACTGCATGCTCGACCACGTGAACGACACGCCCGAGCAGGCCGAGGAGCTGGTGCGCCTGCTCAAGGGCAAGGTGCCCTGCAAGCTCAACCTGATCCCCTTCAACCCGTTCCCGGCCTCCGGCCTCAAGCGCAGCCCCAAGGAGCGCGTGCAGGCCTTCGCCGAGGTCCTGATCCGGGCCGGCATCGTGACCACGGTGCGCAAGACCCGGGGCGATGACATCGACGCCGCCTGTGGGCAGCTCGCCGGAGAGGTGCAAGATCGCACCCGCGCGCATCTACGCATGGTGCGTCCGGTGGTTGTAGTGAAGAATGCGGCCGACCGTTCTGCCGAGGGTGCGGACTCCGTCCCTGGGCAGCCCACTACCTGATCTCGAGTCACGCCCCTCCATGATGACGTCAGCGATCGTGTTCCCGAATTCCCGCCGCCCCGGCCGCCCCTCGGGCCGCCGTGTGCGTTCCCTGCTGCAGCAGGGCCTTCTGGCGATCTCGGCGGCGCTGCTGCTGCCCGGCTGCGCGAGCACGGGCGCCGGCAGCGCCACCGAGCCGAAGACGGACAGCGATCGCACGGATGCCGACCGCCGCTCCTCGGTCCGCATCGAATTGGCGACCGGCTACTTCACGCGCGGCCAATACGAGACGGCCCTGGACGAGATCAAGCAGGCGCTGGCCCTGAAGCCGGACCTGCGCGAGGCCATCAACCTGCGCAACCTCGTCTACGCCGCCATGGGCGAGACCGCCATGGCGGAGGAGGGCTTCAAGCGCGCCCTGACCTCGGCCCCGTCGGATGGCGACGCCATGCACAACTACGCCTGGTTCATGTGCCAGCAAGGCCGCTGGGCGCCGTCGCGCGCCCTGTTCGACCAGGCCCTGGCGCTGCCCAACTACCGCGGCATGGCGCGCACCTTGCTGGCCCGTGGCGTCTGCGAGGCCCGCAATGGCGAGTGGCCGGCCGCCGAGCGCAGCCTGTCCAAGGCCTTCGAGCTCGAGCCCGGCAATCCTGCCGTGGCCCTGAACCTGGCCGAGGTGCTCTACCACCAGCAGCAGTTCGAACGCGCCCGCTTCTACGTGCGCCGCATCAACACGCAGGCCGACTTCGTGAACGCGCAGAGCCTGTGGCTGGAGCTGCGCATCGAACGCCGCCTGAACAACGGCGTGGCCGTCGACGACCTGAGCCAGCAGCTGCGCCGTCGCTTCAGCGACGCGGCGGAAACCCAGCGCTTGAGGGATGGGCGATTCGATGACTGATCGCGAGCTGTCCCCCGGGCACGAGGCGGCGGGCCTGGGCCTGCGCCGTGCCGAACCCTCCACGGCCGGTGCGCGGCTGAAGGCGCTGCGCGAGGCCTCCGGCATGCACATCGGCGTCCTGTCGGCCACCCTGAAGGTGCCGCAGGCACGCCTGGAAGCCCTGGAGGGCGACCGGCTCGGCGAGCTGCCCGATGCCACCTTCGCCCGGGCGCTGGCCAAGGCCGTGTGCCGTGTGCTGAAGGTGGATCCCTCGGAGGTGCTGGCGCTCTTGCCGGCCTCGACCGAGCCGGGCCTGGAACGGGTCAGCAAGGGCCTGAACCAGACCTTCAAGGCCCAGGCGCTGGGCGGCGGCGGCGTGAGCCTTGCCGTGCTGCGCAAGCCGGTGGTGCTGGCGCCCGTGGGCGTGCTGCTCGCGGCGGCGGTCGTGTACTTCCTGCCCGCCGATTTCGCGGCCCGCTGGAAGGCGTCGGACAGCGGCGCCGGCCCGGTGGCGGCCAGCGAACCGGCCTTCGATCCCACGGCCGATTCGCGCGGCACGCCGGTCTCGACGACGGCACCGACCCCGCTGGCCACCACGGTCATCGGGCCGGCGGCCTCGGCCCCTGTGGAAGCGCCCGCCGCGTCGGCGGTCCTGTCCCCGGCACCCACGCAGGACGCCAGCGCCACGCCGAGCACGTCGGGCGCGACGCTTGCCGCGTCGGCGGTGACGATGGCCGCCCCGGTGGTGGCCCCCGCGCCCGCACCCGTCAACCCGCCGGCCGCGGCCACGACGCTGCCGGCGACGTCCGGCGTCGGCCTCGCGCCACTGCGCCTGCGGGCCAGTGCCGATACCTGGGTCGAAGTGGCGGACGCCCGCGGCCAGGTCCAGTATTCCCGCCTGATGCGCGCCGGTGACGTGGCGGACCTGCAGGTGCAGACGCCAGTCAAGGTGCGCGTGGGAAATGTCTCCGGCACCAGCCTGAGCCTGCGTGGCGAGCCCGTGGACCTGCTGGCCCGCTCCCGCGACAACGTCGCCCGACTGGAACTGCCCTGAGCTGCGCCGCCCGCGGACCGCAGCGCTGAACTAGCCGAAAGAAGTGATGAGTGTGACCCCGACGACCCCGTCCGACCTGTCCGACCGCCTCGACGCCATCGCGGCGGCCCGGCCCGCGGCCCGCCGCAGCCGCCAGGCCCGCGTGCGCTGGGGCGACCGCGTCGTGACCATCGGCGGCGATGCCCCGGTGCGTGTGCAGTCCATGACGAACACGGACACCGTGGACGTCATCGAGACGGCCATCCAGGTGAAGGAGCTGGCCATCGCCGGCTCGGAGCTGGTGCGCATCACGGTCAACACGCCGGAGGCCGCCGAGGCCGTCCCGCACATCCGCGAGCAGCTCGACCGCATGGGCATCGACGTCCCGCTGGTCGGCGACTTCCACTACAACGGCCACCGCCTGCTGACCGAGCATCCGGCCATGGCCCAGGCGCTGTCCAAGTACCGCATCAACCCCGGCAATGTGGGCAAGGGCGACAAGAAGGACCGCCAGTTCGCCCAGATGATCGAGGCGGCGATGCAGTACGACAAGGTCGTGCGCATCGGCGTCAACTGGGGCAGCCTGGACCAGGAGCTGCTGGCCCAGATGATGGACGACAACGCCCGCCGTGCGCAGCCCTGGGACGGCCAGCAGGTCATGTACCAGGCGCTGATCCAGTCGGCCCTGAGCTCGGCGAGCTATGCACGCGAGCTGGGCATGAACCCGGACAACATCATCATCAGCTGCAAGGTCAGCGGCGTGCAGGACCTGATCTCGGTCTACCGTGCGCTGAGCCAGCGCTGCGACTACGCCCTGCACCTCGGGCTGACCGAGGCCGGCATGGGCACCAAGGGCACGGTGGCCTCGGCGACGGCCCTGTCCATCCTGCTGCAGGAGGGCATCGGCGACACGATCCGTGTCTCGCTGACGCCCCAGCCCGGCGAGTCCCGCACCCAGGAAGTGGTGGTGGCGCTGGAGATCCTGCAGTCGCTCGGCCTGCGCGCCTTCAACCCGAGCGTCACCGCCTGCCCCGGCTGCGGCCGCACGACCAGCACCACCTTCCAGGAGCTGGCCAAGCAGATCGACGACTACCTGCGCGCCCAGATGCCGGTCTGGCGTGCCAAGTACCCGGGCGTCGAGAACATGAAGGTGGCCGTGATGGGCTGCATCGTCAACGGGCCCGGCGAGAGCAAGCATGCCGACATCGGCATCAGCCTGCCCGGCACCGGCGAGGCGCCCGCCGCCCCCGTGTTCATCGATGGCGAGAAGGCCCTGACCCTGCGCGGCGAGGGCATCGCCACCGACTTCCAGGCCCTGGTCGAGAACTACATTGAAAAACGTTTCGGCGCTCAGAACGCCTGAGCCCCCGCGAGAGAGTCCATGAGTGATCTGAAGAAGCAGCCGCTGCAAGCGGTGAAGGGCATGAACGACATCCTGCCGCCGGACTCGGCGCGCTGGGAATGGCTGGAGGCCAAGATGCGCAGCGTGTTGCAGCGCTACGGCTACCAGAACGTGCGCACCCCCGTCGTGGAGCCCACGGCCCTGTTCGTGCGCGGCATCGGCGAGGTGACGGACATCGTCGAGAAGGAGATGTACGCCTTCGAGGACAAGATGAACGGTGACCACCTGGCCCTGCGCCCCGAGGGCACGGCCGGCGTGGTGCGCGCCATGATCGAGCACAGCTTCCTGCGCGAGGGCGGCAAGCGCCTCTACTACTTCGGGCAGATGTTCCGCCACGAGCGCCCGCAGAAGGGCCGCTACCGCCAGTTCCACCAGATGGGCGTCGAGGCGCTGGGCTTTGCCGGGCCTGACGTCGATGCCGAGGTCATCCTGCTGGCCCGCACGCTGTGGCGCGAGCTGGGCCTGGTCGAGGGCCGCGACGTCGTGCTGGAGATCAACTGCCTGGGGCAGTCCGATGAGCGAAAGGCCCATCGCGAGGCCCTGATCGCCTACCTGGAGCAGCACCTGGACGTGCTCGACGAGGAGGCGAAGCGCCGCATGTACAGCAACCCGCTGCGCGTGCTGGACACCAAGAACCCGGCGATGCAGGCCATGGCCGAGACCGCGCCCAAGCTGCTGGACTTCCTCGGCGAGGCCTCGCTGGCCCACTTCAACGGTGTGAAGGCGCTGCTGGATGCCGTGGGTCTGCAGTACCGCATCAACCCGCGCCTGGTGCGCGGCCTGGACTACTACAACCTCACCGTCTTCGAGTGGGTCACCGACAAGCTCGGCGCCCAGGGCACCATCTGCGCCGGCGGCCGCTACGACGGCCTGATCGAGCAGCTGGGCGGCAAGGCCGCGCCGGCCGTGGGCTTTGGCCTGGGCCTCGAGCGCCTGCTGCTGCTGCTGGAAACGCTGGGCACCCAGATGGACCTGCCCGTGCCCGACGCCTACGCCATCGTGCCGTCCGCCCAGGGCCTGGGCCAGGTCATGCAGACGCTGGAGGCCCTGCGTGCCGCCGGCGTGTCGGTGGTCCTGCACCCGGGGCAGGGCAGCATGAAGTCCCAGTTCAAGAAGGCGGACGCGAGCGGCGCCCGGCTCGCGCTGATCTTCGGCGAGGACGAGCTGGCCCGCGGCGAAGTGGCGCTCAAGAACCTGCGCGAGGAAGGCCAGGACCAGTCCCTGCGCAAGCTGGCCGAGGTGGCTTCCTGGGCACACGAACTCCGCAACGCATAATCGCGGCTCAATCACCCCATTCCCTACCGAACACAAGCAATGGCGTCGCATCTCGATCTGGAAGAACAGGAACAACTGGAAGCGCTCAAGGCCTTCTGGAAGCAATGGGGCAATCTCATCAGCGGCGGCCTGACCGTCGTGCTGCTGGCCTACGCCGCCTGGATGGGCTGGAACTGGTGGCAGCGTGACCAGGGCGCCAAGGCGACGGCGCTCTACGAGCAGCTGTCCAACCAGGTGGAAGCCGGCGATGTGGACAAGGCCAACGCCGCCTTCGCGATCCTGAAGGAGCGTTTCCCGTCCACCGTGGCTGCGGCCCAGGGCGCGCTGCTGCAGGCCCGCCTGCAGCATGACAAGCAGAACGACGACGGCGCCCGCGCGACGCTGGCCTGGGCCGCCCAGAACGGCGGTGATGCCCTGTACCAGGACATCGCCCGCCTGCGTCTGGCTGCGCTGCAGATCGACGCCAAGCAGCTCGACGAAGCCGGCAAGACCCTGGACGCCGTGAAGACGGCCGACTACGCCGCCCTCGTGGCGGACCGCCGCGGCGATCTGGCCGTGCTGCAGTCCAAGCCCGAGGTCGCCAAGGCCGAGTACCTGAAGGCCTACCAGGGCCTGGACAAGAACCTGGACTACCGCCGCCTGGTCGAGGCCAAGCTGGCCACCCTGGGCGCGGCCGTGCCTGAAGAGGCCAAGGATGCCAAGGACGCAGGCAAGGAGTCCGGCAAGTGAGCACGACCTCCCTGAACCTGCTGCGCCGCGGGCTGCTGCTGGCCGCCGTGCCGGCCCTGCTGTCGGCCTGCTCGCTGTTCTCCAGCTCCAAGGACGCCAAGCCCGCCGCGCTGGAGTCCGTGACCCCGGCCATCGCCGGCAAGGTCGTCTGGCAGCAGCGCCTGGACAGCATCCGCTTCCCGCTGAACACCGTTGCCCTGGCGGACAGCTTCGTCGTCGCGGACGGTGACGGCCGCATCGAACGCCTCAAGGCGGCCGATGGCGCCGTGATCTGGCGCGGCGACCTGAAGGAGCGGCTGGCGGCAGGCGTCGGCAGCGACGGTCGCTATGCCGCCGTGGTGACCCGCAACAACGAGCTGGTGTCCCTCGACGAAGGCAAGACCCTCTGGCGCAAGCCGCTGGCGGTGCCCATCCTTACCGCGCCGCTGGTGGCCGGCGAGCGCATCTTCGTGCTGACGGTCGATCGCGCCGTGCTGGCCTTCGATGCCATCGACGGCCGCAAGCTGTTCGAGGTGCGTCGCCCCGGCGACCCGCTGACGCTCCTGCAGCCCGGTGCCATCACCAGCTACAAGGACACCCTGGTCGTCGGCCAGGGCTCGCGCCTGGCGGGCGTCGACCCGCTGCGCGGCACCATCCGCTGGGAAGCCAACGTCGCCAATCCGCGCGGCACCAACGAAGTGGAACGCCTGGCCGATGTCGTCGGCCCCCTGGTGCGCACGGGCGAGCTGCTGTGCGCACGCGGCTTCCAGTCGGCGGTCAGCTGCATCAATGCCGAGCGTGGCTCCACGGTCTGGACCCGCAACGTGGGCGGCGCCCTGGGCGTGGGCGGCGATGCCCAGGCCATCGTGGCGGCCGATGCCTCCGACCGCCTGACGGCCTGGCGCACCAGCAATGGCGACGTGCTCTGGAATGCCGAGCAGTTCCTGAACCGCAAGCTGTCCGCACCGCTGGTGCTGGGCCAGAGTGTGATCGTCGGGGACTTCGAAGGCCAGGTGCACTTCCTGAACCGCGACACCGGCAAGACTCAGCTGCGCCTGCCGACGGACGGCTCGGCGATCGCCGCGGCGCCCGTGGCCGCCGGCAACACCATCCTCGTCGTGACCCGCAATGGAGGCCTGTTCGCGCTGCGGCCCCAGTGAGGCCGCGCGCCTGTGGCGCCTCCCGTTTTTTGAAAGAAGAACAAGAACATGAAACCCGTGATCGCCCTGGTGGGCCGCCCCAATGTGGGCAAGTCCACGCTGTTCAACCGGCTGACCAAGAGCCGTGACGCCATCGTGGCCGACTTCGCCGGCCTGACGCGCGACCGGCACTATGGCGACGGCCGTCTCGGTGACCGCGAGTTCATCGTCATCGACACCGGTGGCTTCGAGCCCGACAGCTCCACCGGCATCGTCAAGGAAATGGCCAAGCAGACCCGCCAGGCCGTGGCCGAGGCCGATGCCGTGGTCTTCGTCGTCGACATCCGCCTGGGCCTGTCCGCCCAGGACCAGGACATCGCCCGCTACCTGCGTGCGTGCAACAAGCGCATCTACCTGGCCGTCAACAAGGCCGAGGGCATGAGCGAATCGCCCCTGCTCGGCGAGTTCCACGAGCTGGGCATGGGCGAGCCCCATCCCATCTCCGCGGCCCATGGCCAGGGCATCCGCAGCATGCTCGAGGCGGTGCTGGAGGGCTTCGACTACGGTGACGAGGAGGGCGAGGGTGCCGAGGAAGAGCAGGTCATCCGCCTGGCGGTGGCCGGCCGTCCGAACGTCGGCAAGAGCACGCTGATCAACACCTGGCTGGGTGAGGAGCGCCTCGTCGCCTTCGACATGCCGGGCACGACGCGCGACGCCATCTCGGTGGACTTTGAACGTCACGGTCAGAAGTTCAAGCTCATCGACACCGCCGGCCTGCGCCGAAAGGGCAAGGTCTTCGAGGCCATCGAGAAGTTCTCGGTCGTCAAGACGCTGCAGGCCATCGCGGATGCCAACGTCGTGCTGCTGCTGATCGATGCCACGCAGGGCGTCACCGACCAGGACGCGCACATCGCCGGCTACATCCTCGACAGCGGCCGTGCCGTGGTCGTGGCCATCAACAAGTGGGATGCCGTCGACAGCTACCAGCGCGAGATGCTGCAGCGCTCGATCGAGGCCCGCCTGTCTTTCCTGAAGTTCGCGCCGGTCCTCAACATCTCGGCGCTCAAGCGGCAGGGCCTCGGCCCGCTGTGGAACGCGCTGGCCGATGCCTACTCGTCGGCATACAAGAAGATGACCACCCCGGTGCTCACCCGCCTGATCCAGGAGGCCGTGCAGCACCAGCAGCCGCAGCGTTCCGGCGTGTCGCGCCCCAAGCTGCGCTACGCCCACCAGGGCGGCATGAACCCGCCGATCGTGGTGATCCACGGCAATGCGCTGGACAGCGTCTCCGACGCCTACAAGCGCTACCTCGAAGGCCGCATCCGCGCCCACTACAAGCTCTCGGGCACGCCGCTGCGCATCGAGATGCGCTCATCCAAGAATCCATTCCTGGATAAGGATGACTGATTCCCAGGCGCGGGGAAACCCGCGGCTGTGTTAAGGTGCAGTTCTCCCTTCCCCTCTCACAACACGGAGCATATCGTGAGCAACAAAGGACAACTCCTGCAAGACCCCTTCCTGAACCTCCTGCGCAAGGAGCATGTGCCGGTGTCCATCTACCTGGTCAACGGCATCAAGCTGCAGGGCCACATCGAGTCCTTTGACCAATACGTCGTGCTGCTGCGCAACACGGTCACCCAGATGGTCTACAAGCACGCCATTTCGACGGTGGTTCCCGGCCGCGCCGTGAACTTCCACGCCAACGACGGCGCCGAAGGCGCTGCCTGAGAGGACTCGCCGTCACGGCCCCCGCCGTGACGGCCTCCACCGACCTTGAGTTCTTCAAGCCATTCCGCCGCGACGCCGCCCTCCGAGGCGGCGCGCGCCATTCTTGTGGGCGTCGATTTCGGACGCGGCGCCCCGTTCGACCCCACGCTGGATGAGCTGGCCCTGCTGGCCGCCTCGGCGGGGGACACCCCCGTGGCCCGCGTGACCGCCAAGCGCCAGGCACCCGATGCCGCGCTGTTCGTCGGGTCCGGCAAGGCCGACGAGATCAAGCTGCTCGTGCAGGCCCACAGCGCCCACACGGTGCTCTTCGACCAGGCCATTTCGCCGGCCCAGCAGCGCAATCTGGAGCGCGTCCTCGGCGTGCCGGTCGCAGATCGCACGGCCCTGATCCTCGAGATCTTCGCCGCCCGCGCCAAGAGCCATGAGGGCAAGCTGCAGGTCGAGCTCGCCCGCCTCCAGTACCTCGCGTCGCGCCTCGTGCGCCGCTGGAGTCACCTGGAGCGCCAGAGCGGCGGCATCGGCATGCGCGGCGGCCCCGGCGAAGCCCAGATCGAGCTGGACCGCCGGATGATCGACGACCGCATCAAGAGCATCAAGGAACGGCTCAAGAAGGTGCAGCGCCAGCGCAGTACCCAGCGCCGTGCGCGCGCCCGCAACGGCGTGTTCCGCGTCTCGCTGGTCGGCTACACCAATGCCGGCAAGTCCACGCTCTTCAATGCGCTGGTGAAGGCGCGCACCTACGCTGCCGACCAGCTCTTCGCCACGCTGGACACCACCACGCGCTCGCTCTATCTCGAGGAGGCGTCCACCAGCGTGTCCCTGTCGGACACCGTGGGCTTCATCCGCGACCTGCCCCACAAACTGGTCGAGGCCTTCCAGGCCACGCTGCAGGAAGCGGCCGACGCCGACCTGCTCCTGCATGTCGTCGATGCGGCGTCGCCGGTGCTGGACGAGCAGATGGTCGAGGTCGAGCGCGTGCTCGAGGAAATCGACGCCGCCGGCATCCCTCAGCTGCTGGTCTACAACAAGCTGGACCGCCTCGAGGACAACCAGCGCCCGCGCCAGCCCACGGACTGGATGGAGCGTCCGAACGGTCAGCGCGTGCCCCGCATCTTCGTCAGTGCCCTGAGCGGCGAGGGCCTGGACCTGCTCCGCGCCCAGATCGTCACCAGCATGCGGGAGCAAGGCCTGACCCCCGACGCCGAGCCACACGACCCCCGCTTGATTTCCCTGGCCCAGCCGCCACATGAGGACGAATGGTCCGCGCCCGAGGAGTCTTCCGAATCCGGAGGCCAAAGCCATGGACAATGACCCCGCGCCCAATTCCAACGAACAGGCATGAGCATGAATCACGCTGAGCGCGCCGCTGGCGCCCCCACGCTGCGAGAGACCGCTGCCGCCGCAGCGTCCCTGCTGCGAGCTTTGATGACGCCGCGCACCCGTCGCGACGGTGCTGTGCTCAACAACGGTCGCAACGACGGCCCGCCGGACCTCGACGAGCTCTGGCGTGACTTCAACCGCAAGCTCTCCGGCTTCTTCGGCGGGCGCGGCGGCAGCCCCGAGCCCCAGTCGGGCGGCTCCGGCCCCGACATGCGCAGCGCGGGTGTGGGCATGGGCCTGATCGGCGGCGTGGTGGCGCTGGCCTGGCTCGGCAGCGGCTTCTTCACCGTGCAGGAAGGCGAGCAGGCCGTCATCACCTCCTTCGGCAAGTACAGCCGGACGGTCGAGGCCGGCTTCCAATGGCGCCTGCCCTATCCCTTCCAGGCCCATGAGACCGTCGCCGTGACGCAGCTCCGCTCGGTCGAAGTCGGGCGCCTGAACCAGGTGCCCGTCACCGGTCTGCGGGACTCCTCCATGCTGACGCAGGACGAGAACATCGTCGACATCCGCTTCACGGTGCAGTACCTGCTCAAGGACGCCCGCGACTACCTCTTCGAGAACCGCGATCCGGACGAGGCCGTCCGTCAGGCCGCCGAGTCGGCCGTGCGCGAGATCGTGGGCAAGTCCAATATGGATTCCGTGCTGTACGAGCAGCGCGACGCCATCGCCGCCGAGCTCGGCAAGTCGGTGCAGGCCCAGCTGGACCGTCTGAAGGCGGGTATCCAGATCAAGAATGTCAACGTCGGCAGCGTGCAGGCGCCTGAGCAGGTGCAGGCCGCGTTCGACGATGCCTTCAAGGCCGGGCAGAACAAGGAACAGCTGAAGAACGAGGGCGAGGCCTACGCCAACAGCGTGATCCCCGAGGCCCAGGGCAAGGCCGCGCGTCTGCGCCAGGAGGCCGAGGGCTACCGCTCGCGCGTGATCGCCCGTGCCGAGGGTGATGCGCAGCGCTTCAAGTCGGTCCTGGTCGAATACCAGAAGGCGCCGGCCGTCACGCGCGACCGCATCTACATCGACACCATGCAGCAGATCTACAGCGACGTCACCAAGGTCATGGTGGACAGCCGCAATGGCTCGAACCTGCTGTACCTGCCGCTGGACAAGCTGATGCAGCAGGGCAACTCCAGCGTCACCAGCACCACGCCGGTCCCGGTGACCGTCGAGCCGGCACCTGCCGCCGCCGCACCGGTGGATCGCAGCCGCGATGCCCTGCGCAATCGTGAAGGCCGTTGAGGGAGCGACGACATGAACCGAATCACTAGCATCGTGCTGGGCGCGCTGGTCGCCTTCATGGTCCTGAGCTCGACGATGTACGTCGTGGACCAGCGCCAGTTTGCCGTCGTGTATGCCCTCGGCGAGATCAAGGAAGTGGTCAGCGAGCCGGGCCTGAAGTTCAAGGCGCCGCCGCCCTTCCAGAACGTGGTCTTCCTGGATCGCCGTGTGCAGACGCTGGACAACCCCGATCCCCGTCCGATCTTCACCGCCGAGAAGAAGAGCCTGGTGCTCGACTGGCTGGTGAAGTGGCGCGTGACCGATCCCCGCCAGTTCATCCGCAACAGCGGCAGCACCATGAGCGCCGTGAACGCCCGTCTGAGCCCCATCGTGCAGGCTGCGCTGAACGAGGAAGTCACCAAGCGCGACGTCCGCGCCGTGCTCGCCACCGAGCGGGACAAGGTGATGCAGGACGTGCGCCGCCGCCTGGTCGAGGAGGCCATGCAGTTCGGCATCGAGATCCTGGACGTGCGGATCAAGCGCGTGGACTTCGCGGCCAACATCACCGAGGCGGTCTACCGCCGCATGGAGTCCGAGCGCAAGCGCGTGGCCAACGAATGGCGTGCCACGGGTAGCGCCGAGGCCGAGAAGATCCGCGCCGACGCCGACCGCCAGCGCGAAGTCATCCTGGCCGAAGCCTACCGTGATGCCCAGCTGATCAAGGGTGAGGGCGATGCCAAGGCGTCGGCCCTCTACGCCGAGGCCTTCGGTCGCGACCCGCAGTTCGCCCAGTTCTACCGCTCGCTCGAGGCCTACCGTGCCGTGTGGAAGAACAAGTCGGACGTGATGGTGCTCGACCCGAACTCCGAGTTCTTCAAGGCCATGCGCGGCGCCCCGACGGGCCCCGCGGCGCCCGCCAAGAAGTAATCGCGCAAGACCTGCCCCGCCTCGAGCGGGGCTTTTTCAATGAGCCTCGACCTTCTGTGGACTGCGCTGGCCCTGATGCTCGTGATCGAGGGGCTGCTGCCCTTGCTCCAGCCGGCACGCTGGCGCGCGCTGTTCCAGCACATGACCGCCCTCAGTGATGGCCAGATCCGCTTCATCGGGCTGGCCAGCGTGGCCTTCGGGCTGATCACGCTTGTGCTGCTGCGCTGAGGCGCCGGGCCGCGGGGCCGTCCGCCGCGGCGAGGGCAGAGCGGGGTGGGGCATGGCTCACCCGTTGTACGTGACCCGCATTTGCGCGTCACGTAGGCTCGCCTGTTCGCCCGTCCGGGACTTCCCGGTACAATGCCGTTTTTAACCCCCCCAGAAACGTCCATGGCCTCTGCTTGGCTGCTGCCCGAGCACATTGCTGACGTCTTGCCCTCCCAGGCTCGCCGTATCGAAGAACTCCGGCGTGAACTCCTGGATCTGGCGCGGACCTACGGCTGCGAACTGGTGATGCCTCCCATGCTGGAGCACCTGGAGTCGCTGCTCACCGGTACGGGTCGTGAACTGGACCTCAAGACCTTCAAGCTCGTCGACCAGTTGTCCGGTCGCAGCCTCGGGCTGCGCGCAGACACCACGCCGCAGGTCGCGCGCATCGACGCCCACCTGCTGAACCGCGCCGGCGTGACGCGCCTGTGCTATTGCGGTCCGGTGGTGCACACGCGTCCGGAAGGGCTGCATGGCAGCCGCGAGCCGCTGCAGTTCGGCGTCGAGATCTATGGCCATGCCGGCCTGGAAGCCGACCTCGAAGTGCAGGAGCTGGCCATTGCCACGCTGCGCAAGGCGGGGCTGACCGGCATCACGCTGGATCTGGGCGATGCTCGACTGGTGCAGGGCGTGCTGGGCGAGCTGAAGCTGCCGGCCGACACGCTGGACGCCATCGTCTCGGCGCTTGCGGCAAAGGACGCGGCCAATCTGGCCCAGGCCACGGCCGGCATGCCCGCTACGGTGGCCCAGGGTCTGCAGGCCCTGATCGGTCTGTATGGCGGGCCCGAGGTCCTCGATCAGGCACGCGCGCAGTTGCCGGATCATCCGCTGATCCGCGCGGCGCTGGACGACCTGCGCTGGCTGTCCAGCCACCTGCGCGAGAGCCATCCGGACCTGCGCCTGGGCTTCGACCTGGCGGACCTGCGGGGCTATGCCTACTACAGCGGCATGCGATTCGCGCTCTACGCCGCCGGCTGCAGCGATGCCGTGCTGCGCGGCGGGCGCTACGACGAGGTGGGGGCCGTGTTCGGCCGCCGCCGTCCGGCCGTGGGCTTCAGCCTCGACCTGAAGACGCTGGTGGCGCTGAGCCCCGTCACACCCCTGCGAGCGGCCGTGCGCGCGCCCTGGGGCGAGGACGCGGCCCTGCGGGCTGCCGTGCGAGCCTTGCGTGAGCAAGGGGAAACTGTCGTCTGCGTGCTGCCCGGGCACGAGCACGAAAACGACGAATTCGACTGCGACCGCGAACTGGTCACTGTTGGCGGGCAATGGGTGGTGCGCGCGCGTTGACGCGGCCCGCCAATCTGAATACTTTTCATTGGATGAGCATCATGCACAGTGAGATCGCGCGCGGCCGTAATGTGGTCGTTGTGGGCACCCAGTGGGGTGACGAAGGCAAGGGCAAGGTCGTCGACTGGATGACCGATCACGCCCAGGGCGTGGTGCGTTTCCAGGGCGGCCACAACGCCGGCCACACGCTGGTGATCAAGGGCGTGAAGACGGCCCTGCAGCTGATTCCGTCGGGCATCATGCGCGACGGCGTGGCCTGCTACATCGGCAACGGCGTGGTGGTGGATCCGGCCCATCTGGTGTCCGAGATCGAGCGCCTGGAGAAGGCCGGCGTGGACGTGCGCTCGCGCCTCTACATCAGCGAATCCTGCCCGATGATCCTGCCCTTCCACGTGGAAGTGGACAAGGCTCGCGAGGCCCTGCGCGAGAGCAGCGGCAGCGGCAAGATCGGCACCACGGGCAAGGGCATCGGCCCGGCCTACGAGGACAAGGTCGCCCGCCGCGCGCTGCGCCTGCAGGACCTGAAGCACCCCGAGCGCTTCGCCAAGAAGCTGCGCGAGCTGCTGGACCTGCACAACCACGCGCTGACCGGCTACCTGAACGCCGAGGCCCTGGAATTCCAGCCCATCTTCGACAAGGCCATGCTGCTCGCCGAGCAGGTCAAGCCCATGCTGGCTGACGTCGGCTACCTGCTGCACAAGGCCCACAAGGCCGGCGCGAACATCCTGTTCGAGGGCGCCCAGGGCACGCTGCTGGACATCGACCACGGCACCTACCCCTACGTGACCTCCAGCAACTGCGTGGCCGGCAATGCCGCCGCCGGTGCCGGCGTCGGCCCGCAGATGCTGCACTACATGCTGGGCATCACCAAGGCCTACACCACCCGCGTGGGCTCGGGCCCGTTCCCGACCGAGCTCGAGTGGGAGAAGGAAGGCACCGTCGGCTATCACCTGTCCACCGTCGGCCAGGAGCGCGGCACCGTGACGGGGCGCGCCCGCCGCTGCGGCTGGCTGGACGCCGCCGCGCTCAAGCGCTCGATCATCATCAACGGCATCACGGGCCTGTGCCTGACGAAGCTGGACGTGCTGGACGGCCTCAAGGAAATCCAGATGTGCGTCGGCTACGAGCTGAACGGCAAGCAGGTGGACATCCTCCCGCTGGACGCCGACGAGATCGTTGCCTGCAAGCCCGTCTACGAGACCTTCCCGGGCTGGACGGAAAGCACCTTCGGTGTCACGAACTGGGATGCGCTGCCGCTGAACGCGCGCCGCTACCTGGAGCGCGTGCAAGAGGTCATCGGCGCGCCGATCGACATGGTGTCCACGGGCCCGGACCGCGAGCACACCATCCTCCTGCGCCATCCCTACCAGGGCTGAGCCCCTCTCAACGATCACATCGCATTTGGAGTAAGCATCTATGTTGACCGACGACGGCAAGCACCTGTACGTGTCCTGGGACGAATACCACCTGCTGACGGAGCGTCTGGCACTCAAGGTGCATGCGTCCGGCTGGGAGTTCGACCAGATCCTGTGCCTGGCCCGTGGTGGTGTGCGCCCGGGTGACGTGCTGTCCCGCGTGTTCGACAAGCCGCTGGGCATCATGTCCACGAGCTCCTACCGCGCCGAGGCCGGCACCATCCAGGGCCGCCTGGACATCGCCAAGTACATCACCATGCCCAAGGGCGAGCTGGCCGGCCGCGTGCTGCTGGTGGACGATCTGGCCGATTCGGGCGTCACGCTCAAGGCCGTGGTCGAGCGCCTGCGCGGCATGCCCTCCGTGAAGGAGCTGCGCTCCGCCGTGATCTGGACGAAGTCGGTCTCGACCTACACGCCGGACTACTACGTCGAGATGCTGGAAACCAGCCCCTGGATCCATCAGCCCTTCGAGATCTACGACGACATGCGCCCCGACGCGCTGGCCAAGAAGTTCTCGGTCTGATCCACTGCCCACTGCGATGCGACCGCGATTCCTCGCGGCCGCATCCGCCGCCAGGCGCGCCGCCCCGTCCCGTGACGGGCGACGCGCCTTTTTCTTGGGCGCGCGCCCCCCGTGGGTCCGCGGCTGGCGTGCGGGTAGGGAGGGGAGGGCGGGTTCGGCGGGCGGGGGGCAGGTGTTGCGCGCCGTCCCGCGAGGGCAGGCGCACTGGCGTCGCGCTTGTGCGTTGGCGGTGCCCCAAAGCAAAATGGCTGCAGGTCTTTCGAACTGCAGCCACGATTTGCCGGCATCCATGCAACGCACGCCTCCACACGGAGGCCACAAAAACAAAAGCCAGCTCTGCGAAACAGAAGCTGGCTTTTGCGAGCATTTGGTGCCCAGGAGAGGACTCGAACCTCCACGGAGTTACCCGCTAGTACCTGAAACTAGTGCGTCTACCAATTCCGCCACCTGGGCAAGGTTTCCAAGCTTTTTGTTCAAACCGGATCACATGAACTATGATCTCTCTGAACGAATTGCCTGGCCGTTTCAGGAAAGCTGAGATTCTATCATCAAAAATTTTAAGAACACAAGTGGTCCCGGCAACAATGCCGGTTCTCAGGCAGCGCTGCTGAGCGAAGTCGAAGGCGTGGTGCAGGGACACCGCGACGGTCACGGCTTCCTCATCCCCGACGACGGGCAGCCCGACCTCTACCTGTCTTCCCAGGAAATGCACGCTGTGATGCACGGCGACCGCCTGCGGGCGCGCATCGTGCGCTACGACAAGCGCGGCCGCCCGGAGGGCCGAGTGCTGGAGATCCTCGATCGCAAGAAGCGCCCCATCATCGGGCGCCTGCTGCTCGAGTCGGGCGTGTGGCTCGTGGCGCCGGAAGACAAGCGCTACGGGCAGGACATCCTGGTGCCCAAGAACGCCATCGCGAACGCCACGGCGGGGCAGGTGGTGGCCGTCGAGCTGACGGAGCCGCCCTCGCTGTACTCGCAGCCGGTAGGCCGTGTGACCGAGGTGCTGGGCGAGATCGACGATCCCGGCATGGAGATCGAGATCGCGGTCCGCAAGTACGAGGTCCCGCATCGCTTCAGCGCCGAGACCCTCGCGCAGGCCGCCAAGCTGCCGGACCGCGTGCGTGCGGTGGACATGAAGAACCGCGTGGACCTGCGCGACGTGCCGCTGGTCACCATCGACGGCGAGGATGCCCGTGACTTCGACGATGCGGTGTACTGCACGCCGCACAAGCAGGGACGCGGCAAGACGGCGTTCAAGGGCTGGCGCCTGCTGGTCGCCATCGCCGACGTCAGCCATTACGTGAAGCCTGGCGAGGCGCTGGACCTCGATGCCTACGAGCGCGCGACCTCGGTCTACTTCCCGCGCCGCGTGATCCCGATGCTGCCGGAGAAGCTCTCCAACGGCCTGTGCTCGCTGAACCCCGATCAGGACCGCCTGTCCATGGTCTGCGACATGCTGGTCACGGAGGAGGGCGAGACCTTCGCCTACCAGTTCTATCCGGCCGTGATCTGCTCGCATGCGCGCCTCACCTACAACGAGGTGGCTGCGGTCCTGGCGAACACGCACGGCCCCGAGGCCGCGCGCCGCAAGGAGCTGGTGCCGCACCTGCTGCATCTGCACGAGGTCTACCGCGCCTTGCTGAGCCAGCGCCAGCGGCGCGGTGCGGTCGACTTCGACACGGTCGAGACGCAGATCGTCTGCGACGACAACGGCCGCATCGAGAAGATCATCCCGCGCACCCGCAGCGACGCCCACCGCCTGATCGAGGAAGCCATGCTGGCGGCCAACGTCTGCGCGGCCGACTTCATCGCCGGGGGCAAGCACCATTCGCTGTACCGCGTCCACGAGGGCCCGACGCCCGAGAAGCGCACGGTGCTGCAGGCCTATCTGCGCGCCTTGGGGCTCGGCATGGGGCTGTCGGACGACCCGTCGCCCGGTGAGTTCCAGGCCATCGCGCAGGCCACCAAGGACCGCCCGGACGCCACGCAGATCCACACCATGCTGCTGCGCTCCATGCAGCAGGCGATCTATACCGGGGCCAATGCCGGGCACTTCGGCCTGGCCTACCAGGCCTACACGCACTTCACCAGCCCGATCCGGCGCTACCCCGATCTGCTGGTGCATCGCGTGATCAAGGCCATGCTGGGCAACAAGCGTTACCAGCTGGACGCGGCCAAGATGGACGTGCCTACGCCGCCCAAGCGGCCCGGCAAGGCCAAGCCGATCAACCCGGCATCGGCCAGCACCGAGGTCGAGCGCTGGGAGGTGGTCGGGGCGCACTGCAGCGCCAACGAGCGCCGCGCCGACGAAGCCTCACGCGACGTCGAGGCCTGGCTCAAGTGCCGCTACATGCGCGAGCACCTGGGCGAGGAATTCAGCGGCACCGTCAACGCGGTGACGAGCTTCGGGCTGTTCGTGCAGCTGGACGCGCTCTTCGTCGAGGGCCTGGTCCACATCACCGAGCTGGGCGGCGAGTACTACCGCTTCGACGAGGTGCGCCAGGAGCTGCGCGGCGAGCGCACAGGCATTCGCTACGCCACGGGCGCACGGGTGCAGGTGCAGGTCAGCCGTGTGGACCTGGACGGCCGCAAGATCGATTTCCGCCTCGTGCGGGAGACCGACGAGCTGCGCCCGTCCGCCCGTCCGGCGCGCGACAAGACCGGCCAGGCGGCGCCCCGCCAGCCGACGGACAGGCTGGCCGATGTCCAGCGCCAGGACCGCGAGGTCAAGGCCAGCGGCAAGCGCGCGCGCTCGGGCAGCGCCTCTCGCGGCGGCAGCGCCGCGGCGGTGTCGCCTGTGAAGGCACGCAAGGCAGCGGCGCGTCAGGCGACGGAATCGGGCAAGAGCCGCAAGCGCCGCTGAGGCGGTTTGCCGGGCACGACCCGGCTTTCTGCCTCGATCGCCTCAGGGCTGTCGCGGCTGGCGTGCGTGCATCCGCTCGATGAGATCGGCGGCGCGCAGCGGCGCCCGCGCACCCGCGGCCGCCTCGCCATGACAGGCCACGCTGCGGGTGGCGACTTCATGGGGCGTGTCGCTCGGCTGTTGCGCCCACAGTCCGCCCATCCAGCCGGCCAGCACGTCCCCCGTGCCGGCACCTGCGAGTGCAGCGTTGCCGCTGCCGTTGAGATGCAGTGGCTCGTCCGGGCTGGCGATGACCGTGCCGGAGCCCTTGAGCACCACCGTGCAGTCGAACGCGGCGGCCAGCGCGCGCGCGGCGCCCAGCCGGTCGTCCTGCGCCCGTGTCACGGTCTGGCCCAGCAGCCGGGCCGCTTCCAGGGGATGGGGCGTCAGCACCGTCTGCAGGCCTCGAGCGCGACGACCGCGGAGCGTCTGCTGCGCCTGCTCGTTCGCCGCGACGCTGTTGAGCCCGTCGGCATCGAGCACCAGGCGATGCGCGTGCTGAAGGAGTGGCAGCAGCAGTCCGGTGCTTTCGAGGGCGGTGCCGGCGCCGCAGCCGGCCACGAGGGTCAGGTCTTGCCAGGCCGTGCTGCCATCGAGCCGGCCGGCGTCGGCATCGGGCCAGTCCATGAGTTCCGGCCGGCGGTGCACACCGGCGCGTTGGGCGTCCGTGCCAAGGTGCAGCGACTTCACGAACACCTTGCCAGCGCCCGCCGCCAGCGCGGCGCAGGCGGCCAGTTCCGCGGCGCCCTGCATGTGGGTTGCACCACCCACCACCAGCACCTGGCCGTAGCTGCCCTTGTGGCTGGCATGGGCTCGGGCGCTTGATGTGGGCATCCGATTCGGCTCGCCAGGGGCGATGAGCCAACCGGCGTCGCCGCGTGCGGCGGGAACGCCGAGCGTGTCCAGCCAGATCCGGCCGGCGAAATCACGGCCCCGTGCCGTGAACAGGCCGGGCTTGAGGCTCAGCAGGCACAGGGTGTGATCGGCCCGGACCACGGCGCCGGGGCGTCCCTCGGCGTCGGGGCAGGGCTGGCCCGTGTCGCCCAGCAGCCCGCTGGGCAGGTCCACGCTCAGCACGGGCACGCCGCCGGCGTTGAGGGCGGCGATGGCCTCGGCCAGGTCGCCCTGCGGTGCCCGCTGGGCGCCGAGGCCCAGCAGGGCGTCGATGAGGAGATCGCAGCCCGCGGGCGGGCGGGGCGAGTTGCCCAGGTGGACGGCGGCGTCCGTCGCGGTGGCCCGCGGCGTCAGCGCATCCAGGGCCCATTGCGCGTCGGGCGGCAGCGGCTTGCCGGTGTTCAGCAGGCTGACGTGGACGTCCAGCCCCTGGCCGGCGAGATGCCGCGCGGCCACGAGGCCGTCACCGCCATTGTTGCCGGGCCCGCAGGCCACCCAGACGCGGCGGGCGTGCGGGGCGAGGGCCAGGGCGAGCCTTGCCACCGCGAGCCCGGCGCGGGCCATCAGGGCGTGAGCGGGCGCGGCCGCGAGGGCCTCGGCCTCCAGCGCGCGGCAGCCCGACGTGCTGAAGAGGGGGTGGCGGCCGCCGTGGTGGAGAACCTCGATCATGCGGCCACTCCAGCTCAGCCCCGTCGCGTGGCGGCGAAGGGGGCGAGGTCCAGTCCGGGGTCGCGTCCGCCGATCAGTGCGGCCATGACCTGGGCGGCGCCGGCGGCCATCGCCGCGCCCTGGCCGCCATGGGCCAGGTTCAGCCAGATGCCTTCGGCCCCGCTGGCGCCCAGCAGGGGCAGGCCGTCGGCGTTCATCAGGCGGCTCCCCTGCCAGTACTGGACCTGCTGGGGCTGGATGGCGCCCGGGAACCAGTCGTGCAGCACGGCGTGCAGAGCCTCGAAGCCCTTGTCGCCGCGGCTCGGGGGCTGGAAGCTGGCACCGCCGCTGACGCGAACGCGTTGGCCCAGGCGGCTGAGGATGACCTGCTGCTCGTCGTCGATGAGGTTGGCGCGCGGGCCGAGGTCCGGGAAGGCCTCGAGCTGGCGCAGTGGTGCCGTCAGCGTGCGGCCCCACACCTGCCGCAGCGCCGGCTTCAACCCCAGCTGATGCAGCAGTGGATCGCCCACCTGCGCGCCGCAAAGCAGAACGGCATCGAAGCTGTGCGTCTGGACCTCCCGCGGGCTGGGCAGGGTGGCGGGCCCGGCGGCGCTGCTCGCCTCCTGCCGCGGGTTCACGGCGGGCAGGCCGGCCTGCGGCGCCGGGCCGTGGGTGAGGGCAGGGCGCTTGCCGGCCTGGAGCTGGTGGACCTCGGTGTGGAAGCTGAAGTGCACGCCCAGGCGCTGGGCCGCTTGCTTCAGCAGCAGGCACAGCTCGCGGCCGTTCGTGGCCTCGGCCTCGGGCAGATGCCAGCCGCCGTGCAGCGGGATGTCCGGATTGAGGCCCGGCTCATGCTGGCGGCATTGGTCGGCGTCCCGCCACGCGTGGGACACGCCGGCCTGCCGCCAGGACTCGGCCAGCGCCTGCGCCTTGCGGGCCTGCGCCTCGCTGCGCACCAGGAGCAGCAGACCCTCGCTGCGCTCATGGTCCAGCTGCAGCTGGCGCCGCAGCACGGTCGAGCGGGCCAGGCTTTGCTGGGCCAGGGCGCGCAGGGTCCCGGCGGTCGCGTCGTCGCGCTGGGCGCGTGCCTGACGGGCGGCCCAGCGCCAGCCGGGATGGCTCAGGCTCGAGCCCTGCAGTGCCAGCGGCTGGCTGCCGCACAGGGCGCCCCAGACGCCGCTGAGCGCCGGGGCGCTGAGCCCGCCCTGGGCGAAGCTGGACTCCGAGGCCACGCTGCCGCTGCGCTCGAACACGACGACGGCGTGCCCCTGCGCGGCCAGTTCCAGGGCCGCGTGGGTGCCGGTGATGCCGGCGCCGATGATGGCGACTTCCATTCAGGACCTCGCCATGATGAAGGAGGGGAAGGCCGCGCCGTCAGCGGCGGTCATACGGTGCGCCAGAGGCCCGGGGGCGACGCAGGGGAAGGGGGCGAAGTTCAATCGTGCTATACTCTTTGGGTTTTGCCGGATAGTGCAAGCCATTCAAGGGGGCTTCTTGCCCTGACTTGATCCGCGCTTGCTGCAGGAGCCGGCACCCTTTTCGTGGGTTTGTCCCATGGGCGGGTGCCAGGCGGGTCGGGCAAATCAATCGCAAACCGGCAATCGAAAGGTGTCGTGTCTGCAGCGGGCCTTTTTCTGCCCTGTGCTGCGACGCGATTCGAGCCGGATTTTAGAACCAACCTTCGGAGTTACTCATGTCCGTGACGATGCGCGAAATGCTGGAAGCCGGTGTCCACTTTGGTCACCAAACCCGCTTCTGGAACCCCAAGATGGCCCCCTTCATCTACGGCCATCGCAACAAGATCCACATCATCAACCTCGAAAAGACGCTGCCCAAGTTCGAGGAAGCGCTGAAGTTCGTGCGCCAGCTGTCGGCCAAGCGCGGCACGATCCTGATGATCGGTACCAAGCGTCAAGCCCGCGAGATCGTCGCTGCTGAAGCCCAGCGCGCCGGCGTGCCCTTCGTGGACCAGCGTTGGCTGGGCGGCATGCTGACCAACTTCAAGACGGTCAAGGGTTCGCTGAAGAACCTGAAGGACATGCAGGCTCAAGTCGAGAACGGCACCCAGCCCGCCATCAAGAAGGAAGCGCTGATGTTCCAGCGTGACCTGGCCAAGCTGGAAAAGAACATCGGCGGTATCCAGGACATGGGCGCTCTGCCTGACGCCCTGTTCGTCATCGACGTCGGCTACCACAAGATCGCCATCGCCGAAGCCAAGAAGCTGGGCATTCCCGTGATCGGCGTGGTGGACACCAACCACTCGCCCGAAGGCATCGACTACATCATCCCGGGCAACGACGACTCCGCCAAGGCTGTCGCTCTGTACGCCAAGGCCGTGGCTGACGCCGTGCTGGAAGGCCGTGCCAACAGCACCGCCGAGCTGGTGCAGGCTGTTGCCGCCGATGGCGACGAATTCGTGGAAGTGAACGAAGGCGCCTGAGCCCTTCGGCACTTGCTCACCAGGGGCTGATTCAGCCCCTTTTTTCCACGCTGAATCTGTATCTCGAGGAGCCGCGCGTCGGCTCCCGTTTCCCAACGGAGATTGAAATGGCTGCTATTACCGCAAGCATGGTCGCCGAGCTGCGCGCCCGTACCGACGCTCCCATGATGGAGTGCAAGAAGGCCCTGACCGAAGCCGAGGGTGACCTGACCCGTGCCGAGGAAATCCTGCGCGTCAAGCTGGGCAACAAGGCTGGCAAGGCTGCTTCCCGCATCACCGCCGAAGGCGTGGTGGCTGCTGCCGTCGTCGGCGGCGCCGGCGCGCTGCTCGAAGTCAACTGCGAAACCGACTTCGTGTCCAAGAACGAGGCCTTCCTGGCCTTCGTGAACGCCCTGGCCGGCCTGGTTGCCGAGAAGAACCCCGCTGACGTCGACGCCCTGTCGGCACTGCCCCTGTCCCAGGAAGGCTTCGGCCCGACCGTGGAAGACGTGCGCAAGGGCCTGATCGGCAAGATCGGCGAGAACATGACGATCCGTCGCTTCAAGCGCTACGAAGGTGGCAAGCTGGTGTCGTACCTGCACGGCACCCGCATCGGCGTGATGGTCGAGTTCGACGGTGACGACGTGGCTGCCAAGGACGTCGCCATGCACGTCGCCGCCATGAAGCCGGCCGCCCTGTCCTCCGCCGAAGTGCCGGCCGAGCTGGTCGCCAAGGAGCGCAAGATCGCCGAAGAGAAGGCTGCCGAGTCCGGCAAGCCCGCCGACATCGTCGCCAAGATGGTCGAAGGCTCGGTGCAGAAGTTCCTGAAGGAAGTCTCGCTGCTGGACCAGGTCTTCGTGAAGGCCGCCGATGGCAAGCAGACCGTCGCCGCCATGCTGAAGGAAAAGGCCACCGCGGTGAAGAGCTTCACCCTGTACGTGGTCGGCGAAGGCATCGAGAAGAAGGTCGACGACTTCGCAGCTGAAGTGGCCGCCCAGAAGGCTGCCGCCGAAGCGGCTGCTGCTGCCAAGAACGCCTGAGCGTCTTTTGGCCGGGCTGACGAGCCCGGTCTGCCGCTCGGCGTGACCTGGGAATGAGGGGGAGCCCCCGATTTCCTTGAATCACCGCGACGGCTGGAAACAAAGGGCGCCTCTGGCGCCCTTTACACTTGCGCCTGCGGTCGGGGGGGAGCTCTCCCCGGCATCGCGGCAACCCACCACCCACGACGAGGACACAATGCCCGCGCACAAACGCATCCTGCTCAAACTTTCCGGTGAAGCCCTGATGGGCGATGACGCCTACGGCATCAACCGCGCCACCATCGTGCGCATGGTGCGCGAGATCCAGGAGGTGACGCAGTTGGGTGTGGAGGTGGCCGTCGTGATCGGCGGTGGCAACATCTTCCGCGGCGTGGCCGGCGGCTCGGTCGGCATGGACCGCGCCACCGCCGACTACATGGGCATGCTGGCCACGGTGATGAACTCCCTGGCGCTGGCCGACACCATGCGCCAGGAAGGCATGACGGCCCGCGTGATGTCCGCCATCAGCATCGAGCAGGTGGTCGAGCCCTATGTGCGCCCCAAGGCGCTGCAGTACCTCGAAGAGGGCAAGGTCGTCGTCTTCGCGGCCGGCACGGGCAATCCCTTCTTCACGACCGACACCGCCGCCGCGCTGCGCGGTGCCGAGATCGGCGCCGAGATCATGCTGAAGGCCACCAAGGTCGACGGCGTCTACACCGCCGACCCGAAGAAGGACCCGACGGCCACCCGCTACGCCCGCATCAGCTTCGACGAGGCGATCACCAAGAATCTGCAGGTGCTGGACGCCACCGCGTTCGCCCTGTGCCGCGACCAGAAGCTGCCCATCAAGGTCTTCAGCATCTTCAAGGCCGGCGCGCTCAAGCGCGTGGTCATGGGCGAGGACGAGGGCACGCTGGTCCACGTTTGAGCGTCCTGGCGCGTTGAGCCCGGGTCCATTCCTGAACAAGGTTGAGCATCATGAGCATTGCTGACATCAAGAAGAACGCCGAGGCCAAGATGGCCAAGTCGGTCGAGTCCTTCAAGACCGAACTGCAGAAGATCCGCACCGGTCGTGCCCATCCGGGCATCCTGGACCAGGTCCACGTGGACTACTACGGCTCGCCGGTGCCCATCTCGCAGGTCGCCAACGTGAGCCTGCTCGATGCCCGCACCATCAGCGTCCAGCCCTGGGAAAAGGGCATGGGCCCGAAGATCGAGAAGGCCATCCGCGAGTCGGACCTGGGCCTGAACCCCTCGGCGCAGGGCGACCTGATCCGCGTGCCGATGCCTCCCCTCACCGAAGAGCGCCGCCGCGACCTGACCAAGGTCGTGAAGGGTGCCGGCGAGGACGCCAAGGTGGCCGTGCGCAATCTGCGCCGCGACGCCAACGAGCAGGCCAAGAAGCTGCAGAAGGACAAGGCCATCACCGAGGACGACGAGCGCCGCTCGCAGGACGAGGTGCAGAAGCTGACCGATCGCGTGATCGGCGAGATCGACAAGCTGATCGCGGCCAAGGAAGCCGAGATCATGGCCGTCTGAGCCCGTACGCGTCGTGACGGATCAGAGCAAGGCGGTCCCCCGCCATGTGGCCATCGTCATGGATGGCAACGGCCGTTGGGCGAAGAAGCGCTTCCTCCCGCGCTTCTTCGGCCACAAGCAGGGCGTCGACGCGCTGGTGCGCATCGTCCAGGCCTGCATCGATCGCAACATCGAGCACCTCACGGTCTTCGCCTTCTCCAGCGAGAACTGGAAGCGCCCCTCCGACGAAGTCTCCGGCCTGATGGGCCTGGTGCTGGCGGCGGTCTCGCGCTACCTGGCCCGGATGGGCGCGATGGGCGTGCGCATCCGCATCGTGGGCGATCGCGACGCGGTCTCCGACAAGCTGCGCAATGCCTGGAACGAGGCTGAGTCCTCGACGCTGCACAACAGCAAGCTCACACTGAACGTGGCCTTCAACTACGGCGGCCGCTGGGACATCGTGCAGGCGGCCCGCGCGGCGCTCGTGGCCGGCGTCAAGCCGGAGGAGCTGACGGAGGCCAAGCTGTCCGAGTTCATGGCCATGAGCTATGCACCGGATCCGGACCTCTTCATCCGCACCGGCGGCGAAGTGCGCATCAGCAACTTCCTGCTGTGGCAGTCGGCCTACAGCGAATTCGTGTTCTCGGACTGCCTCTGGCCGGACTTCGGCGAGGCGCAGCTGGATGCGGCCATCGCCGCCTTCCGCGAACGGGACCGCCGCTTCGGCGGCGTGAAGACGGACACGGCGCTGGAGGCCTGAGTGCTCGGAACCCGCATCATCACGGCCATCGTGCTGCTGGCCATCCTCCTGCCGGCGCTGTTCGCCGGCTCGCCCTGGCCGTTCGCGGCCGTCACGCTGGTGCTCATCGCCGCCGGCGGCTGGGAATGGGGGCGGCTCAACGGCCTCGCCCAACCGGCCGCGCTCGCGATGGGGGCGGCGCTGGCGGGCCTGTGCCTGTTCACGCTGCTGGGCCCGGGCCTGGTCGCTGTGCCAGCCGGGCTGTGGTGGATGCTGGGCGGGGCCTGGGTGCTGGGTTCGGCGCAGGCGCTGCGCCTCGGGCCCACCGGCTGGCCGCGCCTGCCGCGGGCCGGGCGGCTCGTGCTCGGTTTCGTGCTGCTGTGGGGCGCCTGGGCGGCCATCGCCACGGCGCGCGGCATCGGCCTGAACTTCATCCTCTCGGTCTTCTGCCTCGTGTGGGTGGCCGACGTCTTCGCCTACTTCGGCGGCCGCACGATGGGCCGGCGCAAGCTGGCCCCGGCCATCAGCCCCGGCAAGAGCTGGGAAGGCGTCTGGACCGGCATGGCCGCCGTGCTGCTGCTGGGTCTGGCCTGGACCTTCGGCCTGGAGCCCCGCCTGCACACGGACACGCCGAGCCTCTACGCCCGCCTGCTGACGGGCCTCGGCCTGCCGCTGGGTCTGCTGGCCCTGGTCTTCCTGTCCGCCATGAGCGTGATCGGTGACCTGTTCGAATCCCTCATCAAGCGTGCCGTCGGCGCCAAGGACAGCAGCCAGCTGCTGCCCGGCCACGGCGGCGTGCTCGACCGTGTCGACGCCTTGCTGCCGGTGTTCCCGCTGGCCCTGGCTCTGAACTCCCTCGTCGCATGAACACCTCCCGCCGACAGCGCGTCTGCGTGCTGGGCTCGACCGGCTCGATCGGCACCAACACGCTCGACGTGCTGGCCCGTCATCCCGAGCAGTTCGAGGTCTTCGCCCTCAGCGCCATGAGCCGCGTGGATGCGCTCCTGGCGCAGTGTCTGCAATGGCAGCCGCGTTTCGCCGTGATGCCGGACGCCGCCGCCGCGCGCGAGCTGCGCCGGCGGCTGGCCGAGCAGGGCGGCCGCACCGAGGTGCTGGACGGCGCGCAGGCCCTGAGCGATGTCGCCGCCCACCCGGACGTGGATGCCGTGATGGCCGCCATCGTCGGCGCGGCCGGCCTGGCGCCCTGCCTGGCCGCCGCCCGCGCGGGCAAGCGCCTGATGCTGGCCAACAAGGAGGCCATCGTCGTGGGCGGGGCGCTCTTCATGCAGGCGGTGGCGCAGGGCGGTGCGACGCTGCTGCCCGTGGACTCCGAGCATTCCGCCATCTTCCAGTGCCTTCCCGAGGATCGCAGCGCCTGGGCGCAGCGCATCGACCACATCGTGCTCACGGCCTCCGGCGGGCCGTTCCGGCAGCGCGATCCGGCCACGCTCGCGGACGTCACGCCCGAGCAGGCGTGCGCGCATCCCAACTGGGTGATGGGCCGCAAGATCTCGGTCGATTCCGCGACCATGATGAACAAGGCGCTCGAGGTGATCGAGGCGCGCTGGCTGTTCAATCTCAAGCCCGAGCAGATCCGGGTGCTGATCCATCCGCAGAGCATCATCCACTCGATGGTGGTCTGCCGTGACAACTCCGTGCTGGCCCAGCTCGGTACGCCGGACATGCGGGTGCCCATCGCCTACGCGCTGTCCTTCCCGCAGCGCATCGAGTCCGGCGCCTCGCGCCTGGACCTGCTCGCGGGCCGCGACCTCAGCTTCGAGGAGGCCGACGAGCGCCGCTTCCCGGGCCTGCACCTGTCCTGGCAGGCGCTGCGCGCGCCGGAAGGCGCGACGGCGGTGCTCAATGCCGCCAACGAGGAAGCCGTCGCCGCCTTCCTGGATCGCCAGCTGCGCTTCGACCACATCCATGCCGTCAATGCCGGCGTGCTGGCGTCCGTGCACCCCGAGGCCGGCCAGTGCGATTCGCTCGATGGCCTGCTCGCCCTGGACGCCCGGGCGCGCCAGGCGGCTCGTGAGCGCATTGCGCAGCTGAGGGCCTGATGCTGGAGCTGCTGGCCTTTCTCGTGGCGCTGGGGGTGCTGATCCTCGTGCACGAATACGGCCACTTCAGCGTGGCGCGGGCGTGCGGCGTGAAGGTGCTGCGCTTCTCGCTGGGCTTCGGCCCCGTGCTGTGGCGCCGCCAGCGTTCGGCGGACGCGACCGAATTCACCCTGTCCGCGCTGCCGCTGGGCGGCTATGTGCGCATGCTGGACGAGCGCGAGGGCCCCGTGCCGGCCGATCAGCGGGCGCAGGCCTTCAACAACAAGCCGCTGCGCCAGCGCGCCGCCATCGTCGCGGCGGGCCCGGTGGCGAACTTCCTCCTGGCCATCGCGCTCTTCGCGCTGCTGGCCCTGCTGGGGCAGCAGGAGCCGCTGGCCGTGATGGGCTCGCCCAGGCCCGGCGGCCTGGCCGCGCAGGCCGGCCTGCGTGCGGGCGACCGCGTGATGGCGCTGGCCCGGGAAGGGCAGGAATGGCGGGAGGTCGTCTCGCTGGCGGACCTGCAGTGGCCCGTGATCGAGGCCATCACCGAGCAGTCCGTCCTGAACCTGCAGATCGGCGACGCGCAAGGCCGCGGCCGGCGTGAGGTGCGCCTCGACATGAGCGCGCTCGGCAGCCGCGAGCCGGATGCCGCCACGCTCTCCCGGCTGGGCCTGGGCGGGCCGCTGCGCGAGCCCGTCGTCGGCAAGGTGGAGCCGAACGGCGCCGCGGCCCGCGCCGGCCTGCGCACGGGCGATCTCGTGCTGGACATCGACGGCGTGCGCATCCAGGACGCGGCCCAGCTGGTCGGGCTGATCCGTGCCTACGCCCAGGCACCGGGGCAAGCGCAGCAGTGGCGCATCGAGCGCCAGGGCCAGGTCTTGCCTGTGGCGGTGCAGCCCGACATCGACATCGAGGGCGACGCCCGCATCGGCCGCATCCGCGCTGCCGTCGGCGCGCCGGCTCAGACGGTGCTGGTGAGCCATCCGGCCGGCGAGGCCCTGCTCATCGGCCTTCGCAAGACCTGGGAGCAGTCGGCGATGACGGTCAAGGTCTTCGGCCGCATGCTCATCGGCCAGGCCTCGCTCAAGAACCTGAGCGGTCCCATCACCATCGCGGACGCCGCCGGGCAGGCCGCGCGCGTGGGGCTGCACCAGTACCTCGCGCTGCTGGCCATGCTTAGCGTCGGCTTAGGCGTCCTGAACCTGCTGCCGCTGCCCATGCTCGATGGGGGACACCTGATGTATTATCTTTTCGAGGGTCTGAGCGGCCGCCCCGTGTCCGAGTGGTGGCTGGAGCGGCTGCAGCGCGCCGGTTTCTTCCTGATGCTGCTGATGATGGCTCTGGCCCTTTCCAACGACGTGACCCGCAAGCTGGGTCTGCACTGATCTCTCACCTGCATGTCTCCACACCTGATCCAGCGCGCGCGCATTCGCCCCTCCGTCCTGTCCCTCGCGCTCGCTGCTGCACTGCAGGCGGGCAATGCCTGGGCCGTCGACCCCTTCGTGCTCAAGGACATCCGGGTCGAGGGCGTGCAGCGCACCGACCCCGGCACGGTGTTCGCGAGCCTGCCCTTCCGCGTGGGTGACACCTACAACGATGAAAAGGGCGCCGCCGCCCTGCGCGCGCTGTTCGCGACGGGCCTGTTCAAGGACGTGCGCATCAACATCGACGGCGACGTGCTGGTCGTCGTGATCGACGAGCGTCCCGTCATTGCCGCGGTGAGCTTCGTCGGCCTGAAGGAATTCGACACCGAGGCGCTGACCAAGTCGCTGAAGGACATCGGCATCGGCGAGGGCAAGCCCTTCGACAAGGCCCTGGCCGACCGCGCCGAGCAGGAGCTCAAGCGCCAGTACCTGACCCGCAGCCTGTACGGCGCCGAGGTCACGACCACCATCACCCCGCTCGAGCGCAACCGCGTCAACGTCGCCTTCACCGTGACGGAAGGCGAGCCGGCCAAGATCGGCGAGATCCGCATCCTCGGCTCCAAGGTCTTCTCCGAAAGCACGCTGCTGGGCCTGCTGGAGCAGACGACCACCGGCTGGCTGACCTGGTACACCAAGAGCGACCGCTACTCGCGCACCAAGCTCAATGCCGACCTCGAGACGATCCGCTCCTACTACCTGAACCGGGGCTACCTGGAGTTCTCGATCGAGTCCACGCAGGTCACCATCTCGCCGGACAAGCAGAGCATCAACATCGCCGTCACCGTCAAGGAAGGCCAGCCCTACACCGTGACGGGCGTGAAGCTCGAGGGCGAGCTGCTGGGCCGCGACGAGGAGTTCAAGCGCCTGGTGGCCGTGCGCCCGGGCCAGACCTACCGGGACGATGCGGTCTCCGCGACCAAGCGCGCCTTCACCGACTACCTCGGCACCTTCGGCTATGCCTTCGCCCGCGTGGACAGCCGCCCCGAGATCGACAAGACCACCGGCCAGGTGCAGGTCGCGCTGACGGTCGATCCCGGCCGCCGCGTTTATGTGCGCCGCATGCTGGTGTCGGGCAACACCCGCACGCGGGACGAAGTCATCCGCCGCGAGTTCCGCCAGTTCGAAGGCGCCTGGTACGACGGCACGCGCATCAAGTTCTCGCGCGACCGCGTGGAGCGCCTGGGCTACTTCAAGGAAGTCACGGTCGACACCACCGAAGTGCCGGGCGCGCCGGACCAGGTGGACGTCACCATCGCCGTGACCGAGCGCCCCACCGGCAACGTGATGGTCGGCGCGGGCTACAGCAGCCAGCAGGGCATCTCCTTCACCGGCTCCATCCGCGAAGAGAACGTGCTGGGTTCGGGCAGCTACCTGGGTCTTGAAGTGAACACCGCCAAGACGGGTCGCGCCCTGTCGGTCTCGACGGTCAACCCCTACTACACCGTGGATGGCGTCTCGCGCGGCATCGACGTGTTCTACCGCACCAGCAAGCCCTACAACAGCTTCGGCGACGTCTATGAGTTCGCCACCTACGGCGGCTCGCTGCGCTTCGGTGTGCCCTTCTCGGAGCTGGACACGGTCTTCTTCGGCCTGGGTGTCGAGAAGACCCACATCTCGACCAACTCCGGCATCCCGCTGATGTACAAGCTGCAGGTGCTCGAGCAGGGCAACAACAGCCTGGCCATCCCCATGACCATCGGCTGGCAGAACGAGCAGCGCGACAGCATCATCTCGCCCACCGCCGGCAAGTACCAGCGCGTGAACCTCGAGATGAGCGCCCTGGGCGATGCCCGCTACGCGCGCGCCAGCCTGCAGTGGCAGCAGTTCTTCCCCATCACCAACAAGTTCAGCTGGATGTTCAACGCGCAGCTGGACTGGGGCATGGGGCTGGGTGGCCGCAAGTACCCCATCTTCAAGAACTACTACGCCGGCGGCCTGGGCTCCGTGCGCGTGTTCGAGGCCAACTCGCTGGGCCCGGTCGACCTGACCGGCTCGAACATCGGCGGCAATCTGCGCGCCAATGTCAACGCCGAGCTCTACATCCCCGTTCCAGGGGCTGGCAACGACAAGTCTTTCCGCCTGTTCACGTTCGTGGATGCCGGTAATGTGTGGGACACCAAGAGCCCGCTGTACAAGGTCTCCCTGGACTCGATCCGGGTCTCCGCCGGTATCGGCATCAGCTGGATGTCCCCCATGGGTCCGCTGAAGCTCAGCATGGGCAAGCCGATCCGCAAGGAAGCGAAAGATAGAATCGAGAAATTCCAATTCCAAGTCGGGACTGCATTCTGATGAAGAGCACCTTGATGAAATCGCTGTGCGCGCTGGCCCTGGTGGCCGCGCCGGTGATGACCTTGCAAGCCCAGGAACTCAAGATCGGGTACGTGAACCTTGAGCGCGTCACCCGCGAGAGCAATTTCGCGAAGGTCGCGCAGACCAAGCTGGAAACGGAATTCAGCCGTCGCGAGAAGGACATCAAGGACGCTGAGCTGAAGCTGCGCCAGACGGCCGAGAAGTTCGACAAGGACTCCACGATGCTGTCCGAGGCCGACCGCGGCCGCCGCCAGCGTGACCTGGCCGAACAGGACCGGGACCTGCAGCGCAAGAAGCGCGAGTACTCCGAGGACCTGCAGCAGCGCCGCGGCGAGGAGCTCCAGGCCCTGATCGAGCGCACGAACCGCATCGTCAAGCAGATCTTCGACAACGAGAAGTACGACCTGATCCTGCAGGACGCCAGCTTCGTCAGCAACCGCGTGGACATCACGAAGAAGGTGATCGACGCGCTCAACGCCCAGAAGTGATTGGATACCGCCGTCACCCTGGCTGAACTGATCGCCGCCTTGGGCGGCGATCTTCTTGGTGCGCCCGGAACGCCGATCCGCCGCATCGCCTCCCTGGAGACGGCGGACGCCGCGTCCATCGCCTTCCTGGCGAACGTCCGCTACCAGTCGCAGCTGCAGACCACGCAGGCCGCCTGCGTGATCGTCGCCCCCGCGCTCGTCGAGGCCGCCGCGGCCCGCCAGCCGGGCGCGGCCGTGATCGTCACGCCGGATCCCTACCTCTACTTCGCCCGCCTGACCCAGTGGTGGGCCCGGCGCGTGCGGCCGCTCGCAGCGCCGCGCATCCATCCCTCTGCCGTGATCGCCGAGGACGTGCAGCTGGGGCAGGGCGTGGACATCGGCCCGCTCGTGGTGATCGAGTCCGGCGCCGTGATCGGCGATGGCGCGCGCATCGGCGCGCATTGCGTGATCGAGGCGCGGGCGCGCATCGGCGCGGGCACGCGCCTCGCGCCGCGCGTCACCGTCGGCTTCGACTGCCATATCGGCGCCCACGGCATCGTGCACAGCGGCGTGGTGATCGGCGCGGACGGCTTCGGCTTCGCGCCGAGCCAGGGCCGCTGGGAAAAGATCGAGCAGCTCGGCGCCGTGCGCATCGGCGACCACGTCGAGATCGGCGCCAACAGCTGCATCGACCGTGGCGCCCTGGGGGACACCGTGCTGGAGGAGGGCGTCAAGCTCGACAACCTCGTCCAGATCGGCCACAACGTCCACGTGGGCGCCCATACGGCCATGGCCGGTTGCGCCGGCGTGGCGGGCAGCGCGCGCATCGGCGCGCACTGCACCGTGGGCGGCGGCGCCATCGTGCTGGGGCACCTGAGCCTCGCGGACCACGTCCATGTGTCCGCTGCCACCGTGGTCACCCGCACCATCAGCAAGCCCGGCCAGTACAGCGGCGTCTTCCCCTTCGACGACAATGCCAGCTGGGAAAAGAATGCAGCAACCCTGAGACAGTTGCATGCCATGCGCGACCGTTTGCGCGCCTTAGAGAGAAAAGAATGACGACCGCGACCGACACCAAGATGGACATCCATCAGATCCTGGCCAAGATCCCCCACCGCTACCCCATCCTGCTGGTGGACCGCGTGCTGGAGATCGAGAAGGGCAAGCGCATCCGTGCGCTCAAGAACGTGTCCATCAACGAGCCCTATTTCATGGGCCACTTCCCGCACCGCCCGGTGATGCCGGGTGTGCTGATGCTCGAAGCCATGGCCCAGGCCGCCACGGTGCTGACGCTGGTGAGCCTCGACGCCGAGCTGGACGACAAGACCGTCTGCTACTTCGCCGGCATCGACGGCGCCCGCTTCAAGCGCCCCGTCGAGCCGGGCGACCAGCTCGTGCTGGACGTGACCCTGGACCGCGCCAAGGCCTCCATCTTCAAGTACACCGGCAAGGTCTATGTGGGCGACGACATCGCCTGCGAGGCCGAGCTGATGTGCACCATGCGCCGCATCGAGGCCTGACGCCCGGGGCGCCGCCTTCAACGCCGATTACTCTGGAACGCTGTCGATGAGCAAGATCCATCCCACCGCCGTCGTGGACCCCAAGGCCGAGCTGGACAGCTCGGTCGAGGTGGGGGCCTTCACCCTCATCGGGCCCGGCGTGAAGATCGACGCCGGCACGCGCATCGGCCCGCACTGCGTGGTCGAGGGCCCGACGACCATCGGGCGGGACAACCAGTTCTTCCAGTTCAGCTCCATCGGCGCCGCGCCGCAGGACAAGAAGTACGCCGGCGAACCGACGCAGCTGATCGTGGGGGACCGCAACGTCGTGCGCGAGTTCTGCACCTTCAACCGCGGCACCGCGCAGGACGCCGGCATCACCCGCCTGGGCGATGACAACTGGATCATGGCCTACGTCCACCTGGCCCATGACTGCGTCGTCGGCAACCGCACCATCTTCGCGAACAACGCGCAGCTGGCCGGCCACGTGCATGTGGGCGACTGGGCCATCCTCGGCGGCTTCACGGTGGTGCACCAGTTCGTGCACATCGGCGCGCACAGCATGACGGGCATGGGCTCCATCCTCTTCCAGGACCTGCCGCCCTTCATCATGGCCGCGGGCAACACGGCCGAGGCCCGCAGCTTCAACCTCGAAGGGCTGAAGCGCCGCGGCTTCACGCCTGAGCAGCTCAATGCCGTCAAGCAGATGTACCGCATCCTCTACCGCCGCGGCCTCACGGTCGATCAGGCCAAGATGGAGATGATGGCGCTGCAAGGCGAGCAGGCCGGCGCGAAGGACACCATCCAGCTGATGCTGGACTTCCTCAACACCGCCACGCGCGGCATCATCCGCTGAGCATGACTGAGGCCGCGCCCCGCCTCAGCCTGGTGGCCGGCGAGGCCTCCGGCGACCTGCTCGGCGGCCTGCTGCTGGCGGGCCTTCGCGAGCGCTGGCCCGCGCTGCAGGCCGTGGGCATCGGCGGCCCGCGCATGGCCACGCAGGGCTTCGAGGCCTGGTGGCCGCATCACAAGCTTTCCGTCTTCGGTTATGTCGACGCGCTGCTGCACCTGCGCGAGATCCTCGGCATCCGCAAGGCGCTGGGCGCGCGCCTGCTGGCCGATCCGCCGCGCGCCTTCATCGGCATCGACGCGCCGGACTTCAACTTCGCCCTGGAGGCGAAGCTCAAGGCGGCGGGCATCAAGAGCATCCACTTCGTCTGCCCTTCGATCTGGGCCTGGCGCGCTGATCGCGTGAACAAGATCCGGGCCTCGACGGACCACGTGCTGTGCCTCTTCCCCTTCGAGCCCGCGCTGCTGGCCGAGGCCAGCATCCCCGCGACCTACGTCGGGCATCCGCTGGCGGACGTCATCCCCGTGGAGCCGCCCAAGGCCGCGGCCCGTGCCAAGCTGGGCCTGGGGGAGGATGACACCGTCGTGGCGCTCCTGCCGGGCAGCCGCAAGAGCGAGATCCGCTACATCGCCGAGCCGCTGCTGCAGGCCGCCGCGCTGATGAGCCAGGCCCGCCCGGGCCTGCGTTTCGTGATGCCGGTGGTGCCGGGCCTGCGCGAGCTCATCGCGCCGCTGCTCCGTCGGCATGGCGCCGGCGTCGATCTGCAGTTGCTGGACGGGCAATCGCACGAGGCCCTGGCCGCCTGCGACCTCACGCTCGTCGCCAGTGGCACGGCCACGCTCGAGGCCGCGCTGTTCAAGCGCCCGATGGTGATCGCCTACCGCATGCATGCGCTCAACTGGTGGCGCATCCGGGGCAAGCGCCTGCAGCCCTGGGTGGGCCTGCCGAACGTGCTGGCCGGGCGCTTCGTGGTGCCCGAGCTGCTGCAGGAGGCCTGCACGCCCGAGGCGCTGGCGCGCGAGGGCCTGGCCTGGCTGGACGACCCGGCCCGGCGCGAGGCCGCCGTCGCGACCTTCCATGAGCAACACCTGACCCTGCGCTGCAACACCGCGCAGCGGGCCGCTGATGCCATCGCGCAAGTCCTCGCGTCCTGAGCCCCCGCAGCAGCTGGGCCTGCTGTGGGACACGCCCGGCCTGATGGCCGGCGTGGACGAGGCCGGCCGCGGCCCGCTGGCCGGGCCCGTCGTGGCGGCGGCCGTCATCCTCGATGACCAGCACCCCATCGCCGGGCTGGCCGATTCCAAGGTCCTGACCGAGAAGCGCCGCGAGCAGCTCTTCGACGAGATCCGCGCCAAGGCCCTGTGCTGCTGCATCGCCGAGGCCAGCGTCGAGGAGATCGACGAGCTCAACATCCTCCAGGCCACGATGCTGGCCATGCGCCGCGCCGTCGAGGGTTTGCGCCTGAAGCCGGCCAAGGTGCTGGTCGACGGCAACCGCCTGCCCACGCTCAAGATTCCCGCCGAGGCCATCGTCAAGGGCGACGCCAAGGTGCAGGCCATCTCGGCCGCGTCCATCCTCGCCAAGGTCCACCGGGACCGCCTCTGCGTGCAGTGGCACGAGAGCCATCCCGAGTACGGCTTTGCCGGGCACAAGGGCTATCCCACCGCCGAGCATCTGCAGGCCCTGCGCGAGCACGGCCTCACGCCCTGGCACCGCCGCAGCTTCGGCCCCGTGAAAGCACTCCTCGAATGAAGCCCCAGCTCCAGCACATCAGCGCCCGCGACAACCCCAAGCTGCAGCGCCTGCGCAAGCTGGCCCAGGAGGCAAGCGCGTACCGCAAGCTCGGCAGCGTCTGGCTGGAAGGCGACCATCTCGCGCGGGCGGCCCTGCAGCGGGGCTGCCGTCCCTCGATGGCGGTGATCACCGAAGGCGCCTGCCAGAACCCCGAGCTGCTGTCGCTGGCGGAGGAGGCGCCGCTGGTGCTGGTGGTGAACGAGAGCCTTTTCCAGGGCCTGAGCGGCCTGGAGAGCCCGGCCCGCATGGGCTTCGAGATGGCGCTGCCGTCGGACGCCGTGCTGCAGCCGGGCATCGACACCGTGGTGCTCGACCGCCTGCAGGACGCGGGCAATGTCGGCACCATCCTGCGCAGCGCTGCGGCCATGGGCTTTCGCCAGATCGCCGCGCTCAAGGGCACGGCGGCGCTGTGGTCGCAGAAGGTGCTGCGCGCCGGTATGGGCGCGCACTTCGGCCTGCGCCTCGTCGAAGGCCTGCAGCCGGCCGACCTCGAGCGCCTGCAGCTGCCGCTGATCGCCACCAGCTCGCATGCCGAAGCCGAGCTGCACCGCGTGCAGCTCCCCAGCCCCTGCGCCTGGGTGATGGGCCACGAAGGGCAGGGCGTCCAGCCCGAGCTGATGCAGCGCTGCACGCTGACCGTGGGCATTCCGCAGCCCGGTGGTGAAGAGTCCCTCAACGTCGGAAGCGCCGCCAGCATCTGCCTGTACGAGAGCGCTCGCCAACGGCTGTTGTGACCCCCCCTACGCGCTTCGCGCGCCCCCCAGGGGGCACGCACGGCGGCCCGGCAAAGCCGGATCCGCGTGCGTCGCTCGGGGCGGAAAGGCCCGGCTGCGTTGCAGCGGGCCTTTCCTTGTTGTGGTGAGCAAAGGTCAGTTCGGAGCTTGGGTCCCACTGTTCGCTCGGGGCTTGCAGATCAGTAGATCAAGCGATCCGGGCGAATGTCCCGCAGGATGGTCGTCGCGATCTCCTCGATGGACTTGTGCGTCGAGGACAGCCACGAGATGCCCTCGCGCTTCATCATGGTCTCGGCCTCGTTGACCTCGTAGCGGCAGTTGAGGATGTCGGCGTACTTGCTGCCCGGGCGGCGCTCGTTGCGGATCTGCGAGAGGCGCTCGGGGTCGATGGTCAGGCCGAAGCACTTGCGCTTGTGCGGGGCCAGGGTCGAGGGCAGCTTGCCGCGCTCGAAGTCCTCGGGGATGAGCGGGTAGTTGGCCGCCTTGATGCCGTGCTGCATGGCCAGGTACAGCGAGGTGGGCGTCTTGCCGCAGCGGCTCACGCCCACGAGGATGACGTCGGCCGTGTCCAGGTTCTTCGCGGACTGCCCGTCATCGTGGGCCAGCGAGAAGTTGATGGCCTCGATGCGGTCGTGATACTCCTGGCTCTTTGCCACGTCCGAGAAGCGGCCCACGCGGTGGTTGGACTTGATCTGCAGCTCCTCCTCCAGCGGGGCGATGAAGGTGCCGAACATGTCCAGCAGCAGGCCGCGGCACTGGGCGCGCACGACGTCCAGCACCTCGGTGTTGACCAGCGTGGCGAAGACGATGACGCGCTGGCCTTCGCTATCGCACAAGTCATTGATCTCGCGAACCACCTGGGTGGCCTTCTCCGCGGTGTCGATGAAGGGGCGCCGCACATGGCGCGGCTTGCCGCCAAACTGCGCCAGGATCGAGTTCCCGAAGGTTTCTGCGGTGATCCCGGTGCCGTCCGAGACGAAATACACGGTGCGATTGGGCATGTCCTGTTTCTCCGGAAACCTGGTTTCGTGGTGTTCCATCATAGAAGCTGATGCCCGTAGAATCGGCCGCATTCGATCGCTGGACCGCCTCACCCCACCGCACGCAAGCGCCATGCAGCCGCTCCTCCTCCAAGCAGAACCCAGAAATGGTGGAGCCGCGCATGCCTTTGTCCGGGTGACGTTCGATGCCAGTGCTGCGCCGAAGGACGCGCCGCTCGCCCCCCGCGAGCCCGCTGCGCCCGGCGTGGGAACCCCGGTTTCACAACATCACGGAGTTTTCCCATGTCCTCTCGCTTCGATGCGGCCGCCCTGGTCGTCCCGTTTGAGAATCTGAGAATGAGCGACGTCGAGGTCGTTGGCGGCAAGAACGCCAGCCTCGGCGAAATGATCTCGCAGCTCGCCGCCTCCGGCGTGCGCGTGCCCGGCGGCTTTGCCACCACGGCCCACGCCTTCCGCGAGTTCCTGAAGTTCCAGGGCCTGGATGCCCGCATCCAGAAGCGCCTGGCCGACCTCAACACCGACGACGTCCGCGCACTGGCCGAGGCCGGTGCCGAGATCCGTGGCTGGGTCGAGGCGCAGCCCTTCCCGGCGGACCTCGAGGCGGCCATCCGCACGTCCTTCGCCGCCCTGACGGCCGACAACCTCGACGCCACCTTCGCCGTGCGCTCTTCCGCCACGGCCGAGGATCTGCCCGATGCCTCCTTCGCCGGCCAGCAGGAGACCTTCCTGAACGTGCATGGCGTCGAGGAAGTGCTGCACAAGATGAAGGAGGTCTTCGCCTCCCTCTACAACGACCGCGCCATCAGCTACCGCGTCCACAAGGGCTTCGAGCACAGCGAAGTGGCCCTGTCCGCCGGCGTGCAGCGCATGGTGCGCTCCGACCTCGGCTCGGCCGGCGTGATGTTCACCATCGACACCGAGTCCGGCTTCAAGGACGTCGTCTTCATCACCTCCAGCTACGGCCTGGGCGAGACGGTGGTGCAGGGCGCCGTGAACCCGGACGAGTTCTACGTCCACAAGCCGGCGCTGGCCAAGGGCAAGTTCGCCGTCATCCGCCGCAACCTCGGCTCCAAGCTGATCCGCATGGAGTTCAGCACGCCCGAAGAAAAGGCCGCCACGAAGAAGCTGGTCAAGACCGTGGACACCGCGCCCGAGCAGCGCAACCGCTACTCGCTGAACGATGACGAGATCACCGAGCTGGCGAAGTACGCGCTGATCATCGAGCAGCACTACGGCCGCCCCATGGACATCGAGTGGGGCCGCGACGGCGTCGACGGCAAGCTCTACATCCTGCAGGCCCGCCCTGAAACGGTGAAGAGTCAGGCCGAGGGCCAGGTCGAGCACCGCTACAAGCTCAAGGGCCACAGCGTGGTGCTGGCCGAGGGCCGCGCCATCGGCCAGAAGATCGGCACCGGCCCCGTGCGCCTGGTCCACAACATCTCCGAGATGGAGCGCGTGCAGCCGGGTGATGTCCTCGTCACCGACATGACGGACCCGAACTGGGAGCCCGTGATGAAGCGCGCCAGCGCCATCGTCACCAACCGCGGCGGCCGCACCTGCCACGCGGCCATCATCGCCCGCGAGCTGGGCATCCCGGCCGTGGTGGGCTGCGGCGACGCCACCGAGAAGCTCAAGGACGGCCAGCTGGTCACCGTGGCCTGCTCGGAGGGCGACACCGGCCACATCTACGACGGCCTGCTCGAGACCGAGATCACCGAGGTGCACCGCGGCGAGATGCCGTACTGCCCGGTCAAGATCATGATGAACGTGGGCAACCCGCAGCTGGCCTTCAACTTCGCCCAGATGCCCTCCAGCGGCGTCGGCCTGGCCCGCCTCGAGTTCATCATCAACAACAACATCGGCGTCCACCCCAAGGCGATCCTGGACTATCCGAACATCGACGCCGACCTGAAGAAGGCCGTCGAGTCGGTGGCCCGTGGCCACGCCTCGCCGCGCGCCTTCTACGTGGACAAGCTGGCCGAGGGCATCGCGACCATCGCCGCCGCCTTCTTCCCGCGCCCGGTGATCGTCCGCCTGTCCGACTTCAAGAGCAACGAGTACCGCAAGCTGATCGGCGGCTCGCGCTACGAGCCGGATGAAGAGAACCCGATGCTGGGCTTCCGTGGCGCCTCGCGCTACATCAGCGGCGAGTTCTCCGATGCCTTCGCCATGGAGTGCGAGGCCCTGAAGCGCGTGCGCAACGACATGGGCCTGACCAATGTCGAGATCATGGTGCCCTTCGTGCGCACCGTGCGCCAGGCCGAGCGCGTGGTGGAGATGCTCGCCGAGCGCGGCCTCAAGCGTGCGGCCGCCGGTGGCACCGACGGCCTGCGCCTGATCATGATGTGCGAGGTGCCCAGCAACGCCATCCTGGCCGAGCAGTTCCTCGAGCACTTCGACGGCATGTCCATCGGTTCGAACGACCTGACCCAGCTGACCCTGGGCCTGGACCGCGACTCCGGCCTGGAACTGCTGGCCGGCGACTTCGACGAGCGCGACTCCGCCGTGAAGGCCCTGATCTCCCGCGCCATCACGGCCTGCCGCGCAACGGGCAAGTACATCGGCATCTGCGGCCAGGGCCCCAGCGACCACCCGGACTTCGCGGACTGGCTGGCGCAGGAGGGCATCGTGTCGATGTCCCTGAATCCGGACAGCGTGATCGACACGTGGCAACGTCTTGCCAAGCGTTGATCCTCGCTTGAGCTGAATCAGAGGGCCCCGCGGGGCCCTCTGTCTTGTGGGGCCCGGCTCGCCGACACTCGGCCGGGTTGATCTTGATGCGGCCGCCGGCCGCGCTCGCGCATCATTGCTGCCATGCCCTCCCGCCCCTTGCTGCCCCGCCTGAACCGCATCTACGCGGGCTTCACGCTGGGCTTCGTGCTGTTCGTGGCCCTGCTGGCGCTGCTGGAGCAGTGGGGCATGCCCAAGAGCTGGATCGGCTTCAGCTTCCTGGCGGTGACGGTGCTGGTCTATGCGGGCATCGGCATCATCTCCCGCACGACGGACCCGGAGGAGTACTTCGTGGCCGGGCGGCGCGTGCCGGCCTTCTACAACGGCATGGCCGCCGGCGCGGACTGGATGAGCGCCGCCTCCTTCATCGGCATGGCGGGCACGCTGTACCTCAGCGGCTACGGCGGCCTGGCCTTCGTGCTGGGCTGGACGGGCGGCTTCTGCCTCGTGGCGCTGCTGCTGGCGCCTTACCTGCGGCGGCTGGGGCAGTTCACCATCCCCGACTTCATGGGGCAGCGCTACGACAGCCAATGGGTGCGGCTCTTCGGGGCCGCCGCGGCCATCGTGATCTCCTTCATCTACGTCGTGGCCCAGATCTACGGCGTGGGGCTCATCACCACGCGGCTCACGGGGCTGACCTTCGAGATCGGCGTGTTCGTGGGGCTCGGCGGCGTGCTGGTGTGCTCCTTCCTCGGCGGCATGCGCGCCGTGACCTGGACGCAGGTGGCGCAGTACATCGTCCTGATCCTGGCCTACCTGGTGCCGGTGGTCTGGCTCTCGGTGAAGCAGACCGGCGTGCCGCTGCCGCAGGCGGTCTACGGCTATCAGGTGCAGCGCATCACGGAGCGCGAGCGCGAGCTCGTGCAGGACCCGCGCGAGATCACCGTGCGGGAGTTCTACGCCAGCCGCGCGCGGGACTACGAGCGCAAGCTGCAGGACCCCGAGCAGGCGCTGGCCCGGGAGCGCGCGGAGGCATCCCGCCGCATCGCCGAGCTCAAGGCCCGCGAGGCGACGCTGGCGCAGGTCCAGCAGGCCGAGAAGCAGCGGGCCGCGCTGCCCAAGACCCCCGCCGAGGCCACCGAGCGCTGGACGCGCGCGCGCCAGCAGGACGAGCAGCTCGCGCTCCCCCTGGCCGGGATGCCGCCGCATGCGCAGCCCTTCGCGGGGCAGCCCGAGGGCACGCTCGATGAGCGCGAGACCTTCGACCGCTCCCGGCGCAACTTCCTCGCGCTGGTCTTCTGCCTGGCCGTGGGCACGGCCGGGCTGCCGCACATCCTGATCCGCTACCACACGACCGCCACGGTGCGCGAGGCGCGCTACTCCGTGGCGTGGTCGCTCTTCTTCATCGCGCTGCTGTATTTCACGGCGCCGGCGCTGGCCGTGATGGTCAAGTACGAGATCTTCAACGGCCTTGTCGGCACGCCCATCGCCGAGCTGCCGGGCTGGATCGGGCAGTGGATGCGCGTGGACCCCGGGCTGCTGTCCATCTCCGACATCAACGGCGACGGCATCCTGCAGCTGGCCGAGCTGCGCATCGGCGGGGACATCATCATGCTCGCCACCCCCGAGCTGGCGGGACTGCCCTACGTGATCTCCGGCATGGTGGCGGCGGGTGGGCTGGCCGCGGCGCTCTCGACGGCGGACGGGCTGCTGCTGACCATCTCCAGCGCGCTCACGCACGACGTCTACTACCGCGGCGTCAACCCTCGCGCCTCGGCCACGCGCCGCGTGACGCTGTCCAAGGCCCTGCTGCTGGCCACGGCCCTGAGCGCGGCGGCCATCGCCTCGCAGAAGCCGGCGGACATCCTCTTCATGGTGGCCGCGGCGTTCTCGCTGGCCGGCGCGACGCTGGTGCCGCCGCTCGTCCTCGGCATCTTCTGGAGCCGTGCCAACAAGCAGGGCGCCCTGGCCGGCATGCTGACCGGCCTGTGCGTGACGGTCTACTACATGGTCCACGCCAGCACCATGCTGCGCCTGAGCCTCGGGGTGCCGGGCCCGGCCGAGACCTGGTGGGGCATCCAGCCCATCTCCGCGGGCGTGTTCGGCATTCCCGCCGGCGCGCTGGCCATGGTGCTGGTGAGCTGGCTGACGCCGCCGCCGAGCCAGGAGGTGCGGGATCGCATCGCGCTGCTGCACCGGCCGCCGCCGACCTGAGCGCGGGGCCGGCATCCGGGGGCGGCGCCAGCGCAGAGCGAGCGCCGAACCCCGTTGGCGCCGTGGGGCAGGGTGCCCGCCACGAGGCGCCGCTCGCCGGATTTGGTAAGTGGCGCATTTTGCGGCTACAATCGCGGGCTTTCCCTTGCCGGACCCAGAGAAGACGCTGGGGTTCGGCTTCCTCAGCCGGGCTGTCATTTCGAGAGCCGGGCTGGAATCCACAAGGAGTGTTTATGCGTCACTACGAGATCGTTCTGCTGATCCATCCGGATCAAAGCGAACAGGTTCCGGCCATGCTGGAACGTTACAAGGGCCTGATCACCACCGGTGGTGGTGTGGTTCACCGCGTCGAAGATTGGGGCCGCCGTCAACTGGCTTACCTGATCCAGAAGCTGGCCAAGGCGCACTACCTGTGCCTGAACATCGAATGCAGCAAGGAAACCCTGGCTGAGCTCGAGACCGGCTTCCGCTTCAACGACGCCGTGCTGCGCCACATGACCGTGGTCAAGAGCAAGGCCGAGACCGCTCCCTCCGTCATGATGAAGGCGGTCGAGCGCGAGGAAGCCCGCAAGGCTCCTCAGGAAGCCTAAGCCCCAGGTTCTGTCGCGAGCCCTACCGCGCTTTCAGTGAATCAACTGGTTCTCACCGCGCAGGTACAGGAAGTCGGTCTGATCCGCTACACCCCCGCCGGCATGCCCGCCCTGGATTTCAGCCTCAAGGCCGAATCCGAGGTCCAGGAAGCCGGACGACCCCGCAAGGTCTCCCTGGAGATCCGGGCCGTGGTGATCGGAGAGATCGTCAAACGCATCCAGACGCTCGGCATCGGAGGTCAAGCCCGCTTCAGCGGCTTCCTCAGCGCCCAGCGCAACGGCCGTGGAACCTTGTTCCATGTCACCGCCCTGGATCAGCTCGCAGCGCCTGATTCGTAATCCGGATTGAAAAGTTAAGAGGTCACACTATGCCCCCAGCACGTGGTAAGGGTCGGTTCTCCAAGGACCGCAAGCCCAAGCGCAACCAACAATCGCTGCTGTTCCGCCGCAAGCGTTTCTGCCGCTTCACCGTCGCCGGTGTCGAGCAGATCGACTACAAGGACGTGGACACCCTGCGCGACTTCGTCGCCGAAAACGGCAAGATCACGCCCGCTCGCCTGACCGGCACGCGCGCCTTCTTCCAGCGTCAGCTGACCGTCGCCATCAAGCGCGCCCGTTTCCTGGCTCTGCTGCCCTACAGCGACCAGCACAAGGTTTGAGGAGTTAAGACACCATGCAAGTGATCCTGCTTGAAAAGGTGGCCAACCTCGGCAACCTGGGTGACATCGTCAAGGTCAAGGACGGCTACGCCCGCAACTTCCTGATCCCGACCCGCCAGGCACGTCGTGCCACCGAGGCCGCGATCAAGGAATTCGAAGCCAAGCGCGCTGAACTGGAAAAGGCTGCCGCTGAGAAGCTGGCCGCTGCCCAGGCCCTGGGCGAAAGCCTGACCGGCAAGACCATCCGCATCGCCCAGAAGGCGGGCGTGGACGGCCGTCTGTTCGGTTCGGTGACCAACGCCGACGTCGCTGAAGCCCTGAACAAGTCCGGCTTCGCCGTGATCAAGGCTCAAGTGCGCATGCCGCACGGCCCGCTGAAGGCCGTGGGCGAGTTCCCCGTGAACGTCGCTGCCCACACCGACGTGGTCGTCGAGATCACCGTCCAGGTGGTGGCCGAGGCCGAATAAGCCTTCGCCAAATCCTGATTGCGCAGGGCCCCCGGTCCTGCGCACAATCAGCAAAGCCGACAGCCTTCCTGGCCGTCGGCTTTTGTCATTTTTGGGGTGCGCAGTTATCCCGGACTGCCCCCACGTCATGCACAGACTTGTCCACAGCCTGGCCGCGCCGGGCGGGTGGCCGCGTCTGGCCAAGGACCGCGCAGTTTCATGAACGCCATCGTTTCTCCGACCCCCGGCACCCCTCGCGATGACGAGGTGGCCCGCCTGCGTGTGCCGCCGCACTCCGTCGAGGCGGAGCAGAGCGTGCTGGGCGGCCTGCTGATCGACAACTCCGCCTGGGACCGCGCCGGCGACCTGCTCACCGAGACGGACTTCTACCGCTTCGAGCACAAGCAGATCTTCGGTGCCCTGGGCAAGCTCATCAACGCCGGCAAGCCCGCCGACGTGGTGACGGTCTTCGAGGAACTGACCTCGCTGGGCAAGGCGGCCGACTGCGGCGGCCTGAAGTACCTCAACGACCTGGCGCAGAGCGTGCCGAGCGCCGCCAACCTGCGCCGCTACGCGGAAATCGTCCGGGAGCGCGCCATCCTGCGCAAGCTGGTGACCACCAGCGACGAGATCGCCACCGCCGCGCTGGCGCCCCAGGGCCGCGCCGTGACGGAGATCCTGGACGAGGCCGAGGGCAAGATCTTCCGCATCGGTGAAGAAGGCTCGCGGTCCAAGCAGGGCTTCCAGTCCATGGACCAGCTCGTGGTGCAGCTGATCGACCGCGTGAACGAGCTGGCGGAGCAGGGCGCCGAGGACGTCACCGGCGTGCGCACGGGCTTCTACGACCTCGACCGCATGACCGCGGGCCTGCAGCCGGGTGACCTCATCATCCTGGCCGCGCGCCCCTCCATGGGCAAGACGGCCTTTGCCATCAACATCGGCGAGAACGTGGCCATCAACGAGGGCCTGCCGGTCGTCATCTACTCCATGGAAATGGGCGCCGCGCAGCTGGCCTTGCGGATGGTGGGTTCCATCGGCCGCATCGACCAGGGCCACCTGCGCACGGGCCGCCTGGCGGACGACGAATGGAGCCGCCTCTCGGAGGCCGTGGACAAGCTCGGCAAGGCCGCCATCTTCATCGATGAGAGTCCCGGCCTCTCGCCCAGCGAAGTGCGGGCCCGGGCCCGCCGGCAGGCGCGGATGTGCGGCCAGCTCGGTCTCATCATCGTCGACTACCTGCAGCTGATGAGCGGCAACGGCGGCGCCAGCGAGGAAAACCGCGCCACCGTGGTGGGCGAAATCTCGCGGGGCCTGAAGGCCCTGGCCAAGGAGCTGCGCTGCCCGGTGATCGCGCTGTCGCAGCTGAACCGAAGCGTGGAAACCCGGCCGGACAAGCGGCCGATGATGTCCGATCTTCGCGAATCGGGCGCCATCGAGCAGGATGCGGACATCATCATGTTCATCTACCGCGACGAGTACTACACCAAGGAAGAGTGCAAGGAACCGGGCGTGGCGGAGATCATCATCGCCAAGCAGCGTAACGGCCCCGTGGGCACGGTGAAGCTGGCCTTCCAGCGCATGCACACCAAGTTCGAGAACCTGGCGCCCGGCTACGTCAGCCCGGCGGGGGACGAGTACTGACCGACGGCGCCGGCCCCAGCGGGCCCGCCACCGGCAAGCCCGGCGATCCGCCCCGTGCGGCGCCGGGCTTTTTGCTGCCTTTTTTGCTGCCCGGCCGCCCACCAGCGCCGATGGTCGTCCTGCCGCGCGGGTCATTCATTTGCTCTGGCGCAAATACTGTATGAAAATACAGCATGGCAGACGCGCACCCCTCTCCTGACGCCGGCCCCTTTGCGGACCGCGAAGAAGATATGCCCCTGCCTTGGCCGCAGGCCATCAAGGGCCGTGGCAGCGCCTGGGCCATCGCGCACCGCTTTGAACGTGCGCAGCGCGAGGTCTACGACGACGGCTGGGGCAGCCTCGACCAGCAGGTGCAGGAAGAGACGCTGCCACCCGAGACGCAGGTGGTGGAGGAGCACGTCCGCAGCATCCTGAGCCGCAACCAGTCGCCGGACATCGTCTTCGACCTGTCCATCAACCCCTACCGCGGCTGTGAGCACGGCTGCATCTACTGCTTCGCCCGCCCGACCCACAGCTACCTGAACCTGTCACCCGGGCTCGACTTCGAGACGCGCCTGGTGGCCAAGGTGAACGCCGCCGAGCGCCTGGCCGCCGAGCTCTCGCGCCCGCGCTACGAGCCGCGCCTGCTGTGCATCGGCACCGCCACCGATGCCTACCAGCCGATCGAGCGCCGGCTGGGCATCACCCGGCAGGTCATCGAGGTGCTGGCGGCGCACCGGCACCCGTTCTCGCTGGTTACCAAGTCCTCCGGCGTGGAGCGGGACCTGGACCTCATCGCCCCCATGGCGGCCCAGGGCATGGCGGCGGTCTACGTCTCCATCACGACGCTGGACCCGGCGCTGGCGCGCATCCTGGAGCCTCGCGCCGCCGCACCTCACCGCCGGTTGCAGACGCTGCGGGCCCTGGCCGAGGCCGGCGTGCCGGCGGGGGTGAGCGTGTCGCCGCTGATCCCCTTCATCAACGAGCCCGAGCTGGAGCGCATCCTCGAGCAGGCGGCGGACGCGGGGGCGCGTTCGGCCTTCAGCATTCCGCTGCGCCTGCCCTGGGAGGTCAGCCCGCTGTTCCAGGACTGGCTGGCGCAGCACTTTCCAGACCGCGCGGCACGCGTCATGGCCCGCGTGCATGACCTGCGCGGCGGCCGGGACAACGACCCCCGCTTCGGCAGCCGCATGCAGGGGGAAGGGCTGTGGGCCGAGCTTCTGCAGCAGCGCATGCGCAAGGCCTGCGCCCGGCTGGGGCTCAACCGCGAGCGCACCCCGCTGGATCTCACGCGATTCATGCAGCCCGCCCGCCCGGGACCGGGCGCTGGCGCGGATGCTGGCGTGGGCGGCGGTGCACAGGGCGAGCTGTTCTAGCGTCGGTGTCGAAGCGGCGCCGGTGGCTCCATGCCTCCCGGCGGGGGGGCGATCTCGCCGTGCTGGCGACGCTCGCTTCGCTCTGGCCTCGCATGAGAACGGCCTGCGAGCTCACCGCAAGCGCCCGACGGCTGAGCATGAGCACGACGCATGACACACCATGCATGACGCATGGTGCATGACGCACGGGCCTGATACACGCACCCCACACGCACCCCACACGCTCCATGACGCATGACGCATGACGCATGACGCATGGTGCACGACGCACGGACCTGACACACGTGCCCCACGTGCACCCCACGTGCACCGTCCGCCCGCCACACGCGCGCCCGCCGCGCACAAGCCATGCGCAGGCGCCCCACACGCGAGCCGCAAACCCGAGCACCACAGACGACTCGCACACCCGTGCCGGTCGCACGAGCCCAAGCCCCGGGCTTTCTCCTGGGCAGCCGTATCCAGCTACTTGCTCGCGTCGGCGGCGTCAGCGGGCAGCCAGCGCTCCAGGGCCTGCAGATGCACGTCCAGGGCCGATGTCAGGCGGCCCAGGGCCGCGGGCACGCTCAGCTCGGCCCCGGGCTCGGCGCAGGCGCGCTCCAGGGCATGGGCCTCGGCCGCCAGGCCCGCCATGCCGAGATTCGTGGCGGCGCCCTTGAGCCGGTGTGCGGCACTTTGCAGGACCGCCTGGCCATCCGCCTGGGCCGCCGCAAAGAGATCCCGGTGCGCCGCATAGTGGCGGGAAAACTGGCGCAGCAGCTTGAGCAGCAAGGGGCGCTGCCCGGCACAGCGGTGCAGGGCGGCGGGGAAGTCGGCGTCCGGCAGATCGGGCCAGGCGTCCTCCGGGGGCGGCGCGGCGGGGGCGGGCGGCAGCGCGGACTGAACGGCGGACTGAACGGCGGACTGAGCGGTGGACTGAGCGGTGAACTGGTGCGATGTAGGGGACGGCTGGGACGGCTGGGACTGTGCGGCAGCGCTCACGTCCTCCGGTGCCGGCGTGGGCGTCCGGGGCGCCTGGCCGGGGCCGGGGGAGGCCGCCGGGCGGCGGGCCCGGGCCTCCGGCACCACGCGCGCAACGCAGGCCATCAGCGCGTCGGCGTCGACCGGCTTGTTCAGGTGGTCCTTCATGCCCGCGTCCATGCTGTGCTGGCGGTGGGAGGCCATCGCATGCGCGGTGACGGCCACCATGGGCAGCTCCGGGTCCAGCTGGCGCAGCGCCGCCGCGGTCTGGTAGCCGTCCATATGCGGCATCTGGACGTCCATGAGCACGAGATCGAAGGCCTGCGCCCCGTGGGCCTCGACCAGCCGGATGGCTTCCTCGCCGCTGGCGGCCTGCATCGACGCCACGCCGAAATGGGCGAGGATGTCCTGCAGGATCTCGCGGTTGATGTCGACGTCGTCGACCACCAGCACCTGCAGGCCGCTGAGGTCGCGCGCCTGGACGCCGTCGCCCGGCGTGCTGGCGGGGGCCTCGACCTCCTCCAGCGGCAGCAGGACGGTGAAGGTGGCGCCCTGGCCCGGGGTGCTGCGGACGCTCAGCGTGCCGCCCATGGCCTCGACCTGGCGGCGGCTGATGGCCAGCCCGAGGCCGGAGCCACCGTACTTGCGCGTCGTGCTGGCGTCGGCCTGTTCGAAGGCATGGAAGATGCGCTCGTGGTCCTCGGGCGGAATGCCCGGGCCGGTGTCGCTGACCGCGATGCTCAGCTGCTCGCCCTGACGCTGGAGAAACAGCGTCACGGCGCCATGCTCGGTGAACTTGATGGCGTTGGCCAGCAGATTGACGAGCACCTGGCTCACGCGCAGCGGGTCGAGCTTCACGTGCGTCGGCACGCCGTCGCTGGACCACTTCAGTGCCAGCCCCTTCTCGACGGCCCGGTCGCTGACGAGGTCCATGGCGTCCTTCACCACGGCGGCCAGGCGGACGGGCTGCCGCTCGACCGGGAGCTTGCCGGACTCGATCCGCGTGTAGTCCAGCACGTCGTTGATGACACCCTGCAGATGCCGCCCGGCCCGCAGGATGCGCTCGAAGGCCTGGACCGCCGGCGGGTGCTGGGCCCCGTTGCGACGGCCGAGCTGGGCCAGGCCCAGCATGGCGTTCAGCGGTGTGCGGATCTCGTGGCTCATATTGGCCAGGAAATAGCCCTTGGCCTGGGCCGAGGCCTGGGCCTCGTCGCGCGCGGTGCTCAGCTCGCGCTGCAGCGTCTTGAGCACGGTGACGTCCGTACCGAGGTGCAGCGTGGCGTAGGGCTTGCCGCGCTGGTCCGTCAGGGGCACCGTCGTGGTGAGGTAGTCCCGCTGGTCGCCGCCGGGGTGGCGGACCTGCTCCTCGACGGTCACCGAATGCCCGGTGGACAGCACGGTCTCGTCACGCTCCTTCGCCGCGGCGGCGTAGCCTGCGTCGAACAGGTCCTTCATGGCGCGGCCCAGCACGGCATCGCGGGGGCGGCCGACCGCCTCCTCGAAGTAGCGGTTCACCATCATGAAGCGCCCGGCCGGGCTGCGCACCGACAGCGTGATGGGCAGGGCCTCGATGATCTCCTGCATCTTCTGCCGCTCGGACTTCTGCTCCGCCGTGCGTGCCGCGACTTCCTCCTGCAGCAGCTCCCGATGCTGGCGCAGCTCGGCCTCGGCCATGGCGCGGGCCGTGACGTCGTGGATGAACATCACGACCTGCATCTCGCCGTAGAACTCCACCCGGTCCAGCTTCAGGTCCAGCCACAGCGCGGTACCGTCCCGTCGCCTTGCCTGCCACGAGAAGACCTGCACCCGCCCCTGGGCGGCGCCCCGCACACGGCCGAGGAACTCCTCGCGGTCGCCCGGCCGGTCCAGCCCCAGCAGCGCGGTGTCCAGCTCCGACAGCTGCGTGCAGCCGAACAGGGTCAGCGCCTGGTCATTGGCATACCGGACCGCGGCGGTGTCGGCCTCGATGATCTGGATGCCGAACAGCGCGCCGTCCAGCAGGCGGCGCAGGCGCTGCTCGCTGCGGCGCAGCTCGTCGCTGCTGTCCTGCTGGCTGCGCATGGACTGCAGCAGCAGCTCGTGCGAGGACTGCAAGGAGGACGTGGCATGCCAGAAGATCGCCGAGAAGCGTGTGACGAGCCAGGCGCACAGCATCAGCACCGTCAGGTAGACCACCACGAAGCTGCCCACCGGCGGCGTGTTGGCCGCCGTGGGGCCGGTGATCCAGCCGACGTCCTGCGCCACGCCCAGCAGCGTGATGCCCGTGGCGGCCATCAGCGTCACCGTCCACATCAGGCGGCGCCCCGCCAGGAAGGCGGCGGTCAGGGTGATCAGCAGCACGCCGGGGATGCCGGAGGAGTGCACGCCGATGCCGTAGATGTAGGCGGCACCCAGCAGCATGCAATTGGCCAGCAGGCAGAAGACGCACATGGCGGCCCGCAGGCCCCACCGCCGCGCCAGCAGGCCGCACACGAGGCACAGCATCAGCACCGACGCCGACGTGCCCATGCGCCCGACGCGCTGCTGCCAGGGGATGGCGAACTCCAGCGCCAGGGTGCCCATCTGCAGCACCGCCGCACAGCCGGCGACCAGCAGCAGCCGCTTGCCCACGCTGTGCAGCGCGACGTCGATGTGGCGCCGGAACTGCTCGACGTAGCTGAAGTCCGGCTTGAAGGCCGCGTCCACGGGAGGCGGTGCAGCGGTGGGGTCCATGGTCACGTCCGGGGCGGCAGGGGAGGGAAGGCGGCTAGATGAAGGTGCCGAGCTTCCGGATGACCCGGCCCAGGAATTCCTCGTTGGCCTGGCCTTCCTTCAGCACCGCGAGCAGCCGGTCGCGGTTCTCGGTGATGAGGAGGTTGATGTGGTCCTCCTGCCGGCTGGTCAGCCCCAGGTGGATGAAGCTTTCCTCGAACTGGTGCTGCATCTCCTCGAACTGCGTGCGCACCGCAGACTGGAGCCGGTGGTTGCTGTCGGCGATGTCGGTCAGGGCGCGCCGCGTGATCTGGATCAATTGCCGGACCTCGGCCAGCTCCTGGCTGGTCATCTCGTTGTCGAGCGCGACCAGGCGGCTGGTCATGGCCTCGACCAGCAGGGCGATGTTGTCCAGTGCCCGGCCGGCCTTGTCGGCGGCGGCGGCATCCAGCGCGGAGCGGTCCATCGGCAGGTCCCGCACGAACAGCGTCACCGAACCGTAGGCAAAGCCGGTGTGCGGCCCCAGCGAGCGGATGCGCTCGCTCCCCGTGGCGTGCTCGACGTGCTCGAGCAGCGACAGCTCCAGCACCGAGCACTGCGTCTTGGCATTGCGGGACACCGTGTCCCGTCGCCCCCGCAGCTGCAGGCAGCCTTCGTAGCCATAGGCCTGCAGGGATTCGAACAGCGCCTCCGCGACGGCGTCGTAGGAATGGCAGTTGTTCAGCGCCCGCTGGAAGCTCAGCGCCACGCCGGCCTCGCCCACCATGTCGGCGGTGCTCATCACCGCGTTCATCGCCTCGTCCAGCTGCCCGCTCATTTCGCGGGCCCGGTCGACGCGGCTGAGCTGCAGGCCGATCTTGGTGCTGAGCTCGCTGGGGTCGAAGGGCTTGGGCAGGTAGTCGTCGCCGCCGGCCGCGTAGCCCAGCAGCCGCTCCTCGATGGAGGTCTTCGCGGAATGGAAGACGATGGGCAGCTCCGGGTAGAGCGCCTTCAGCGCGCGGCAGGCGTCGTAGCCGGACAGGCCGGGCATGTCGACGTCCAGGATCAGCAGGTCCGGCAGGGCCTCTGCGCAGGCCTCCAGGGCGCTCTCGCCCGTCAGTGCCAGTCGTATGTCGAACTGTGTGCTCAGGTTGGCGGCGAGCATCTCCAGCGTCGACTCTTCGTCGTCCACCAGCAGCAGTGACTTGCGTCGGTCCATCGTCCACTCCGTTGACTTGGGCGGCCTGATTCGCTGTGCAGACTTCCTCTTTCCGTCACAGGGGCCGCCTCTTTGCCGCACTGAGACTAATCGTCGGGCGTGATCGCTACAAGCCCGCGCCGGCGCAGATACGCAACGCCTGACCCCCGCCCGCGGAGCGCATCACGACTGAGCTGATGTTTGCGCGCGACGACCGCGCGTCACCCGCCTGAAAAGGCATGCCAAACCTTTGGCGAACGGGCAATACGTCACACGGCGTCTGCTGTCACGGTCCGCCGTGTCCCCGCTTGCTGGCGAATGGAGGGGAATTTGGACGTAATTCATGGGACAGACAAGGCCTTTGGAAGGCAAATCCGGCGCCGATCGCCCAGTTGTGCGACGACCGATTCTCGACAGCGTCTGCCAAGCTCGTTACGCTGATCAGCAAAGCCTGCCACCCGACGGCGCGCGCCCCATGGGCACGCTCCCCGGGGCAGCGGCCAGGGGGATCCTCAGCCGGGGCAGGCTCTCCATTCCGTTTGTGGCGCGCCGCCATCCGGCGCGTCCGGTGCAACGAGACGAAGCAGGGGGCCCATGGTGTCGAACCAACACGCGACTGGCCAAGGCAGTCAGCCTGTGCTAACGCTGTGGATGCTGGTGGCGCTGGGCGTGCTGCTGCTGATCGTGGCCTGGCGCGGCGACTTGCTGGCCCTGCTGGGGCTCCCGCTGCTGCTGCTCATCCATCGTGGCAACACGCCGGCCCCGAGCCCGGCAGTTCATCCAGAAGCGGGCCAGGGCCTGGCGCTGCTGCTGTGACCTGCTCGGCTTTATCGAGACAGTAATTCCTAGAAGACGGCGGGTTGCAGGTCTTGGCGGAGTTGCTGTTTGAACTCCGCCGGGGTCAAGTATTGCAGGCTGCTGTGTGGTCGGACCTCGTTGTAGTGCTGGCGCCAGGTTTCGATGACGACGCTGGCTTCGCGGCGCGAGCGGAACCATTCGACGGACAGGCATTCGTCGCGGAACTTGCCGTTGAAGCTTTCGTCGGTACCGTTCTGCCAGGGCTTGCCAGGATCGTTGAGCACCGTGGCAATGCCAGCGCTGGCGATCCACTCCAGGATGGCAAGGCTGACGAATTCAGGACCGTTGTCCGAGCGCATGAACAGCGGCGCGCCGTGCAGACTCACCAGACGCGACAGCACCTCGATGACGCGCTTGGAGCGAATCGATCCCGCCACGTCGATGGCCAAGCACTCGCGGGTGAACTCGTCGACGACCGTCAGGCACTTGATCTGCTGACCGCTGGCTGTGGTGTCGAAGACGAAGTCGTAGGCCCAGACCATGTTGGCCTTGAAGGGTGTGTGGACGCGCGGACGCACCGATGCAATGCGCTTGCGAGGCCGCTTCCTGGGCACCAGCAGGCCCGCCTGACGCCATAGGCGATGCGCTCGCGACCAGCTCAACTCGAAGCCCTTGCGCCGCAGGAACACGCGGATGCGGCGATAGCCGTAGCGCGGGTACTGCGCAGAGAGCGCCTTCATGGCCTCGATCACTGGGGCATCTTTGGCGGGCAGCCGAGGCTCGTAGCTGGGTGTGGAGCGCGACATGCCGATCAGCCCGCAAGCCCGACGCAGACTCAGGCCACGCTCGCGAGCGAAGGCGATCTGAGCACGTCGAGCCAGCGGGCTCACCATTTTTTTGCGTTGATCTCTTTCAGGATCGCGTTGTCCAGCGTGGCCTCGGCCAGCAACTTCTTGAGCCGGCTGTTCTCCAGCTCCAGGGCCTTGAGCCGCTTGACGTCAGCGACGTCCAACTGCCCAAAGTGCTTGCGCCAGGCATAGATCGTGGGCTCGCTGACCTTGTGCTTCTTGGCGACCTCGGCGACGGAGGTTCGATCTGCCTCGCGCAGGATCGCCACCATCTGCTCTTCCGTGAATCGACTCTTCCTCATGGGCTCCTCGGGGATTGGAGCCATCTTCTCTTGGAATCAGTGTCTCGGAGAAGTCGGGCAGGTCAGCTGGGACGGCTGCTGCCCGTCTGGTCACGCCAGGTCGAGGCCGCGGACCGCGCGCTGCAGTCGGGCACCGAGGAGCTGCTCGAGAGCTTCACCCAGATCGTCGAGCACCACCAGCGCATGCCTGAGGAGCCCGAGCTGGCCGAGACGGTCTGGCAGCAGGCCGAGAAGGCGCTGCAGGGTCTGCAGTTCGCGGACCGGCTCTCGCAGATGCTGCTGGTGCTCAAGCGGGACATCGACAAGCTGGACGCGGCGGCCCCCGAGCTCGACCGCGCCGCGCCGGCCGACGCCGAGCGCTGGCTCCAGGAGCTGCACGACACCTACACGACCGACGAGCAGCGGGTCCGCCATGAAGGGCAGGGGCCCCAGGCGGTGCGCGGCAAGGGCGTGGACTTTTTCGACTGACTCAGTAGCGGAGAACATTCAGTGAGCGGGAAGACGATTCTGGTGGTGGACGATTCGGGCTCCTTCCGGACCGTGGTGAAGCTGGCGCTGCAAAAGGCGGGCTACACCGTGCTGGAGGCCGCCGACGGCCAGGCCGCCCTGACCGTGCTGAACGGCGCCGCCAAAGTGCATCTCATCGTCTGCGACGTCAACATGCCCATCATGGACGGCCTGACCTTCCTCAAGCAGGTCAAGACGATGGCGGCCTACAAGTTCACGCCCGTCATCATGCTGACCACCGAGTCGCAGGAATCGAAGAAGGCCGAAGGGCGCGCGGCCGGGGCGAAGGCCTGGATCACCAAGCCCTTCCAGCCCTCGCAGCTGGTGGACGCGGTCAACAAGCTCTGCGTCTGAGCGGCTGTCCATGACGATCGCTCTGTCGCTCACCGCGGGCCCGGAGCTGTGCATCGCGCAGGCGGCGCAGATCCAGGCGGACTGGCTGCAGCTGCTCGCCGGCACCGAGGCCGGCCAGCCCTGCGAGGTGCAGCTCGATCTCTCGGGCGTGGAATCCTTTGACAGCGCCGGGCTGCAGCTGCTGCTCGCGCTCAAGCTGCGGCTGGAGCAGCAGGGCGGGCAGCTGGTGCTCGCGTCTCCTGGCGCCGCCGTGCGCGACGCCCTCGGCGTCTTCGGGCTCGACGAGTCCCTGAGGCCGACGGCAGGAACCATCGGGGCCGCTTCATGATCACGCACGACGACGACGCCGAAATCCTGGCGCAGGCGCGCGCCGGCTTCATCGACGAAGCCCACGAGATGCTCCAGCAGTTCGAGGACGCGATGCTGGTGCTCGAGTCCGCGCCGGACGACGGCGAGAGCCTCAACGCGGCTTTCCGGGCCGCCCACACGATCAAGGGCACGGCCGGGCTGTTCGGCTTTGACCGGGTCGTGCACTTCACGCACGAGGCGGAGGCGCTGCTGGAGGCGCTGCGCTCCGGCGAGCGCCCGCTGGACGAGCCCGTCATGACCGCTCTCCTGGAAAGCCGCGACCAGATCGGGCGTCTGCTGGCCGAGCTGGGCGAGCCCGAGGGCTCCCCCGAGACCGAGGCCCTGGGTCGCGAGCTCGTCGGCCGCCTGCGTGCCCTGCGCGGCGCCGAGGCGCTGCCCGAAGCGGCGCCGGCCTCTGCCGACGAGGCCGCGACCGCCCCCGAGAGCGCCGTGGCGGTGCTGCCCGTGTGGCACCTGTCGCTGCGCTTCCTGCCCGATGCGCTGCGGGCCGGCCTCGATCCGCTGGCCTTCCTTCGCTACCTGAGCAAGCTCGGCGAGGTCATCGCCATCCGCACCCTGGTGGAGGCCGTGCCGCCGCTGGACGAGATCGACGCCGAGGCCTGCCATCTGGGCTTCGAGCTGCGACTGCAGTCCGAGACGGCGAGCCAGGCGGACATCGAGGGCGTCTTCGAGTTCGCCGCAGAGGACAGCGACGTGCGCATCCTGCCGCCGGGCAGTGCGCCGGCGGCCTTCGAGGCGCTCGTCCAGCACCGCTGCGGCGACGACGCGGCCGCCCGCGCGGCGCTGCTGTCGATCTGGGAGCAGCTGGGCCTGCAGTTCGCGCTGCGCGAGGCCGTGGCGCCGGCCGCGGAGCCGGATGCCGAACCCGTGGTGGTGCGGCACATCGAGCGCCGCTCCGCCGAGATCGCCGCCCGCAGCGACCGCCGCAGCGGCGAGGGCGACCGCCGCCAGCAGGGCCGCGACCGGCGCGCCGGCGACGAGACCCGCTTCGTGCGGGTGCGGGCCGACAAGCTCGACCACCTGATCGACCTCATCGGCGAGCTGGTGATCGCCGGCTCGGGCGCGCAGATGGTCGCGCACCTGGAGCGATCGGCCCCGCTGCAGGAGGCCACCGAACGCGTGATGACCCTCGTGCAGGAGACCCGCGACGGCGCGCTGGCCCTGCGCATGGTGCCGATCGGCGAGACCTTCGGCCGCTTCCAGCGCGTGGTGCGTGACCTCTCCAAGCAGCTGGGCAAGGAGATCGAGCTCGTCGTCACCGGTGGCGACACGGAGCTCGACAAGTCCGTCGTGGACCAGATCGCCGACCCGCTGATGCACCTGGTGCGCAACAGCCTGGACCACGGCATCGAGCCGACCGCGGACCGCCTTGCCGCCGGCAAGTCGGCCACCGGCCAGCTGCGCCTCAATGCCTTCCAGGAGGCCGGTGCCATCGTCATCGAGGTCAGCGATGACGGCCGTGGCCTGGCGCGCGAGCGCATCCTGGCCAAGGCCATCGAACGCGGGCTGATCCCGCACGACGCCGACCTCGCCGACAACGAGGTCTGGCAGCTCATCTTCCTGCCCGGCTTCTCGACGGCCGAGGCCGTGACCGACATCTCGGGCCGCGGCGTCGGCATGGACGTCGTGAAGCGCAACATCGAGGCCCTTCGCGGCAGCATCTAGCTCTTCAGCCAGACCGGCAACGGCACCACGACCCGCATCCGCCTGCCGCTGACGCTGGCGATGATCGACGGCTTCCTGACCATGGTCGGGGGCGTGCACTACGTGCTGCCGATGTCCGCCGTGGGCGAGTGCATCGACGTGCCGCCCGAGCATGGCGCCTCGCCGCAGCGGGTCAGCGGCACCTTCAACCTGCGCGGCGAGATCCTCCCCTGGCTGGACCTGGCCCGCTTCTACGGCGTCGAGCCCACGCCGCTGGCCGCCGGAGCGCGCCGCAGCGTGGTCGTGGTCCGGCATGTCGACCAGCGCGTGGGCCTCGTCGTGGACCGGCTGATGGGCGAGCACCAGACCGTGATCAAGCCGCTGTCCGGCATCTTCAGCCACCTCAAGGCCCTGGCCGGCTCCACCATCCTCGGCTCCGGTGACGTGGCCCTCGTGATGGACATCGCCGGCCTGCTCGTGCACGCGCAGGCGCTGAGCCGGGCGTCCTCCTCCACCGTTGCGAGAACCCGAGCATGACGAGCTTCTTCCGCCGACTGATGCTGTGGCAGCGCTTCCTCGTGCTGGGCGTCATCGCCCTGCTCGCAGCGGCGGTCCCGCTGGGCCTGCTGCTGCGCATCGAGGGCCAGGACATCGCCAGCACCGAGGCCGAGCTGCGCGGCCTGCCGGCGGTGCGGATGGCCGTGCAGATCGAGCAGCAGCTGCAGAGCCACCGCGGCCTGGCGAGCCTGGCGCTCAACGGCGACGCCAGCGTCGAGCCCAAGCGCCAGGCGGCGGAACAGGCCGTGCTGAAGCAGTTGCAGGCCCTGTCCGCGCACATCGAGGGCGATGCCGCGTATGCGACCGCGGCGAAGCACGTCGCCGAGCTCGGGCAGCGCTTCAGGAAGCTTGCCGCGGCGGTCGCCGGCCGCAGCGTGGACACGACCGCCAGCCGGGCCGAGCACATCGAGCTGGTGGCGCAGACGCTGACCCTGCTGGAGGAGCTGAGCGATGCCTCGACCCTGACGCTCGATCCGGTGTCGGAGAGCTACTACCTCGGCACGGTGCTCGTCGACGCCTTGCCCAATGCCGCCGAGTACCTGGCGCTCGCGCGCGGCGTCGGCAACCGCATTCTCGAGACCCAGGCGCGCGGCAAGGAGGCCGATGCCGGCGACCTGGCCCTGATCCACAACCAGATCCGCCAGGCGCAATACTGGAACGGGCGCGCCCAGCGCCAGATCGAGAAGGCGGGCCTGGGCCGGCCCGAGCTCCAGGCGCTGTTGGGCGAGGGCGGCACGGCCGCAGCCAAGGCCGCCGAGACGCTGGCCCAGCGCCTGCGCCGCGACCTCGGCAGCAGCAAGTCCGGCATCTCGGTGAAGGAGCTGTTCGACCTCGGCAGCCAGGCCGTCGGCACGCAGTACGCGCTCAACCAGAAGGTGGGCGAGGCGCTGGAGACCCTGTTGCAGGAGCGCCTCAAGGCGCAGCTCACGCGCCGCAACCTGCTGGCCGCCGGGCTCGTGCTGCTGGTGTTGGTCGGCCTCTTGGTGGGCGCGCTGATCGTCCGCTCGGTGACCGGGCCCATGCAGCGGGCCCTGGGCGCAGCCCAGGCCGTGGCGGGCGGTGATCTCGCCTACGACACCCGCGATGAGGCCCGCGACGAGACGGGCCAGCTGCTGAGCGCCATGGGCGACATGCAGCGCCAGCTGCGCGAGCGCCAGGCGCGCGATGCCGTCGCCGCGGCCGAGAGCGCCCGCGTGCGCCAGGCCCTCGAGGCCTGCTCGACCAACGTCATGTTCGCGGATGCCGACGGCATCATCCTGTTCATGAACCGCTCGCTGACCCGGATGCTCAGCGACAACGAAAGCAAGCTGCGCCAGGGGCTGCCGAACTTCCGCGTGAGCGAGGTCATCGGTGGCAGCTTCGACCGCTTCCATCAGCGGCCCGCGCACCAGCGCGACGTCCTGGCCCGGATCAAGGGCGAGCACCGCGTCCGCATCCAGGTCGCCGAGCTCAGCTTCTCGCTGATCGCCAACCCCATCCTCGGCCCGGACGGCGAGCGGCTCGGGACGGTCGTCGAGTGGAAGGACATCACCGCCGAGCTCGCGGCCCGCGAGACCGCCGAGCGCGAAGCGGCCGAGAACCTGCGCATCCGCCAGGCGCTGGACGTCGCGGCGATGCCGGTGCGCATCGCCGACAGCGAGGGCACGATCGTGTACGCCAACGAGGCGCTGATGCACGTCCTGCGCCGGGACGAGGCCGCCTTCCGGGCCGAGCTGCCGGGCTTCGACGCCAGTCGCGTGGTGGGCGGCTCGATCGGCATGTTCTACCGCGATGCCCGCGCGGCCATCGAGCGCCTGTCGGCCCTGCGCGAGACCGTGCAGTCCACGATGGTCCTGGGCGGCCGCACCTACGACGTGACCACCTCGCCGATCCGCGACGAGCGCGGGCAGGTCCTCGGGACGGTGGGCCAGTGGGCCGACCGCACGGAGCAGATCGCCGCGGAGCGCGAGTTCGACACCATCGCGACGGCCGCGGCCCAGGGCGACATGAGCGAACGCATCGAGCTGGCGGGCAAGCAGGGCTTCTTCCGGCAGAGCGGCGAGAAGTTCAACGCCCTCCTGGAGACCATGGTCGGCACGATCCGCGAGGTGCGGGCCTCGGCCGCGCAGCTGACGTCGGCCGCGAGCCAGGTCTCGCAGACCTCGCAGGCCCTGTCGCTGTCGGCCTCGCAGCAGGCGGCGAGCGTGGAGGAGACGACGGCCTCGCTGCAAGAGATCGCGGCGAGCGTGCGGCAGAACGCGGACAACGCCAACGTGACAGACCGCATGGCCACGCAGGCGGCCACGGAGGCCATGGAAGGCGGGCAGGCGGTGTCGATGACGGTGGACGCGATGAAGCAGATCGCGACCAAGATCTCGATCATCGACGACATCGCCTACCAGACGAACCTGCTGGCCCTGAACGCGGCGATCGAGGCGGCGCGGGCGGGCGAGCACGGCAAGGGCTTCGCGGTGGTGGCCGCCGAGGTGCGCAAGCTGGCCGAGCGCAGCCAGGTGGCGGCGCAGGAGATCGGCAATCTGGCGGGCTCCAGCGTGTCCCTGGCCGAGAAGGCGGGCCGACTGCTGAGCTCGATGGTGCCGTCGATCCAGAAGACCTCGGAGCTGGTGCAGGAGATCTCGGCGGCGTCGGGCGAGCAGAGCGACGGCGTGCAGCAGATCACCGGGGCGATGAACCATCTCTCGGGCTCGACCCAGCAGACGGCCTCAGCCTCCGAGGAGCTGTCGGCCACGGCCGAGGAGCTCTCGGCCCAGGCGGCGCAGCTCGAGGAGCTCGTCGCCCAGTTCCAGCTCGATGCACGCCGCGCGCCCTCGGGGGGCGGTCCCGGCGGGCGCGTACCACGGCGTTGACGCGGGCTTCACACCGATCAGAGTCAGACACAGTTTCAGGCGAGGACGAACATGCGTACCAATCTTCCAGTCACGCAGCAGGAGTACGTGCTCAAGGACGGCATGACGATCGTGTCGCGTACCGATCTCAAGGGCCGGATCACGTACATCAACGACGACTTCATCGAGGCGAGCGGCTTCACGACCGAGGAGCTCATCGGGCAGCCGCACAACCTCGTGCGCCACCCCGACATGCCGGAGGAGGCCTTTGCCGATCTCTGGAACACGCTGAAGGCGGGCCGCCCCTGGACGGGGCTGGTCAAGAACCGCCGCAAGAACGGCGACCACTACTGGGTGGTGGCCAATGCCACGCCGATCCGCGAGGGCGGGCAGGTGACGGGCTATATGTCGGTCCGCACGCGCCCGACCCGGGAGCAGGTCGAGGGGGCCGAGCGCCTGTACCGGCTCTTCAAGGACGGCAAGGCCCAGGGCTGGGAGATCCGCGAAGGCGCGGGCGTCCGGCGCTCGGCGCTGAATGACATCGCCTGGCGCTGGAAGGCCGTGGGTGTGACGTCCAAGCTGGGCCTGCTCGGTCTGCTGGCCGTGGCTGGAGCGGCGGCCGCCGCCTGGCTGGCCGTGGGCGCGAACTGGCTGGGCGTGGCCCCGGCCGCGGTGGCGCTCCTCGCGCTCGCGGGCCTGATGCGCACCGGCGGCGGGCTGGCGCGCCAGCTCGTGCAGGCGGGCAACCAGTTCGAGCAGTTCGGGCAGGGTAATTTCGACGGCATCGTCGTTGCCGAGTCCGACGACGAGATGGGGCAGATGATGCTCGCGATGAAGCGGGTGCAGACGCGCCTGGGCTTCGAGTTCGCGGACACCCGCCGCCGGGCCGACGATGCCGAGCGCATCCGCCAGGCCCTGGACGTCGCAGCGACCAACATGATGGTCGCCGACGCGGGCTACAACATCATCTACACCAACGCGTCCCTGCAGGAGATGCTCGCCGCGGCGGAGGCCGACGTGCGCAAGGACCTGCCGCAGTTCAGCGCCGCGAAGGTGCTCGGCTCGAACATCGACCAGTTCCACAAGAACCCGGCGCACCAGCGCGGCATGCTGGACCGCCTGACCGGCACCCACAAGACGCGCCTGCACATCGGCGGCCGGCGCTTCGACCTCATCGTCAATCCCGTGACCAGCCAGGGCAAGCGCCTGGGGATGGTCGTCGAGTGGCGCGACATCACGGCCGAGCTGGCCTCCCAGGAGCGCGAACAGGCGCTGGCGGCCGAGAACGCCCGCGTCAAGCAGGCGCTCGACACCTGCTCGACCAACGTGATGATTGCCGACAGCACCGGTCACATCGTCTACATGAACCAGTCCGTGGCCCAGATGATGCTGCGCAACGAGCCCGTGCTGCGCCAGGCGCTGCCGCAGTTCGACGCGCGCCGCATCGTCGGCAGCAACTTCGACATCTTCCACCGGCAGCCCTCTCACCAGCGCAACCTGCTGGCGAACCTCAAGGGCGAGTACCGCGTCGAGATCAACGTGAGCAGCCTGATCTTCCAGCTGGTGGCCAATCCCATCGTGGACGCCAAGGGCGAGCGCCTGGGGACGGTGGTCGAGTGGAAGGACCGCACGGCCGAGATCGCGGCCGAGCGCGAGATCAGCGAGATGGTCGAGGGCACGGTGCAGGGCGACTTCAGCCGCCGCATCGAGATCGACGGCAAGGAACCCTTCTTCCGCATGCTGGGCGAGAAGTTCAACTCGCTGGTGGACACGGTGAGCGGCACCATCCGCGAGGTGACGGTGGCCGCCGAGCAGCTCAATTCCGCGGCGGAGCAGGTCTCGCAGACTTCGCAGTCGCTGTCGCTGTCGGCCTCGCAGCAGGCGGCGAGCGTGGAGGAGACGACGGCCTCGCTGCAAGAGATCGCGGCGAGCGTGCGGCAGAACGCGGACAACGCCAATGTGACGGACCGCATGGCCACGCAGGCGGCCACGGAGGCCATGGAAGGCGGGCAGGCGGTGTCGATGACGGTGGACGCGATGAAGCAGATCGCGACCAAGATCTCGATCATCGACGACATCGCCTACCAGAC
>JAYRJQ010000038.1:0-8995 GCA_041906185.1 Burkholderiaceae bacterium
GGCGTAAGGCGAAGCTTCGCTGACGGTGACGTTGTTGACGGCAACGGTCGGCACGGGGCGATCGTCGTTGGCGGGGCCGGTCGAAGGCGTGGCGGTGTGATCGCCCGGATTGAAGACGTTCGTGTTGCTGCCGTCGTCCTTGATCGTGCCGGTGCCGCTCGCGCCGCCGGCGTTGCTCACGGTGCCGGTGATGGCGCCGGTCGACAGCGTGAAGCTCTCCGAGCCTTCGTACGTGGCATCGTTGTTGATGGAGGTACGGACCAGCACCGAGGTCGTGCCTGCGGCGAGCGTGATGCCACCCGAGGCCGAGACCCAGTTGCTTCCGTCGTAGTACTCGATGGAAGAGCCGGTGTCCGTGCCGACGGTTGCCGAGCTGCTGCCCAGCGTCGGCGTGAAGCTGATGGCGCTGGCGCCAGCCTGGCTCAGCGTCACTTCGAAGACGGCGTAGGGCGAGGCCTCGCTCACCGTCACGTTGTTGACCGCGATGGACGGTGTCCCGACGGCGCTGACGTTGAGCTGCACCGTGGCGGCGTCGGATTCGCCGCTGCCATCGGTGACGGTGTAGGTGAAGCTGTCGCCGTTCGTGTTGCCGGTCGCGGGCATGTACTCGGTGCTGCCGTCCTGCTTGATGAACAGCGTGCCGTTGCTCAGCGTGAGCTGCATCCAGCCATTGGCGGCCAGGTGAGCGGCATCGACACCGTTGGCGGCGAAGCTGGCGCCGTTGACCCGGCTGATCTGCAGCGAGCTGGTGCTGGACTCCACGTCGCTGTCCGTGCCCAGGCTGCCGTCGGTGTTGGTGATGATGTTGCGGCCGGTGAGCAGGGTGTCCTGCACCGCCGCGTAGGTGTTGCCCTTGGCGACCGGATAGTCGTTGACGGCCGCGATCACGAGGCTGACGACGGCGGTGCGGCTGGCACTGCCATCGCTGACGGTGTAGGTGAAGCTCGCCGTGCCGTTGAAGTTGGCGGTGGGCGTGAAGGTGACGGTGCCGTCGCCGTTCAGCACCACGGAGCCGCCGCTGGCGCCAGACACGCCCGTGACGGTCAGGCTGCTGTTGTCCACGTCGCTGTCATTGGCCAGCAGGTCGGCGACGTTGATGACGAGCGGCGTGTCCTCGACGCCCTGGAACTGGTCGGCCACCGCCACCGGGGCGTCGTTGGCGCCGTTGAGGGTGACGCTCAGCGCCGCGGTGTCGGTCTTGCCCAGCGAGTTGGTGACGGTGTAGTAGAAGGTGTCGCTCAGCGACGCGCCCGTGTTCAGGGCATCGACCTGCGGATTGGCGTTGTCGATCGTGTAGGTGTAGGCACCCGTCGAATAGAGACGCAGCGTGCCGTAGGCGCCGACGAAGTCCTGGTAGCTGCCGGCCGTGATGGCGATGGCGCTCGCGGCGCTGCCCGTGCGGCCGGCGGTGACCGGGTTGGCCCCCAGCGTGGCGCCCGAGCCCGCGGCGTCCGCCGCGCCCGTGCCGCTGCCGGCGCTGATGGTGCCCGTGATCACATTGCCCGACGGATTCACGCCGGCGGAGGCGCCGATCTCGGTGCCCGTGACGGCGTCGTCCTTGGCGCTGGGGTCGCTGCTGCTGGAGGCCTGGACCTGGATGGTCAGCGTGGACGTGCTCTTGAGGCCGCCCGCGTCCTGCATGGTGTAGGTGAAGACCTCGGTGCCGGCGCTGCCGCCCGTGGCGTCCGCCAGGGGGGTGTAGGTGTAGGAGCCGTCGGAGTTGAGCTGCAGCGTGCCGTAGGCGCCGTTGACGGTCACGCCGCCGACGGCCAGGAAGTCGATGGTGCCGCTCGGCGCGCTGCTCAGCAGCACATCCAGCGTGACCGTCGTCGTGCCCCCGCTGATGGAAACGGCCGTGACCTTGGCGCCGGCCGGGATGTTGGTCCCGCTGGCCGTCATGCCCACCACGACATTGCCGCTGGTGCCCGTCAGGCTGATCTGCGAGTAGTTCACGGCCGTGCTGGTGTTGACCGTGGCCTCCTTGCCGCTGGGCAGGCTGGCGTTGCCGTCACGCGAGGCGTCCGGGTAGAAGTCGACCTTGGTGGTGCCCGGCGTGATGGTGAAGGTCGTGCTGGCGCCGTAGTGGTCGATGGTGCCGCTCAGGCCGATCGAGTAGCTGCCGTCGGCGTTGACCTGCTTGCTGGTCACCTGGATCGTCGCCCCGCCGGCGGTCCTGAGCAGGTTGTAGCTGCCGCCGATCTTGGCGGTGTAGAGGTAGTCGCCCACCGACACGGACTTGTAGAAGCTGCCGTTGCTGCCCGTGAAGCTGAGGCTGGTGGTGGCGCCGCCCGCCACGTAGCTGCTGAGCGTGCCCGAGGCCGTGAGGCCCGCCACGCTGCGGGTCTCGCCGTTTTGGTCGACGTCGGCGTCGTTCGCGAGCACGTTGCCGATGGCCTTGCTGCCCAGCGTGTCGGTGCCGGAGTAGGCCGTGCCGTCGGTCAGCATGCTGACCTTGGCATTGCCCACGTCCGCGCTGGCCGTGGGCGTGTCGTTCGCGCCCTGGATCGTGATCTTCAGCGTGGTCGTCGAGCTGCCGGCCGGCGCGTGGTTGTCGGTGATCTGGTAGGTGAAGCTGTCCTGCAGCGTGTTGCCGCTGGTGCGCAGGGCCTGCACGGCGGTGTTGCTGTTGTCGACCTGGTAGCTGTAGGCGCCGTCGCTGCCGATGGTCAGCGTGCCGTAGAGGCCCGTGATGGTGGTGCCGCCGGCGCCCAGCGTCGTCGTGACGGCGGTGCCGGCCGTGCTGCGGCCGGCCGCGGTGACGCTCAGCGTGGCGCTGCCGGCATCGTTGCCCAGCACGTTGCCGCTGGCATTGCTGCCGCCACTGCCGTTGCTCACGCCGCCTTTCTCGACGGCCGTGCCCACGTCCGCCTGTGCAGCCGGCGGCGTGTAGTTGTTCATGTAGTTGTTCAGCGCCGTGTCGACCGGGTCGCTGCTGGTGCCATAGCTGCCGCCCACGGTGAACTTGGCGGGATTGACGACCAGCAGGTAGGCGGCCTCGTGAGCGTCGCCGGTGCCGATGACGCCGTCGTCGCCCGCGGCATAGAAGTAGAAGCCGTTGGTGACGCCGTTGGTCTTGAACTGCCGGCTCAGCACGCCGTAGAGGGAATGGCTGCCGCTGCCGTCGGTGTAGCTCAGGTAGCCCGAGACGTTGTTGCCGCTGAAGTAGGGGTCGCCGGGATTGGCCGAGCTGAACTGGAAGCCCGTGCCGCTGAGCACCGACACATTGTTGAGCGCGCTGGCCTCCTCGCTGAGGGAGGCCGGCGTGCCGAGGTAGACCTGCGAGAAGGTGACGGCTGCCTCCTCGACGGCATAGGCGCGCCCGCCGATCTGCAGCGTGGCATGGTCGTCCTCGGCGGCGATGCGCTGGCGCGCGGCCGCGTCGAGCGGCTGGCCCAGCACGGCGGCGGCGAAGGCCTCGCCCTCGTCGCCCGCGGTGTCGTGCCGGCCATTGAGCCAGGCGTCGATGCGATGGCCCGTCTCCTCCAGCAGCACGCGCTGCAGCGAGGCGCTGTCCGCATGGCGGGCCCAGTCGGCATTCAGGAAGATCACCGGATCGCCCGCCGGACCCTGTGCCGCGAAGGCCGCCAGCGCGCCCTTCATCTCGGCATTGCTGTGCCACTCGATGCGCACGTCGAGGCGGCCGTCCTTCAGCGCCTGGCCCAGCTGCGCGGCCCGTGCCGACCACTCGGCGTCCGGCGTGGCTTGACCTCCGTTGAACAGCGCGAAGAGCTGCGCCTGACCGGCCTCGGACTGCAGAAAGGTCTGCAGGCGCTGGTCGACGGCGTGCCGCGTGGCGCTCAGGTCCACCGGCGCGGCCTGCGCGCTGCGGCCTTCGCCTGCGCTGCCGCCGCCATCGTCCGCCACGGCCTTCAGCGTCGCGTGTGCCGCGGTGACCATGGCGCCGTCGAACATGAAGCGCTGCTCCAGGGCCAGCGGCCGCGGGGAGGAGCGCAGCGGGCTGCGAAGTCGTTGCACGGACAGGGTGGGCTTTTTCGTCATGGACAGCTTTCGACGGTCGATGCGCCCGAGGGCGCGCAGGGGCCGGGGAAACGGAAACTCAGGGGGCGGGCGGCTGGATGAGGACCTTGCCGCTCATGCCGGCGATCAGCTCGGTGGGCCGGCCCTGGATGGCCGCGGCCACCTTCACGGACTGGCTCACCGGGTCCACGCGGGCGCCGATGCGGATGAAGCGGGCGGGGTAGCTGCGGCCGGTCTCGTCGATCAGCACCTCGAAGGCCGCGCCCACGCGCAGCCAGGCGAGCCAGCGCGAGGGCACGAGGAACTCGAGCTCGAGCTGGCTGTCGTCGATGATTTCCAGCAGCGCCTGCCCGGGCTGCACGAACTGCTGCTCGCGCACCTTCTGCTCGGCGATGCGGCCGGCGAAGGGCGCGGCGATGCCGCACTTGCCCAGCACGGCCTCGGTGGCCTTGAGCTCGGCACGGGCCTTGCCCTGGGCCACGCGGGCCATGTCGAGCTCCAGCTGGCCGATGGAGTTCAGCTGGGCCAGGCGCTCGTTGGCATGCAGCGTCTGGTCCGCGCCCTGCAGCTCCGCCTGCGCCCGCGCGTGCTGGGCCTGCTGGACGCTGCAGTCGAAGGCCACCAGGAGCTGGCCCTGCTTGAAGCTCGCGCCTTCGGCGACGGGCAGGCGCTGGACCTTGGCGCCGATCTCGGCGGCGAGGCTGGTGTAGCGGCGCGGCATGAGCTGCGCGCGGATGTCCTGCTTCTCGAGGCCCGTGAGCTTGGCGGCCGATGCGGGCGCGGCCGCCTTCGCGGAGGGCGTCGCGGAGGGCGTCGCGGTGGCCGGCGCGGGCGTCTGGGCGATGGCAGTGCCCAGCGCGGCCGCGGCCAGGGCCGTCAGCAGCAGGCGGGCGGGCCGGCTCACGGCTGGCTCCCCGGGGCGGCCGGCTGGCGGGCGATCAGTGCGGCGAGCTGGTCCACGCTGAGCTCGTCCACGCTGCCGAGCGCGGGTTCCTCGCCGACGGTGGCCAGCAGGCGGCTGCCCGCGGCCTGCACCTGCGCCATCGCCTGGTAGCGGCGCAGCAGGCTCAGGATGGCCGAGGTCTCGTTGGCCACGCGGTCCAGCTTGCTCTGCTGCACGTTCTCGCGGTTGCGGGTGTGCTCGGCGATGCGGCGGTCCGCCTCGAAAATGGCGTCGGCCCGCTGGTACTGGCTCTGGGCATTGAAGAGCTGCAGACGCGCCAGGTGGACCTGCGCCAGCACCGACATCTGCGTGGCCAGTCGGCGCTGGTCAGCCAGCGCCACGCCGGCCTCGGCGAGCTTGAGCTGGCTGCTGCCGGTCAGCACATTGAACAGGTTGAAGGACAGCTGCAGGCCCGCCTCGCTCCAGTTGCGGTGGACGAGGTAGCTGTCGGAGTCGTACTTCAGGCCGTAGTTGAAGCTGAGGTTGGGGAAGAGGCGCAGCAGCGTGCGGCGAACTTCCTCGCGGGCGATCTGGCCGTTGTGGTGCTGCTCGATGAGGTCCGGGTTCTGCGTCAGTGCGGCTGCCTCCAACTGCTCCAGCGGCCGCTCCAGCAGGGCCTTCTCGACGCCCTGCAGCTGCCCTTCGGCCAGGGTGACGGGCGTGCCCGGCGTGGCGCCGACGAGGCTTGCCAGCTCCAGGCGGGCGGCGCTCAGCTCCTGGTCGACGGACTCCAGGAGGCGCAGGTTCTCGAGCAGCTGGCGCTGGTAGCGCAGCGCATCGACGGGGTTGCGCAGGCGCTCCTGCTCGGCCTGCCGGGAATCGCGCAAGGCCTCCTCAGCCAGCTCGAGGGTGCGCTGCACGTCGCCGCGCAGGTGCTGGGCGCTGACGGCGCGCCAATAGGCGGTGCGCACGTCCTGCAGCAGCAGGTGCATGGCCTTGCGGCGCTTCTCCGCGGCGATCTGCACCCGCGCGAGCTGCTGGCGCTGCCCGTAGTAGCCCAGGCCGAAGTCCAGGAGGCTCCAGCTGGCGTCCAGGCCGACCAGGGTGTGGCTGCGGTCCTGCGAGACGAAGCGCGAGGGCGACAGCGCGCCGTCCTCGGAATTCCGGCTCTGGCTGATGCGGTCGTTGCTGCGCCAGTTGCCACCCGTCTGCGCCACGAGGCGCGGCAGCAGGTCGAAGCGATTCACCTCGTACTGCTGGAAGGCCAGGGCCTCCTCCAGCAGCCGGGAGCGGCGGTCCAGGTTGAACTTCAGTGCGCGGGCCTGGGCCTGCTCCAGCGTCAGCGGCCCCTGGATGGGCTCGATGGCCTGAACCTTGCGCAGGCCCTCGGCGTTCGCGTCGGCCATGCTCTGCTGAGCCGGGGCGGTGGTCGGCAGCGTGCTGCAGGCGCCCAGGCCCAGCAGGGCGAGGGCGGCCACGATCAGGGCGAGGGGCTGGGCGGGGCGGTGTCGTTGCGGCATGGGCATGGCTTCGATTGCAGAAGGGAGGGCACGCGGTGGCGGTCCTGGCGGATGCGTTCTGGCCAGTCTAGGGACGGAACCCGGTCCTTGACTTCTGCCAAGAGGCCAAGCGTGTCTTTGTCCGCAAACACGCGTTTGTCAGCCGACCCTTGTGCGGAATTACCGTCAGACAGGCGTCAGAAATGGAATCGTTTGCAGCTTGATTGAAAGCAAGCAGTCAGCCAGGCCGTCATCGCGGCGATCGCGGCCGCGACGCGGTCGTTCAAGCTCCCGACCCCGACCCCGACCCCGACCCCGACCCGGAGCCAGTGCCGCTGCCGCTGCCTGCCCCGGCGTCTGATCCCGATCCCGTGCCACTCCCCGTGCTCCCCCCGGTGCTGCCCGGCGCCGGCACGGGCAGCGGCGCATCGCGCATGCTGGGCTGGCTCACGCCGCCCACGCCGCTGTTCATGCTGGTGCGGCGGGCCTCGTCGCCCGAGCGCTGACCTTCGCGGCGCTGCTGGCGGGCATTCAGGTGGGCCGTCTCGAGCTCGGCGCTGGGGTTGATGCTGGCATTGCGGATGCGGTCCGCCTGCGCCTGCGCGGCCAGGCGGTTCAGCGGCACGGCATCGGTGTGGAAGTGCAGCTCAACGGAGGAATTGAGCTCCGCCTCGGTGTTGATCTCTTCCGTGCGCTGGCTGCGCTCGGTGTTGACGTAGGAGATGGTGTTCTCGACCTCGGCGCTCGCGCCCCAGGCGCCGATGCCGAAGCTGCCGCCGGCCTTCACGCGGTTCTGCATGCCGAACTGGCTGCCGCGGTCCTGCGAGGCCGCGCTGCGGGTGTCGATGTGGAAGCGCATGGCCGCGCTGATCTTGCCGGCGTCGATGACGATGCGGTTCATCCCCATCATCACCATCGTCGCGAGCATCTGCTGGCGCTGGCGGGCGAGCTGGCGCCGGGCGAAGGGCACGAGCGCCTCCGGGTTCGCCGCCTCCACGGCCTCGTTGGGGCCCAGGCCGAAGGCGGCGCGCAGCGTGTCGGCCTCGGGCATGTGCGCGTTGGGGCGCAGGCGTAGGCGCGGCACCTCGGGGGCGTCGTCGGGGTCGGGCGTCTCGCCGGGGGCGGGGCGGTCCTCGGGGTCGGGGGCCTCGGGCGCGTCCATCTCCAGCTGGTCCGGAAAGTGGTCGACGAGCCACTGCCGCGCCTGCGTCTCGTGCGTGGCGAGCTGCTCGAAGCCCTGGGCCGAGCCCGAGACGGCGTTGAGCAGCTGCAGGTACTGCTGGAGCTGCGTCTGGTTGGAGTCGTTCATCGCGCGGAAGACGCCGTTGAGCAGGTCTGTCACGAAGCGCGGGAAGCTGATGGCGTTGAGCGTGTCGCGCGTGGTCTGGCCGATCTGGCGGGTGGCCGTGCCGAAGTCGGGCTGGGCGTCGAGGCTCTGCACGGCCGCGCGCTGCGGCGGGGCCTGGCGCCGCCGGATGGCCTGTTCGGCCTCCTGCTCCTCCTGCAGGCTCAGCGCCACGAGGTGCGAGACCTTGACCATGGCCTGCGCCAGATCCCGGCGCTGGTCGGGCGGCAGCGTGGCATAGGCCTGCGTCTGGGCGAGCTGCTGCCGGACCGCGGCGCGCAGCCAGGGCGGCGGCGCGTCGGGCGCCACGCCCATCGCGGGGACGGCCGGCCGGGCCGCGGGGCGCTCCAGCGTCTCGGTGCTCACGCGGCCTCCAGCACGGCGAGGTTCATCACGGCGGGGCGCGGGCCCTGGGCGGACAGCCGCCAGCGCTCGGCGGCGGCGATCAGCGTCTGCAGGGCCGGATCCGCCGGCGCGATGGCGAAGCCGTGCTGCGCCGCCTGCGCCAGCCACATCAGCACCTGGCTGCCGGCGCGGGCGCGGTCGAAGCGCTGGCGCAGGTCACCGAGCACCTCGCGCTCATGCACGAGCGCCGCGCGGACGAGGCCGTGCAGGTCCCGCACGCCGAAGGCCGTCTGCAGCGTGCGGTCGCCTAGCAGCTGCAGCGCGCTGCGCAGCTGGCCGAGCAGCTCGTCGGCCGCCTGCAGCAGCATGCCCTCGAGCCGGCTCGCGGCGATCTCCAGCAGTCCTTGCGCGGCATGCTGCAGGCCGACTTCCTCGCGCACATCATGCTGGCCGGCGTTGTCCGCCAGCAGCACGAGGGCGTCGCACAGGCGGGCGAGCGCGGGCTCGAAGTCCTGCGGGTCGAAGGCCTGGGCCAGCAGGGCGCGGCGCTCGTCGCCCGAAAGCCGCTGGCGGCGCTCCGTCCACAGCTTCTTCAGCAGGGGCTCGAGCTTGGGCAGGGCCACGCTGATGGCGCCGCTGCTCCACAGCGCGGCGATGCGCTCGCTGGCGCGGATCAGGGGCTCCAGCTCCTGCACGAGGTAAAGGCTGGCCAGCACGCCCAGCTGGGCCGGCGCCCGCGTGGGGCGGGCCGGCTCCGGCAGGTCGATGGCGCCGAGGTCCAGCCCCTGGGCCAGCAGGCGCAGGCCGGGCAGGTGCGCGGCCTGCAGCGCCTCGGCCTCGTCGAGCAGGGCCGAGAGCGCCAGCACCGCCGCCTCGGGCGCGGCGCTGTCGTCGGGCACGGCGAGCTCCTGGTCCACGGCGGGGCTCCGGGCGGGGGCTTCAGGC
>JAYRJQ010000025.1:0-56784 GCA_041906185.1 Burkholderiaceae bacterium
GGCGGCCCGCGCCGGCGCACGCTGCCTCGCCCGCGCGCGACCGGCGCCTGCGGCGCCCGGGGCGTCCGCCGAGCGGGCGCCGCGTGACGCACCGCCCGCGGCCGCGCCGGCCGGCGGCGCCGATGCCTGCTGAGCCGCCAGCGCTTCGTCGTAGGCGGCCCGGCGGGCCGGGTCCGACAGCACGTCATAGGCCTCCGTGATGGCCGCCGTGCGGGCGGCGGCCTGCGGATCGTCCGGGTGACGGTCTGGGTGGTAGCGCTGCATGAGGCTGCGGTAGGCAGCGCGCAGCACTTCCGGGCTCGCCCGGCTGCTGACCTCGAGGGTGTCGTAGTGATTCACGGCCGTCAGTCCAGGCGGTCGAAGGTGGTCTGCGAGCCGTCACGCTCGCGCAGCACGAAGCGTCGGGCTTCCACGGACACCACGGGATTGACGTCCCGCGTGAGGTCGCCGTTGTCGTCCCGCACGGTCCAAACCAGGCGCTGCCCGTCCAGCTGCCACAGGCCGTACTGCAGGACCTTGCCCTCGCTGGTGCGGATCTCCCACTCGCCGTTGGGCAGCAGGTGCAACGGCGTCAGCGTCAGGCGCGAGGACTTCCACTGACCCACGAACTGCGCGGCCTCCAGCTTCTTCTGGCAGGCTGCCAGCAGGACCGGCACCATCGCCAGTCCGGCCAGGGTGGCGACGACACGGCGGCGCTGACTCATGGCGTGTTCATCCGCTCCTTGAGCTGCTTCAGGCGCAGCTGCAGGCGCTTGCGGTCGTATTCGTTGGTCGTCATCGAGATCTCGAGCGCCAGCTGCTCGGCCTCGAACTTCAGGCGCTGCTGCTCCTCGGCCTGGGCGGCCATGGCCTGCTGCACCTGGCGGGTCGTCTCCTCGCCCCGCCGGCGGTTCTCCTCGTCGATGCGGCGCTGCTGCTCCTCGGCCCGCTGGTTGTCCGCGCTGGCCTGGCGTTCCGCGTTCTCGCGGCGGCGGCGGTCGGACTCCATCATCTCCATCTCGGCGCGGCTGGAGGGCCGCACCCCGTGGGCCTGGTAGTAGTCCTGCAGCGCGGCCTGCTCCGAAGCGCGGCGCTCCTGGGCCTCGCGGGCCTCGATCTGGGCGCGGGCGCTCTTGCTGGAACAGCGGGAGACGCCCATGGACACGCCGATCAGCAGCGCCACCAGCAGCGCGTATCCCAGCAGGCGGGCCATGCCCGGTGGCCAGTCGCTGAAGAGGCCGTCCGGACGGGCCGAGGCCGCGCCGATGTCCGCCCGCGCCATCAGGGCGTCGGCGCGCAGCGCCAGGGCGTCGGCGCGCAGGCCCAGGGCGTCCGCCCGGGTGCCGGAGGACGGCCCCCCGATGGTCGCCAGGGCGCCCGAGCCGTAGCCCGCAGCCGCGGCCCTGGCAGCGGCGTCGAGGTCGGCGTCATAGCCCGCACGGGAAATCGGATCGTTCAGCGTCGTGTACGCGACGCGCAGCAGCTGCACGCGGTCGTCGAATTCCTGCTTCGGCAGCGTGGTGCGCAGCGCCTCGAGCGCATCCAGCTCCAGCCGATAGCCGGTGCGGATCTCGGTGGCCGTGGCCTCCCGTCGCACCCCCAGCAGCTCGTACAGCGTTCTCGTGTCCTTCATGCCCTACCCCAAGTGCCTCGGTCGAACCGGGCCGTGCTTGCTCGCCTTCGCCCCAGGTCGGGGCTCCCTCGGTGCCCTTGTCAGGGCCCCGCCAAGTGTAGCGAGGCTGAGGCGCGCTTCGCGCGAGCCCGCTCCCTCGGGGAGACAGGAATTCCCTGCCCGCCGCCTTGCAGGACCCGCCTCGTTGGCCCCGCGACACACCCGGGCGCGGCGCCCCCCTGCCTGCCGGCCGACGGGGCCCGCCCGATCGAGAGCCCGGCACTTTTGCTCGCGCGCGCCGCGCGAGCCCGGCGCGGCAGGCCGGCGCGCGGTACGCTGGCAGCTTTTCGGAGTTGCGGTCCATGGTGACGACGGTCAAGCGCGAGGATTTCACTTTTCTGGTGGTGGACGATTTCTCGACCATGCGGCGCATCATCGGCGGCCTGCTGCGCGAGATCGGCTTCAAGAAGATCCTGGAGGCCGAGAACGGCCTGATGGCCCTGCGCCAGCTGGAGGTCTCGGCCGAGTCCGGCGAGCCCATCCACTTCGTGCTGAGCGACGTCAACATGCCGGAGATGAACGGCTTCGAGCTGCTGGAGGCGATCCAGTCCAAGCCCGCCGAGAGCCTGCTGCGCAAGATCCCCATCCTGCTGGTGACGGCCGAGGGCCGCAAGGACGACATCCTGCGCGCGGCCAAGGGCGGCGCCTGCGGCTATGTGGTCAAGCCCTTCAACAAGGAAACGCTGGCGGACAAGATCCACCTGGCGCTGAAGCACCGCGCCATCCTGGTGGAATGAGCATGGGCGCGCTGTCCCGATGCCTTGCCGGCCTGCTGTGTGTCGTGGCCCTGGCCGCGACGGCGGGGGCCCCTGCGCAGACCGGTGGCGTGCGCCCACCGGTCCGGGTGGCGGTGCCCAGCCTCGAGCGGCACGACGCGCGGCCGCTGGCCCTCGACGGCTTCTGGTTCACCGCCCCCGGTGAGGGCCGGCGCCCCGCCATCGTCCTGCTGCATGGCTGCGGCGGCCCCTATGACCGGCAAGGGCGGCTCGCCTCGCGCATGCGCAGCTACGCCGACCTGCTGAACGCACAGGGCTGGCATGTGCTGGTGCTGGACTCGCTCACCGCACGCGGCGAATCGGAGCTCTGCACCCAGCGCATCGGCACCCGCGCCGTGACCCTGGCCAACCGCCGGCTCGATGCGCTGGGCGCGCTCGCCTGGCTCGCGCAGCGGGACGAGGTCGATGCCGGCCGCCTTGCGCTGCTCGGCTGGTCCAATGGCGGCAGCACCGTGCTGTCCGCGAGCAACCTGACGCATGGTGACGTCGCCGCCGCCCTGCCGCGCCCCCGCGCGCTGGTGGCCTTCTATCCCGGCTGCGAGGCCGAGCTCAAGCGCGGCTACCGGCCCAGCGCGCCGCTGCAGCTGCTGGTGGGCCTGGCCGACGACTGGACGCCCGCCGCCCCCTGCGAGGCCCTTGCCGAGCGGGCCACCGCGCCGTCGTCCATCGCCATCGAGCGCTACGAGGGCGCGTACCACGGCTTCGATGCCGCCGGGCCCGTCACGCTGCGCAAGGACGTGCCCAATGGCGTCCATCCCGGCCAGGGCGTGCATGTGGGCGGGAACGCCGCGGCGGCGCAGGCCTCTCGGGTGCGGATGCTGGCCTTCCTGCACGAGCAGCTGCGCTGAGGGCCAGCCCGGTCCTGCCGGCCGGCGCCCCCGTCACGGCGTCATCGGCACCAGCGTCCGCAGGCCGGCATCCACCGCCTCCAGCCAGTGGGGATCGAGGTCCCGCTGGCACATGAGGTGCCGCGTGGGCGACTCCGCCATGCCCGGCAGCACCACCACGTCCAGCGCCCGCGCCTCGGCGCCCAGCCCCGCCAGCAGGTGCTCGGCCTCGGCCTGATCGGTGAACATGAAGTCGGCATGGCCGCGCAGCAGCATGTGGACCTGGCGGGCCGGCGGTGCCGCCACGCGCCGCACGGCCGGCCCGCGCTTCTGCAGCCAGGCGTCGAGCTGCGGCCCATAGGAGGCGCCCGCCGTCAGCAGCAGGCGGAGCTGGCGGTCCTCGACCAGGGCCTGCGCCGTGGGGAACTGCCGCATCCGCCCGGCCGCCGCCTGGGTGGCCAGGAACACCGAGGGCGACTCCCGGTAGATCGGGCCGGAGAACCACACCCCGGCCGCGCGCTCTGGCGTGCGGAACACGCCCACGAGGCAGATCGGTTCGCCGCCCTGCAGGATGTCCTGCACCGAGCGCTTCAGCGGGGCCAGCCGCAGGGGCGGCATCGGCACCTCGGCCGGCCACGCCTGCCGCAGGCGCTCCACGAGGCTGCCGGCCGCCTGGCCCTGGGCGTCGGCGTACATCATGGGCGGGATGTCGAAGAAGTGCAGCTCGCGGGCCGGCTGGGCCTGCGCAGGGGGGCGCGGGCCGAACGTGGCCATCAGCAGCAGGAGCACAGCAGCGAGGCGGTTCACGACAGGGGCTGGGCGGTGAAGCCCCCAGTGTGCGCCCTTGCCCGGGCTTTGGCAGTCCCAGGAATCTGCGCGTCCCGAGGCCCGCCCCCGCTGCCGGCTCCGGCGCCGCCCTCAACCGCCCCCGGTCAGTCGAACTGCTCCAGCGGGACGCGGTACAGGTAGGTCCCCTGCTCGCGGCTGGCCGCCCATTCGACCATCAGCGACGAACCGCGCAGCAGCCCCCGCCCGGCCGGGAAGGCGCTGCGCGCGCCGCGGGCGGCGCTCCAGACCATCAGCTGGGCGTCGTTCCCGACATAGACGATGCGGCGCTGCGCGGTGTCCACCAGCCCGCCGATGTCCGAAGCCACCCGCAGCGGCTGGCCCTCGGACTGCACATAGAGATGGGTCTTGCCGGTGGCGTCGCTTTCCGTCCAGGCCAGCAGGCCGTTGCGGAGCGCGACCCGGCCCAGCTGCTGCCCCGCCTGCGGTGCCACGCGCGTCGAGGTGCCGCCCGGCGTCACCGCGCGCACCATCAGCTCCGCTGCCGCGCCGGCATTGCGCTGCCAGACCACCTGGTTGCCGTCCGTCATGGGCTGGCGGAAGTCGCCGCGCTCCAGCACCACCGGCGCACCGCCGAGCGAACTGCCGAACAGCAACGCGTCATCCGCGTTCCAGACGAGCCGCGCCGAGCCATCCGGCATCGCCGCCAGCGCGCCGGGGCTCAGGGTGACGCCGAAGCGCGTGAAGCTGGGCAGGCGCTCCAGGCCGACCCGCTGCCCCGTCACCAGGTTCCGCAGGACGACCCGGACCTCGGTGCTCGCCGTGTTGCCGATGGCGGTGGCCAACCAGTTGCCCTCGACGAGCGGCTGGTCGAAGGTGCCGCCGATCCCGCCGGTCTCGCCGTCCGGCTCCGTGCGCTGAAGCCGCGCATCCCACATGAACCACCGCCGCGGCGCATAGCCGTCCACGGCGGCGATCACCGCCTGATCGGCCACGGCGAAGTTGGCGAACTTCGGCAGCGTGGGGTCCACCGGCAGCACCAGGCGCTCGACCGTGCTGCCCTCACGCAGCCAGACATACGGGGCCTCCCAGGGCTTGGCTGGGTCCGAGGCGAGGATGCCGCTCGGGCTGGCGTCCACCAGGCGCAGCTGGGCGCCCATCAGCTGGGCCGACTGCCCGGCCGGCAGCTTCAGCAGCGGACGCTCCACACGCGTCACCTGCCCTGCCGCATCGCGGGCCAGCAGGGTGAGCTGGTGCTCGCCGGCGGCCAGGCCCGCGGTGTCCAGGCGCACGTCGAAGTCCCCTTGCGTCACCTCCGCGCGAGGCGCGCCGTCGAGCATCACCTGCATCGTCACGGGGCGGCCGTCATCGCTGACCGTGCCCTGCACGCGCAGGGTCTCCCCCAGGACCACGCCACCCGGATCCGCCGCCAGCGTCACCACGGGCAGGCGATCGAAGGAGACGACCCCGGTGTAGTCACGCCCGCCGCCATCCTTCGTCGCCATGCGCACCGTCATCTGGTGATTGCCCGAGGGGACGTCCTCGATGCGCACATAGAGCCCCGTCAAATTGCGCCCGCCATTGCGCAGGCATCGAGGCTCCCCCATGCAGCCGATGCGGACGGCGTTCGGCACCACCACGCCGTCGAGCAGCAGCTGCGGAATCAGCAGCTCGGGCTCCTGGGAGGCCGCGTTGTCCCAGCGCAGGATGTCGATGGAAGCGCCGGCCAGGGCGCCCTCCGCCCCGAACTTCACGAGCGCGCTCGGGGTGCTGTTGGCCACCGTCAGGCTGCCGGCGTCCTCGTAGCGGCGGTCGGCATCCAGGGACATCGCCAGCGCATAGGGATAGCGCCCGTCCGGCAGCGTGCGGGTGTCCCAGATCGCGCTGAAGTCGGACGACAGGGTCAACGCCTGACCGTTCACCTTGAGGCTCGGCGGCGTCTTCGCCGAGGACGGCGGGGTCAGGCTCAGTGTAACCACGCCGGCCAGCGGCTGGGTCCGGTCCGTCTTCAGCCCGAGTTCGCCGGGCCCCTGGGTCATCGCCGGCAGGGCATCCGCCAGGGACACGGTGCGCAGCCGCACCGTCTGGGTGGGCAGCTCGGCCAGCACCCGGACGCTCGCCCAGCTCACGACGTCGAAGGTCAACTCGCCCCCCTGGCCGGCCTGCGCCGGCAGCCGGCCGGCTTCCGCCCACTGGCCATCGTCCTTCTGAACCTCGATGCGATAGCCCGTCTCGTTGTCGAAGACATCCGTCCACTTCAGCTTGGCGGCCCGCGAGAAGGACGGCAGCTCGTACGGCTTCACGGTGTAGACGGCACTCAGGCCGGCCTTCTGGGCCAGCTGCTCCGGGTCCACTGGCGGTTCCGGCTTGACGCCACCCCCGCCCCCGCCCCCGCCCCCGCATCCAGCCAGCAGCCCGCAAAGGCCCATGGCGGCAAGTACTTTCCAGCTCATTTTTTTATCCTCCCTAGATTGCGCCGGGATTCTGCGCGATGGCTCTCGTGCCTGGCAAGCGCGGCTGGGCGATGAGCGTAACAAGACGCTCGCACCTGACGAGTTAGGGGGTCACCCGACGGGCCCGTCCCCGTCATCCTCGACCTGGCCATCCCGCGCAAGCCGCTGGATGGCACTCGCGGCGCCAGCCCCTGCAGCCCATGCCCCGGGCGATCAACACACAGGCACCAAGCAAAAGGCCCGGACCGCGCGAACGGTCCGGGCCTTTTCGGGCGCCACGCAGGGCGGCTTACTTGCGCGCCGGCGGCACGTCCGTGCAGCTGCCATGCGCCACTTCCGCGGCCATGCCGATGCTCTCGCCGAGCGTCGGGTGCGGGTGGATGGTCTTGCCGATGTCCACGGCGTCGGCGCCCATCTCGATGGCCAGGGCGATCTCGCCGATCATGTCGCCGGCATGCGTGCCGACGATGCCGCCGCCGACGATGCGGTGGGTCTCCTCATCGAACAGCAGCTTGGTGAAGCCCTCGTCACGGCCGTTCGCGATGGCGCGGCCCGACGCGGCCCAGGGGAAGAGGCCCTTCTTGACCTTCAGCCCTTGAGCCTTGGCCTGCTCCTCGGTGAGGCCCACCCAGGCCACTTCCGGGTCGGTGTAGGCCACGCTCGGGATCACGCGGGCATCGAACTGGCTCTTCGCCAGCGCCGCATCGTTCAGCAGCTCGCCGGCGATGACCTCGGCCGCCACGTGGGCCTCGTGCACCGCCTTGTGCGCCAGCATGGGCTGGCCGACGATGTCGCCGATGGCGAAGATGTTCGGCACATTGGTGCGCATCTGCACGTCGACGTTGATGAAGCCCCGGTCGGTGACGGCCACGCCGGCCTTGTCGGCGGCGATCTTCTTGCCGTTGGGCGTGCGACCCACGGCCTGCAGGACGAAGTCGTAGACGCCCTCGCTCTTCGTGCCGTCCAGGCCCTCGAATTGCACCTTGATGCCTTCGGGCGTGGCCTCGGCCCCGACCGTCTTGGTCTTCAACATGATCTTGTCGAAGCGCGGCTTGTTCATCTTTTCCCAGACCTTGACCAGGTCGCGGTCCGCGCCCTGCATCAGGCCGTCCATCATCTCGACCACGTCCAGGCGGGCGCCCAGCGTCGAGTAGACGGTGCCCATCTCCAGGCCGATGATGCCGCCGCCGATGATCAGCATCTTCTTGGGCGTGCCCTTGAGCTGCAGCGCGCCGGTGGAGTCAACGATGCGATCGTCCTGCGGCAGGAAGGGCAAGCGCACCGCGGCCGAGCCGGCGGCGATGATGGCCTTCTTGAAGCGCACGACCTTCGTGGCGCCGGTTTTGTCCTGGGCCGTGCCGGTGGTCTCTTCCACGCTCAGGTGGTAGGGGTCGATGAAGCTGCCGTAGCCGCGCACGACGGTGACCTTGCGCATCTTCGCCATCTGCGAGAGGCCACCGGTCAGCTTGCCGATGACCTTTTCCTTGTGGCCGCGTAGCTTGTCGATGTTGACGGTGGGCGCGCCGAAGTCGACGCCCAGATCGGCCATGTGGCTGACCTCGTCCATCACGGCGGCCACATGCAGCAGCGCCTTCGACGGGATGCAGCCCACGTTCAGGCAGACACCGCCCAGCGTGGCATAACGCTCCACCAGCACGACCTTCAGGCCGAGGTCGGCGGCGCGGAAGGCGGCGGAGTAGCCGCCGGGGCCACCGCCCAGCACTAGCACATCGGCCTCGACGTCGGCAGGGCCGCTGTAGCTGCCCGTCGGCAAGGGGGCGGCAGGCGCAGCGGCCGGAGCCGGAGCGGGTGCAGCAGCAGCAGCTGCTGCAGGAGCCGCCACGGGAGCGGGTGCAGGGGCTGCAGCCGCGTCGCTGTCCAGCATGAGGATCACCGTGCCCTGGTTGACCTTGTCACCCAGGCTCACCTTCAGCTCCTTCACCACGCCGGCGTGCGTCGACGGGATCTCCATCGAGGCCTTGTCGCTCTCGACGGTCAGCAGGCTCTGGTCGACCTTCACCGTGTCGCCGGCCTTGACCAGCAGCTCGATGATGGCCACGTCCTTGAAGTCGCCGATGTCCGGGACCTTCACTTCTTGCAATGCCATGTCTGTCTCCTGGGGCTGCGGGCCGCGCGCTCATGACGCCGCGGCCCGGCCCGGTGGGGGTTCTTTGCGGTGGGGCGAGCTTACAGGGCAATCCTGCGGAAGTCGGCCAGCAAGGAGGCGAAATAGACGTTGAAGCGCGCCGCCGCGGCCCCGTCGATCACGCGGTGATCCCAGCTCAGCGACAGCGGCAGCATCAGGCGCGGCTGGAAGGCCTTGCCGTCCCACTTGGGCTCGATCTGGCTCTTGCACACGCCCATGATGGCCACCTCGGGCGCATTGATGATGGGCGTGAAGTAGCGCCCGCCGATGCCGCCCAGGGACGAGATCGTGAAGCAGCCACCGGTCATGTCGGCCGGGCCCAGCTTGCCGTCGCGGGCCTTCTTGGCCAGCTCGGCCATTTCCTGGCTGATCTGGACGATGCCCTTCTTGTCGGCGTCGCGGATGACCGGCACCACGAGGCCGTTGGGCGTGTCCGCCGCGAAGCCGATGTGGAAGTACTGCTTCATCACCAGCGTGTCGCCGTCGAGGCTGGCGTTGAACTCGGGGAACTTCTTCAGCGCGGCCACGGCGGCCTTGATCATGAAGGCCAGCATCGTGACCTTCACGCCGCTCTTCTCGTTCTCCTTGTTCAGGAGCACGCGGAAGGCCTCGAGCTCGGTGATGTCGGCATCGTCGTGGTTGGTGACGTGCGGGATCACCACCCAGTTGCGATGCAGATTGGCGCCCGAGATCTTCTTGATGCGGCCCATCTCCTTGCGCTCGATGGGACCGAACTTGGCGAAGTCCACCTGCGGCCAGGCCAGCAGGCCCGGGAAGGCGCCACCGTTGGCGGCACCACCGGCCGGCGCGGCGGCCTTCTGCGCGACGGTCTGGACCTGCCCGGCCATCACGGCCTTGACGAAGCCCTGCACGTCGGACTCCAGCACGCGGCCCTTGGGACCGCTGCCCTTCACCTCGGCCAGCGGCACGCCCAGCTCGCGGGCCAGCTTGCGGATGGTGGGCGAGGCGTGCGGCAGGCGGCCCTTGCTGGCCGTCGGATCATGGGCCGGCAGCGCGGGCACCGAGGCGCTCGCAGCCACGGGGGCCGCGGCGGCCTGGGCCGGGGTTGCGGCCGGCGCTGCAGCGGCAGGCGCACTGGCCGCGGGCGCAGCGGCACCAGCCGCGGTCTGCACCACGGCCAGCAGCGTGCCCTTGGCGACCTTGTCGCCCAGCTTGACCTTGAGTTCCTTGATGACGCCGGCGTGCGAGGACGGGATCTCCATCGAGGCCTTGTCGCTCTCGACGGTGATCAGGCTCTGCTCCACGCGGATCGTGTCGCCCACGTTCACGAAGACCTCGATCACGCTGACCTCGTCGAAGTCGCCGATGTCCGGCACCACGACGTCAACGAGCCCGCCGCCCGCCGCAGGCGCGGCAACGGGAGCCGCCACTGTAGGGGCCGCGGCAGGAGCCGGAGCCGCCACGGGAGCCGGTGCAGGCGCGGCGGCCGCAGCAGCGGCGCCCGCCCCTTCAACGATGAGCAGCAGGCTGCCCTCGTTGACCTTGTCGCCCACGGCGACCTTCACTTCCTTCACGACGCCGGCATGGGTCGAGGGAATCTCCATGGAGGCCTTGTCGCTCTCCACGGTCACCAGGCTCTGGTCGACCGAGATCGTGTCGCCCACCTTCACCAGCAGCTCGATCACTGCCACGTCCTTGAAGTCCCCGATGTCGGGCACCTTCACTTCAAGCATTGCCATGCGGATGTCTCCGTTGAATACGTTGCGCTGCGCGGAAGGGATCAGGCGTACAGCGGATTGATCTTGTCGGCCTTGATGCCGTACTTCGTGATCGCCTCGGCGACCTTGGCCAGCGGCAGCTTGCCCTCGTCGGCCAGGCTCTTCAGCGCGGCGACGACGATGTAGTGGCGGTTGATCTCGAAGTGCTCGCGCAGCTTGGTGCGGAAGTCCGAGCGGCCGAAGCCGTCGGTGCCCAGCACCTTGTACGAACGGCCGGCCGGCACGAAGGCGCGGATCTGCTCGGCGTAGTTCTTCATGTAGTCGGTCGAGGCGATCACCGGGCCGCTGGTCGTGCTGAGCTGCTGGGTGACGAAGGGCGCGCGCGGCGCCTCGGTCGGGTGCAGCAGGTTCCAGCGCTCGGCGTCCTGGCCGTCGCGGGCCAGCTCGTTGAAGCTCGGGCAGGACCAGATGTGGGCGCCGACGCCCCAGTCCTGTTCCAGCAGCTCCTTGGCGGCCATGGACTCGCGCAGGATGGTGCCCGAGCCCAGCAGATTGACCTGCAGCGCGTGGCCGGCCTTGGCCTCGTCCAGCAGGTACATGCCCTTGAGGATCTGCGCCTCGGTGCCGGCCTTGAGGCCCGGCATCGGGTAGTTCTCGTTGAGCAGCGTGATGTAGAAGAACACGTTCTCCTGGTTCTCCACCATGCGCTTCAGGCCGTTGTGCATGATCACGGCGACCTCATGCGCGAAGGTCGGGTCGTAGGAGATGCAGTTCGGGATGGTGCCGGCCAGGATGTGGCTGTGGCCGTCCTCGTGCTGCAGGCCCTCGCCGTTCAGCGTGGTCCGGCCCGAGGTGCCGCCCAGCAGGAAGCCGCGCGCCTGCATGTCGCCCGCCGCCCAGGCCAGGTCGCCGATGCGCTGGAAGCCGAACATCGAGTAGTAGACGTAGAACGGGATCATCACCCGGTTGTTCGTCGAGTAGCTCGTGGCCGCGGCGATCCAGCTGGCCATGCCGCCGGCCTCGTTGATGCCTTCCTGCAGGATCTGGCCGGCCTTGTCCTCGCGGTAGTACATCACCTGGTCCTTGTCGACCGGGGTGTAGAGCTGGCCCTTGGGGTTGTAGATGCCGATCTGGCGGAACAGGCCTTCCATGCCGAAGGTGCGGGCCTCGTCGACGAGGATGGGCACCACGCGCGGGCCGAGCTCCTTGTCACGCAGCAGCTGCGTGAGGAAGCGGACGTAGGCCTGGGTCGTGGAGATTTCGCGGCCTTCCGCGGTGGGCTCCAGCACGGCCTTGAAGGTGTCCAGGGCGGGCGTGACGAAGCTCTCGTCGGCCTTCACGCGGCGCTTGGGCAGGTAGCCGCCCAGAGCCTGGCGACGCTCGTGCAGGTAGCGCATCTCGGGCGTGTCGTCGGCCGGCTTGTAGTAGGGCAGCTTGGGCAGCTCGCTGTCCGGCACGGGGATGCCGAAGCGGTCGCGGATGTACTTGATGTCCTCGTCCGTCAGCTTCTTGGTCTGGTGGACGGTGTTCTTGCCTTCACCGGCCTTGCCCATGCCGTAGCCCTTGACGGTCTTGACCAGCAGCACTGTGGGCTGGCCCGTGCCGTTGTGGTGGGCGGCGTGGAAGGCGGCGTAGACCTTCTCGGGCTGGTGGCCACCCCGGCGCAGCTCGAAGATCTCCTCGTCGCTCATGTGCTCGACGAGCTTGGCGGTCTCGGGGTACTTGCCGAAGAAGTGCTTGCGGACGTAGGCGCCGTCGTTGGCCTTCATGGCCTGGTAGTCGCCGTCCAGCGTTTCCATCATCAGCTGCTTGAGCTTGCCGCTCTTGTCGCGCGCCAGCAGCTCGTCCCAGCCCTTGCCCCAGACCAGCTTGATGACGTTCCAGCCGCTGCCGCGGAACTCGCCTTCCAGCTCCTGGATGATCTTGCCGTTGCCGCGCACCGGGCCGTCCAGGCGCTGCAGATTGCAGTTGACGACGAAGACCAGGTTGTCCAGGCCCTCGCGCGCGGCCATGCCGATGGCGCCCAGGCTTTCCGGCTCGTCCATCTCGCCGTCGCCCATGAAGGCCCAGACCTTGCGGTTGGCGGTGTCGGCGATGCCGCGGGCGTGCAGGTACTTCAGGAAGCGGGCCTGGTAGATGGCCATCAAGGGGCCCAGGCCCATCGACACGGTGGGGAACTGCCAGAAGTCCGGCATCAGCTTGGGGTGCGGGTAGCTGGACAGGCCCTTGCCGTCGACTTCCTGGCGGAAGCTGTCGAGCTGTTCCTCGGTCAGGCGGCCCTCCAGGAAGGCGCGGGCGTAGATGCCGGGCGCACTGTGGCCCTGGATGTAGAGCAGGTCGCCGCCGTGCTTCTCGCTTTCGGCATGCCAGAAGTGGTTGAAGCCGGCGCCCAGCATGGAGGCCAGCGAGGCGAAGGAGCCGATGTGGCCGCCGAGGTCGCCCCCATCGGCCGGGTTCAGGCGGTTGGCGCGCACGACCATGGCCATGGCGTTCCAGCGCATGTAGGCGCGCAGGCGCTTCTCGATCTCGATATTGCCGGGGCAGCGGGCTTCCTGGTCGGCCGGGATCGTGTTCACGTAGGGCGTGTTCGCCGAGAAGGGCACGTCGATGCCCGACTGGCGCGCGTGATCGATCAGCGTGTTGAGCAGGAAGTGGGCGCGCTCGCCGCCTTCCTCACCGATGACGGCGGACAGCGCGTCCAGCCATTCCTTGGTCTCGAGGGCGTCGATATCTTGGGCGGCTGCGCCTGGGAGGGACTGGGGCTGCGCGGACATGCTGTCTCCTTGCAAATCTCGGGGTGTCTCGGTGTTGATGCCAGGCTTGACCACCGCGGATTGCCGTCACAGACGCAGCAATCCCGGGGCCCGCCAATGTTCCGGCCGGAGTGTCGCACAGCCTCCCCGATTTTTCCAAATCGTGCGATAGCGTTTCACATTATGAATTTTTGATCACCGCGAATGGGCGGTCAAAGGGATTGCTCGCTGACAGTCGCCGGCACCGCCACCGGATAATCCGCGCCATGTCTTCGCGTTTTGATGTCAAGAGCCAGCTTCGTCGCTGGTCTCAGCCCCTGCGTCTGCTGGCCACCACGTGGTGGCGCCGCCAGTCCCCCTCCCGCCAGGACCGCTTCGCCACCCTCGGCCCTCTGATTTCCGTCCTGCTGTTCCTGGCGGCCATCATCCTGGCCTTCTGGTACCTGCGTAACGAGGAAATAGAGCGCGAGCAGGAGGCCGTCAAGCGCGACACCGAGATCGCCCAGAAGCAGATCCAGCTGCGCCTGATCGAGAACCAGGAGCAGCTGGTGCGCATCGCCCGGGAGATCGCCACCCGCGCGACCGACACCCACGAGTTCAACACCCAGGCCAGCACCTGGGCGCGCGACCGGCCCGAGATCACCCACGTGACCTGGCTCAGCAACCGCCGCGAGCGGCGCGCCAGCGTCAGCGCCGCGGGCTACCAGGCGGACAGCCTCATGGCCCTGGACGGCAGCGATCCGTCCATGCCGGCCGGCACGCCCGGCAGCGCGGCCGAGAGCGTCTTCCAGCTCGTCAAGGAGCGCCGCCAGCCCGCCTACTCCCAGGCCTTCAGCGACGCCAACAACACCATGGTCTTCCAGGTGCAGGTGCCGCTGATCGACCGCACGGGCTTCTCCGGCGTGCTGATCGCCGAGTACACCGTGGAGGGCCTGCTGCGCTACTACGTGCCCTCCGACGTCGCGGTGCGCCACGCCATCGCCGTGCTGGACTCGCGCGACCTCGTGGTGGCCAGCACCGTCACGCCCATGCCGGGGCAGAAGCTCAAGAAGCCGTCCATCTTCCACGAGGTGCCGCTGGCGCCCGCCTTCAACGGCCTGGTGCTTCGCGGCCAGGGCTACCGCACCTCGGTGGGCCTGATCTCCAACACGCTCTTCTGGATGGTGGTGGCGCTGTCGGTGCTGACCGTCTGGATGCTGCTGGGCACCTGGAAGCACATGCGCCGGCGCATGCAGGCCCAGAACGCGCTCATCAACGAGACCAACTTCCGCCGGGCGATGGAGAACTCCATGCTCACCGGCATGCGCGCCATGGACATGGAGTCGCGCATCTCCTACGTGAACCCCGCCTTCTGCGCGATGACGGGCTTCTCGGAAGGCGAGCTGATCGGCCGCAAGCCGCCCTTCCCCTACTGGCCGCCTGACCGCTACGAGGAGAACGCCCGGCTGCTGCAGCAGGAGATCCAGGGCCGCAGCCCGGCCGGCGGCGCCGAGGTGAAGGTCATGCGCAAGGACGGCACCACGTTCGACGCCCGCATGTACGTCTCGCCCCTGATCGACCCCAAGGGCAAGCAGACGGGCTGGATGACCTCGATGACCAACATCACCGAGGCCAAGCGCGTGCGCGACCAGCTCTCGGCCTCGCACGAGCGCTTCACGACCGTGCTGGAGGGCCTCGATGCCGCGGTGTCGGTGCTGTCCGACCAGCAGGGCGAGCTGCTCTTCGCCAACCGCAGCTACCGGCTGTGGTTCGGCGCCGATCCCAAAGGCCACGCCATGCTCGCCGGCGGCCAGCTCAGCCGCAGCAAGGAAGATCCCGACCACGACGAGGAGGTCGACGACTACTCCGGCCTGCCCGCACAGCCGCTGATGGAGGTGGGCGCGGACCCGCGCGAGGTCTACATCGACAGCCTGGAGATGTGGTTCGACGTGCGCGCCCGCTACCTGCAGTGGACGGACGGCCGCCTCGCGCAGATGCTGATCGCCACGGACATCACGGCCCGCCGCCGCGCCGAGGAACAGGCCGCGCAGCAGGCCGAGAAGGCCCAGGTCACGAGCCGCCTGATGACCATGGGCGAGATGGCCTCGAGCGTGGCGCACGAGCTGAACCAGCCGCTGACCGCCATCACGAACTACTGCAACGGCATGGTCTCGCGCGTGCGCAACGACCAGATCGGCAAGGACGATCTGCTCGCCGCGCTGGAGAAGACGGCCAAGCAGGCGCAGCGGGCCGGGCAGATCATCCACCGCATCCGCAACTTCGTGAAGCGCAGCGAGCCGCAGCGCGCGCCCTCGCAGGCGCATGACATCGTCGAGGACGCCGTCGAGCTGGCCGGCATCGAGCTGCGCCGCCGCAACGTGGCCATCCATACCTACGTGGCGCAGCGCCTGCCGACGCTGATGGTCGACCCCATCCTGATCGAGCAGGTGCTGATGAACCTGCTGAAGAACGCCGCCGAGGCCATCGACAACGCCGGGCTGCCGGTCTCGCGCCGCCACATCGAGCTGCGCGTCGTGCCCAAGCACACGCCGGAGCTGGGGGCCAATATCGAGTTCTCGGTGACCGACATGGGCCCGGGCTTGCCCGAGGAAGTCATCGTGCGGATGTACGAGGCCTTCTTCTCCACCAAGGCCGATGGCATGGGCATCGGCCTAGGGTTATGCCGGTCTATCGTGGAGTCCCACCAGGGCCGGATCCGTGCTGAGAACTTATACAATGGCTCGGCGATCGTGGGGTGCAGGTTCTCCTTCACCATCCCCGTCGAAATCCCGCGCCACGAGGCGCCGGGCACTGCCTCAAACACTGCCGAAACACCATGAGCCTGATTCCGAAGAAGGGTACCGTCTACGTTGTCGATGACGATGAAGCAGTGCGAGATTCCCTGCAATGGCTGCTGGAGGGCAAGGACTACCGCGTGAAGTGCTTCGATTCCGCCGAGTCCTTCTTGAGCCGCTACGACCCCCGCGAAGTCGCCTGCCTGATCACCGACGTGCGCATGGAAGGCATGAGCGGCCTGGACCTGCAGGACAAGCTGCTGGAGCGCAAGAGCCCGCTGCCCGCCGTGTTCATCACCGGCCACGGTGACGTCCCGATGGCCGTGAACACCATGAAGAAGGGCGCGATGGACTTCATCGAGAAGCCCTTCAAGGAAGAGGAGCTGCTGGCCCTCGTCGAGCGCATGCTGGAGCAGGCCCGCGTCGAGTTCTCGCAGCACCAGGAAGCCGCCAGCCGCGACGCCCTGCTGTCCCGCCTGACGACGCGCGAGGCGCAGGTGCTGGAGCGCATCGTCGCCGGCCGCCTGAACAAGCAGATCGCCGACGACCTGGGCATCAGCATCAAGACGGTGGAGGCGCACCGCGCCAACATCATGGAGAAGCTCAACGCCAACACCGTCGCCGACCTGCTCAAGATCGCCCTCGGTGCCTCTGGCCAGCCCAAGGCCTGACCCCCGTCCCATCTCTGAAAAGCCGCTGACGACCCAGCGGCTTTTTGCATTCTCCGGAGCCTTTTCACTCATGACCGCAACCCTCATCGACGGCGTCGCCCTCTCCAAGCAACTTCGCACGGAGGTGGCGCAGCGCGCCGCCGCCCTGGCACCGAAGGGCATCAAGCCCGGCCTGGCCGTGATCCTCGTGGGCGACAACCCCGCCAGCCAGGTCTATGTGCGCAACAAGGTGAAGGCCTGCGAGGACGTGGGCTTCCACTCGGTGCTCGAGAAGTACGACGCCACCCTGACCGAGGCCGAGCTGCTGGCCCGCGTCGAGGCGCTCAACAACGATCCGTCCATCCACGGCATCCTCGTGCAGCTGCCCCTGCCCGGCCACATCGACGATCACCGGGTCATCGAGGCCATTTCGCCGCTGAAGGACGTGGACGGCTTCCACGTGGCCTCGGCCGGCGCGTTGATGGTGGGCGAGACGGGCTTCAAGGCCTGCACGCCCTACGGCTGCATGAAGATGCTCGAGAGCATCGGCATGAAGGACCTGCGCGGCAAGCACGCCGTGGTGATCGGCCGCTCCAACATCGTCGGCAAGCCCATGGCCCTGATGCTGCTGCAGGCCAACGCGACCGTCACCGTCTGCCACAGCGGCACCGCCGACCTCGCGGCCATGACGCGCCAGGCCGATGTGGTCGTGGCCGCCGTGGGCAAGCGCAATGTGCTGACGGCCGACATGATCAAGCCCGGCGCGGTGGTGATCGACGTCGGCATGAACCGCAATGACGAGGGCAAGCTCTGCGGCGACGTCGACTTCGACGGCCTGCTGCCCGTGGCCGGCTACCTGACCCCGGTGCCCGGCGGCGTGGGCCCCATGACCATCACGATGCTGCTGGTCAACACCATGGAATCGGCCGAGCGCGCGGCAGCGGGCCACTGAGATTCCGCTGAGGCCCTGCGGAGCCCCCGCAGCGTCCAGGGGCGTGCCGGGCCCGCGGGAGCCGGCGCGCCCGCCCGCGTACCATCGACACCACCAGAGGCATCCACGCCCAGGGAGATCCCTTGAACAACCCGCTGCTCAGTACCGCCCCCCTGCCCGCCTTCGCGAGCATCCGCCCGGAGCACATCCAGCCGGCCATCACCGAACTGCTGGCCGGCGCGCGCCAGGCCCAGGCCGACGCCACGGCCCCGGCCACGCCCGCGGACTTCGACACCCTGGAGCGTCTGCTGAGCACCGCCACGGAGCGGCTGTCCGTGGCCTGGGGCGCCGTCAGCCACCTCAACGCCGTGGCCAACACGCCCGCGCTGCGCGAGGCCTACAACGCCATGCTGCCCGCGGTGACGGAGTTCTACACGGGCCTGGGCGCCGACGAGACGCTCTTCGCCAAGTACAAGGCCATCCAGCAGACGCAGGGCGCCACGCTGAATGCCGCGCGGCAGCAGGCGCTGCGGCACTGGATCCGCGACTTCGTGCTCTCCGGCGCCGACCTGCAGGGCGAGGCCATGACGCGATTCGCCGCCATTCAGGAGCGCGCCGCCGAGCTGGGCCAGGCCTTCAGCGAACACGTCATGGACGCCACCGACGGCTGGACGCACTACGCCACGCCCGAGGAGATGCAGGGCGTGCCGGACGACGTGCGGGCCCAGACGGCCCAGGCCGCCGAAGCCGACGGCAAGCCCGGTCTGCACAAGATCACGCTGCATTTCCCCTGCTACCTCCCGGTGATGCAGTACGCCAGCCACCGCCCGCTGCGCGAGCGCGTCTACCGGGCCTACGTCACCCGCGCCAGCGAGCTGGGCGACAAGCCCGAGTGGGACAACAGCGCCCTCATGCAGGAGATGCTGGCCCTGCACCAGGAGGAGGCCCGCCTGCTGGGCTACGCGAACTACGCCGAGGTGTCCCTGGTGCCCAAGATGGCGGAATCGCCGGCCCAGGTGATGGCCTTCCTTCGCGAGCTGGCCGCCAAGGCGCGCCCGCATGCACAGCGCGACCTCGACGCCCTGCGGGCCTTCGCCCGCGAGCAGCTGGCCGCCGAGTTCCCCGACGGCGAGCTCAAGGCCTGGGACCAGGCCTATGTCTCCGAGAAGCTGAAGATGGCCCGCTACGCCTTCAGCGACCAGGAGGTGAAGCAATACCTGACCCTCCCGCGCGTGCTCGAAGGCCTCTTCAGCATCCTGGAGCGCGTCTTCGGCGTGCGGCTGGTGGCGGACACGGCCGAGGTCTGGCACGAGTCCGTGCGCTTCTATCGCCTGGAGCGCCAGGGCGCCGTGATCGGGCAGGTCTACCTGGACCTCTACGCCCGCACCGGCAAGCGCCCCGGCGCCTGGATGGACGAGGTGCGCGGCCGCTGGCGCCGCCCCGAGGGCACGCTGCAGCTGCCGGTGGCCCATTTGGTGTGCAACTTCGCGTCCCCCGTCGGAGACAAGCCGGCCCTGCTGACCCATGACGACGTCACCACCCTCTTCCACGAGGTCGGCCATGGCCTGCACCACCTGCTGACGCAGGTCGAGGAAGCCGGCGTCTCGGGCATCTCCGGCGTCGAATGGGATGCCGTCGAGCTGCCGAGCCAGTTCATGGAGAACTTCTGCTGGGAATGGGAAGTGCTGCAGCAGCTCTCCAGCCATGTGGACAGCGGCGAGCCCCTGCCCCGCAGCCTCTACGACAAGATGGTCGCGGCCAAGAACTACCAGGCGGGCCTGCAGACGCTGCGCCAGATCGAGTTCGCGCTGTTCGACATGCGCCTGCATGCCGAACCCGGCAGCGAACAGCGCATCCAGCAGGTGCTGGACGAGGTGCGCGCGGAGATCTCCGTCAACCCGCCGCCCGCCTTCAACCGCTTCCAGCACAGCTTCTCGCACATCTTTGCGGGCGGTTACTCGGCCGGTTATTACAGCTACAAGTGGGCCGAGGTGTTGTCCGCCGATGCCTGGAGCGCCTTCGAGGAAGAAGGCGTGTTCAACCCGGCCGTGGGCCGCCGCTACCTGGAGAACATCCTGGAAGTGGGCGGCTCGCGCGACGCCATGGACAACTTCAAGGCCTTCCGCGGCCGCGAGCCGAGCATCGAGGCTTTGCTGCGCCATCAGGGGATGTCTACCGAGGCCGCCTGACGCTCACCGGGCCGACAAGAGGCGTTCGTTGGGCGTTCGATGGGCGTTCCATGGGCGCCCCGGACGCGTTGCCGAGGCGCTCGCCGGTGTCTGCAGCGCTCTCCCGCCGCCTGCAGAGGCTCGCAGCGCAGTGCCGCCTCCGAGTGGCCGGACGATGGGCGCTGCCGCGCCCGAAGCGGGCCTGAGCGCCGTGTCGTCCGCGGGGACTTTGGCGCCTGCTACGCCAAGATCAGGCGCCCGAGCTCATGTACCCGCGCTCATGTGCCCAAGATCAGGTCGCCAGATCGAGCGCCGTCCCCGGCGCCAGGCCCAGCCGGCGGGCCATGCCGGCGCGCAGCTTGAGCACCGAGCGGGCCTCCTGGCAGCGCACGGTGCGCCACGGGCGCACGCCCGTGACCACGCGGGCCACCGTGCCGTCCGCATTCAGGAAGACGGCATCCACCGCCTGGCGCATCCACCAGGTGGACAGCGTCTTCGTCGGGGCGATCCACAATCCGTAACTCTTGGCCTGCCCGTAACTGGGCAGGGGCTGGCCGATCGGCCGCAGCCACCAGGGCAGGGTCTTGTGCACGTGATAGGGGGTTGCCTGCCCGTCCACGTGCAGGGCAATCGTCGCCATGTGAAGCTCTCCTCGCTGCATCTCCTCGCCGCCCTGACGCCACGGCTTCGATCCGAGCCGATGTGCAGCCAGGGGCGGCCGCCCGGCAGCCCTCCTCGGCTGCCACGTCCCGCGGCAATCGCCTGCGGGTGCGGGAAGATATCGCGCCCACCCCGACTTGTCGGTCACGAGCCGTGAGCACCCGTAAGCATTTGTCGAGCGGCGGTGCGGGGCCGACGGGCCGCGCAGGCTCGACGTCAGGCCCGCTCAGGGCTTGATGCGGATGCCCCGCGCCAGCCACTGGGCGCCGCCCAGCAGCCCCGCCATCAGCCACATCGGCGCGGCGTGGAGGGTGGCGGCGGCCAGCAGCCCGAAGCCCGCCGGCATGCCCACCGTGGCGGCGTTGATCATCAGCATGCGCAGGCCCAGCGCCTGCCCGTGCGCGTCATGCGGCGTCACGCGGTGCAGCATGGACAGCACCATGGGCTGCACCGACCCCAGCGCCACCCCGAGCAATGCGGAGCCGAACATCAGCCCTGGCGTGCCCGGTAGCCAGGCATAGACCGCCAGCATCAGCATGGCCAGGCCCATGGCCCAGCGCAGGGCGCGCAGCTCCTCCACCGTCTCGCCCCAGCGGACGATGGCGAGGCGCACGCCTGTGGCTGCAACCGCGAAGGAGGCCAGCACCAGGCCGATGCTGGAGGCGCTCAGCCCCTTGGCATGGCCCACCACGGGCACGACGAAGCTGTGCGCATCCCAGCAGGCCGAGAGGATGATGTTCACGAACAGCAGCCGGCGCAGGGCCTTGAGCTTCAGCAGGTCCCAGGCCGGCCGCTGGCGCGCCGCCAGCGTCTGCGGCGGGGGCGCATGGCGCGGCACCTGCCGGGCCACGAGCCAGGCCAGCGGTGGCAGCAGCACGGCCAGCGCGAAGGCCCAGCGGAAGCCCGCGTGGTCGATCAGCAGGCCGGTGAGGATGGGCGCGATGGCATTGGACAGCGCCGGCCCCAGCGCCACCCAGCTGAAGACCTTCTTGAGTTCGGACGGCCCCGAGGCCATCAGCCCGGCCTCGCGCTGGATGGCCACGGCCGCCACGGCCACGGCACCGCCGCTCAGCAGGCCGCTCAGCGCGATCGCCCACAGCTGCATCGAGCCCCAGGCCACCAGCGCGCCCACGCCCGCCATGCAGACGCCCAGGCCCACGGGGCGATGAAAGCCGTGCCGGTCCGCGAGGCGCCCCGCCCACAGGGCCAGGACGATGGGCGCCAGCGCGAAGAGGCTCAGCAGCAGGCCGACGGCCATCTCGCCATGGCCCTCGCGCAACACCCAGAGGCTGGCGGCCACACGCGTGACGGACATGCACGCATGCACGGCGATCAGGCTGGCGATGACCCAGGGAAAGGCGGCGCTCAGCGAGGCCTTCGTGGCGGCAGGAGCCTCCGGCGAGGCGGGCGCCGGGTCCGTCATGCGGGCTCGTCCTCACCCGCATCCGCGAGGCCCAGGGCCAGCAGGCGCTGGGTGCTGTCCTCGGGGAGCGCCTCCACCGTCTTGAGCTTGCGCGTCATGGCGCGGGTGCGGACCTCGGCGGCATCGATGGTGTTGCTCGCCTCCTCCAGCTTCTTCTTGGTCTTGGCCAGCACGTCGCCGAACTTGCCGAACTCCGTCTTGACGGCGCCCAGCACCTCCCACACCTCGGCCGAGCGCTTCTCCAGCGCCAACGTGCGGAAGCCCATCTGCAGGCTGGACAGCGTGGCCAGCAGCGTCGTCGGGCCGACCAGCATCACCTTGTGCTCGCGCTGCAGCGCCTCGACGAGGCCCGGGCGGCGCAGGGCCTCGGCGTAGAGGCCTTCCGTGGGCACGAAGAGCATGCCGAAGTCCGTGGTGTGCGGCGGGCCGATGTATTTCTCGCGGATGGTGCGGGCCTCCAGGCGCAGGCGCGTCTCGATGGCCTTGGCGGCCTGCTCGACGGCCGGCGCATCGGCGCGATCCTGGGCCTCCAGCAGGCGTTCGTAGTCCTCGCGGGGGAACTTGGCATCGATGGGCAGCCACAGCGGCGCACCGTCCTCGCGCTGGCCCGGCAGCTTGATGGCGAACTCCACGCGCTCGCTCGAGCCCGGCAACGTGGCGACGTTGGACGCGTACTGCTCAGGCGTGAAGACCTGCTCCAGCAGCCCGGCCAGCTGCACCTCACCGAAGATGCCGCGCGTCTTCACATTGGTCAGCACGCGGTTCAGCGAGCCGACATCGCGGGCCAGGTTCTGCATCTCCCCGAGGCCCTTGTGGACCTGCTCCAGGCGGTCGGCCACCTGCTTGAAGCTCTCGCCCAGGCGCTGCTCCAGCGTGGCGTGCAGCTTCTCGTCGACCGTGGCGCGCATCTGTTCGAGCTTCTTCTCGTTGTCCTGCTGGATGGTCTGCAGGCGCTGCTCGACGGTGAGGCGCAGCTCCGCGAGGCGCTGCTCGTTGCCCTGCTGCAGCTGCTTGAGCTGCTCGCGCAGGCCCTGTGCGAGCTGGGTCAGGCTCTCGGCCTGCGCCTGGCTGCTGCGCAGCTGGGCCGCGTCCTGCGCCTCGCGCGCGGCCAGGGCCTGCGCCGCGAGCGACTGCGTCGTGGCTTGCAGGCCCTGCGACAGCGCGGTCTGCAGGCTGGCGAGCTGCACGCGCAGGCTGTCGATCTGCTCGTTCTGGGTCCGCACGGCGTCGCCGCTCTGGCCCATCAGCGCCTGTTGGAACTGGGCGAGCTGGCCCAGCGTCTCCTGCCGCAGCGCCGTGCTGCTGCGCTGCAGCTCCTCGCGCAGCTCGCGCTCCAGGCGCTCGGTCTGGCGGCCCTGGGCCTCCTGGCCCTGCAGCAGGGCCTGCAGCTGGGGCGATTCCGAGGGCTGGCGCGGACGCAGGGCCAGCACGAGCAGGACGACGATCAAGGCCAGGCAGGCCAGCAGAAGCAGTTCAGCAAGAGTCATGGGGCGATTGTCTCAGGCGCCCGGCGTGGCCGCCGTCCGTCATGTCGTCCGTCATGTCGTTCCTCATGGGAGCTGCCATGCGGGCCGGCAGGCCGCCCTGCACCCCGGTGACGGACACGCCGCCGCATAAAATCCGGCGCTCACCATGCCGCGCATCCACAGCCTCCAAGACCTCCGGGACCGCCTGCGCGCGCTCGGCGCCCTGCCCAAGCACGAGCACCGCGTCCTGCGCCTGTGGAGCCAGGCCCTGCCCCAGGCCACCGCCAAGCGGCCCATCGAGGACTTCCTGCCCAAGACCCTGCGTGAGGCCCTGCCCGCGCTGGAGGCCGAGCTCGAGGCCCTCGCCCGCGTGCAAAGCGAGCACCCGGCCGAGGACGGCTCCAAGCGCCTGCTCGTCGAGCTGGCGGACGGCCAGACGGTCGAGAGCGTGCTGCTGCCGCGGGACGGGCTGTGCGTCTCCAGCCAGGTCGGCTGCGCGGTGGGCTGCCAGTTCTGCATGACGGGCCGCTCGGGCCTGCTGCGCCAGGTGAGCAGCGCGGAGATCGTCGCGCAGGTCGTGCTCGCCCGCCGCCAGCGGCCGGTGAAGAAGGTCGTGTTCATGGGCATGGGCGAGCCGGCCCACAACCTCGAGCATGTGATGGAGGCCATCGAGCTGCTCGGTACCGCGGGCAATATCGGGCACAAGAGCCTCGTGTTCTCGACGGTGGGCGACCCGCGCGTGTTCGAGCGCCTGCCGCAGGGCCCGGTGAAGCCCGCGCTGGCGCTGTCCCTGCACACGAGCAAGGCGGCGCTGCGCGAGCAGCTGCTGCCGCGCGCGCCGCGGCTCACGCCGGAGGAGATCGTGGCCGAGGGCGAGCGCTATGCGCGGCTCAGCGGCTATCCGATCCAGTACCAGTGGACGCTCATCGACGGCGTGAACGACGGCGAGGACGAGCTCGACGGCATCGTGCGCCTGCTCAAGGGCCGCTACGGCGTGCTCAACATGATTCCCTACAACAGCGTGCCCGAGCTGCCCTTCCGCCGCCCGGCCTGGGAGCGCGCCGCCGAGATCGCCCGCCAGCTGCACCGCCGCGGCGTGCTGACCAAGCTGCGCAACTCGGCCGGGCAGGACGTCGACGGCGGCTGCGGCCAGCTGCGGGCCCGCGCGCTGGACGGCTCGGCGCCGGTGCGCGTGGTGCGCCGGGCCGCGGGCTGAGCCCTCAGGCGGCGGCCGGCTCGGTGTTCACCATCCAGGGCACGCCGAAGCGGTCCACCAGCATGCCGAAGCCGGGGGACCAGAAGGTCTCGCCAAAGGGCATCGTGACCTGCCCGCCCTCGGACAGGGCCTTGAACAGGCGCTCGCCCTCGGCCTTGTCGCGGGCCGGCACCGTGAGGCTGAAGCCCTTGTAGCCCTCGAAGGGCATGCCTGGCGGCATGTCCGAGCCCATCAGCGTCAGGCCGCAGGCCTCGATGCGGGCGTGCATGATGCGGTCCTTCCAGGCGGCCGGCGCCGCGGGCATGTCGGGCGAGGCCGGGGCCTCACCATAGGTGGAGCGCATGGTCTTGCGGCCGCCGAGGCAGGCCGCGTAGAAATCAAGGGCCGCATCGCAGCAGCCGTCGAAGCTGAGGTAGGCAATCATGGAAGGCGTCTCCTTGGCAGAAGTGGACACGGGAAGGCGTGGCGTCTGTGTACCCTGAAAGTCAGCGGACTGTCAGTGGAAAGTCACCCCCGGCAGGGGGACGTCCCCTGGGCAAGGGGCACGCCCGCCCAAGCGCCGGGCCTCAAGCTGGGCCTCAGGCCGGTTTTCAGGCCGGTTCTCAGGCCGGGTCTCAGTTCAACGCCGTCTTCATCTCGCCGCCGCTCAGGGCGGCGATGAGGTTGTCCACCGCCAGATCGCACATGGCGCGGCGCGTGGGGATGGAGGCGCTGGCGATGTGCGGCGTCAGCACCACGTGGCGGCAGGCCAGCAGGTCCGGGTGCACGGCGGGCTCGCCCTCGAACACGTCCAGGCCCGCGGCAGCCAGGCGACCGGCCTGCAGCGCCGCGGCCAGCGCCGCGTCGTCCACGATGCCGCCGCGCGCGACGTTGGTCAGCGTGGCCGTGGGCTTCATCAGCGCCAGGGCCTGGGCATCCACCAGGTGATGCGCCTCGGGGCTGTAGGGCACGACGATGACCAGGTGGTCGCTCTGGCGCAGCAGCTCCTCCTTGCCGACCCAGCGTGCGCCGAGCGGCTGCTCCAGCGCAGGCGCGAGCCGGCTGCGGTTGTGATAGATCACCTGCATGCCGAAGCCCAGGGCCCCGCGCCGCGCGATGGCCTGCCCGATGCGGCCCATGCCCAGGATGCCCAGCGTGCGGCCATGGACGTCGGCCCCCACGAGCAGGTCCACATGCCACTGCTGCCAGCGGCCCTCGCGCAGGTAGCGCTCCGCCTCGCTGACGCGGCGCGCCGCCGCCAGCATCAGCGCGAAGCCGAAGTCGGCGGTGGTCTCGGTCAGCACGTCGGGCGCGTTGCTCACGCGCACGCCGCGGGCCGTGCAGGCCGCGAGGTCGACGTTGGTGTAGCCCACGGTCATCAGGCAGACGGCACGCAGCTCGGGGCAGGCGTCCAGCAGCGCGGCGTCGATGCGCTCGGTGCCGGTGGCGAAGAGGCCCGCCTTGCCCTGCAGGCGCCGGATCAGGGCCTCGGGCGCCAGCGGCTCGTCGCTGTCGGTCTCCTCGACCTCGGCATGCTGGCGCAGGCGCTCGACGATGTCCGGGAAGATGCGGCGGGCCACGAAGACGGCCGGCTTGGTGGAGCTCATGGTGCGTCTCAGGTGTCGAGGAAGCGGACGAACTCGTCCACCGGGGCGCGCTCGGTCACGAGGCTGTTCTCGATGGCGTTCGGGTCCGCATAGCCCAGGGCCATGCCGCACACCAGCATCTGCTCCGGGCCGAACTGCAGCTCCTCGGCGATCAGGCGGTGGAACTGGGTGAAGGCCGCCTGCGGGCAGGTGTGCAGGCCGCGGCCGCGGGCGGCGACCATGATGTTTTCCAGGAACATGCCGTAATCCAGCCAGCTGCCCTGCTGCATGACGCGGTCGATGCTGAAGATCAGCCCGACCGGCGCGTCGAAGAAGCGGTAGTTGCGGCCGTGCTGCGCGTGCATGCGGGCCTTGTCGCCCTTGGTGATCTCCAGCAGGCCGTACAGGTCCCAGCCCACCTTGCGGCGGCGGTCGATGTAGGGCGAGGTCCACTCCCGCGGGTAGTAGGCGTATTCCTCCTGGTGCTCCGCGAGGGCCGCCGGGTCGTTGTAGACGGCCATGATGCGGTCGCTCAGGCGCTGCAGCGCGGCGCCGGTGAGCACATGCACCTGCCAGGGCTGGGTGTTGGTGCCGGACGGCGCACGGGCGGCCACGCGCAGCAGGTCCTCCAGCGTCTCGCGCGGGACGGGCGTGGGCAGGAAGGCGCGCATCGAATGGCGGGTGCGGATGGCCTCGTCCACGGCCGCCTGGGCCTCGGGGCTGGGTCGATCAAAGACGCTCACGGGATAAATCCTTCCAGGGCTTGCAGGGCATTGAGGTAGGCCGCGGGCAGCGCCGGCACGGGGCGGCGCGTCTCGCGGTCGACGTAGACATGGACGAAGTGGCCGCGGGCGGCGCTCAGCGCGGCGCCCTCGGCGAAGAGGCCGATCTCGTAGCGCACGCTGGAGCGGCCGCGGTGCGCCACGCGCAGGCCGGCCTCCACGCGCTGCGGGAAGGCCAGGGACTCGAAGTAGTTGCAGCGCGTCTCCACCACCAGGCCGATCACGGCGCCGCCGTGCAGGTCCAGCGCGCCCTGCTCGATCAGGTACTGGTTCACGGCCGTGTCGAAGAGGCTGTAGTAGATGACGTTGTTGAGGTGACCGTAGAGGTCGTTGTCCATCCAGCGCGTGGTGAGCGGCACGAAGCGGGCGAAGGCGCTGCGGGGCTCGGGGCCGGGGCGCGCGTCGGCGCTGGGGGCGGGGGCGGCATTCGTCATGGGGCGATTGTTCCATCGGCGTCCTGCCAGCGCTGCCACGCACGCGACGCGGCGCGCACGGTCGCGAACTGCACCTCGATCATGGCGGCGAGGTCCGCCCCGTAGCCGCCCGCCATGCTCAGGGCCGCGGGCAGGCGGCGTTGCCAGAGCCAGTCCAGCACGCGCTCGTCCCGCGCCTGCAGGCCGGCCGCGGTGAGCTTGAGCCGGCCGAGCCGGTCGCCCTCATGCGGATCGGCGCCAGCCAGGTAGAAGGCCAGGCCCGGCGGATGCGGGGCCATGCGGCGGTCCACCTCCGCCAGCGCGCCGTCCAGCGCCGCGAGGTAGGCGGCGTCACCCGTGCCGTCCGGCAGCTCGACGTCGAGGCTGCTGGCCTCCTTGCGGAAGGGGAAGTTGCGTGCCCCGTGCAGCGAGAGCGTGAAGACGCTCGGGTCGTCGCGGAAGATGGCCGCCGTGCCGTTGCCCTGGTGCACGTCGAGGTCGATCACCAGCACGCGCAGGCCCGGCCGCGCGCTCCCGTGCGCGCGGTGCCACTCGGCCTGCATCAATCGCGCCGCCACCGCCACATCGTTGAACACGCAATAGCCGCTGCCCTTGTGGGCATAGGCGTGGTGGGTGCCCCCGGCGAGGTTCATGGCCACGCCCTCGGCCAGGGCGGCGCGGGCCGCGGCGATCGTCGCGCCCACCGAATGCCGGGAGCGCACCGGCATGGCGGGCGACCAGGGGAAGCCGATCTCGCGCTGTTCGGCCTCGCTCAGCTGGCCTTCGAGCACGCGGGCGATGTAGTCGGGCTCGTGCGCCAGAGCCAGCTCGGCCTTGCTCGCGGCCGGCGCGGGGCAGAGCCACACGGCGCCGGGCTCGGCCTCGATGCGCCGGCGCAGCAGGCCGTACTTGGCCTGGGGAAAGCGGTGCTGCGCCGGGAGGTTCAGCGCGTGGGCGTCGGAATGGAAGGCCTGCATGGATCCCGTCGTCGTCGTCGTAGCTGGATGGATTCTGGAGGCGTACCGGCCATCGCGCCGCGGCCCCCAGCAGCCCGCGATGACAGCCTTGTGAAAGCGCCCGTGGAGGGTGACGGGCTGCGACATTTGTCCCATTTTGCTGCGGCGCAGCAAAAAGTGCTTGCCAGCGGCCGGCGAGCCCTTCACAATTCAGTTCATGTTGCAGTGCAACATTATCGCTGTCACGAAGTATCCATCAGGAATTCCGCGGGCCATCCCGCTCAGACTTAGGAGAGCAACATGCTGACTGCAGAACAAATCTTCGCCGCTCACAAGGCCAATGTCGAAACCCTGTTCGGCCTGACCATCAAGGCCTTCGAAGGCGTCGAGAAGCTGGTCGAGCTGAACCTGCAGGTGGCCAAGGCCACCCTGGCCGAAGCCGCCGAGAACACCCAGGCCGCCCTGTCGGTGAAGGACGCGCAGGAGCTGCTGGCCCTGCAGACCTCGCTGCTGCAGCCGAGCGCCGAAAAGGCCGCTGCCTACAGCCGCCACCTCTACGACATCGCCACCGCCACCAACGCCGAAGTGGCCAAGGTCGCCGAGGCCCAGTTCGCTGACGTGCAGACCAAGTTCAATGCCGTGGTGGACAACGCCGCCAAGAACGCCCCGGCCGGCACGGAAAATGCCGTCGCCCTGGTGAAGTCCGCCGTGGCCGCCGCCAACAACGCCATCGAGAACATCCAGAAGGCGGCCAAGCAGGCCACCGAAGTGGCCGATGCCAACTTCCAGGCCGTGACCAACACCGCCGTGAAGGCCTCCCAGGCCGGCTCGCGCAGCAAGCGCTCCACCGCCGCCTGAGTGTTGCCGATGGTCAGCGCCCGCCGGCGCTGAATGGTTGTCTCCTCGGTACCCCGTGGTGCTCGGCAGCCTGCCGCGTCACCCAGGTACCCTTGAAGCCCGATGCCCCGCGCATCGGGCTTTTTTTATGCGCCGGCCGGACGCCACAAGGCAGGCGGCGCGGGCGGCGCTGGCCGGACTCTCCCTGTGCGAATGGCGCCGGACGGCCGGCACGGCGCTGCTAGCATCCGCGCCTGACCATGAACGCGCCCGCCAGCCTTCCCCTGACCGACTGCCCGAACTGCGGCTCGACGCTGGCCCTGCCGCCCGCCCCCTTCTGCGCGCAATGCGGCCAGGAGACCCGCCTGCGGGCGCCGACGCTGATGGAGTTCCTGCAGCAGTTCGGCGGCGCCTACATCTCGACGGAAGGCGCGCTGTGGCGCACGCTCAAGCGCCTGCTGGCCCGCCCCGGCGCCCTCACCACGGACTACCTCGAAGGCAAGCGCCGCCGCCACGTGCTGCCGCTGCGGCTGTACCTCACGATCAGCGTGCTGACGCTGGGCCTGCTGCAACTGCTCGGCCAGGCGCCGTTCAGCGCCGAGCGCCAGCAGCAGGTGCGGCAAAGCCTGCAGACCGGCACCTATTCGGTCATCGGCATCCCGCCGCTGGTGCTGGCCCTGGAGCATCGTCACTTCACCTGCACCAGCTTGCCCGAGTGGTACTGCGCCCGGGCGCGGCTGCGGCTGGAGCAGGACCCGGTGGCCGTGGTGCAGGCCATGCAGGCGGCGCCGCAGCAGATCATCGGCACGATGGGCCGCGCGATGTTCGTGCTGCTGCCCGTCTTCGCGCTGCTGCTGAAGCTGCTGCAATGGCGCCGTGACGGCCACGGCCTGCGCTACACCGAGCACCTCGTCTTCGCGCTGCACCTGCACTGCGTCTGGTTCCTCACCCTGTGGCTGGCCGCCGTGCCGCACATGGGGCCGCTCGCGGCCTTCGCCAGCCTGGCCTACACCGTGCTGGCCCTGCGCCATGTCTACCGGCGGCCCTGGTGGGGCACGCTCTGGCGCGCCGGCCCGCTGCTGGCGAGCCACGTCGTGCTGCTGTGCGGCATGTTCATCCTCTCGCTGCTGTGGACGGTCATCGCATGAACTGGCTTCGCAAGCAACTGCAGGTGCCCGCCCCCGTGCCGGGCCATTGCGCCAACTGCGGCACGCCGCTGCCCTCGCCGCGCCCGCGCTTCTGCAGCGCCTGCGGCCAGGAGACGGAGATCAAGGCGCCCACGCTGGGCGAGTTCCTGCAGCAGTTCGGCGGTGCCTACTTCTCGACCGAGGGCGCGCTGTGGCGCACGCTGTGGCGCCTGCTCCTGCTGCCGGGGCAGCTGACGCTCGAGTACTGGGCAGGCCGCCGGCGCCATTACGTGCTGCCGCTGCGGCTGTATCTCACCGTCTCGCTCGTGCTGCTGCTGGCGCTGCGCTTCACACAGCAGCTGGAGTGGACCGTCGAGGGGCCGGCCCCGGCCGCCTCCGCGGCGTCTGCCGCCTCCGCCCCCGGGGCCCCGGCGTCGTCCGCCCCCACGGCCCGGCCGCCCGTCGGCGTGGTGATCGGGCCGCAGCCGCCGCTGGTGATCGACGAGGGCGACCGCCGCGAGATGACGCTCATCGAGCTCGGCCCCTGGCGCGCGGGCACGCACGGCGGCAAGTTCTACTGCGAGGGGCTGAGCCCGCGCTTCTGCGAGCGCCTCGAGCGCCGGCTCATGGCCGACCAGGCCACCCTGATGCGCGAGTTCGCCGACCTGCCCTCCCGGGCGCTGGACCACCTCGGGCAGGCGATGTTCGTCCTGCTGCCGGCGTTCGCGCTGTGGCTGAAGCTCTTCTACGTGGACAAGCGCCGCCGCTACACCGAGCACCTCGTCTTCGCGCTGCACCAGCACGCGTTCTGGTTCGCGATGCTGGCGCTGCTGACGGTGAAGCTCGAGCCCGTGGCCATCTTCTGCGGCATGGCGATCATGGTCCACCCGCTGATCGCCCTGCACCGCGCCTACGGCACCCGCTGGTGGAGCACCCTCCCGCGGGCGCTGGCCCTGATGGTGGCCTACTCGGTGAGCCTGGCCGTCGTGCTCGCGGCGATGTTCATCTACCTGTTCGCGTCTTAGCCGCGATCCGCTGGCGCAGCTGCGGCAGCGCGGCCTGCGCGGCCTCGCGCCCGGCCTGGATGCTGCGCTTGCGGGCGGAGAAGTCCGCGCTGCCCACGCCCTCCAGCTTCGGTCGGATGATGACGTCGGCCTCGCGCAGCTCGAAGTTGTTGATCGAGCGGCCCATGATCGAGAAGGTCTGCAGCAGCATGCGCATGGCGTCGCCGGGCGGCTTGGGCTCGGGCGGCTCGGAGATGTCCACCGCGATCACCAGCTCGGCGCCCATCTGCTTGGCATAGCGCACGGGCACCGGCGCCACAAGGCCGCCGTCCACGTACTCGCGCTGGCCGATCTTCACCGGCTGGAACACCGCCGGCACCGAGCTGGAGGCCCGCACCGCCGCGCCGGTGTCCCCGGTGCGGAAGAGGATGGGCGAGCCGTCGGACAGGTCCGTCGCGACGATGCCCAGCGGCAGGGGCATCTGCTCGATCAGGCGGTTGCCCGTCTTCTCGCGCACGAAGCGCGCCAGCGCCTCGCCGCGGATCAGGCCGCGTGTGGGGAAGGCCCAGTCGGTGATGGCGCCCTCGTCCATGGACTCCGCCATCTGGGCCAGCTCCTTGCCGTTCTTGCCCGAGGCATACATCGACGCCACCAGGCTGCCGGCCGAGGTGCCCGCCACGAGGTCCACCTTGATGCCGTTCTCTTCCAGCACCTGGATCACGCCGATGTGCGCGAAGCCGCGCGCGGCGCCACCTCCCAGGGCCAGGCCGACCTTGGGCGGCTTGGGCGGCGGCAGCGGGACGATGGGATCCACCGGCTGGACGGGCTGGGCCGGCGGCGGCGTGTCGGGGGCGGCCTGGCGCGTGGGCGCGGTGGCGCAGGCGGCCAGGCCCAGCGCCAGGAGCGCCGCCAGGGCGCCACGGCGGGTGGCGGCCGGGCGGCCGGGGCGCCCGCAGGGGGCAGAGGTCGGGGAAACAGACGTTCGCATGGCGCGGCATTCTATTGACCCCGCCGGTGCGCACCGTGTCAGGCGCCACCGGCCGGCAGACCGGCCCGCGTCCCGCAGACAGGCTGCGGCGCCGGGGCCACGTCTTGCCTGCGGCGCCCCGGGGGCGGTGCCACAATGCACCAGCGCCCGGCCGCAGGGTGGGCGCCCACCCCGGGGAGTCGCACGTGGACGAGTCGGCACAGGTCAGGGAACGCATCGCCGCCATGCTGCGCAGCAGCCCGGTGTTCGGCCCGCTGTCCGATGCCCTGCGGCTGGCCCTCGCCGCCGCCATGCGCCTGCATGCCGTCCCGGGCGGCAGCCCCCTTTTCCACGAGGGCGAGCCGGCGGACAGCATGGCCGTGGTGCTCAGCGGCGGCCTGCGGGCCTGGCGCCAGACGCCGGCCGGCGAGCTGCTGCTCTACAACCAGTTCCACCCGGGCCAGAGCGTCGGCGAGCTGGCCATGATCCTGCAGCAGGCGCGCGCCCAGCACGTCACGGCCCTGCGCGATTCCGTCGTCGCGCTGCTGGACCGGCCGGCCTACGAGGGTCTGCTCCTGCAGCACCCGCTCGAGCTGAGCCGGGTGATGATCAAGACGGTGGCCGACCGCCTGCGCGGCCCCTCGGACGGCGGCGAGCAGCGCCTAGCCCAGACCTTTCTCGTCGTGCCGCTGGCGCCCGACCCCGCGACCTGCCACGCCGCGGCCGCCCTCGCCCGCGCCTTGAGCACCGCGCTCGGCGCCCTTGGGCACGCCGGCCACCTGCTGGAGCACGGCACCGATGCGACCCTGCGCCTGGACGGCCAGCCCTGGCCGCGCGAGCGGCTGGCCGAGCTCGACGACAGCCACGACTACCTGGTCTACGAGGCCGATGCCGTCTCCAGTGACTGGACCCGCTACGCCTTCCGCCACGCCGACCAGCTCGTGCTCGTGGGGCGCGCTGGGGCCGACGCCGGGCTGAGCGCGATCGAGCGGCAGCTGCAGCAGGAGACGGGCTGGTCGCTCAAGCGCCAGCACCTGGCCCTACTGCATCCGGCCGACGCGCGCGAGGCGGAGGCGCCCCAGCCCTGGACCCGCGAGCGCTCGCTGGAACGCATCTACCCCCTTCGCGAAGGGCACGACGAGGACGTCGCGCGCCTGGCCCGCTTCCTCACCGGCCAGGCCGTGGGGCTTGTGCTGGGCGGCGGCGGGGCCCGCGGCTTCGCGCACCTGGGCGTGCTGCGCGCGCTGCGCGAGGCCGGTGTGCCGGTGGACCTGATCGGCGGCAACAGCATGGGGGCGCTGATCGGCGCCCAGCTGGCCCAGGGGCACGACATCGCCACCGTGCTGGCGCAGACGCGGCGCTTCGCCACGGGCGGCGAGCGCCTGACCCTGCCGCTGGTCTCGCTGGTGGGCGGCCGCCGCATCGAGCGGGACCTGCGCGCCCTGTTCGGCGAGCAGCAGATCGAGCGCCTGTGGCGGCCCTTCTTCGCCGCGAGCTGCAATCTGAGCCGCGGCAGCACCACCGTGCTCGACGACGGTCCGCTGTGGCGCGCCGTGCTGGCCAGCAACTCCCCCGCCGGCCTGCTGCCCCCGGTGCTGCACGGCGGCGAGCTGCTCGTCGATGGCGCCATCCTCGAGAACGTGCCGGTGCAGGCGATGCGCGTGCGCCTGGGCACGCCGCTGGAGCGGCGGCGTGGCAACGGGCAGGTCATCGCCATCGACGTCGATGCACGCGCCGAGCTGCGGGCCGACCCGCAGCTGCACCGGCTGAGCCCTGGCACCCGGCTGCGCGCCCTGCTTCGGCGCGGCACCCCGGCCGTGCCGGGCATCGCCGACATCCTCTATGCCGCGGGCCATGTCGGCGGCGCCAGCCAGCGCGGGCGCACGATCGCCCAGGCGGACGTCTACTTGCAGCCCGACCTGCGCCGCTACGCCCTGATGGCCTACGCCCGCGCCCAGGAGATTGCCGATGAGGGCTACCGCCACGCGCTGGAGCAGATCGAGCAATGGCAAGACCTGACCCCGTCGCCACGGCCCGCATGCCAGCCGACGCCGTCCCGCGGATGAGCGAGGCCGCGCCGCTGCCCCTGTCGCTGAGCCAGCGCGAGGTCTGGCTCGACCAGCGCGCCTGGCCGGGCAGCGCCCATCTGCACATCGGCGGCTTCGCCTTCCTGCACGGGCCGCTGGACCCGGCCCTGATGCGCCAGTCCCTGCAGCAGCTGGTGGAGGAACACGAGGCCCTGCGCCTGCAGATCCTCCCGGAGGGCCGGCAGCGCCTGCTCGATCATTTCGGCGCCCCGCTGGAGATCCTGCCCCTGCCGCCCGACCAGGACCTGCGCGCCGCGATGATCGCGTGGTGGCAGGACGAGTGCCACCAGCGCTTCGACCTCACCGCAGCGCCGCCCTGGCGCTGCGTGCTGCTGACCGACGGGCAGGCGCTCCACGGCCTGTCCATCCGCTTCCATCACCTGGTCATGGACGGCTGGTCCACGCAGCTCTTCATGCAGCGCTGGACGGAGCGCTACACGGCGCTGCACCAGGACCCGGGCCCGGGCCAGGACCTCGAGCGGCATGCGCCGGGCGACTACCTCGCCTTCATCGAGGGCGGGCAGGACTACCTCGCCAGCCCCGCCTGCGAACGCGATGCCGCCTACTGGGCCGGCCAGTGGCCCGCGCTGCACGAGACCGCCCTGCCCCCGCGCCATCCGCTGCGCGCACCGGACCGCCTGCCCCGCGCCCACGTGGCGCGGCTGCCGGTGCCGCGGGCCGAGCTGCAGCGCCTGCAGTCGCAGCTGCAGGCGCTCGATGCCAGCCTCTTCGACGCCGCGCTCGCGGCCATCGCGCTGTACCTGCAGCGCAGCCGGGGCATCGAGCACCTGGCCGTCGGCATGCCGAGCCTCAATCGCGGGGGGGCGCGCTGGCGGCAGACGCTGGGCATGTTCGTGAGCGTCCAGCCCTTGCTGCTGCGCCTGCAGCCGGACATGGCCGTGGGCGCGCTGCTCGCCGAGTGCCGGCATCAGGCGCGCACCGGCCTGCGGCATGCGCGCTACCCGCTCAGCGAGACCGCCCACCGGCTGCAGCTCATGCGCAGCGGGCGCGACAGCCTGCTCGACGTCATGGTGTCCCTGGAACGGCAGAGCTACGCCCTGGCCTTCGGTGACTGCCGCCTGGAGCAGGCGCGCCAGAGCTTCGCCGAGGAGGCCCGCTACCCGCTGGCCCTCACGCTGTGCGAGTTCGGCGATGCGGCCGAGGTGGAGCTGGTGCTGGAGCTGTCCGAGCGCTGCTTCGAGGCGGACGAGGCCGAGCTGCTGCTGCGCCGGCTGTGGCACCTCATGTGCGTGTTGCCGACGGCGCTGGAGCAGCCGCTGTCGGCGCCACCGCTGCTCCCCGAGGACGAGCGCTGGGCGCTGATCCACGGCCTGCACAAGAACCTCGCCAGCACGGAGACGCCTCGCCCGGTCTGGACGCAGTTCACGCGCCAGGCGGGCCTGAACCCGGACGCGACGGCGCTGCTGTGGGACGAGGCGCCGGGGCGCGTGGGCTCGATGCGCTACGCCGAGCTGGCCCAACGCAGCGAGCTGCTGCAGCGCGCACTGCGGGCGGCGGGGCTGATGCCCGGTCACGTCGTGGCCCTGCTGCTGGACCGCAGTCCGGCACTGCTGGTGTCCATGCTGGCGGCCTGGCAGTGCGGCGCCTGCGTGCTGCCGCTCTCGACGGAGCTCCCGCAGGAGCGGCTGCAGGCGCTGCTGGAGATCGCGCGGCCGGCACTGCTTCTCGGGGCGACGGCGGCCGTGCTGCGCTGGGCGGGGCCGGCGCTGCCGGGCATCGCCCTCGATCCGCTGGGCACGCCCGCGGAGGCCGGCGGGCCGCGCCACGCGGTCGTCGAGGAACGGCGCCTGCACGACGCGGCCTATCTGCTCTTCACGTCCGGCTCCACGGGCCTGCCCAAGGGGGTGCGCGTGGGCCACGAGGCCCTGGCGCGGCGTCTGGCGTGGCTGGCGCGGCGCTGGCACATCGGCCCGCAGGACCGCTCGGTGCAGCAGGTGCAGCCCAGCTTCGACCCCGCCCTCATCGAGCTGCTGCTGCCGCTCATCCAGGGCGGCAGCGTGGCATTGATGCCGCCGGGGCGCCACCACCCCGAGCGCCTGGCGGCCTTCATGCAGCGGCACCGGGTGAGCTTCTGCGCCCTGGTGCCCTCGAGCCTCGCAGGCCTGCTGGCCGGCCTGCAGGCGCATCCGGTGCCCAGCCTGCGCGTGGCCTGCTGCGGTGGGGAGATCCTGCCGCCGGCGCTGGCCAACCGCTTCCTGGCCGAGACGGGCGCCGCGCTCTACAACGTCTACGGCCCGACCGAGGCCTGCATCTTCGCCAGCGCTTGGCCCTGCGAGCCCTGGCCCGCCACCGAAGCCCTGCCCCTGGGGCCGGCGGTGGATGACTCCCGGATCTATGTGCTCGACGAGCAGCAGCGCCCGCAGCCCTTTGGCGTGACGGGCGAGATCTACCTGGCCGGGCCCACGCTGGCCCTGGGCTACCTGGACGAGCAGGACAGCGCGACGGCCTTCGTGCCCGACCCCTTCCATCCCGGCGAACGCATGTACCGCAGCGGCGACCGCGGCTGGCTGGATGTGCAGGGACGCCTGCATTTCGCGGGCCGGCGCGACCGCCAGCTGAAGCTGCGCGGCTACCGCCTCGACCTCGGGGAGGTGGAGGCCGCCTGCCTGAACCTGCCCGGCGTGCATCAGGCCGCCGTGCAATGCGTCGACGCGGGCGACGGGCCCCGCCTGCACGCCTGGCTGGCCGGCCCGCGCCCGCAGGCGGAAGGCGCGCTCGCCGCCCTCCTGCGCCAGCGCCTGCCGGACTACATGGTTCCCGCCACGCTCACGCTGCTGCCGGACTTGCCGCTCGGCGCCAGCGGCAAGCTCCTCCTCGATCAGCTGCCCGCCCCCGCAAGACCTGACCCCACCCCGGGCCCGGTGCCCCCCGCCACCGCAATGGAGGCGGAGCTGCTGGCCCTGTGGCAGGCGCACCTGCACCGCGACGCGATCGGCCTGACGCAGAACTTCTTCGACCTCGGCGGCGACTCCCTGGCCGCGCTGGCCATCCTCGGTGCCATGGAGGACCGCCTCGGGCGGCGCCTGCCGCTGCAGCTGATCGTGGACCACCCGAGCATCCGCCAGCTGGCCCTGGCGCTGGACGCCCCGCAGGCCGCCGCCGGCGTGCTGCTGCCCCTGAGCCGCGACATGCAGGCCCCGCGCCTCTATGTGGCGGCCTCCGGGCATGGCGACGTGCTGCGCCTGCAGGCGCTGGCCCGCGCGCTGGAAGGCCGCGTGAGCCTGCTGATGCTGCAGCCCCCGCGCGAGGCCCCGGAGCAGATGCAGGCCCTGGCCGGGATCTATGCCGACGCCATCGCCAGCGAGCAGCCGGCGCGCTTCTGGCTGGCCGGCTTCTCGGTGGGCGGGGTCAGCGCGCTGGCGACGGCGCGGGTACTGGAGGCGCGCGGACTCGCGCCGCAGGGCCTCGTGCTGCTGGACAGCATCCACCCCGACGCCGTGCTGGGCGGCACCAGCTCCTGGCGCGCCCTGGGCTGGCTGGTGCGGCGCCTGCACGTGCAGGACCTCAGCATGAACGGCCGCCGCCTGGGCGCCATGTTCGCGGACCCGGGCCTGGTCGCCCAGGTCATGGCCCTGCGCCGGCACCACTGCGAGCCCTGCGCCTGCCCGGTGTGGCTCGTGAAGACCACCGGGCTGCTGCGCTGGAGCCGCCTGCTGTTCCAGGGCTGGCAGCGGCTCTTCGGCGAGCGCCTGCACAGCGTCGTGGTGCGGGGCCTGCATGGCTCGATGTTCGAGCCCGAGCACGTCCAGGCGCTGGCGGACACCCTGGCCTCGCTGCTCATCCGCGGGCGGGCGCCATGACACGCGGGCAAGGTCCGGCCCCGGCCCTGACACCCGCCCTGCTCGCACGCCTGCTGGGGATCGTGGCCCTCGCCGCGGGCCTGCTGCTGCTGGCCTGGGCCTGGCGGCAGGAGGACATCCAGGCCTGGCTGCGCAGCGGCGCGGTGCTCGCCTGGCTGCGCGCGCAGGCCGAGGCCCTGGGGCCGCTGGCCGTCTGGCTGCTGATGAGCAGCGCGCTATGCCTGGCCCTGCCGCTCGTGGTGCTGAGCCTGCTCGTGATCGCGGCCTTCGGGCCCGCCTGGGGCATGGCGCTGTGCTTCGCGAGCGCGGGGCTGTCCTCGCTCGTCAGCCATCGCATCGGGCACGCGCTGGGCCACGAGCTGCTGCAGCGCCTCGCGGGGCCGCGCGTGCGCCTGCTCAGCGCGGCCCTCGGCCGGCGCGGGCTGCTGGCGGTCGTGCTGATGCGCATGGCGCCCGTCGCGCCGTTTGCCGTGGTCAACATGGTGGCCGGCGCCACCCACATCCGCGCCTGGCAGATGGTGCTTGGCACCTGGATCGGCATGGCGCCCAGCACGCTGGTGATGGGGCTGTTCCTCGACCCGCTGCTGCAGCTGCTCGGGCAGCTGGACCTCCCGCGCACGGCGGCGCTGGGCGCGGCCCTCATCACGGCGGCCGCCTTCGTGGCCTGGCGCCGTCGCCGGGCCAGCGGGCGGGCTCAGCGCGACGGCCGGTCCTGAACACGCAGAGACTGCTCGCCCAGCCCGGCAATGCCCAGGCGCAGGTGGTCTCCCGCCTTCAGGTACAGCGGCTGCGGCTTGCGGCCCATGCCCACGCCAGGCGGCGTGCCGGTCGAAATGAGATCGCCGGGGTAGAGCGTCATGAAGCGGCTGATGTAGCTCACCAGATGCGCCACGCCGTAGACCATGGTGCGCGTGCTGCCGCGCTGCATGGCTTCGCCGTTGAGGTCCAGCCAGAGGGTCAGGTCTTGCGGGTCCGGCACCTCGTCGGCCGTCACCAGCCAGGGGCCGACGGGCCCGAAGGTGTCGCAGCCCTTGCCCTTGTCCCAGGTGCCGCCACGCTCCAGCTGGAACTCCCGCTCGGAGAGGTCGTTGACCACGCAGTAGCCGGCCACGCAGGCCATCGCCTCCGCCTCGTCGACGTCGCGGGCCACGCGGCCGATCACCACGCCCAGCTCCACCTCCCAGTCCGTCTTGACCGAGCCCCGCGGCAGCCAGACGGCGTCCCGCGCGCCGATCGTGCAGGACGGCGGCTTCATGAAGAGCACGGGCTCGGCGGGCAGCGGCATGCCGGCCTCGGCCGCGTGGTCGGCGTAGTTCAGCCCGACGCACAGGAACTTGCCCATGCCGGCCCAGGGCACGCCCAGGCGCGTGTCGGGCGGCAGCAGCGGCAGGTGGGCGAGGTCGAGGGCACGCAGGCGGGCAAGCGCGTCGGGGGCCAGCGCGGCGCCGTCCAGGCCCGCGATGTGGGCGCTCAGGTCTCGCAACTGCCCGTCGGCATCGACCAGGCCCGGGCGTTCGGCCCCGGGCTCGCCCCAGCGCATCAGCTTCATGCGTGCTCCTTGCAATGATTGGCGGCGCCAGTCTACGGCGCGCCGCCGCGGCTCAGGACAGCTTGTAGGTCTGCAGGTGAATGCTGGTCTCGGTGGCGCCGATGCCCTTGATGAGCCGCACCCGTTCCAGCACCTCGGCCAGCTCGCCCAGCGTGGCCGCGCGCAGCTCGGCCAGCAGGTCCCAGCGGCCGTTGGTGTCGAAGAGGCCGGACACGCCGGGCTCGCCCAGCAGGATGGCGATCACCTCGCGGGTCTTGTTGCCCTCGACGGCAATGCTCATCCAGGCCGTGATGGCATTGGGGGTGACGTCCGGCCGCAGCTTGACGGTGTAGCCCACGATCACCCCGCTGTCCTCCAGCTTGGCGATGCGGTTGGTGACCGTCCCGCGCGACACCTTGAGCTTGGCGGCGAGCGTCGCGACGGTGGCGCGGGCGTCCTGGCGCAGCAGCGCCATCAGTTGCTGGTCGAGGGTGTCCATGGGTCGATGCAGGCGCGGCCAGGCAGGGCCGGCCGCCAGATGCGCAAAAGCGTCATCCTGCCGCAAATCTGCCACTTTGCCAATTCATACTGCCAATATGGCAACTTGCCTTGAGTTTCTTGCCATTTCTTGCGCTTCTTTCTAGCGCGAAGCTTGAGAAGAATCAGGTCCATCAGAACAACGGAGACTTCTCATGGCCATGATGCTGAGCACCCACGACGTGGCGACGATGACCCGTCAGCTGGGCCTGCCCGCGCTGCTGAAGCGCCTGGTGGGCTACCTGGAAGCCGACTATCTGCGCTGGCAGGACTTCGACAAGACGCCCCGCGTCGCCGCCCATTCCGAGGACGGCGTGATCGAGCTGATGCCCATCGCCGACCACGAGCTCTACACCTTCAAGTACGTCAACGGCCACCCGCGCAACCACCGCTTCGGCCTGTCCACCGTGATGGCCTTCGGCGCCCTGGCCGACGTCGCCACCGGCACGCCGCAGCTGCTGTCCGAGCTCACCCTGAGCACCGCCCTGCGCACCGCGGCCACTTCCGCGATGGCCGCCCGGCGGCTCGCACGACCCGACGCCCGGTCCATGGCCCTGATCGGCAATGGCGCGCAAAGCGAGTTCCAGGCCCTGGCCTTCCACCACCTGCTGGGCATCGAGGAGATCCGCCTCTTCGACATCGACCCCGGGGCCACCGCCAAGCTGATGCGCCATCTCCAATCCGTGCCGGGCCTGCGCCTGGTGGTCTGCAAGAGCACGGCCGAGGCCGTGAAGGGCGCGGACATCGTCACCACCGTCACGGCCGACAAGACCAACGCCACCATCCTCACGCCGGAGATGCTGGCGCCCGGCATGCACATCAACGGCGTGGGCGGCGACTGCCCTGGCAAGACCGAGCTGCACCGCGGCGTGCTGGAGGCGGCGAGCGTCTTCGTGGAGTTCGAGCCGCAGTCCCGCATCGAGGGCGACATCCAGCAGATGCCGGCGGACTTCCCCGTGACGGAGTTCTGGCGCGTGCTGTCGGGCCAGGCGCCGGGCCGCCGCTCGGCCGAGGAGATCACGGTGTTCGATTCCGTGGGCTTCGCGCTGGAGGACTTCTCCATGCTGCGCCTGCTGCGCGACGTCGCCCGCGAGCTGGGCCTGGGCAGCGAGATCAGCCTCGTGCCGCGCATGGCCGACCCGAAGGACCTGTTCGGCGAGCTGGGCCTGCACGAGACCGCGCAGCGCCACGCCGCCTGAGCGCCCTCGGGTACGGGCGTCCACGCGCCCATGAAAAAGCGGCCTCCGAGGAGGCCGCTTTCATTGCAGCAACTGCAGAACGGGCTCAGGCCGCCAGGCTCGCCTTGAAGGCGCGCGCCTCGCGGCGCTTGGCCTTGGTGGCCTCCTGACGATACAGCTCCTCGGCCTCCTGTCGCAGCACGACGGCCTTTTCCAGGGCCTGCATGTAGCGCTCCACGGTGTAGGTGGACTCGGAAGCGATGTAGACGCTGCGGCGACGCGCGGCCTCACCATAGCGGGGCAGCAGCACGGTGAAGCTGCAATCCCGCAGCTTGCCGCGACGCTGGCGCACGATGGGGCCGGAGATGCCCACCGGCAGCTCACTCGTCTTGTTGGCGTTGGGTTCGGGCTTGAGGCGGGTCGGCGCGGGGAGCTTGGCAACGCGCTTCAGCAGTTCCTTGGTGGCCGCGGCGAGGGCCCCACCGGCGCCGCCGGGGAACTTGCTGTCGGAATAGAACTTGGTGCCGCCGTAGCGAAGCTGCCAGCCATGGGTGGAGCGGGAATCGATGCGCTGCACGCCCTGCGGAACGGTGAACTGCTCACCGGTATAGATCTGTACTTCTCTCGTTTTCATGAGGTATCCCCAAACAACTGGATAACTCCCTGTGTGTGCCAGTGTAACGGCGATGTGACAGAAGCAGACTTGTGTCGTTAGGAAAGGGGACGAAAGGACGCGGCGGCTGCAGGGTCGGCGCCACACTGTCACCTGCGCGACAAAGCCCACGCAGGCTCCGGCAGTTCCTGTGCCCGGGGTCGTTCCCACCCCGATTCTTAGGCCCCACTGAAGCGCGTCGGCTCCAGCGTCGCGCGCCGCGTGCGTTCCTGCACAATGCGCCATCCATCACCGAGAGAAGCTATGCAACGGCGTCAATTCATTGTGAGCGGCAGCGCAGGCCTGTCCGCCCTGGCCCTCCCCGCCCTGAGCCAGGCCCAGGGCCGGCCCGTCGAAGGCCAGCAGTACCTCAAGCTGAGCACCCCGCTGCCCGGCACCGCGGCTGACGGCGAGGTCCTCGAGTTCTTCTCCTACACCTGCCCGCACTGCCACGCCTTCGAGCCGATGCTCGGCCAGTGGGTGGCCCGCAAGCCGGCCAAGGTGCAGTTCCGCCGCGTGCCGGTCGTGATCAACGCCATCGCCAAGGTCACCCAGAAGGTCTACTACGCCCTGGAAGCCATGGGGCAGGTCGAGGCGCTGCACGCCCAGGTCTTCAACGCCGTGCAGGGCGATCTCAGCAAGTTCCAGACGCTCGAGAGCGCGCAGGCCGCACTCGTGAAGATGGGCGTGGACGGTGCGCGCTTCAAGCAGGTCGCGGAGTCCTTCGGCGTGCAGTCCAAGTGCCAGCAGGCCACGAACCTCGCGCAGGCGATCGCCAGCCATGGCGTGCCGACCATCGTCGTCAACGGCCGCTGGGTGACCAGCCCGTCCATCGCCAAGGGCTATCCGGAGGCGCTGGCCACCATCGACCACACCCTGACCCTGCCGCGGGCCTGATCTCCATGACGCACTACGGCGCGCTCATCAAGGAAGTCGGGCGCGGCGCTCGCGGCGCCCGCAGCCTCGATCGCGCGCAGGCGGCCGCCCTGTTCGGGGACATCCTCGACGGTCGCGTGCCGGACATGGAACTCGGCGCCCTCCTGATCGCCCTGCGCATCAAGGGTGAGAGCTGTCACGAGGTGCTCGGCTTCCATGACGCGCTGCAGGCCCGCACCGCGCGGGTCAGCGTCCCCGAGGGCCCGCGCCTCGTGGTGCTGCCGGCCCTCAACGGTGCGCGCAAGCTCGCCAACCTCATGCCGCTGGTGGCCCTGCTGCTCGCGAAACGCGGCGTGCCGGTGCTGATCCACGGCCGGCATGACTTCGACAACCGCATCGACTCCTTCGCGCTGCTGGAGGCCCTCGACCTGCCGCGCGCGAGTCACCTGAGCGACGTCGAGCAGCAGCTGCAGGCGCGCCGCGTGGCCGTCGCTCCCCTGCCCCTGCTGTGCCCCGGGCTGGACGCGCTCATGGCCCTGCGCACCCGGCTGGGCGTGCGCAACAGCGCGCACATCATGGCCAAGCTCCTCGACCCGGCCCCCGGGCGCAGCCTGCGCGTGGTGGCCGTCACCCATCCGGAATACCTCGACAGCATGACCGAGGCCCTGCCCACGCTGTGCCGTGACAGCGGCGGGCAGGCGCTCCTGATGCGCGCCTGCGAAGGCGAGGCCCACACCCATCTGCGCCGCAAGGCCTGGATGCGCCGCTTCGGCCCCGACGGCAGTACCGAGCTGCAGACCGGCGAAGACGACCTCGCCCAGCCGCTGTTCGAGCAGGCCGCCCCGGCGGACAACGCCGCCCTCGTCCGCGCCCTGCTCACCCAGGACGCCCCGCTGCCGGCCCGCATCGTCGAGCAGGTGGACGCCCTCGAGGCGCTGGCCCGGGCCTGAGCCGGCCCCACCTCTCACCACCTCTCGCCGACCCGATCGCGCCACGGCCGCGCGCCACGGCCTTCGACGGCCCGCGCGTTGGTTACCAACTGTTCCGCCGCCCCATGCCGGGCAGCGCGTCCGATCCCCCAGCCACCGACCCTGCGGCCCCCGAGAGCACCAGCCCTCGGGGGCGCCTTCATTTACAAGCGCACACCACCGGGCACTGGGCCATCTGGCGCATGACGATACAAACCGTCACCCGCGTATCAGGGATTCCCTCTTGTTAAATATTTGCCGTGTACGTCAAATATATCTTCATCAGCAGATGTAGGGAGTTGTGCTACGCAGGACTGCTGATGTGCGGCTCGCTGCCCTCGGCGAGCTGGTGGCACCCGGTCCGGCCGACCGGGTGCGCCTCCCCCCTCTAACTGAATCGGAACCGTCCCATGCGAACCCCCACTCTGACGGGGCTTGGCCTCGCCATGTCCTTTTGTCTGACCCTGCCCTTGGCTCACGCCGACTCTGCCGACAGGAGCCCTCAGGGCCCGATGCCGCAGATCCAGGCGGCCACCCAGGAGCACGCGCTGCACCACCACAGCGAGTCCAAGCTGCAGGACGCGAAGGAGCGCCCGCCCGTGTCCGCCGAGCGCTCGCGGCCCCGCGTCGAGACCGCCCGTCGCAGCATCCTGAGCGCCGACCGCAAGGCCACCGCCACCGCCAGCTGTGACGCCACGCTCTTCACCTCGCGCACGGGCAGCGCCCTCGTCGAGGCCGTGCGCACCAGCACCGCCGACTGCGTCAACGGGCTCTTCAGCCTGCGCGGCACCGAGGCCCAGAAGACCTTCAACGAGACCCAGATGCGCAGCGTCGCAGACGGCCTGCGGAGCTACGCAGGCAGTTACGCGGGCAACAACAGCACCGGCGTGCTGCAGCTGGTCCTCTTCCTGCGTGCCGGCTACTACGTGCAGTACAACGACGCCGCCTCGGTGGGCAGCTACGGCAGCACCCTCAAGACGGCCATCCGCGGCGCCCTGGACTCGCTCTTTGCCAACGCCAACATCTTCCAGGTGACCGATGCCAACGGTGAAGTGCTCAGCGAGTCCGTCACCCTCATCGACTCCTCCAGCGAGAACGCCCGCTACGCCAGCGTCGTCAAGCGCCTGCTGGACAGCTACACCAGCAGCTGGAACAGCTCGTACAACATGAAGGCCGCGGTCAACAGCACCTTCACCGTGCTGTGGCGCGGCCACCAGAACGCCGACTTCCAGGCGCTGGTGAAGGCCGACACCTCGCTGCAGACCGCCGTGAGCAACTTCGCCAACCGCAACTGGAGCCTCATCGGCACGGGCGAGAGCTATCTGGTCAGCAATGCCGCCCGGGAACTCTCGCGCTTCCTGCAGTACCCGACGCTGCTCACGACCACCCGCCCGCAGGTCCAGGGCCTGATGAGCCGCAGCGGCCTGGGCACGCCCAGCCAGGCGATCTGGGTCGGCCTTGCCGACATGACGGACTACTACGACCCGGGCCAGTGCAACACCTATGGCAGCTGCAACTGGAAGCCCCGCGCCGAGGCCGCCATCCTGCCGCTCAAGCAGGTCTGCAGCCCCAGCCTCACCCTGCGTGCGCAGTCCATGAGCGCCGCCGAGCTCAACGCCACCTGCACCTCGGTGGTCAACGAGGAGGCCTATTTCCACAACAAGCTGCAGACCGGCCGCGTGCCCGTCGCCAATGACAACAACACCAGCCTCGAACTGGTGATCTTCGACAGCAGCTACGACTACCAGGACTACGCCGGCCCGCTCTTTGGCATCAGCACCAACAACGGCGGCATGTACATCGAGGGCAACCCCGCGCAGGCCGGCAACGTGCCGCGCTTCTATGCCTACGAGGCCGAGTGGGTGCGCCCCACCTTCGAGGTGTGGAACCTCAACCACGAGTACACCCACTACCTCGACGGCCGCTTCGACATGTACGGCGACTTCAGCGCCGGCATGACGCAGCCCTCCGTCTGGTGGGTCGAAGGCCTGGCCGAGCACGTGTCCTACTGCTACCGCAATGTGCGCTACAGCAACGCCCTCACCGAAGCCGGCACCTACCGCTACGCCCTGAGCACGCTCTTTGACACCACCTACGACAACGCGGACCAGACCCGCATCTACAACTGGGGCTATCTGGCCGTGAGCTTCATGCTGGAGAAGCACCGCGCGGACGTCACCTCGCTGCTGGGCTACTACCGCAAGGGCGACTGGACCGGCGCACGCACGCTGCTCAAGAGCACTATCGGCACGCGCTACGACGCCGAGTTCCGCACCTGGCTGAGCCAGGTCGGCACCGCGGGCGTGAACTGCGGCAACGGCACCTCGCAGGCGCCGGTCGCGTCCTTCAAGACCAGCATCTCCGGCCTGACCGTGGGCTTCACCGACACCTCGACCGACGCCGACGGCAGCATCGCCAGCCGCGTCTGGAGCTTCGGTGACGGCAGCAGCTCGACGGCCGCGAACCCGAGCAAGACCTACGCCGCCGCCGGCAGCTACACGGTCAAGCTCACCGTGACGGACAACAGCAACCTGAGCACCACCACGAGCCAGGTCGTCACCGTCTCGGCCCCGGCGTCCCTGCCGCCCGTGGCCTCGTTCAAGGTCGGCACCACCGGTCTGACGGCCTACTTCACGGACACCTCGACGGACCCCGACGGCAGCATCGCCAGCCGCCTGTGGGACTTCGGCGACGGCAGCACGTCGACCTATGCCAACCCGGCCAAGACCTACGCGGCCGACGGCACCTACACCGTCAAGCTCAAGGTGACGGACAACAGCGGGCTCTCGACCACCACCTCGCTGCCGGTGACGGTGTCGGGTGGCGTGCCGTCCACCTGCCCGAGCCGCACCGACAGCATGAGCAACGGCTGCGTGCGCACGGGCCTCGCCGGTGCCGCGGGGGATCTGCAGTACTTCTGGATCTACGTCGACAAGCCCAATGTGCAGCTGAGCATCACCACCAGCGGCGGCAGCGGCAACGCCGACCTCTACGTCAACACGCAGGGCTGGGCCTCGCCGAGCGCCCACAACTACCGCTCCACGAACAGCGGCAATGCCGAGACCGTGACGGTGCCGGTGTACACCCCGGGCTACATCTACCTGACGGTGCATGGCCAGGCGGCGTTCAGCGGACTGAGCCTGAGCACGCGCTACTGAGCGCGAGGAGGAGCGGGCCGGCCCTGAGGCCGGCCTGAAGAAGAAGCGGCGCCATCGCGGGAACGCGGTGGCGCCGCCTACGTTTTGGGGCCCGCGTTTACCGACGTTGCCAGACGAGGCGCGGCACGAAGATCCGTTGGTCGAAGGTGCCATTCCAGTGCACCTCGAAGCCGGCAGCACGCAGCTCGCGGGCCACCCGCTCGCCGACCTGGACGCCCTCGGTCGCTTCCTTGCTGCCGTCCATCGGGCCGAAGGCCAGGTACAGACCGTCGCCGTTCAGCGCACGTTCCAGGTCCTGCGCGTGATAGAAGCAGTAGCCCAAGATCTCGGCGTGGTCTGGGTGATCCTCGTAGATCTCGCACACGTCGTCGAAGCCGTCGCTCTGGGTATAGCCGGCGCACTGCAGCGCGATGAGTCCCTGTTCCTCGAGGCGCTCGAAGACGGCGTCCAGGCGGTCGCAGTCGGTGACCGCGGGCCAGGACCGCTTGTCGAGCTCGTGCTTCGCCAGGGCGGCGTTCACGGCCGCCGCCACCTCGTCCACATCCAACTCACCTGGTTCGTGCATCTCCTCCGTGAGGATCTCCAGGATCCGGTCCGGCGGCTCGAAGCCGCCGCGGACCAGCAGGTCGATGTCGTGATGGATGTCGGGGTCTAGATGCGACACGGGCTTGTCCAGGGAAGTGGCGAATGCCGCAGTGTAGAGATCCGGGTCAGCAGGACTCCTGGATCATCCTGAACTCCACATCGAGCGCCTCGGCTTGCCCACGCCACGCCAGGAACTCCTGGCGCTTGGCCTCGCGGGCCTCAAGCTCTGTCGCGATCCCCTGGGCCTGCGACTCCAGGTCCTCGTACTCGGCGAAGAAGCGGGTCGCAAAGTCATCGCTTGCCAGCATGCTGATCAGTTCAGCACGCTGCGTCTCAAAGTGCTCGATGAGCTTGGCCTTCGACGCCTGGAAGGCCTTCTCGCGCTGGTTGCTCTCCCACCAGTCCCAAGCCTCGACGACCAACCCCACCACCACCAGGACGCCATTCACAGTCTTCGCCAGGTTCACCGCCCCCCAGGGCTTGAACTTGAGCACCTTGGCGAGATCGACTCCGACGACCTTGGCCACCGACACGATGCCGTCCCGGGTGGCCAGGATGGTCTGGCTATTGATCAACTTGCGGCCGATCAGGAAGTTGATCCCCTGCTTTCCCATCGACCGCACCTGGGCGTTGAAATGGTTGATCTCCGACTCGACACCGATCTGCAGGTTCGTCAGTTCAAGCCTCACCGATGCCATTTGCTGTTCGAATTCGCTCTGCAGTCTTGTCGTGAGGACGATCCCTTCAGCGCCGATCTCGCGCTCGAAGAACGCCGCAAAGGTCTCCTGATCCACCGCCTTCGCCTGCAGGATCAGGTCCGTGAAGTAGGACGTGACGAACTCTCGCAGGTTCCTGCGGACATCCTGGATCCGGGCATTGACACCGACCAGCTGCTTCTTGAGCCGGCGATTGGCCTCCTCGAGATTCTCGACTTCGGCGCCGATCTGCTCATCAGCCTCGATGGCTACCGGCAGCTCCTTGACCAGGACGTCCCGGATGATGGACTGCTTCGCTGCCAGGGCCACCGCCAGTGCGCCGCCGTTTCTCTCGACGGCCGCGCTGGTTTCCCGACGCAGCTCGTCAATGTGGGAGAGCTGCTGGAACTGCTCCTGGTTCGCCAGCCAGTGCTCGATCCCCAGGTCGAAGGGATTCGCGGCGACGGCCACGATGGCCAGCGACTGCTGCTCAGTGGGAGTCAGCTGAATCAGCTCTGCAAGGCGCTTCGACACCATGGCCCTCTTGACCTCGAGATGGCGCGCAAAGTCGTCCGCGTCCTCGACGTCGGCCACGATGTCGAAGCGGCTGAGCACAAAGACCGTCCGCGGCAGCAGGTTCAGCGCGCGGAACAGCCACTCCAGCTCGTCGCGATGGCTTTCCTTGATGGGGTTCTTGGGATCCATCACATAGATCACCAGGTGCGCCTCGCTGATGTACTTGCGCGTGATGTCCTTGTAGCGCTCGGCATCTTCCCGATCGGCGTTGGTCTTCTCCTTGAAGCCGAACAGTCCGGGGGTATCGAAGATGATGATGTCATCGCCCACGGCATAGCTCACCACGGCGTCAGACGACTCCTCATGGCTGATCTTCATCGTCGAGCGGTCGAGCCGGCCCAGCCAGGCCGCCGCAATGGACGTCTTCCCCTCAGAAAAGCCGCCGACCAGCGCGATCTTGAGCCGGCCGGACTGCGTCTCGCGAAGAGCCGTCTCGACCTTGTCCCCCAGAGACGGGTCGACCGCGATGCCCGCGTGGGCGCCCTGTTCAAGAAATGCCTTGAGCTTGAGCAGCAGCGACGTGGCCCGGTCCTGCTGCAGCTTGAAGGCCTGCAGTGTTTCTTCCATCAGTCTTCTCCTGGCGCCGCCATCGAGGCGGCAAGCAACTTCAACTTGTCAATCGAACGCTTCACGGTCTTGTTGAGCACGGTGGCGTTCTCCAGCGGCACCTTCATCGCGGTCTTCATGGTCTCGATCTCCGACTCGACGGTCTCCGTGCAGCGCTTGAGGTCCGCCCGGATGCCGTCCCGCACCGTGTCGCGCATCGAATCAAGCTGGCCGTCGATGGCCTTGCGCTGCTGCGCCTTCTTGTAGTCGCTGCTGAAGAACCCGATGAAGGACTTTGCAAGGCCGAGCAGCACCGTGGCGACGCCCGCGGCGAGGATGTACCAGCCCCCCGGATTCCACGCCAGCAGCAGGCCGCCGACGACCGAGGAGATCACGCCAGTCCAGTCGATCCCGTGGCTCAGATCCAGCTTCAAGGGCGTCGTCGAGCCTGAAATCTGGATGGATCCGAATGACGACTCCAGGTCGTTGGCGAAGTCCCTGAATCGTTCCAGGGCGTCGGCAGCCTCTTGCCGGAACAACTCGAACTCGCGCTCCATGGCCTTTGAGAGCGCCTTCGTCGCCTCGGCCATCCGTTGGTCCCGGGTCTGCGAGAAGTAGCTTCGAAGCTCATCGTTGCTCACGTCGCCGTCGATGTAGTCATAGACGTCCCGCCGCAAGTCCCGGATGAAACTGGAGACGGCGGTGGAGGCCACGCTGTCCAAGCGCGAGGAGAGCGCACGGACGCTCAGGTCCAGCTGCTGCGTCGAATCCTTCACGACCACCGCCAGTTCAGCCTTGAAAGGCTTCAGGTGTTCCTCGTAGATGCCCTCGATGCCCCCTAGCGTCCGGGCGACAAGCTGTTGGCCCTTGAACAGGTTGGATCTCAGGATCTTGTCCTGCTGGCCCTGGACGAGGGCGCCGGACAGGAGCTCGACCAGCGCCGGCAGGTTCGATTTCGCCAGCAGGCTGTCGCGGTCGAATTTGCCGAGGAACTTGTCCCGGATCGCGGCGTCCGCGCTCCCCGGCACAAGGCATTCCGCGACGGCCAGGTAGGCCGGGCGTGCGCTGACGGACAAGGTCCTGGCGTAGTGGGCGCCCAGCTGGTCCCGGAGCTTCCTGTCCATATCGGCGATGCTGCGCTGCTCGTCTGCGGTCAAAAGGTCCTGGGCGCTCAAGGCCATCGGGTTCGTGGCACCCTTGTTGTAAAGGGTCCAGACCTCGGTCTGGTCTCCGAGATGACGCTTGATCTTCTCGAGGGTGCCCGGCTTGCCCTCTTCACCCTTCTGAGGCGCGGCAGGCTTGGGCGTCACGTAGAACACGGCATGCGCCTTCTGCACGGCCTCCCAGATGGCCTGCTCCACCTTGGCTTCACTGCCTTCGATCCCCGGCACGTCAATCAGCGCGAAGCGTTGCCCGTTGACCTCGAAGTGGTAGAGCTGCGTCTGCAGCGTGAAGTCGGATCGCCCGTTCCCTATGATGCGGCCATCGGCGTGGGGCAGCAGCAGGTCCAGCTGCGACAGACGCTCGGCCAGCACTTGCTGCCGGGACGCCAGCGCCTCGCGCAGCTCCCTGATCCGGGCCTCATGAGCGTTCAGTGCCTGCGTCGCGTCGGCCTCGGCGGCCGTCAGGCGCCGCGTCTGCTGCTGCAGCAGCAGGGCCAGGGGATCCTTCTTGAACAGGGCAAGGATGCGCTGCCACCATGTCAGCGCTGCTCTGTGGCGCTGGAGCTCCGATTCAGTGGAGCGCAGCTCGGCCAGGGCGGCCTGGACCTCACCGTCCCGCAAGGCCATCTCCCGGGCCTGGGCCGCCGTGCCTTCCTCGCAGGCCTGCGCTGCCGCCTCGACATCGAGCTGCACTTGGCGAAGCGCGTCAGCGTTCAGCCCGTGCCGTTCCTGGATCTCTCGAAAGACGCGTCGTTCCTCCTTCTTGCCGGCTTCACCGAGGAGGATGCGCAGCGTCTCGACGATCGTCGACTTGCCCGCATTCGTCTCGCCATAGAAGCCGATCACGAAGGTATCCCACTCCGCGTTTCGCGCCAGCTCCTGGATGCGGGCCTCCGACTCCTGGCTCAGCGGCTCCAGGACCGCATTGACCGTGCTCCGGACGGCGCTGGCCTGCGGGTCGTCCTGCAGCCCGTCCACCGCGCGGAGGATGTGCCGGATTTCCGAGGCGAGCTCCTTGTAGAGCTCGCGGGAGTGCAGCAGCTTCTTGTCGCGCCGATGAGGCGGCGCATTCTTGGTATCCAACAAAGTCTGACTCTCCCTGCACGGTGGGTCGATTGGTGGCTGGATGCTAGGGTTGCCGCCGCCCTCGGACGCGGACTTCGCCGTTGATGACGACGGCAAAGCGCCGAAAGGCGGCATTTTTTTGCGACCTGATCCAGATGCGCGCTCCCCTGTGCTTCGTCAAGGACCGTGGGAGATGCGGCACGGAAGCGGACAAAGTCCACTACCGGGGCTTTGTCGATGCTGTCCGGACTGCGTGGCGTCGGATATAGCGGGTGTAGGCACCGAGGGCCGCCGAGGCGGCCATGCCGGCCAGGAAGGTCATGGCGAATGCCGCCAAATGCTCAAGTGGAGAACTGCTCTGGTGACTCATGGTTTCACTCCTGTACGGGACACCGTTCCCGTCGAGCCCATCTTTCCGTCCTCGTGGCTCACCAGATGAGCCTGCAGGCGGGCACACTTCACACCGAAACTAACCTCCTTACCGACGTGCGCCCCCCTACGACGTCCAGAGCCGGCAGCCCATGACCGTCACGTCCGCCTTCGAGACCGCCGACCTGTCTCTGCGCCGCCCCAGCCCCCACTGCACCGCCACCTACGTGCAGTTCTTCACCGACGGCACGGCCTCGGACGGCTACGGCGGAGCCCCGCTGTCGAGAGAGGCGGCCCAAGCGCGGCTCGAGCGGGATGTTCAGGCCTGGGCGCAGCAGGGCTTCGGGCTGTGGGCCATCCATGCCGACGGCATGCCCATCGGTGCCTGCGGCTTTGCCCAGAAGCCCGGCTGGCCCCGTGAGCTCACCTGGTGGCTTCTGCCCGCCTTCCGCGGCCGCGGCATCGCCTTCGCCGCCTCGCAGGCCGCCCTGGCCCACGCCTATGAGCACTTTGGCTGGCCCACTGTCGAGACCTACATGAAGGACAGCAACCGCGCCGCACGGGCCCTGGCGCTCCGGCTCGGAGGCATCCGGATCGATCGCCCCATTTTTCCGGATGGCCTGGCCCGCGACTTGTTTCACCTGCCACCGCCCGCACCCAGCGCCTTTATTCCAATTCAACCATAAGCAATCTACGATTCAGTAGTTCTCATATATATAAACAGCTTTTAAAGTCCGCCACCTGACTGCCAATGGGGGCAGTCCCGAGGAGCGGATGTGGACGGACTTGCGGTTGCCAGCGGATTCGGCGTCGGCGCCATCGTCGGGATCACCGGCGTGGGCGGCGGCTCGCTGATGACGCCCCTGCTGCTGTCCGTCTTCAAGCTGAATCCCGCCGTGGCCATCGGCACGGACCTGTGGTTCGCCGGGCTGAGCAAGATGTCCGGCTCCGTCGCCCACGCCCGCCACGGCCATGTGCGCTGGGACATCGTCCGCCAGTTGCTCGCGGGCAGCATCCCCGCCTCCATCGCCACCGTGGCGCTGATGCACTTCACGGGCATCACCAAGGACTGGGCCAGCGCCCTCACCGTCTCCCTGGGCATCGCCCTCTTCCTGACCGCCCTCGTCGTGGCCTTCCGCCCGGCCTGGCAGCAGGTCGGGCTGCGCCTGGAGCGCCACATCCCCGACGCCCGCAAGCCCGCGCTGACCGTGATCAGCGGCCTGATCCTCGGCGTGCTGGTCTCGCTCTCCTCCATCGGCGCCGGCGCGATCGGCGCGACGCTGATCCTCCTGATCCACCCGCGCCTGCAGGCCCGCTACATCGTGGGCAGCGACATCGCCCACGCGGTGCCGCTGACGCTCGTCGCCGGCCTCGGCCACGCGAGCCTGGGCAACGTCGACTGGGCGCTGCTGGGCTCGCTGCTGATCGGCTCCATCCCCGGCATCTGGCTGGGCGCCCAGGCCACGCGCCGTCTGCCCGACGGCGTCATCCGCAGCCTGCTGTGCGCCTCGCTGCTGATGGCCGGATGGAAAGTGCTCCACTGAATTTCTAAGCTGAACTGACATGTACGCCTACACCGACTTCGACCGCCAGTTCGTCCACGCCCGCGCCGCGCAGTTCCGCGACCAGCTGGAGCGCAACCTCGCCGGCACGCTCACCGACGACGAATTCCGCCCCCTGCGCCTGCAGAACGGCTGGTACGTGCAGCGCCATGCGCCCATGCTGCGCGTGGCCGTGCCCTATGGCGTGATGTCCTCGCGTCAGCTGCGCCAGCTGGCCCGCATCGCCCGCGAGTTCGACCGCGGCTACGGCCACTTCACCACGCGCCAGAACCTGCAGTACAACTGGATCCCGCTGCCCCAGGCCGCCGACGTGATGGACCTGCTGGCCAACGTGGACATGCACGGCATCCAGACCAGCGGCAACTGCATCCGCAACATCACGAGCGACGCCACCGCCGGCGTGGCGCCGGACGAGATCGTCGATCCGCGCCCCTACGCCGAAGTGCTGCGTCAGTGGAGCACGCTGCACCCTGAGTTCGCCTTCCTGCCGCGCAAGTTCAAGATCGCCATCTCCGGCGCCCGCGAGGACCGCGCCGCCATCGCCTGGCATGACATCGGCCTGCAGCTCAAGAAGAACGAGGCCGGCGAGGTCGGCTTCGAGGTGCTCGTCGGCGGCGGCATGGGCCGAACGCCGGTGATCGCCACCACCATCACCGACTTCCTGCCCTGGCAGCAGATCCTCGTCTACATCGAGGCCATCGTCCGCGTCTACAACCGCTACGGCCGCCGCGACAACGCCTACAAGGCCCGCATCAAGATCCTGGTGAAGGCCGAGGGCCAGGCCTTCATCGACGACGTGAACCGCGAGTTCGCGCAGATCCTGCAGGACGACCCGGCCGGCCACGAGCACCTGATCCCCCAGGCCGAGCTGGACCGCGTGGCCGCGAGCTTCGTGGTGCCCGCCGGCGTGGCCGAGGTGCCAGGTCTTGACATCTTCGAGGGCGTGCAGCCCGGCGCCTACAAGCGCTGGCTGGAGCGCAACGTGCATGGCCACCGCCTGAGCGGCTACCGCGCCGTGACGCTGTCCTTGAAGCGCGTGGGCCAGGCGCCCGGCGATGCGACGGACGCCCAGATGGACGCCGCTGCCCAGCTGGCCGACGAGTTCAGCCAGGGCGAGCTGCGCGTCACGCATGACCAGAACCTGCTGCTGCCCTGGGTGCGCGAGAGCGAGCTGCCGGCGCTGTTCGAAGCCGCCCGCGCCAACAGCTTCGCCACGCCCAACATCGGCCTGCTGACCGACATGATCGCCTGCCCCGGCGGTGACTTCTGCGCGCTGGCCAATGCCCGCTCCATCCCCGTCGCGGCCGAGATCACCGAGCGCTTCCAGGACCTGGACGAGCAATACGACATCGGCGATATCGACCTGCACATCAGCGGCTGCATCAACTCCTGCGGCCACCACCACAGCGGCCACATCGGCATCCTCGGCGTCGACAAGGACGGCACCGAGTGGTACCAGGTCACGCTGGGCGGCTCGGACGGCTCGACGCTCTCCGGCCCCTGGCAGGCCGGCAAGGTGATCGGCCCCTCCTTTGCCGCCGACGAGGTGGGCGACGTGATCGAGTCCGTCGTCGGCACCTACAAGCGTGAGCGCCAGGCCGCCGAGCGCTTCATCGACACGGTGCGCCGCGTCGGCATCGAGCCCTTCAAGGCCGCCGCCAACGCCGTCCGTTCCTCCACCGCCGCCCGCTGAAGACCGCAGGAAAGATCGTCATGAAGTTCATCGACCCCCATCACGAGCAATGGCACCGCGTGGACGGCGAGGACGGCCCGCTGCCCCACCCGAGCGCCGCCCCGAACCTGCTGCTGACCCTGGAGCAATGGCACGCCGTGCGCGACACCTGGCCGGCCGATCTGCCGGTGGGCGTGCAGCTCGCCAACGACTTCGACATCGAGGAGCTGGTGGCCGACCTGCCCCGCCTCGCGCTGATCGCCCTGCAGTTCCCGAAGTGGGTGGACGGCCGTGCCTACACGCAGGCCCGTCTGCTGCGCGTGCGCTACCGCTTCACGGGCGAGATCCGCGCCGTGGGCGACGTCGTCGTGGACATGCTGCCCCTGCTCGCCCGCACCGGCTTCGACGCCGTGCAGCTGCGCGGTGACCAGCGCCGCGACGCCGCCGAACGCGCGCTGACCTTCTTCCCGGGCCATTACCAAGGCGATGTGAGCGAGCCCCGCCCGCACTTCGCGAAGGTCCTGGCCGCGCAGTCCTGAGGAGCCGCCATGAGCGACAGCACCGCCGACGCCGTGTCCTTCCTGCCGCTGGGGAACGCAGCGCAGAGCTCCGCCATCGGCCTCTACGCCCGCGCCACCGCCGGCTTCGACGCCCGCCTGGACGAGACCCGCGCCCTGCTGCGCGAGGCGCACGCCCAGTACGGCGACGCGCTGCTGCAGTCCAGCAGCCTCGGCGCCGAGGACATGGTCATCACCGCCCTGCTGGCCGAGCTGCAGCTGCCCGTGGCCGTCGCCACGCTGGACACCGGCCGCCTGCATGCCGAGACGCTGGCGCTGATCCCGCAGATCCGCGATCAGTACGGCATCGAGGTGCAGGTCTTCACGCCGGTGGCCGATGCCGTCGTGCACTTCGTGAAGACCCGTGGCGCGGACGCCATGTACGAGAGCCTCGCCCTGCGCAAGGAATGCTGCGGCATCCGCAAGCTGGAGCCGCTGTCGCGCATGCTGGCCGGCCGCAGCGCCTGGATCACCGGCCTGCGCCGCGAGCAGTCCGCCAACCGCGCCGAGGTGCCCTTCAGCGAGCCGGATGGCCAGGGCCGCACCAAGCTCAACCCGCTGGCCGCGTGGAGCTGGGCCGACGTCTGGCATTTCATCCAGACCCGCGCCGTGCCCTACAACGCCCTGCATGACCAGTTCATGCCCTCCATCGGCTGCGCGCCCTGCACCCGCGCCATCGCCGTCGGCGAGGACTTCCGCGCCGGGCGGTGGTGGTGGGAGGACGAGAACGCCAAGGAATGCGGCCTGCACAAGGCCAAGAGCAATGATGATCTGAAGTCTGGAGCGACTGCATGAACGCCCCCGTGAACCTGGAACAACTGGTCGCCACCGTCGATCACCGCCACCTCGACCACCTCGAGGAAGAGGCCATCTTCATCCTGCGCGAAGTCGCCGCCGCCTTCGAGCGCCCGGGCCTGCTGTTCTCCAGCGGCAAGGATTCCTGCGTGGTCCTGCGCCTGGCCGAGAAGGCCTTCAAACAGCGTGTGTCCGGCAACGAGTTCAAGGGCAAGCTCCCCTTCCCCCTGGTCCACGTGGACACCGGCCACAACTTCCCTGAAGTCATCGAGTTCCGCGACCGCCGCGTGGCCGAGATGGGCGAGCGCCTCGTCGTGGGCCACCTGGAAGACTCCATCAAGAAGGGCACGATCCGCCTGGCGCATCCGCTGGAGTCGCGCAACG